>NZ_JAQQEF010000017.1:0-173179 GCF_046027605.1 Paraburkholderia fungorum
CTACGTCGAACACGTGCTGCAAGCCGACCAGGGCGCGGATCTGGACTTTCTGGTGGGATCGAGCGGCGCGCCGGTGCCGCGCGACTCGCACTAAACCACACCTGGCGGCGGATGATATCAATGACACCTGACACCCATTCTTCACCAAGCGGAATCTGTCCCGTCCTCTATGCCTACTTCGATTCCCGCAACCAATTGGATCGCAAAGCACTACGAACGCAGATCAATGCGACGATCGCCGCGGGCGCGCGGAGCATCGTCATACTCGGTCTCGCGACAGAGGTAAATCGGTTAACCCTTGATGAAAAGCATCAACTGATTGAGTGGGCCAGCGAAGACATCGCAGCACGCGTACCACTCATCGTCACGATCACGGGCGACACCGTGGATGCGCAAGTCGAATTGGCCAATTACAGTGTCGAGCGCGGCGCTTCGTGGCTGATCCTTCAGCCGCCGTCGATGCGGGACCAGCCGGAAACGTTCTATTTCGACTTCTTTGCTGCGGTGATGCAACGCACACGCATCCCGGCAGGCATCCAGAACGCGCCGGAGTACCTCGGCGTCGGCCTGTCGGTGGAATCGATCGTGGCGCTTGCAAGTCAATGTCCGAATTTCCGCCTGCTTAAAGGTGAGGGACCCGCAACCACGATTCAGCGCACCGTCGACCAACTGCGCATGCTCGGTCATACGTTACCGGTCTTCAATGGCAGGGGTGGGCAAGAACTTGTCGACAACCTGCGAGCCGGATGTGCCGGACTGATCGTTGCGCCGGACACATTCGACCGGCAGGTCGCGATACATCGAGCGTTCGCAAACGGACTCGAGCAGGAAGCCGAAGCACTCTATGCCCAGGCCTTGCCGGCTATCGTCTTTGTGATGCAGTCGCTCGACGCGCTCACGTGCTACGGGAAGCGGATCGCCGCGTGGCGCATGGGTTTCGACGTACACCACGATCGTGGCGTCGCGCCGACGGCGTTTGGGCTGGAATGTGCACGGCGTTTCGCAATGCAGTTCGGTCCCTTGGGGTAGCGATTGAAGGGCAAAGGCGGAAAATTTCTCGTGTTGCCCCCGGCTATAATCGCAGCAAGAGCGGACGCATGAGGCACGGGATGAAGTTGGAGTTGCTCCAATGCCGCTGTCCGTGTGCGTATTTCAAGTACCTGCAGCACGGATTGCCCGCGTGGCCTGTTAGCGTCCCGGGCTCACTCGCCTGGTGGCGGGCAAGCCTCAACCGCGGAGCGCCGCACTAGCCACAACGAGAGCCGAGAAGATCAGCGCCGGGGCGAGATGCCCGAACGACTCCCGGTTTCGTAGCAACGTGAAGAGCACGCCAACCAGGATCGCGCCGGCCAGCGTTAGGCCCAAAACTCTGGTTTGTTGTCCAAAAAGAAGTGCCGCACACAACAGCTCAAGAGCGCCACAGAGCAAATGAAACCATGCCGGGTAACCCCAGCGCGCGAAGTCGCGCTTCACCGCGCCGCGTCCTGCGAGATTGACCGCCCCAGCAATCGTGAACAGAACCGCTACGATCATCGCGAGAATCGATTCGAAAGATGCACTGTTCCACGCCATGGTCATGCTCCGTCGATTTGCTGAAAGTGCTTTTGTGCAGAGAGGTCCGCAATCAGGCCGGGGCCATGGGGCTTCCACGCAAGAACTTGCCGGGCATGCTGGCCGCTTACTGTCTGATCGAGCGCCAGTGCGTCAGCGAACGGTCCAAGCGATTTGCGAGCATCGTCGAGCGGCCAGGGTTCGACGCGATCGGCGCCGACCGAGGCCCGAATCGCTTCACCCATTTCGGCAACGGCAACGGCCTCTTCCGCGACCACGTTGAAGATCTGTCCCGCGACTCGACCATCCCCACTTGCCGCCCGCTCCGCCGCGCTCAGGTAGGCCGTGGCGAGATCATCGACGTGAACGGCAGGCCAGTGGTTGCGACCATCGCCGACGACCCTCACGCTGCCGGTCTGACGGGCCATGCCGGCAAGCATGCCGAAGATGCCGCCGCCGTAGCCGTGCACCATCGCCGGCCTGAGGATCACTGCAGCAATCGAGCGACGTGCTGCTAGCGCCAGCACCTGTTGCTCCACTGCGGGCCGCCAGGCGATGAGTGGTGTCGGGTTCGGCGCCGATGCTTCAGTCGCGAGCTCCCCCTCCGTATTGCCGTAGACCCAGATGCCCGACGTATAGACAAACGCCGCGCCCGGATGCAAATGCGAAAGCATCGCTACAGCCGCGGCCTCATCAGCTGCAGCGGCGAAAGCATCGTTGGTCGACGCGGCGTGCACCACGCCATCAGTCGCACCCGCAGTTGCAGCGAAAGACTGTGGCTCGCGCAGGTCGCCGGAATGCAGTGTCGCACCGAGACGTGCCAGCGCGCTGGCGGCCGCCGAGCTGTCGTCGCGCACCAGCGCCGTCACCTGATAACCGAGGCTGATTGCCTTGCGCACGACCGCTTGCCCGATAAAACCAGTACCACCTGTAATGAACAGTTTCAAAGCGTTCTCCAATGATTGGCTGCGAAGTTGAAAAGTCATACAAACGAGACTCGTCGGTCTCGTTTCGACAAATCTAAACGAGACTGATCAGTCTTGTCAACCACTCAACGATCTGTTATTTATCTCGCATGGACACTTCTTCTCTCCCCAGCCTGAGCCCGCTGCAACACCGTAAGCGGTCTGCAATCCTCGACGGCGCGAAAGCCGTTTTTTTAAGCCAGGGTTTCGGCCTGGCAACGATGGATGATGTCGCCGCGGCCGCTGGCGTGGGCAAACAGACGGTCTACCGCCACTTCAAGTCGAAGGAGGCACTCTTCGTTGGACTAGTGAGCGCGATGTGCGCTCAGGTCGGCGCGCTGCTCGCCAGCGCTCAGGGCGAGCAATCCGATGGCGCACCCGAAGTCGAATTGCGCGAGTTGGGACGGGTTCTGGCACAAATCCTTATCGCGCCAGATAATCTGCGGCTTTACCGGGCCATCGTCGCTGAGGCCGAGCGGCTTCCGGAACTCGGCCAGGTGTTTTACGAAAATGGTGCAAAGGGCGTACGTGCATTCGCGGCAAAAGTTCTGCAAAAGCGATTTGACGAATCGACTGCTGCATTGCGGGCAGCGACATTCGTTCAGTTGGTGCTAGGCGACGCGTATCTGGAACTGTCAATTGGCTACACGGTGCCCGATGTTGAAGCACGCTTTGCGCTGCAGATTGACGAGGCGGTAGCGGCTGCACTTCGCTAAGGAACGCCGAATAACATGTCGAGCCGCTGCATGCGAAACGCAACCGCGTGTAGCGCGGGGAGCAAGACACCGCATGTCCGATTTCGAACGCAGTCGCGCACCGGTTTCCGTACGATCCAGGCGCGGTTCTAAAATTGTGAGTGTCGTTTTGTGGCGGGTCACTGGCTGCCGCCAATCGACGGCAACCCAAAGCAGTAGTTCGCGATGAGCCGATGAAACGACGGCTTTCGTGTGAGAAGCGGACACATTCGCCGGAGACGACCTCAATCGGACGCTCGCTACGCACGCTTTCAACGTCCGTTCTGCCCCGAAGTTGTTAGCGATCCTGGATTCAGTGCGCCGTTACGCGCCGACCTGATGCACGCCGAAGCCACGCCGCTGTCTGCCAGCGGGCCGCAAACCGCCAGCCTGTTCCAGGGCTGGCGTGACTCATCCCCACGGATCAGGGTTGGCGTTTGCCGCGGCCACCAGCGGGTTTGCCAGCCGGCTTGCTTGAACCCGCAGCTGGCTTGCTGGCGGGTTTGCTGCGTGGCTTTTGCAGGCTGAATGGGTTACCGCTGGACAGGCTTGTGCCTTTACCCGCGGCCGCAGCGCGCTGCGCCGCAGGCTTGCGTTTGTTTTCGGTACTTTGCGGGCGCGGTTTTTTGCTGAGCACCTGCATGGCGCCCGGCGCAGCTTGCGGCACTTTGGGCTTCTTGGGCTTTTTGGGTTTCTTGATGATCTGGCCCGTCGCGCTGGTTTGCGGCACGCGGTGTTCGGCTTCAAAACCCGGCTCTTCTTCACGGGGCAGCGTTTGCCGGATCAGCGCTTCAATCGCGGCCAGTTGCGGCGCTTCATCGGCACACACGAGCGACACCGCCACGCCGCTGGCACCCGCGCGGCCGGTACGGCCAATACGGTGCACGTAGTCTTGCGCCACGATCGGCAGATCAACGTTGATCACCAGCGGCAGGTCGTCGATATCCAGCCCGCGCGCAGCCACATCGGTGGCTACCAGCATATGTACTTCGCCCGTCTTGAAGCGTTCCAGTGCACGCATGCGCGCGGGTTGCGGTTTGTCGCCGTGGATGGTGTCGACCGCATAGCCCGCCTCATCCAGCATGGCCGCCAGGTAATCCACGCCATTGCGGGTTTTGACGAACACCAGCGCGTGCTCCCACTTGTTCTCAGCCACAAGGTGCATGAAGAGGTCAGGCTTGTTCTTTTTATCCACCGGCACCACCCACTGCTTGATCTTGCTGGCCGTGGCATTGGGCGGGCTGACGCTGATATTGACCGGGCCGCGCAGAATGCCCGCCGCCATGGCGCGGATATCATCGGTAAACGTGGCAGAGAACAGCAGGGTCTGGCGCTGAGCGGGCAAAGCAGCAAAGACGGCGTTGAGTTCGCGCGCAAAGCCCAGATCCAGCATGCGGTCGGCTTCATCCAGCACCAGCGTTTGTACCTGATCAAACTGCACTGCGTTCTGGCGATTGAGATCTAGCAAACGGCCCGGCGTGGCAACGAGCACATCCACGCCTTTGCGTAACTTCATCATCTGCGGGTTGATACTCACACCGCCGTAGGCGGCCAGAAATTGTAAGTCGAGGCCTTTGCCGTAATCGATAAAGCTTTGCAGCACTTGCTCGGCCAGTTCACGCGTGGGCACCAGCACCAGAACACGCGCGCGGTTGCTGGACACCGCCGGGCCGTGTTGCACCAGCCGTTGCAACAGCGGCAGCGCAAAACCCGCCGTTTTGCCAGTGCCGGTCTGTGCCGCAGCCATGACGTCCTTGCCACTGAGCACAGCAGGAATCGCCTTGGCCTGCACCGGCGTAGGTGTCTGGTAATTGAGGTCCTGCACATTACGCAGCAAGGGATCGATCAGGCCAAGCGAGGCAAAAGACATGGGCGTATTCCGGGCTAAAACCGCAATTCTAGCGGCTACCGCGCCGATTGCACCGCGCAGATCAATGGTCAAAAAGATCGACGTTGATCGCCACTGAAAAACGTAGCGGTGCCGGCAAGCTGTACTACGAGACGCCGATTCTCTGGATGGCGGTCGGAATGCAGCGTGCGACGAACGAGTCCTTCGACCCACAACGGAGGGTCGCCAATATCGATAATGGTCATTCGCAGCGTGCCCGAGACAACGCAGGGGCACGAAAATCGAGGCGTCTTTGGCTTTTGCCTCGGATCGACCGTGCCATGATTAGTCTAAGCCCATAACCGACACGTAAATTTTCACTACTATCGAGGTTCCCTGCCAATTGCGCTAAAACGCGTTCGCGAAGTTTCTCCTGGCCGGTTGGAGATAGCGGGTGGATATCGTATGTCGTCGAGAGAAACTGGTCCCAAATTTCCAATGGGTCTTTACGAACGACAAATTGACGTCAAGAAATTTGCAGTCGGTGAATGATGACGACAAGAGAATTCTCCAGCCCCCTTCGGTCCCTGTTCCAGGGCATCTCCGTTTTCAAAGACGGAGTCTTCCCGCGTTCCTCGAGATGAATTTATTTTCATGGTTCCACAATCGACCCGCCAGGCGCAAGCGGCTACGCTTCCGCTTGACCGATCTGCAAACAGCCAACGCTTGAGGAATCGGTCGTACGCTCTGCACACTTGCGGATATTGCAAATGACATACTTGGCGAGCGCAATGGCTCTGGCCTGCTCGCGCTCCCTGAGTAACTTGTTGATGTTTTCCGGAATGACGCGCTTGCCCGCCTGAAGGCCGGCGCGGTCGAGCCGGGCCAGGAAGCCGTAATCGTCCTGCTTACTTGTGTCGAAATATAGACCGTCATCGGTCCGATACACGTAACCGGCCCGTTCCAGTTCGCCGATGAACGCGATCTGTTCGACGATGTGATCGGTCGCACGGCACCATACCGTCGGCTCGAGCAGGTGAAGAGCGCGCCAGTCCGCGATGAAGGCCTCGATGTAGCGCCGCGCGATAGCCCACGCCGATTCTCCGGCCCGTCGGCTGCCTTTTTCCATCTTGTCTTCGCCTTCGTCAGCATCCGAAGTCAGATGACCGACGTCGGTGATATTGACGACGTGCCGGACCTCATATTCGTTTTGCATCAGCGCGCGGCGCAGGATGTCCTCGAACACGTAGGTTCTCAGATTGCCGATATGTGCGTAGTCATAGACGGTGGGACCGCAGCAATACATGCCGACGTTGCCGGCGTGGATTGATGTGAACGGGCGCACGGTACGCGACCAGGTGTCATACAGCGCAAGCGGCATCGAGTTTCTCTGTCCAGAAGGTATTGGGACAAAACAAAAAGGCCGCCGGTTTTGCAACGGGCGGCCAGAAGGCGATTGATTCAACGTGTAGCCAGATCGCTAGATGCAGCTTCCTCCCGGCACGTTCTGACAACATGCACGGAGCAGCGAACCGAGGAATTTGTTGAGACTAAGCATGGGACAATGCTAGCGTCTGTTGGCTGCGCAGGTCAATACCGTCGAATGGCCGCGTACAGTGTGTACTTCCGGATGACTGTCATGGGCGCCTCCAGTCTGATACGGCTGTTAGTCTTCCCTCGCATTCACCACGACGGCCTCCAGTCAGCCTGACCGCACTCGCCTGCGCGACCGGCTCGGCGGCAAACCCCGTAAGATGTGGGTTTGCCACGAATGCAACATGCCCATGACTACGCTCGCCGACCGCCCGAATACCGCGCTCATCGTCATCGATCTTCAAAACGGCGTCGTTGCGAACGCCTATCGACGCCAGGAAGTGCTCCGCATCATCAACGCGCTCGTTGAGCGAGCACGCAGCGCCCTCGTACCGGTCGTCTGGGTCCGTCACTCCGACGAAGACCTGGAAGCTGGAAGTGAGGCGTGGCAGATCGTCGACGAACTTTCGCCAGGACCGGCGGAAGTGATTATCGAAAAGCATTACCGCGACGCGTTCGAAGGCACCGACCTCGAACAGGTCTTATCGACGCTCGGCGTCGGCAAACTCATCGTGACCGGCGCACAAACAGACATGTGCATTCGCTCGACAGTGCACGGCGCGCTTGTGCGCGGCTATGACGCAACTCTGGTCAGCGACGCGCACACGACCGAAGACATGACTCGATGGGGCGCGCCACCACCGGACGGCGTGATCGCGCACACGAATCTGTACTGGAGCAATCAACGCGCGCCGGGGCGCACGGGCGGCATCGTCGCAAGCAAAGACGTCGATTTTGGAGTCGTCGCCGATTGATGAAGAGCGAACGAGGTAAGCTGCCGGGGGCATCGAGCAGTAGCATTACCCTGCTGACCACCGACCAAAGATGCCCGAAAAAACTCGGTAGCCGACGACGGGAATGTATTCGCCGCTTCGGGGAAGCTCCGTAGCCGCCCCTGAGCTGACTCTGACATGCGCCAGAAGCGGCCATTGATACTCTCGTTGTCTGCGAGTAACGAAGACCCTTTGTGGAAGGAGGTACCAAACATACCGGTAGGAGAGGTTGCCTTGTTAGACGGCGCCGGCATTGAAACAATGCCCTGCTTGAATGGTCTGAATCGCGGTCTCAATCGCGGTCGCGGAAGCGAAGAAACAGACGCGCAATCTAACGAAGGAAACAGGTAATGCGTATATCGTTTTTGCACACAGTCGATGGGAACAAACGCGTATTCGAGGACGCGGCCCAAACTCTTGGCTTGCGGGTCGACAATCTCCGCCGTGAAGTCCGGTCCGATCTTCGTGAGGCTGTCCAGGATGCGGGGACGTTTTCGGCCGGCTTGAAGGAGGAGACAAAGCATTGTCTTCTGGCATTGGCGGCCGACGCAGATGCCGTCATCCTGACTTGCGCGACGCTCGGGCCGGCTGTCGAAGAAATTGATAGTCCGCCAGTTCCCATTGTGAGAGCAGATGTCGCATTGGCCGCTGCGGCCGGCAAAGTGGGGGGCAAAATCGCCGTGTTGTGTGCGGTTGAAGCCGCCGTCGAGCCGACCAGAAAACTTTCCGAACAGCACGCAAGCAACACCGTTACGTCAGTGGACGTCATCCATGTTGCGCGGGTATGGGCACTTTTCAAAAGTGACGACCTCGCCGAATGCTTCGCTGCCATCGCGGCATCGGCGAGTGAAGCATATGAAGCAGGCGCAACCGTTGTTGCATACGCTCATCCCTGGATGGCGCCAGCGGTGAACCTCGCGCGTAACGGAAGCCAGCCGCTTGATAGCGCCCATACCGCGTTGCGCGCCGTGATGCAGCGAATCGGTGGACCCTCTCTCTGCATCTGACAATCAACCGTGGTGCCAGATTGTCGACGATCTTCGTCGCATTCAGCTATCAAAAGCACAATTTCATCTCCGCTTTTTCTCCCCGAGAATAGCGGGCTATTTAACCTGTGCTATTTTCATGACACGTTCAAATGGTCCGCCGCGCAACAGCGATATGCGCCTGATCCCTGAGGGCAGACGACAGTCGCACGTGGTGACGGGAAACGGTTCATAGTTTCAATTCGTCCCAAGCCCGATTTCAGCGGAAGCAGGCTCATGCCTTTGCAATCCGGGATGCCATCTGATTTCGTTCGCCATCGTTTCTCTCCAGTCGGGGCACCACGTCCTTATGTCGAGAATGACTACCAATGCGATGAGCCGCCGGCACCTGCTGACGCTGATTGGCAAGAACCTCGGCGCGGCCGCCATGATGCAAGGCATGGGCACGTTGGGGTTCGCCGCTGCCTCGACCTACGCCGGACCGATCAGACTCGATGGCGCACTCAAAGGAACGCGAATTCTCGTGCTCGGCGCGGGCATGGCTGGCCTCGTCGCGGCCTTTGAGTTGAGGAACGCGGGCTACCATGTGCAAGTGCTCGAGTACAACGACCGCGCGGGTGGCCGGGCCTGGACTGTCAGGGGTGGTGATCGTTATACAGAACTCGGCGGTGCCACCCAGTACTGCGATTTCGCTGACGGGCTTTATCTGAACCCGGGGCCGTGGCGCATTCCGTATCACCACCAGGGCGTACTCGACTATGCAAAACGCCTGAAGGTGCCGCTCGAGCCGTTCATCCAGGTCAATTACAACGCCTACCTGCATTCGACGGAGGCTTTCGGTGGCAAGCCGCAACGCTTCCGGGCGGTGCAGACCGACTATCAAGGCTATATCGCCGAGCTGCTTTCCAAAGCAATCCGCAAAGACGCACTCGATGATGCGTTGTCAGCCGAAGATGCGCATCTGCTGCTCGAATCCCTGCGCCAATGGGGTGCGCTCGGTCGGGACGGTCGCTATCAGGCGGGCCCGCGAAGCAGTGAACGCCGCGGATTCGCGACTGCGCATGGCGGTGGGCTGATGCCCGAGGCCGTGCCGTCGAATCTGCTCCCGCGCCACCCCTTGCTTGCATCGCGTTTATGGCAATGGCTCTCGTCTGGAAACGAGCAGGACTTCCAGAGCAGCATTTTTCAACCCGTCGGCGGCATGGACAGGATTGCCCATGCGCTTCATTCGCAGGTCGCGAGCGCCGTAGTGTTGAACGCCAGAGTCACGGCCATCTTGCAGGACGAGCAAGGCGTCTCAGTGCGCTACACCGATACGACCACCCGAACCGAACGGAACGCGCACGCGGATTGGCTGGTGTGCACCATCCCCCTCTCGATTCTGAGCCAGATCGACATTGCGGTCGGCCCGGCCATGCGCGCCGCGATCGATGCGGTGCCCTACGAGACATCGGTGAAAATCGGCTTGCAATTCGGCCGGCGATTCTGGGAAGAAGACGAGCAGATCTACGGCGGCATCACGCATACCGACCTGCCGATCTCGACGATCGGCTATCCGGCAACAGGTTACGGATCGACCGGTCCTGCGGTGCTGCTCGGCGCCTATATGTGGGGGCCCGCCAGCTATGAAATCGGTGCACTGCCCCCTGCCGAGCGAATCGCGGTGGCATTGAGCCAGGGCAGCCAGATTCATCCGCAGTACGCGCGCGAGTACCAGAACGGCTTCGCGATGAGCTGGAGCCGATCGCCGTTCACGAATGGCTGCTTCGCCGCATGGACGGACGCGTTGAGAGAAGCGCATTACGCGAATCTCTGTCAGATCGACGGACGGATCGTCCTTGCGGGAGAGCACGCTTCCCATATCCCGGCATGGCAGGAAGGCGCCGTGCTGTCGTCACTGGATGCGATCACTCGCTTGCATCGGAGAATCGTCAATGGATAGGCCGACGCTAATCCTCAGCGTGATGCTGATGGCCATGCCGATGGGAGCCGCGACGGTGTCGGCTCAGACCGTGGCACAGGACGCACCACGCACCTTCACGATTTCGCCGGACTACCGCTTCACCGAAACAAGCGGCGAAGCGCTTTACAACGCTACTTGCGCGGGATGCCATATGCCGGATGGAAAAGGCGCACAGGGCGCGGGTCACTACCCGGCGCTCGCTGACAACCCGGCAATCGAAGCGGCACCCTACGTCATCGTCAACGTACTGCACGGCCGAAGGGGGATGCCATCGTTTGGCGACGCCATGAATGACGATCAGGTCGCTGCTGTCGTCAACTACACGAGAACCCATTTCGGCAATCGATTCGCTGAAAGCGTCACGCCGAGCCAGGTCAAAAGTTTGCGCTGAGTTCGCGTGGCATCGCCATCGATGTGCGGCATCGAGCTGGAACGGTTTGGGACTGCGAAGGCATATCGCTATATTTCCTGCGCAACAGCATGCGCGGAAAACGCCAGCAGGTTGGCCGTCAGCATCCGTTGCAGCTTTAGCGCGCTAACCGGCAATTCCCGGCCGCGCCTGACAATGAGTTGCGCCTGAGCCGTTTCCATCAACTTGTGCCGGATCGGTAACGCCTGAACGACACCCCGCTGAACGTCGTCATGGACGAAGAATGCGGGCAGCAGCGTGACGCCCATCCCCGCCCTGACGAAACTCATCAACCCAATCAGGTGGTCGCATTCGAGCGCAACCTTGAATTGACGCTTCTCTAGCGCTTCGACCTCATCGGCAATCATTCGCGTACCGAACGCCGCGCTCGCCAGTCCGAACGGATGATCGAAGAGATCCCTTGCACGTACCACCGGAAGCTGCGTCAACGGGTGCCCCGTCTTCACGATCGCGCACACCGGCTGTGTCGAAGACGCAGCCTCTTTCAGGCGTACCGCATGAAGGTTGAGCCGGGGGCCATGAGTCAGGCCGAGATGCACCTGATCGTCCTGCAACCACGCGAGGATGTCATTCACGCTACCCAGTCTTAGCGTAAGGGTCACATTCGGATACTGCTGGTGAAACTCCCGTAACGCGCGATTCATCAGATCCTCGGTGAATCCCTGGATTGCGCCGACGGCGACGTTGCCATGCTGGAGTCCGTGAATCCCGTCCAGCTGTGAAATGAGCGCTTCCTCGCGGGAAACATGCTCCCTGTAGTACGCCAGCAGGATCAGGCCGGCTTCCGTCGGATTGGCCCCGCGCCGGTTCGTCTCGAGCAGCGGTGTGCGCGCCGTCTTCTCCAGCAGCGCAATCTGACGGCTGACTGCCGACGGCGCAACGTCCAGAAAATCGGCTGCAGCACGGATGCCGCGGAGTCGCACTGCCTCGAACAGATACCGCATTCGTGTTATCGAAAAATCGCTCATCCCGCCTCCGACCCAGCCGTTTCCGATTTGACAATATGTTGCCTAAAAGGCAACAAAATTTTAAATCGAGTGTCGTTGTTGTCAAAAAAGAACGATGCAAAAATCTTCTCCATCTACAACGGAACGGATTCATCTCCATGACACGCATCGTTTTTCGCAACGCCAATCTCTTCGACAGTTTCACGGGCGAGCTGAACCCCGAAACGACGATCGTGGTCGAGAACGGCAAGATCGGTACGGTGACTCGCGGATCGCTCGCTGTGGATGACGCGCAGGAAATCGACGTCGCCGGCCGTGTCGTGTTGCCTGGGCTGATCGATGGGCACGTTCACGTCGCGGCGACCGTCCCCGACTTCTTCAAACTGTCGATGCTGCCGCAGTCGCTAGTGACGGCGCAGACCAGCGATATTCTCGAACAGATGCTCAAGCGCGGTTACACCACGGTGCGTGATGCAGGCGGCGCGGATTCGGGTCTCGTGCAGGCCATCGAACTGGGCCACTTCGCAGGCCCGCGCCTTTTCATTGCTGGCCGTGCGCTGACCCAGACCGGCGGTCACGGCGATGCGCGTCCCGCCTTCTATCCAGGCATGAACTGCGCGTGCTGCGGTGCGATCGGTTTGCTCGGCGCCGTGGCCGACGGTGTGTCCGAAGTGCGACGCGCGGCGCGCAATGAAATCCGCAACGGTGCGACGCATATCAAGGTGATGGCCGGCGGCGGTGTTTCAACACCGAACGATCCGCTGGAAGGCACGCAATACTCGATCGAGGAACTCACCGCGATCGTCGAGGAAGCGAAGGCCGCGCGGACTTACGTGATGGCCCACGCCTATGCTCCCGAAGCGATCCAGCGCGCCGTTCGGGCGGGCATTCGCTCGATCGAGCACGGCAATCTGCTCGATCTCGAGACCGCACAACTGATGGCCGAATATGGCGCCTACCTCGTTCCGACGCTGGCCACGTACGCTGCGATCGAGCGCAATGGAGAGAAGCTGGGCTGGACACCCGCGATGCGTGAAAAGGCCGACCGCGTCAAGCATCAGGGGATCGAAGCGATACGCATCGCGCAATCCGCGGGCGTGAAGATCGGTCTCGGCTCGGATCTGCTCGGCGACATGCACGCTTGTCAATACGAAGAATTCACCCTGCGGCAGGCCGCGATGAAGCCCGCCGACATTCTCAAAAGCGCGACCTCCGTCAATGCGGAAATGATGAACCAGACAGGAAAAATCGGCGTGGTCGCGCCGGGAGCATACGCCGATCTGCTTGTGCTCGACCGCAATCCGCTCGAGGACCTCGGTGTTTTCCAACAACCTGGCACGCTAAGCGCAGTGATGAAAGGCGGCCAGTTCTACGTCAACAACCTGACCGCCTAACACGGCTTCCTTGCACCGACGGGACTAGTCACATGTCAACCATTTCAACAAGAATCGAAAGTTGGCCGTTCTCGAAGTTTCATCGGCGACTGCTCGTCATCGGTGGGCTGGGCTATACCTTCGATGCAATGGACGCCGCCGTTATCGCGTTTATCCTCCCGGTCCTGCGCATTCAGTGGAATCTCACCAGTGTGCAGACGGGCCTGCTCGGCAGCAGTACGT
The DNA here is from genome assembly GCF_046027605.1 of Paraburkholderia fungorum. Classification (GTDB taxonomy): domain Bacteria; phylum Pseudomonadota; class Gammaproteobacteria; order Burkholderiales; family Burkholderiaceae; genus Paraburkholderia; species Paraburkholderia fungorum_F. The sequence goes on from NZ_JAQQEF010000017.1 coordinate 13,387, forward strand.
ATGTGGGCTATATGCTCGGCGCGCTTGCCGCCGGCTTGCTGGGCGACCTGATCGGCCGCCGCCGCGTGATGATGTATGCGCTGCTGATCTATGCGGTGGCGTCCTTCGTGAGTGCCTCGACGCATGGCTGGGAAACCTTCCTGATTTCGCGGATCTGTGCGGGTATCGGCACCGGCGCGGAAAGCGCGATCATCGCGCCGTATCTGGCGGAATTCGTCGCGCGACGGTTTCGCGGCAGCTTCGTCGGATCGTTGGCGGGTTTCTTCTCGTTCGGCTTTGTGGCAGCCGCGCTACTCGGCTACATGATCGTGCCGGCATCGGATGAAGGCTGGCGCATCGTCCTCGTTTTGACCGGCGTCCCGGTTCTGATGCTGCTGTGGTGGCGACGCGCGTTGCAGGAGTCGCCGCGCTGGCTGGAAAGCCGTGGACGTCATGACGAAGCGAAGCGGATCGTCGACACGATCGAGAAAGAACTCCTCGCGACGGGATATCGACTGGCTCCTCCGGAAAGCACGCCGCCGGTAGTGAATCAGGAAAACTCGCATCCTTCGTTCGTCGCCAACTTCAAGGCGTTGTGGCGCGGCAAGCAGGCCCGCATCACCGCGATGACGTGGGCGATGTGGTTTGCAATCACGTTTAGCTACTACTCGTTTTTCACGTGGATCCCCGGCTTGCTCATGCAACACGGGATGAGCATCACGAAGAGCTTTGCCTATTCGATCGCCATCTATCTCGCGCAGATCCCTGGTTATTTCTCGGCTGCGTGGCTAAACGAAAAGATCGGCCGTCAGGCAACGATCGCCAGTTATATGGTCCTTGGCGGAATCGCAGCGTTGTCGATGACGCAGCTTCAAAGCAATGAAGCGATCACCGCAGCGGGCATCTGTCTGTCGTTCTTCATGAATGGAACTTATGCGGGCGTCTACGCCTACACGAGCGAAGTGTTTCCGACCGCGATCCGGACCACGGGTGCAGGTGTCGCATCGGCGATCGGCCGGATTGGTGCGATCGTCTCGCCGGTCCTCGTCGGCTACATCTTCCCGGTGCTGGGCTTTGGCGGCGTGTTCGGCGTGACGACCGCCGTGCTACTCGCCGGCGCCGTCGCGGTGGTCACGATGGGCGTGAAGACGAAAGGCCTGTCGCTCGAGGCGATCGAGGTCAAGGAATTGGGAGCCTGATTGCATCGGGCTGCGAGCGAAATCCGGAACTAAGGACGAATCATGACGAACCAGAAATCCGACATTGCACTCGATGCAGTGAAAGCAGTGGCAACGGCACTCGCCGAAGGCAAACCTGAGAGCGACGTCTGGAAGACTTTCGAACGGGAGATGACCGCCGTGTTCGGACAGCGCTATTTCACTGTGCTGGCGTTTGACGCCGAATCCAGCCGTATGTGCCGGGTGTACAGCAACCGGCCGGACATCGGTCCCGTCGGAGGCGTGAAGCGGGTCACCCGCAGCCCGTGGGTTCAGCATGTTCTGCTGGACGGGAAAATCTACGTCGGATCAACGAAGGCCGATGTCAAGTCTGCTTTCTCCGAACACGAGAAGCTCTGGAGTATTGGTTGCGAAAGCACACTCAATATTCCGATCCGAAAAAATGGCCTGACGTTGGGCCTCTTCAGTTTGCTCGACGGCGCCCACGCGTATGATTCCGCGGATCTTGCCTTGGCGAACGTGTTTGGCCAACTCGCTGTGGTGCCGGTCGAAGCGGGTCTCGACCGTCTCGGCGACATTGAAACGCCGAATCACACGGAGTACGTATAGAGATGTGTGCTGACCCGGCAAGCGCAGTGCAGAACTGAGTGGCCGGGGCCCTCCCGGGGTTAGTCAAACAATACTAAGTGGAGAAAGGCAGCGCGCCTCCTCCACGCTGGCAAAAGCCCCTCGACCTTGACTCGCACCTAATGCCGGTCATTTCTCAATTCGAATTAGTCAGCGAATTGGTCAGCAGAAGAGCTTTGCGATATTTACGGTGTGTGTATGTGAAGGCGTACAGCGCCAAGATCAAACCAACTCGACCATCGCGCCAATTTCCCCGACGGATATACCACTTTCCGAATGCCCCGACTGGACTAAACCACTGCTTAAACCAAAGTACGCCGACCCACTTCTTTTTATCGAATATATCGGCTGCGGCCAGGTCGGTGTATAGATCAATTTTACGCATCAGCTCGGAGTTGGTCTCAAAGGTATGGTGGACCAACGGGGATTCGATGCGCCCGGCACTTTCATAGCCGATAGGAGTTTCGTGAACGCTGTGTTCAGAAAAGTCAATTTTATCTCGCTTACATATACGAATGGGGTAATCAGGACAGCTAGCAGGCATGAGCGCGTGGACAACCCTGCCCCTTACTACCCAATCGCGGCGAACAGAATAGGCATCGTGCGAAAACCCCGACACTTTTAGCGCCAGTACCTCGTCAATCAGCGCGTCGCTGGCGATCTCGTCGCTATCAAGAAACATCACAGTCTGATGTAAACATAAGCTGTGGGCAAAAAGTCGCTGTGCGCGAAAATTGTCAAAGGTGCGGAGCGCTATTCGAGCACCGTGTCTGGCGGCAATCGCTAGTGTTGTGTCATCGCTGCCGCTATCTACAACCAGCAGATCATCCGCCACGCGCTTCGCGGCCGCGAGGACCTTGTCTAAGTGCCGTTCACTATTGCAAGTGAGAATGTATATCGAGAGAGGTGTCAAACTTTCACCAACCTAACGTCATTTTTAAAAGAACCGCATCATTTTCATACCATGGCGAAATTCGTCGGTCACGTTACCCTTCTCGCCGGATTTCCCAATTCCCCGTGTGACCATGGCCTGCCGATAAAGTTGTCGGCATCTGCGGTGAAATCTTGAGCCGAAAGCTCGGAAGGGCTTAACGGGCCGACGACATGGCTGTGACGGTAAACGTTTGCCCGCAGTCAGGTGCGGAACCGCGGTTGGGATGTCTGCTTGAGAGCGTGCACCGCCGATGTAGCTTGTTCGCCCGGCAACCGACGACCCGCTCGGGCGAACAGCCGCTTTGACCGTCAAATAACGGCAATGAAAGCCTTAGGCTCCAATGACAGAATGGTGCCCTGATGGTTCCGAATTCAGGCTTAGGCAGCGGCGACGCTCGGCCGCGCTCGCACGCGGGCGCGCCAGTCCTTGAGATATGTCAGTGTGTCGGGCACTTCGATCTTAAGGAAATCTGCGAGGCTCAATCCGGCGAACGCGGTAATGTCGACCATGGAGAAACTATCCCCTGCAAGATACGGTTGCCCGCTCAAGACCTGGTTCAGATAGTGCAGGCCGGCAATCCCGCGCTTGAGGCTTCGCTCGCCCCATTCGCGGTTCTGGTAGAGCTCGATCTTTTCACCCAATCCTGGTGTGGCGTGATGAAAGTAGGTCCCTAGAGCATCCATCAATTCGACTTCGGCCCGACGCTGCATCATGTGAATGATCGCGCGTTCCTTACCGGTACGGCCAGTGAGCGTCGGCTCGCCGTCCAGGTGGTCGAGGTACTCGGTGATCGCCGTACATTCAGAGATCGTCGTGCCATCATCGAGCTCGAGCACCGGTACCGCGCCCGACGGATTTTTGGCAAGGAACTCCGGAGTTCTATGTGCGCCGCCAGGCAGATCGACCTGAATGAACTCGACGCGGTTGGTGAGACCTTTTTCGGCAATCGCGATGCGAACGCGGGCGGGATTAGGAAAACCTTTGAAATCGTAAACCTTCACTTCTAATACTCCGGAACTTGAAATCGGTAAGCAAGGGCAATGCAAGGATGGGCGCACATTTAGCACCCGTTTTGAGTCTACCTATTTCTTCCGATGCATGCGTGCCGCGGAAGTCGGCCTCGGAGAAGGCGGCGAATGGAACGGCTGCTCGCGGCTCGACATGATGTGATCGAACGCGACGCTTCGATCAGCCTATTGCCGGTTGTGACAGACCTTCGAGCGTTTGGCTGTGTGACCGAATAGGAAAGTCCGGTTGATCGCAATCCACCGACAACTGTCGAATCCATTTCACCGTTCAGCCAGGTGTGACGAAACGCCGCCGGCTAGTTGCCCCCTCCCCTCGATCTCGCGTTTTCATCTAACCCACTTTTCATTGCGAGCAGAGCAGCCGCCGTGCCGCGTCGAGACCAGCTTCCAACCTAAACCTTTCGTAATCTTAACGACGGGATGCAGGAGCGAACGGACACTATTTGGGGGACGTTCGGCCGGTTCGCGGCCTTTTCGGTTAGCCTTACGGAGCGCTTCCAAAAAATGCCGGCATGTTTGTCGTATAACCTACTACCAGGGGCCCCTCCCATGGATGAGATCAGCGGTATCGTTCGCGAATTTATTGAGGAGGTTCTGAACCAGGGGCATATTGATGCCACTGGTAGGTTCTTCTGGGAGGACATGGTGGAACAGGTCCCGTTCCCTGGCCAGGGCCCGGGTCTCGAAGGCCTCAAGGACGTTCTGCGCGGCATGCGCGCAGCGTTTCCGGATATGCATTGGCGAATTGACGAACAACTTTCTGACGCAGACCGGGTGCTGACCCGTTTCGAATGGACGGGCACGCACAGTGGAGACTTTCTCGGCGTGCCCGCCACCGGGCGTCCAGTACGCGTCTGGGGTATGGTCATCGACCGCGTTCAGGAGGGCAGGATCAAGGAGAGCCGCATCATCATGGACACGCTCGGGTTGATGATGCAACTCGGTGTGGCCAAGCCGCCCGGCGATTAAGGTTGCCGACGCGCTTGACCATGTTTCGCAGTGGCCTGCATCCGCAACGGTAGTGTGCCGCGCCGCCGCGGTCAGCGGCTTCGATCGAGCAACAGGCCGTTGCCTCTGGTACTAGAGCCGGGCAGCGGTCGGAAAAAATAGAATGCAGGTTCGTAGGCCCGTCTTCCGGGTCAGACATCGAACGTGGTCGTCGACGATCTTTCGAGTTGCAGTTTGCTTGCCTTCTTGACGAGAGTGGCAAATGAATCCGCTTGCATCTTTATCATGACGTGGCCGCGATGCACCTGCACGGTGTATTCGGTGATACCAAGGACTGCTGCCGCCTGCTTGTTGGACAGGCCGCTTGCAAGTAGCGGCAACAGCTCCTGCTCACGAGGCGTCAGCGATTGGTAGAGCGCCTGGAGCGCCGCTGCACCTTGCGCCTCCTTGCGAAGAACGTGTGCCCGGGCAAGGGCCGCGTCAACCGCGCGCATCAACACATCTTCATCGAAGGGCTTTATGAGGAAGTCAACAGCCCCGCCCTTCATGGCCAGGACCGCGGACGGTACATCTCCGTTCCGGTAACGAAAATGACGGGAATCAGCGTCTGCTGTTAGAGGCGATCATCTCCTTTGCGAAAAAGTGGGATGAGGTCCGAGCCGTTGGAGTCGGATTCGTGAATCACGGGGCGAAGGGCTGGGCGACATCGGCGGAAGAAGCGATGACAGCGCTCAACTTTGGTTGGCGCGGCGATAGAGCAAAGAAGGTGTACCTGTACTCGGATATCGCCATTGACGAAAGCATTCGTTCCAACGGAAGCGCTTTGCGCTACTTCGAATCCATGTTTTCGGAAATCCTGCATGAGAAGGACTTGATGACGACCCTGGAGTGCTACTTCGACAACAGCCAGCGCCGTAAGTCGACCGCCGCTTCACTTGCCATACATCCCAATACGCTGAACCACAGGATCGCCCGTATCGAGACGTTGCTCGGCGCCGAACTCGATGCTCCAAGCTGGATAGCCCGGCTCTTTATTGCCCTGAATCTGCGCAATACAATTAGCGTCTATCCAGGAGGCGACGCCGAAAGCTCCGGCGCCAGGACGGAGGATTGACCTTGCGTTTGCATTCGACCGACGATCCCCGCGGCAGATGGATGAAGGTTGTCAGCACGTTATAACCGCATAGCGATGACGAGCCTATTCACGTTCTCGTCGCACAGTCGGATGCTCCCGCTCGCTGGAACGGAGACCGGCGACTTGCACTCGCGCGGATGAAACGCACCGCCGCGCTCGATATCGGTCCGCATGCGGGTCAACCGCCGAGCATACTAAATCCTGAAGTACTGGATAGACGCCGCGCGTTTTAGCCGGGTTTTAGATTTTTTCTTTAGGCAAGCCTCGACGTTGCAACGTACGGCTGACATAGCCTGAATCAAGATTCAGCCTCGCCGGCCCCAGAATCCGGCAACGGCTTCAACTCCCTTTCCACAAGGTCTTTCCAGTGCACTCGCAACTGTGATTCTTGTCAGGGCGGCCTGCACAAATTACCGAGTGGGGGCTCACCCAGACACCCCTCTTCATGGCGTGCCACGCACAGCCGGCGACCTTGTTCGAAGGCACCAGAAAGTAAGGGTCCTGCATACATTGCTGGTTCTTGATATGGAGCAAGCCGTCGCTTTCTGTCTTGAGTATCAGGCATGTCGGGTCAGCCGGGTCCACAGGACTTCCGGCAACCGATGCCGGGACCGCCCCAGGCGAGCCGCTCGACTTCTGATTGGCTCCGGCAAGTTCAGGAGCGCCCTGACTCGGGGCAGCGGCGGTCGAAGTCTGGCTTCCGATTGCCGAGTCCAGGCTTTTATGCGCCGCGTCGGCTAGTCCCTGTTTGAGCGTCTGGGTGAGATCGTCAAAGGGTCCGGCTTGCGCAGTACCGAGACAAAGCACGCAAACCAGGCCGGCGCATAAGCGAATGGAACGTGTACGAAGAAAACTCTTCGGGCTGGAAATCATTGCGTATCTCCCCATGGTGTCCGTCCTGATGCTGGCGGGTCGGCACGGCGAGTCGTGAAGTGATCCATGACGGCGCTTAGTTTGCCAGCGGCATCGCAGTCAGCTCGATGTTTGTGCCATCCGGGCAAGAGCACGGCACTCCGTAAGGCGCCGTTTTTGGCAACGGCATTGCCGTGCTGCACAGGCGGGCAACCGGCATTGCCCGCTTCACAGCATGCGGGTGCACCCACGAAGCGACGCACAGTTCTTTGCTGACCTTGCCCTGATAGGTCATCACGGTCAGCTCGCTGTCGCAGTCATTGACGATGTCCATGACCATGGAGCCGTTCCAGACGATGAACGCCTTCTGTGGGCTCGAGAGGCGCCTCTTCGCGCAGCCGGCGGACGCCTGGCCCGTGCCCTGAGAGGAAGCACCCGGACCGCTCCCGCGGACCGGCTGGATCGCGTCGGGCGCCTGGGGTTGTGCGGATCCCGTGCCCGCCGAGCTGGAGGTTTGCACCTGGGCGGGGCCACCCGACGGCGTGTTCCCGAGCGCTGCGTCGACGTTCCTCTTCGCCGCATCGTTGAGGCTCTTCCCCAGGCTTTGCTTGAGGTCGTCGAAGGCGCCGGCGTACCCGTACGATGGCTGTAGCGCGCAGACAAGCGTCACCAGCGCAGCACCCGCGCCGAAGAGAAATCCATCCCTTGACCACGTCATATGCGACTCCAGCGTCATCTGAGGAGATTCTGCAAGCGATCAGGAGACTACGTTTTCCTGACGTTGGCTTTCAGTCTAGGGCGCGAATCGCGGTTGGTCATCTCTCAAATGGGAGAGAAATCATCGACGGATGGAGATGGCAGCGACTTCTAAAATCAATCGACCTGCATCGAGAGCCGCAACCATCTACTCACCGCCTCTTTCGAACCGAGATGGCTACGCCAACCGAGATGCCCGTCAGGCCGCACGCCCCACACCGTGCCGCCTGGGGCACGAAATGCGATAGCAAATTCGTTTGCCGCATCCGTTAGCACAGTGAACCGCTCATTGGGAGGCACGTCACATCCCGGTGCCGCGATCAGCGCCGCGGACGCCAGCCCACGAGGCAGGGCGTCGAGCGCAGCGCAACCCTCGACAAACGCATCGTATTGCGCGCCGGGTGCATCGATATAGCCGAGCAAGACATGCCGGCCTCGGCCGACATATTCATGCAGCCGCTGCGCATGGCCGACGAACCTCTGCTGCAAGCCCCCCACTTCGGGAACACGATCACCAGGCGCGGGGGACGTCGCGTCCATCCCGGGACACTCGTCGGCGACGATGCGGCTGCCTCGATAGGTGACGAGCAACTGCGTTTCGCGCATGGCCGGCGTCGCCGCCTCGCGAGCGAACACCGCATTCAGCGCCGCGCTCGTCGACTGAACGACATCGACCCCGACCGGATGCCGTTCTTCCGAATAGCTCTCGAGCAATTCCGGCTGTGCGAGGCCTCTCGCCGCGAGCGACAGCTTCCACGCCAGATTGTGCGCATCCTGCAAGCCCGTATTCATGCCCTGACCGCCCACCGGAGGATGGATATGCGCCGCGTCGCCGGCAATGAACACATTGCCCCGCGCATAAGCAGGCACGATGCGATGACTGACACGGTAGACCGACGACCAGCGCATCGACGACAGCCGCGTGTTATCCGGCAAAGCCGGCAGGAGCAGCGCGCCCATCGTATCGAAATCGGGCGACGGCGTATCGGCGAGCGCCGCAGCCTTGTCTTCGGGCACGATGATCGAGAGCCGGTAGCGTTGCGCCGAGCCGCGAACCGGAACCGCCGCGAGCGAAGCTTTCGGGCGCGCCCCCGCGCTCCAGTCGAAGCGATACATGGGTCCCCGGGGCAGATCCCACTCCAAGTCGAGATCGGCCAGCGCGAATGTTTGCGGATATTGGCCGCCTTCGAACGCAAGACCGAGCGACGAGCGAACCTTGCTGTGCGCGCCATCGCAGCCTACGAGCCAACGGCAGCGCATGGTGTGCGTTTGCCCGTCGGGGTCAGTGAGTTGCGCATGGACCCTACCCTCGCGCTCTTCGAACGCGACCAACTCGACGCCATACTCCACGCGTCCGCCCCGCTCAGCGAGTGCGGCCTCGAGCAGGCGTTCCGTTTCGAACTGTGCGAGCGACAGCGAGCCGTACGGCAGGCCTTGCATCTGGATGCTCATGCTGCGGGCGGGGACAGGCGCGCCGTCCTGCCAGGTTTGAACGCCGGTGAGCCATACACCAGCTTCGATCGCGCGTCGGGCGATGCCGATGTCTTCGAATATCTCGATCGTGCGTGGGGTAATCCCAAGCGCCTTGCAATAAAAAACCCGGGCGGGCATACGGTCGACGAGGCGCACATCGACACCGTCGCGTCGCAACTCTGTCGCGAGCAATAGACCAACCGGGCCGGCGCCGACGATCAGTACGTCTGGAGCATCATTCGACATGTCAGCAAATCCTTAAGATGTACGGAACGACTTGCTGTAACGCCCGACCGTCAATTCGGCAGACAAATTGCCGAGATCGGCTGGTCGGCGGAGCCTGCGCTCCCTCGTGTTCGCGCAGGCAGCGGACGTGGCAGCTCGTCAAACAGCTTGCGCATATCGGGAGCGTCACTCTGCAGCCTGTCAAAATGTAGTCCCGATTTCAACTGTCTGCGCACACTTTCGACATTTCAAGCTGCTGCCCGGAACATCCATTCCTGACCGCCCTCGGAAGCTCGAGCCAAAAACGGATCCGACGCTGGGACGCGCAGAAGCATTGCGGCAAACCCTCATTGCGATGATCGACAATTCCGGGCGAGTCAGAGACGGCAAGGTCATCGCGTCGTATGCCCACCCGCTCTTCTGGACACCGTTCGCACTCTCTGGCAACGGAGAAGAAAACTGAGACGCCGCACAGCATGCATTTGATCTCCATGTCACTATTCTGTCTGCCGACTGGTCACTGGTAACGGTGAATATCTTCCCGGCGATGTTAAATAATTATTAATATTCCAATTCCTAAAACTTAACCCCGCCGCACTTGCGATTTTCACTCGCTTAATCAGCAGAACATCATAATTCAACTGTTATCGTTTCGTTCCAAAAATACAATTATCCTGCCAAACGACTAGCCCCTATCATCGGTCTCAACGGTACAGCCTGTCTGGCGAAATCCGGTTGATTAATCAATTTAGGATCGTTGATGATGAAAATTAATTTACCAGCCTTTTCGCTCAGAACGCGTTGAGCGTTCTATATATCGCTTACTTTTAATAGTCGGCTAACCGGTTGATCCCGGCATAACCGATTGAATTTCAGGCAGCAAAATACATCGCTTTAGTTATTCAGTTTTCGCAACGGAAAGGAGCAAACCATGACTGATCTGTCACGACGTAAAATGTTGGTAGGCGCGGCCGCCTCGGCCGCCGCGCTCGGCGTTGCCGCAACAGCCAAGGCGGCCACGTTCGGCAATCCCGACCGACCGCCCGAAGGTGAAATCAACGCCTTGAGCCCGACGAGCCGGACCGACCCGGGTCCTCAAAACCCCGCAATTGCTAATCAATTCCCGTCGTTCCAGAACCCGCCGGCTACCGACATCAACGGGATGCCGCTGTTCTGGGCGTCGTTCAACAATGCGCACAAGCGCTATCAGAACGGTGGCTGGGCTCGCGAAGTTACGCAGGATGACTTCGCAATCTCCGAAGACATCTCGGGCGTCAACATGCGCCTTGGGACCAACGGCACCCGCGAAATGCACTGGCACCAGCAGGCCGAATGGGCCATCATGCTGGACGGCCAATGCCGCATTACCATCCTCGACGAGCAAGGCCGCCCGCAGGTAGCCGACGTCAAAACCGGCGATCTCTGGTATTTCCCTCCGGGCTTGCCGCACTCGTTGCAAGGCATCGGACCTACCGGTGCGGAATTTCTGCTCGCATTCGACAACGGCCACGCATCGGAATTCAATACGCTTCTACTGACGGATTGGATTGCCCACACGCCGCCGGACATCCTGGCCGCTAACTTCAACGTACCGGCCGACGCCTTCAAGAACATTCCGGTCGACAATCTGTGGATTTTCCAAGGTTCAGATCCCGGTCCGCTGCCAGCCGCACAACGTTCAGTGGCGACGCCTCTTGGCCTGCCTGAGCACCCGTTCGTTTTCTCGCTGGGCGATATGGCGCCGACGAAGGAGACCAAGGGCGGCTCGGTACGGATCGCCGATAGTCGCAATTTCAAGGCATCCGCAAACGTCGCAGCCGCGCTGGTTACGGTCAAGCCGGGTGGTATGCGCGAACTGCACTGGCACCCGAACGCAGACGAATGGCAGTACTACATCAAGGGCGAAGCCCGCATGACAGTATTCGATACGGGCCCGAAGGCGGCGACCGCGGACTTCCGCGCGGGCGACATCGGCTACGTCAAGAAGAGTCTCGGTCACTACGTGCAGAACACGGGCACCACCGACCTCGTCTTCCTGGAAATCTTCAAGGCGGACCACTTCGCCGAAGTGTCGCTTTCCGACTGGCTGACGCACACGCCGCCGCGGATGATCATGGATCATCTGAACGTGACTGCGGAGACCATCGCCCGGTTCCCGAACAACCGTCCCGACGTTCTGCCGCTTTAAATCGCGGTTGCGGTTCCTCTACTCAGCAGCCGCCCGGGCATCAAGATATCCGTCCCGTGCGGACCGTTGAAAGATACACAGTGACAGTAATCGACTACCGCGTGGCTTCCGGCCAGGCCGACCGCGCGGGTAGTCATCTATCGGCAAACAACGGGGAATCAAGGAGAAGATGAGATGGGTTCAATAAGCATTTGGCATTGGTTAATCGTTGCGCTGATCGTCGCGCTGGTTTTTGGCACCACGAAACTGAGAACGCTCGGCGGCGATCTCGGATTCGCTGTGAAAGGCTTCAAGGATGGATTGCAGAGCGAACCGGGCAGTCCCACCGATGCGATGACTTCGTCGCGCGTTTCGATCGAACAGCAGCACACAGGAGCCGAAGAGGTCGCCAAAGTTGCGACGTCTCCAGTCCTGAACGATCACTGACCGACGCGGATCATCATGGGACCCGAAGAACTAACGGGCCCATACATTTCGTCGCGGCGCACGCATCACCTGACTTACGGCCGACTCCGCGAATACGCGTTTCGCTGCAAGACAGCTTCTATGCAACGGCTGATAGAAACGCAGCTTCAGTGCCGACGTTGCCAAGCCTACCTATTCGTGTTGAACCTTCTTCGAGAAGAAAGTGCTTAAATGCTTCGGCCACGGGAGAGAGTTGCTTATCGGCGCGATGCACGATACGCCACTCTCGCACTATCGGGAGCCCAACTACATCAAGCACGACAAGCATCCCCGCTTTCAGTTCAAGGTCGACGGTATGCGCGGACAGAAAGCTGATACCCATTCCCGCGATAACAGCCTGCTTGATCGTCTCTGTGTTCCTGATCTCGATCGGCTCGCTATTCTTGTCGAACCCATCCGCTATCCCTTCCTCCATAACACCCCACGTGTCGGAGCCCTTCTCTCGAACGATAAAACGCTCCGTCGTCAGCTCACAAACCGGAATCTCCCGTCTGTGCGCGAGTGGATGGGACGGCGACGCAACAATCAGGAATGGATGCGGTGCAAATGTCTCACTGACAATTCTCGAGTCTGCCGGCGCGCCCACCATCACGGCGAGGTCGATACGATTCTCGTCGAGTTGAGTCAACAACTGATCCCGATTCTCGACGGCCAGTTCCAACTTGATTCCCGGATTCTTCTGGTTGAAGTCCGCGAGCAAGCGCGGGAAGAAATAGCCGCCGGCGCTGACCACGCCGATGTTCAGACTATTGCCTTTAATACCCTTCAGCCGTATCAATGCCTCCTCCACCACGCGGAAGCGTTCAATGATCGCCCGCGTGTGATGCACCATTTCCCGTCCTGCGGGCGTAAGGAAGATTCGCTTGCCGAGTTGTTCGAACAGCGCAACACCTGCATGCTCCTCCAGGTGTTTGATCTGTGTAGAGACGGCCGGCTGCGAAAGATTTAACTCGTCCGCCGCTCGCGAAAAGCTTAGACGTCGAGCTACGGTTTCAAAGGTTTTTAGCTGACGCAGGGTCGCATTCTTCACAATAGTTTCGCCAAAATTTATGAACGCACCGAGAATCAACGGAGCGCCTCCAACAAGCCACCGTCCTTAACCGGCAGTTGAGGCAGATTCGATGCGCTCTCTTGCCGGGCCACCGAATCGGCTGCTATGCCCACGATCGTGGGAGGCCATGAATAAGCCTCAGCATAGACTGCGGACGACTGCCAGCGTATATCGCGAACATGGCAAATGTTTCATGTTTGCCGCAGCCTCGTTATGTAAATTGACCGCCTCGATCGCAATTCGGGACCGTTGCGTAAGCGAGGAACGAGGCGAAAGACGCAGCTCTCTCCCAACGTCACAACGGGGCACAGAGATCGTGCCCCGAATCAGCCAGTGCATCTGTAAGTCTCGACGCGCGTAATCAACGGGTAATGTTCGATGCCGACATTCGCTCAAAGGGGCAGATATCGCGCTAAGTCCGTAGTGCGAATCTACTATGCAGGACTTCGTCGCTAATTGGCGATGCGAACGCTCGTCCTGGCCACTGTGCTTCTTTTATCGTCCCACATGTGTGCTCTCCGTCCGGTGCAGGACGGCACTAACCTTCTCTCTGGTTCCGGCGGCATAGCCCTTGAATGTTGGAACCTTTAGCCGACCGCTTCACGGTCGGCGCTTTTTCCAGGTGCATCTAGCCAGTGAGTGACGCCGCCGGGCCCTGTGCGGTGTGCCTAACGTACGTGGCCGCCCGAACCCGCGGCGGGCCTGAGCCGGCCCTACGCTCACCGATCACTTCTTGCCTTGCAGGACCCTTGCAATGTCGCTTTCAATTCCAGTTACCGTCCGCCTTTCACATCACGACATCGCAAATATGTCGTTCGATGCAGAGAATGCAACGCTCCATATGGACTCGTGTCGGAACCTTTTGCGGTTCGAAGGCGATACATGCGGGGGGCGCACGAGATGACGATGTCGCGCGTGCTGACTATTGAAGATGACGAGATCACGGGAAACGAGATCGTTCGAGAACTGCAGAGCCGCGGATACTCAGTCGATTGGGTGGACGGCGGCCAGGAGGGTATGGTACGGGCGATCAGCGCCGAGTACGACCTGATTACCCTGGACCGTATGCTGCCAGGCATCGACGGGCTGACGATCTTGACCACCATACGCAGCGTTGGCATTCGCACGCCCGTGCTAATGCTCAGCTCGCTGGGCGACATCGATGAACGCGTGCGCGGCTTGCGAGCAGGCGGTGACGACTACCTGACCAAACCATTCGATCCCGAAGAGATGGCCGCGCGTCTAGAGGCACTGTTGCGCCGCAACCAGATGCCGCCCACTCAGGCCCAGACAACGCTGTGCGTGGGGCCGCTTGAACTCGACCTGATCTCGCGCAGGCTGCGGCGCGACGGCGAAGACATTGAACTCTTGCCCACCGAATATCGCGTGCTCGAAATCATGATGCGTCACGCCGGGCAGACCGTCACGCGAACAATGCTCTTCGAATCCGTCTGGGGCTACCACTTCGATCCGGGCACCAACCTGATTGACGTGCACATGGGCCGGTTGCGCAAGAAGATCGACCCGAGCGGCGCAAAACCACTGATCAAGACCGTACGTGGCGCCGGCTATATTCTTGAATGAGAGCTACCTTGCTGGACGTTCCACTTCTAACGCCACTGTCCCTGCGGTGGAGATGGCGCTCGACGACATTCCGGCTGATGGCCGTCTACACGGTGATCTTTTCGGTTTCTGTCATGCTGCTGATCGGATTTATCGGCTGGGTCGTGGCAGGTGCCATGGAGCACGAAGCCGATGTCGTCATGGACTGGCAACTGATCTATTTCGATTCGATGCCGCACGGCGATGTTACAGCGGCTATCTACCGACGCATCGAGCATGAGCGCATGCACTCGAACTATTACGGCCTGTTCACAGCCGACGGTCGGCACATTGCAGGCGACATGCTTGCCTTCCCGCGAGGACTACCGGTGAACCGCACCGGCGTAACACTAGGCACCCTGGCGGTTGCAGGCCCGGAGCGAGCGCCGGTGGTACGAGTCATGGCGGAACAGCGCAGCGACGGCGAGAAGCTGGTGCTTGCCCGCGATCTTACCCACGTCCTGAAGATTCGACAAAGGATGATCAACGCGCTCATCGCGGGTGGAATACTCTGCATGGTCTCGGGCATTGCCGGTTGTTTCGCATTGAGCCTGCGACAGGCGGCCCGCCTGAAAGCGATCCGGAACGCGACGCAACTGATTGCGCAGGGCGACCTCGGCCAGCGCCTGCCGGCCGGAGGGCGCGACGAAATCGACATGCTGGTGCATCTGGTCAACCACATGCTTGAGGAAGTGGAACGTCTGATGAATGAGGTGAAGGGAGTCTGCGACGGGGTCGCTCACGACCTGCGTACGCCACTCGCTCACATGCACACACTGCTTGGGCAAGCTGCGGAGCGCACCGGGAAACTTGACGACCGGGAACTGTCGATTCTGGTGGAGCGGGCCCGTGTTGAGACAACCGCACTCCTCGACCGTTTCCGCGCCATGCTGCGCATCTCCGAGATCGGCACTCTACAGCGGCGTGGGGGCTTTGCCTCGTTGCAACTCGAGACCCTGGTTCGTGAAGTTGGCGACCTATACGAACCGCTAGCGGAAAGTCGCTCGATCCAGTTCATGGTTCGAACGCGGCACGTCGGCATCATTCGCGCAGACCGCGACCTGTTGTTCGAGGCGCTGTGCAATCTGCTGGACAACGCCCTGAAGTTCACGCCGACAGGCGGCACGGTGCGGATTGAACTCAATTCAACGCAGGCCGGTCCCAAGGTGGAAGTAATCGACAATGGACCGGGCATCCCACAGGAAGATCGCGAGGCCGTGCTTCAACGCTTTTATCGAAGCGAACGCACTCACCATATTGCCGGTTCGGGACTTGGACTCAGCATTGTATCGACGGTCATGCACGTGCACGACTTCACCATCAGGCTACATGATGCACGGCCGGGTACCAGGGCAACCATTGAATGCTGGTCACGGATACTCGCCTGATTCGCGCGAACTCCATCTTCCATCGAGACCACCACCCTATGCGCATTCTTTTCGTGTCCCCTCAACATAGGGAGTCAGCGTGGCTGTGCAAAGCATTTCGCGAAAGTGCGCACAGCCTGCGATGCGCGAATGACCTCCGCGACGGGATTCTGACTGCCTCGAAAGAATCGTTCGACGCAATAGTCCTGATGATCCTTGACCCCTCTTCGTATTCCGACTTGACAACGGCGTTACCTCAGTTTCAATCCACCGCCGACGGCGCAGTGATTGTCGCCGTGCTCGGCCCCGCTAAATCCAGCGATAGAATTGCAACGCTACGTGCTGGCGCAGATGCATGTTTTACCCATCCGTATTCCTATATCGAGATGCACGAGCGAATGCAGGTTTTGCATCGTACAGCCACGGATAGACGGCAGCGAAACCATCTAACGACCCCACTCCGACTCGATCCGCTAACGCGAGAGCTGGTCGACGGAGACCGGCGTCTCCCACTCACCAAGAGAGAGTACCTGGTACTTGAATGTTTGCTGCGCCAGTTCGACGCACCTGTGCGGCACGATGAGTTGCTCCGCTACGCGTGGCCGGAAAAGGACGACATTGATTTGACTACCGCGAGTCCTCTGATCTGGCGCTTGCGCCGCAGACTCAAGCAGCATTTGCCCGACGTCACCATCGCCACGGTTAGCTGTTATGGATATCATCTCACCAGAACACCGATTTGCGTACAAGCGTCCGCGCAAGATCTACGCTCCCAGCTCACCGCAAACACTTGACCCGCAGCGCGGGCAAAAATCAATCTCCAAACGCGAATGCAAATCTGATCCTCGAAAAACCAACCTCTATGGAGCGACGAGAGCGTCAGCGGAATGCCTCCTCGCAGAGTTAAACGCGCTGCTTCGGGCGAGCGCGTTCCCACCTGTTCAATTGCCAAAATACGGCTGACAAAAATCGGGAGGACCGACGCAGCCGTCCGGACCATTTGGGCGAGCCGTGGCGCAGCCGGACAACAACAGCCCCACTGCCATACCGGCGGCTACCAAACGCGCAGATCGCGTTATCAGCTTACGGATTTTCACTATGTTCTCCACTACGTCAAAAAGTTAGCGTGCACGCTTGAGATGGTCAGCGCCTGGCTGATCATGGATGCGCGTAGACGGTCGAGTTGAGATACGCAAGTTGGCCGTCCTGCTCCGCATGGACCAGCTCCTGGTACACTTCAGCTCGCGTCTTCTCATGCACCGGCTGCCCATACGCGGCAACCGACTGGCTTTGCGCCGTAGATCCATCATTCGACGCGACCTGCGCGACAACGGACGTGGCTGGGGTATTCGATGAATTCGTTTGCGCAAATGCCGAAGCAGTGGCGGTAGCGGCGAACATAGCAACAACAATCGTCAGGTATTTCATTTCAGTCATCCTTATTACGTTAAGCCAATTCTCCGAAACATGATCTTTGATTCGCTCATTGATCGGATAACGTTAAGAATAACGAATACGCTTTATCAGAACGATGCAACCAAGATGAAATCACATTTAGTTTTCATCGAATCCCGTCAGTGGCACCGGGGCGCCTGCGAGAAGCAAGTTCGACAGCCCAGGAAAATTCCGCAGATCCAATTGAACTACGGCAACGGAGATCTCCGACATAAATAAATTTTCACGATTACGGAAAACGACTGTTAGTCGCGGACGCTCATAATAGCGATGCGTGTGTGTATCTTCCCTCCGCGCTTATCGGCCACGCCAGGCTACGCTCGTACAACTTCCAGGAATCGGAGCTTTTCGTGTTCAGTGAGATTAATTTCCGTATCCCCGGACAGTTTCGCCCTCGGCAGTTCATTGGCATCGTTTTGGTCATTGCCGGATTCTGTGTCATGGCGAGTCATATGGTCCGCCACATTCACGAGATATGCGAACCTTCTACGGGGTCCGCCCGGCCCGCGACACCCGTCACGACCATCACTGAAAACGGATATACCAGTGTTCGATGAGGCTAATAGTCGCGATTCCAGGCGACCACGCCGATAGCAGGTGATCTGCGTCACCCGCTGCTCGCGGCGCCATGAGGAAAGCCGCCGACAACGACAACGTAAGCCGCCACGTCACTTCTCATCTGTCGCATCGGGTCGTTTGCTAACGAACAGTCGTGCCGCAATGATCCCAGCTTCGTACAGGACGATCAAAGGAACGGCGAGAATCAGTTGGGAAAATACGTCGGGCGGTGTCACTACGGCAGACACGACGAATGCCCCGACAACCACATACGGGCGGATTTCCTTGAGCTTAGGCACAGTCAGCAGGCCCATCCGCACCAGCAGGATCACGAAAATCGGTACCTCAAAGGTGACGCCGAATGCAAGGAACATGGTCAACACAAAACCGAGGTAGTTGTCGACGTCGGTGTTCATTGCCGCACCCAATGGCGCGTTGTAGTGCGCCATGACGCGGAAAATAGTCGGGAACACCACAAAATACGCGAACGCCATCCCGCAGAGGAACAGCGTGTAACTGGTTCCGACAAGCGGCGCGACGAGCCTTTTCTCGTTTTGATAAAGCCCGGGCGCGATGAACGCCCATATCTGGTACAGCACAAACGGCAATGCGATCACGAACGCCACGAGCATCGTCACTTTCATCGGCACAAAGAATGAGCCAGTGACATCGGTGACGATCAACTTGCCATCCTTCGGCAGGTTCATCATCAACGGGCGGGCGAGCAGCTTGAATATGTCGGGCGCCCAATAGACGAGTCCGAGAAACACCACAATGATGGCTATGCTTGCGCGGATCAAACGGTCGCGTAGTTCGACGAGATGCGAGACGAAGGTTAGTTCTGGACCTTCTACCCGGGCTTGCTGAAGTTGGCTCATAACGGCCCTCGATTAAAAAGTAGGAAGCTAGACGTTGAAAAAGCCCTGTCTGCCGGCTGGATAGGTTGACGGCTGGCGAGCCACGCGAGCAGCGGTCGATTGCACGTGCCTACGGCGTGCGGCGGTGCGCTTGTACCAGGTCGGCGTGGCTGCCTGCTTCCCACGCCAGTTCCTGCGCTTGGGTCCCGTGGCAACACCACCGCGCCTCGAGACGACATCCGGCGCTTGCAACGGAAGCTGCGCCGCAGCTTGCTCTGCATCCGGCGACGCCGTAGAACCGCCATTCCACGCAAGCTTGAGATCCGCCTCCTGCTCACGCAGATTTTCGTGAATGACATTCTCGATGTTCGCCGCAGCCGCCACGAACTCGCTCTTCACATTCTGCAGTTCACTGAGTTCGATCTCGCGCGTGACTTCGTCTTTCACGTCGCTGATATAGCGTTGTGCACGCCCAAGGAGCGCTCCGGCCGTGCGTGCTACATGCGGTAGCCGCTCCGGCCCCAGTACGACCAGCGCAACCACGCCGATGACTGCCATCTTGGTAAGACCTAGATCAAGCATGGAGGTGTTCCGTCAACACATGACTGTTTATCGTTCAACGAATTTCGCCGGGCCCAAAGGTTTCTTCGGTCTCGACCCCAACTGTTCAGTTTCGCGGCAACTCTGCGTGCTCGGCCTGAGTAGCTGTCTCGGCTTCCTTTACTCCTTCCTTAAAGCCTTTTACCGCGCCACCCAAATCGCCGCCAATAGTCCGAAGTTTTTTCGTACCGAAAACCAGCGCGACAAGCACCAGAACAATCAGCCAATGCCAGATACTTAATGAACCCATGACAACTCTCCTTGACCCCGCCGTACCAATTTGCGCGGCGAGAATCTGTTTTGACCAGGCGGTCGAACGCGAAGCGCTTGTGCGCTTCAATGGAACAGCGAATATTGAGGCAGGGAGCCCGTCAGGCACCCTGAAAACCGGGGATGCTCACACCAGATGTTTGCAAAATCAGAATGACGTTGAGCACAAAAATTACCGAAGTTCCAAGAATCGCCGCCGCGCTAACCAGCCGGCCGCTGGCGAACGCCCCCATGATGTCGCGCCTGCGGGTAAAGATCACCAGCGCAATCATCGGCATCGGGAGGGCGAAACTCAGGACCACCTGACTATAGACGAGTGCCTTGGTGGCATTCACGCCCAGCGCGACCACCACAAATGCCGGCGCCATCGTCACTATGCGGCGAAGCAACACCGGAATATGAAAGCCGACAAAACCCTGCATGATCATTTGCCCCGCCATCGTTCCCACGACCGAGCTGGAAACGCCGGAGGCTAGCAGCGAAACGAGGAAAACCGCGGCAGCGCCGGCGCCGAGCAAAGGCGTCAGCGTGTGGTAAGCCGTTTCGATTTCCGCAATGTCGGGATGCCCCACGTGAAACGCAGCGGACGCCATTACAACCATCGCCATATTGACGAGGCCTGCAACCGTGAGCGCAATGATCACCTCGCGATTGGAGAAACGCACCAGCTTACGGCGCGCATCCTCGGTACGGGCAGGCGCGCGGTTCTGGGTCAGGCCAGAGTGCAGATAGATGGCGTGCGGCATGACCGTGGCGCCAAAAATGCCGACTGCGACTGTGACAGCCTGGCTCGAATGCAACGTTGGCACGACGGTTCCGCGAGCGGCCGCAGCCCACGTCACATGAACCATGAACAGTTCAACGAGATAGCACATGGCGATTGCCGCAACGAGCCCCCCGATGATCAGCTCGATGGGTCGGAATCCCTGCCGTTCCGCCAGTAATATCGCGTAGGTAACCACCCCGGTTACCACCATGCCGTCGATCAACGGCAGGTGAAACAGGAGCGACAAACCGATTGCCCCGCCAAGGAACTCCGCCAGGTCCGTTGCCATCGCGGCAATCTCACTGACGCCCCACATTGCATAAACCACTGGCATCGGGAAATGCTCGCGGCACATCTCCGCGAGATTCCGGTTGGTCACGATACCGAGTCTGGCTGACAGCGCCTGGAACAGCATGGCAATGACGTTCGCTGCCACGACAACCCAGAGCAACGAATAGCCGTACTGCGCGCCCGCCTGAAGGTTCGTGGCGAAGTTGCCTGGATCCATGTAGGCGATCGATGCCACGACAGCTGGACCGGCAAATATCAATTTGCTGAGACCACCGGCCCTTCGGCCGGCCAGCACATCATTGATTGCGCTCGCCGTCCGATCCGACAACCTTAGCGGGACTTGTCCATTATTCACTGTCAAATTCTCTTGGAGAATGAGTTAAACCGTTCGACGCCAAAGCAAAACAAAGAGACCGCAGGCCACATCGGATACATGCGTGGCAGATTGTCGCAAGGCGCGATTGCTGTTCGGACAATCACACATGCCTCTAACTCACCGTCAGAAACGGGCGTCGGACGAGCACCCGGCCTTCATGGCCCGGCTGGTTCGAAACACGACGGCCGCGCATGGATTCAGTTAAAGGTGAGGATATGTGCGAGACAACAGATCGGGAATGGCACGATTATGAAAAAATGTTAATCGTGCGATTGATGGCGCAGAGGGTCGGTTCGCGATCCAGGCGGGGCGTTTCGCGCATGAGGTAATTCACGCGCGTCATCCCCGTAAGCTAATCACTTGACGGTGGTGTAAAACGGCGCATCCTTATCGAGCAACGCCGTGCGGATAAAGTGCAGATAGCCAAGAATTCGTTGCATTCGATGACGCTTTTCACGATTCTCGCTCAACTCGCCGAGTAGGGACTGTGCTGTCTGGATCGCCGCTTCGACCGACGCCAGCGCCCGTGTAAGTCGAGCCGCGTCCGGCCGCTCGAATAGCGCTGCCAGATCTCGGCTCACCGAATCCAACACGCTCTCCCACTCCGGCTGCAGACGCTTCGCGTATGGCATATCGACCGTCTCGTTGCGAAGGTCGATTGCCGAGTGTCCAATCTCAAGGAGAACGAGCATCCATCGTAATGCGTCGCGATGCTGTTCGGAGCGCTTGATCAGTAGCATTCGCAACTGGAACATCAGGTCGTGCGTGCTCGACTGGAACGTCTGATTGAGTCCGACGAGCGCGCCCTCACATGCGAGCACCATCTGTCGCCGCAGATCGCGCTTGATCTTCTCAATCCGCCACGACATCTGCGTCGGAAAAATCACTGCGAAGACGATGCAGGACACGAGCATGCCCACGACTACGGCGATGCCGTTATTGATGACGAGATCCGGCGTATAGACGACTACGTTGTCCGGACCGTCCAGCAGACAGAACAAAAGACCGAAAGCGGTCCCGTAGCCGGCAGTGCCAGGCCGCATGGACAGAAACGTACCGACGCCGAGCACGGGCGTCAGTGCAGCGCATAGCAACGGAAACCCTTCGATATTCGGATAAACGAAGCAGGTAAAGACGTATCCCACCGCGGTTGCAAAGGCCACGCCCACTGCCATTTGAGCCGCAACCCTGGACGTGTTTGGCGCTGTGGAAGTGAGGGCGCACACGACCGCAGCCCCGATCACAGCGAAGCCACCGCTCGGCCAGTTAGTCGCGATCCAGAATGCGCCTACTGCCCCGACAGCCACCACCGTCCGTAAGAATGTAAACGCGACGACGTAAGCGTTGGTCTTGACAACCTGTCTCGTCACAGATCGCTCGAGCACATGCTTCTGGTCAATCAGCGACGCGTATGCTTCTGTATAGCGCTGGAAATCCTCCACAAAGCGATAAAGAAGCTCCATCGTCGTATCGAAGTCGAGCAATAGTTCCGGCACGGCCGTCTCAAGCGAGCGCCGCGTCTCGCGTGCACGTGCCGGCAACGTTGTCCGGAAGCGATCGAGTTCAATCGCCGCCCTCGCCGCGCGCACCTCGTCGGGATTCATGGGATCTTTCCGACTGACGAGCAAACCCGAAAGCTCGCCAAAATAGGGCCGTACGGCCTCCATTACCCGTCTTGGCCGCCCTGTGTGCATGCGATTCGACAATTGATGAAGCGCATGCAAACGCGTGCAAGCGTTCATGAAGTTGCTATTGAGTCGAGCTAACCGTCGGGTTCGGACGCGCGTGTTTGGGTCCTCGAAAGAAGCGAACCCGCGGGCACCCTCGAACCCCACAATCTGATCGACCAGATCGGCAAACCGAGCTTCGTAAACCTCGCTTTCAACCCGCTCGGCGAGCACGCTCGCTGCGAAGACAGAAAAGTTGGTATAGCGCGTGCGCAGGATCTTCCGCAATACGGTGCTTGATCGCATCGGTAGGAGCAGCGCGCTGACTGCGCTGGAACAAAGAATGCCGATCGTGACTTCGGCCGCACGGGTCATCGCACCCATGAACAGACCGCTTGGCTCCATTACCGTTGGAATGCCGATCAGCGCCGCGGTGTACCCTGCGAGCACGAATGCGTACCACTGAAAATGGCGATACCGGAGCGCGGCAGCAGTACAGGCACCGATCCATACCGTTATCCCCAGCATATAGAGTTCGGGCTGTTGCGCGAAAATCCCGCCTAGTATCAGTGCGGCGATCATCCCCAGCGTGGTCCCAACGACTCGATAGAAACTCTTTGCCAGGACCATGCCGCCGAACGGCTGCATCAGGACGACCACAGTGGCCATCGCGGTGCGCGGGCTCGACAATTCCAGCAGCATCGCAATACCCAACGCGAGCAACGCGGCGGTCGCCGTTTTTAACAGGTGCAGCCAGACGACGCCGTCGCCGGCGATCCACGCGGTGGCACCCATCTTTGTCGCGCGGACCCAGACAGACAATCGCGGAAATCCGGCCTGGGTTCGGCGTGCCACTTTCTCGTTGGTTGTAAACACAAATTCCTTCCCTCGCGCGGGTATTCATCACCCGCGGCTCATCGTGAGAAGGAGCATAAGGCGGAGCACGCAGCGCGGAAGAGCACAAACGGGCGGACCTGCCCCGAATACAGTCGTCGGCCTTTTGAATTGCCCGAATTTCAGCTTTAGACAGCCCAAATCACGCCGGTTAGCAGAGCGCGTATGCATCGGCCTGGCGCGGCCGGATAACTGTGATCTACTCCTCGCGTCCTTTCTGTACCCGCGCGCGCAAGAGAGCGGCAACGATACTTGACGTCATCGTTACCCGGTATATCCCTATGAACGGCATGAGCAATTTTCCCTCGATGACCGAGCGCGTCCGCGTCCATTTTGACCGCTTCCTGAATGTCGTCGAACTAATCGGACTGGTCCTGATAGGTCTCGCTACGACGTTCGCCATGGTGCAGGAAACCTGGAAGGTGCTGCTATCGGGGGAGGTCACGCTGACCGACCTGTTGTTAATGTTTCTATACCTCGAAGTATTGACGATGGACGCGCGATATCTTCGCCTCGGTCAGCTCCCCGTTCGGTTCCCGCTCTACATCGCGATGGCCTCGCTGGCACGTGATCTGATTCTTCGCTTCGGAGACGCAGGTGAGATGCACATGCTAGCGACTGCCTTCGGCATTGTGATGCTCGCCGCTGGGATATTCATCCTTCGCTACGGACAGCACAAATACCCGGCTAGCGATGACGAGGCCCGCGAAGAGTTGCCTAGGCGAAAGGCGCAGTGACACTGCTGGCCGATACTCACGAAAGCCGGTCGGACAGCAATTCTGGCCATGTGATCACCTGAGCGCAGTGCCCCCGGTTGCGAATAGCGGGGGCAGCCACCCAGCCCACAAGTACGATCATCTGGTTGCGATGACAACCGAGCACGTGGTGCCTGCCGTCAATACCTGGCTGTCTTGGATAGTGTCGATCTTGATGCGCACAGGCACGCGCTGTGCGAGGCGCACCCAGTTGAACGTGGGGTTCACATCGGCCAGCAGGTCGCGGCTCTGCGGGTTGTCGCGATCATAGATTCCGCGCGAGATGCTCTCCACGTGTCCTTGCAGCACACCGCCACTCATGAGGCGTATCTCGGCCTTGTTGCCGACCATGACATGCGGCAGCTTGGTTTCCTCGAAATACCCATACACCCAGAACGAATTGCTATCCACGATAGCCAGCTTCGAGGTACCCACACTCGCATAGTCGCCGCGAAACGTCTCAAGATTGGTGACATAACCATCCACTGGCGACAACACCCGTGTGCGTTCGAGATTGAGCTTCGCGGCGGCCAGCGTGGCGAGCGCCTGCTGATAGGCTGCATTCGCAGCGGACGCCGTATCGGCCGCGTCTTCGCGACCCTCTTTCGAAACGACGAGACTGTCCAGATCCGCGCGCCGTTGTGCATTGTCGCGACGCATCTGCAGTTCGGCTTTTCGTGCGGCCACCGCAGCCTCAGCCTGCTCGACGGCGATCTGGTAGTGCGACGGGTCGATCTGCATCAGCAGATCACCCTTCTTCACCAGTTGGTTGTCGTGCACGGGCAGGCCGACAATCTCGCCGGAAACGTCCGGCGCGATGTTGATGACATCGGCATTCACCCTCCCGTCGCGGGTCCAGGGTTCATCCATGTAGTGAACCCATAAGATACGGCCAATCAGGATCGCGGCCGCGAAAATGAAGGCCGTCGCGATAAAACCCAGAGAATTTCGGATGGTCATGATTGGACTCTAATCAACGATAGACGGCGAGACCTAGCACGCCACATACACATACGAGCAGACTGGCCCGGAACAGGTTGGGGTGCCAAACGATGCGATACAGGGCGGTATAAGCAATCACACGGTCGAGCAACCAGCTCAGCGCTGCGCCGGCAATGAACAGCAGCACAATGGTCGGCAGATACGCATCAAAGACAGCGACTTCACGTGGCATCGCGAACTCCTTGTTGCGCTTCGGCTCGCGAGCCCGGCAGCGTCTGGACCGTCTTCGGACTGTCGCTGGGTTCGGCGAGGCCGCCGCCCAAGGCTGTCATGAGCGACGCGTACGCGGAGAGGCGCTCGGCCTGGATGTGTGCGACGCCTTCCTGGACATGCAGCAACTGGCTCTGTGCGACCAGCACGTTCAGATAGTCGGTCAGGCCACGCCGGTAGCCTTCCCTCGCCAGGTCATAGTTCTTGCGCGCGGCCGCAACCGAACGCTCGGCATCGTCTTCCTGTGTATCGAGCGAGCGGATCCGCACGACCTGATCGGCAACCTCCTTCAACGCGCTAACGATGGTCTGGTTATAGCGACTCACGGCCTCGTCATAGCCCGCGTCTGCGGCGCCGAGTTGCGAGCGCAGCCGGCCGCCGTCGAAGATCGGCAGCGCCAGTGCCGGGCCAGCGGTCCAACTGCCGGTCGCCGAGCGCAGGAACTCGAACATCGGGCCGCCCGCCGCATAGCCGCCGACCGACGCCAGCAGATCGACGTCCGGATAGAAGTTGGCCTTCGCAACGTCAATGCCGCGTGCCTGGGCCGCCACTGTCCAGCGTGCCGCGACGATATCGGGGCGATGGCCGAGCAGCTCGGCGGGCAAGGCCGACGGCAGGCCGGCGGGCGCGGACAGTGCGAGCGTCGGCCGCGTGATCGGGTCACCCGCCCCCGGGCCCTTGCCGTCGAGCGCCGCCAGCTGGTTGCGGCCCAGCGCGATTTTTTCTTCGAGCGCGTCGATCTGGCGCTCGTACTCGGGGAGCGGCGTTTCTGCCTGGCTGACGTCGAGCTGGGTACCGAGACCGCCATTCAGACGGCGCGTGGCGAGATCGATGATCTCCTGCTGCTGTTGCAGCGTGGCCTTCGCGATATCGAGCAGCGCGTAATTCATCGACATGCCGATGTACGTGCGCACCACGTTCCCTTCCAGTTCGAGCTGCGCGGCGCGCTCGTCAGCGGCGCTTGCATGCGCGGTATCGAGCGCCCGCTCGGCGGTGTTCTTGTCCTTGCCCCACAGGTCGAGGTGATAGGACAGACTGAGGGCGCCAGTGTTGTCCCACGTGTTCGCATCGGCGTACGGGCCTGGGCCGTACCAGTCATTGTCCGGCCAGTGTTGCCGCTCGATCGACAGATTACCGTTGACCTGTGGCGAGTGCGCCGCGCTCGCCACGCCCACCATCGACCGCGCCTCGCGCACCCGTGCCTCGGCAACCGCGAGCGTTGGATTACCGGCCTGAGCCGCCTCGATCCACGCGTTGAGTTGCGAATCGTTATAGGCTCGCCACCAGTCGGCAGCGGGCCACTGCGCGTCGGCATTGGCTGCCCGCACGGCTGCGCCGGCATCAAGAGAGGATGTGTCGATTCCGCGTGCTTGTGGGGCGATACCTCGGGTACTGGCACAGCCCGCGATGACTAGCGAGATCGTAACAACGGCGAGCGCGGCGATCCCTTTCTGTACAGGAATCTGCACGATTTCCTCTTCAATGGACTATAGAACTCAGGTTGTCGTTGTTGCTTGCGACTGGGGTTAATAATGCCGCGTTGTCGAAGAGAGGAAAGTAGACAGTTTGTGCATCCGGTGGAAAACACAGCCGAGATCGCCGATGTACCCTGCTAGCCAGCGGCAAACTGTATCTCGTCAGTTTGCCGAACACAGGACACACTATGAATTAGTAAACATCGAGCGAGAGGAGCTTTGCGTGGATCCCAAAGTAACGTTTCAACCCGAGAGCACAGAATTGGACACGTCCATTGCTACTGTCTTGCTTCATCTGTGGACCGCTTCGCATGACCCAACCTCCAGATCGTGGTCGCTCGCCAAGCTTAGTAAACGCTCAAAGATTGCGATGAGTACGCTGTTACGGAACTTGGCCCCGCTGGAGGAAGCCGGGCTCGTGGAAGTCTCGATAGAGGGAGACGGAAGAGAAGTCGCGTCATTGAGCGCTTCCGGGCTGGAAGTATGTGCGGCACTTTTCGCGGCCGAGGATTAGTACTTCGTGCCGTGCCGCAAATCGCCCCGGCATTGAAAGGCGGCCCATTTGCCAGATGCCTAACCACCCACAAGCGACATTCGTACGGTCGGGTAAGTCTTTTTACCCGTTCTGGAATACACAGAACTTCGGGTCGAAGAATACTGATCGTCTCGATTATTCCAATGCTTTCGAATCTCTGAAGCGAGTTGCAATGGTGATTGGATCTCGCCAAGCAGAGGTTTTAGGTCAATCGAATTGGTTGCGAACAGGCAGAGGAACAGTTGGCCGTCTGCTGAGACACGCGCACGGGTACAATTTCCACAGAACGGCTTCGACACGCTCGAAATGAATCCTATTTTTCCGGCCCCGTCGCTGTACTCGTAATTGATCGCCGTATCATTCAACCGGCCTTTCTCAACAGGAAGGAGTGGATGCACCGACTCGATCGCGCGGCGAATCTCGTCCGATGCTACGACCTTATGCATGTTCCACAATTGCGCGCCGCCCACATCCATGAACTCGATGAAGCGGACGGTCACGCCTGTGTTACGGAAATATTCCGCTATAGGTAACACCTGTCCATCGTTGACACCCCTCTCGACAACCATGTTGACCTTCACGGGCTCGAGACCGACCGCTACTGCGGTTTCAATACCCTGCAGCACCTTGCCAACAGGGAATCCGACACCGTTCATTTTCCCGAAGACATTGTCATCCAGAGCGTCAAGGCTCACGGTAACCCGCCGCAATCCGGCATTCCGAAGGTCGGCCGCCTTTTTGGCAAGCAACGCGCCGTTCGTGGTCAGGCTGATTTCCACGTCTTCCCCGTCACGGGTCTTGAGTCGGGCAAGTCGCTCAATCAAAAATTCGAGATTTTTTCTCAGCAACGGCTCTCCTCCAGTGATCCGAATCTTTTCCACACCGAGCCTGACGAACGACTCGGCCAACAACACGATCTGGTCGAAGGAGAGAATCTCTGACGATGGAAGAAACGGATAGTCTTTGGTGAAGACGTCCTTGGGCATACAGTAGGTACATCGAAAATTGCACTGATCGATTACCGACAGACGTAAATCCTTTAACGGGCGGCCAAGCAAATCCACACATTCTGTTTCGTGCGGCGCCACCGACGAACGGGAGCGACGTAACGCGTCATTGCTTGCAAGGTCATATTGAATCGAACCCACCCCAGCCTCCGTTGGAACATCGGTATGTCGTATCAGTGCCCGGCCGTCAGTCCGTTCTGGAAACGCTAGAGGTCGACCTGGGAAACTGACAGCCAGCATACCGGCAGGGGTTATTCAAGAGCGGTACAGACTTCCTGATTGTCGAAGAACACAGAAGAGCGTAGAACCTGGCCTGGATTGGCCTGATACGTCAGATTGGACCTTGGGCAGCGAGGAGCGTCAGCTCCGGTGCAAGCGATTGGAGGCGGAATGCTCCGCGAACCGGCGAGTTCTGGGCGTTGCGCCCATGCACGGGCTATCGGGCGCTGGCCGCGACCAGTTTTGCCACCGTCTGCACCGCTCGTTCAATCTCCGGGCTCCAGGCGTAGCTATAGTTGAGGCGTATGAAGTTGCTATAAGCGTTCGAAGCAGAGAACATATTGCCGGGGGCAATCGTAATACCATTCTCTAACGCAAGCTGGTAAAGCCTCATCGAGTCGACTTTTTCCGGTAACTCTACCCAAAGGACGTATCCGCCCGCCGGAGTGGACGTGCGCGTCCCCTCCGGAAAGAAACGACTGACCATCGCTTTCATCAGATTGGCCTGTTGAGCGTAGAGCCGCCGAATCCGCCGCAAATGGTGCTCGTAGCCGTCATTCTGAAGATACTCGGCAATCGCCAGTTGCTGTAAGTTCGGCGTAGTCAGTGTGTTGAGAAATTTGAGCTTCTCAACCTGCTCCCGATAACGGCCGGGCAGCGCCCAGCCGATACGGTGGGCGGCAGTGAGGGTCTTCGAGAACGACGCGCAATGCAACACCAAACCTTGCGTGTCGTAAGATTTCAATGACCTCGGGTGAGTGTCGCCGAAATAAAGTTCATTGTAGACAGCGTTCTCGATAACGGGCACGTCGTACCGCGTCACCAGATCGACGAGCTCGCGCTTTTTCTCTTCCGTCATCTGGAAGCCGAGCGGGTTCTGGAAGTTCGGCATGACCATGCACGCGGCGATCTTCTGATTCTCCAGAACGTCTGCGAGCACGGCAAGATCGATGCCCTCTTGCGCGTCCGTCGGAATCTCAATTGCACGCATTCCCATGCGCTCTATGGCGTGGAGCATTGCGTAAAAGGTTGGCGACTCAACGACAACCGTGTCGCCAGGCTTGCCTACTGCCTGTAGACACAGGTTAATCGCCTCCGTGGCACCGATCGTAATGATCATTTCATTCGGATCGATCGACGCCCCATTCTCAAGGTAGCGTCTTGCGATTTGACGAATCAGATTCGGATTGCCTGGCGGCAACGCGTCGGTGACGCCCCATATCCCCTTCTTCTTGCTCATCGCGTGGGCGTAGCGATTGATCTTATCGGAGGGAAACAGGTCAGGGTCTGGATAAGGCGAACCAAGCGGCACTGCCTCGTCGGTTCCGATCGAGCGCAGTGTCGATAGCACCAGCCGGCTGACGTCCACTTCCGACGACACAACGATCGGCCTTGATGCACGCAACTCGTGAGCATTGCCGTCCGAATTGGCATCAAGTAGACGTACAAAATACCCCGACTGCGGACGGCTTTCGACAACGCCCTTACTCTCGAGCAGCAAATACGCGCGGATGACAGTGGTAATACTCAGTTGGTGGTGCTGA
The DNA here is from genome assembly GCF_046027605.1 of Paraburkholderia fungorum. Lineage (GTDB taxonomy): Bacteria > Pseudomonadota > Gammaproteobacteria > Burkholderiales > Burkholderiaceae > Paraburkholderia > Paraburkholderia fungorum_F. The sequence continues at coordinate 43,676 of NZ_JAQQEF010000017.1, forward strand.
CTGGATTGTCTAACTGAAGGGATGCGGTCACCAGGACGAAACACGCCCTTTCGGATCGTTGCTTCGATATCGCTAGCCAGTTTTTCGTAGAGCTTCACAGTTCATCTCAATCGCAAACGCTGCGCCATCGGCTTCCAGAACCGTTCGCAGCCGGTAGAACATGCGTAAGTGTACTCCTTTGGAGCACAGATTTCGCTTCTAACCACCTGGTGGAAACTGTGCTTCCTGGAGCACAGCGGATGTGTGCGCTTTGCGCCCAGTTCAGCGCTCTTATGCTTCGGTTACCGAATGCGCAACGTGGCGAAGCCCGATGGACCGATACCTCGAAGCGCGAAGTCAATGGAGCCGAGGTCATGGAAAAGCCGAAAGAGAAAGGGCGAATTGAGCCCTACCACCATCCCGCCGCCGGTTGGGGTGCGTTGAAGTACGTTGCTATCAATCTGATCAAGGAGAAAGTCTCCGGGGGCAACTATCGCGCGCTCTTCAAGCAGAACCAACCGGACGGTTTCGATTGTCCGGGCTGCGCGTGGCCGGACCGTCAACATGCCTCGACTTTCGAGTTTTGCGAGAACGGCGTCAAGGCAGTCGCTGCGGAAGCGACGACCAAGCGCGTCACGCCGGCGTTCTTCGCGGAGCACACCGTCGAAGAATTGCTGAAGCAGACCGACTATGAACTTGAGCAGCATGGCCGGTTGACGGACCCGATGGTTTACGATTCGTTGACCGACAAATATAAGCCGATTTCCTGGGACGATGCCTATCGGCTCATCGCCACGCATCTGAACAGACTGGACAGTCCGGACCACGCCGCCTTCTATACCTCGGGCCGCGCCAGCAACGAAGCAGCGTTCCTCTATCAGTTGTTTGTTCGTATGTATGGTACGAACAACTTCCCCGACTGCTCCAACATGTGTCATGAGGCGACCAGTCGAGGTCTTCCGACAACCGTCGGAGTCGGCAAAGGCACAGTGACGCTGGACGACTTTGAACACGCCGATACGCTCCTGATCTTCGGTCAGAATCCCGCGACCAACCATCCGCGGATGCTCGGGGAACTGCGCGAATGCGCGAAGCGTGGCGCGACCATCGTTTCAATCAATCCTCTCCGGGAGCGGGGACTGGAACGCTTCTCGAGCCCGCAACATCCGCTCGAGATGCTGACGATGTCCAGCACCAAGATTGCCTCCACTTTCATCCAGCCCAAGCTCGGCGGTGATTTTGCGCTGATCAAGGGCGTCGCAAAGCGGGTGATCGAGCTGGACGATGAAGCGATCGAGCGTGGCGCAGAGCGCATTCTCGACGTTGAGTTCATCAACGAACACACCTTGGGCTTCGAAGACTTCGCAGCCGATCTGCGCGCCGAAAGCTGGCCGGCTCTCGAAGAAGAATCGGGTGTGCCTCGCGAGCAGATTGAAGGGCTCGCGCGTATCTATGTGAACGGCAAACGCGTGATCGTGACGTGGGGCATGGGCATTACCCAGCACAAGCACTCCGTGCCAACGGTGCACATGCTGTCGAATCTGATGTTGATGCGCGGCAATATCGGCCGTGAGGGCGCAGGTCTGTGTCCGGTACGCGGGCACTCGAACGTGCAGGGCAATCGTACGGTCGGCATCGAGGAGAAGCCGTCACAGGCATTCCTGAATCGCTTAGGAAATGTATTCGGCTTCGAGCCGCCACGCGAGCATGGCCTCGACGTCGTGGAAACCATCGAACATATGCTCGAAGGCCACGTGAAGGTGTTCCTTGGCCTCGGCGGCAACTTTGCCATGGCAACCCCGGACACCCCGCGAACCTTCGATGCGCTTCGGTCATGCGACCTGACCATGCATATCACGACCAAGCTCAACCGCAGCCACCTCATTCACGGTCAGGACGCCCTGATTCTGCCGACCATGGGTCGAACGGAAATCGATATCCAGGGCGGCGTGTCGCAAGGCGTCACCGTGGAAGACTCCATGAGCATGGTCCACATCTCCTACGGCATGAGTATTCCGGCCTCGAAGAATCTGATGTCCGAGACGGCTATCGTCGCCAATATCGCCCATGCGACGCTAGGCGACGCCAAAGTTGACTGGTTGGGACGTGCGCGGGACTACGCGCTGATTCGCGACGACATGGAAAAGGTTCTCGACGGCTTCGACAACTACAACGAGCGAATCAAGCATCCGGGCGGCTTTCATCTGCGTGTCGCCTCCCGCGAGCGCGACTGGCAGACCGCTACGGGCAAAGCGAATTTCATGGTCCACAAGATCGAAACGGACACGCCGATCCGGCGTGCCAAGGCGCTTCACGGCGAACGCGTCATGACCTTGATGACCACCCGCTCGCATGACCAGTACAACACCACGATCTACGCCCTCGACGACCGCTATCGCGGCGTTTTCGGCCAGCGCCGGGTGGTGTTCGTCAATCCCGCGGATCTGGAAATGCTTGGCCTCAAGGCTGGCGATTGGGTCGACATGACGACAGTCTGGGACGACGGCATTGATCGACGTGCCGACTCGTTCCTGCTCGTTGAGTACGACATTCCGCGTGGATGCATTGGAGCCTATTACCCGGAGACTAATCCGCTGGTTCCCTTGTCCAGCGTCGGAGACGTATGCAATACGCCGACCTCCAAGTCGATCCCGGTTTTACTTCATCGTTCCGGGCCGCCCGCCGCAGCGGCATAACGCCACGCCCTTAAGACCAGCCGCGCGCCGCCTGGCGCGCCTGCCTTTCAATTCGCTTTTTTGGTGACCGAAATGCCTGTAGAAGCTTTACATCTGGCGCGAGGCCAGTTTGCAATGACGGCCATATTCCACATTCTGTGGCCGATTCTCACCATCAGCCTGTCGGCATTTTTGCTGGTGGTTGAATCCCTCTGGGTTCGAACCAACGAAGTGGTCTGGTATCGCCACGCACGTTTCTGGAGCAAGCTTCTCGTTCTCAATTTCGCCGTGGGCGTGGTGAGCGGCATCCCAATGGAATTCCAGTTCGGTACCAACTGGGGACCCTTTTCCGAATACACCGGACAATTCTTCGGCAACATCCTCGGCTTCGAGGGCGCAATGGCGTTCATGCTCGAAGCAGGCTTCGTCGGCATCATGATGCTCGGCTGGGAACGTGTGCCCAAGGGTGTCCATCTGTTTGCTACCAGCATGGTCGCTCTGGGTTCAACCCTCTCGGCGTTCTGGATCATGGTCGCAAACTCCTGGATGCAGACCCCCGCCGGTGTGGAAGTGCTCAACGGCAAACTGGTGGTCACCGACTACGCCAAGGCGATCTTCAATCCCGACATGGTGTGGGGCGCTTCGCATATGTGGTTCGCGGCGCTCGAAACCGGACTGGTCGTGATCACCGGCATTTCTGCCTACTGTCTCCTGAAGCGCCGCAACCCTGAATTCTTCGTCCGTTCTTTCAAAGTCGCACTGGTGTGCCTTGCGTTCGTCGCCCCGGTCCAGATCTGGCTAGGCGATTCAAGCGGGGTCGATGTCTTTGCAACGCAACCGGCCAAAGGCGCAGCTATCGAAGGCCACTGGCAGACCAATGCGCCGGGTACCGGTGCATCCTGGTCCTTGCTCGCATGGCCGGACAAAGCCAGGCAAACCAATGACTGGTCTCTCGAAGTTCCTGGACTCCTCAGTGTCCTCGGCACGCACACGCTGCACGGTCAGGTGAAGGGCCTTGCCGACATCCCGGTTGCTGATCAACCTCCGATGATTCCCTTGCTGTATTACGCGTTCCGCGTCATGGCGGGAATCGGTTTCCTCTTCATGGTGCTGGCTTTCTGGACCGTCTTCGCAATGCGCAAGGCACGTGGCCACCTCGACGCGCTGCTGGCCCAACGCAAATTGCTGCTCGCATGGGTCCTCGCCATTCCGATGCCGTATATCGCGGTTGAATGCGGCTGGATCGTCCGCGAAGTGGGTCGTCAACCGTGGGTCGTCTACGGCCTGCTTCGCACGGAACAGGCTGCTTCCAACATTTCGGCAACCGCAATCAGCGGCAGCATGATCATGTTTGCCACGTTCTACGCCATTCTGATCACGTCGTTCTTTATCTTTGCGCGCCGCTGGTTGAAGAAAGGCCCGGACCTCACGTTGATGCCGCCGGTTGAGACGACTCCGCGGGCTGCATCTCACGCCTCGGTTGAATACTAGGACTCGCGCCGCACTCGCTTAAATTCACCCAGATAGGTACTCCAATGAATCCAGCTTCTACCGAGAGTTTATTAAGTCACGCATGGTTCGGCATAATAGGCTTGATGCTCGTGCTTTACGTCATCACCGACGGCTTTGACCTCGGCGTCGGCATCCTCACGTTGTTTCGCCCCAGAGAGTCCGAACGCAATCTCATGATTCAATCGATCGGCCATGTCTGGGACGCCAACGAAACATGGCTTGTCGCACTCGGAGGTGCGTTATTCGGCGCGTTCCCGTCCGCGTACGCAATGATATTGTCCGATCTGTACGTTCCTATCATGGTGCTGATCGCGAGCATGATCATGCGTGGCGCCGCCATCGAGTTCCGGCACGCCGCGACGGGCAGCAAGCCCGTCTGGGACCGTATCTTCGGTGTGGGCAGCCTGCTCGCGGCAATTTGCCAAGGCGTGATCCTCGGGAAGATTCTCACCGGTCTGCTTCCCGGTCATCTGCACATGCTCTTCGTCGTGGTCACCGCAATTGGCGTGGTGTCTGGGTACGCGTTGCTCGGTGCAACCTGGCTCGTGAAGAAGACTACCGGCAGCCTGGAACAGACAGCACGGCGCTATTCCATTACGTCCGTCTTCACAACCGTGACCGCCGCGATCATCGTCTCTGCGGGAACCCTGGTGATCAGCCCGGTCGGCGTCAGCCGCTGGGACCAGCATGGGGTGTTAAACATTCTGATTGGACTCGCCGTACTCGCGGCCTTGGCCGTCTGCTACATCCTGTACTCGGTTCATATGGGCAGCGAACACGGTCCTTTTGCCGGCTCCGCGATCCTGTTTATTGCGTCCTTTTCGGGTCTGGCGATCAGTCTCTTCCCGTATATTGTTCCGGGCCAACTGAGTGTGGCGTCGGCAGCCTCTGATAGTTCGACACTCACCTTCATGCTGTTTGGAATTGGCACCGTCTTTCCAATCATGATTGGCTACAACCTGTACCAGTACCACCTGTTCCGCGGCAAGGTCGTCCCCGTTCATCACTAGACGACCCGTGGCTCGGCGCATAACGGTCCGGGCCACAACGAACACCGCGTCAAAACACTGGAGAAAGTCCGTGCTGTGCAAACTCTTCAGTTGCCGGACAAACAGACTTTGATGAAACAAGCCGGTGGCGTTCACGCCAGCGACTAAGGGGTACTCGGCCGGAGGAAAGTGGAATATCAACGACATGGAACCGAAGGAAGGAGAAATGTTGAATCAGTTAATGAACCTGGGAATAGAAACCTGGGTAGCCGGTATTCGCCGTGGCCACAATCTTCCAATCCAATTGAGCCTTTGGAACGGAAAACGTTTTGACCTTGGAGTGTTTGAAAGCCCGGTCGTACGCGTTCATGTTCGCGACCCGTCAGCCTTTCCGCTGCTTTTCAATTCGAATGTGGACTCGCTCACTGAGGCGTACATCACAGAGCGCATCGATGTGGACGGAAAGCTCGAAGAAGTCGTCGACGCGGTCTATCGCATGTCGGCACGTTCCAAACCCGCAAGTCGGACTAATCACAGCCGGCAAGGAGATAAAACATCCAGCCGCTATTATCATGACGTCTCCAACGACTTCTACAAACTCTGGCTGGATGAAAGGATGGTTTTGTCGTGCGGCTACTTCGAGAGCGGCAATGAAACGCTCGATGAAGCTCAACTCAAGAAGATCGATCGCGTTCTCAGCGAAATGGACATTCAACCCGGCCAGAAACTCCTGGACATTGGATGTGGCTGGGGAGCGTTAGTCATGCGCGCTGCTGCGACTTATGGAGCAAGATGCGTCGGTGTCACGCTCTCGGAAAATCAATACCAGCTCGCAACCGAAAGGGTTCGAGCGGCAGGCTTGAGCGATAAGGTCGAAATCAGGCTCGCTGACTATCGCGATGTCCGTGGGACGTTTGAGCGGATAACGAGTGTCGGAATGTTTGAGCACATAGGACGAGACTCCCTCCCATCATACTTCTCCAAGGTCCACGGCCTCCTTGCAGACGACGGCATACTGATAGACCATCGCTTCACGCACTCTGACTCCGACAAGGGCGACACACCGACGTCAGGAAGCGAATTCCTCGGCGGATTCATGTTTCCGTCCGGTGAGCATTCTCACATCTCGATGGTGACTCGCGCATTGCAGGAGAGCGGATTGAAGGCCATCGACGTGCAAAATCTTGGACGATACTGCGCCACGACACTGAGATGCTGGGCGGAGCGCTATGAGCAACACACCGAGCGCATTCGTCAGACTGTCGGCGAGACCAAATACAGGACCTGGCGCGTCTTTCTCGCAGGTTGCGCACACGCGTTCTCTACTCGCAGCGCATCGGCCCATCAAATCGTATGTCAGAAGGCATGAGGCATTGCGTCGATGCGTAGCGTGGTCCCGGTACCAGAGTCCCCGCCCGCCTAGTCGTCCCGATTCAAAGTGAGCACCGCGTCCAGCCCCCTGTCCGCGCGATTCCTCAGCGTGAGGGTTCCGCCATGCGCGGCAGCAATGCTCCGCGCAATGGTCAGCCCCAAACCTGTACCCTGGTTTTTCCCGTCTTTTGACGCATCGAGCCTGAAGTAGGCTTCGAACACCCTCTCAAGCATGGTCTCGTCGGGAATACCAGGGCCGCTATCGCTCACGACGATTTGCACAGCGTGCCCCAGATCCGTCACCCGGATCTTGACCCGATCGCCGTAGTGAATCCCGTTATCCACGAGGTTCTGCAAACAGCGTTTGAGATTGCGCGGATACCCACTCAATGGATGCAACGCGCGCCCCTCGACATCCACCCCATGACCCGCCTCACGCGCGTCCTCAGCCAGCCCTTCGAGCATCGAGTCGATATCGATCTCATGACGCTGCTCGGTGATCTCGACGCCTTGAACCGCGTCCAGCGTCGCGCGCACCATGGCTTCCATGTCTTCGAGATCGCCACGCATGGATTCCCGCCATGCCGGATCAGGCAGCATTTCGGCGCGCAGCCGCAAACGCGTGAGCGGCGAGCGCAGATCATGTGAAACCGCCGTTAGAAAGCGCGTGCGGGCGCTGATGCCATCGATCAACTGGGTCTGCATTGCATTGAACGACTGCGCCGCGGTGCGCACTTCCAGAGGGCCGCTGATCGACAGCGGGGGCCGATAGATATTGCGGCCAAGCGCGTCCGCGGCCTTCGCGAGCTGCCGCAGCGGACGCACCGCAAAGCGCACCGCCACCAGCGCCAACAGCAGCACGGCCGCGAGGCGAAGCAGATAGATCCGCGTGAGATAGTCGAGCACAAGCGCGTGCGGCTCGGTCTGCATACCCGCCTGGCCCTCGTTGGCCTGCACATCGAGCCACTCACCCTGCGGCAGTTTCATCTGCACATGGAAATCGCCCGTCGGCATACGCGAGTCGAACAGGCTGAGGATGCCCGTGTGCTGGCCCGCGTCGCCGCGCAGCTCAGCGTCGATTAGCCGCACTTCGATCGGCTCGCCAAGACGGCGGCGCAACACACCGGAGATCAGATCGCCGACTGCTTGCCTCGCGACCGATCCAGCGGGCGCCGAGGCCGGCGCATCGATCCACTGCAACCGGTAGCGCGCATCGCCTAGCTGCGTGGCAATTCGACGGCGCATGGCGTCATCGGGTGCATGCTGAAGCAGCCGCACGGTATCGGCAAGACGGCTCGCAAAGAGACGCGCGGGAATTTCAAGTGTCCGGCTGTCGTGGGTCTCGAACCAGATGGTGCTCGTCAAAAGTTGCCCGGCAAACATGCCGACCACCAGAATCAGGACAAGCCGCCCATACAGCGTGTCGGGCCATAGGCGCAGTTTCATCGCTGGTCGCGCCTCACGCTCCGTAGGCGACGTCGGCAACCAGCATGTAGCCCTCGTTGCGCACGGTGCGAATCAGCCTGGCGCCACGCGCCTCGTCTTTCAGATAGTGCCGCAGACGGCTCACGCAAACGTCGATCGAGCGGTCGAGCGGCGTGCGCTCCTTGCCGAATACCTGGTCGAGCAGGAACTCGCGCGACAGCGGCCGGTTCGGATGATCCAGCAGCGCGCGCAGCGTGCGATAGTCGGAGCCGCCGAGCGAGACGATCACGCCGGCGGGCGACAGCATCTGCTTCATGCGCGTATCGAGCCTCCAACCGGCAAAGCTCACGAACTCGAGCGAATCGGCCGGACGCACTCCGGGCACGCTGCGGGTGCGCCTCAGGACCACCTTGATCTTCGCGATGAGTTCGCGTGGGTCGAAAGGCTTCGGCAGATAGTCGTCCGCGCCCATCTCGAGGCCGAGGATCCGGTCGAGCAGACCGCCGCGCGCGCTCAGGATGATGATCGGCAAGCTGTGCTCGCGACGCAGTTCGCGCGTGATGTCGAGACCATCCTCCCCGTTCAGCATCAGGTCGAGCACCAGCAGATCCACGCGCGACTTATTGATGATCTGCTTCATCTGTGCGCCGTTTTCAGCGGCGCTCGCCGCATAGCCCATGTCGTGCAGATAGTCGCGCAGCAACTGGCGGATGTTGGGATCGTCGTCGACGACGAGTATGTGGTCCATCGTAAAAGCCTTTTCGCGCGGCACGGGCTGCGTTGAGCGAGTGTTTGCGTGGCCCATGCAGAGCTGCGCCACGCCCAACACATTCCATTACAAAACAGCGGTGTTTCAACACATTGCCATTACATCGCGCCGCTAAAGTAAGACCCGCAAATGGCAATCATTCTCATTCAGAACTATATCATGTCGATTCTCCGCTTTTCTCGGGCTCGCCGGCCCTTGACGCTTGCGGCTGGCGCATTGACGGCCTGCGTCGCGCTCACCTTTGGCGCGGTCGTCACGAGCGCCAGCGCGTGTGCCGCCACGCAGGCGCCAGCCACGCAGGCGCCGCAGACGGTCACCGACCTCGCAGGCCGCACCGTCGCAATTCCTGCCGAGCCGCACCGCATCCTGCTGGGTGAAAGCCGGCTGCTCACGGCGGTGGCCCTGCTTGAAGGTCAGCATCCGCTGGCACGCATCGTTGGCTGGCAAGGCGATCTGCCGACCATGGACCCGCAAACCTTCGACGCCTACGCGAAGAAGTTTCCGGAGATCAAACAGATCCCGCTAATCGGCAAGGCCACTGAAGACAGCATCAGCGCCGAAAAGGCACTGAGCCTCAAGCCCGATCTGGCAATTTTCAGCCTGGGCGGCCATGGTCCAGGCCAATACAACGCGCTCGTGAAGCAACTGGAATCGACCGGTACAACGGTCGTTTTCGTCGACTTCCGTCTGCATCCGATGCAAAACACGTTGCGCAGTATCAAGCTGTTGGGCACGGTGCTGCATCGTGAGAAGCAAGCCGACGACTACATCCGCTTCTACCAGCAGCATCTGGCGCACGTGCAGAGCGTCGTGAACCAGATTCCGCAGAACCAGCGGCCGAAGGTCTTCATCGACCTGCTGGCGGGCGCATGGGACGCAGGCTGCTGTCACACGGCTGGCAACGGCAACTTCGGCGAGTTCATCACGGCGGCGGGCGGGCGCAATATCGCGGCGGGTCTCGTTCCCGGTGTGCTCGGCGACGTCAGCATGGAGCAGATCATCGCGTCGCGCCCGGACGTTTATATCGCAACCGGCAGCCGTACGAAACCGGGACTCGCTGCGTTGCATGTCGGTGCGCTGACGAGCGAGCAGGATGCACAGGCGAGTCTGGCCGCCCTTGTCGCGCGGCCTGGTTTTGACACCATCAAGGCGATCCACGACGGCCGCGTGCACGGCATCTCGCACAACTACTACGATTCGCCGTACAACATCGTGGCCATCGAAGCCTTCGCGAAGTGGTTCTATCCACAGCAGTTCAAGGACCTCAACGTGCAAGCGACCCAGGACGAGCTGTATCGCCGTTTCCTCGCCGTGCCACCGGATGGCGCCTATTGGGTTGACACACCGCTCGTAGCGCACTGAGCGTCCTCACGATGTCCACACTTCAGAATCACGCAACTCTGCACGACGGCAGCGTGCTCCGCTACCGGCAGCTCACGCAGCGGCGCGTCGTCGCGCTTATCGTCGTGGCGGCGCTGATCGCGGCCTCGCTACTGTTCGACCTCCGCTCGGGGCCGTCGGGGCTGCCGTTCGACACGCTGCTGCGCACAGTACTTCATCGCGCCTCAGCCGATCCGGCGACCAGTGTCATCGTCTGGCAGATCCGCCTGCCGTACGCAGTCATGGCGGTGCTGGTGGGCGCATCGCTTGGCCTGTCCGGGGCCGAGATGCAGACCGTGCTCAACAATCCGCTCGCCAGCCCTTATACGCTCGGGGTGTCGGCGGCGGCGGCGTTCGGCGCGTCGCTGGCAATCGTGCTGGATGTCGCGATTCCCGGCGTTTCGCAGACCTGGATCGTGTCAGCCAACGCCTTTGTATTCGCGCTGCTGTCGGCGCTGCTGCTCGATGCCGTCGCGCGCTGGCGCGGCATGAGCACGGCTGGCGTCGTGCTCATGGGCATCGCTCTGGTGTTCGCCTTCCACGCGCTGGTTGCGCTGATGCAGTTCATCGCTTCCGCCGATGCGCTGCAAGGCCTCGTGTTCTGGACCCTCGGCTCGCTCGTGCGCGCCGACTGGCCGAAAATCGGCGTCCTCGGGCTCGCCCTCGCGCTTGCGCTGCCCATGTCGATGCGCAACGCCTGGCGGCTCACCGCGCTGCGGCTAGGGGAAGATCGTGCTGCCAGTTTCGGCATCGACGTGCGGCGGCTCCGGCTGGGTACGCTGCTGCGCGTGTCGGTGCTGTCGGCGCTGGCGGTCTCGTTTGTCGGGACGATCGGGTTTATTGGGCTGATCGCGCCGCATATCGCGCGCTCGGTCTTCGGCGAAGATCACCGCTTCTATCTGCCCGGCAGCATGTTGTTTGGCGCGCTGATGCTGTCGCTCGCATCCATTGCCTCGAAGCTGATCATTCCTGGTGTGCTGATACCGGTCGGCATCGTAACGGCGCTGGTCGGCATTCCACTCTTTCTCGGCATTGTCGTGCGCTCGCAGGGGGAACTGGGATGAGCGGCCTCGGTATTCACGCACTGAGCGTCGGGTATGGGCGTAGACAAGTGCTCGCCGCGCTCGAGGCCGGGCCATTGCCGCGCGGCAAGATTACGGCACTGTTGGGGCCGAACGGCAGCGGCAAGTCCACCTTGCTGCGCGCGCTCGCCGGGCTCACGCGTGCGAGCGCCGGAACGCTTTCACTTGACGGCGAGCCGCTTGCGTTGTCGGCGGCCAATGCCCGCTCGCATAGCGTCGTGTATCTGCCTCAGGCGCTCCCGGCGGGCGTGCGGCTGCAAGTGCTCGAGTCCGTGCTGGTCGCATGCCGCGCCACACGGCGGCAGTCGTTCCAGCTCCCGCGGACCGCTGGGCACGACGACGTCACGTATGCGCATGCCGTGCTGCAAAGGCTCGGCATCGACGAGCTTGCCACGCGTTCACTCGACGAGTTGTCGGGAGGCCAGCGCCAGCTCGTCGGTATCGCCCAGGCACTGGTGCGCGACCCCCAGGTGCTGCTACTCGACGAACCCCTTTCGGCGCTCGATCTCAACCATCAGTTTCACGTCATGCGCGTGCTGCACGACGTCACGCGCGAACGCGACATCGTGACCATCGTGGTACTGCATGACATCAACGCCGCGATGCGCGCATGCGAGCGCGCGATGTTGCTGCACGAAGGACGCATCGTGCGCTTCGGACCACCCGCCGAAGTCGTCACGCCGGCGAATCTCGCGAAAGTCTTTGGGGTGCAAGCGCGGATCGAGCAGTGCTCGCGCGGACACCATCAAGTGCTGATCGACGGTCTCGCCGGTCAGACGCGCATCGCCAGCGACACCGCCAGCCCCGCCGCCAGCAGTTAGCACGCGGCCCAGCCAGCCCAGCTTCAGACCGTTATGCCAGCCGTCGACCGGCGCCCGCTCCTCGGGTGCCGCGTCGTCGCGCCGATCGCTCCGCCGGCGAAGCGGAGCGTCATATAAAGCGTGTTAGCGCGGCTCATCGCAGTGCTGCGCACCGCCAGGTTGCGCGCCATGTTCGAGACATGCGCGCTTTGCAAGCCGAGGTCGAGCAGGATCACGCCGGCGATGAGCCCGCCGATGCTCGCGCCTTGCCACGCAAGCAGCGCGTAAGAGGCGATGAAGACGATGCTGGCGGCGGGGATGACACGACGCGGATCGCGCACATCGGTCAGCTTTCCCACGGCATAGGACGCACTCGCGCCGGCGACACCGACGAGCCCGAACAATCCCGTCGTCTCGCTACCGTAACGGGCATCGAGGCCGTGCAACTGAAACGCGAGCGTCGTCCAGAAGGCGCTGAATGCGGCGAATTGCAACGCCGCGATCAAAGCGGTCTGCCGTACGACGGGCTCCTCGCGCAGCAACGCAAACAGCGAACGCATCAGTGCGCCATAGCTGCCCGAGAAGGTCGGCTCCACGCGTGGCAGCACGCGCGCAAGCATGGCGGCAACGGCCACCATCGCGACTGCCGCGAAGGCGTAGACGGCGCGCCAGCCGAAATGCGCGGCGATCGTGCCCGATATCGTGCGAGAGACCAGGATGCCGCAAAGCAGGCCGAACATCACGATTCCGACGGCCTTGCCGCGGCCTTGGGGCCCTGCAATCTGCGCCGCATAAGGCGTGAGCAGTTGCGGTGCCACACTCGCCATGCCCGTGGCAAAGCTCGCCGCCACGCCCCAAGGCAGTGTGGGCGCCGCCGCCATCGCGACGAGCGCGACGACGGCCGCCGTCAAGTTCGACGCGATGAACGTGTTTGTCCGCGTGGTGGAAGCCGGCAGTCTGTCTGCCGCCGCACGTGCGATTCCGATGTCGCTGACTTCGGTGAGCCGCCATTTGTCGGCGCTCGAGAAACAATTTGGCATGCAGCTGCTGCGGCGCACGACACGGCACATTGCGCTGACAAACGAGGGGCGCCTCTTTTTTGAGCGCGCGAAGTCGATCCTCGCGGAGCTGGACGAAGTGGGCACGTTGCTCAGCGCGGGTCGCAGCGAGCCGACGGGCCGTTTGCGCATGGCTGCGCCCACGCTGCTCGGCCGAACCGTCGTCGCGCCGCTCTTGCCCTGCTTCCTTGCGCGTCACACCGCGGTTTCGATCGAGCTGCTGCTGATCGACCGCGCGGTGAATCTCGTCGAGGAGGACATCCACCTCGCGATTCGCGTGGGCCGCCTGCCCGATTCAGCGCTCGTGGCACGCAAGCTCGGTGACGTGCGCATGATCGTTTGCGCCGCGCCGTCTTATATCGAGCGCCGCGGCACGCCTTGCTCGCCTGACGAGCTGCGCCAGCACGACTGCCTCGTTTTCTCCGACCAGCCTGGGCCCGTCGATTGGCGTTTCAAGTCCGCGGGCACGCGTCATTCCGTCCGCATTACAGGTCGCCTCTGGGCCAACGCGCTCGACGTGCTCGCGGCCGCGGCGATCGACGGTGCGGGCATCATGCGCGCCCCGTCGTGGCAAGTGGCGGACGAGATCGCGCGCGGGCGGCTGCGGCCTATCCTTGAGGATTACGAGACAATGCCTGCGCCGGTGAATGTGCTCTTCGAACGCGCACGGCGCACGTCACCCTCTGTGCGGACCTTCCTCGACTACCTGGTCGAATCGACAGAAACGGGCCCGCTCGCGGGCATGTCCCGCTTCGGCGAAACGCCTGGCGCAGTGAATGGGTGATATCGCATACGGCTGCGCCTATGTGGCGCCCAACGCCCGCTCTATAAGGTTGGCACTCGCCTGGACTCTCGTCTGCCACGCAGACAGCTGTCGTGCGCATCAGCCGGCAGCGTGCCGTTGAGCAGCGTAAGGTTTTGCGCGCGGCAGGAGACGTCCGCCTGAAGACTGCGCGCCGGCGCGCTGCCGTTGGGGGTGGGCGCCAGGGGCGGCCGACGGTTAGTTGCGATTTATAGGCTATCTGTATGCGGCTTTGCTCTCTGCCTGATGAAGGGAGACTCCAAGGTCGAATGCCGCGCGATCAGACTCGAGCTCTGCCGTACATAGCCGCTCGGACGCCGATTGAAAGCATCCAGGTGCACAGTTTTCAACTTGCGTTGATCTGTCCAGGACGTACGTCGTTGCGTCCAGGTTGCGTCAGGGTTTATTGCCTATCCTTGAGGCCTGCCGCAATGCACCTATCAATCTAATTCCCGGAGATAAAGACCATGACTGAAGCAAGCACCAAAAGGATCGCGCTCGTTACCGGCGCAGGCAGCGGGATTGGCCGAGCCACGGCGACGGCGCTGCTCGCGGACGGCTTCTGCGTAGTGCTTGCGGGCCGCCGCGCCGAGCCGCTCGCTGAGCTCGTCGAGACCGCAAAAGCCGCGGGCCAGGAAGCCCTTGCAGTGGTGACCGACGTTCGTGACGCAGCCAGTGTGGATGCCCTTTTCGACACCATCGAGCGCACCTACGGCAGACTCGACGTTCTGTTCAACAATGCCGGCGTCAATGCGCCCGCTGTGCCGATGGATGAACTACCCGTTGAGACCTGGACAAATCTCATCAATACCAACGTGACCGGTGTTTTCCTCTGCGCGCGTGGAGCTTTCGGATTGATGAGAAGGCAATCGCCGCAAGGGGGCCGCATTATCAACAACGGGTCGATTTCGGCACATGCGCCACGCCCCTTCACTTCGCCCTACACCGCTAGCAAGCACGCAGTGCTTGGTCTCACGAAAAGTATCGCGCTCGATGGCCGCGAGTTCAACATCGTCTGCAGTCAGATCGACATTGGCAATGCGCTGACGGAACTGTCCGAACGCATGACGCGCGGCGTACGCCAGGCAAATGGAACGATGGCAGCAGAACCCATGTTCGATGTGAAACACGTTGCGGAAGCGGTACGTTACATCGCCAATCTGCCCTTGAGCACCAACGTTCTGAACATGACGGTTATGGCCAGCAACATGCCATTTGTGGGGCGCGGCTAGGCCCTGCTTGCAGGCAAGCAACCCTTACATCACCTTCGAGACGCTCGTGAAAATCGACATTCTTCTATCAAGCTTCGTCCTGAGTTCATCGATCGATGAAAAGCCGGGCGATCTTGAGAGGATGTTGCTAATCATGTAGCAGGCCAGTTGTAGTTCGCGCGCCGATTTCCTGCTTTTGTCGAAGGGGCAAGCCGCTGGGGGCTGCTCGGTTCGGAAGACCTCGGTGGCGGGATAAGCACGACTTTCCGGCTGGAGAATGGTTTCAGTCCCTACACCGGATTAAACCGGGCCGGTGGTGGGGAGTTTGGACGGTCGGCGTGGGTCGGCCTGAACAGCAAGACTTGGGGTTCGATAACGTTGTGCCGGCAATATGATTCAGTCGCGGATTTCTACCAGCCGACCGTATTCGCTAGTACGTGGGGCCCATTCTTCTCCCACGCCGGCGACATCGACAACGCAATGGACACTTATCGACAGAGCAACGCGATTAAATATGCCAGCGTCAACTATGGTGGCTTCCGATTTGGAGCACTCTATGCATTGGGCGGCGTGGCAGGTGAGTTTGGCAAGCTCAGTACCCTTATCGCGGGGGTTAGCTATACCCGTGGGCCCCTCTATCTCGGCGCCGCCTACGATCATTCCAGCGACCCCGTGCAGCAATTCCCAGACGGAGCATGGACCTTTGGGGGAGCATTCTCGTACCTCGGAAATGGAGCGACCACGAGCCCGTCGAACAAGGAGATGTTTGGTGTCGGTGGTACATACCAGATAGGGCCAGCGACGGTGGGTTTGAACTACAGCCACACTGTGTTCGCCGACATACAGGGAACCACGGCTTCCGCATTATTTCAGAATTACGAGGTCTGGTTTAACTACAGAGTCACCCCCGCAGTGCTTCTTGGCTTGGGCGATACCTTCACGAAAGGAAGTGTGCGGTATGGTGCAATCCGGCCGCAGTACAACCAGCTCAATGCGGCGGCAGATTATTCTCTGTCCAAGCGTACCGATGTTTACTTTGAAATGAGCTATGAAGTGGCCTCCGGTGGCGCGAACGCAGCGCTTTATGGCCCCTTTACCGGAGCATCGTCAACCAACAAACAGTTCGCGGCGCACGTGGGGATAAGGCAGAGATTCTAAAGGGCTAGTTCGCCTGCCGGTACGGGACATCGGCGCAACGGCGACGAGCGGGTGGGTCAAGCCATTGGTACGCGGTCTCGCACCTCCGTGAGACGCGATTGGAGAATAGCCGGCGCGCAAGCCCGCGTGCCTGGCTTCAGCCGCATATCCCACTATCACCGCAACCGGTGTCACGACATCACCAGGCTGGTTCCCGGCTCACGCCGCATAGCTGCGTACGAAAAGGTCAGCGACTGCCTTAACGAGCATCTTTCGTTCGGCCCGCGCCGGTTTGGTCCGTTCGCCAACCAGCATCCGTCGCTCAAAATCGCCGGTTAACATTTCGATGAAGAACATCGCAGCGAGCCTGGCATCCGTATCGCGGAGCCGGCCCGCTTTTTGGTGGGTCTGTATGAAGTCGGCGCAAAGCGCGTATGTCCGTTCTGGACCAGCGTTCATCCATGCCCGTGCAATGTCAGGAAACGCGGGAGCCTCAGAGACGATTAGCCGATGCAATGCCAACGCGTCTGACCGAAGAACGATATCCAGGACAGTTTCGGCCAGCGCGTGCAACCCATGGCCCAAAGGCAGTTTCGCGAAATCATTGTCAACGAGCGGAACAAGGAGTACCTCAAGCAGCTTGTCCACCGCAGCGAGGAACAGGCCTTCCTTGCCACCAAACCACGAATACACATTGGTCTTCGACTGGCCCGCGGCAGCGACGAGTTCGTCGATGCTAACAGCGGCAAAGCCTCGAGCGAGAAAGCGTTCTGCCGCAATGTCCAGAAGATGCTCACGCTTTGCTTCGGAACTGGGTCGCCTCATCTTAGTCCCCGATCACGCCGCGGCCGATCAGACTGGGCGCAGCAATAAAATCGCCTGAGAGCGCGGCAGGCAGGGTTCGGCCAGGAGAGGCCGTCCAACGCGCGGTGCCTTGCACCATACAAGCTAGCCAATAGTTGCCGCACGATCTCCATCAAACAAGAACTTGAGCCAGGTCAGTCGAAGTGTCAGGAAGCGTGCCCGTAATCTGAATCCATCACATCCCGTCGCGATCGATTAAATGATACCATACAGTATGGTATCGTATCGAAACAGATCTCCGCGTACCGGAGGCGTCGATTGCGAAGTAGCTCGTACTGCCCATCGCTGTAATCGTCACGAAATTCCAGCGATCAGCGGGACACGGCAGTACCTCGTTGGCCTTGAAAAGTGAAACCATGAAATTCAGCAACATGAAACTGGGCACCAGACTGATCAGTGCCTTTATCCTGGTGTGTGCCATCGGCGCCATCGTCAGCGGGATCGGCATCCGCGATATGGATCAGATTAATGACAATGGCGACGATATCTACCGTGTCAATCTGATCGGGCTCGACCTTACCCAGGAGGCGAACATCGACCTCCTGTATGTCAGCCGTTCGCTGCGCGACGCCATTCTGGCCACCAGCGCCGAGCAGCGGGCCGCATTCCTCGCCGACAGCGAAAAAAACCTGGCACTGACGCGTGAGGCCCTCGATAAAGCCAGACAGACGTTAGTGACCGACGAAGCCAGGGCTGCTTTCGCCGAGCTCGACCAGAGCTGGCAAGATTACGCGCAGGCCGTCAGGGAGATGCAGGCCAGGGCCCGCGCTGCTTCGCTACAGGATCGCAGTGACCTGACCGACTACCTGTTCGGCGATTTGCGCTCGAGGACCAACAAGGTCGACGACCAGATGGACGCATTGGTGAATCTGAAGCAGAAAGGCGCGAAAGCGCGTGCCGACTCGAACCGGATGCTCTATCAGGAAAGCAGAGCTCTGATGATCGCCCTGGTCGTCCTCTCTGTCTTGAGTGGTATCGGAATCGGGGTCTGGCTCACGCGCAGCGTGACGCGGCAGTTGGGCACCGAGCCGGCGATCGCCGCCGAACTGGCGAGGAGCGTTGCAACCGGCGATCTGCGTGTAAAGATCAACCTGCGCCCCGGCGACACGAGCAGTCTGATGGCATCGCTGAAGGCCATGCGCGACGGCCTGTTGGGCATCGTGTCAGAGGTGCGCGAGAACGCCGAAGGCGTGGCGAGCGCGAGTGCGCAGATCGCCCAGGGCAATCTGGACCTGTCGAGCCGCACCGAAGAGCAGGCGGCCTCTCTCGAGGAGACCGCCTCCAGCATGGAAGAGTTGACCGCCACGGTCCGCCATAACACGGACAACGCGAGGCAGGCAGCCACGCTGGCCGGCACGGCCTCGGAAATCGCACAGCGCGGCGGCGAGGTGGTCGGGCGTGTCGTTGCGACAATGCATGAGATCGCCAGCAGTTCAGCCCGAATGTCGGAGATCATCACCGTGATCGAGGGCATCGCCTTCCAGACCAACATCCTCGCGCTCAACGCGGCGGTCGAGGCAGCCCGCGCGGGCGAACAGGGTCGAGGGTTTGCTGTCGTGGCCGGTGAGGTCCGCACACTCGCCCAGCGCAGCGCCACTGCGGCGAAGGAAATCAAGGATCTGATCAGCGGCTCGCTGGATCGGGTGGACGTCGGCTCGAAGCTCGTCGAGGAAGCAGGCAGCACGATCAACGAGATCGTCGAGTCGGTGAGGCGCGTGACCGATATTGTGGGCGAAATCTCGTCGGCCTCGCAGGAGCAGAGCACCGGTATCGAGCAGGTGAATCAGGCCGTCAGCCAGATGGACCAGGTGACGCAGCAGAACGCCGCGCTGGTCGAAGAGGCCTCGGCGGCGGCGCAGTCGATGGCCGGGCAGGCCCAAAGCCTGCGTGAAACGGTGGCGTTCTTCAAAGTCGGCGAAACGGGACCATCGGCGTCACGAGCGGTTGCCCCGCGGAGTGAACCGCGCCGGCCGGCACCGAAGATTCGCACGGCTCTTGGCGCACCATTGGCCAGGCCAGAGACGAGGTCAGTCGTACGGGCAGACCGGAGCACCACAGCCGCCACAGACACCAGTGACACGGTGGACTGGCAGGTATTCTGAGTGGGCGGAAAATTGAACAATACTGACGACGTGCTGGGCAAGATGGCCGGGATCGTGACCACCAACACGAAGACAGTCAGCATGCTAGGCGCACGGTCCATGGTGCTGGGCGCGTTTTTTGATGCAACCCTGCCCCACCTCACGGCGTCGCAGCGTGCCGCGGTCACCCGGTCATTCCGGCAGGGCATCGAGCATGCCCTGTCGCACATGGACGATATGCCCTTGCCCGCCGAATATCACTCGACGCTGCTTGAACTCACCAATGCCATCCTCGCCGCACTGAGCCAGGAATCGGGCAGCCGCCGATAGCTTCACCCCTGGCTCAGCAAAGATAGTGAGTGGGAGTGCCTATTGAGCATGAACTCATGCAACGAACATGACAGACCAATATCCGTCCCCGTCGAACACGCAGCAGTTATCGCTGATGCAGCAAGCGCTGGATAGCTATGAGCAACGCTACCGGACGCTGTACGAAGCCACGCCGGCCATGCTGCACTCGATCGATTCACAAGGACGCCTGGTACACGTCAGCGATCTCTGGCTGGCGACCCTGGGCTATGCGCGCGAAGAGGTGATTGGTTGCTGGTGGGCTGACTTCCTGACGCCGGCGTCGCGTACCTATGCCACCGGAACCGTCATCCCGGAACTCTTTCGAACGGGGCACAATAAGGGCGTCGAATACCAGGCGGTGCATAAAGACGGCACCGTTATAGACATAGTCGCATCGTCTTTCATCCAGCGCGATCCGGATGGCATCCCGTTGCTCTCACTGACGGTGATCGAGGACGTGACCGAACGCAAGCGCGTGCAGACCGAACTGGCCGAGCAGATTGAACGATTGCATGTGACGCTCCATGCGATTGGTGAAGGGGTGATCACAACGGATGCGAAGGGTCGGGTCGAGTACCTTAACCCGGTCGCTGAAAAGCTCACGGGCTGGACTACCGCAGCGGCTCGTGGAATGTCATCCGTTGCGGTATTCCGTATCGTCGATGACGCGACTCGCTTGCCCGCCAGGAGCCCGGTGGAAATGTGTCTGGCTGCCGACCAGCCCGTTGGCGTAGCCGGTCAGGCGATGCTGACCGGTCGCCATTGCCGGGAATATTTCATTGAGTATTCCACCGCGCCGATCAGAAGCGCCGAGGCTGACACGTGGGGGGTCGTGCTGGTGTTTCGTGACGTCTCGGAACAGCGCCGCCTGAGTCGCGAGATGACGTACCGTGCGACACACGACGCGCTCACCGGTCTCGTCAACCGGGACGAATTCGAGCATCGACTGCAACTGGCGCTTGCTCGCGCTCATAGAGGAGAGGCCGAGTATGCGCTGATGTATGTCGATCTGGACCAGTTCAAGCTGGTCAATGACGCAGGCGGACATGCCGCGGGAGACAGGCTGCTCAAGCAGGTTGCCGGTGTGATCGGGCGACTGGTCCGCAAAAGCGATACATTTGCCCGCCTGGGTGGTGATGAGTTTGGTCTGATCATCGAGCACTGCTCGACTGAAGCGGCTCAAAGCGTCGCGCAACAGATCTGCCAGGAAATCGACGCATTCCGCTTTCAACTGGGAACCCATCGTCTCCACATTGGCGCAAGCATAGGGCTGGTGCCGGTGGACAGGCGCTGGCCGACGACGGCGAACCTGCTGCGGGCGGCCGACAGCGCCTGCTACGCTGCCAAGGAAGCCGGACGAAACCGCGTGCACACCTACTTTGCCGACGACGCGATAATCGAGTCCCACCGGCTGGACATGCAATGGGTGCGCCGCATCGAACAGGCGCTGGACAACGACCAGTTCATTCTCCACTGGCAGCGGATCATGCCATTGAGCCATGACACCGGCGGCATACACGGAGAGGTCCTGCTAAGACTGGTTGGCGATGATGGAGAACTGATTTCGCCCGGCGCATTCCTTCCCGCTGCGGAGCGTTTCCATATGGCCTCGCGTATCGATCGCTGGGTGGTGCGAGAGGTCTTCGAGTGGATGGCGACGCACAAGACTGCGCTGTCACATGTCGTTACCGTGTCGGTCAACCTGTCCGGTCTGTCGATCGCGGACCTCGATTTTCATCGCTATGTGCTGGAGTTGATCGGGGCCTTCGAGTTTGACCATCACAAGCTGTGCTTTGAGATCACTGAAACCGCCGCCATCACCAATCTCAGCGACGCGAGATTATTTTTTGAATCCATGCGCGCCTATGGCGTGCGCTTCGCGCTGGACGATTTTGGCAGCGGTGTTTCATCGTTCGGTTATCTGAAGAGTCTGCCCGTCGACTACCTGAAGATAGACGGTCAGTTTATCCGTGACCTGGAAGAGAACCTGGTCGATCAGGCTACGGTACGTTGCATCAGCGAAGTCTCAAAGATAACCGGCAAGAAGACGGTTGCCGAATTTGTCGAGACCGAGGCCGTGGAAACGCTGTTGCGTGAAATCGGGATCGATTATGCACAGGGCTTTCTGCGACATCGCCCGGTCGCCCTCGACACCATCTTCGACTTGCCAGCCAGTGCATAGACAAGTGAACATAGACAGGACCCAATCAGCGTGCGTGGCTTCCGTGCCCATCTGCCCGTGGCAGATGACAAACTATACTGTCGAACTTATCGGGCCGCAGACATCCAACTGACCTGATGACCCACTACAACTTTCTTCGAACTCGAAACGCCATGACGACGACAATTGCGAAGTCTCGAAAGAGTCAGGAAGCCGATTTGTTGCCGGGCCGACGATCCGCTCAAAAGCGGAGTAATCTCCTCGCCATCGCTTCTGAGCTATTTCTCGCAAAGGGCTACGATGGGGTCAGCCTTGACGAAATCATCGCAACAGTCGGTGGATCGAAAACGACCATCTATTCGTATTTCAAAGGAAAAGAAGGTGTGTTCGTCGCCGCCGTCAGTGCACTGTGCGACGAGACAGTTGCAAAAGTCTTCCGGATCAAGGCATCTTCAATGCCATTGCACGAGGCTTTGCAGGCAGTTGGCCAGGCCCTCCTTGACGCAGTGTTGTCGCCCCGAGCGGTGGCCCTCCAGCGCCTCGTTCTAGCCGAGGCGCGCCGTTTCCCGGAGATAGGACGCATCTGGTTCGAGCGCGGCCCTGCCCAGACCCACCGCCTGCTGGCAGACTTCTTTGAAGAGCGTCAACGCATCGGTGAAATCGGTTCTGTCGATCCGCACAAAATTGCCGTACTGTTTCACGACATGTTGACTTGCGAGATACATCAGCAAGTATCGCTCGGGATAATAGCGAGACCGAAACGGGCTGTCCTGACCGACAAGGTGCGCTCAGCGATCGAGATCCTGTTGAACGGCTGCAAAGCCATCTGAAGTCTCCACGCCGCGTCAGGGAGCCGCTACGAAGCCGCCAGCGCGTCACGCTCAGGAACCGTCCAACGCCGGAAGCAGCGCTGGCACGCTCGTCAGGAAAGCGCGCACGTGCATCGCGATCACCGCGTCGCTGGGCGTGGTGTTGTCGTTCGAATAGATACGGCGGCGAATCGCGAGGTGGGATACCGCGCCGTGCAGCAGCCAGCCCACCTCGGTCAGATGAGCCGGATCGGCCGGTACGCCGCGTCCCAATTCGTGCGCCGTCTCAGTGACGATGATCTCAAGCGCATGTGTCACGACGGCGTTCGTGTACGTAGGCGCCATCTGCAAGTCTTCAAGCGAAGAGTAGAGAAACAGGCGAAGCCACTGCCGCGTCAACAGGGTGTCGTAGTACTCGCGATAAAAAGTATTGAGCCTGCTTTCAATGGGCACACTGCGGTCTTTCAGTTGAACAAACCACATCGCCTTGAAAGTCCCCACAATTTCGCGCTTGTAAACTTCGTCGATCAACGCGGCCTTGCTCGGGAACAGGCTATACAGCAAACGTTGCGACACGCCACAGGCGTCAGCAATCGCGCGAGTCTGCGCGTTCAGGCCGTGCTCGGCGAAATATTCGGCGGCCTTCTCCAGCACGCGCGCCTGACGCTCGGCGCGTGGCAGACGCTGCGGCGCTTTCTTCATTGGCCGCTTGACCGGCGCGCGACCCGCTGCGGTCTTGCTGCCCGGCTCTGCAACATCCGTGGGTTTGGCCTTCATGACGCTCCTGTGTCCATCGCTTTCGAAAAATAAGTCTTCACATGACGACTTATGGTTTGGTAGAGTATATCGACCGGGGACGAGGAAGAGTCTCGCCAGCCACCCGGGCGCAGTCATGCATTATCTCAGGCTGCCGTGAAGCGAGTCCCATCTTTGACCGCCACCTGCTGCAAACGTCTCAATCCGAAGCGTTTGAGGGCGCGTCGTACAACCCGAATTCCGTTCTTCGCCCATGTCTTTGTCAAGCCGCCAGCCCGTCATCATCGCGCTGATCGTCGCCAGTGCCTATTTCATGGAGAACCTGGATGCGACGGTGATCGCAACCGCACTGCCCCACATGGCTGCCACGTTCGGCGTCACGTCCGTGAGCCTGAGTATCGGCATGACTGCCTATCTGCTGGCACTCGCGGTCTTCATTCCAATCAGCGGATGGGTAGCCGACCGCTTTGGGCAATGTTCGGTGTTCGGTGGCGCGATCATCGTGTTCACCGGCGCCTCCATCTTGTGCGGGTTGAGTAACGGCCTCGTCGAATTCACAATTGCGCGGATCCTGCAGGGAATCGGCGGCGCAATGATGGTGCCGGTAGGCCGTCTCGCCGTGCTGCGCAGCACCGAGAAACGTCACCTGATGCGCTCGATAGCCTATATCACGTGGCCCGGCCTCGCGGCACCGGTGTTGGGTCCGGCCCTGGGCGGATTTATCTCGACCTATTTCAGCTGGCGCTGGATCTTTCTGCTAAACATACCGATCGGTTTGGTGGGCCTGGCGCTAACCGTCATCTTCATTCCGAACTACCGCGAACCCACCCGCCGTCCCTTCGATGTGCCGGGGTTCGTGCTGAGCGGTATCGCACTGACGTGCCTGATGTACGGCATGGTTTTGATCGGGCAACTGCATAGCGACTGGCGCATCACGACCGCCGCGCTGATCTGTGGCTTCGTCGCCGCCGTCCTCGCCATACGGCATTTCGGCCGCGCCGAGCATCCCCTGATCGATCTTTCGCCCTGGCGAATTCCGACGTTCCGCGTGACCCTCGACGGTGGTTCGTTATATGTCGTATCGGTTAGCGTCTCACCCTTCCTGTTACCGCTGCTGTTCCAGCTGGGCTTCGGGTTGAATGCATTCGCCGCCGGTTTGCTTGTGCTCGCGTACGCGGCCGGCAATCTGGGCATGAAAACTTTCACCACGCCGATCCTCAAACGCTTTGGCTTTCGCAAGGTAATGATCGTCAACGGGGTGCTGACTGCGGCCACAATCGCTTTGTGCAGCCTGCTTTCGCCGGATACGCCGCGCGCGCTGATCATGCTGGTATTAGTGGCCGGCGGACTGTGCCGGTCGATGCAGTTCACAAGCATCAACACGCTCGCGTTTGCGGACGTTCCGCAGGCGCGAATGAGTTCGGCGAGCACATTCTTTAGCATGGTCCAGCAGATGAGCATCGGACTGGGCATCGCATTTGGTGCGATCGCGCTGCACGCTGCGGTCCTGATTCACGGAAATCACGCACAACTCTCACTGGCTGATTTCCGGCTCGCCTTCCTGCTGGTGGCTGTGCTGGTGCTGATCTCGGTCCTCTACTTTATCGGCGTAGAACCGGATGCAGGCCGGGAGGTGAGCGGCCATACGCGAACCGCATCGCAGTAGCGCGGAATCGAATCGCGAATTTGCATGCCCTGATGGGCAAAACCGTGGAAGTTGAACAGAGAGATAGTCCGTGCAGGAAAAAAGCAGTACCCCGTCCGCAGTACGACCGACCGCCTCGGCCGGTGTCATGCCAACAGTCGACATAGCCGCCCCCCGTAGCGCCTCGCAACAGATGCTGATCCTCGTGGGCATTTGCATCGCCGTGCTCGTGCTGCCGCTGAATTTCGGCGGCGCGGCCGTGTCCGCGCCGGCCATCGGCACTGCGTTGGGAGGCAGCCCAGTGGCGCTCAACTGGATTCTCAACGCCTTTATGCTGAGCTTCGGCAGCAGTCTGATGGCCTCGGGAGCGCTTGCCGATCGGTTCGGACGAAAGCGTGTATTCGCCCTGGGCGTGGTGCTGTTCGCTTTGACTTCACTTGGGATCGCCGCGGCGCCGACTTTGTTGTGGGTCGATTTTCTGCGCGCGCTTCAGGGCATTGCCGCCGCACTGGTCCTGGCCGGCTCGTCGGCAGCGCTCGCGCAGGAGTTTGACGGACATGGGCGCGCCCGCGCGTTCAGCATGCTCGGCACCACCTTCGGCCTCGGCCTGGCGCTTGGGCCACTACTCGCCGGTTTCCTCACAGAGACGTTCGGTTGGCGTTCGTTCTTCCTGGTGGATGCCGCAATCGGCTTGACCGGGTTCGCACTCGGCGTTCCGAAACTTAGAGAATCGTACGACCCGAATGCCATGGGTCTCGATTGGCCTGGCGCCGCCAGCTTTACCGCCGCGCTGACGCTCTTCACCTTCGGGTTGTTGCAAGGACCGGAAAGCGGCTGGAGCAGCCCTCTCATCATTGGACTGTTGTCAGGCGCCGTGGCGATGTTCATCGCGTTCGTCTGGATCGAGAAACGTGCTGCCCGGCCCATGCTCGACCTGGCGCTGTTTCGCTATCCGCGCTTCGTGGGTGTGCAGGCACTCCCTCTCGCGACGGCATTTTGTTACGTCACGCTGCTTCTGGTCTTGCCCACGCGATTTATCGGCATTGAAGGGCATTCTGCGATCGAGGCCGGCTTGATGATGCTCTCGCTATCGGCGCCGATGCTCTTCGTGCCCATCACGGCTGCATTTCTCACGCGATGGATGTCGGCCGGTGTCATTTCAGCGGTCGGCCTCGTCATCGCGGCAGTCGGTATGCTCTGGTTCAGTGGCATCGCGCCTGGTGCGCCATCAGGTGCCATGACGGTTCCACTATTCATCATCGGAATCGGAGCCGGCCTGCCGTGGGGCCTGATGGATGGCTTGTCGATCAGCGTCGTTCCGAAGGAACGCGCGGGCATGGCAACCGGCATCTTCAGCACGACACGTGTAGCGGGAGAGGGCATGACGCTCGCAATCGCCGGCGCGATCCTGGCGGTTCTCACACGTCTAAGGCTATCCGATGCGCTCGCAGCGTTCCCGTCCGTTTCGCGCGATGCCGCCGCGCAAGCCGCCCAACGCGTGGCAACCGGCGACTTGCCGCATGCCGCCGCTCTTCTGCCCGCGCTGGGGCAGCCGGTTCTCGCGCAGGCGTACGATGGCGCGTTCCGTGTCCTGCTTCATATTCTTGTGGCCATCACCCTGGCCTCCGCGCTTGTCGTGCTGGGGTTTCTCGGTCGCACGCCGTCCACTGCCAGCCCGAGCGATTCCGGCCGCACGCTTTTAGGCGGCGAAGGGGTGGCCGACTGAGAACACGCCTGGGGCGAATTGATGATCGGTCAGGCGGCCGCCCCGATCTGTGACGTTTGCTCACAAAGTCAATATTTTTCGTGCATTGTCGTACCCTCGGTCAGGGCGCTTAATCTTCCTCGAGAGCATTCCGCAACGCGTAAATCTGGAGGAAGCCATGGATTTTGGGCTGCGCAAACCTGCGATTTCTGATCGGTTGATGAAACGCATCGCCTGGCGGCTCGCGCCGCTGATGATCGTGATGTACATCGCGAACCAGCTTGACCGCGCGAACATCGGCTATGCGGCGCTGACCATGAACGCCGAACTCCACATGACGACGGCGCAATTTGGCTTCGCTGCGAGCCTTTTTTTTCTCGGCTATATTTTGTTCGAAGTGCCGAGCAACCTGTGCATGCATCGGTTTGGCGCGAGACTGTGGATGACGCGCATTCTGCTGAGCTGGGGTCTGCTCTCCTCGCTGACGAGCTTTGTCCCTGACTCTCGCTGGCTCTATATCGCCCGCTTCTTTCTTGGCGCGTTCGAAGCCGGCCTGTTTCCGGGCATGGTGTATTACCTCACGCTGTGGATGCCGGCGCGCAATCGCGTATGGATGATGTCTCTGTTCGTGACAGCCATCCCACTGACCGGCGTGCTCGGGGCACCGGTGTCAACCTGGCTGATGGCACATGCGAACGTGTTCGGTGTCACCGGCTGGCGCGCCATGCTTCTGCTGGAGGGGCTCCCTGCCATCCTCCTCGCCGGGATCGTCTATTTCTGGCTGACGGACAACCCGTCCCGCTGCCGCTGGCTTTCCGCTGAGGAAAAGAGTGAGATCGAGGCGGCGCTGGCTGCCGAACGGGCCGCGGCAGCGGCCGCCACCTCGCCGTCCAGCGCGTGGAGGGCGCTCGGCAATCCGAAAGTCTGGGCGCTCGGTGTCGTCTACTTCGGCACTAACGCCGGCATCATCGGTTTGCTCTATTTCCTGCCGCAAGTCATCAAAACGTTTGAGAGCACTTTCGGAGTGAAGTACAGCCTCATGGATATCGGGCTGATCACGGCGATTCCATTCGGCGTTGCCGTTATCGCGACGCTGATCTGGGGCCGTGTGGTTAGCCGCCACCAGGTCGGCGCCTGGCACGTGGCAGGCCCCCTGCTGGTGTGCGCGGCCGCGCTCTCGGTAGCCCTGCTGCTGAAGTCTCCCTACCAGTCGATCATCGCCCTCTCGATCGGCGCCGCGGCCTGCTTCTGCAGCATCACGACCTTCTGGCAACTGCCTAGCCGCATCCTCACCGATCGCGCTGCAGCAGCCGGCATCGCGCTGATCACGAGCATCGGGGTATCGTCAGGATTTTTGCTGCCGTATTTTATCGGTTGGGTAAAGGATACGACCGGCACGTTTGTCCTCGCATTTGTCGGCATCGCCGCGACCATGGTGCTCGCCTCGATCACGGTCACGCTGCTCGAGAGTCGTTGGCGCAAAGTTGGCCAGCCACAGCTTGCCAGCGAATAGGCGTGGCCAGCGCCTCGCTGGCCTTAGGACTATCATCGAACGATCCATTGCCCATTTCTTTTCGCCAGCAAGGATTTTCGATGCGCCGCGGTGTCCCAAGTCTCAGTGCGTTGCAGGCTTTTGAAGCCGCGGCGCGACATGAAAGTTTTTCGAAAGCAGCGGTCGAGCTGTCGCAAACGCATGGTGCTGTTTGCAAAAAGGTCAACGAACTCGAGGCTCATCTGGGCATCCCGCTATTCGAGCGGGTGCGTCAGCGTCTGGTACTGTCCGCGGCGGGGGCAGAGTACGCGCGGCGAATTCGCGTCCATCTCGACCAGATTCGCCGCGATACGCTCGAGCTGATGCGCAAGCAAAGTGAAGTGAAGATCCAGTTGGCCGTCGGCGTCACGTTCGCGTCCCAATGGCTGATTCCGCGTCTGCATGATTTCTACGAGCTCAACCCGGACCTGCAACTTCACATCATGGGACGTGACCAGCCGACATTCTTCGACAATTCAAGCTTCGACGCCGCGATCTATTTCGGACAGAGCCTGTGGCCCGCCATGCCGGGGCAACCGCTCGTGAGCGACGACAAGATTCTGGCTGTGTGCGCGCCCGGCTTGATCGGCAGGCGCGATAGCTTGAGCAGCGAAATGATCAGCACGCTACCCTGGATTCACACCCGCGATCTTCCGCGCGCGTGGCTTGCATGGTCCGAAAGTGCATCCGTGCAGATCGTTGAGCATAGCGCGGCGAACCAGCACTACGACATGTTCATCATGGCAATCAACGCCGCGATCTCTGGACTAGGCGTGGCGTTGCTTCCGCGTATCCTGATCGAACGGGAGCTGCGCAGCGGTGCACTCGTCCAGGTGCATCCTCATTCGATCCCGAATCCGGAGACCGTCTACTATTCGTTTCCCGAGCAGAAACGTGACTGGGAGCCGCTTAGACGCTTCGATCAATGGCTAGGCGCGGCCGTGCGCGAGTATCGCGAAGGCTGCCACCGCGACAGCACGGCAGCCTTCGAAGCATCGCTTGCGCCCAACTGAGGACGTCCGTATGCGGACGTCCGTGTTTCACGCGAGTTCGCGCAGATCCGGACTGTCGCGCAGGAGCTGCTGGTAGAGCCCCTGGAAGTTGAGCCATGCAACGTAGTCGGAGCCCAGTTGCGCGCGCGTTGCCCGCGCGTCCTCGTCCGATAGCGGCTCAATCGGACCGGCCGCTTCGGCCAGCAACTGCACCTGGCAGCAACGTTCCATTGCAATGAAGCGGTACGCCGCGGCGTCGACCGATGAACCGACGGTCAGCAAGCCATGATTGAGCAGAACGGCGGCGCGCTTTGTACCCATTGTCTCCGCGATCCGGCGACCCTCTTCTGTTGCGAGCACAACGACGTCGCCGCGAAACAGCACGTGGTCGTCATAGAAGAGACAGGCTTCCTGATTGAGCGGAGCAAGGAGCCGGGCGCGCGCTGAAAACGCACGGCCGGAGGTGGTATGTGTATGGGCTGCTGCAACGACGTCGGGATTCGCGCCGTGGATGCCGCAGTGAATCGCCGCCGCAGCGGCGTTGACGGGGCCGGTCCCATGATAAACGTTGGCTTCGTCGTCAATGCAAACGAGATCGTCGGGATGGATCGACGAAAAATGCTGCGCGTACGGGTTGACCCAAAACCGGTCGTGAAACTCCGGATCGCGCACCGTGATATGCCCGGCTATGCCCTCGGACAGCCCGAATCGCGCAAAGATGCGAAATGCAGCAGCGAGTTTGAGCTTGCGATGTTGCCGTTCATCGTCGAGGCTGGCGAAAACCGGCGGCTCCGGCAAGCGTCCGCCGATTGGTTTGGGAATCTGCAACTCGCGGACTTCCGCGTGGCCCATGACATACTCCTTCGTGCTGTTCGGAGTCTTGATTTTCGTCCGCACAAAAGACTCAGTCCATCGACGATTTGTCACAAGATCGCTTCTTGCGCTCACAACGCCCGAAAGGAAAACCGGGCCTGGTGTCGCGATTCAGGCTATGCGTTTGCGTCGTGCCGGCGGGATCGTCCATTCACCGCCCTCCTCAACGTGTTCCGTCAGCTTGTTGATGCAGTCAAAAAGCACTCGCTTTTCCTCCGCTGACAGAACGGACATGAGCTGCTCGTCGAAGCTCTGACCGATCCGATCGCACTTGCGGACAATTGTCTTGCCTTTTCTGGTCAGGTTCAGGTTGATGACACGTGCATCCGTCGTGCCGGTAGAGCGTGTCAACAAGCCGCGATTAGCTAGCGTGGTGACCAGCTTCGAAACCAGCGTCTTTTCAAGGTAGGTCAGCTCGATCAGCGGGCCGAGCGAGATGCCCGGCTGCATATCGACGAAGCGCAGCACGCGCAGGTCGCGAAGGGTTACGTCACATTCGGCTTCGTAAAGGCCAGACGCCACGCCCTTGGCCAACTCGCTCAGTACGTCGAGGCGGAAGTTCAAATGCTCCAGTCGTGGATACGGCGCCTTCGACATGCTGGTCTCTCCCATTCGGCGGCTCTGATTCAGTTGCACACTGCAACTTTTCAAGTTTACGCGTTTCGCGCACGAAACATACCATCGTGCGGAAACTTCCACACGTGCAGACAAGCCCGGGCTTGCCGAGCGGCACGAGCGTACCGCAATGCGTACGAATCGGGCAAGCCCGCTCGATGCCGGTGCGGCAAGCGGATGGACGCTGACTAACCCCTCTCCCCCTGGTCAATCGCCTTGAGCACCAGACTGAAAAATTCGTCCGCATACGCCGGGTTGAGCCAGCGCACCACCACCGCCAGCTCGCGTTCCGGTTCGATCCAGGTGAACGAACCGCCCGCGCCGATTGCGAAGTAGCTGGACGCCGGCACGCTCGGAAAGACGCTGCGCTCGTGGTTGAGCCAGACCAGGTAGCCATAGAACGGTGCGATCGCACACGGTGTCAACATGCGCTGCAGCCATTCGCTGGAGACAATCTGCCGGCCGTTGACGCTGCCCTGACCCAGCAACAGCTGTGCCACCTTGATCTGGTCCTGGGCGCTGATCGACAGTCCGCCACCCCAGTGCGTGCCGCCTGGAACCGACTGCACGCGCTGTCCGCCTACCTCCACCCAGGCATTGTCGTAACCGACCCATTGCCAGTTCTCGCTCGCGTTGAGTGGCCGCATGATTGCTTCGCGAAACACCTCAGGCAGCGGGCGGCCGAACAGATGCAGCAGCGCCAGCGAAAACTGGTTGATGCGCACGTCGTTATATTCCCAGTAGGTACCGGGAGCCCGCAACGGCCGACGCTGCCCTTTTTTCCCGTCGGGCTCCTTGCCGAATCTGACGTACCGGTAGTGGTCGGCCTCGTCTGGCAAGCCGAAACACACGCCTTGCCATTCGCTCGTCTGCTGCAGCAGATGCGCCCAGGTCACACTTGCGTTGTGTTCGTCATCAAAGCCAATACCAGGTACGCGCACGTGCACCGGCTCGTCGACGTCGGGCAGCAGGCCTCGATCGTGCGCAACGCCGGCCAGCAAAGCGAGATAAGTCTTGGCGATGCTAAAGGTCAGGTCGGCACGAGCAGGTTCGCCCCACGAAGTTAGCGGGCGGCCGGCGCGAGTGATGACCCCGGACACCGGCCCACGCCCATGCACCGGTCCGAGCAGCCGGTTCCAGGGTGGCGGATCGTCCTGATGCACGCCCCATACGCCATCGACCTCGCGGTCCCACGGCGTTTCATGGTCGATCGCGAATTGCACAGCATGCTGGAGATTGACAGGTTGCATGAGGATCCTTTACCGGGCACAAAACAGCTTGACGAGGTTCACCCAATACGTCGCACCGATCGTAAGCGCGGCATCGTTGAAGTCGTAATGCGGATTATGGAGCGGTGCCGCCGGACTCGCCTCGTCAACACCCATCCAGATGTATGCGCCGGGCTTTGCGTGCAGCATGAACGCAAAATCTTCCGAAGCCATCGAAGGCACACAACCTCGCCGCACGCCGGTAGCGCCGACGGTCGCCTCGGCGGCCGCCGCTGCAAGACCGGCTTGAGCGACAGTGTTGATGGTGGCCGGATACGCGTAGCGATAGTCGAGCGTCGCGTTTGCGCCCAGTGCGCACGCGATACCCGAGGAGATCTCGCCGATCGACGCGCGAATCCGTTCCTGCACATCGCTCGAGAAGCAGCGCACGGTGCCGCGAATGACCGCACGGTCAGGCAGTACGTTCCACGCTTCGCCACCATGAATTTGCGTGACGCTGACGACGCCGGATTCCTTCGGCGAAATTCGTCGGCTTATGATCGTCTGCAATGCGGTGACGATCTGGCTGGCACACACCAGCACGTCGGTCCCCTCTTCCGGCATCGCGGCATGCGAACCCTTGCCATCGACAACGATCTCGAACGTGTCGAACGATGCCATCATCGGACCGTCGTTGATCGCAAACTGGCCGCGCGGAATGCCCGGCCAGTTGTGCAAACCAAACACGGCGTCGCATGCAAAGCGCTCGAAGAGCCCCTCTTCGACCATCATCCTGCCACCGCCCGCCGGCCCCTCTTCTGCTGGCTGAAAAATCACATGTACCGTGCCACGCCAACTAGAGTCGCGGCTCAACGCGACAGCGGCGCCGAGCAGCATTGCCGTGTGACCGTCATGGCCACACGCATGCATCTTGCCTTCATGTTGCGACCGATGCGCGAAGCTATTGGCTTCAACGATCGGCAGCGCGTCCATGTCGGCGCGCAAGCCGATGGCGGGTCCCGCGCTTCGGGTCATGGTGCCCACCACACCGGTTCGTCCAATGCCGCCATGTACCTCGAAGCCATACTGTCGCAACACGCCAGCGACGAGGTCCGCGGTTGCGACCTCCTCGAACGCAGTTTCCGGACAGGCGTGCAGTGCGTGCCGCCACTTCGTCATCAGGTCGATCAGGTCGCTATCCATCGGAATTTCATTCCTTTCAGGGGCAAATTACGGAGACAAAAAAACAGGGAATCGACGAAGCGGTATTGCATCCGCGCAGCTTCGAGTGGGCAAGATATCTGGCAAGCTGGCCGTGGCCGGTTGCATTACGAGCGCGTGGATGCGCGGGCAAACCACGCACGGCGCATCGGCCTGAGCGCGGCGATCGCGAGCAAAGCGGTACAACTATCCAACGCGATAGCCGTGCCGAACACTGCGTCCCATCCGCCCGTGTGCTCGTGGAGTAGCGCCGCCACCGGTCCGCCCAGGATCGATCCGACGCCTTGCGCATAAGACAGGCACGCGTAGTTGACGATTGCATGCTTGCCGCCAAAGGTGTCCGTGAGCGTCGACGGGAAAAGCGAAAAAATCTCACCCCAGCCGAGAAAGACGACGCCTGACAGCAGCACGAACAACACCGGGTCGTGCCGCGACGTGAGCCACAAGGTCATCGCTATCGCTTCCATGCCGAATGCGATCAGCATCGTATGCTCGCGCCCG
This sequence comes from Paraburkholderia fungorum, assembly GCF_046027605.1. GTDB lineage: Bacteria > Pseudomonadota > Gammaproteobacteria > Burkholderiales > Burkholderiaceae > Paraburkholderia > Paraburkholderia fungorum_F. The sequence goes on from NZ_JAQQEF010000017.1 coordinate 77,179, forward strand.
ATCAGGTCGGAGATCCATCCGAACATGGGCCGCGTCACGCCGTTCGCCACGCGATCAATGGTCAACGCAAGCGGCAACGCCGCGAGGCCGAACACGGTGACGCCCGACATGCCGAAATCTCGTGTGAACACTGCCATCTGTGAAGTCACCATCAGGCCGGAGGTTGCCATCATCGACATCATCACGAACATCAGCCAGAACAACGGCGTGCGCAGCATGCTGCCGGGCCGCGTGTCGGCTACGGCGGCGGCGGCTTTCTGCGGCCGCCAGTCCGCCATATAACCAGGGGGCGGCAGCCTCATGCCGAGCGCGGCAAGTATGCCGACTACGCCGAGGATCACGCCAAAGACGACCAGCGTATGCTGATAGCCGTACTTGGCGATGCTATTGGTGATCGGAAACGTCGTGAGCATTGCGCCCATGCCGAAGCCCGCCATCACTACACCGATCGCAAAACCGCGACGGTCCGGGAACCAGCGCGCCATCAGCCCGATCGTGCCGACCACGACGATACCTACGCCGATTCCCCCGAGAACGCCATAGCAGAGATAGACGGACAGCAGAGACTCCGCGCGGCTCGTCAGTACCCAGCTAAGCCCCGTGATCGCGCCGCCGGCGGCCAGCAGCCAGCGCGGTCCAAAGCGCTCGATTAAATAGCCTTCGAGCGGCGACAGAAAAGTCTGGCAGACAATGAGAATGGAGAAGGTGACCTGCAGACTCGGCAATGACACGCCGAGTTGCGCTGTCAGCGGGCGCGTCAGCAAAGTCCAGATGTATTGGGGATTGGACGCGACCATCGCACATACGAGGCCGCATAGTAATTGCCACCAGCGGCTCTGTAGTGAAAGTGCAAGTGGCGCGCGGCCGCGGACGCCAAAATCCTGGGTACTCATGCTTCAACTCCGTACGAATAGGTGACACGAAATGACTCAGGCAGTGCGCTTTCCTGGAGGTCTGATACGACGCTCCTGGACAACGCGCTCAGTACATCGAAGCGGAAGTTCGGATGACCCAGCCTTGAAAATGGCACCTTCGACGATCCGCCAGTGTGGCTGCATCACGCCGATATAGTTGCAATTTCCAATAATTGCCATTCACATGTGACTTCGATTTGCACGAAGTGTGCCACGACGAGGGAAACCCTGTGTTCATGGACAAGTAAGGTGTTTTTCATATCACGATGCGCACCCCGCCATGCGCAAAAATCATGCGCGGGGCGCGCGCGAAAGGTGCACCGCGCGACGCAATATCACCGTTGCACCGATTCCGGGCGCAACATCGGCATTCGTTGAACCCGTACGGCTGCGACGCTCCCAGGGAGGAAAAACACGAGACGCAGCCGCCGCATGTTCAGCGCGTCAGTCCTCGAGAAGCCGGGTGAGCGCAGCGGAAATAAACGCGGCATCGTCTACATTGGCCGTCGGCAGTCCGGCGCGATGGCCCCATATCGACGAAATGGGCAGGAGCGTGGCGTTTCGCATCTGCTCGACTTCGAGCCGGTTGTCCTCCACCTGGAAATACAGATCGGTCGTGCTCGGCATGATCAACGCCTTTGCCGTAATTGCTTTCAGCGCCGCGTGAAAATCGCCGTTGTAGGTGGAATTGGCGGCGATGTTCGCATGCTGCCATGTCCATAGGTGAGCCAGCAGATTGTTGCCGTCGCGCTTCAGGAAATTCGCTTCCCACGACATCACGAGATAATCTTCGAGCGAGGAAAAACCGGCCTGCCGCCACACTTCGTTACGATAAAACGTCTGCGACATCGCCATGGCGGCGTAGTTGCGACCCATGGCCCGCAGACCGCGTTCGGGACGCTCAACGAATGTTCCGTTTTGAAAACCCGGATCCGTCGTCAGCGTCGCGCGCACGCCCTCGATGAATACCTGGTTGTGCGGCGAGGCCTTTGCCGCGCCGCAAAGCACGGCCAGCCGCCTGACCATGTCCGGATACATCGATGCCCATTGATACGCCTGCAAGCCGCCCATCGACCAGCCGCATGCCAATTGCAAGACTTCGATGCCGAGTTCTTGTGTCAGGAGTTGGTGTTGAATCGCGACGTTATCGGCAATCGTAAAATTCGGCCAACGGCTTCCGGTAAAGGGCTCGGTTGCGTTGCTGGGCGAGGACGACAGTCCATTGCCGAACAGATTCGGAATAACGACGAAGTACTTGTTAGTGTCCAGCGCCTTGCCCGGCCCGACCATCCACTCGATGTCATAGTGATGCGCGGAAAACGACGTCATATACAAAATGACATTCGATTTTTCTGCGTTCAGCTTTCCGTAGGTTTGATAGGCGAGCTTGGCATCTCTGAACGTGATGCCTGATTGCAGCACCACGTTTCCAGCATTGAATACAAAATAGTCTTCCATTGGTGGGGGATTCCTCTTGGTGAAATGCGGCGAATGGTAATAGAAAAGTCAGCCCTGGATGCGCTGCGGCGGCATGAAGCCAGGCCCGCTGGAAGCCACAGAAGATGATTCGCTCAGGAGACACTCACTGTGATCAAAAAGCCCGCGTCAAGCGGCGCCGAACGCAAAGCCACGCCCTGGCGCCGCCGCCAGCAAGGCCTGCGTATATTCGTGGCGCGGTGCGAGGAACACGTCCTGGATCGCTCCTTCCTCGACAATTTCGCCGCGCCGCATCACGATGACCCGATCGCAGATCTGGCTGGCCACCCGCAGGTCGTGCGTGATGAACAGAATGCCGATCCGCAGCCGCTGCTGAATGTCATCCAGCAGGTCGAGAATCTGCGCCTGGACCGAGACGTCGAGTGCGGACACCGCCTCGTCGGCAATCAACACTTGTGGCTCGCATGCCAGCGCCCGCGCGATCGAAATGCGTTGCCGCTGGCCACCGGAGAATTCGCTAGGGTAGCGGTTCAGCGCATCGGGCCTGAGCCGTACCAGCGTCATCAATTCTTCAGCACGCTGCCACGCTTGAGCGTAGGGCACACCGAAATTCAACGGCCCTTCGATGATCGACGCACCCACTGTCTGGCGCGGATCCAGCGACCGGTAGGGATCCTGGAACACAACCTGGACGCCGCGCCGGAACGGATAGAGCGCGCGGCCGCGCGCTTTGGCCACCGATCGCCCGTCGGCGAAGATGTCGCCGGCAGTCGGCTCAATCAGCCGCGCGATGCAGCGCGCGACGGTCGACTTTCCCGAACCGGACTCGCCCACGATTCCGACCGTTTCGCCCGGATGCACCATGAGCGAAACATCGCTGGCGGCCTGCACCTTGCGTTTGCGGCCCGGCCAGGAACCCGTCACATAGGTCTTCCCGATCCCACGCGCGTCGAGCAGCGGATAGGCTTTCTCCACCGGCGGGCGCGTGCGCGGCACCAGCGCGGGAACGGCTGCCAGCAACATACGGGTATAGGGCTCGCGCGGTTGCTGCAACACCTGCAACTTGGCGCCCTGCTCGACCATGTCGCCCAGGCGCAGCACGACGACACGATCAGCAATCTCGGCGACGACGCCGAAATCGTGCGTGATGAAGAGCACGGCGGTTCCGCTCTCCGTCTGCAATTCACGAATCAGCTTGAGGATCTCGGCCTGGGTCGTGACGTCGAGCGCCGTGGTGGGCTCGTCGCAAATCAGCAGCGACGGCTTCAGGATCAGCGCCATGGCGATCACGATGCGCTGGCGCTGCCCACCCGACAACTGATGCGGATAAGACGCGTAGATACGCTCCGGTTCCGGCAGCCTCACATGGGCGAAGATCTCGAGGATACGCCGGCGCCGCTCGCCGGCGCCGGCACGGCTATGCTGTGCCAGCATCTCGTCGACCTGCGCGCCGCACGTCATGATCGGATTGAGGGCCGTCATCGGCTCCTGGAAAACCATCGCCATTTTTTCGCCGCGCAATTGGCGGATGCGCTCCGGGCTTGCTGTCAGCACGTCCTCGCCGAGCAGTTCGATGCTGCCGTCCACCGCCTTGAGCGCGGCCGGCAGCAAGCCCATCACGGCCTGTGCGATCACCGATTTTCCCGAACCCGACTCGCCCAGCAGGCAGACAATCTCCCCCTGTCGCACGTCGAGCGAGACATGCCGGATCGCATGGGGGCGGTCGGCGCCGGCCGGCAGCGCAATGGTGAGGTTATTCACGGCGAGGACGGTTGTAGCCGGCCCGGCGACGGCGGGTGCTGCCGTTTTGAAGTCGAAATCGGGCATCGCGTCAGCTCCCCCGTTTGTTGAATTTTGGATCGAGCGTGTCACGCAATCCGTCGCCCAGGATGTTGACCGCCAGCACCGTCAGCGCCAGGAAAACGCCAGGGAACAGCACGGTCTGAGGATACTGGTTGAACTGCATGCGGCCGTCGGCCATGACGTTGCCCCACGTCGGAATATCCGGCGGCAGACCGACGCCGAGAAACGACAGAATCGCCTCCACCAGGATGGCCGACGCGCACACGTAGGTTCCTTGCACGATCAGTGGTGCAATTGCATTCGGCAGAATATGACGCCACAGAATCTTGAGGGTCGGCGTGGCCAACGAAATGGCGGCCTCGATGTAGGGTTCCTCGCGAATGGTCAGCACGATCGAGCGCACCAGGCGCGCGACGCGCGGAATTTCAGGAATCGTGATCGCGACAATCACCGTGACCAGCGTCGGTCGCCAGAGCGCCATCAACGTAATCGCGAACAGGATGCTGGGAATCGCCATCAAGCTGTCCATGGCGCGCATGATGACGTCGTCGAGGCGGCGAAAATACCCCGCCGCCACGCCAACCAGTGCGCCGAAGGTGAGTGCCAGCAGTGCCACCGTGATGCCGACCGTGAGGGACACGCGCGCACCGTAGACGACCCGGCTCCAGGTATCCCGGCCGAGACTATCGGTACCCATCAGGAAGAAGTGCTGGAACGTCGCGCCTGACAGATCACTGAATTCGGCCGTCACGCCCGGTGCGAGATTGGCGCTCGCGGGATCCATCGCGGTCGGGTCGATCGTGCCAAGCCACGGTGCGGCGACGGCTACGAAGATCAGCAGCAACAGTGCACCGCATCCCAGACGCACCGACCAGTTTCGCAGCACACGGCGCCACAACGGTGTGCGGGAGCGTATGGTCGGCACCGCCTCCAGGTTGGCAAGAATGGCGCCCGGCGCGGCAAGGGTCATCGGATCGTGATCGTCGCTCATGTCCAATCGTCCTTTCATTCAATAGCGGATACGCGGGTCGAGCAGCAGATAGCTCATGTCGACCAGCAGGTTGATAAGCACGTAAACAAAGGAAAAGAACAGCGTGATGCCTTGTACCAGCGGGAAGTCGCGTGCCAGTACCGCGTCGACCGTCAGCTGCCCGAGCCCGGGGATCGCGTAGACGGTCTCGGTGACCACCACGCCGCCGATCAGCAAGCCGACGCCAATGCCGATCACGGTGACGATCGGTACCGCGGCATTGGCCAGCGCATGGCGAATCAGCACGCGTGCTTCGGAGATACCTTTGGCGCGGGCGGTGCGGATGTAGTCTTCGGTCAGCGCCTCGGCAACCGCCGCGCGCGTCACGCGGGCAATCAGCGCAAGGTAGACGATGGACAGCGTAATGGCCGGCAGGATCAGGTGCGTGAGCCACGGACCAATACCCGCGCTCAGGGGAGCGTACCCCTGCACCGGCAGCAGCTTCGCATGCAAGGCGACCGCCCATATGAGGATGTAGCCGACCACGAACGACGGCACCGAGAATCCCATCACCGAAAGCCCCATCAGCGTCCGGTCCAGCCAGCCTCCGTGCCGCGAGGCCGCGATCACGCCGAGCGGCACCGCGAGCAGAAGCGTCATCACCAGTGTCAGGACGGACAACGACACGGTCGGTGCGATGCGTTGCGCAATCAACCGGGTTACCGGCTGTTTCATGTAGTACGAGTCGCCGAGGTTGCCCTGCAGCAGCTGCCCGGTCCATTTGACGAACTGCACCGGCAGCGGCCGGTCGAGCCCGAGGCTCGCGTGGATCCGCGCGATGTCGGCGCTCGTGCCGTTGTCACCGACAAGCGCCGCAGCCGGATCTCCCGGCGTCAGGCGCAGAATCATGAATACGATAAGGGCGACAACGACCAGCACGGGCACCGTCGACAGTACGCGCCGGAAAAGAAAAAAAACCATGTCGGTTACGCTCCAAAGCCGGTTGACAGATGGACGGGCTCGCGTTTGCTCTGCGAGACGGCAGCCGGCCGGCGAACAGCCAGCCGCCGACACAGGTTAGCTCTTGCGAATGTTCCAGAACACGTTGACCGGAGCCGGGACGACGCCGCTGACCACGCCCTTGCGGATCACCGAATAGAAATCAAAGTCGCCCAACGGCGCCAGGAGCCCGCTCTGATATGTTTCCAGTTGGATCGCCGTAGCGATCTTCTTTCGCTGCGCAGGATCGGTGCTGACGAGGTATTCGTTCTTGAGCTGCTCAATCTTGTCGTCGGTCGCCCAGCCGAACCAGCCCTTCTCGCCATTGCCCGTCAGCGGCGTGAAGAACAACGGATTCATCGTGTCGCCGGGCGCCCAGCCGGTAATGAACAGGTTCCAGCCACCCTTGTCGGCCGGCGCCTTGCTGGTTCGGCGCGTCACGAGCGTCGACCAGTCCATTGCCTGAAGGTCGACATTGAAGCCGGCCTGCTTCAACAGTTGCGCCATGACTGGCGGAAACTTATTCAGTACTGCGTAGTCCGACGGATACATCAGCACCACCGGCTTGCCGTCGTAGCCCGCTTCCTTCAGCAGATTGCGGGCCGCCGCGAACTGGGGCTTGCCGGTGAAATAGGCGGTGTCGTTCGACGCCAACGGCGAATCGCATGGGTAAATCGACGTACATGTCCGGTACAGATCCTTGTTCACCAGTTGGGCGCGCATCAACGCTTCCTGGTTGATCGCCATGATTGCCGCCTGCGCAATCTTCGGGTTATTGAACGGCGGCACGAGATGATTCAGGTGCAGGTCGAAGAGCCCGGCGGGAGTCGGCTTCACCAGCTCCAGTTTGGGATTGCTCTTGAATGCGGCGTACTGCTCGGCGGGCATCCATTCGATCATGTCCACTTCACCGTTGGCGATCGCATTGGCCTGCGTCTGTGCGTCCTTGAGCACGATCCATTCGACCCGGTCGACATAGACATGCTTGCCGCCTGCGGTACCGGAAGCCGGCTCCGGTCGCGGCACATAGTTCGGGTTCTTGATGTACACGATCTTCGCGCCCGGGCGATACTCGTCCTGTTTGAAGATGTAGGGGCCCGACCCGGTGTAGTCAGAGATCTGCTGGTCCGCCGGCGTATCGGCGACCCGCTTGGGCATGATGAACGCGGCGCTGCCTGACGGCTTGCCGAGCGCGTCAAGGACCATTGGGAAGGGTTGCTTGAAGGTCATGCGGAAGGTCTTGGCGTCGACCGCATCGAACGACTGCAGGGCCGTGAACATTCTTTCACCGAACACGTCGCGCTTGCCCCAGCGCGTGATCGACGCGATAACGTCAGCTGAGGTGACCGGCTTGCCGTCGGTGAACGCAAGTCCCTTGCGCAGCGTGAACGTCCAGGTCTTGCCGTCCGGAGAGGTCGTATACGTGTCCACCATCTCCGGTTGCACTACGCCCTTGGCATCCACGCCGAACAGTGTGTCGTAGATCATGTAGCCGTGATCGCGCGTGATGAATGCCGTGGTCCAGATCGGATCGAGAATCTTCAGATCGGCTTGCGGCACGATGCGTAATACCTTGGACTCATCCTGCGCACATACCATCGTCGCAGCGCTCGCAATCAGCGCTCCAGCCACGCATTGAGTAAACAGTCGCTTCAGCATGCTTCACTCCAATAGGAAGAAATGACACCAAATGAATTCAGGCCGCGCTTGCGTCGTATTAGCGGCCGTGTCTACTCGCCACCCTCTTCGAGGTGTTCGGTAAGCTTGTTGATACAGTGGAATGGCACGTCACGTCCTTTCCGGACGCCGCACTCCACGCCAACGCGTCGAGTGCATCCAGACGGAACTTCAGATGCTTCAATTTCGGCTATGCGCCTGCGACAGGCTGATCTCCAATTCCATCGCGCTACATTAATTGCAACTTGCAACAATTGAAATTCACACGCTTACAGGCACGAAGCGTGCCATCATTCGGTAAATCCAGTACGTGTGGGCAAGTCGTGCGCTTACCCCACCGGCAAGAGCACGCTGCGGTGCGCGGGAGTTGTGCAAGTGCGCGCGAGGACGGTGCATTGCGCATTGCAAGATCGCTGTCGCACCGATTCCGGGCGCGCCAGCGGCGTCCCTCGTCGGTACCGCGTCTTTGCACGCTAGTTGAGGTACGGTTTAAGCAGATGTTTTCCACACACTTGAAAGGAACGCTTCGATGAACTATCCGAGCATCGCTGTGGGGGCACTTGGCGGCACCATATGCATGACCGCCGACAGTGCCGACGCTGGCGCGTTGCCACGTCTTTCCGCGCAGCAATTAGTGACTGCGGTCCCCGGTCTGGCTGATATCGCGCAGATTCACGCCGAGACGCTTTTGCAATTACCCAGCCCTTCGCTGAACTTCGCGCATGTGCTGGACAGTCTGGTGTGGGCAGAGCGCATGGTGGCTGCCGGCGCCGCTGGGATCGTGCTGACCCAAGGGACCGACACGCTAGAGGAAACCGCCTTCCTGCTCGATCTTCTGTGGACGCATCCTCAGCCACTGGTGGTCACAGGCGCGATGCGCACGCCGTTGACCGCAGGCGCGGATGGGCCCGCCAATATTCTTGCCGCGGTGGCCTGCGCCGCGCACGGCACCAGTCGCGGGCGCGGTGTAGCGGTAGTCATGAACAACACGATCCACGAGGCGCGCTGGGTGCGCAAAGCGAACTCGATGTCCGTCGAAACCTTCGAGTCGCCGGTCGTAGGGCCAGCTGGCATGGTGCTCGAAGGTATGCCCCAGTATTTCCGGCCACCGTCAAGGCGTTATTCCCAGCGCTTCGCAAAGCCCGACCTGTCGGTTCGAGTGGCGCTCGTCGAGACATGTCTGGGCGAGACGGGTGAGATGCTCGACGCGGTCGCGCACGCGGGATATCACGGGATCGTCATTGCGGGCTACGGTGCAGGCCATGTTTCGGATGACGAAGCACAGCGCATCGAGGCGCTGGCGCCGCGGCTGCCGATCGTCATTTCCAGCCGCACGGGCTCGGGCTCGACGGCCGAACGCACCTATGGATTTTCCGGCTCGGAAATCGACCTGGCCCGCCGTGGCGCTTTGTTTTCAGGGTGGCTCGGGCCGCGCAAGGCGCGCCTGCTTCTCTGGCTGCTGCTCGCCACGGGCGCGCCGCGCAACGCATGCGCCACTGCGTTCGAATTCTGGAAGCGTGTCGACAATGCCGGCTAGACGCGCGGCACAACGTCCATTGCCAGCCGGCTGGACCGACCAGTTCCGGGTTGCGGTGCAAATCGCAGGTGATCGAGAAATCACCGGCTTTTTCGCCATCTCAGCCCGCTCCCGGCCCCTTCCCGAGAAAGCCCTCGAGAAACTCGATGAACGCCGTCACCTTCGCCGTCAGATTGAGCCGCTCTGGATACACAGCATAGATGTCCGCCGGCGGCAACGACCAATCGGGCAGCAACTGCTTGAGACGGCCAGACTGCAGATAGGTGGTCGCATCCCATTCCGAACGCATCAGGATGCCTTGACCGTCAAGTGCCCAGACGAGCGTCGCTTCACCATCGTTGCTGCTCAGCACACCGTGCACCTTGACCGTCTCGTGGCGCTTCCCCTTGCTGAAATGCCAGGTGCCATAGGCCCTGTCGTTTTCCCTGAGTACGATGCATTGATGCCGCTGCAGATCGCGCGGCGTATCGGGTTCGCCTTTCGCGCGCAAGTAGATCGGCGACGCGCAGATCATCCGACGGTTCGTCGCGACCTTGCGTGCGATCAACCTTGAATCAGGAATCTCGCCGAACCGGACGCCGACGTCAAACGCAGCTTCGGCAAGATTCAACGGCCGATCCGTCAACTCGAGCTGGACCTCGACGTCGGGATACTGGCGATGAAACGCCGCGATGGCCGGGGCGATATGACGGCGGCCAAAGCCGAACGTCGCATTGACGCGCAGCAGCCCTTTTGGCGTCGCCCTGCTGCTTGAAATGGTCCGGTCGAGTTCCTGTAACGCGGACAGCAGCTTCGACCCCGTGGTCAGGTACTGCTCGCCCTCATGCGTCATGCTGAGCCGCCGCGTGGTCCGGTTCAGCAGCCGCACACCGAGTCGCCGCTCGATCTGCGCCAGGCGCGCGCTCACCGCGGGCGGCGTAACCCCAACGTCCCGCGCGAGCGCCGACAGGCTGCCATGTTTGACGAGTTCGACAAAAAACTCGAGGTCCGAAACCGCATCCATTGATAAATATAAGTTAAGAGTAGTTTAAATTCTTCTGAATTCTATATCAGAATTGGCGAATTAGACTCCTGCACATCGGTCGATCATGACCGCGCCCCACGCCTCAGATTCAACCGGCCAGAGGAGTCCATGCCGCACACCTTTTATCAAAAGCTCGTCGCATCGCATACGGTCGACCACCTCGACGAGCAGCATGTGCTGCTGTATGCGGACCTGCACATCATGAACGAGTACACGAGTCCGCAGGCGTTCGCCGGGCTCGCTGAGAAAGACGTCCTCGTGCGCCGACCGCGGCAGCAGATGGGCATTGTCGACCACGTGATCCCTACGCGCGCGGTGCCGGTTGCCGCCCGCACGATCGACATCGTCGACGCGTCAAAGCAAGCCTCGAATTTCACACGCAACTGCGTCACACAAGGCATCCATCTGTTCGACGTGAATGATCCGGCGCAGGGGATCGAGCACGTCGTCGCCCCGGAAATCGGACTGATCCGTCCTGGCATGGTCGTACTGTGCGGCGACAGCCACACGACGACTTACGGTGCGCTCGGCGCACTCGGCTTCGGGATCGGCACCTCCGAAGTCGAACACGTGCTCGCGACGCAAACGCTCGTCTATCGCGTGGCGGACGACATGCGGATCACCGTCGACGGAGAATTGCCGCCTGGCACCACGTCGAAAGACCTGGTACTGCACATCATTGCCCGTATCGGCGCACAGGGTGCCCGTGGTTTCGCGCTCGAATACGCGGGATCGACGATCGCTTCGCTTTCTGCCGAAGCGCGGATGACCCTGTGCAACATGACGGTCGAAGCCGGCGCGCGCGCTGCGCTGATTGCACCGGACGACACGACGATCGACTACGTGCGGACTCGCGTGCGCGATCTGGATACAGCCACGCTCGACAGTGCAACGGCCGCATGGCGCTCGCTGCGCTCGGACCCCGATGCTGTCTTCGATGTCGAATATCATGTCGATGCATCGCAAATCGCGCCGTATGTGACATGGGGCACGAGTCCGGACCAGGCGATTCCCGTCGACGGGCACATTCCCTCGGTCGACACGGCAACCGGCATCGACGCAGCAACCGCGCGTAAGGCACTCGACTACATCGCGCTGCCGGCCGGCGCAAGCATCGAGGGCACGCCAATCGATCGTGTGTTCATCGGCTCGTGCACCAATGCGCGCATTGAAGACCTGCGAGCGGCAGCGGCCATGGTGCGGGGACGCAAGGTCGCGGCATCGGTTCGCGCGATGGTCGTTCCAGGTTCCGGCATGGTCCGCGACCAGGCCGAGCGCGAAGGCGTTGCGCAGATCCTGATCGACGCGGGCTTCGAGTGGCGCCAGCCCGGCTGTTCAATGTGCCTCGCGATGAACGACGACGTGCTGGCACCGGGCGAGCGCTGCGCATCGACGACCAATCGCAACTTCGAAGGCCGCCAGGGCCGCGGCAGCAAGACTCATTTGATGAGTCCCGCAATGGCCGCCGCCGCCGCGATTGCGGGCCATATCGTCGACATTCGCAAGGAGCTTGTACATGGCTGATCGCCGTCTCATTCAGGGCACCGCAGCACCGTTGCCGATCAACAATCTCGATACCGACCAGATCATGCCGAAGCAGTTCCTGCTCGGCATCGACAAGTCGGGGCTTGCGCGTGGGCTGCTTTACGACCTGCGTTACGATGACCGCGGTCAGCCGCGCGAGACGTTCGTGCTGAATCGCCCCGAATACCGCGACGCACGCATTCTGATCGGCGGCTCGAATTTCGGCTGTGGATCAAGCCGCGAACACGCCGTGTGGGGACTACAACAAGCCGGCATCGAAGCGGTCATCGCGCCGAGCTACGGCGAGATCTTCTACTTCAACGCCGGCAACAATCGCCTGCTGCTCGTGACGCTCGCGCCGGAAATAGTCGATGCACTCGTTGCCGAACTGGCTGATACGGATAGCAAACAACTGTCGATCGACGTCGAAAACGAAGTTGTCGTGACCGCCTCGGGCGAGCGCCATTCGTTCTCGATCCCGTCGAGGCAAAAGCGCATGTTCATGGACGGTCTCGACATGGTTCAGATGACACTGCAGCAATCCGATCAGATCGACGCGTTTGAAAAACGGCATTGGGCCGCCAATCCGTGGGCACGCATCGATCTTCCCGCCCAGCAACGCAGCACTTCGTAAATAGACGCACACACGCCCTCGACGCGTGTGTGCCTGCATCGAGCAACACGAATTTCAACCTGATAACGAGACCGGCGCGTGGAACGCGCCGGCGGGAGACAACCATGCCCCAGCCTTCCCAACGCGCCACCGTGCCGGACGCGCACGCGCTAGAGACGCGCACCGTCAAGAAGATTACGTGGCGCATCGTGCCATTCATCATCGCGCTGTACTTCGTGAGCTTCCTGAACCGCGTCAACGTCGGCTTCGCCGGCCTGACGATGAATCACGACATCGGACTCACGCCATCGATGTTCGGCTTCGGCGCGGGAATCTTCTTTGTCGGCTACATTGTGTTCGGCATGCCGTCGAATCTCGCGCTGCAGCGCGTCGGCGCGCGCCGGTGGATCGCGTTGCTCATGGTCGTGTGGGGAACCCTCTCGGCGGCAACCGCGAGCGTCAGCGGTCCCTATAGCTTCTATGTGCTGCGCTTCCTGCTGGGGTTGGCAGAGGCCGGGTTCTTTCCGGGCATCATCCTGTATCTGAGCTATTGGTTCCCAGCCCGGCATCGGGCGCTTGTGACGGCGATCTTCATGACCGCCGCGCCGTTGTCGAACATGGTCGGCTCGCCGATCTCCGGCGCCATCATGGGCATGGACGGCATCGCACAAATTCATGGCTGGCAGTGGCTCTTCATTCTCGAAGCGGTGCCGACCGTCGCGCTCGGCGTGATCGCGTACTTCTTCCTGACCGACAAGCCTGAAGATGCGCGCTGGCTCGCGACCGACGAACGTGAGTGGCTCACGCTCGAGATGGACCGGGAGCGCTCCCTCAAGAAGACGAGCGCCGCATCCAGCGTATGGGCGGCCACGAAGGATCCGCGCGTGCTCGCTCTCGCCCTCGTCTATGCGGGCACGTCGACCGGGCTGTACGCGATTGGCATCTGGGCACCGATGATCATTAGCCACTTCGGCTTCAGCTATTTCGAACTGGGACTCGTCAACGCAATTCCCAATGTCGTCGCCGTCGTCGGCATGGTGCTCTGGGCGAAAAACTCCGACCGCACCGGCGAACGCAGATTGCACGTGTCGATCGCTTGTCTGGCCGCGGGCGCCGGGATGTTGCTTGCCGGGTATGCACCGTCCGCACTGCTCCTGATCGTCGGACTGTCGGTCGCGAATTTTGGCATCAACGCTGCGAAGCCGCCGCTGTGGAGCATGCCTACGCAATTCCTCTCCGGTTCGGCTGCAGCAGCGGGCATCGCGTTGATCAACGCAATGGGCAGTCTGATCGGCGGTACGATCGGCCCGATGGTCATCGGCAAGTTACGCGAAGTCAGCGGCGACTACTCGCTCGGACTCTACTTCGTTAGCGGCACGCTGATCGTGTCCGCGGTCATATCCTGGATGTTTGGCCGTCGAGAAACGAAGTCGTCCGTGACGCCCACAGTCTCCTGATTCTGTCGTGCGAAGCAGCGTCCGATTCTTCGGCAAATAGGATCAGTGCGCAAAAGCCATACAAAACCTGACCAGGATCACAACGACGCGAACGCTGTTGCCTAACCGCCAACGCGTCGTCGAACGCTCCTGACACGCGTGAACGTAGCGGCCCTTGCGACAAATCATTGGGCAGAAGTGCCGCGACCCGGTAAGCACTTGCTGGCGTCGGGAGGAAGCCGTGCTTTTCGGCCGCCCCCGACGCCGCGGCATTTATGCGGAGGCCGAAGCGACACTTCATGCGCATGCCCCGAGCCAAAACGCCGACTGGATCGAACTGGCAAGGTACTGTATCGAGCGCATCCTCACGCCGAAACATAGACGTTCTGATGCGATCGCATTGGCACCGCACTTAAATGCTGGAGGCGGCGCTCGCACCGCTTTCCAATCCTAAATGTTTTGCAATGGCCTTTCGCCGTCAAACGCCTGTGTTCGCCCAGCGGCGGTGCACCGCCGATTTTGTCGTGCCCGATGCACCTTCCTTGCGCGCATTTGCACACTTTTCGAACATGACAGTGTGCTCACATCCGCCTGACAATACTCGATTAGCATTTGTATACAGGGCGTTCGCACGATGGCATGCTTTTTGCAAATTGAATCAATGCGAATATTTCAATTGTTGCAATTCGCAACTATATTTCGCGGACAACCGACGAAACCAGCAACTAAGTGCCCCCATGACAGGCGCTTCTCAAGCGTCAACCAACCGTTTACCGACGCTGCGCGGAGCAGGCACGTAAGCGAAGTGCGAAGTGATTCAAGTTCAGCAAGAGGATCCGCATGCCCGTACAACCAGCGTTGCGAAGCAAAGTCGGCAGCGTCCGCGAAATCCGTGACGCGATCCGCGCGGGAACGCGCACCATCGAGCAGACTGTGCAACAGGCCTTCGATGTCGCGCAACGGCTGCAGCCTGAGTTGCAAGCGTTCATCCATCTGCCGGCGTCGCCCATAGTCAATCGTGCCGCTCCCCACGCGCCGCTCGCGGGCGTCCCTGTCGGCATAAAAGACCTGATCGATACGGCCGATATGCCCACCGCGTACGGGTCGCCGGCGTACGAAGGGCGCAGGCCCGACAAGGACGCATGGGTAGTCGCCCGTTTGCGTGAAGCCGGCGCCACGATACTCGGCAAAACGGTCACCACCGAGTTCGCCTGGCGTCAGCCTGGCGCCACGACCAACCCGTGGAATAACGATCACACGCCTGGCGGCTCGTCGAGCGGCTCGGCGGCCGCCGTTGCGGCAGGCATCGTGCCGCTCGCGCTTGGCACGCAGACGTTCGGATCCGTCATCCGTCCCGCCGCGTATTGCGGAGTGGTCGGGGTAAAGCCGAGTTACGGGACGATTGCGCGGACTGGCGTGTTGCCGTTGTCAGGGTCGCTCGATCACCTTGGCGTTTTCACCACCAATGTCGCTGACGCAGTTCATGCGCTATCCATTCTGGCGGGTAGCGATGCGAACGATCCACACGTCTCGCATAACAGTCGCCAGGGGAAAGGCCCAGGCAATGCGGCAAAGCGGCCGCCACGCATCGGCGTGCTGCGCGAGCAGCTCGGCGGACCGGTCGACAAAGCGCAACAGCACGTGTTGAATCACCTTGCCTTGCGTTTGCGCGCTGACGGCGCAGAAATCGTCGGTGCCGAGTTGCCGGCCGAACTGGTCGACGCCGCACGGCATGCTTCGATCTTGCTCGCGGTTGAAGCGGCGCTGACGCATGGCGAACTGGTAGACCGTTCGCCGGCGCTTGTCAGCGCACCGATTAAGGCTCTGATCGCGGAAGGCCGGGCATTGCCCGCGACCGAGTATGCGAAAGCAAAAGCATTGCAGGTCAGGATGGCGCGTCGCTTCGACCGCTGGCTCACCGGAACGGCGGGACTGGACGCGCTGCTGGTAGCGCCCGCATCGGGCGAGGCGCCCCGCGGGCTCGACTATACGGGCGATGCGGCGTTCTGCACGCCCTGGACCTTCCTCGGCGTGCCGGCGGTGACGTTACCGGTTGGCTTCGGTCCGGAGGGGCTGCCACTCGGCGTGCAACTGATCGGTGCGAGTCAATGCGACGCCGCGTTGCTGTCGCTTGCCGAGTGGGTGGAAGAGAGAGCCGGTTGGCGCGCCGCAGTTGCTTCTCGCTGAGGCCGGCTTCGTTGTGTGCAGCAAGTATCACGTGATCATGCGAACCCGTAGCGGCTGAGCGGGTAGCGATGATCGATTGATTTTCGAGGAAATATGTCAGCAGAATTTTTAAATCCTGTGCGGGGTATCCGCGGGATGGCAGTCACACCCCATGCGCTGGCGTCGCAAAGCGCGCTCGCGATCCTGCGCGACGGCGGCAATGCCGTGGAGGCGATGATTGCCGCCGCGGCGACCATCGCAGCGGTGTATCCGCATATGAACAGCATCGGCGGCGACGGCTTCTGGTTGATTTCACGGCCGGGCGAAGAGCCCATCGGCATCGAGGCGTGTGGAGCGGCGGCGTCGGCGGCGACGATCGACGCCTACCGCGCCCGCGGCCTGCAATCCATCCCGTTTCGCGGCCCACTGGCGGCGAATACCGTGGCCGGCACAGTGTCGGGCTGGTCGCGGGCGCATCGCTGGTCGACTGACACACTCGGCGGCAAGCTCCCCGTCGCGCGCCTGCTGGAAGACGCAATCGCCTATGCAGGAGGCGGTATTCCGGTCACTCGCAGTCAGTCCGACTGCATCGCGCTGAAGCGGGACGAACTCGAATCAGTCGCGGGGTTCGCCGAAACGTTTCTGACGAGCGACAACCCGCTGGGCGTGCCGGCCGTCGGCGACCGTTTTGTGCAGCCGCGCCTCGCCGCGACGCTCGAGCGTCTCGCCCACGCGGGTCTCGACGACTTCTACCGGGGCGACCTCGCGCGCAGCATCGCGGACGACCTGCGCGCCGTCGGAAGTCCACTCTCGCTGGCGGACCTTGAACAACATCGCGCAAAGCTGCGCACGCCGCTGGCACTCACGCATTCGCTCGGCACGATCTACAACATGCCGCCGCCCACACAAGGGCTTGTATCGCTGCAGATTCTCGGTGTGCTTGACCGTGTCTTGCGCGACGATATGGATCCGCTCGGACCCGAGTACGTCCACGCGTGCGTGGAGGCGACCAAGCTCGCGTTCGCCATACGCGACAAGCACATCACCGATCCGGATTACATGGACATCGATCCGCAGGCGCTGCTTGCGCCGCCTGTGCTCGACGCGATGGCCGAAAAGATTTCAATGTCCGCGGCAGCGCCATGGGGTCGCGGTCTCGGACCGGCCGACACCGTGTGGCTCGGCGTGATCGATGCCGATGGCGTAGCCGTCAGCTTCATCCAGAGCATCTATCACGAGTTCGGCAGCGGCCTCGTGCTTCCGGATTCGGGTATCAACTGGCAAAACCGCGGCTGTAGCTTCTCGCTCGATTCCGCTGCGCGCAATCCGCTTACCCCGGGACGACGGCCGTTTCACACGCTGAACCCGGCGCTCGCGCGCTTCGCCGATGGACGCACGATGGTGTACGGAAACATGGGCGGCGACGGCCAGCCGCAATCGCAAAGCGCCGTGTTTTCGCGGATCGCGCACTTCGGCTGGAATCCGCAAGCCGCTATCGACGCGCCTCGCTGGCTGCTGGGTCGGACCTGGGGCCAAACCAATGAATCGCTCAAGCTGGAAGCGCGGTTTCCCGTCGACACATTCAATGCGCTGCGTCGGCTCGGCCATGACGTCGAGCAGATGCGGCCGTACGACGAAGCAATGGGCCACGCCGGCGCGATTGTCCGGCACGGCAACGGATGTCTGGAAGCAGGTTTCGACCCGCGCAGCGACGGCGCCGCGGCTGGCTGGTAGGCACGTCTGTTAGACAGCGGGCGGCCGCTCCGCCCGCACCCTTTTGAATCGATGACCCGCGGGCGTTCGCGCCGGCGGCAAGGACAGCGCACGTCCGTTCATCTGTCGACACATCAATCCCAAACGGAGAAACACCTTGAGCATCCCCACGCAATCACTGAAAGGTGCCGCCCCGCCCGCCGCCGGAACAGCGGCGCATACCCGCTGGATCCAGCTCGGACTCGGCCTGGTTTGCATGATGACGATATCGAGTCCGCAATATGTATGGACGCTGATGACGAAGCCGCTCATGGCCAAGCTCGGCATCGCGCTGCCGGAACTCCAGGTGACATTCTCTCTGCTGGTGTTATTGCAGGCATTTTTTTCACCATTCCAGGGTGCGCTGATTGATCGTTTCGGGCCGCGCATGCTGATCTCGATCGGTACGCTGCTCGCAGGCGTGAGCTGGGTGTTGGCTTCGTATGCGCACACTACGTCGATGCTGTACCTCACGTATGGCGGCATCGGCGGTCTCGGTACCGGCATCGTCTACGTCGGCGTGGTGGGATTCGTGGTTCGCTGGTTTCCCGATCGACGCGGTTTCGCCGCCGGTGTAGCGGCCGCAGGATATGGCATGGGCGCCATTGTCACCACCTTTCCGATCTCCGCATCGCTGGCAACGCATGGCGTCGAATCCACGCTGTGGCTGTACGGCATCATTTTCGCGGCGGTCGGCCTGCTCGCCTCGCAGGGCCTGCGAGTCCCGCCTGCGGCCGACAGCGTCGGCCCGGCCGTAACGTTGACAGCAGTTGCGGCGCGCGACTACCGCCCGTCCGAGATGCTCAAGACGCCGCTGTTCTGGCTGATGTTCGTGATGATGACGATGATGTCTACTTCAGGCCTCATGGTCACGTCGCAGATGGCAAGCTTCGCCGCTGACTTCGGTGTCAGCAAGGTACTGGTCTTCGGGCTCGCCGCGTTGCCGCTGGCACTGACGATCGACCGCTTCACGAACGGGCTGACCCGTCCGCTGTTCGGCTGGATATCGGATCGCCTGGGACGCGAAAACACGATGGGTTTCGCGTTCGCGCTGGAAGGTGTGGCGATGGCGCTCTGGTTGCTGACGCGCGACAACGCAGTCCTGTTCGTGCTGCTGTCGGGCGTGGTGTTCTTCGGTTGGGGCGAAATCTTTTCGCTGTTTCCTTCGACCTTGACCGACACGTTTGGTACCCGCTATGCCACGACGAATTACGGCTGGCTTTACATCTCGTTCGGGATTGGCTCGATCTTCGGCGGCCCGCTGGCCGCGTTGCTGCATCAGCACACCGGTAGCTGGGTGCCCGTGTTCGGATGCGCGATTGTGCTCGATCTGAGCACGGCCGTCCTTGCAATGTTCGTGTTGAAGCCGGCGCGCGCGCGTTTCGTCGGCGTGCGCGGATAACAATTCTGGTCGTGGGCAACATCCCTTCTACAAGCAACGGATGTCACAACACCTGAAACAGTATGACCGCTCGCTATTGCAGCGGTCATGACGTCAATGGCAACGGTCGCTATCGAAGCGACCCTTGCGTTTACAGCGATGCCGCTCACAACAAAGACCCGCGCAACGCGGGCACGCATGATCAGCGATTTCTATCGATTGCCCGCGTCACTTTCGATTATCTCCTCTCAGATCGTCGCACCTATACTGGCTTTCAATCAGGCATGGAACGGGTGCCCGCGGCGTGGGAGATGACCGGTTCAACCATCCCCGATGCGCAACGCGCCGGGCGTGTACCTGACATTCAAACAGCGAATTAGGAAGATAGGCATGAGCAGAGCACCTGCAGCAGTCGGGGCATACGCCCAGCCGAAGACATCGGTTCGCTGGAAGATTTTTCTCATCATGTTGTTGCTCGTCACGGTCAACTACATCGATCGTGCGTCCCTGTCAGTCGCGATGCCGATGATCGCAAGCGAGTTCACGCTGACGCCGGTCATGCAAGGGCTCATCATGAGTTCCTTCTTCTGGTCGTACACGCTGATGCAGATTCCAGGCGGCATGGCAGTCGACCGCTTCAAGCCGCGACTGGTCCTCGCGCTGTGCACGTTGCTCTGGGGTGCCTTCCAGGGTCTTGGCGCGTTGACGACCAATGCGATGGCCCTGCTCGCTACGAGGCTCGGGCTCGGTGTGGCAGAAGCGCCGGTGGCCTCGGCGGGCGGTGCGCTCAATGCGATGTGGCTCACGCAGCATGAACGGGTCCGTGGCGCATCGCTCATGGATGGCGGCTCGCCGCTCGGCGCAGCGCTTGGATCGGTGCTGATCACCTGGCTGATCGTCGTCGCGCACTCATGGCGCGCAGCATTCGCGATCGCCGGCGTCGGCACGGTTCTGTGCGGCATAGGCGCCTGGTATTACATCAAGAATCAACCGCGCGAACACGCCGGGGTCAATGAAGCCGAAGCGGAACACATCGAACAGGCCCGGCGCAAGGAAGATGAAAAGGAGGCGAAACACCTGTCGGGCAACTCGCTGGATTTCTTCAAGTATCGCTCCGTGCTGCTGATGTTCGTCGGCTTCATGTGTTGCACGACGCTTTACTACGGCCTGTTGACATGGATGCCCACCTATCTGCAGAAAGCGCAGGGCTTCAATATTCAACAGATGGGCGGCGCGAGCTTCGTGATCTTCTTCTCCGGCTTCGTCGGCGAACTCTTCGGCGCCTACGTCGCCGACAAGTGGCTCGCGAGCGGCGCCGCGCCGAACCGCGTGATGCGCACGA
This sequence comes from Paraburkholderia fungorum, assembly GCF_046027605.1. Lineage (GTDB taxonomy): Bacteria > Pseudomonadota > Gammaproteobacteria > Burkholderiales > Burkholderiaceae > Paraburkholderia > Paraburkholderia fungorum_F. The sequence goes on from NZ_JAQQEF010000017.1 coordinate 97,754, forward strand.
TCTTCGGTATCGCCGGCGTGGTTGCCACGATTGCGGTGTTTTCAGTGGCCCATGCCACGAGCCCCACGATGGTCGTGATCCTGCTGTCCATCACGCTCTTCTTTCTGCGCTGGGGTGGTCTGTACTGGTCGATCCCCGCGATGCTCGCCTCGCGCAACAAGGTGGGCATGCTCGGCGGTCTGCTCAACTTCGGTGGGAATCTCGGCGGCATGGTGATCCCGATCGCGATCGGCGCGATCGTGCAATTCACGGGCTCCTATTTCCTCGCACTGATGTGTTTCGCCGCAATGGGCGTCGGCCTGCTGCTCTGTTCGATCGGAATCGATTATGAAACGAAGATCCCGGTCTGAGCGAAACGTCGCGCCTCGCATGAACAACGTTGCTACTGAGATTGGAAAATGGGAATAGCAAAAGTCGAAGACATCATTGGTCAAACCGTCCGGCGCGACATTGGCCGCATGAAGCAGTTCGTTGAGGGTCAGCTGGAAGCGGCCGCGCGTTCGATCATGAGCACGCCGAACGCCCACGTGGGTATCGTGACTGGCTTCTTCATCCGCAATGCCGTGCCGCCCTCGCCGGAGACGGACGGGCTGGGCGGCATGGCCCATCTGGCCGCCGCACTGTCGAACCTCGGCGTGCCGGTGACGGTGATCTCGGACGCGCCTTGCTGCAAGGCGGTCTGGGCCGTCACGACGGAATTGCCGAAAGACGTGGCGTTCGAGATCACCTCGGTGAGCGCGGCATCGGTCAAGTCGCTGAGAACCCGGTTAAGCGAGGCTGAACGTCCGATCACGCATATGATCGCGATCGAGCGGGTGTCGCCCGCGAGCGACGGCAAGCCGCACCGCGAGTACGGCGCGGACATGTCCGACGATACGGCTCCGCTGCATCTTCTGTTCGAGGATCCCGAGTGGTCGCGTCCGTGGGTCACGATCGGCATCGGCGACGGCGGCAACGAAATCGGCATGGGCGTGCTGCCCGAGGACATCGTCCATGACGACATTCCCAACGGTCCGTTGATCAGCGCAGCCATTCCCGCGGACTACCTGATCGTTTCCAGCGTCTCGAACTGGGGCGGCTGGGGATTGGTATCCGCGATGGCGATGGTCGCGCCGCGAGATGCGGCGGCACGGCTGCTCATCGATTTCACGCCGGAGCGAGACCGGGCGTATCTCACCGCGGCCGTCGACGTCGGGCAGGCAGTTGACGATAGCCGCATCGACCGCCCCGCGACGCCGAAGATGAGCGTCGACCGGCTGTCGTGGGAACAGCATGCACAAGTGCTGACCCAGCTCAGAGCGCACGTCGACGGATACCTCGCGGCACCGTCGCACTCGTGAGCACGCCGCCCTTTTTCCTCTCTTAACGCACCAACATGTCCGACCTTTCGAGTACCACTCTCAGACGTGCGCCGTCGTGGGCCGCCAGCTTGCCAGAAGAATTGCAGACGCCGTGTTTCATCGTCTCCGAGCGCGGCATCGTCGATAACCTGTATGCGACCGCCCGTGCATGTGGAGGCGTGGAACGGCTCATGCCGCATGTGAAAACGCATCGCGCCGGATGGATCGTCAAGCGGTTGATTCGCGAAGGCGTAACCGCGTTCAAGGCCGCTACCGTGGCGGAAGTGGCGATGGTGCTCGAGGCCGGCGCGAAACACGTCGTCTGGGCGTATCCGACCGTCAACCCCGCTCATATCCGCACCTTGCTTGCGCTGGCGCACGCTCATCCGGACGCACGGGTCGAAGCGCTCGTCGACTCGGCGGCAGGCGTAGCCGCGTGGCATCTCGCGACGAATGGGGCGCCGCCGGCCAATCTCGCGCTGCTCATCGATCTGGACCCCGGCATGGGCAGAACGGGCGCACCGATGGCAGCGGCGACGCTGCAATTGGCCCGTGAGCTGGCGGCAATCGGCTGCTTTGGCGGATGGCATGTCTACGACGGCCATATCCATGATCTCGACATTGCCACGCGCCGCACGCGGGTGGCCGCCATCGTGGAGAAAGTGACGGCATTGACGCGCGCAGCCGACGCAGACGGATTGTCGACGAGGCTCATCGCCGGGGGCAGCTATACGTTCGATCTGTGGCCGCGCACGCTCGCCAACTTCGTGTCCCCGGGCAGCTGGACCTATTCGAGCGCTCAACACGATCTGGACCTGGCTGCGCTCGGCTGGACGCCGAGCGCCTATGTACTGGCAACAGTGATTTCACGCAGCAGCACGACCGCCACGCTCGATGCGGGCTCGAAGGCGATCTCGCCCGACAAGCCGCTCGCCGAGCGCTTTCGCTGGGACGGCAAGATCGTCATGATGAGCGAAGAGCACGTCGTGGTCGAGAACACCGATCTGGCTGTCGGCGACCGGGTAATGTTATTGCCGCGTCACGCTTGCACGTCGGCTTATCTCTACCCCGCCGCGATGGTGCTTAGCACCGAAGGGTCGTGGGAAGTGCGTGAGCAACTCGGGAGCCGTCGATAGGCCGGGAGGTCCGCCGCGGCAGGCGTCGGATGAAGCGATACAACGCGACTTGCCACGCACGTCACGCGGCAAGTCGGACAAACACCCGATCAATGTGAAGGGAAAAACATGAACGACAGTGGCACGCGCCCCGCATTGCGTAGCGTCAATCCGGCCGACTTCAAACCAGGCGGATATTATTCGTCCGCGATGATAGCGGGCGACTTCGTTTTCCTGTCCGGCCAGACGCCGCGCGACGCCGACCGGAAGCTGATCGGCGAGTCGATCGAAGAGCAGACCCGTGCAACGCTCGCCAATGTCGAGCGGGTACTGGCCGCCGCCGGCGCGGGACTGGAGGATGTCGTCAAGGTCACGGTCTATCTGACCGACTTGACGCTCTTTAGCCGCTTCAACGCGCTCTATGCGAGCTGGTTTGGTCAGCACAAGCCGGCGCGAACGACCGTGGAAGCCGGTCTGCAAGGCGTGCTCATAGAGATCGACGTGGTTGCTTATATAGGTAAGCGCTGAACCAGGCGGTGCGGCGCGCGGTGCGCCGCACGCACACGCACGCACGCACGCTAAAAGCCGTAAAGCCTTGCGGGATTCTCAACGAGAATTCGATGCCGCGTCGATTCATCGGGTATCCACATTGCCAGATCATCCAGCAAGTGGGCTGCGTCCGGCTTGTTGTCAGCCGCTTGCGTCGGATGAGGCCAGTCGGATCCCCACAGCGTCCTGTCCGCCGCAAGCTGGGCAAACCTGAGCGCGACCATGCCGGCATCGGCGTAGACCGGCGCTCCGCTGCGCGACACGAGATAGGGGCCGCTTAATTTCACCCAGGTACGGCCGTTGGCCAGCAACGCCTCGACCATTCGAAACGCGGCATGCTCCGCGCCGCCCGGTTGCGGGATCTGCCCCATATGATCGATCACGAGCGGCGACGACAGACTCGCGAGCAACTGCTGGTGCGCGAGTAGCTGCGCCGCGGTGGCATTGACCTGAATGTGCCAACCGAGCGGTTCGATCCGCTTCGAGAGCGGTTCCATCATCGATACCGTGACGCCGACCAGGTATTCAAGGTTAAAGCGCAACCCGCGTACACCCCTATCGTGAAGACTGGCCAGCTCACCGTCAGTCACGGTGACGGGCACGGTCGCGATACCGCGCGCGGTCTGTCCGAACTGCGACAGCGCATCGAGCAGGCAACGGTTGTCGTTGCCATACGTAGACGGTTGAACGACGACGTGCCGCTCGACACCCAGCCTCCGCTGCAGCGCGCGATAGTCGGCGACCGTCGCGTCGGGCGGCTGCAATTGCGCTGACGGATCGACTGGATACCGCGCATCGTAGATGTGGTGATGACTATCGGTCGCCTTCGGCGGAACCGGAAAGCGCGGCTGCCCGGTACCGCTTTCGCCGCCGCGCTCACCGAATTCATGTCGGTTGTGCATGTTCACGCGCCCATTCGACAACATCGCGGTGCGTCGCGAACCAGACGCCCGGTAACGACTGCGCATGCCGGATGATTTCTTCGAGGATCCATATCCTCGAGCGGTAACCGGTGACGTGCGGATGCATCGTCAACTGGAAGATGCCACCCTCCGCATAAGCCGCGTCGAACTCGCGGCGAAAGATCTCGTAGACGTCGGCCGGCGACGTATAAGGCCGCACCGCCTCGAAGCGGTTCATGATCAGATACGCGCCGTCGTCGCGAATCCATTCGACCGGCAGTTCGACGAGACCGCTCGGCACGCCGTCTTCGAGCAGCTCGTAGCAGTCGACGTCGGCCATCAACGACGAGTCGTAGCGCAAGCCCATCTCGCGCGCGATCGAAAGCGTATGCGGGCTGAAATCCCATGACGGCGTACGCATGCCCACCGGACGCTGCCCGGCGATGGTCTCGAGCGTATCCGCCGAGCGTAGCAACAGATCGCGTTCCGCCTCATGGGGGAGTATCGAGTTCAGTTCATGAATCCAACCATGCAAGCCGATTTCGTGGCCGTCGCCGATGATGCGCTGGGCCTCTTCCGGATGCAAAAGCGCAGTGACCGCCGGGACAAAGAATGAAGCTGGCACGGCATATTTGCGCAGCACGTCGAGAATGCGCGGCATGCCGGCGCGGCTGCCGTACTGCCCCCAACTGAGCCGGCCGATCGACTTGCCGCCCTCGCGCAATTCGCTGGTTTCGTGGTCGCAATCAAATGAAAGCGCCACCGCGCAGCGCGCGCCAGCGGGCCATGCATTGGGACGAAGCGCGCGTCCCGCCCGCACCTGGTCGACCAGCTTGCGCCAATGGGCTTCGGGCCATTGCCATGGCTGGCCGTACGAGTCATCTGGGTTCATCAAAACGTCCTTACTGATGGTTGTTAACTTAAGACCGGGCAGCGCTCAGGTCATTCGAATCAATCGGCGAGTCACCCGCAGCGGAGGGTCGAGCAGGTGCGATGCCCGCCACGACATCCGGAACCGCTTCGGGTATCGCAGACCTCATACAGGCAGCTTCTTCTCGTAGTCGATGCCGAGCGAGCAGAGCAGCAAGCCGACACCGGTCGCCGCAAAGAACATCATGGCGAGAAAATACGAACCGGTCGCCTGGACAATCCCGCCGACCAGAATCGGCGCGCCAATGCCGCCGACCGCCGCCCCCAGGTTCAGAAAACCACCGAGCGCGCCGACCTTGTTGCGCGTGGCAAGCAGGGGCGGAATGCACCAGTACAGATTGCCCCAGCGCAAGAAGAAAACCGTACACGAGAGGAGCGCGACGACCAGTGTCGCGCTGGACAAGTAAGCCACCGAAAACACCGAGACGGTGGCAATCACGCCGGCCGTGCCGAAAATCGTCCGCAACACTGTGTTCGGCCTGCCGCCCGCCGCCAGCCACTTATCGGCAATCCACGCGCCAACGAGTTCCCCGGCGAAGCCGGAAAAGTAAATGATGAAACTCGACCCACCCATCTGACGGATATCGAGGCCGTGCTCCCTGATCAGATAGCTCGGCATCCAGGTGAGCAATCCGTTGAACAACGTGTTGCAGCACATGAAGCCGAAGAACATGAGCAGGAAAGAGCGGTACTTCAGAAAATCGATTGCGCGCCCGGATGCGTTGGCCGGCTCGCGCTCGAGTTCTTCCTCGTGCGAACGCTCGATGAACGACGCTTCTTCTTCGTTGACCGCCGGATGCTCACGCGGATGATTACGGATAAAGAACCAGGCCACGACGCCGGCCAGCGTCGTGGCGACACCGGCAACCAGAAACGCGAGGCGCCACGAGCCCATGAGTCCGATCAACGCGGAGATCAACAACGATCCCACCGCTGCGCCTAGGGGCGCGCCGCCGTCCATCAGCGACGCGCCCCTTGTGCGTTCGTTGCGCGTTAGCCAGAGGGCATTGAGCTTACCGCCGGCGGGCGCGATCGACGCCTCGGAGAAGCCGAGACCGAGGCGCATCAGCAGCAGTGAAGCAGCATTCGTGCAGAATCCCGCGCCGGCCTGAAAGCATCCCCAGACGAGCGTCGCAACCGTGATCACGATGCGCGGCTTGAAGCGGTCGACCAGCATGCCCGACGGAATCTGCATGATCGTATACGACCAGAAGAACGAACTCAGAATCAAGCCTTGCACCACCGGCGAGAGCGAGAACTCCTTCGAGATCAGCGGCATCGCGACCGACAGCGAAGCGCGGTCCACGTAGTTGATTGTGATCAGCACGAGCAGGAACCAGAAGATCCTCCATCGAACCGATGATTTACGGCCGCGCGCCAGCGCTACGATTCTCGTGTTCATATTCGCTTCCCCCGCTTCAATAGTGGTTGCCGCTCAAGCCGTGCTGTCAAAATCTCACACGCAGGGCCGCACGCGCGACCCATTGCGTCGTCGTGCTCGATTCCGACCCCGGGAAGCCTTGGTAGATATCCGCGTTCGCTCCGCCGGCAGCCTTCTGATATGCCGCGTTCAGGTAGACGTCGGTGCGTTTGGAGAGGGCGTAGTCCGCCAGCAGGTTGATCTGGTTGTACTTGGGTCTCGCGCCGTTGTAGTCCACCTTGGCTTCCGTGAACGTATAGCCGGCGCCCAAAGTCGTCACTGGCGTCACGTGGTATTGCCCCCAGATTTCATAGTTGCTGAAGGTGACCGTGTTACCTACCACGCCGCTCGCATCCTCAAACCGTGTGTTGGTGTACGCCAGGGTGACCCGCGCCGGCCCGACCGTGTACGCGCCGCCCACGCCAATATTCTGCATGTTGCCCGGATTGCCGACGTAGCCGAATGCGCCTTCGCCGTTCGACACGCCCGGTATGGCGTTCGGCTTGAAACCACCGTCCGCAAACTGTTGCGCGGGGTTGGTCGCGTAAAAGTACGCGGCGCCAAGGTAGAACGGACCGTTGCGATAATCCGCGCCGGCGCCGATCGTGCTCTCCTTCCGGAAGTCGCCCGCGACGCCGCCGAATGCGTACATCGCTTCGGCCGTCAATCCTCCCCAGGTCGGCGTGACATACTTGACGGAGTTGTTCACGCGAAAAGCATTGTCTGTGTTGTCGATATCGCTCGGGTGCGAAAACAGGCCACCCCATTGGCCATTAGAGGTGGTCGGGCCAATGATGTCGACAATCGGGTCATACTGACGGCCAAGTGTCAGCGTGCCCCAGCGTTGATTAGCCAGGCCGACGTAGGCCTGGCGGCCGAATTCCAGACCACCCTGCCCGAGCCCGCCGGTAGAAACGTTGAAGCCGTTTTCCAACTGAAAGATCGCTTTGGTGCCGCCGCCGAGATCCTCGCTGCCTCTCAAACCCCATCTGCTACCGCCCTCGACGCCACTTTGCATGGCCCATTGACTGTGGCCGGCCGAGTTGCTGACGTAGGTCAGGCCCTCATCTATCATCCCGTACAACGTAACGCTGCTTTGCGCAAACGCGGGAATTGCGAACGCGTTCGAAAGTGCGAGAGCGAGCAGTGACTTCCTTATCATAAGGATTCCAAATTCATGGTCAGAGGTTTTATATGCCGATCTTGTGATAAACCGCGCACCACTTCGTATCTCGAGACCGGGGAGTGTCAGATTGCGCGCGGGGCAATCGGAGCCTGCGGACTGTCTTGCTGAAAAATGCCCGACAACTCATTACATTCCGGTGTCAGAGAGGCAACCGAAGAGTGCACCGAGTATACGAACGCAATTTTTCCGGGAGATAATCAAAGTTAGCGAGACCATCTGATAGAAACCTTCGATCATGCGTATTTCTCTGCAGCAAATTGAGACCTTTTACTGGGTGGCGCGGTTGGGTGGGTTTCATGCGGCGGCGCGCCATCAGCACCTCACGCAGCCGACCATCTCGGCACGCGTCCAGGAGTTCGAAGAACATCTCGGCGTGCAGCTCTTCACGCGCAGCCGGACGCGCTCCGAGCTCACGCTCGCAGGCCGTGACGCGCTCGCCAATGCGGAACAGGTGCTGAAGCTCGCCGAAAAACTCGAACAGATTGCGAAGCGTACTGATCCCATGTACGGGCTATTACGTCTTGGCGCAATCGAGTCGATCGCCCACGCCGGGCTTGCCGATCTACTGACGCAACTCAAGACGCGATACCCGCACATGAAGATCGAACTCACGATCGATGTGGGTGTCGCACTCGGACGCAAGCTTGGTGCGCACGAACTCGACATAGCGATACTGAACGATTCCACCGACGCGCCTCACGTGGTCGAGACCGCGATCGGCTACACCGATCTGCACTGGGTTGCGTCGCCGCAACTCGTGCCCAACAACCAGGTCACCCCTCACGATCTTGCATCGGTGCCGATCATCACCGTCTCACAACCGTCGTCGAACCATTCCCTGGTGATGAACTGGTTCCGCAGCGCCGGTTGCAATCCCGACAACATCAGCTCATGCAATTCGCTGTCGATGATGTCGCGGCTGGTCGCCGCCGGACATGCGGCGGCCGTGTTGTCGCCCGCGATAATGCGCGCGGAGATCGATTCCGGGCTGATTCACGTGCTGAACACTGAAAGGCCGATCACTCAGCAAGGGTTCTTCGTCGCCTATCAGGAAGAGTGTCTTAGCGGCGCGGATACCATCGTGGAGCTGGCAAAAGAGGTGCTCACGCGTAGTCGCGTGCTGATTCCGGGGTAGTCGGCGGGCGGGCGCGGACTATGACGTGCCGTACTGGGCAAGACCGGCGTACGGCGTGTTCATCATGCGTGTTCATCAGGACAGGGAGCGGTCAAGTTCGCTCAGACGCCGGCCGGTTTCGGCGTCGAACAGGTGGACGGCGTCCGGTAGCGGCGCAATGCACAGACGCTCTCCCGGTCGCGCGAGAACGCGTTCGCGAAACTCACAGACGATCTCGTCGCTGCCGTAACGGACATTGACCTGAGTGGCCGATCCGGTCGTCTCGACGACTACGACTTCGGTCGGCGTGCCATCCGCCGTCGTGACGAAATGCTCGGGACGAATCCCGAGGATCACCGGTCTCGAACGATCTGCCGTGAGTTGGCGGCCGAGGCGAACCGTCAAGCCGCTATCGGAACGGAACACGGTTTCCCTGTCGCCATCGACAAGCGCGCCGCGCAGGAAATTCATTGCCGGCGAGCCGATGAACCCTGCGACAAACACGTTGCGCGGCTGATCGTAAACTTCGAGCGGCGCGCCCACCTGTTCGACGACACCGTCGCGCATCACCACGATCCTGTCGGCCAGCGTCATCGCCTCGACCTGATCGTGCGTGACGTAGACGGTCGTCGTCCGCAGGCGTTGATGAAGCTGCTTGATCTCCGTGCGCATGGCGACGCGTAGTTTGGCATCGAGGTTCGACAGCGGCTCGTCGAACAGGAAGACTTGCGGATCACGCACGATCGCCCGTCCCATCGCGACGCGCTGGCGTTGCCCGCCGGAGAGCTGGCGAGGATAACGCTCAAGAAGCGGATCGAGTGCGAGAATCTCGGCGGCACGCCTGACTCGCCGCTCGATTTCAGCCTTCGGGACGTTGCTGATCTTGAGCGAGAACCCCATGTTCTGCCCAACCGTCATGTGCGGGTAAAGCGCGTAGTTCTGGAACACCATCGCCATGTCGCGGTTTTTGGGCGACATGTCGTTCACTACCTGCCCCGCCACGCGGATCTGTCCGGACGTGATGTCCTCGAGGCCCGCGATCATCCGCAGCAGCGTCGACTTGCCGCAGCCGGAAGGACCCACTAGCACCGCAAATTCTCCATCAAGGATATCCACGCTGATATCTTGAATGACGGAGTGAGAGCCATAGGACTTTTTAACGTTGTGGATGCTGAGGTTTGCCAAAGGGATGACTCCGGGAATGGGTGGATGAATGGCGGGACGCTCGCGTCAAGGCATCAGCAGACCGCCATTGACCTCGACGACCTGGCCGGTCACGTAGCCGCTCAACTGATCCGAGCACAGGTAAAGGAAGGTTCCGACGCAATCCTCCGGATCGCCTATACGACCCATCGGGATCTGCGTCGCGGTGGCCTTCAGTTGTTCGGGCGAGGTGACTCGCTCTTGCAAGTCGGTCATGATCACCCCGGGCGAGACGACATTCACCCTGATGCCTTCGGGCGCGACTTCCTTTGCGATCGAACGCGAAAATGTCGACATGAATGCCTTCGCGCCGGCATACACGGCCGAGCCTTGACCACCGCCAGTGCGCGCCGCGACGGAGCTGACGTTGATGATATTGCCGCCGCTCTTCTGACTGCGAAACTGGCGCACGGCCGCGCGGCATGCAACGAACACAGGCCGCACGTTGATCGCCATATGGCGCTCGAAGAGCTCATCGGGAAACTCCGCAATGCCGACGCGCGAGATCTGGTCGCCGGCATTGTTGATCAACACGTCCAGCCGCCCGAAGGTCTCGACCGTTTCCTGGATCAGCCGCTCGGCGGTGCCGTGCAGCGCGATGTCGCCCTCCACGATGCGCGCGGTACCGCCCTGCTGCTCGATGTCGGCGGCCACGGCCTCGGCTTGCGCGCGTCCGCTGCGGTAATGAACCATCACTTTCGCACCACGGGCACCGAGGCCGCGTGCCACCGCCGCGCCAATTCCGCGGCTCGCACCGGTCACGAGGCAGACCTTGCCTGCAATCTCATTCAGAATCATCTACGTTCTCCGTGGTTCAGGATGCGCTCCGGTCGGCGACCGGTTGAGCGACGCGTGCGGCGAGCAGGAAAGGCAGCGCAACGTCATGAAATGCGTCCGGCTGCTCGAGTTGCGGCGTATGACCTGCATCCTCGATGACTGCCAACGCGGCGCCTGCAATCCTTGCCTGCATCTCTGCTCCGTGCTCGGGCGTGCGCGCGCGGTCGTGCCGACCCTGGACGATCAGCGTCGGAACCCGGATGGAGGAGAGTTGGTCGAGCGTGTTATTCAATGCGTTGGAGCGTGCTGCATCGATGGCGGCGGCCTGCGTGGCGCTCAGCGCGATGCTGCGGAACTTCGCCAGATCAGGAGCCGATGGAGGGCGGAGAAAGAACCCGTTCACGATGGGCTCGATCGCGGTTTCGTCCCAGGGCGCGGCCGCCATGACGTCGGCCTTCGCGAGCGCCGCGGCGGGGTCTGCGGCCATCGCGCCCGTCGCGACGAGCAGCAGGCGCGACACGCGTTCCGGGTAGCGCAACACGAACTGCTGCGCGACGACGCCTCCCATGGAGCCACCGATCAACGTGACGCGGGACAGGCCGCGTGCATCGAGCAGACGCGCGACCGAGTCCGCCAGCGCGGCCATCGTGTACGGACCGGGTTCGCCCGCCGACGCGCCGAAGCCCGGTAGATCGGGTGCGAGACACGGAACGCCGGCGGCGGCGAGCCGATCGGCAGTCGGCTCCCAGTAGGCCGACGACTGACAGAACCCGTGCAGGAAAACGGCGGGCGTACCGGCACCGTCGCGCTCGAGGGTGAAATTGCTCATTAACTCGCCTCTTTCTTCAGTTGTTGCGCTTTTTGCGCCGACGCGGTCAATGCCGCGATCGGCGTGATCTGCCGCATTAACACAGCCTGAATCTGCTGCTGCGTAAAGCGGTCCCATTCGCTGTACCAGGTCGTGCCGATGTTCTCGCGAATGCGCGCATTCGCCATTTGCTGCTGGATGATCGCCGGCTCGTAGCCCAACTGTTTCTGCGAAGCCTCGATCTGTGGATCACTGTCGAGCGGCTTGAACGGATACCCTACCCCGTACTTGAGATACCACGTCTGGGCGGATGAGTACTGGCCCTTGGCATCCTTGCCGCCAAGGAAATACATCAGGCGCCAGGCCGCGTCGCGCGCTTTGGTCTGGGAACTCATGCCATACAGGCGCGCCCATCCCATCGGTCCTTTGCCGACATCCGTCACGGCTGGAAAGCGCGTCATGCGAATGTTGCCGGCGCGCTTGCTGTACTGCGGATTGTTGGAGCGAGGAAAGACGTTGCCGACGTTGGACGTGAAGATGCCCTGACCGCTCAGGTAAGCGTCGCGTACCTGGGTGTCGTCGAGTTCGAGGCCACGCGGGTCGAGGATCTGCCAGCTATGCATCGCATCGACCATCCATTGCAGGACCGTCAGCGCCGTCTTGTCTTCATTGGGAAACACGGGGTCCATCGCAGGATTGAACAGATGCCCGCCGGAGGCGAGCACCATGGACCAGAATTCGCTCAGCCCGTCCACGTTCGTTTTGTAGCCCTTCAGGATCGGGTACTGGGCGATGCCTGCTTTCTTGACCTCAAGGGCCGCGTTCTTGAGCTGGTCGAGCGTGACCGGTGCCGCTTTGACGCCGGCCTTGGCGAGCGCGGCACGGTCGTAGATGTAGACGTAGATGTCGCCGTAGTAGGGTGTGCCGTATTGTTTGCCCTTGTAGAAGAGCGCCTCGCGGTCGAACGGAAAGATGTCGTGGTTCAATTCATTGAGCTTCGGCAAGCCGTCGATCGGCTGCAACCAGCCCGCGTCGGCCCACGCGCCCAGGTCTATGTCGCGTACATAGAACGCGTCCGGTTGGGAGCCGGCATTGAACAGGGCGATCATCTTCTCGCTGTATAACTGCATGTCGAGCGGCGTGTAGTTCACCTTGATGTCGGGATTCTCGGCCATGAACTGCTGTAGCCGCTGCTCGACCACCTGTGGCTCGAAGGCCCAGCCGGCGAATCGCACCGAAACGTCGGCCGCGCGCGCCGGCGACATCAGCCCGAAGCCGCCGAGCGCCGCGCCGGTGCCGGCGAGCGCGGACATCGTGAGAAATCGACGGCGGGACAACGCAGGATAGGAATCTTCACTGGACGACATCGTGGTCCTCCTTGAGGCCATGAGATTGCATTGAATGGATTGCCATAATCAGTCCTTCACGGCACCGCTTGTCAGTCCCTGGACGATCAGCCGCTGGAACAGGAATGCCAGGGCCAGTGGCGGGATGATGGCCAGTACGCCGCCCGTGGCCATCAGCGTGCGCTGCGTCGTCACGTCGGTGGCGAAGCCCGCGACGACGACCGGCAATGTCTTCGACGCCGTCGTGCTCGTCAGGATCACGGCAAACAGGTAGTCGTTCCACGCGGTCATGAAGGCAAACATAGCCGAAGAGACGAGACCGGGCATGGCGACGGGCAGCAGCACCTTGACGAGCATCTGAAACCAGCTGCACCCGTCCATCAGCGCGGCTTCTTCGAGCGAGCGCGGGATAGTCTGAAAGTAGTTCTTCAGCAGCCAGATCGTGAACGGCAACGTGAAGGTCACATACGTGATGATCAGCGCGGACAGGTGGTCCAGCATCCCGAGATTCTTGAGCGTCAGATAGAGCGGCACGATCAGCGCGATACCTGGGACCATGCGCGAGCCAAGATAAACACCGAGCAGTGCGCCCTGCCCGCGAAAACGCAAACGAGCGAGGCTGTAGCCGGCGAGCGTGCCAAGCACCAGGTTGACCGCGGCCGTACCGAGCGCGGCGATCAGCGAGTTCAGCATGCCTGGAAGCATTTCTTCGGCAGCACGGCCGCCAACGATCGCGCTCGTTCCCGACGGATGAAAGAACATCTTGTAGTGCTCGAGCGTCGGGTGCCGGGGAATCCACTGCGTGGGCACGGTCAGCGCGTCACGCTCGTGCATGAAACTCGTCAGCAGCAACCAGCAGAACGGCGCGAGGATGTAGATCGCGACGGCGATACCCGCCACGACCAGGAACACTGTGCGCCGCGATTGGCGGCCGGCAGGGGTGAACAACGGGTGTAGAAGAGCGCTCATGCTTCAAAGTCCCCACGTCCGTACAGCACTCGGAAATAGGCCAGGGCAAGCCCCAGCGTAATCAGGCTTACCAGCCAGGCGTAGGCGTTCCCGTGGCCGAAATCGAGGTTATCGAAAGTGGTGAGGTAGGTCTGCCACGTGAGCGTGGTGGTGGCCGTGCCGGGGCCGCCCGCGGTCAGGACATAAATGATGTCGAACGCCCGGAGCGCGGACATCGTCTGCAGGATCAATACGACGAGCAGCGACTGCGAAAGCCAGGGCAAGGTGATGTACCGGAACAGCTGGAACCTGCTGGCGCCGTCCATGCCGGCCGCCTCGTAAAGCTCCGCGGGGATCCGCTGCAACGCGGAGAGCAACAGGATCACAGCGAGCGGCAACAGGCTCCAGACTTCCGAGAACACGAGCGCGAGCAAAGCCGAGGTGGGCGTCGACAACCAGCCGCGATACTGGTCGATCAGGCCGAGGCTGACCAGCAGGCCGTTGAGCGCGCCCACCTTGGCGTCATAGATCCATTGCCACATCAGGCCATTCACCACGGGCGGAATGGCCCACGGCAGCAGGACCAGCGTGCGCACCAGCGCGCGGCCGGGAAACTCACGGTTGAGCAGAAGCGCGATCAGGATGCCGAACACCACCACCAGCAGAACCACCAGCACCGTGTACACGGCGGTGATCCGCAGGGCGGTCCAGAATTCGGACGACTGCAGTATGTCGCTGTAGTTCGACAGGCCGACGAACTTGAAAGCCCGCGGACGCTGGAGGTTGTACCGGTGCAGGCTGATCCACGCCGAGTAGGCGATCGGGAACGCGGAAAGCAGGACGATCGCGAGGAGCGCCGGTGTGTTGAGCAGCCAGGCGAACGCGCGGCAATCGTAGCCGATACGTTTGCTGCGAAGGCGCGGGTTGCCGGACGATACCGATAGTGACAGTCTCATGAGCGGGTCCCCAGACGCAGGAACCTGCCGGCCCGAATGCCGGTAGGACCTTGTGCGTCGTAAGTCATCGAGCCGCTCACCATGACGCTGTCGATCCCGGCGGCGGGCGTGGTCGGCTGCGCGTAGGTGGCGCGGTCAATCACGAACTCCGGATCGAACACGACCAGATCCGCGTGCTTGCCGACCGCGATCGCGCCGCGATCCAGCAGATTGAAACGGTGTGCGGACAGACCGGTCATGCGATGCACCGCTTCCTCCAGCGTGAACAGACCCAGCTCGCGGGAGTAATGGCCTAACACGCGCGGAAAGGTCCCCCACAGGCGCGGGTGCGGATGACGATCGTGCGGCAGCCCGTCTGAGCCGATCATGGTCGCCTCGTATTGCAGGACGCGGCGCACGTCGTCCTCACGCATCTGGAAATAACTCGCGCCACCCGGCTGGAGACGCTCACAAGCTTCTTTCTGGGTGCATTGCCACTCGTGCGCGATGTCGGCCAGTGAGCGCCCGCTCATTGCGGGGTAAGGCTCGGACCACGTCACCATGATGTCGATGATGTCGTCCACCAGGTCCGGTCGCAAAATGGTCGAACCGGCGACGTAAGGGTACGCGTCGAGGCCGATCGGCTGCGTGCGCCGCGCGGCGTCGATGTGGGCGAGTGTTTCGACGGAGCGCCCCCAGTTGGTCGGCCCGGCGCACTTGTGATGGGAGATCACCACGGGCAGAGCGGCATCTCGCCCGGCCGTGAACGCTTCGTCCAGCGACGCGATCACGTCCTCGGCTTCGTTGCGGATATGCGCGGTATAAATGCCGCCGGCTTCGGCGGCGATACGCGCCAGCAGCGTGACCTCGGCAACGTCCGCTGCCGCGTTGGTGTCGTAGAAGAGACCCGTGCTGAGGCCCGTCGCACCCGCGGCCATCGCTTCGCGCATCAGGTCCGCCATCTTCGTCTGTTCCGCGTCTGTCGCGGCGCGGTAAGGATCGTCCATTGTCGCGACGCGCAAGGTCGAGTGGCCGACGAGGGCCGCGACATTGACCGCCGGACGTGCGGCGTCGACGGCTTGCGCATAGGCCTTCATCGTTGGAAAGACGTGCTTGCCGGAACCGCCCAGCAAGGTCAGCGGCGGCGGCACGTTCGGGTGCACGAGCGGCGCGAGACTGATCCCGCAATTGCCCACCACAACGGTGGTCACGCCCTGGCTTATCTTGGACAGCATCTGCGGCGCCGACAGGACGGATTCGTCGTCGTGGGTATGCACATCGATAAAGCCGGGCGCGACGACGCGCCCGGACGCGTCGATGCACGTCGCCCCGCGCAGCCCGAGATCCGCACCGATCTCGCTGATGCGGCCGTTTTCGACGCGCACGTCGGCGCGAAAACGCGACGCTCCGCTACCGTCGATCACGAAGCCGCCCTGAAACAGCCAATGCGTGGAGCCGTGCGCTTCCGGTGTTCCGTTCATAGGTCCAATTTCGCCAAGGCAAATGATGCTGTGGATGAGATGTAAGTAAATTTCACCTTCAGGGCCCGGTATCGTCGCTATGCGCCGCCAAACAAAGAACCACATCCGCTTGGTCGCCAGCCCGGCATTTCACAGACCCAGCACAAAACACACTGCAATTTCGCTGTTTACGACAGTAAATTAATTTGTATTCCTATTGAAATGGAGCAAACCTGCATCGGCCTGCCGTCACCCGCTCCCACATGGCAATGCGGTTTAGGTGTAACTAAATTTCATGACCAAGGGTAAAGCTTTGGTCCTTTGATGTCAAAAAGGAAAAAAATAAATTTGTGGAGGGGTGCTGGGCAATCACGGCGGAGGGCCGCGGGGAGCCGTTTCGCCGGGGTAGACGTACTTATTTGCCGCCGAGCGCGTCGCGCTCCGCTTCTGACCAGGCGCGCTGCAACGCCGGGTGCACGTCGCTATCGACACCCCTCTCGCGCAGCACGGACCGGACTCGCTTGAGCCGCTCGAGCGCCGACGGGCCGAGTCGCAAGCCAACCCCGACCATCAGAACCTCGATGAGTATCTGGCCGGCAAGATATGCCTCCGTGCCCACCCGCGCAGCGGCGTCCTCGGGCACGATCATGCCGATCGGAATCGTGCACTGCTTCGCAAGCGGTGTGTCGGGCCGGGTAATGCCGATTACCGTCGCGCCCTGCTCACGCGCGAGCGCCACGGCTTCCAGCAAGGTCGGCATGCGTCCGACGTGTGAAATCGCGAGTACGACGTCGCGAGGCGACAGCGCTGCTGCCGAGATGACTTGCATATGCGGATCGAAATAGGCGTTCGATGTGAGACCGAGGCGAGCAAAGCGCGACTGGGCGTCGTTGGCGAGAAAAGTCGACACGCTGCCCACGCTATAACAGTCGATCCGGTTGGCCGCAGCAAGCTTCTCGATGGCGTGACCGATCGTGTCGGCGTCGAGCTGGCTCTCAAGACCGGTCAGCACGGCGGCGGCTCCGTACAGGATTTTGTGGACGATGCTTGCTACGTCATCTTTGGCGTTGACCGCTCGATGAAGGTACGGCGTGCCTACCGCCAGGCTCTGCGCAAGTTGCAGCTTGAAGTCGCTCAACCCTTCGAAGCCCACGGCGCGGCAGAATCGAACGACGGTCGGTGCGCTAACCCCGGCGCGGTGCGCAATCTCCGCGACATTGGCTCGCACCGACCACTCCGGCTCGGCCAGTATCGCCTGCCCCACCAGTTGCTGCGCGTCAGGCAGGGAGTCTGAAATCGCCCGGATTCTCGCCAGAGTGTCGGTCGTGGAGTGAGGTACTACCTGTAGGTTATCCATGCTTCAGTTCGCTGATTTTGCGCGCATGTTTGACGTCCCGCACGCAGTTTTCCGGGCAACGTTTTTACACTCAGTGTAAACAAATTTCACCCATGCCAGAAAGAATACTTGGAAGGCAGCTCTGTGGGCGCTTGCAACCGAGAGTTGCGACGTTGGGAGAAACTAGATTACACGCTATTGTGTATCGCGAGCTTGCCAGGGAGGTCGCTAAACGAGCATTCTGGCTGTGGGTCTGAGGGCAAATCCGAGTGCGCGCACTGCCGCCGAAACGAAAACGGCCGGACTGGTTATGTGCGGAGTCCGCGCGAGCATGCGTGATACGCATGCAGCTGCGCCATTGTTGTCGGCGCCGGTGGGGATCTGAGCCGTCTGCCCGGTCTCACGAATCAGCGCCCGGTCGTCCGCCGGCGCGCTACGATCCCTGCTCGCGCGCTGACGTGGTGCGTCTTTCTCCGTCTTTTCATCGCGCACCGCGCCGCGGGTCGGCGACCTAGGTCTTGCGAGGACGCGCCGTCGTGCCGCGCACGATCAGGTCGGTCGGCACGATGTACTGCGAACTCACGGCCCGTCCTTCGATCCGTGCGAGCAAATACTCGGCGCTACGCGCGCCGATTTCATCAGCGGCGAGCCGCATGGTCGTCAGCGGGGGCGACGTGAAGCTGGAAAATTCGATGTCGTTGATGCCCGCGATCGACAGGTCGCCCGGCACGTCGATACCCGACTCGCGCGCCTCGGCCAGCGCGCCGATTGCAAGCAGATCGGTGCCGCAGATTACAGCGGTGGGACGCTCGGGGCCGTTCATCAGCGCCTTCATCGCCATCTGGCCTTCAATGATCTTGTGCGGCATCTCGATCAGATGCTCGTGGCGCAACTGCAGTCCGCGCGCCTGCAACGCCGCGCGCACGCCGATAATGCGATCAGCCGCGCGATCGCTATGCTGCGTCATTTGCGTAATCATGCCGAAGCGCGTGTGCCCGAGATCGAGCAGATAGTCGGCGAGGCGTCGGCCAACCGCTACGTTGTCAAAACCGACATACGAATGGTCGCGATCGACTGTCCAGCCATTGACGAGCGGAATCTGCTCCTTCTCGATCAATTCGTAGAGCGCCGGCGAGTGGCTGCGGCCCACGAGCATCAAGCCGGCGATGCCGTCCGCGATAAGCGCGCGCACTTGCTTCAGTTCGTCTTCCTGATCGTAATACGAGCATCCGAGCAGCAACGTATAGCCGGCTTCGCCGATGCGCTTTTGCAGCGCGAACACGCCGATCGCGAAGTTCTGGTTTTCTAGCGACGGGATCACCGCGCCGATCGTTTTCGAGCGCTGCGATGCCAGCGCCCGCGCCGCGGCGTGCGGTGTGTAGCCGAGTGCCTGCGCGATGTCGCGCACGCGGTTCTGCAGTTCGGCCGCTACCTTTGCGTTGCCGTTCAACACGCGCGAAACGGTCGCAGTCGATACCCCCGCCGCGCGCGCGACATCTATCACCGAAATCGCATTCGATTTGCGACGCGGCGCTCTTTTCTTTGCCTCGTTGGTCAACTTCCACCCTGCCCGATGTCGAGGCGCACCATCGCGCCTTCTCTTTGCGGCATACTATAACGCGGCATCTTGAGAAATGGCCACCGCCGGTCACGGGCCTTCGCCTGGTCGATCCGTTCGCGGCGCCGCCGAACTCCGCAAGTCAGCTGAAGCCGCGGAAGAGCGCTTCTCGCCTACCCTATCCTCTCCTCGCCCCCTTGCCCGCGGTCTGCACCGCATACTGTCCGGCGTCATTCTCAGGTGCGAGTCGAGCTGTCGCATGTTTCGTCCCATCGGTTACGCGCATTGCCAAACACGCTATAAACGGTCACGACGTGCTAGTCACCCCGGCACGCAAACTAAGTAATCGCTTTCTATAGCGCCTGAGATTCCGGGCGGTACTTGGTCAAAACAGGAGAAATTCACGGTAGTTTAGGGAGAAACCTAGGGAAATTCAAGAGAAAGCGCTTACTCATTTGACCTATACTGTGACTCCGCGCGACGGCAATACCTGCGACCGTCGTGGATCAACTTGCCGCCTGCGAAACCGCTCGGCGGCAGGTCACGTGTAGCGAGTACGCCGGCCACAACATCACGCTCATGAATTCGCACGAAGGGAACGTGATTGGCCGACGTGATCGTTCATCTGATCACGAGACCAAAGCCGGATCCGGCCAAGATTCGATTTTGGCCCAGCCCGTCAAGCAGGCAGCCAGCGTCAGCACCATAAACACAGTTGAAGTGAGACTCCAGTCATGGACTTCACCATCGTACCGATCCGTTGCGGCGATATCGTCAATCATGAGCGCTCGTGCTTTTTGTACCGTAAGAACTGCGGTTCCGCGCGCCTGCATGCGCCGTGCATCGCGTGGTTGCTGCGCAGCGCTCGCCATACGATCGTCGTCGATGCCGGACCGGGTTCCCGATCACGCGCACCGCAGTGCTACACCGAGACGGATGCCGGAATCGACGACCTGCTGCAGTACGGCCTGGCGCGCGAAGGCGTCGACCCGGCTTCCGTCGAACTGGTCATTCTCACGCATCTGCATAACGACCATGTCGGCGGCGCACGATTGTTCACGAACGCGCGCTTTCACGTCCAGGAAGCGGAGTTGAAAGAGGCGGTCTGGCCAGTGCCCTTCCAGCGGCCGATCTACGAAACCAACCAACGCGGCCACACGCCACCGTGGGTGGACATTCTCGACCGGATGGACGTGGCGTTCGGTGACGCCGACGTAGTGCCCGGCATCCGCGTGTTGCGCTTGCCGGGACATACGGCAGGCTCACAGGGTGTGCTGGTCGATACGCAGGCAGGACCGTATCTCATCGCGGGCGACCTGATTCCGCTCTATGAGAACTGGCCGGAAGACGGCAGCGAACCGATCCCGAACGGCAACCACACGGACCTGCGCGCTTACGACGAAAGCTTCCGCCGCATCGCGGCGCTTGGGGCGAAGGTGCTGCCGGCCCATGAGCCACGGGTCTTTGAGCGCAAGGTGTATCCCCCACCGCCGGGGCGCTGAGCGGCCGGAATTGTCACCGAGACAGGCGATGAGGCGGAGGGGGTTCCGACTGCTGCCCGCGATGATGACCGCCGGCAATCTCGGGCGTTACGTTGGCGGCCGGCTGCATTGGATACGCGTCGAATACGTTCCCGATAAACGTTGCTTTGCTGGTGTTGGCCGGTGCGATGCTGTACGGTTCGCAACGGGTGCGTTGGTTGATCGCCACCGAACCACTGGTATCGGAGACGGCCGGCACTTTGAGCGGCGGCCTGATAAATGGCGTCGGTATGATCGGCGCATTGCGTTCGTTGGCGAACTCATTCTCATCAGGACTGCTAGTGATACGCGTGTGCGCTCGTCGGAACGAGCGCGCTACTGACGTTGATCAAAGAGGCCAACAGCCCAAAAGCGATCAGGTACGCCATGCGGCCAATGGTGCGAACGCACTCACCGCGTCATTGATCGTTTAGGTACTTAACTGCCAGGACATTGCCTGCTCATCCAACACAGGGCCGCACGAGCCGAAGCTTTTAGCAAGCCTGAAGCACATTGATGACGCGGTTCACGAGCAACGGACGAGTATTGCGTCCATATTCGGCCATATGCGCAGAGGCCCCATGCGCCCTCAATGCTTCCGCGCTTTCCCAACGTTCGATTACTGCAAAGGTGTCTTCGCCGAGCGGTGTCTGAATCGCCCCAAACTCCGGCACGTCGATTACGGCCTCGTAGCTGATACATCCCTCTTCCGCCAACACCGCCGGACGGTTCTTGTTGAAGAGAGCCAGCACGGCTTCGCGTTGACCAGGCTGGGCAGTGATCGTTGCAATGACATGAATCATCCAGATTTTTTCCTTTCCATTTTCGGCGCCGATCGCCGCACGAAATCATAGCCGCATTTAGACACGTCTGCCGACAGCGCCTACCGCACGGTTCCAGTCGAGCTCTCGACGCGGCTCGTCAGTGATTCATTCGCCGCGCGGTGCACGCACCCTCGATGGCGATGCGAGCCGCCCACCCATCGATAGAGGTCGAATGGGGCGCTGCGATTTACCGGGGGGCACACTACCGAATACGGCGCAGCCACATTGCGGAGAAAGTGCCGCAACGATAATGAGGGCGTGCAATCACCCCCAGACGGCGGTAGACGAGCGCGCACCACAACAGGTAGCGTTCGCCGCGGAATCGTTGATGATGTGAATGAACCAGACCTTGCGGGTATCGTGATCAATGTCGCCGGCAACTGCTGCCACGAGGCCGCGCGTTGCTGATAGCCCTGCAGAAAACGTTATGCGTTCCGCGCACGCACACGCGCGGCCTTTCTGATTTCACCGGCGACGTAGGAACTGAACGTATTGGCAACGTCCGGCAGATTCAGAATATTGGCCTCGGTGACATTAGCCGGCTTGAGCATTTGACGCTCAATAGCGCGGAGTCCCATTGTGCTCGACGCGACAAACTTGCGGACGAGATCCTCGCGTGTCTTCTTGTCCGCTGTGTCGAAGAATTCGCGCGCCAGGCGAATCTCCTCCTGTCGACGCTTGTCGGCTGCCGCGTTAGCTGCCGCCAGGCTGGCCTCGACTGCCTTTTGCTTGTCAGACGTCGCCCCCTGCGCCCCCGTCGTCGCTTCAACAATCTGAGCCTGAATCAACTCAACCTGCCTGTCGGCGTCGGATACGCGGTAGTTGTCCGAAAGAGCCCTCATCAAGTAGGCGGATGCTCGTTTTACTTTGGTGCCTTGCCTGATTGTCCACCGGGTGTAGTCGATCGCTTGTTGAATGCGCTCGTCTGTCCAGACGGACCTGTTCTCAGCGATTTTTTCAAACTGTTTTTCAGACAGTCCGAATTCATCTTGAAGCATTTTGAAAAGTACGACCGAGTTCAGCATGGCCGCCTTCGATGCCAATGCCCCTTCCTTGCGTTTTAGCCGGAAGCGTATCTGGTCTTTCTTTCGCGAGCCGGGAGTCCCGGCTCGGGTCTCGTACGACAACTCGATGTCCGACAGTTCGTTGATCTGGTTGACGGCCGGCTCGAGATAATCGCGCTTGAAGTATTTGAACTCAGCGTTGTTTGCCCATGACTTACCGGGCAAGTTTCGAACGAGGTCGAGTGACAACCAGTCTGTTAGCCCGCCAGGCACGGATGGCAAAACATGGTCGTAAATGCCTCGCGCATAGATGAGCGTAAATCTCGAGGTAACTAGCAGGCTGGTCCAGTACGAGTTCTCCGGGTCCTTGATGAGGCGTTGCAGCTCGATAGGCACCCGGAAGCGAATCCGGCCATTTCTGACGCTGACCCGGCCTATCAGCTCGAGCCAGTCCCCGTCCTCGTTCTGGACGACCAGGTCCTCATCGGCATCGTCTTCACCGGCATTCCCCTCCTTGCCGGGTTCGGGAGGCTCCTCCAGCATCCGTCCTTTCGAATCCACGGACACCACCGGCGCACTCATCACTTCGAGCATGGAAGATTTGACGCTGCGGATGACGCTGGAAAAATGCTTCTTGTTTCTGCTGTCATAGCGCATCAGCCATTTAAAAAAGCTGAGGGTCACGTCATAGGTTTCCTGAATTTCAGGTTCCTGCGCGACGATGAAGTAAGCGGCATCCACAAAGCGTCTGGCGGACAGACCCAAACCGATAATGCGTGCGAAGACCCGGTTCTTTTGATAACCAATATCTTTGTCTGGACTAGCCTCATTGATGGACCTTTGCGCCGGCGCCATCTCCACGAATAGGTCCAGTGCAAATTGAAGAGGGGTTACTCGTCGGTCGACGCTGCTGGCCATGCCCGTTCCCTGGAAATTCAGCAGACTCTAGGCATACAGAGGTGAGATGTCAATAAAAAAGTCTCACCTTTGTCGCTGGGACGAAGCACAAGCACAGCATCTCTCACCTTCGGCACACCATCTCTCACCACCTGTAGAAACCCCGGAACGCTTAACTCATGATGGCAGGGGGTTTCAGCCGGTTATCCACAGGTGTCGCGGGAAAATCTCTCACCTTCAGCAAAACGCGCTTTTGTCTCTCACCTCGACACACTATAAATCTCCCCTTCTGTTCTCGGCCGTCTCACCCAAGGTGCACATTTTCTATCACCTTTGGCACATTGTGTCTCACCTTTCCGGGGCTAACTGTTTGATAACAAAGAAATTGCGGTTCTCCTGTAGGTTTGTTAGTTCGTTTTTTTATATAAAACAACCAACAAACCGCCTGGCAATCGAGGCAATTGGTTCCAGGGCTCCGCCCGCGGTAAGCAGCGGAGTGGGCCGGGCAAGCCGCACCTCCGACAGGTCAGCTTAGCGGGTCAAGTCAGTGATACAAGGGACACCGCTGCACTTTAAGAGCGGGTAGGGAGAACGATGGTGCAGTTCGAATCCGGTTGATGTGAAGCAATACTGCGCCATACGCATTTGGGGCACAGTCTCGGGGATGTTTTTTACCTCTCCACAAAGGTGAGAGATTATGTGCAAGATCTTCTGCAGGCAGCTACACGTGACATCTGACTCCACACTCTTCCTCACCTTCAGCGATGACGGGACTACCGTTCAATGCGCGAGCTTTACCGTTTGATTTCGATGAAACGTAAGGTGAGGGATTTTGTGCACCCGAACGGGCGTTCGATATCGACAACTGCCCCTGTGCACACTATTTCTCACCTTTGAGCTCTTCGCTTGGCCAAACGAAACAAGAATGTAATGTAGCCCCTTCTATCTGTGCGCTCATTGCGCAGGCAGGCGTCTCGAGCGCCGCCTTTTCGCCCACTCCCGGGCCGATCCCCTCGGTTCAATCGACAAAAACTCTCACCTTTTGTCCATGTTTATTTCCCTCGGCGGGGGACTTGCTTCAAAGGTGAGAGATTTTGTGCCATGGATTTCGATCAGCTGAGTTTGCATAGCGATCCGTGAAAGCATAAAAAACAGCGGCTTACAGGCGATATTGGAGAAACTGGACGACAATATAAAGCTGTTTTTGCGTTTTTCCTGTATTCTCCGTTTAGCTTCAATTTCCAGGGAAAACTCCGAAATGGCCAATGTCAGCCAACCGATGCCGATAGACCGAACCGTGACGCTCGAGGAAATCTCGGATTTCGCGGACGTCGTCACCGATTACGCAACTGAATTACGGGACCAGATTCTCGCGCCGCGCCCGCGCAAGGAAGCGCCGGTGTTTACGACTGGAGAGGTCGCCGAGCTGTGCGGCTTGACACGTCAGCAGGTGCAGTACCTCGCAACAAAGGGAGATGGTGTGCTGCCAGAAGGGCAGTCCACCGGGACCGGGCGAAGCCGCAGTCGGCTGTTTACATTAGCTGAAGCCCGAAACTGGGTACAGCAGGTGTCGGACATCTATCAGACGCCTCTGGTGGCCGGGCCGAGCGATTTTGAAGGCAAAGTGCTCATCACATCGCAGTTGAAGGGCGGCTCCGCTAAAACCACAACGTCGATGTGCCTTGCTCAAGGGCTGAGCCTGCGCGGGCGAAAGGTTCTCGTTGTCGATCTTGACCCCCAGGCGTCGCTTTCTGAGTTATGCGGACTGTACGCCGAAAAAGAGGTCTCTCCGGACGATACCGTGCTTCCTTTTGTCTATGACCAGAAGGTCGAGGGGGGTCTGCTCGCCAGAGTCCAGCCAACGTATTGGGATGGGTTGGATATCATTCCGGCGCATACAGAACTGGTTGGAGCCGAATATCACCTTCCGGCCATGCAGATGAAGCTTGCAGGATTCAAGTTCTGGCAGGTGCTCCGGGATGGACTGGCGCCGTTGCGCAAGCACTATGACTACATCATTCTGGATACCTCGCCCTCCCTGTCGTATCTCAACCTGAATGCACTGATGGCAGCGGACGCCATGGTCATGCCAATGGTCCCGGAGAATCTCGACTTCTTCAGTTCGCTTTCCTTCTGGCGACTTTTTTCGGACGTCGCCAAGTCGTTCATCAAATACGAAGCGAACAAAAAGTACGATTTCGTTTCCGTGTTGCTGACCCGCGTGAACTACAACAGCACGTCCGCGGCGCCAGTTGTGCGCACGTGGGCACAAGGTGCGTATCGTCACTGGCTTGACCCGTTCGAAGTTCCTGCCAGCTCCGTAATGAGTTCAGGTGCTCTCGCATTTACGACCGTTTTTGACATCAGCAGCTCTCATAGCCAGGCGAAATCCTTGGCTCGCGTCAAACAGCCGCTCATCGACTATTGCCGGTGGGTCGACGACATGTTTGTCAAACAATGGAGGCCAGCACAGTGAGCACCAACAATATCCGTGATCAGCTGCTGGCTAAGACTGCGAATCTTCGGTCAACAGCGGAAAGAACTCCCGATGCCAGCCGTCGCGCGAATCGGACAGAGACAGCACCGGGGATGGCCGGAGCCTTGGCGGCAGCACAGCTGAGGGTGCAAGAGCTTGAGTCGACAGGAACGACGTCGCAGTTGCCCTTGACGGACATTGTTCCCAATCCTTGGCAGCCCCGGCGAGTTTTCAATGAAGCGAAGTTGTCCGAGCTGGCAGAGTCGATTCGCGAGGTTGGGCTGATGCAGCCCATTGTGGTTCGCCGGGTTGAATCGGCGTACCAGATTGTGGCGGGGGAGCGGCGCTGGCGAGCGCACAAGATACTCGGGGCGGAGCACATCAAGACGGTGGTCATCGAGTGTTCCGACCAGGACATGATTGTGCTGGCGCTCGTCGAGAATATGGACCGGGACGACCTGACCGATTATGAAGTGGCGATCTCCCTTCGTCGATCTGAGAGCGAGTTTCCTAGCCGCAAGAGGCTGGCCGAAGCAGTAGGCCTCTCACGTACCGGGCTTTACCAATTTCTTGCGTTCGAAAATCTGCCGGACTTCATGAAAAAGGACCTCGATTTGCAGCCTGCCCTACTTGGCTGCAACGCTGCAGAGGAAATTGTCTCAGCGCTTAAGAAGCACGGCAGCGAAGCTGAGTCGGCTGCGCGCGAACTCTGGCCTGATGTGGTTAAAGGAGACATGGCCCAAGGCAAACTTGCGCCGGCGATTATCGCGATGGTGACTCGTCGTGCGTCGGGGACCACGGCTCGCGAGAGGCTCATTGAGAAATTCTTCGCCGGAAAAGACCAAGCGGGAAGCATTACCAAGGACGTCAATAGTTTTACGCTCAAAATCAAGGCTGCGGCTTTGACCGAGGCCCAAGAGGCGCGAATTCGGCAACTTATCAGTGAGCTGTACAAAGGCGAGCCGCGGTGAACAAGTGGTTCATGTGACAAAGGAGCCCGCTTCGAGCGGGTTTTTTTGTGTCCGCGCCGCGTCCGCGTCAGTATTACTGACACCCCGAGGCAGGGCCAAGAAAGGTGGCTAGACGAAGACCTTGACGGGCTTGATACGATCGTCCTAGCTGGAGTCAGCCATGACACAAAAGTAGCATCGCCAACTTGATTATTCCCTCTGGGAATGGCTCCTCCGACCGGGAGCGACCGGTATGGTCGGCACGACCTATGGACGGAGGATTATGCGGGGAAGTTTGCGCAAGCGGGACAAGGAGCTGGGGGCATGCCGGTCATTGGAGACAGGGACCTTCCAAGGCGCGTTGTGCGGAGTGTCGGTATTACTGACACTTGTGTTCAGCGGGGACTTGCCTTTGGCAGCCCGACGCTTCGCCCAATTGGCTTTTCCGGTTCGGACGCCCGGTTAGGCGCCGTGTTCGTAGTGACGTTGCGCTGCGTATCTTGTATCTCTGGACCCGCGATGGCATGAGTTGCACCGAGCGTTTGTTGTGTCAGTATTACTGACACAGGTTGGTGCCACGTCTTTTGGTCATCGGAACTCAAATGGAGAATAACAGTGCGCCAAATGCGGGAGTGAGGTGATCGGCGGTTGTTCGGCCGCCGCTCCGGCAAGGGATGTGCCGCCGGTGGAGGCATTCCCGTCTGCCTTGCCCCCAGTGCCTCCTAGGGCTTTCCCTTTTCCTCGCGGCTGCTGGCGCGCTCGGCCGACACGGAGATAATTGTCGGCGGCGGAAAGCCTAGTCCAATGGACGTTACGGCAGTCTATACATAGGTGCTACGCCACTGACTGCTTAGCGAACGTAGGGTAACAGCTGCGCCGCTCCCGCTCATCGGGCAGAGTTTCGTGTTGCGCGGTGCGCAGCAGCGTCGGTGTCAGCCCGTAAGGGAAAAATCGTTACCAGTCAGCGCAGGAGTGTCATTCTGAAGAAGTCGACGCTTTGCGAGTTAAGCGGTGACGTCCCTTCGGCTACCCCGACACTTTACGCAAACGGTGTCAGTATTACTGACACCAGTTCGCGCCGAGTGTTTGGACGGTCTTCGTGAGCGGTCACTGCGGGAAAGTAGTGAGACTATCTCGCATTTCGCATCTTCAAAATCATGGCCGAGATCAGCCGGCGGCCGCGTAAATGCTTAGGACCGAATCATTCGATTCCGCCTTTGCAATCGGAGCCGGGACGCTTCAGGCAGGTCACCGTCGTTGCGTGGGACAGAGCCGTGCGCCACCTTCGGCCCGACAGAATCGGGACCATCCAGGTACTTCTATTTGTCTGTCCTGCTCCGACCCGGGCCGGCAGCATGCGGATAATGTGGACAGGATTTTCCCGTTGTATCCAGTTGAAGCCCATCACCAGGGTGCTTGTGCGTGGGAGCCGGTATTGGGTGTCTGGTTCGACAGGGTCTTTGATTCCCAGCGGCGTACCACGCCGTGAGCGCATGGACGTCGCGCAGACAAGTTGGAGATGCCGTCGATGCACGTGGGGCAACTCCGGCGCATTTCGGCAAGACCGTGCCGATAGCGATGGCCTGTTCGCTCGTCTCCCTCGCCGGCTCCGTGATGCCCGGCCAAGCCTTGCAACTGAGGTAGCGCACGGCACTCGTCCCCGCAAAAATAGCCGCAGTACGAACATCGCGTAGCACTTACTTGACCGCGAATGCACCAGCGACCAGCGCGCTAATATTCGTGGCCTTAGCCGACCACGCGGAATCTGGTTCGCAGAAAAATTCTTGTACGGCTTCCACGATGTCATCGAAGACTCGAGAAAGCTTTCCCCCGCGTCCAGACTCACGCTAAGAGGAAGCATTCAGTCCCTTCCGGTCGCCGTACTGTCTCCGCGCGGTCGCGAAAACAGTACAGGTACGCGAGCAACGCTTTTTTTCGTCGTTGTACGCCGAGATCAGAGATGACACCGAAGTCCCGCGCTCGATCGAGCCACTGCAACCGTCGCGCGACTCCGCAATGTGCTGAAGTGCCATGAGCGGCTTTGGGGTCGGGATTCCGCTCCACGAGGGCCGTGCACCGTTCTCGAGGCACAGCGGCTAGCCGTCCCGGCGTTGCCGCATTGGCGTCCAGCCGCGCAGTTCGATGTGGACCAGCGTCTTCACTTACTTCGGCGGCATCGGCTGGTGGAGAATTACCCGAAACCATGCCGAGACCGCGTCTTCCGCCTTTGGGATTGGGTAATCCTGCTCGTGGTTTTCACTCAAAACGGCCACCGATTTCAGCCTGCGACCCAGCTTTCGCGCGTCCGCTACGGTCTCGAACAAGCAAGCGTGCCAGACATATCCGTTCAGATAGATGATCGTTCTATCTCCGCGAGCAACGCTGTCGTCACCTCGCCGGCTCAGATCCAGTTCTCCACGGAGCGTCCTTGGCTGGATCATGCATGTAACTATACGAACTGGGAATCGTTTTTAGACGGAAGCAACGGCGGGTCTGGCCGTCGGCGAACGACGCCGCACAGGGTGGGCGACATTGTTACGCTGGTCCATGAACGGGCCTCAGCTCGGCATCGTGACCCTGTTACCTGATAGTAATCCGGGGCCACAGTCCAAAGAAAAGCCCCGATGAGTGTCTGTCCGGGAGAAGCGGGCTACGGCAGGCGGAAGTCAGGCGAGTCCCCGCATCAACCTGCCCGGCTGCTAGCGACGGGATTTTTCAGTTATGCGCCCGATGCGTAGCACCACATGAGGCAATCACTTCAGCTGCAAAACTTCCGGCGGACGCTGCCAGTCGCACACTAAACCGACGTTTTTAGACGACGACACTCTAGCCACGTAGATTTCTTTCACTCGGGATATGGATTCGTGCGCAACGCTGGGTCAAACCTTGGGGCTCGGAATAAACGCCTGGCGCGCTGGCGTGACGGGGTTACCGCGGGGAACACCGTCTCAATGTCACGAGGCTTGACGGAGTGGTCAGTTGCTCGCGAAGGATCCCGACGCCAAAGTGCTTTAAGCTTGCTGTCGTCGCTCCATATTTACGGCCGCTGCTCACGACGGTCAGTGCTTTCTTCTTCTGTCTGCCTGTGGAATGACTGATCGGCATCTGAATATATATCGTTCGCTGTCGCGACGATCAGAAACGTCTACTGCTTAATAGTTATTTGCTATCAAACTTATAATTTGATAGTTATATGGGCTTACTCGCCTGTTCTCGTATGAAGGCGCCGGCCTGCGTGCGCCCGCGGAACGGCCCACTTCATCTATTAGACGCTACCCGCCTTGTAGCGAGGAAAATCCGCGCGATATGCCCTTCAGTCTAGTTTTCCGCTCTTCGGGCGGACACGGCCCGCTGGTCGCTGGCAAAAATCGCCGAAAGTTTCGACACTCGGTCGTTCCCAGAAATGGCGGGATGGCAAGGATTTTCGCCGAGGTCTATCTTCAACGAGGCGGCATTCGTGACGGGACCTTCAATCAGAAGGTAAGCCATTCGGAATCGCCGAGAGAGAAGGGGGCGTGACGGACCGGTTTATCATGCGGCTCCGGGACGGCGGCAGCGGCACGGAGATCTGCGCGCACATCTCGACCCGCGCGAATAGTTGCTCCCGCCGTAGCGTGCAGACGGTACTCAAGAAACGGTTTCAACATCGGTTATCCGGATCCTCGTGAAACAATTACACGGTCACTGCGGGAGTACCAAAAACGCCGCGCAAACAAGGCCTTGGAACATTTCTAGGCCACCATCTTCCAAATGTTTCACGACGAAGCGCATTTCTGGGCTGCCAAATCGACAAAGGGAGAGCGGCTATCGCCGAGCAGTACCTTCGCAAACCGCCATGTATCAAATGTTACGTATTCTGTAGTTCTCGTCTCGCCTCACAATGACAATTACGGACGACTACCGCCCAGCGGCAAAGAGGATGGTGCGTTGTTCGCCATTGCGCGATGGTGAGGCGATCGGGTAGGGTGAGAATTTCACAACCACAACAAGGGATCGGCAATGAACAAACAGGAATTGGTGGATGCAGTCGCTGCGGCGACTGGCGCGAGCAAGGCGGCCACAGGCGAAGCGATCGATGCGTTCACCGGCGCAATCACGAGCGCCGTCGGGAAGGGTGACACGGTCCAACTCATCGGTTTCGGATCGTTTTCGACGGGAGCCCGCGCCGCACGCGTCGGCCGCAATCCGGCGACCGGCGCTGAAATCCAGATCCCTGCGGCGAAGACCGTGAAGTTCACGGCGGGCAAGGCATTCAAAGATGCGGTGAACGGATCCTGATAGCGACAGAAAGCCGCCGCTCGGAGGCACGCCGGCGGCCGACCATTGCAGACACGTCGTCGCCAGAGGTCGGCGTGCTCTGCGGAGTCCCCGCGGCCACATGCCTGGGTATCCTCTCTAAAAGAGACCTGTTGTAAAGGCAGCTATTTGCACCACAGCCTCCAGTTGTCAGGCATGGCCGCGCAGCACGACGAAGGCGACCCGCGATGAACGCTGGAATCGCCCCACGTGTTCGACTGCGATCTGCGCCTACGACTTCGCGCCAAGCCGGAACTTGTGCAGCAATGGCTCCGTATATCCGCTGGGCTGTGATCGCCCTTCAAAAACCAGCGCCTTCGCCGCCTTGAACGCAAGCGATGTGTCGAGGTGACCGGTCATGGGCTGGTACTGCGGGTCGCTGGCGTTCTGCGCATCCACCACTTTCGCCATGCGCTTGAACGTTTCGTTCACCAGCGCTTCCGATACCACGCCATGATGCAGCCAGTTCGCAATGTGTTGGCTCGAAATGCGCAGCGTCGCGCGGTCTTCCATCAGACCGATATCGTGAATATCCGGCACCTTCGAGCATCCGACGCCCTGATCGATCCAGCGCACCACGTAACCCAGAATCCCTTGCGCGTTGTTCTCGATTTCCTTGCGGACTTCCTCCTCCGACCACTGCGCCTTTTCGACGACAGGAATCGTCAGCAAGCCATCGAGCAGTTCATCGCGCACGCTCTCGTAAGCGGTCTTTTCCAACTCTTGCTGCACGGCCTGAACGTCAACCTGATGGTAGTGCAGCGCGTGCAGCGTCGCGGCAGTCGGCGACGGGACCCAGGCCGTGTTCGCGCCCGCTTTCGGATGCGCGATCTTCTGTTCGAGCATCGCGTGCATCAGGTCCGGCATTGCCCACATGCCCTTGCCGATCTGCGCGCGCCCGCGCAATCCCGAGCTTAAGCCGGCCAGCACGTTGTTGCGCTCGTAAGCCGCGATCCACGCGGACGATTTCATATCACCCTTGCGCATCATCGGACCGGCTTCCATTGCGCTATGCATCTCGTCGCCGGTGCGATCCAGGAAGCCCGTATTGATGAACGCCACGCGCGCCGATGCCGCCGCGATACACGCTTGCAGGTTGACGCTCGTGCGGCGTTCCTCGTCCATGATGCCCATCTTGATGGTATGGCGCGGCAACCCCAGCAGATCTTCGACACGGTCGAACAGTTCATTGGAAAACGCGACTTCGGCCGGCCCGTGCATCTTCGGCTTGACGATGTAAATCGATCCAGTCCGCGAATTGAGCTTGTTTTGAAGGTCGTGCATCGCGCCCAGCGAGGTCATCACGGCATCCAGAATGCCTTCGGGAATCTGATGACCGTCGCGATCGACAATTGCCGGATTCGTCATCAGATGCCCGACGTTGCGAATGAACAGCAAAGAGCGTCCATGCAGCTTCACGGTCGAGCCATCGCCTGCGGTGTATTGGCGATCGGCGTTCAGGCGACGCGTGAAGGTCTTGCCGTTTTTCGTGACTTGCTCGGACAGATCGCCTTTCGCGAGGCCAGTCCAGTTGCGGTAAAGCTGGACCTTGTCGGCGGCATCGACAGCGGCAACCGAGTCTTCGCAATCGATGATCGTCGAGACGGCCGCTTCCATCAGCACGTCTTTCACGCGCGCGGCGTCGATCTTGCCGATGGCGTCCGTGGCGTCGATCTGGATCTCGAAGTGCAGGCCGTGATGTTTGAGCAGGACGGCGGAAGGGGAGCCTGAATCTCCTTGATAGCCGATGAACTGCGCGGGAACCTTCAATGCCGACGAGCCGTTTTTGAGCGTGACGGCGAGCTTGCCGCATTCCACGCGGTACGCGATGGCGTCGACATGGGAGCCGTTGGCGAGCGGTGCGGCTTCGTCGAGGAATGCACGGGCGCGCGCGATCACGCGTGCGCCGCGGACCGGGTTGAAGTGAGCGGTGCGCTCTGCGCCGTCGGTTTCGAGGATCGCGTCGGTGCCGTAGAGCGCGTCATACAGGCTGCCCCAGCGCGCATTCGCGGCGTTGAGTGCGTAGCGCTGATTCGAGAGCGGCACGACGAGTTGCGGGCCGGCTTGCCCGGCGATTTCGGTGTCGACATTCTGGGTCGTCGCCTTGACGGCTACGGCCGTCGGCACGATATAGCCAATGCCTTCGAGAAATGAGCGGTATGCCTTCAGATCGCGCACCGGGCCCGGATTTGCGCGGTGCCACTGGTCCAGTTCCGTCTGCAGACGATCGCGCTCCGCGAGCAGCGCACGGTTCTTCGGCGCGAGGTCGTGGACGAGGGCATCGAAGCCTTTCCAGAAGGCTTCGCTGTCGATGCCAGTCCCACTCAACGCCTCATCGTCGACAAATTTGTTGAGAACAGCCGCGACGCGCAGCCCGTTTCGCTCGATCATTTCACCCATCATGTGCTCCAACAGTTTCAAATATCAATCAATCAGCCGTTGAGGCTGTTTGCTGCGGTTCTGGCCACTTGCGAATCCTGATCCGGCTTGACACCGGATACACCGACTGCGCCCACAACGTGCCCGTCGACCATGACGGGCACGCCGCCTTCCAGCGTGCCGGCCAGCGGTGCGCTCAGGAATGCGGTCCGGCCGCCGTTGATCATGTCTTCGTACTGCTTCGATTCACGTCGGCCGAGCGCTGAGGTACGCGCCTTTTCGGTCGCGATGTAAGCGCCGATCGGCGCACAGCCGTCGAGACGGAGCAGGGCAAGCAGATGGCCCCCGTCATCCACCACCGCGATGGTGACTGCCCACTGGTTTTTCTCTGCTTCCGCGCGCGCGGCTTCGAGGATTTGCGTAGCTTCTACAACGGTCAATACGGATTTGCTTTGCATGTTGGGTTATCGAGTCTGTGTTTCGAAGTGAAGTGTCGCCGCCGGCGCATGCCGGTGGCCTGGATATGTTTTGTGGCGAACCGGGTTAGCCACCCAGTGCGCCCTGCGTGTTGACGTGCACCGCATAAATAGACTGCGACGACGCCATGAACAGCCGGTTCCGCGCGCGTCCGCCAAAGCACAAATTCGCGCAACGCTCGGGCAGCGCGATCCGGCCGATCATCTTTCCTTGTGGCGAAATGACCATGACGCCATCGAGTTCGTCATTGCCCATGCCCCAGCCGCACCACAAATTGCCGTCGATGTCCGCGCGCATTCCGTCGATCGTGCCGGCGCCCGCGTCGTGGAACATCCGGCCTTTACCGATTCCGCGACCGTCCGCGGCCATTTCATAAACGTGAATCATCCGGTTGGGCACACCGCGCGACTCGATGATGTAGAGCAGCTTCTCGTCGGGTGAAAAGCACAGGCCGTTCGGCCCTTTCAAATCGCGAGTGACGATGGACGCTTCGCCCGTCACGCCATCGATCCGATATACGGAGTGCGGGAGTTCCTGCTCCGCCTTGATTCCTTCGTAGTGCCCGGAAATGCCCATCGGCGGATCGGTGAACCAGATTGAACCGTCCGATTTCACGACCAGATCGTTGGGGGAATTAAGCGGCTTGCCTTCAAAGGAATCGAGAAGGACGGTGATGCTGCCGTCGTACTCGGTGCGTGTGACGCGGCGGCCGTGCTCGCACGTAACGAGCCGTCCCTGCCTGTCTCGGGTATTGCCGTTCGCGTAGTTGGAAGGTTTCCGGAACACGCTGACCACACCCGTTTCCTCTTCCCATTTCAGCATCTGGTTGTTCGGAATGTCGCTCCACAGCAGGTAGCGCCCGTCGCCGAACCAAACCGGACCTTCGGTCCAGCGGTAGCCGGTAGCCAGCCGTTCGACAGCCGAAAAGGCCACACGGTATTTGTCGAAGGAAGGGTCTAGCGAAATCACCCGGGGATCGGGGTATCGCTCAGCTTGTTGCCACATCTCAGTCTCCTGTTCGGGTACCCGGCATTTCCGCCTAGGCGGCGGCACGACCGGTAGTATAAGGGGAAATGAGTAAGCGCTTTCTCTTGAATTCGCAACTGATGTGCCATAAGATGCTTGGAATTCTGGAGTTTAGAGCAGTGGCGCGTCGGCCGTATCGGTTATGTAAGAAAGCGATTACTCGATTTGTGGCCGCATTTGACCGCCTGGCGCAAAATTTTTTGAAGGGCAATGCCTGATGACTGAGATGACGAGCAAGAACGTAACCGGGCCAGTGATCCGGTTGCATCCCGCTGACAATGTGGTAATTGCGCGCATCGACGTCGCGATCGGTACGCCGGTTCCATCGGAAGATTTTGTGTGCCGCAGTCAGGTGACCGCGGGTTATAAGATCGCGGCGACGCCCATCAAAAAGGGCGAACCGGTTCGCAAATACAACGTGGTGATCGGTTTCGCCGCGACGGATATTGCGCCAGGCACGATGGTCCATAGCCATAACGTCGAGTTCCGTGAGTTCGACCGGGACTACGCATTTGGCGCGGACTACCGGCCCGTCGAGATGGTGCCCGAAGCGGGGCGCGCCACGTTCCAGGGCATCGTGCGGGATAACGGCGAGGTTGCCACGCGCAACTACATTGGCGTGTTGTCGACAGTGAATTGCTCGGCCACGGTCGCCCACAGGATCGCCGAATGGTTCACACCGGAACGGCTGGCGGACTACCCGAACGTAGACGGCGTGGTCGCGTTCACGCACTCGATCGGTTGCGGCATGGAAATGAGCGGTGAGCCGATGGCGCTGCTGCGCCGAACGATGGCGGGTTACGCGCGCCATCCTAATCTTGCCGCGGCGCTGATTGTCGGGCTGGGATGCGAGCGCAACCAGCTGGCCGGACTGATGGGTCAGGAAGGCCTGAAGGCTGACTCGCGGCTGCACACGTTCATCATGCAGGAGAGCGGCGGCACCCGCCGGACCATCGAGGCCGGCGTAGCTGCGGTCAAGGCGCTGCTACCCGATGCCAATCGCGTGAAGCGCACGACGGTTCCCGCAAGCCACCTGAAGATCGGTCTGCAATGCGGCGGCTCGGACGGTTTTTCGTCGATCACCGCCAATCCTTCGCTTGGCGCCGCGATGGACTTGCTGGTTCGTCATGGCGGCACAGCCATCCTCTCCGAAACGCCCGAGATCTACGGCGTGGAACATACGCTCACGCGGCGTGCGGTCAGCCGCGAAGTTGGCGAGAAGCTGATTGAGCGGATTCACTGGTGGAAAGACGAGTACTCGGTCGGTCGAGACGTTCAGATCAACGGCCAGGTCAGCCCTGGCAATCAGGTTGGCGGACTGGCGAACATCTTCGAAAAGTCGATTGGCTCAGCGATGAAAGGCGGCACCGGGCCGCTGATGCAAGTCTATCGATACGCCGAGCCGGTGAAGCAAGCTGGACTCGTCTTCATGGACACTCCCGGCTTCGACCCGGTCTCCGCGACGGGTCAGATTGCAGGCGGCGCAAATCTTATTGCCTTCACCACAGGTCGCGGTTCGATGTTCGGCGCCAAGCCCGTGCCATCGCTGAAGCTCGCCACCAACACGCCGATGTACACCCGGCTGACCGAAGACATGGATCTGAATTGCGGTGGGATCCTGGACGGCACTGCGTCGATCCAGAGCACGGGTCAGAAAATCTTCGACGCGATTCTTGCAGCCGCGTCGGGTGAGCGGACAAAAAGCGAAATGCTTGGGCTAGGTGATCACGAATTCGTGCCGTGGCAGATCGGCATCATGAGTTGAGTCCGCGGTGCGTCAGCGCATCGCGAGGGTGAGCGGCTATTTATATCCATAACTAAAACCGCCGCCCTGTAGCTAGTCGAACAAAATAGAGGAGACAGCCCTTGAGCACGCAAACCCCGGCAATACACGTACCTGACAGCGCGGCAAGCAACTCGATCTACACGCGAGTGACCTGGCGCTTCATGCCCTTGCTGTTCGTCTGCTACGTGGTGGCCTATCTGGATCGGGTCAACGTGGGCTTCGCCAAGCTTCAGATGCTCAGTGATCTGAACTTCAGCGAGGCAATGTACGGTTTCGGCGCCGGCATCTTTTTCATCGGGTATTTCTTCTTCGAGGTGCCGAGCAACCTGCTGCTGCACCGGCTCGGCGCGCGCCGCTGGATCGCCCGGATCATGCTCACGTGGGCCGTGCTCTCGGCGGCGACCGCGTGGGTCAGCACGCCCACGATGTTCTATGTATTGCGCTTCTTTCTGGGCGTGGCCGAAGCCGGCTTCTTCCCGGGGCTGGTGCTGTATCTCACCTACTGGTATCCATCGCACCGGCGCGGCAAGATGATTGCTTTCCTGATGGCGGGCAATCCGGTGGCGGGCATTGTCGGTGGCCCGATATCGGGCTTCATCATGCAGCGCCTCGCGGGGAACGCGGGGCTTGCCGGCTGGCAGTGGCTGTTCATTCTGGAAGCCATCCCCGCGCTGATCCTGGGAGCCGTCATTTTCTGGTTTCTCGACGACCGGGTGAAGGACGCAAAGTGGCTGCCGGTTGAGGACCGCGACTTCATTGCAGCTGAAATCGATGCGGAAGCCCGCACCAAAAGCCACGGTTCCGTGCGCGAGGTCTTCACATCGCTCAAGGTCTGGACCTTGTGCACGATTCTCTTCGGCATCGTGATGGGCTCTTATGCGGTTGGCTTCTGGCAGCCGACCATCATAAAGAGTTCCGGAATCACGGACGCCTTCACCATCGGCCTGCTGACCGTCGTGCCGTATCTTGCCGCCTTGATTCTGATGATCGTGGTCGGCCGCCACGCGGACCGCACGCGTGAACGCCGCTGGCACGTCGTGTTGCCGCAATGCATGGCGGCGGCGGGTTTCGTGATGTGCGCCTACGCAGGCAGCAATACCTATATTGCGTTGCTTGGCCTGACGCTTGCCGCTTCGGGCGTGATTACGGCGTTGCCCATGTTCTGGGCCTTGCCCACCTCTTTTCTCGGTGGCACCGGTGCCGCCGCCGGTATTGCATTGATCAATTCGACGGGCAATCTCGCAGGATTTGTGAGCCCTGCGCTGGTTGGGTGGCTAAAGACGGTCACGCATTCACTTGATTCGAGCCTGTTCCTGATCGCGGGGTCGCTGATTGTCTCCGCATGTCTGATCTTGACGCAGCTTCCCGCCAGGCTTGTCAACAAGTAGTACCTCATGGCACTCGAGAGAAGTGTCAGATAACAACATTCGGTATCCTCAATTACATGGAATAGAGACAACATGAAGACTGGGAAGTATCGCTACGTTGTCGCGTTGCTGCTGTTTATAGCGGGCGCGATCAATTACATGGACCGCGCGGCGCTTGGCGTGGTCGCGCCTATCCTCAACAAGGAACTGAGTCTTTCGCCGTCGCAACTCGGCGTGGTGTTCAGCAGTTTTTTCTTCGGCTATTCCATTTTCGCATTCGTCGGCGGGCAACTCGCCGACAAGTACGGCCCGCGCCGGGTCTTCTCCTGGGCAATGGGGACATGGTCCATTCTCTGCGGGTTGACTGCGGCCGCGACGGGATTCGGCACGCTGCTGGTTTCCCGGGCGCTGTTCGGTTTCGGCGAAGGTCCGATGAATTCGACGACCAACCGGACCATCACCAACTGGTTTCCCCGGCATGAAACCGCGACCATGGTCGGCTTCACGTTCTCGGGCCAGACGGTAGGCAGTGCGATCGCCGGGCCGGTGGTGGGTCTGATCGCGATTGCTTACGGCTGGCGCACGTCGTTTGTGATTATCGCGGCGCTCGGGCTGGTATGGATCGTCGCGTGGCGTATCTTCGCGACCGACAAGCCGGCGCAAAGCGCGCGGGTCGGCGAGGCCGAACGCGAGATGGTCGAAGCGAGCCGTAGCGCGGCACATCCGGCCGAAGGCGGCGACGAAAGCACGCCGCTGCGCAGCTACCTGTTTCGTCCGAGCACGCTTGCGCTTGGCGTCGGCCTTTTCGCCGTGAACTACACGCTGTTCGTGTTCATCTCGTGGATGCCGAGCTATTTCACCAACGCACTGCATCTCGACATGAAACACATGAGCATTCTGAGCGCAGTGCCATGGGCATGCGGCGGGA
Source organism: Paraburkholderia fungorum (assembly GCF_046027605.1). Taxonomy (GTDB): domain Bacteria; phylum Pseudomonadota; class Gammaproteobacteria; order Burkholderiales; family Burkholderiaceae; genus Paraburkholderia; species Paraburkholderia fungorum_F. The sequence continues at coordinate 136,611 of NZ_JAQQEF010000017.1, forward strand.
TTGGATACTTCGGCGGCGGTCTGGTTGCCGATGCGTGTTTCAAGCGCATGAGCAACAAGCTGCTGGCGCGCAAGGTGTCGGCGATCGTGCCGCTTGCGCTGTCGGGTCTCGCCCTGCTGGGCGTGAGCATGGTCGATTCCGTGACGCCCGCAGTGCTGCTTGTCGCATTCGCCGTGTTGTTCCTGACGGCTTCGTCGCAAGCGTGCTGGGCCACCATGCACGAGCTCGTGCCGGGCAGGCATCTTGGCGGGGTAAGCGGTTTTGTGCACCTGCTGAGCAACATTTCGGGCATCGTCGGTCCGACCATGATGGGTCTGGCGGTCCAGTACTTTGGTGGTTACAGCAGCGGCTTCATGCTCGGCGCGGCGGTCGATCTGGTCGGCGTACTGGCCATGCTGCTGGTCATCGGCCGGCGCCCGGCAGGCGAGACGGCTGGGACGCATACCACCGCCGCATAAACGGTCCGTCATGCCATGCATGCTGTCAGGGCGGCGCAGGCGGGGCCAGCCGCCCATGACCGTGCGCGCGGCCGCACGATCGGTTGCGTGAGTAATCTCGTTTTTTTTCGAGTCGATCTACTGCTATGAAACACGTCATCGTTGAACCCGAGCAAGCCGACTATCAAACACGTTCGCGGATCGTTTCGGTGGAGGCGCGCACCATCCGCGTGCCGCTCGACCGCCACACCGCATTCTCGACCCGTCTCGTCACCGCCCGCGACTACACGGTCGTGCGCGTCACGACAGCCGACGGCCATTACGGCATCGGCTTTTGCTACAGCGGCAACCGCGCCGGCATGCTGGTCACGTACGCCGTCCGCGAATTGTTTGCGCCGCTATTGCGCGGGCGCTCCGCGCTCGATGTCGAAGGCACGTGGTGCGCCATGTACGACGAGTCGTTGCTGCAAGGGCGTGCCGGTTCGGTCATGCGGGCGCTGTCCATCATCGACATCGCGTTGTGGGACCGGAATGCACGCGCTGCGGGCCTGCCGTTGAGCCGCTATCTCGGCGGCACATGCAGCGCCACCGTGCCGGCCTATGCCAGCGGCGGTTACTACCTCGAAGGCAAGACGCCCGAGCACCTCGGCGAGGAAATGGCGGGCTACGTGGCGCTGGGGTTTCGCGCCGTGAAGATGAAGGTAGGGCGGCTCGATCCGCGCAGCGAGGAAGCGCGGATCAGGGCGGCACGGGAAGCGATCGGCGACGACGTGCTGCTGATGCTCGATGCCAACAACGCCTGGTCCGACGTTCCGACCGCGCTCGAATACATGCGCCGGTACGAGCCGTTCAACCCGTACTGGATAGAAGAGCCGTTCAGCCCTGACGACATCGAGAGCCATGCGCAATTGAGCCGGCGCACGCCGGTGACCGTCGCGACCGGCGAGATTGAAGCAGGGCGTTGGCGGCATCAGGAGCTGCTCGACAAGCGCGCGGCGATGATCCTTCAGTCGGACGCGGCGGTATGCGGCGGGATCAGCGAATGGCGACGGATTGCGGCGTCGGCCGCAGCCGTGGGTGTGACGATGTGCCCGCACTGGTTCCACGATCTGCACGTGCATCTGGTGGCGTCGACGACCAATGCGCGCTATGTCGAATTTTTTCCTGACGATCAGGTGCTGAATTTCCGTCGGCTAGTCGATACGCAACTGTCGTTCGCAGACGGCCAGCTGACCGTGCCGACGCGTCCGGGCCTCGGATTCGACTTCGAGGAAGCCGCGTTGAACGAATACGCGCTGGACGATTGGGCGTGAAGCCGAAGCCGTGAATAGCCGGGAAACGCCCACTGGTTGCGCATGCAACCAGTGGGTGTTTCTTCAGGGCATCAGGCGGTGACTTCGATACCCGGCATCGAGAAGCCGATTTCGCGGAGTGCGGCGGCGAGCGCATCGCATTGCACGGGCGTCAGATCGACGAGAGGAGGACGGACGACGCCCCACTCGGGATCGCTCGAATACAAGCCGATCGCTGCCTTGAGCGCGGGGATCATCGGGAACCTGGCGAACGTCGCGCGCGTGACGTCCAGTGCTGCCTGACAGGCATCGGCGTCGGCCGCTTGCCAGTGGCGATACAACTGCACGATCGCCGCCGGATTGACGTTTCCGGTTGCCGTGATGCAGCCGACGCCGCCCGCCCGCATGGTGGCCAGCAGAAAGGTTTCACTGCCGGCGAACACATCGAAGCCATGCGGCTGGAAGCGCTCGAGCATGGCCTGCGTGTTGCTCCAGTCGCCCGAACTGTCCTTCACGCCGGCGATCACGCCCGGGAAAGCAGCGAGCAGCCGCTCGATGAGCGCGAGGCTGAGCGGCACCTGCGACACGGGCGGGATGTGATACAGATAAATGCGCAGCGCGTCGGAACCCACACGCTCGATGATCTGCGCATAGCTGCGGAACAGGCCTTCGTCGGTGACGCCCTTGTAGAAGAACGGCGGCAGCGTCAGCACATTGTTCACGCCCAGCGAAAGCGCATGGCGGGTCAGTTCGACCGTGTCGGTGAGGGCCGAGCAGCCGGTGCCCGGCATCAGACGATCGACCGGAATGCCTGCGCCAACCAACGTTTCGAGCAGTTTCATTTTCTCGCTGACCGCGAGCGAATTCGCTTCCGAGTTGGTGCCGAAAACCGCGAGTCCGACGTCCTGTTCGATAAGCCATCGGCAATGACGGACATAGCGGTCGTGATCGGGAAGAAGATCCTTTGTGAACGGCGTGACCACGGGCGAGTAGACGCCGCGCGGCCGGTTGACTGAAGTCATCGCGTGTTCCTTTTGATTGGGGTGAGGGTGTTTCGCGCCATTCAGCCGGCGATCTGTTGCGCCGGCGAGCGGGCGTGGAGCGCTTCGGGATTGACACAGGTCGACGAGAGCTGGCCGTCGAATGCATCGATGAGATTGCGTACCGCGCGCATGGCCATGTTCTCGCGTGTCTGTTGCGTGGCGGAGCCGATGTGCGGCACCGCGACCACGTTCGGTAACTGGAGCAGCGGCGAATCCGGCGACACCGGTTCGCGTTCGAACACGTCGAGACCGGCGCCGCGAATGCGGTTTTCGCGCAGATGCGCGATGAGGGCGGCTTCGTCGACGACCTGTCCGCGCGCACAGTTGATGAGAATGGCCGACGGCTTCATGGCGCCGAGCTCGGCACTGCCGATCAGGCGCTCAGTAGCGGGCGAGAGCGGCACGAGCACGCAAACGAAGTCCGCAGCCGCGAGCAGTTCGGGAAGCGGTCGCCATTGCGCGCCGTAGCGCTCCTCTGCATCGGGATTGCGGGAGCGATTGGAATAGATCACGTCCATGCCGAAGCCGAGAGCGGCGCGCTTGGCGACCGCGCTGCCAATGCGCCCAAGTCCGACGATGCCCAGCGTTTTGTGATGCACGTCGACACCGAATTGCGCCTCGCCGACAGTACGCGTCCACTGGCCGCGCCGCGTCCAGTCGGCGAGTTCGGAAATCCGCCGGGCGGTCGCGAGGATCAGGCTGAACACGAGGTCGGCGGTGGTTTCGGTGACTTCTTCCGGCGTATTCGTCAGCACGATGCCGCGGCGCGAGAGTTCGGGGACATCGAACGCATCGAAGCCCGCCGAAATGGTAGACGCGACCTCGAGCAGGGGCGCAGCATCAAGGATCTCAGGCGTGATCTTGAGATTGTTGCCGACTATTCCATGAGCCGTGCCCAAGGCGCGCCTGAACGGCGCGAGGTCGCCGGAGGAAACGTCGACCAGCTCGACGGAACAGTGCTCACGAAGAAGCCCCAGCACGGCTGGAGGCAACGAACGGTAGGCCACGACATGCTTCATGAAGACCTCAGCAGAATGCTGTTAGAGAGTTGACAGGCGGCATCGACCGCAACAAAAAAGAATCGCTTGCGGACAGACTATAAGTATCGGTAAGATCGCCGTCAAGATTATTGATAATCGTATCGGAAATTCAGGAGCAGTGATGAGCGAGAAGAAAAGCGGCTTGCGGCAGGGCCTGACGAACTACGGCGATGAGGGTTTCTCGCTTTTTCTGCGCAAGGCGTTTATCAAAGGCGCGGGCTATACCGACGACGCGCTGTCGCGTCCGATCGTGGCTATCGCGAACACGGGCAGTGCCTACAATCCGTGCCACGGCAACGCGCCGCAGTTGATCGAGGCGGTAAAACGCGGCGTGATGCTGGCGGGCGGGCTGCCCGTCGAATTCCCGACGATTTCGATCGCGGAGAGTTTTTCGCATCCGACCAGCATGTACCTGCGCAACCTGATGTCGATGGACACGGAGGAGATGATCCGGGCGCAGCCGATGGATGCGGTGGTGCTGATCGGCGGCTGCGACAAAACCGTCCCGGCCCAGTTGATGGGTGCCGCGGCGGCGGGCGTTCCCGCTATTCAACTGGTGACGGGTGCCATGTTGACGGGCTCGCATCGCGGTGAACGGGTGGGAGCATGTACGGACTGCCGTCGCTTCTGGGCGAGCTTTCGCGGCGACCAGATCGACGAAGCCGAAATCGAAGCGGTCAACAATCAGCTCGTCGCGACGGTCGGAACCTGTTCGGTGATGGGAACGGCAAGCACGATGGCCTGCATTGCGGAAGCCTTGGGCATGATGCTGCCGGGCGGTGCGTCTGCGCCTGCGGTGACGGCCGATCGTATCCGTATCGCGGAGCGTACTGGTGCGCAGGCCGTGGCGATGATCGGGCGGGATCTGAGTCCGACGACCATCCTGACGCCCAAGGCAATCGAAAACGCGTTGCGGGTGCTGCTCGCGATCGGCGGCTCGACTAACGGCATCATTCACCTCACGGCCATTGCGGGCCGGCTCGGGATTCGCATCGACCTCGAGCAGCTCGACAGGATGGCGCGCGAGACCCCGGTGCTCGTCGATTTGAAGCCGTCTGGACAGCACTACATGGAAGACCTGCATCGCGCCGGCGGGTTGACCACGGTCATGCGCGAGATGAAGGGCCTGTTGCATCTCGACGCGCTCACCGTGACCGGCCGTACGCTCGGCGAGGAACTGGATCTCGCTCCGGCGAGCTTCCCGCAAGAAGTCGTCCGCCCGTTTGGCCGCCCGATCTTTCCGCAAGGCGGTATCGCGGTGCTGCGCGGCAATCTCGCACCGGGCGGCGCGATCATCAAGCAGTCAGCGGCAAGCGCCAGCCTGATGGAGCACGAAGGGCGGGCCGTCGTCTTCGAGGACGCGGAGGATCTGGCTCGCCGTATCGACGATCCGGAACTCGAGGTGGAAGCGCACGACGTACTCGTGCTCAAGCGGATCGGTCCGGTCGGCGCACCCGGAATGCCGGAAGCGGGCTACATTCCGATCCCGCGCAAGCTCGGCCGCCTGGGGGTGAAAGACATGGTGCGCATTTCGGATGGCCGCATGAGCGGCACGGCGTCCGGTACCGTGGTCCTGCACGTGACACCTGAAGCGGCTATCGGCGGTCCCCTCGCGATCGTGCAAACGGGCGACCGGATTCGCCTGAGCGTGGCGGAACGGTCTATCGAACTTGCCCTTAGCGACGAGGAAATTGCAGCGCGTCTCGCCGCGTTGCCGGCGCGCCAGGTCGATCCTGACGAGCGTGGTTATCGCAAGCTCTTTCTGACCACAATCACTCAGGCCGACGAGGGTTGCGACTTTGACTTTCTACAAGCTACCCGTATCACCGCGACCGTTCCTGGTAACGGAAACAAGGGTTAAAGGTCATATTTTCGTATAGGCTCGCGGCTTAGATCATTTTGCGGATCCTTTTATGAGCAATGCTGCCAAGCCCAAACGCTCCGATGCACCGACTGCGAAGACGGTCGAGCGCGACCGCAATATCGACGAGACGCTGCGCAGCGTCTCGGACGAGCTCGAGGAGCAGATCGTCCTTGGCGTTCTGCATCCGCGCGAACGGCTCGTGGAAGACGATCTGTGCGAGCGCTTCAACCTGAAGCGCCACGTCGCACGTCAGGTGCTGGTGGAAGTGGAGCGGCGCGGCCTGGTGGAGCGCCGCAAGAATGTAGGCGCGCTGGTCAAGTCGTTTACACCGCGCGAGGTCACCGAACTGTATGCGCTACGCGAATTGCTGGAAGCAGACGCGGCGAGGCGCATCGTTTTTCCGGTGAGTAGCGAGGCGCTCGCTGCATTGACGGCAATTCAGGCAGAGCACGACGAAGCGGCTATCGCCGGCGATCTGCGGCGGGTGTTCCGCGCGAACATGGCTTTTCACCATGCGTTCTTTGCGCTGTCGGAAAGCCAGGTGCTAACCGAGGCGATTCACGAGTATGAACGCCGCACGCATGCCATCCGTTCGGTATCCATTGTGTTTCCTCAGTATCTGGAGAAGGCTCGCGCCGAGCATCACCAGATGATCGAGGCGCTTCGAACCGGCGACCGGGAATCGTTGATCAAGTTATGTCGCGAGCACCTGGTGCCATCGCGCGATGCCTATCTTGAAGCGCACCATCGGCGCTCGGCCGGCTACGCCCTACAGAAAGGCGAAACCGATTAACCGTATTGACCTGAATCACAGAGAGGGTATCAATGACTCGAGTACTGATTACCGGCGCGGCCGGTCACATTGGACGTGTGCTGCGCGCCGGTTTCCAGGGCCACTATGAATTGCGTCTTGCCGACATTGCGCCGCAGGCCGAGGCGCAGGCCGGCGAAGAAATCGTGACCGCGGACATCACGCGGCTGGAGGAGCTTCTGCCGGTCATGAAGGGCGTCGACGTCGTCGTGCATCTCGCCGGTATTCCTGACGAGGCTCGCTGGGAGCGCATCCGTGATATGAACATCGAGGGCTGCTACAACGTGTTCGAAGCGGCGCGGCAAGCGGGCGTCAAGCGCGTGGTGTTCGCGAGTTCGAACCATGCAGTGGGTTTTCAGCGTCGCGACAGGATGATCGACAATTCCGTCGAGCCGCGTCCTGATAGCCGCTACGGCGTCTCGAAGGTGTTCGGCGAGGCGCTTGGGCGGATGTACGCCGACAAGCACGGCATGTCGGTTGCCTGTATCCGGATCGGCTCATTCCGCCCGGACAATCGGCCAACCGTACCGCGCCATCTCTTCACATGGATCAGCCATCGTGACATGGTGCAGGTGGCGCGCCGCTGTATCGACTATCCGGAGTTCCACTTCGCGGTCGTCTATGGCGTATCGAATAACGCGCGCAATCGCTGGGACAACGCCAACGTGCGCTATCTCGGGTACGTGCCGGAAGATGATGCCGAACTGTACGCGGCTGAGATCGAGGCAACGGGAAAAGTGGAAGATGCGCGTGAAGCGCTGTTTCACGGCGGTCCCGGCTGCCTTGTCGAATTCGACGGTGATCCGCTTCAGATCGATTGAATACGACGGTCCGTCGTCGGGACGATTACGCCGCGTTCAGGCGGCGGTCGTGAATTGGCATCCTTCATGACCCGACGACAAGAACCAGGTGGACGTTTTTAACTTCCGCGTCCATGTTCGAGTCTCCCTGCGAAAAGTGCCCTCGGTTCGCACCGGTTGCACTGCTTCGCAGGGCAGTTCTTGCGGCTGCTTCCTGCGCTTCGTTCAGCCGGCCAGCGGGCCGACCTCGAAACTGAAGTTCGCAATGCCATCCACTCCGCCTGTGACCTTGTCGCCCGGGCGCAATGCGGCGACGCCAGCGGGTGTTCCGCTGAAAATAAGGTCGCCCGGCTTTACAGTCACGGACTGAGACACGTAGCTGATGATGTCTGCGACAGGCCAGATCATCTCGCTGAGATCGCCTTGCTGACGAACTTCGCCATTCACTGACAACCAGATCCGGCCGCTTGACGGATGCCCCGTCCCGGATGCCGGTTTGATCTCGCTCACCGGCGCGGATGCGTCAAAGCCTTTCGCCCAGTCCCACGGGCGGCTCAGTTTCTTCGCCGTCGCCTGAAGATCCCGGCGGGTCAGATCGACGCCGACTCCGTAACCCCAGACATATTCGAGTGCGTTTTCGGGAGCAATGGCTTTTCCTTCCTTGCCGATCGCAATGACGAGTTCAATCTCGTGGTGCAAGTCGGCGGTAAGGGGCGGGTACGGAAGGACGCCGGACGCCGGTACGACGGCATCGGCAGGCTTGGAAAAAAAGAACGGAGGATCGCGGTCCGGGTTGGCGCCCATTTCGCGCGCATGGTCTGCGTAGTTGCGCCCGACACAAAACACGCGGCGCACGGGAAAGCGGCTCGTCGAGCCGCTGACGGCAACGGACGTGATCGTAGGGGGTGTCACTGAGTATTCGGACATGGTAAGCCTCGCTAGTAGTATCGGGCTACCCACGATATCGCCCTGCGAACGCACCGTGCAGGACAAATCCGCTGAACACCAGGACGATCTTACGGTGCGTCTTTGCGCGCGGTCGCACCACCGTTTCGTTGACTGGTGCTCCGGTGCATGTCGCGAAAGTCGCTCGGAGATTGACCGACCGACTGACGAAATCGCCGTGAAAAATAGGCTTCGTCGCGATAGCCGACCAGAAACGCAATGTCCTTGATGCGGCGGTTGTCGTTTGCCAGCAGATCCTTTGCACGTGCAATGCGCCGCTCGGTTACCCACTCGACAAAGGTCCGGCCCGTCTCTTTCTTGATCAGATGCGTCAGATAGTTCGGCGATAGAAACGCAGCGGCGGCGGCAGAGGTGAGCGACAGTGCGTCGTTCGCGAGATTCGCATTGACATGACGGTCCACGCGCACGAGAGCGTCTCGTCGGCCAAGTCGTTGGACGTTACGCGAGGAAAGCCGAAGTAACTGATCCGCGTATCGCTGACATACGATCCCGATAAGCTGAAGAAGGTATCCGCGCAGAAGGGCGGTCGCACCGAAGCGACGCGTCTCATTGACCGCCAGCATGCGGGACAGAACCGGTTCGATTTCGGCGAGATCGGCGTCCTCCAGAATGAAGTCGATGTACTCCTGAAGCCTGAATGGTGCGAGTTCCGGCGCCTGCGCGATCGACACGTCCTCGAGGTCCAGGAAATCCTCGATTCCGTCCGTATTGGCGCGTAAAAACGCTTGCGCAAAGTTGATGACAACGAAGCGCGACTGCGCGGGATGCGGTATCAGATGCAGGCGATGCGGCAAGATAAAGGCGACCGCGCCCGCAGGAAATGGCCGGCGTACTCCGCCGATGTGCTGTTCGGTGTCACCGCCGAGATTGATCTGAATCTGAAAATATTCGTGCTTGTGCGGCTCTTCAATCGCGGGGCGTGTGGCTTGGTCGCGGATGTAGAAATCGAGGCGATCGCTTCGCTCGGGCATCGCATAAGTGCGTGATACCGCCGCCGGTGAAGCCTTCATGGCTGCGTGCTCCAATTGATTCATGGTCGCCGGGGCGTTGCACCCTTGACGGCGCCATCGGGCGCGAGGGTAGCTTGAGATGATGCATGGCTGCACCCGGACGCCTGATGAGGCGCTTCCTCGCTGCCGGTCGAGCTACTGTATCAGACCATAAGTCGTCATGTGAAGATGTACCGCTGTGAAGCGGTGTGCATAGGCCGCTCGTGCGCGTGAGGTGCTTTCAGTGGTGATTAGCTGCCTCAAACTGCTTCGCAACAATTTATACCTTATAAAATTATAAAAAGGTATAAAAACGGCGGCCTGCCATTTATACCTTATAATCAAAAAAACAGGTATAGGTATCGCGATCATGCCGAGCTTCCACAACGACGCACTTCAAACCCTCTATTCCTCTGTAACCGAGTATGCCAGCACGCAAACGTCGATTCCCCTGCATTCTCCGGGATCAGCTGCGCGCAAGACAGTCGACGGGAAGACCTATCTCTACTGGCGGGTTTACCTGGCGTCCGGCAAGCACAAGGAAACCTCGTTAGGCCGGTTGGGAGAACCGGCGACCGATGCGGCGCTCGAGGCCAAGGTGCTTGAGGGCGCAGAGATGCGGGCGATCGGCGCAGATGTTCAGCTGTTGCGCAAGGCCGGCTTTGCCGCGGCCGATAACTCTTCGGCGCTGACCATTGCAACGCTGTTCAACGCCGGCATCTTCAACCACGGCGGGGTGCTTGTCGGCTCGCATGCATTTGGCGCGCTTCTGAATAGTCTGGGCGTTCGTCAGCCGGCGAATTACAAGACCGAGGACATCGACATCGGAAGCGCGGGTTCAATTTCGCTTGCCATCCCGGAAGACCGTAGCTTTCTCGAGATTCTGCGCGACAGCAGTATTTCGTTTCTCGAAGTCCCTGAACTGGACTCCCGTAGACCATCCACGTCGTTCAAGGCAAGAGGCCAGCCGTTGAAAGTCGATCTGTTGGTGCCGGGTACGGACGCGTATGAAGCCAGGCCACTGCCGCATCTACGCGCACACGCGACCGGGCTGCCGTACTTCAGATACCTCGTGTCTGACACGGTTCGTGGCGTTATCCTCGGCAAGGAACACGTCGTTCCGGTGCAGTTGCCTGACCCCGCGAGGTTCGCCCTTCACAAGCTTATCGTCAGCACGCTACGGGACGCCTCGCGCGCAGCCAAAGCGGATAAGGATCGTCGTCAAGCCTGTGTGCTGATTGACGCTCTGATGGAAAAATTTCCGGACTGGCTCACGATTGCGGCCGATGAGCTGGAGGAGGACGCCCGCCCGAAGGTGGCCAAGGCTTCGGCGCTTGCCTTGCGGCTAAACCTGGATCTGTCGGAGCGCACACGCGACTTTCTGGGGAACCTGGTTACTTAGGCATCCGGACTTGCGGCGGGCAGCCTCAATGCGATGGGCGAAGCTTGCCCCAACGGTCAATGAAGGACGTCACACGATGCAGTCGGAGCAAGTTTCTCACTGGCGGATAAAGTGTCATTTGTCCCGGCACGCCTCGCGTTGATTGCAGCAACAATCTCTGAAAAGCGATGTTCCGTGAGAGGATAAAACGAGAAAACGGCCAATGTCACTGCGAGCAGTCCAGCCGGGACCAATGTCAACGCGCTATATATGCCCGCGATGCTCTGTGGGGTCTGGTGTGACGCATTAGGCACATAACCGGAGGCAGCGAGCACAAATGCTGGAAGCGCACCGCCCAAGGCCTGCCCGCACTTGCGCGAAAATGAAAAGAAGGCGTAGCTCATGCCCTCGAGACGCTCGCCGCTGACATACTCGCCATACTCGACGGTATCGGCCTGCAGCGCGAATGCCATCGACGATACGAGAACCTGCCCAATCGATATCAGGCTGAAGAGTGCAAAGATCGCATACGCATTCGTGGTACGCACGAAGTACAGCGCAATGAATCCACCGATATACACACACAATCCTGCGATGAAGACCCCTTTCCGCCCAGAGAGCTTGACCAGCCACTGAGTCAGACAGATAGAAACGAGCATTCCCAGAAGCTTCCTTGCTACGACAATGGCAACGATCATTTCCGGATTGTCGAGAACGTACCTCGCAAAATAGATAATCGTGGCGTTCATCGAAAAATAAGCGGCCATGATGCAAACCTGCGCAAAGCAGATAAACATCAATGCACGGTTTCTCGATATCGTTCGCAGGCTGTCTCTGAGCGATTGCACCTCCCTGCGACGGCTGACAACTTCCTTCGTTCCTTTGAAGCAGATGACGTAGAACAGCACGCCGATCAACCCGAAAATTGTCACATAGCGTGTGTACATGTCGTGCAGGCCGTCACCGCCTTGTGCGGCATGATGGATCCTGGGTGCAATCACGATCGCCAGAAAAATCGCGGTGAAAGATGCCATCACCTCACGCGATACGCCAAGCATCGCCCTCACTCCGGAATCCTGGCTGATTGCGGTGGCCAGTGAACCATATGGAATGCTGACGAACGAAAACAACGCGCCGAGCAAACCGTAGCTGCAGTAGGCATAGGCAAGTTTCGCACCCGCTCCCCAGTGCGCTGGGACGGAAAACACCAACACGTTGGCAACTGCCAGCGGTAACGCGAGCCAGAGAAGATATGGCCGGAATCGACCCCAGCGTGTATTGGTGCGATCCGCGGAGAACACGGGAACACTGCGGGTTGGCGCAATTTCGTCGGTTCAGGAGTCGGTCCTGGCAGGACCTGTGGTGTCTTTTCGCCAGTTGTTCCCGGCGTGGCGAGTCCGCATTGTGACGGGCGGAGCGCTCAACCTGCTCGGCCAGGTAGACTCGGGAGATCTCGACATCGCGGTAATCGGTCGGCCGTCGTTCACCGTGCCAAATGGACTTGAATGGTGCGCGCTCTCGTTCGAACCATTCGTTCTCCTCGTGCCGGATACGCTAGCTGGGCAGCCGTGGCGATATGCGCTTTGCGAGGCGCCGTTCATTCGTTACGACCGCGGCTCATTCGGCGGACAACTCGTCGATCAATTTCTGTCTCGTGCGGGTCTCGATGTGCATGATGCAGTCGAGCTGATCGATTTGCACGGTATTGCCCAGATGGTCGCCAGCGGCGCCGGTGTTGCCCTCGTGCCGAGAACGGTCGCGCGGGTCACCTGGCCCACAGGGGTGACCGCGCTTGAACTCGGCGAGGATACCTTTTATCGGGAAATTGGCATGGTGCAAAAACCTCGACAAAATCGCCACCTCGCAGCCCAAAAATTCGCCGAAGAAATGATCAAGGCATGGCGCCCCGAGCCAGTCCCTGCCAGCCAGAACTGACGAAGCGCATTGTGCGGGAAGCTGCCGGTGGAGGCAGACAAGGGGTGAGACGCGGCGTGTTGTGATCGCCCGTGATTCACACGATGGACTAACGAAAATCACGTCTGCGCCGTGGTGCGTCATGCCGATCGCGCGGCATAAGCACGCCACAAGCGCCGCTCAGTCGCTGTGCAGCGTATCGATAATCGCCTGCGTGATGCCGGGCCGGTCATAGGACGCGCGCTGGATCATGCCGACAGTGCGCAACATCGGCGGATCCGAAATCGACAGCACGCGTAGCAACGGATCGTTGTGCCAGTTGCCGCGATGCAGAAGCGGCAGTACCGTGACGCCGACATTTTCGCGCACCAGCGCGACGATCGTCTCGATCGAGTTGAGTTCGAGGTATTCGTTGACCGTCAGGCCGGCTGTCTGCAGGGCGTGCTCGACGACGCGCCCGGTGCGCACCCGCCGGTCGAAGCGCAGGAAGGGGTGGCTGCACAGAATCCGCCGCGGATCGTTGTCGCCGATTTCGCGGCTAACCACCAGCATCAGCGGCTCCGCGTAGAGCGTCGTCCACTTCAGCGTGTCAGGCAGCGTCGTGTCGGCATGCGCGACGACCGCCGCGATATCGACCTCTCCCCCCTCGACCATCCGCGCCAGTTCGTCGGAGCGAGACGACAGCAGCCGCACGTCCAGTTGCGGATGCGCGGCCTTCAAACGCGCGACGACCAGCGACAGCGCACCGATCACCGACACCACCGCGCCGATGGTCACCGGCCCGACCATCGAATCCGCCGGCGTCGCCTCGAGTTCGCCCAGCAGGTCGAAGATCTGCTCGACCTTTGGCCAGATCTCCTGTCCGTGGCGGCTCAGCGCAATCTGCCGCCCGCTGCGGTCGAACAACTGGCGGCCGAGCGCCTGTTCAAGCGCGCGCATCTGCAAGCTGACGGCCGCCTGGGTCAGCGCGACTCGCCCGGCCGCCGCCGCGAATGAACCGGTCCGCGCGACGGCCCGAAAGGTCCTCAACATGCGCAACGTCGTATCGCTCATACTCAAGAAAAATTTAACTGTGAATAAGAAATATTAATATTTTTCGTGATGACGCGCACCACATAATCATTGCCAGGACAGCCTTGAACAGGACTAGCAAGCCGATATGGAGTTTTCTAGCACGGCCGATACTGACCGCCGACCGGTTCTGGAGGTCCGCGGCTTTTCGTTGAAGTTCTCGCGCGCCGCGGAAGTACCGAACCTGGTCCACGATGTGTCGTTTTCAGTCGGCACCGGCGAGACGCTCTGCATCGTCGGCGAATCGGGCTGCGGCAAGAGCGTGACGTCGCTTGCGCTGATGGGGCTGCTCGCGAGCCCGCCGGCACACCGCGTCGCCGGCACCGCACACTTCGAAGGCAAGGATCTGTTCTCGTTGTCTGAGCGCGAACTGGCCGATATTCGCGGCAACCGGCTGTCGATGATCTTTCAGGAGCCGATGACGTCGCTGAACCCGGCGTTCACGGTCGGCGAGCAGATTGGGGAAAGCATCCGGCGGCATCGCCATGTCGAGCGCGGGCAGGCGCGCGAGCTGGCGCTCGAGATGCTGCGGCTGGTGCGAATCCCGGCGCCCGAAACCCGGCTCGATGCATACCCGCATCAGCTTTCCGGCGGCATGCGCCAACGCGTGATGATCGCGATGGCGCTCGCGAACCGCCCGCGCCTGTTGATCGCCGACGAGCCGACCACCGCGCTCGACGTCACGATCCAGGCGCAGGTCCTGGCGCTCGTAAAAAACCTGCAAGCCGAGACTGGCACCGCGATGGTGTTGATCACGCACGACCTCGGCGTCGTCGCGGAAGTCGCCGACCACGTGGCGGTGATGTACGCGGGACGCATCGTCGAATACGGCACCGTCGCCGACCTGTTCGACGACCCGCAACATCCCTACACGATCGGCCTGATGGGTGCGATTCCGTCGGTCGGCAAGCGCGAAGGCGCGCTCGCGACGATCCGCGGGTCGGTGCCGTCGCCCGAGTTGATGCCGCACGGCTGCCGCTTCGCGCCGCGCTGCCCGTTCGCCGAGCAACGCTGCATCGACGCCGCGCCGCCCGACAAAGTGATTGCCGGCGTGCATCGTGTCGCGTGCTGGCTCGCTCCGGTCGAACAGGTCGCCGCGCCGCTATCGCGCAAGGAAATTGCATGACGACGCCCACTACACCGACGCCGATCATCGAGGCGCGCGCGCTGACGAAGCATTTTGGCGGTACGCGGCAGCTCTTCACGCGCACGCCAACCGTCTATGCAGTCAACGACGTATCGTTCGCGGTCCAGCCCGGCGAGACCTTCGCGATCGTCGGCGAATCCGGCTGTGGCAAGTCCACGCTGGGCCGCCTGCTGCTCCGTTTGATCGACTCGACAGACGGCCGCGTCTTCTATCAAGGCAAGGACATCACGCATCAGCAAGGCGCGCCGCTGCGGCGGCTGCGCCGCGAAATGCAGATCATCTTTCAGGATCCGTTCGCGTCGCTGAATCCGGGCATGACGATCGGCCAGATCGTCGGCGAGCCGATCGCGCTGCACGGGCTCGCGCACAACGGCGCCGAGCAACGCGAGCGCGTCGCGCAATTGCTGCGCACGGTTGGCCTGCAACCGGCCTACGCGGACCGTTACCCGCACGAATTCTCCGGCGGCCAGCGACAACGGATCGGCATTGCGCGCGCCTTGGCCGGCGAGCCGAAGCTGATCGTCGGCGACGAGCCGGTGTCGGCGCTCGACGTCTCGGTGCAGGCGCAGGTAATCAATCTTCTCGAGACACTGAAACAGGATCTCGGCCTCACGTTGATCATGGTCGCGCATGACCTCGCGGTGATTCGCCATATGAGCGACCGCGTCGCTGTGATGTATCTCGGCGAGATCGTCGAGCTGGCCGATGTCGATGCACTGTTCGACGCGCCGCTGCATCCGTACACGCAAGCGCTGCTGCGCGCGATTCCGGCGAGCAGCCCGCGCGAGCGGCGCGCGAAGCCCGCGTTGGCCGGCGATTTGCCGAGTCCGACCGCGCCGCCTTCCGGTTGCCGCTTCCATACGCGCTGTCCGCATGCGAAGCCGCACTGCGCGCAAGCGCGGCCGATCATCGAACGACTCGACGACGGACGGCAGGTCGCGTGCCACTTCTGGCGCGAGATTCAGAACGCCGGCGGTGGCGCGCCGCTGGCCACGAGCGCCAGCCCGAAATTGATCGAGCGGCTCGCGATCTACCGCGACCGCCAGACGGCGCTGGCCGCCGGCGTTGGCGACTGAGCCGGTGGTCGAGATGAAAGTCGGGTGAAGAATCGAGTTGCCGCGGCCCGCTTACCAAACCGCTTTATGAATTGGAAAACAAAGGGAAAGTCCTCATGCGAAGAATGTTGATTGCCGCGGCGCTCGCACTCAGCGCCACCGCCGCGATGGCCCAGACCGGCCAGACGATACGGATCGGCTTGCAGGACGACATCGGTTCCCTCGACCCCGCGCGCAGCGTGCAACTCGTCGACCGGATCGTGTTTGCGTCGATGTGCAATGCGCTGGTCGATATCACGCCCGACCTGAAGATCGTGCCGATGCTGGCAACCTCGTGGACCACGAGCGCCGACGGCAAAACGCTGACGTTCAAGCTGCGTCAAGGCGTGAAGTTCCAGGACGACGAGCCGTTCAATGCGGCCGCGGTCAAGGCGAACCTCGACCGCGACCGCACGCTGCAGACGAGCAACCGCAAGAGCGAACTTGCATCGGTCGATCACGTCGACGTGATCGACGACTACACGGTCGCAATCGTGTTGAAGCAGCCGGACGCCGCGCTGCTCGCGACGCTGACCGACCGCGCCGGCATGATGCTCGCGCCGAAGACGCTGGCCGATCCGGCGGGCGTCGCTGCGCATCCGGTGTGTTCGGGCCCGTACAAGTTCGTTCAGCGCGTGCAGAACGATCGCGTCGTGCTGGAGAAATTCCCTGGCTACTGGGACGCCGACAAATACCCGATCCAGCGCGTGATCTTCTTGCCGATTCCGGACAGCACCGTGCGCCTCGCCAATCTGCGCTCGGGTTCGCTCGATATGCTTGAGCGCCTCGCGCCGTCCGATGTCGCGTCGGTCAAGAGCGACACGAACAACAAATTCGCGCCGGTCAGCGGCTTCGGCTACTACTACGTGACGTTCAACATCGGCAACGGCAAGCGCAGCAACGCGGTGCTGAAAGACAAGCGGGTGCGGCAGGCATTCGAACTCGCGATCGACCGTGACGCGATCAACCAGGTGATCGGCGCGGGGATCTTCGCGCCGGCGAATCAGGCGGTGCCGAAGTCGAGCCCGTACTACAACGCGTCGCTGCCGATGACGCATCGCGACGTCGCGAAGGCGAAGGCGCTGCTGAAGGCGGCGGGCCACGAGCACGTCGACATCGAATTCACTTACCCGAACAACACGGTGTCGAGCCAGATCGTGCAGATGATGCAGGCAATGGTCAGTGAAGCCGGCTTCAATCTGAAGCTGCGGCCGACCGACTATGCGACCGAGCTCAATGCCGCGCACAGCGGCGACTTCGAGGCGATGTACCTCGGCTGGTCGGGCCGTGTCGATCCGGACGGCAACCTGCATCAGTTCAACACCTGCGCCGGCAACCTCAATTACGCGCATTACTGCAACCCCGAGGTCGACCGATTGCTCGACGCCGCGCGCGTGAAGCTGACCACGGCGGAACGCAAAACGGACTACGACGCGGCCTCGAAGCTGCTCGCCGACGAAGATCCGATCATCTATGTGTATAGCCAGCCATGGCCGTTCGAGTTGTCGAAGAAGGTGCAAGGCTTCACGCCCTATCCCGACGGCTTGATCCGGCTGCGCGGCGTCAGTATCAAGGGCTGACCGATCATGCTGCAGATCATTGCAAATCGCGTGCTGGTTGCCATTCCGACGCTGATTCTCGTGTCGATGCTGATCTTTGGCCTGCAGAAGCTGCTACCCGGCGATCCGGTGATGGCGATGGCAGGCGAAGATCAGGATCCACAGTTGATCGCGTCGCTGCGCGTCAAATACCACCTCGACGAGCCGGTGCCGACGCAGTACGCGCTGTGGGTCCGCGACGTCGTGCACGGCGATCTCGGCGCGTCGCTGCGCACTGACGTGCCGGTAACGTCGCTGATCGCGCAGAAGCTGCCGGTCACCCTGCAGCTCGCAGCGATGGCGATGATCTTCGCAATCGGTATCGGCATTCCGGCTGGCGTCATCTCCGCGGCAAGCCGCGGCGGCGCGCTCGATTACGGCGCGAACGTGTTCGCGCTGTCCGGCATGTCGATCCCGAACTTCTGGCTCGGGATCATGCTGATCTTTCTGGTGTCGGTGCGCTGGCATCTGCTGCCGTCGTCCGGCTACGTGTCGCCCACCGAAGACTTCTGGCTCAGCATCAAGACCATGCTGATGCCCGCGTTCGTGCTCGGCGCGTCGCTCGGCGCTCAATTGATGCGCCACACGCGCAGCGCGATGCTGAGCGTGCTGCGCACCGACTATATTCGTACCGCGCGTGCCAAAGGGCTGCTGCGCGGCACAGTCGTCGTCAAGCACGCATTTCGTAACGCGCTGGTTCCGATCGTCACCGTGCTCGCGCTGCTGTTCGGCGAACTGCTTGCGGGCGCGGTGCTGACCGAGCAGGTTTTCACGATCCCCGGCTTCGGCAAGCTCATCGTCGATGCCGTGTTCAATCGCGACTACGCGGTCGTGCAGGGCGTGGTGCTCGTCACCGCGCTGTGCTTCATCGTCGTGAACCTGTGCGCCGACGTGTTGTACGTCCTCCTCAATCCCCGCCTGAGACGCAGCTGATGGCTACTCCCGTCACTCCCGTTCGCGCATCGGCCGCTGCGCAGACGACCGTATTGCCGCGCCGCAAGCGCCGCGGAATCGCGAAATTCATGCGCAATCGCGCCGCCGTGTTTGGCGCGGTGCTGGTGCTGCTCATCGTCTTGATGGCGGTATTCGCGCCGTGGCTGTCACATTACGACCCGGTGCAGGCCAGCTTCATGACCGTGCGGCAGGCGCCTTCGGCCGTGCACTGGTTCGGCACCGACGAACTTGGCCGCGACGTGCTGAGCCGCCTGTTGTGGGGCGCGCGCGCCTCGCTGCTGGCGGGCGTCGTATCGGTCTGCATCGCGGTCGTGATCGGCGTGCCGCTCGGCTTGCTGGCCGGCTACTTCGGCAAGCTTGTCGACGGCGTGATCTCGCGAATCGCCGATGCGTTGCTGTCGATTCCGTTCCTGATTCTCGCGATCGCGCTCGCCGCATTCCTCGGTCCGAGCCTGACCAACGCGATGGCCGCGATCGGCATCTCGGCGATGCCGCGCTTCGTCCGGCTGACGCGCGGCCAGGCGATCTCCGTGAAGGCCGAGGAGTACGTCGAAGGCGCGCGGGCCATCGGCCTCGGCCACGCACGGATCATCGTGCGCTACATCCTGCCGAACGTGCTGCCGCCGATCATCGTGCAGGCCAGCCTGACGATCGCGACCGCGATCATCGCCGAAGCGAGCCTGTCGTTCCTCGGACTCGGCCAGTTGCCGCCGTCGCCGTCGTGGGGTTCGATGCTCAACACCGCGAAGGATTTTGTCAGTCAGGCGCCGTGGATGTCGGTTTTCCCAGGCATTGCGATCTTTCTGGCTGTGCTCGGTTTCAACCTGCTCGGTGACGGTCTGCGCGATGCGCTCGATCCGCGCGAGTCGTAACCGGATTGCAGCGCCGCACTAATCGGCCGACGGCCCCCTCATTACTTTCGCTCGAGTTTTTCAATGACACGTTTCAATTGGCAGAACCCGTATCCCACGCCCCGGTTGCCCGTGTTCGCGCGCAACATCGTTTCGACGTCGCATCCGCTTGCCGCGCAAGCGGGCTTGCGGATGTTGTGGAAAGGCGGCAACGCCATTGATGCGGCGATTGCCGCAGCCGCGGCGATCACGGTCGTCGAGCCGGTCTCGAACGGCCTCGGCAGCGACGCGTTCGCGCTCGTCTGGGACGGCGCGAAGCTGCATGGGCTGAACGCGTCGGGCGTGTCGCCCGCCGCATGGAATGTCGACTACTTCAAGCGTAAGTACGGTGAGGAAAACGGTCTCGCGAAGCGCCCCAAGCGCGGCTGGGATACGGTGACGGTGCCGGGCGTGATCGCCGGCTGGGAGGCGTTGCATCAGAAGTTCGGCTCGCTGCCGTTCGCGGACCTGATGGAGCCGGCCATCGAAATCGCCGAGCGCGGGCATGCGGTGGCGAGCGTCGTTGCGTACAAATGGGCGGCGGCCGTGCCCGAGCTGAAAGACCAGCCGGGCTTCGCCGAAACGTTCATGCCGCGCGGCCGCGCGCCGGAAGTGAGTGAACTGGTGCGCTTTCCGGGCCACGCGAAGACTCTGCGCAAGCTGGCCGAGCTGGGCCCGCGCGCGTACTACGAAGGCGAGATCGCCGAACAGATCGCCGCGTTCTCGCGCGAGGGTGGCGGCGCGCTCACGATGGACGATCTGCGCAACTACCGCGTCGACTGGGTCGAGCCGATCAGCAAGGACTATCGCGGCCACACGGTGCACGAAATTCCGCCGAACGGCCAGGGCATTGCCGCGCTGATCGCGCTCGGCATTCTCGAACAGTTCGACCTGGGCTCGCTGCCGGTTGACGGCATCGAATCGCAGCACCTGCAGATCGAAGCCATGAAGCTCGCGTTCGCCGACGTCTACCAGTACGTCGCCGATCCGCGCTCGATGGAAGTCACGCCCGAGCAGATGCTCGACGACGCGTACCTGAAGTCGCGCGCGAAGCTGATCGACCACAAGCGCGCCACGCAGTTCGACTTCGGCATGCCGAAGGCCGGCGGCACGATCTACATGTCGGTGGCGGACGAGCGCGGCATGATGGTCAGCTTCATCCAGTCGAACTACATGGGCTTCGGCTCGGGCATCGTGGTGCCGGACAGCGGCATTTCGCTGCAGAACCGCGGCTACGGGTTCTCGATGGATCCGAAGTCAGCGAATGTGGTCGAGGGCGGCAAGCGACCGTTCCATACGATCATCCCTGCTTTTCTGACCCAGAAGGTGGACGGCAAGCACGAAGCGGTGATGAGCTTCGGCGTGATGGGCGGCGACATGCAGCCGCAAGGGCATCTGCAGTCCATCGTGCGGATGCTCGACTACGGTCAGCAGCCGCAGGCCGCCTGCGACGCGCCGCGCTGGAAGGTCAATCGCGACTTCACGGTCGACGTCGAAGCGACGCTCGATGAAGACACGGTGCGCGCGCTCGAAGGCCTCGGCCACACGATCAAGTCGGTCGAGGATCCGTATATGGACTTCGGCTCTGGGCAGTACATCTGGAAGCTCGATCGCAACGACCCCGAGCGCGGTTATGTCGCGGCGAGCGACACCCGGCGCGACGGACTGGCTGCGGGGTTCTGATTCGGGTAGCCGTACCGTACGAGATGCCTGAGCCTCGGAGGTGGCGACCCGCCGCTTGTTAGGCTCGGCGTCAAAGATGCCGGAGCACCCGCAGTCCAGGAGCATGGGCATATCGCGCGAACCATTTTTGAAAGCCCCGGCCGGTTTCGCATTAGTGGTTCAGACAGAAGCACGCGCTCACAGCTTCAGCAGGCGACAGGCCAGTGTCGAAGTAAGACTGCAATCGTCGGACGATCGCATCGTCAGGTTCCCAGGGCGCGTGAATGAAGCCCTCTCCCAAGGCTTTGTCGTACACGGCTTTTGCCCATGCGCGCAGGTCGAACTCGAACGGAACCGCTAGGGCTATCTGATTGGACTGGATAAACATGACAACCTCCACAACATCGAAAATGCGAGTGGTCAAATCACGTAGATACGAATAACGGCAGCGGATTGATACGACCTGTCCGCGTTTCAACGATTTGGCCGCGCCACGGTCTTGATCATCGCGACAAGCACACACGCCACGATGACAAGAAAGCCGGACATATAGATAAGCACGATGGTCAGCATCGTCTGCTCCTCCTGCAGATAAGCCGCAATTGCGGCGGCCACCTCCGGCTGACAGCACGGCTACGATTGCGCAGCAGGTCCACGGCACAAACCGTGAGACGAGCGGTGAGCATCAATCGTCAAGAAACCGGATTCAGGTTCGCGTATTGATCGAGCGAACTGGTGATGAACAAGGCTGACCATGTCAGGCGTATCGCGCTTGCACAGTGGCCTTGAAAACAATGTACAGGTCCGAGTCAAACGAAACCATTCTACGAACGGTTCGGACGCTCCTGCATGTGGATAGGAATCCCATACCCCCGTATAACTCGGGCTATTGCTGAGGGCGATGAGATCGCGTCCTTCGCAATGAAGTTCCTGTTCGAAACGCAAACGCCGTTGGCGTGAAGCCATCCGGACTCAAATCGTCTGACGACGCAGGGGAATTGAAGCGGTGAGGGGGCGGAGTGTGTGCCCGGGCGGGACGACTGTCTTCTGACGAGCTGCAAACGCGTTACGGCTGACCCAGCGCAAGATTGAGCAATCGCTCAACCGTGGTGGCATCAACGGGCTTCTCGAGGAAAGGAGGGGCGCCTCTGGCCTGGATTTTCGCCTCAAGGGCGGCGGTCGGGAATCCCGTGGTGAAAATGATCGGAATTGCGTACCCGAGGGCGAGCAGGCGGTCGTGCAGTCCGATTCCAGACAGGCCCGGCATTCGTATATCCGAAATCAGGCATGACGTTTCGCCGATCAACCCTGAGTTCAGAAATTCCTCCGCCGATGCAAATACTCGCGCCTGCCACCCTAGCGAACGAATCAGGCTCGCGGTCGCCACCCGGGCACCCTCATCATCATCGACGATGGAAATTATTTGAGAAGACACGGGCGACGGGCCTCGACACACTGAAAGCGGAGCGTGCCAGACGGAATCGTGTGGCATGCGACTCAAATCAATCGTAGTCCGGAAGCCGCTGCACGGAAATGATACGAATGTATAGACGGTTCAATAGACGGTTCATGAGCGTAGCGTGAATCGCGGGTGTGTTTTCGATCGTGCTTTCAAACATTACCGATTTATCGGCCTGCTTATCGGCCTGCTTATCACGCCGGATTGCCCTTCAAGACGCGTCGCCAATCGAAGGCAGGCTGAACTGGAAAATGGCCCCGTGCCCCGCATTGTTGGACGCCCACACCTGTCCGCCATGGGCTTCGATAATCGAACGGCAGATCGACAATCCCATGCCCATTCCTTCGGTCTTCGTGGTGAAGAAAGCGTCGAACAGCCGGTTTGCGCTTTCCGGATCGATGCCCGGGCCAGAGTCCTGTACGGCGACCACCACGTGCCCATCGCCATTCTGGTGCGACTCGATCAGTAGTTCACGTGGGTCGTCGCCGATGTCCGCCATCGCCTGGATGCCGTTTATCACCAGATTGATGAGCACTTGCTGAAGCTGGATCCGATCGCCGAGCGACGGCGGCAACCCGGAGGCAAGCTCGAGACGCAACGAAACACGATGATTCGAGATTTCGCGCTGAACCAGGGCTACAACGTCATTGATCACATCGTTGAGTTCCAGTTGCGCCTTCCGCGGGGCAGCCTTGCTGGTGAGCGTGCGGATACGTCGGACAATTTCGCTCGCACGCCTGCCTTCGCCGATCATATGTTCCACACAGGCCCGCACTTCTTCCGGTTGCGGCTTCGTGTGGCCGAGCCATCGCAGGCAGGCTTCGCCACTGGTGACGATCGCGCCGAGCGGCTGGCCTACTTCGTGGGCGATGGAGGCACTCAGTTCGCCAAGCGTCGTTACGCGAGTTGCATGAGCCAGTTCCACCTGCAACGCCTGCAATTGCTCCTCTGCTTGCGTGGCCGCGGTCCGCCGCGCTGCGAGTTCCGTCTCGGCCGCTTTCTGTTCGGTCAGGTCGAGCACGAACGCTACGCCCTTTTCCTCCGAGCCCTCCATCAATGCCCCGCCGACCAGAACCGGGATGCGCCCGCCGTCCTTGCGGATATATTCCTTCTCATAGGGCGAGGAGCTGCCGCGTTGCCGTAGTTCTTCAAGCGCCCGCGCATCTGCGGCGCGATATTCCGCAGGCGTCATGGTGGCCCATTGGACATGGCCGGACAGCAGATCCTGTCGCGAATAACCTACGATCCGAAGGAACGCGTCGTTCGCGTCGGTGGCGATACCGGCTACGTTCCAGAAGAACACCCCGATGATATTCGACTCGACCAGTCGCCGGATGCGTGCTTCGCGCTCGCGTAGCTCCTCCTCGGCGAGCTTGCGCTCGCTGTTCTCCCGCTGCAGGTCGGCATAAAGCAGCGCGTTCTCCAGCGAGATCGCCGCCTGAGAGGCCAGCAGTTCCAGCACGGTCACGCGTTCGGGCGTAAACGCATGCGTGGCCAGGTTGTTCTCCAGATACAGCAGGCCGATCAACGCAGAGCGGTGCATGATCGGCAGGCACAACACCGACTTCGGTCGCCGGCGCGCAAAGTAGTCGTCTGCCGCAAAGGGATTCGACTGCATCGCATCCGTCAGCAACACCCGCTCCTGGCAGCGCCGCACGTAATTGGTGATGGACGCGGGTAACACCGACTCGCGTAGGGACGATTCCGGCAACGCTTCTGCGGGCAGCGTGCGGCCCAGATGCCGCCGTACCTGGATCGTCTGCTGCTCGACGCTTGCTTCAGCCGCGAGGACCAGGCTCTCGTTGCGTGCGAGCAGCAAATGGCAGGTCTGTGCCCCGGCATTTTCGAGCAGGATGTGCATCAGCGTGTCGACCAGATCCTCGAGCACGATCTGGCCAGAGATGGCCTGTGAGGCCTTGGTGACCGACAGCAGATCCAGTTGTTCAACTTTGCCGAACGCGGTGTCAACCGATAAAGCCGGCTCTTCGCGCAGTTGCGGCGCGCGCGCGTCGATCTGCCTGACCTTGCCGTCGGCGCCCCAACGCGCGAAGCAGTCACGCGCCTTTCGCATATAGGTGTCGGCAAATGTCTCGAATCCACGCGTGCGGTAGAACGCCGCTGCGCGTTCGTAAGCGACTGCTTCGTTCTGGACGAAGTCGTGCTCGCGAGCCGATCGAATGGCCTGTTCGTAAAGCCGCATGGCGGCGGAGTCGCGTCCTTCGAGCCGGGCGATCTCCGCGGCGATCAGCGCGGCGCGGTTCGTGAAATTCTCGGGGCAATGGTTCGCCCATGTCTCGAGCTGCTTGTGGTGAGCGGACAGCGCCTCCAGGTGCCGCGGCCGTTCGTCCGCCGATACCGAATCGCAGTGTGCCGCGCGCGCCAGCGCCGCATAGAAATGATATTCCGCCACCTCGAAGCAGAAAGGGGACGTCCACAGCAACAGCTCAGCATTCGATGCCGCCGCGATGGCGCCCGCATAGTCACCCGCATGGAAGCGCGCTTGCAACTTGCGAATCCAATACCAGCAAGCGCCGAGTGCCAGCCCCGGATCTGCGCCCAAATGCTGCTCGAAGCGGTCTTCGTCAAACGCGGCATCGTTGAAGGAGCCAAATTCTGGCGTCATGCCGCGAAGTGATTTGATCATCGCGACCTGGGTAGCGATTATGTCGGCGACGAAGTCGAACCGCATTTTGTGTGCGAACTCGAAGCTGCTTTCGGCTTCTCGCTGCACATCGCCGAGCGGCTCTCCAGCACCCAGACGATTGGTGATCAGGTTGTTGCTGCAATAGCCAGAGAAGGTAAGGTCGCCGGTTTGGTTGGCCGTGTCGAAGGCGAGCCGCAGTAAGGCGTGAGCCGAGCGTATGTGCTTCGTCCAGGGAACGATGAAGGCGCCAAAGCAGGTGTAGACGCGGGCTTTGAAGCGATCCATCCGGTACTTCTCGACGAGATCGACGCCAAGCTTGCCGAACCGGAACCCGGCCTGGTAATCGCCGAATTGCGGCCCGAGGGTCATGCCGAGCATCACATAGGCGAAGCCCGATCCATCGCTGTTGCCACGCTCGAGGCTCAGATTCGCCATACGGCCGGCGATGAGGCAATACAGGTTCCTGTCGGTGGCATGGGCCGGCGGCTGAACGGCGGTCAGCACCTCCAGGGTGGCGCGGCAGACGGGATCGGTCATCAAGGGCAAATCCAGGAGCTGCTCAATCGAGCGATCGCCCATTCGTTGCCACAAGTGCTCATACTCCAGTTGCACGTCTTCCTTTCCCGGGTGCGCCGACCACGTGATGCCGACGGCGCGCAGATAGTCGAGGCTCACTTCAACGGCGCGATCGGCTTGTCCCGCGTTCATATAAAGCGCCATGCGCAGGCACGTGACGGAGGCCTTATCGATGAGGTTTGCGGCCCGTTGTGAAAGCGTCGACAGTCGCTGTTCCGCCGTCGTCAGGCAGCCGGTCAGGAATTCGCATTCGGCACGCTGAAAACCGAGCGAGAACGTGAGGGCATCGTGCCGGTTCGTACCGTCCTCTATCACCAGTGCTTCGCCAGCGGTGAAGTAGGCCAGTGCCGATGCATAAGCCGTCGCTGTCTTGGCACGCAGGCCAGCGGTGAGATTGAGTTCAGCTACGCGCTCACGCTCCTCTTGTGCCGTGATCAGCGCGGCGCCCCGGTTGAAATGGTTCGCCACATCGAACAGATGATCGACGAGCGCGTCGGCCGTCATGCTCGAGAGGAGTACGCGACCGATACGCAGGTGGACTTCACTGCGGCGTTCTTCGGGAATCAGTGAATAAGCCGCTTGCTGGATCCGGTCGTGCAGGAACTTACCGCTGCCGTGAGTGCGCAAGATCAGATTTTCGCGCACCGCAGGTGCAAGGTGATGCTCAACCTCGGCGTGGCCGCTGACCAGCTCGAGAATCCGCAGGTCGAACTTGTTGCCGAGGCAAGCGGCCAGCTGCAGCGCTTCCTGTGCCGGGATCGGCAGTTGCCGTAACTTGCCCAACATCAGATCGACGACGTTGTCGGCAAAGTCTTTCGCTTTGATCTGTTCCAGGTCCCATCGCCATGCCTGGATCTGTGCATCACGCCGGAGCAACCCCTCCTTGTGCAGCGCATCCAGGAACTGGATAAAGAAAAACGGGTTGCTCTCGGTGCGTTCGCAAATGAGGTGCGTGAGCGGCGCGCAGGACGCGGGCGGCGCATGCAGCGTGTCGGCCACCAACTGGTTCAGATGCGCGGCAGACAACGGCGCGAGCTGGATGTCGACCACCGGCGTGCCACCGTGATGTATCGCATCGAGACTTCTCATCAGCGGATGCGCGCCGTTCACTTCGTTGTCGCGATAGGCGCCGATCAGCAGCAGATAACAGGTGTCTGGATGGGTGAGCAGGTGTTCGACGAGTGCCAGGCTGGCTGCGTCGATCCACTGCAGATCGTCCAGAAAGAGGACCAGCGGGTGTGCCTTGCTCGTGAACACGGTCACGAATTGCCGGAACACGAGACGGAACCGGTTTTGAGCCTCCGTCGGCGGCAGCGGCGGTACCGGAGCTTGCGTGCCGATGATCAACTCGACTTTGGGCAGCACATCGAGAATGAGCTGGCCATTGACCCCGACCGCAGCCTGCAGTTGTTGCCGCCAGCCGGCGATGCGCGCTGCACTTTCGGCCAGCAGTTGCTGCACCAACTCGCCGAACGCTTGCGTCAGGGTGGCATAGGGAATGTCGCGCCGGTACTGATCGAACTTTCCTGAAATGAAATAGCCATGCTTCGTGACAATCGGCTTGCGCAGCGCGTCGACCAGCGACGATTTGCCGATGCCCGAATACCCGGATACGGTGGCAAGCGCCGTCCAGCCGGTGGACGCCATGAGTTCGAATACACCGAGGAGCATGTTCGACTCTTGATCGCGCCCGTACAGTCTGTGTGGAATCTGGAAACGATCCGATAGATCGTCCGTGCCGAGCCGGAACGGGTCGATGCGGCCGGAGGAACACCATTGCGCCAGACAGCGGTCGAGATCGGATTGCACGCCACGCATGCTTTGATAGCGATCCTCCGGTAGTTTGGCCAGTAGTTTCATCACGATGTCCGACACCGGTTGCGGCACGGCGGGCGCGACCTCGCATGGCGGCTGTGGCATGCGGGCGATATGGCAATGCGCCCATTCCAGCGGATCGCTCGCCTGGAAAGGCAACTGACCGGTCAGCATGCGATAGAGCAGCACGCCCATCGAATAGCAATCGGTCCGGTAATCGACCGGACGATTCATGCGGCCGGTTTGCTCGGGGGACATGTACGCCCATTCGCCTACGGATACGACAACGTCCTCTGGCGAGATGATGTGTTCCTGGGTCGTCGCGAAGCTGAAATCCGCCAGCAGAACATTGTCGGTATCCGGCGCGATCAGAATATTGGCCGGCCGCAGATCCCGATGGATGACCTGGGCGGTATCGATACCCGCCAAGGCAACGGCCAGGTGATGCGCGATAGTCAGGCAGCGAGGCAGGTCCGGGCGCGGGCCCTGGCACAAAATGGTCTCGAGCGATTCGCCCGGGAAGTCTTCCAGAATCAACACCAGGCGGCCGCGGTCATTCATCAGGGCGAGCGGCTTCGCAACGCCCGCGACTTTCAATGTTCGAAGGAGCAGGTACTCGCGCTTGAAACGAGCGGATTGGACCGTGCCGGCGTGTTCAGGAAGGAGCTTCAGGAGCACCGGCATCCCATCCATCAAGCGGCGGGCACGGTAGAGCGCGGAGCCCGCAGTCATGCAGAGCCGATCAATCGTCTGACAATTCGCGATAATCATTGTCCCCCCCTTGTGTGCCGGCGACCTGGCCCGACACCTGCACGTTGCATTCCGCTGTTGAATGGGATTCAGGCCCGCGTGAACGTTGGCCTCATCCAAAGCGATCACCTGGTGACCCGCAACGATTTACAATTAGTTTACCCGGTTGCCAATCAGGTGCTGGGAGCACTGGCAAGTGGCGGCGTAAAATGGCCGCATGCCAGAGGGGTGCGCCCGCACTCCAGCTTCGCGAGGTGTCCAGATGATTACTAGACCGACCCGCCAAACAATGGACGAATCTGAAGCAAGCAACAATTCCCTCATCTACGTCGTCGACGACGATGAGGGAATCCGTCTGGCCCTTGACTTGCTCTTGCGCTCCGTAGGCTTGCGCGTCGAAACGTTCGAGTCCCCGGACGAATTTCTCCGCTTTCCTCACTCCGCTGGACCGAGTTGCCTCATCCTCGACGTGCGACTCCGCGGCAAAAGCGGCATGGCTTTTCACCAGGAAATCGTGAATAGCGGCATGCGTATTCCCGTCGTATTCATGACCGGTCATGGCGACATCGAAATGGGGGTGAAGGCAATGAAGGCGGGCGCGCTTGATTTCTTCGCGAAGCCATTCAAAGACCAGGACATGCTCGACGCAGTTGCTCAGGCCTTGGCGCGAGACAGTGAGAGACTCGCGGCAGAATCGGCGTTAACGGGTCTGCGCGCCGCGTACCAGTCTCTTTCGCCGCGCGAGAAAGAAGTGATGGGCTTTGTCCTGTCCGGTCTGCTGAACAAGCAGATTGCCTCTGAGATGAACTTGAGCGAGATCACGGTCAAGGTCCACCGTGGACAGGTCATGCGAAAAATGAACGCGCGCTCGATGCCGGATCTTGTCCGCAAGGCCGAATCGCTGGGTATCAAGCCCTGCCTGCCCGACGGCCGTCGTTGATTGCTGAACGCGGATCTTCCGCCAGCATAGTTGTGCGCCAAGTCACGCGCGGTGAAAAGTCTTCATGTCGCGCTTATACGTCCGTATAAGCCAGTTACGCTAATGCTGCATCGGCATATCCAATCGTAGAGTAGACCCGCCCCCCGGCTGAATCTACTCTTCTCTCACGGCTACACGCTCGCTGCTAATGCAGCGCAAAGATCGCCGTTCTGCCCGACGACCGCATGGCACTTTCGGATGGCCGCCTGACCGGTTCCCTTCTTAAAGTCTGCAAGGAATCATCGTGTCACATGTTCTACGTAGCTGGATTCATATCGGAAGCAACGCATATAACGAGTACACTTTTGTGCCGTGGCTTGGCAGAACTATTTATCGCCGTACCGTCGACTTCTCCGCCATATGCATCCAGTAGCCGCAAGTCAGCGGTTGCGCTGCAGTGATTCTGACTAGCGAGCTCATCAAGGCCCGCGCACGCGTCTGAGACGCGCTGAAATTGAAAGAACCCTTATCGGCCGGATTCGCGGACCCCCGGCCCGTCGTCGTTCAACGAATCGCCGGAGCGAAAGCGCTGCCGGTATTCAACGGGACTAATCTGAAGCCGGCGACTAAATGTGCGCCGAAGTGTATCCGCGCTCTCAAAGCCGCAACGTTTCGCGATTTCGCCGATTGGGTGGCGAGTGCTTTCGAGGTAGCGGCGGGCGGCGTCGATGCGCGCGTCGTTCAGGAATGCGATGAGACTGACGCCACATTCCTTGGTGAAGATGCGCGACAGATTGCGCGGACTCATTTTGAGCCGGCGCGCCAGCGACGTGGTCGTATGATTCAGATGAAGGTTGTCGAGCAGGTACTGCTGAATCGACTGGATCTGCGAGTCGCTGGCGGCCTGGGTTTCCAGCAGCGGACTGAACTGCGACTGGCCGCCCGCGCGGCGCACGTACACGATCAGATACTTCGCGACGTCGAGCGCCATCTGCTTGCCGAAGTCTTCTTCGATCATGACCAGCGCCAGATCGATGCCGGCGGTCACGCCCGCGGTCGTGTAGAGGCTGCTGTCTTTTACGTAGATCTGGTCGGGTTCGACCTTCGCCTTCGGAAACATCGATGAAAGACGTGTGGCGTCCATCCAGTGTGTCGTGACCGTCCGGTTATCGATCATGCCGGCGGCGCCGAACGCAAAAACGCCGTTGCAGATAGCGGCGATCCGCCTGGTACTCTTGTGCTGCTTGGCGAGCCATTCGCTGAGCGTCGAGTCTTCCAGTACTTCGAATACGCCGAGGCCACCGGGCACGATCACCGTGTCAAAATGCGGACACGGATCGAAGATGGTCCGGTCCGGCATGACCGTCAGCCCGCTGGAAGACAGCACACTGCCCCGCGTCGTGCCGATTGTCAGCATTTCGTATTCGCACGCCCCCTGACTGAGGACGCGGACCTCCGCGAAGGCATCTTTGGGGCCGGCGATATCGAGCAGCTGGAAGCCGGGGTACAGGACCATTCCGACGGTGATCTTGCGCATAGGTGTCAGTCAAAATGGAGCCGACGCTGGGGCGGCGCATACCGCATGCGCTCGCCTAGTGGTTCGTCTCAAGTTCGTCGAAGCGCCGGGTTCGGTAAAGCACCATCGATACGAGCCAGCTCGCGGCGAAGATACCAATGATGATGTAGCCCAGCGTGCCGAAGTTATCGTTCAACGTACCGATAGCATCCCACAGCTTGCCTTCGAGCTTCAAGTGGTCAGAAATCAGGCCCAAAGCCTCGATCGTGCCGACCAGCAGCGCGACCGCGACCGACACCAGCGTAATCGTCATGTTGTAGTAGATCTTACGAATCGGCTTGAGGTACGCCCAGCCGTAGGCACCGAGCATCAGATGACCGTCGAGCGTGTCGACCAGCGACATCCCCGCGCTGAAAAGCGCCGGGAACACCATCACTGACCATGGCGAAATGCCGTGCGAAGCCTGCGACGCGGACATGCCGAGCAGGCTCACCTCGGTCGCGGTATCGAAACCGAGTCCGAACAGAAAGCCAAGCGGGAACATGTGCCAGCTACGCGCGACGAGCCGAAACATCGGGCGAAAGATCCGCGCGAGAAAGCTGCGATCGGCCAGCAACATGTCGAAGTCGTCGTCGACGTAGGCACCGCCTGCGCGCACGTGGCGCCATGCCTGGAAGATCGATTTCAGAATCACGAGGTTCAGGAACGCAATCGCGAACAGGAAGACGGTCGACACCGACGTGCTGATCAGTCCGCCCAATTCCTTGTAGTGGGCAAAGCGCGTGTTCAACGCGCTTGCGACTGCTGCAACCGCGAGCGAGGCGATGACGATGATAGTCGAGTGACCGAGCGAGAAGAAAAAGCCCACGGCAACAGGGCGTTGTTTCTCCTGCATCAGCTTACGGGTCACATTGTCGATCGCGGCAATATGATCGGCATCGACCGCATGGCGCAAGCCTAGTCCATAGGCGATCAACGCGGTGCCGAGCAGGACCGGGTGGTCCCGGAACGACACGAACGCCCAGATCCACGCGCCGACATTCATCACCAACAGCAGGCCGTAGATGCCGAAAAGCTTGCGCTGGACCTGCGGATCGGATCCGGTGAGTACATTGGACAGTTGCTTGAGCATGGTAGATATCCTGATGAAACTTCGTTTTGCGATATGGCGGGCGTCTCGTGCTATTGCCTGAATGCCGCAAGCATGGGCACGGCTCAGTTGCCTGACGGACGCAACGCACGCAGATTCAGCGACGCCATGTCGGTGGCCGACAGCACGCCGGCCTGCGTCACGGTCTTTTCGAGGGCGAGCAGAAAGCGCTCGTAGTAATCCCACGGCGGCTGCCCCGCGCAGTATCCGTCTTCCCATTCGGCGATCGACTCGATGAGGTTTTGACGGAAGTCGTCCCACTCGAAGTGCCCCGCCTTCGACAGCGAAAGCGCGAGCCCGAATACCTGCCGTTCCCATGGCTTGTCGAACAGCAGCTTGCCTTGCATGCGCGGCGGAGAGTCCGGATGTCCCAGCATGCTGGAGGCGGCATATTCCTCGAAACGGGTAAACATGATCAGACCGCCGGCCGTGGCGATGCAGCGGGCGAGGGCACCAGCGCCACACCCATCATCGCTTCGGGGGTGACGAGCCCGGCCAGTTCCGCTTCGCTCATGCCTTCGGTGCCGGCGGGCCGCTCCGGGATGACGAACCAGCGGATTTGCGCGCTGCTGTCCCATACCTTGACTTCCGTGTCGTCCGAAACCGGCACGCCGAACTCCTTCAGCACGGCGCGCGGTTCGCGCACGCCGCGCGCGCGGAACACCGGGTCTTTGTACCAGTACGGCGGCAGACCCAGCACGGGCCACGGATAACAGGAGCAGAGCGTGCAGATGATGAGGTTGTGAACGCCGTTGCCGTTGGCGACCGCGGCCATGTGTTCGCCTTCCGCGCCTTCCATGCCGGCCGGGAAGTTCATTTCCGCAATGGCCTTCGGTGTGTCTTCGACTAGGCGCTCCCTGAACGCCGGGTCGATCCACGCGCGCGCCACGATTTTCGCGCCGTTGAACGGGCCAGCCATCGTTTCGAAATGACTGAGCACGGTGTCGACCGAGTCGCTGCCCAGCACCCCTTTCTCGATCAGAAGCGCTTCAAGTGCGCGTACCTTGGCCGCGCTCGCGGCTTCGCGCTCGTCGTCGTATTTGAAAAGTTCGCTCATGTTAGTTTCGTACCGGATGATGGATGGGGAGATTCAGTTCGATGCGTCGAGATACGCTTCGTAGAGGTCGGCGTAGATCGTCGTGTTCGGTTCGCTCTTGTCCTTGCCCCAGATGTCCTCGGCCTTGAATGCAACGCGATAGACGGGCATCGGCTCGCCGATGCCGTCGGGTCCGGTCGAAACGAAGTAGGAGAAGGCGCCCGGATAGACGAGGTCGATCACACCGCGCTTGTTGCGCAGGTAGCCCGGCAAACGCGTGTGATCGACGGCGGCCGGATCGGCGATGCGCACCTCGGCGCCGGATTCGAAACGCGGCGCCTGCGTCAGTGTGTTCAGCCCTGAATCACCTTTCGCGAGGTACTCGTTGATCTGCGAGGCAATGCCCGGATTCGGCTGCGCGGGCAGCGGCGCATCCGGCTGAGCGCGGTAATGCTCGGTCTTCTGCGCAAGTTCCTCGGCCGATACATAACCCTGATCGATGAAGAATTGCGAAATCCCCATCAGCCACTTTTCGTAGTACCGGTATTTGAAGTATTCGAACGGCTGCATGCCTTCGGCGCCGGTGCGCAGCGACGCCCAGGTCCACGTATTCCTGAACGTGGTAGGCAGCGTCGCCACCGGATACTTTGGCAGCGCGTCCGACAGATGCGCGCTTTCCGCCATCATCACCGTATGAATGCCGAAAATGCGCTTCTCCCACTGCTCGACGAAAACCCGTGTCTCGACACTGACGGGTCCGAGGTTTTCGAGCCCGCCAAGGCTGTGCTGTAGTTTCATGGTGTGCGGTTCCTGAAGTGAGAGGTCAGTTGAGTTGCGGCTGGGGCTGGTGGCTGAGTGCTTCGCCGAACGCTTCGGAGACGATGCCGAAGACAGCGCCGGTGACGAGCGCGGCGGCGGCCACTAACGCGGGGTTGTGGATGCCGACCGTGGTAATCGCCTTACCGGAGGCGACGGTGGTGCCGACCGTGGAAGCGAAGCCCCACACAACGGCGGGCAGCACATTCAGCAACTTCAGTTTCGATACCTGCACCATCGCCGCACTGCCGACACCGACGCAAACCGCCACGGCGATCGGCGCCGGCCCGGTATTGGCGATCGCCAGCAACGAGAGCGACGCGATGACGAGGCCGGTGAGGTTCGACGCGACGCTCTGCACGAAGCCGCGCGGACCACCACCGACCACGAAGAACGACGCCCAGGCGATAAAGGTGACCCACACCGGGACCGGAAACACCGTTGCGGTCACGTAGGTGTCGACGACGGCGAGCACGCCGATACTGACGGTAAGCGCATTAGTCTTCTTCATTGCAGACTCCTTGAGGGTAGGTGGGCTAGTGAATACAGCTGAGAAACGATTCGCGTAGTTGCGGAAAATCCAGATTGCGGCCGATGAACACGAACTTGTTCTCGCGCGGCTCGTCCTTCAGCCATGCGCGTCCGGGTGCGGCTTCCAGCAACATATGCACGCTATGGAAATGGAACTGCCGCGCTTCGGCGTGGAAGTTGAGGACCCCTTTCATCCGCATCAGTTGCTGCCCTTGCTGCTGCACGAGTTCATTGATCCAACGGTTAAAGCGCGTCGCATCGAGGTCGCCCTTTTCGACCAGCGCGCACGATTGAATCGACGTGTCGTGTTCGTGGTCGTGAGCGCCTTCGTCGAGCAGATCGGGCTCGATCGCGAGCAGCGCGGGCAACGAGAAGCGGCGCATACCCAGCAGAGCGTCCGCGCGGATTTGCGAACGAGTCGAGGTGATGATGGCGGCGGTCGGATTCAATGAACGGATGGTTCGTTCGATGGCGATCAGCTCGTCTTCCGCGATCAGGTCGAGCTTGTTGATCAGAATGACGTCGGCGAAGGCCACCTGTTCGCGCGCGATGTCGTCATCGAGTTGCTGGCGCAGATGCAGTGCGTCGACCACGGTGACGACCGATTCGAGATCTACGGCTTCGCGCAGGTCGGGATCGGCGAGGAACGTTTGCAGGACCGGCGCCGGATCGGCCAGTCCGGATGTCTCGACGATCAGGCGCTGCATGGGCGCCGCGCCGGTCTGTGGACGCGCCAGCAGCGCTTTCACACTGTCGACGAGGTCCGCGCGCACCGTGCAGCACACGCAGCCGTTATTGATCTCGACCAGCGCCTGTTCTTCGGCGACGATCAGTTGACCGTCGATGCCGACTTCGCCGAATTCGTTGACGACCACGCCGATTGATCCCGGCGCGTGTTGCTGCAGCAACTGATTGACGAGCGTGGTTTTGCCGGCGCCGAGAAACCCGGAGATGATGGTGACGGGAAGCTTGCGCGGTATGGGTGTGCGATTCATGAGTGAGTCCGTTGCTGATCGAGACTGACTCAATAGAGCGAGTACCAGGCCTGTCGCCGGCATCCGTCTGTGCGGGAACCCAGCTTGTCCCGAATGCACTGAAAATGTGGCGGTTTTTGTCCGAGGCGGAAAATAAGGACAAAATGGCACGATGATGCGGCCGGAAGCCGATGCCAAGCGCTGGTGCAGAGGTGGGATTCGATGCGCCGCGACGGTGCGTAATGCTCCGTGACTACGCGATGCGGCGGGGATGACCCGCTGGAAATGCGCTAATGAAAGCGCGAATTCTGCAGTAACTGACGGTGTCTACGGCTATTCCGCTTTCGTCGGGGCCGGCGTCTGGAAATGCTCGACCAGAAATTCGATGAACGCTCTCGCACGAACGGTCTGGTTGCTTCGGCTCGGATAGTAGACGTACAGATCCGCTGACGGCAGCACGAATTCAGGCAGCACCACCTTCAGCCTGCCACTCTCCAGATACTTGGCCAGATCCCACTCCGAACGAATCACAATCCCGTGGCCGTCCAGCGCCCATCCGAGCACGATGTCTCCGTCGTTGCTCGACAGCATCCCGTGCACCTTCACGACTTCACTCTGGTCGCCGTGCATGAAGCGCCAGATACCGTAGGCATCGTCGTTCTGCCGATGGATGATGCAACGGTGATCGCTGAGTTCCTGAAGGCTGGACGGCGTGCCGTGCCGCTTGAGATAGCCGGGCGAGGCGCACAGCAAACGCCGGTTCGACATCACACGTCGGGCATTGAGGCGTTTGTCGGGCAGCAAGCCGAACCGGATAGCCAGATCAATGCCGCTTTCGACCAGATCGATTGGCCTGTCAGTCACTTCAACCTGCACCGCGACATCCGGATAGCGTTTGGCGAATTCGGAGACGATCGGCGCGATCGCCGTGCGGCCGAAGCCGAGCGTCGCGTTTACGCGTAACAGACCGCGCGGTGTCGAGCGGCCGCTCGACACCAGGTCTTCCATTTCGCGGACTTCGGCCAGAATCCGTGTCGCGTGCAGCAGGTAGGTTTGGCCCTCGCTTGTCAAACTGACGCTGCGCGTGGTCCGGTTGACGAGTCGCACGCCGAGCCGGTTTTCCATCTGCACAAGTCGTCGGGTGGCAGCCGGCGGCGTCAGATCGAGCGCTCGGGCTGCCGCCGAGAGGCTGCCGTGGCGTGCGATCAGCACAAAAAACTCAAGATCAGAAGCGATGTCAGTTTTCACTGAAAGTGAATAAACAAGTGATTTGCAGTGAATTCTAAACCTGCATCCCGCGGATAAGCTATTGCTTCCCCACTTCCCCGTACTTTGACCTGCGTGGAATGTCTCAGATGCCTTCGATATTCGACCGTACCCATCGTTTGCGAGTAACGCCAGAATGACAAACAAGACCGACGCACGGAACA
>NZ_JAQQEF010000018.1:0-165092 GCF_046027605.1 Paraburkholderia fungorum
AACACTAATAATCCAATAACAAATCAAGGAAAGGCCAACGCCATAGACACACAGACAAACAACCGCCGCACGAGCAACCAAATCAAGGAAAGGCCAACGCCCTAGGCAAACAAACAACCGCCGCACGGGCAACCAAATAAAGGAAAACCCAACGCCATAGCCACACAGACGAACAAGCGCCGCGAAGGCAAAAAAAACCACCGCCGCAGGCGCCCCCCCCTCAGTGCACCGAAGAAGCCTGCCCCCCTTCAACAGCCCGCGGCCGCGTCACAGCACTAACAACAGCAAAAACAACCACATTCACAGCCAGCGCCAAAAACCCAATATTGACGTCCTTAAGAGCATCAGACAAAAACGGCATCAACTGCCCAATACTCAAATGCATCATGGTCGTCACCGCGACCACCGCAACCCCAGCAAGAATCCCGCAAAACGCGCCCTGCTTGGTCGCGCGATTGCGCGGCAGCAAACTGCAGATCACCGCCGGAAACAACTGCGTCACGAAGTTGTACCCCATCAGCAGCAATGCCACGATCGTATCCCCACCGTGCAGCGTAAAACCCACCGCCACCAGCGCCACGACCGGCACCAGAAAGCGCGCGAGTTTGGTCACCGTCGCGTCCGATGCATTGCGGCTCACCATGCCGCGATACACATCGTTGGCAAGCAGCGTCGACGCCGACGTCAGAATCATCGATCCCGGTACCAGTGCCGTCAGAATCCCCGCCGCGCCGATCACGCCGACTAACCACGGATCGAAAGTCTGCAACGACAGGCGGAACAGCGACAGGTCGATGTCGCCACCCTTCAGGCCCGGCACCTTCAGCGTCGCCGCAAACCCGACAAAGAACACGAACAGCAGAATCAGCTGATACAGCGGCAGCACCATCGCATTACGCCGGAAAATACGCTCGTCCCTCGCCGTGAAAATCGAACCGAATGTGTGTGGCCACATGAAGAAGCCCAGCGCGGTCAGGAGCACCGTCGACTGGAACCAGGTCACGCTCGATCCCTTGGCCGGGAAGGTCAGGAAGCCCGGGCGCGCGGCATCGATAGCCCGGAACATATCGCTGAAGCCGCCGTAGTAGTGCAACGGCAGATAAATGCCGAGGAACAGCACGATCGCCAGAATCAGCAGATCCTTCACCACCGAATTCCACGCCGAGCCGCGCACGCCGGACACGATCACATAAGCCGTCACCACGGCGGCACCGATCCATACCGCCGCCGTCGACGAAATCGCGCCATACGAGGCCGTCGCCACAATGATGCCGAGGCCCTTGAGTTGCAGCACGAGGTACGGAATCAGCGCCGCCACGCCGACCAGCGCGACGAGCGTGCCGAGCGCCGGGCTGTCGTACTTGCGCGCAAAGAAGTGCGGCTGCGAAACGAGACGGTGTTGTTTCGCGTAACGCCAGATCGGCGGCAGCATCCAGTACGAGATGATGTACGCCAGCGTGCCATAGGCAAGAATGTAGTAGACCGGCGCGCCTTTGCCGTAAGCAAAACCGCTGCCGCCGAGGAAGGTGAAAGTCGTGTAGATTTCGCCCGCCATCAGCAGGAACACGAACGCGGTGCCGAAACTGCGGCCGCCCACGGTCCACTGTTCGAGATTCATGTCGTGGCCGCGCCGCGCGCGCACGCCCAGGTACAGCGCAAACAGCGTAATGGCCGCAATGATGACGAGTGCGCTCATGGCCGGGCCTCCTCGCCGTCTGCGGCGAGTTCACGATTGGTGGGATCCAGACGGTAGACGATCGCCATGATGATCGAACTCAACACCACCCACATGACGATCCAGGCAAGCACGAATGGCATGCCGAGCACCAGCGGCTCGACACGATTTACAAATGGGACGCCGAGCAGTATGCCGACGAACGGCAGCGCGGCGAGTACACGAAGCAACATAGGGACAACTCCTCAAACCGGTAGGTACGTCTCGTTGAAAGTGCAGCTTCGCTGGGGACTGTATGCCGGATGCTTCTATTGCGTAAAGTAAGTCAAAAAAGTGTAGGCTTTCTGAAAGTTGCGCGCGCATCTTTCGGCACCGCTCTGCTGCGGTGCAGCGCCGCGCGCGGCTTGCGTGGCCAGCGTTTTTTCGAATCTGCATGCCGCGCCACGCTATCATCTGACCCACGCAACGCGAGCACCACTCTGGACAACCCGAAGGCGTCCAGCAATTCAACTCAGCGCGCCGCGCCGGGGGGCCGTCAGTCGATCGGCCCGCCCGAGCCGCCGCCCGAAACGGATCGCATATGGTCGAAAGCCTGATCTCGGATATCCTGTTTGGCTTCACCGGGTTGATCAGCATCATCAACCCAATCGGCATGGCCTTCGTTTTTCTCGACCGGACCGCATCGCTCACTACGGAAGACCGTACCGCGCTTGCCAAGAAAATCGCCTTCAACGTCATGTGCGTGATGCTCGTCGCCTTCTTTGTCGGTACCCCGATTCTCCATTTCTTCGGCATTTCCATGCAGGCCTTGCGGATCGGCGGGGGCCTCGCGGTCGCGGTCGGCGGCTGGCAGATGCTCAACGCGCCGGACACGCAGCCCGCCGAACAGCCGGCCGTCAAGCGCGTGGACTCGGATAACGCGATGTCGAAGGCGTTTTTCCCCCTCACCATTCCGCTCACCACCGGGCCGGGTTCGATCGCCACCGCCATCGCGCTGACCGCGAACCGCACCCATAAGCTCTCGGCGTTCGTGCTGTCGAGCGTCGCTTCGGTGGTGATCTCGATCCTGGTAGCGGCAACCGTCTACCTCATCTATAGCCGCGCGGTGGTTTTCGCCAAATATCTGGGCGTGGACGGCACCAAGGTCGCGATGCGCGTCTCGTCATTTCTGCTGCTGTGCATCGGCGTGCAGATTATCCTGACCGGTTTTTCGGAGTTCCTGATCCCCATCGCCCAGATGCAACCCGTGGTCAAATAGCGAACGGCGGCGGGCGGCTGTTCGAGGTTGCACGAGATTCGTCACCCATCGCGTCGCGACAGGAGAAAAGTTCATGTGCCGCTGGCTCGCTTATACCGGTAACCCGCTTCAACTCGAAACGGTGCTGTTCAACGCCAGACACTCGTTGATCGACCAGAGTCTGCACTCGCGGCTCGGCCACACCACCACGAACGGCGATGGCTTCGGCATCGGCTGGTACGGTCAGCCGACCGATATTCCGTTTCGCTACCGCTGCATTCAGCCCGCATGGAGCGACCGCAATCTGCGCGAAGCCGCGCGGGCGATCCGCGCGCCGCTGTTCGTCGCGCACGTGCGCGCGGCGACCGACACGCCGTCGCAGGAAACCAACTGTCATCCATTCCGCCATGGCCGCTGGCTCTTCGCGCATAACGGGCTGGTGCGCGACTATCCGAAGGTGCGGCGCGACCTGATGCTGGCGATCGATCCCGAACTGTTTCCGTCCATCGAAGGCTCGACGGATTCCGAGGTGCTGTTTTTTCTCGCGCTGACTTTCGGCCTCGAGCTGGCGCCGGTTACCGCGATAGAGCGAATGGTTGGCTTCGTCGAGGACATTGGCCGCAAACACGGTGTCGCTGAGCCGCTGAACATGACCGTTTGCGCAACCGACGGCGAACAGATCGTCGCGGTGCGTTATTCGAGCGAAGGGCAGTCGCGCTCGCTTTTCCACAGTACCTCGTTCCGGCATCTGCGCGAGCTATATCCGGACGACCCACGCATCGCGGCGGCCGGCGAGGACGCCTTCCTGGTGTTGTCGGAGCCGCTCGCGGATTTGCCGGGCTGGTGGGAGGAGATACCCGAGGGCACGGCCGTGGTCGCGCGGGGCGGCGAGATCGAGCAGTATTCGTTCGAACCCAAGTTGATGTAGCGCCGCATCAACGGCGTGCGCTAGCTGGAGATGACGTCGAATGCGTTCGATGCCGTCATGACGCGCGGGTTAGCGCGTGAGCAGCATGGAGCTCAGCACCGAGAACACCGTCGACGGTAATTCGGCAAGGCGGCTCACCACGACGTTGTGGGGATAGAAATCCTCGACCGCATCGGTCAGGACGCCGATGCCCACCAGTTCGATGCCGCGTTTCTGTATCGCCGCGACGCGTTCGCGCAAATCGCTGCGCAACACCTGCGGATCGCCGTCGCCGGTCGACGGATAGCCGTCCGAGAACACGATCAGGATGCGCCGCTCGGCCTGATGATCCGCGAGCCGCGTCGCGGCCCAGGCCAGCGCCTCGCCGTCCGGATTCTCGTGACCGCAATCGATCTCGGCGATCCCGCTCAGATCGATCGCGCCAAAGCGTTTGTAGACTTTCAGATCGAGCCGCTCGACGAAGCGGTTATAGCGCCCCAAATCCGCGCCGGCCGCCCGTTGGCG
The DNA here is from genome assembly GCF_046027605.1 of Paraburkholderia fungorum. Lineage (GTDB taxonomy): Bacteria > Pseudomonadota > Gammaproteobacteria > Burkholderiales > Burkholderiaceae > Paraburkholderia > Paraburkholderia fungorum_F. The sequence continues at coordinate 4,345 of NZ_JAQQEF010000018.1, forward strand.
CTCATAGAGCTGCTTCATCGGCGCGGACTCGAGCGAGCAATAGCCGAGCACTTCGCAGTCGAATGACAATTGCGTCAGCGCATCGCACAGCGCGCTCGCGCAGAGCCGCGCGAGTTCGATCTTGCGCCCGGCCATCGAACCACTGCGATCGATCAGCAAGCTCACGGCGACGTCGCGCCCCTTGGCCGCGCGCTGCGTGCGAAACGGCGTGCGGTAGCCAGGCGACGTCGCGAGCTTCGCGAGCGAGGTGCGGTCGATCTCCCCGCGTTCCTGTTCGCGGCGCCAACGGGTGCGCTCGTCGGCGCTCAGCGCGCGTTCGAGTTTTTCCTTGAGCGGTGCGGTATCCGCACGGGCCTGCGCGCGCAGTTCGCGCCAGCTCGTGCTGTCGCCCTGGCCGGTCAGGTCGGTGATTTCGTCGAATTCGGTGGCGAGCGGAATCGAGAGCAGCCTGCGAGCTGAGTTGGCCGCCGCGCGTGCTTCGCCTTCGGAGCGGGCCGACGGTTGCTGCGCATCGGCTAGCGACCGCCCCATGCCCACCGCATTGTCCGCTTGCGCGCCACCGCTTTGGTCGGACGGTGGCGAGGCCGCGCTGTCCTGGTCGGGCAGGGTGGTGTCGTCATCGCTGAGCGGCTCGGACGAAGAAGGCGCGGTTTCCGTATCGATGTCTTCGACCGGATCCGCGGTGAACACCATGCTGTTGACATCGCCCGCCGACAAAGCCCGCACGCGCGCCACCAGGGCTTGCGCCGCGGCGATGCTATGCGCCGTCGAACGGCTGCTGCGCGCCTCGTCCAGCACATCCTGCGCGGCGTGCAGCGCGGCCAGCAGTGAATGGCTCGCTTCGGTCGAGCCGGGTTGCTCGTCCCACAGCGCGCGCTCCACCAGCCACACCAGCCGGTCGCGCCAGTGCAGCTTCGGCCAGCGTTGCCGCGCGTGCTCAGCGGCATGCACACGCAGTTTGCCGATGAACCAGCGCGCGCCCGGATATTCATCGAGCAATTGTGCGCACACGCGGCGGTCTTCGATCACCTGCGCGAGATTTGACGCGACGCCGCGCGGCAGCGCGTCGATCTGCGCGAGCGACGAATGCTTGGCGCGCGCCACCAGCAGATCCAGATAACCGATCAGCACATCGCGCTCGACGCCGCCGCTCAACTCATAGTCGGGAATCACGATGCGCCCGGGCTCCACCCGCGGCCCGTCCGGACTGAAGGCGACCGTCACGCCGTATTGCCCGGTCAGCACGCGCGCCACTTTGCTGAGCGTCGATTCGAACGCGAAGCCTCGCGTGTCGCGCGCTGCATGCAATGTGTGCCTGGCGTTCATGGTGCCTGTCGTGCTCAATGGGTTCGCTGGCCGCGTCAGCCGGCCGGCGCGATGTGATGGCGAACGATGCCGCGAATCAGCGCCGCGTCTTCCGGACTGACCTTCGCGTAGATCGCGGGACCGGCGGCGCGTTCGGGGTCGCCGGTGCGCAGCATCAGCTCGGCCCAGTCGAGCAGGCGCCGCGTCGAGAACGCGCTCGACAGGTCTTCGCGGGCGAATGCCGCGCGGCAGTCGGCGGCAATCGCGGCGAGGGTGGTGGCGAGCGCGCGTGTCATATGCGGGGCGAGGGTGCCCATCAGCACGTCGGCTTCTTCTGCGGGCGTCAGATAGTCGAGCAGGTAGACGCGCCAGCGATCGAGAAACGCCTCGTTCATCAGATTCGCGCCCTGATACAGATGACGGAACTGGCTCATCGCACCGACCGCATTGGCCGTGGCGAACAGCCTGAACGCGGGATGCGGCGCGACGATTTCATTGCCTTTTTCTTTCAGCACGAGGCGGCCGTGCGGTTCGAGCACGGCGGTGAGCGCGGCGAGAATCGACGGTTCGGCGAAGTCGATTTCGTCGACGATCAACCACAAGCCTTCGCGCATGGCCGTGGGCAGTACACCGTCCACCCAGATCGTCTCGCCACCCTTGACCGTCCAGAAACCGACAAAATCGCCCACGGTGGTTTGCCCATTCATATTCGAGCGCAACACACCGTGATGCGAGCGCGCGGCGACCTGTTCGATCAGGCTGGTCTTGCCGGCGCCGGTGTGGCCGATCAGCATGACGCGCCGGTTCTCGACGATATCCTCGACGATGTCGTTAAAGCGTTCGGAGAACAGATAGGCGGGATTGATGCGCGGCACGAGCGGATTGTCGACGCCGCAAGGCACGTCGACATGACCGATGCGCACGGTTTCGGCTGTGCCCTCGCTCTGCGCACGGCTCTTCGCCGCCGAGGCTCGCGCCGCGACACGCTGCAACTCCGGCATGAACGCCACCCGTTCGGCCGCGCCCGCTTCGAGCGTGGCGTCGGGCGTATCGATCGCGAAGCCTTCGCGGCGCCACTTCTTCAGCTTGGCGCGCAGATTTTCCCCGTCGACCACCAGATCGATATCGACCGATCCGGTGCCGTTGCTGTCATCGATGCCGTGCTCCAGCCGATAGTTTTCAGGCCGGTCCGCCAGGCTGACGCGCCACCATTCCGCGCCGTGTTCGGTCGCGCGTTGGTACAGGCCCAGGTGTTCGTCTTCGGTCAATTCTGGCGCGTTCATGGCGAGTGGCAAAGGTTGAATGGTCAGATAACAAATAATGCTTTTCGATTTGGCTGAGGCCGAATGACCGTCTATCTTATCGTGAGTACCTTTCGATCGCCCGGCAGGATTTCGTCGAGGCGCGCTGCGGTCGTTTTGATTCATGGGCAACCGGCTATGTCCACCTCTCCATAGACGAGACTCACGGCAAAACAATGAGACTACATACAAAATTAATGGCCACCCTGGCGGTGGCAAGTCCTCTGGCATACGGTCAAACCAGCGTGGAGTTATACGGCCGTCTCGACGGCGGCGTGGAATACCTGAATCACATCAACAACGGCGCGGGTGGCAGCTCGACTCGCTGGAGTGCTGAGGGCGGCGATTGGGGCACCAGTATGCTGGGCTTCAAAGGCAATGAAGATCTGGGCGGCGGCCTGAATGCGATCTTCAACCTCGAAACCGGTTTGCAGATCATGAACGGCACGACCGGTGGCGGACGGCTGTGGTCACGGCGTGCCTTCGTCGGTCTGAAGAGCGACCAGTGGGGCACGCTGCAGGCCGGGCGCAATCTGTTCATCGATAGCGACGGCGTGTGGGAGTTCGACCCGTTCGTGCAGCAGGCATTTTCGTCGGCGTCACTCGTGCGTGGGCGCAACTGGCAGCAGACCAGCAACAACGTCGAGTATCACAGCCCGGTGTTGTGGGGCTTCGACGTGCAGGCGCAATATGCGCTCGGCAATCAGCCGGGCGCGTTCAACAGCGGTGCGGCGGGCGAGTTCGGCCGCTCGGACGGCATCATGCTGACGTATCACTCACCGCTCTTCGACGTGCGCGGCATCTATGATGAACTGCGCGATAACAATGGCCGTTTTAGCAACATCTTCCAGGCGTCGCGTGAATATTTCGTCGGCGCCAACGTGCATTTCGACGCGGTGAAGATCCAGGGCGCCTATACGCACTACGCGGCGCCGGACTCGCCGGCGGGCGTGGCGGACAGCGCCGATCACTACTGGCTCGGCGCCACCTACACCTTCCGGCCGGCCTGGGCGGTCACGGCGGGTGGCTATTACATCAAGGTCGGCGACGGCGGCGGCGATGCCGCGCACGACCCGTCCGGTCACGCGATGATGTACGTGCTCGGCACCACCTATAACCTTTCGAAGCGCACCTTCCTGTATGGCACGGTGGGTTATGTGCGCAACGGCAGCAACTCGAATTTCTCGCTTGAAGCGTCGCCGCGCGATGCCGCGAATAACACGAGTCCGCTTGCGGGTGAATCGCAAACCGGTGCGTATGTGGGGATGCTGCATCAGTTTTGAGGGGGAGGTGCCGCAGCCTCCTCAACCGCCGCCACCTTACGCAACCGCACCGGAATCGACTTCGACGCCGGCACCTGACTCGATTTCGCGTGATGCGAGAGGGGGATCAGCCGGTTGCATTCCGGGTAGTAGCCCATGATGCAACCTCGCGGAATATCAAAAGCATGCACGCGCATGCCATCCACTTCGCGCGTCACGCCGTCGTTCGACACGGTCGAGATGCACACCGCGTCGCCCTCGGCAAATCCGAGACGCATCAAGTCGTCCTGATGCATCAGCAGCACCTCGCGCGTGCCGTACACGCCGCGAAAGCGGTCGTCCAGCGTATAGACGGTCGTATTGAACTGGCTGTCGCCGCGCGTCGTCATCAGGCGCAGCACATCGGGACCGGTCGCCGGCATGTCCGCATCTTCATCGAGCGTCTCGGGCACGATGAAATTGGCCTTGCCGTTCTCCGTTTTCCATTCGCGTCTGCAGGCCGGCAACGGCCGGTGAAAACCGCCAGGCTGCCTGAAGCGCTGGTTGAAATCGCGGAACTGATCGGGATAAGTGCGCTCGATGGCGTCGCGCACCCGTGCATAGTCGCCGACCCACGCATCCCAGTCCACCTTCGGATTGCCGGGCAATAGCGCCTTGGCGATGCCGGCAACGATTGCCGGTTCCGACAACAGCATGTCCCCGGCAGGCTCGGCCATCCCGTGCGAGCCGTGCACACACGCCGTACTGTCCTCCACACTGACCCATTGCTCACCGCTCGCTTGCGCATCGATTTCAATACGCCCAAGGCACGGCAGCAGGTACGCAACTTCGCCGTGCAGCAGATGGCTACGGTTGAGTTTGGTGGCGATCTGCACGGTGAGCCTGAGCTGCCGCCACGCCGGATCCATCACGTGATGATCGGGGATCGCCACCTGAAAATTCCCGCCCAGGCCAATGAACGCTTTGACCTTGCCGTCGAGCACGCCCCGGCATGCTTCGACGGTGCTCATGCCTTTCTCACGCGGCGGCTCGAAGCCGTAGAGTTCTTTCAGTTTGTCGAGCGGCGCGAGTTCGGGCTTTTCAGTAATGCCAACCGTGCGCTGTCCTTGCACATTCGAATGACCGCGAATCGGACAGATGCCGGCGCCGGGCCGGCCAATATTGCCGCGCAGTAGCAGGAGGTTCGACAGCATCTGCACGTTATGCACGCCGCTGCGATGCTGCGTGATTCCCATGCCGTACAGCACCATCGCGGCGTTCGCGTGCGCGTAGACCCGTGCCGCTGCTTCAAGCGCCACGCGCGTGAGTTGCGAGTGGCGTTCGATCTCTTCCCACGTTGTCGCCCGCATGGATTCGGCGAACGCCTCGAAGCCGTGCGTATGTTCGGCGATAAAGCCCGCATCGAGCACCCGCTGCGTACCGTCGCGTTGCGCTTCGTCGTCCCATTCGATCAGCAGTTTGCATAGTCCGGCTATCGCCGCCGCGTCACCGCCGATCTTCACCTGATGGTATTGCGTGCTGATCTGCGTTTCCTTCGAGGTGAGCATTTCAACCGGTGACTGCGGATTGGCGAAGCTGACGAGTCCGCGTTCCCTGAGTGGATTGAAAGTGATGATTTCCACGCCGCGCTTACGCGCATCCTGCAACTGATGCAACATGCGCGGCGCGTTCGTGCCGGTGTTGTGGCCGAAGAACAGCATGCAATCCGTGTGTTCGAAGTCCTCGAGTTGCACGGTGCCGACCGGCGCGCCGATGCTCTTCGGCAAGCCGACAGAAGTGCTTTCGTGACACATGTTCGAGCTGTCGGGCAGATTGTTGGTGCCGTACATGCGGGCGAGCAGCGCATACATGTACGAGGTTTCCAGCGACGCACGGCCCGATGCATAGAACACCGCTTCGTTTGGGTCGAGCGCGCGCAGTTCTGCGCCGATTTCGGCGAATGCCTGTTGCCACGTGGTGGGCACGTAACGATCGGTGGCAGCGTCCCAGCGCATCGGTGCGGTCAAGCGGCCGCGCGATTCCAGTTCGAGGCCGCTCCACGATTGAAGCTCACTCACGGTATGGGCGGCGAAGAAGTCATTGTCGATGCGCTTGTTGGTGATTTCCCACGCGGTGGCCTTTGCGCCGTTTTCGCAAAACTCAAACAGATGCGGGTCCGCCGGCTTGGCCCACGAACAACTCACGCACGCAAAGCCGTCCGCCTTGTTCTGATGCGAGAGGATGCGGCTGCCGTTCAAGGCGACATGTTCCTGCACGAGGATCGCCGCGACCGCCTTGACCGACCCCCAGCCGCCCGCGGGGTGGCGGTATGGCTTGATGGGCGCGGTGTCGGCGTCGGGCGCCGTCGTAGGTTCGGTGATGTCTTCGGTACTCATGCTGGCTCCTGGCGCGTCGATCCGGTTGGATCTCATCGGTTTGCACCAGCCGTGCGCAATTCCCGGACCAGCGTCTTAATTTGCGCTTACAACGCGTTGAGCCCGTTCAGTCAGTAAGCGGCAGGTCGCAAGCTCGCATCGTGTGCAGATGCTTATTCGGGCGCTGAGCGCTCTGGCCTGCCCGAGGTTCTGAGCGGGCTTCGCCGCTGCCTGCCTCGTGTGGAACAGGTATTGCTCGACGTCGGCACGCGCTGGCTGCCGCTACGGCATCCGCCGGCGCAAGACGACACCGGAATTGACGCACCCACGGTGCAGGGATAAGGGAAAGAACATGGCGCGACATAAGGCCGACGTTGCTGACGACGACTTCGAGATTTACGCCAGCTATCACGGAACAGGCGACGGCCGTTACGTAGGTGGACTGAAGGTCGTCAGAAAAGCTGACAGACGGATTCTGTTTCCATTCGACGGCGCACCGGAGATCGGCCCCTACGCGACCGCCGACGAGGCACGTCGCGCCGCGATCGACTACGGTCGAGAGATCGTGGCCGCGGATCGCGCAGCCCCGGAAAAGTAACTAGCGCAAAAGCGCCGGGCCCTCTGCGACGCCGTGCCTAAAGCCCGACGCAGTCTTTAAACCCATTTAAATCAGTTCGCCCCGCCGCGCGGGCGCGGCGTCACAACACGTCTGAAGCGATACTGCCGCACCCAGCCTCAAGGCATCCCACCGAGCGACGGCGAAATGGTGCTGCCGCGGCTCGGATCGTCCGGCTGCTCGTCCGGCACCGTGGGACGCACCGCCACTGGCGGATGGTTCCGGTAGCAGCTATCGATCGACGTATCGGCCAGGCAGCGCTGGAAAGCATCGGCGTCGGTCGTCTGAGAGAAGGTGTACAGGGTTCGTTCAACTTGCACTTCGGTATCCGAAACGCGAATCGTCGTGATCGTCATGACGCTCTCCTTTTTACAAAAAAATGGTCCGGGCCTTCCGCCTCGATGCCGCAACGGCCGTGCCCACGTGCGCGTGCCGGGCTGGCAATCGGACTCATGATGGAGAGGGACCAGTTGTTGCTGCATCCCCTGATGTAGCCGACTTTAAGGAGCGCATCATGCAGGACGGCAAACCCGAAGGCCCCAACGCAGAACGCGAAGCAGCGGACCGTAAAGCACGCAGCAAGCCGAGCGGCACCCACTACGTCGAGCCCAGTCCGCTCGGAATCGAGCCGGTAGCACAAACCGAGGTCGCCGCGCAGACCAATCCGCAGCGTTCGAGCGAGCGTCCAAAGCAAACCGCCGAAGTCCCACTGGGCACCGGTACGCATGCCGAGCCGCCGGGCGGCGGCGGTCGCGAGTCACAAGCGAAGAAGTGACGTGGAGCGCAATCCACGCGGCCAACCGAGCACGCGAACTCAAGCGATGCGCGCACCGTGTTGTATTGCGCGCATCATGAAGCAGGACATCCAACGGAGAGACATATGCCAGAGGACAACGAGCCGCTGAATCCCGGCGACGAAGCACCGCCCGAGACACCCGGCAGCGGCGAAGACACCTGCCGGGTCTGCCACGGCACCGGCAAGGTGGAAGGCGCACGGTGCGCGATTTGCGGTGGGACGGGGAAAGTGCTGCAAGGCATTGGCGGATGATTGAACCCCACGCGCTAAACCGGGCATGGTGCTCGATACGGGAATATCGTCTTATGTTTGGAAAATTTGTTCGCGAAGGAAACGCTGCGCGCCGTGCAGTTCAGCAGCACGCGCGTGAAAAGGCGGGCGCGTTTTATGCGGCGGTGCATGGATTCCCGCATTCGACGCGTGAACAAGCAAAGGAGCTGACCATGTACAACGATTCGAAGCATGGATTCGACGCGGCTCAGACCGGGTGCGAAGCATTCATGCTGCAGCCGCACGACTGGGTGCCGAACAACCGCACGTTGCCGGTCATCCTCTACCACCGCGCACTCGCGCCGGACAGCGGCGATCTCGCCGCCGCATTCGAGATTCTGTTCGAAGGCAATGACTGGCCGCCGCAATGGCGCGACGGAATTTTCGACTATCACCATTTTCATGCGACCGCGCATGAAGTCCTTGGTGTGACTGACGGTTCCGCCGAAGTCATCGTTGGGGGGCCGGGCGGCCGCGTGGTGAAAATATCCGCGGGCGATGCCTTGCTGCTGCCCGCGGGCACGGGCCATTGCCTGCAATCGTTCGCGCGCCACTTCCAGGTGGTCGCAGGCTACCCGGCAGGCCAGCAGTGGGATATCCGCCGCGAAGCCCTGACGCCGGAGGAGCACGCGACGATGGAGGCCTTGCCGTTCCCCGCCATGGATCCGATCGACGGCAAGCGTGGCCCGCTGATCGAACACTGGCTGCAGGCGGCCTGATTGCAGCGGAAAGTCCCGATTGCGCCAGCTTTTGAGTGAACGCAAAACCGCAAGCTTCTTGAAAGAACCGTCTCCCATCATCAGTGGAAGCTGATGCAACGCGCAGTCCAACGCGGTGCGGATGTAAAGCGCCGTGCAGATTTGCGCGCATCGGCGCATCATCGTTAGGCCTCGCGGTCTTCATGTGTCGTTCCACGCTCGTCCAGACGAACACCGGTCGCCGGCCACGCCGTCCTGGTGCGTCCCGGCGATATCTCCCACCGCCGAACAAGGAGTGTCCCCATGCAAAACGATCCCGCCCTCGATCAGCTGTGCATCAACACGATTCGCACGCTATCGATGGACGCTGTGCAAAAGGCCAATTCCGGTCACCCCGGCACGCCGATGGCACTGGCACCGGTTGCCTATCATCTGTGGCAAAACCACCTTCGCTATGACCCGGACGAGCCGCTGTGGCCCAACCGCGACCGCTTCGTGCTCTCGGTGGGGCACGCCTCGATGCTGCTGTACTCGCTGCTGCATCTGGCGAGCGTAAAGGCCGTGGACGATGACGGCAAACCGACCGGTTCACCCGCCGTGTCGCTGGATGACATCGAACATTTTCGCCAGATCGACAGCAAGACGCCGGGACACCCTGAATACCGCATGACCACCGGTGTGGAGACGACCACCGGGCCGCTCGGCCAGGGGCTGGGCAATAGCGTCGGCATGGCGATGGCGGCACGCTGGTACGAAAGCCACTTCAACAAGCCCGATGCGCCGCTGTTCGATTACCGCGTCTACGCACTCTGCGGCGATGGCGACATGATGGAAGGCATCTCGCACGAAGCGGCCTCGCTCGCGGGGCATCTGAAGCTATCGAATCTGATCTGGATCTACGACAGCAACCGCGTGACGATTGAAGGCCACACTGATCTCGCGTACAGCGACGACGTGGAGAGCCGCTTTCGCGGTTACAACTGGCACACGCTGCATGTGAACGACGCGAACGACGCGGCCGCGCTCGAAGCCGCCTTCGTCGAAGCAAAAAGCATTACCGACAGGCCGACGCTAATCGTGGTCCACAGCATCATCGGCTGGGGCGCGCCGCATAAGCAGGACACCTCCGCCGCGCATGGCGAGCCGCTCGGTGTCGAAGAAGTGGCGCTGGCCAAGAAGTTCTATGGCTGGCCCGAAGACAAGTTTTTCTATGTGCCGGACGGTGTGCATGAACGCTTCGCGCAAGGCATCGGCGCGCGCGGCAAGACAGCGCGCGAAGAATGGCAGGCGAAGTACGACGCGTACAACAAGCAATACCCGGAACTGTCCCGCCAATTCGCACAGATGGAAGCGCATGAATTGCCGGCGGGCTGGGACAGCGACATTCCCACCTTCGATGCCGACCCGAAGGGCGTCGCCACGCGCGAATCGTCGGGCAAGGTGCTCAACGCGATTGCCGCGCGCGTGCCATGGATGATCGGCGGTGCGGCCGATCTCTCGCCGTCCACTAAAACAAATCTGAAATTCGAGGGCGCGGGCAGCTTCGAGCACGACAACTATGGCGGGGTCAACCTGCACTTCGGCATTCGCGAACACGGCATGGGCGCGGCCGTCAACGGCCTCGCGTTGTCGAATCTGCGGCCATTCGGTTCGACGTTCCTGATTTTCAGCGACTACATGAAGCCGCCGATCCGCCTCTCGGCGATCATGGAAGTGCCGGCCATCTACGTATTCACGCACGATTCGATCGGCGTCGGCGAAGATGGTCCGACCCATCAGCCGATCGAGCAACTGGCTTCGCTGCGCGGCGTGCCGGGCTTGACCGTGCTGCGTCCGGGCGACGCGAACGAAGTCGCGCAGGCATGGCGCGTGGCGATGTCGCATCCGCGGCGGCCGTCGTGCATTGTCGTGTCGCGTCAGGCGTTACCGACCCTGGACCGCACGCGCTATGCGTCGGCCGAGGGGGTGCAGAAGGGCGGCTATGTGCTCGCCGATGCAGAAGGACAGAAGCCCGAGGTGATCCTGCTTGCCACGGGTAGTGAACTGTCACTGGTCGTCGACGTGTATGAGAAGCTCAAGAGCGAAGGGATCGCGGCACGGGTGGTGTCGATGCCGTCGTGGGATATCTTCGAGCGCCAGGACGAGGCGTATCAGGACTCCGTGCTGCCCTCCGACGTGGATGCGCGCGTCGCGGTCGAACAGGCGGCGTCGCTCGGTTGGGACCGCTATGTCGGGCGGCTCGGCGCCCAGGTGGTGATGCATACGTTCGGTGCGTCCGCGCCGCTCTCCGATCTGAAGAAGAAGTTCGGCTTCACGCCGGAACGCGTGTATGAAGCGGCGAAGCAGCAGATTGCTCGAGTGAAGGGCAAGCGCAGCCAGGAGTAGAAACAGGGCGTCTGCGCGATCGAGACGCTGTGGATAGTGAAGAAGCCGGCGGCGTGATGACCGCTGGCTTTTTATTCGCCTCTCATAGCCGCGAGTTGGCCACCGACGCACCGACGCGCGGCTAGTTCGCCGGAATCGTCACCACGGGTGCCTTGCTGCTCGTATCCGCCTCGGCCAGCGCCATCAGATTCTGCACGACCGTAAACGCATACTTCGAGTCGAAGTCGTTACGATCCACCCAGTAAGCCGAGGGCCCGTAACCGATCATCACATAGGCGTCGTCAGGGGGCGTTTTTCCTGAATGCACGATGATGGTCGGCCGGGTCTCACCGCCGATCAAACCCACGGTCGGCTTGGTCGAGCCGTCGTCGATGCGTTCCAACGGCACCTGCACCTGAGCGCCCAGGTCGGTCAGAATGCCGAGCACCGAACGCGTCACCATCGGAATCTTGTCGCCCTTTTGCGATGCAGACGACGGCCCATAGACGATCTCATAGGTCCGCGTGGTCGCCGACAGATGCAGCAGCTTGCGCACCCGCGCGAGATCGGCGCCGGTCTGTGGCGACTCGCCGCTGGTCGTCGCGCCCATCACGAGATACACGCCCATCTGGGTGTTCTTGCCGTCGCCCTGGCGCGACTCCACATTCAACTCACCGGCCAGTTGCAAGCGGCGTAGCGCTTGCAACAACTCGAAGAAGCCCGGCGCACCGGCGCTGTTTTCGCCGCCGAGCGCATTGCCGTTCTGCAGGCCGCCCACTGATTGCGCGGTGATCCGCAGCAGCAGGTCGATCGGAATGCCGCCTTCGGCAAGCGGCAATACCAGCGAGGGCGCGAGCGGCCGGATATACGCGGAAGCGAATGCTTCGCCGGTGGTCGGCGTGAAGGTGAAGGTCGGGTGATTCGAATAGGACACGCTGCCTGTCGCGAGCGCGTAGCTCGGCTGACTGCCGGAGCCGGCATTGGCCGTGGCGCCGCCGGTTGCGTCGAAGCTGTAGGCGGCGATGATGCTGCTGACGGTCAGGAACGCCGGCGCATCGCCGTAACGCAGGCCGACCACCGCGGCAAGAATTTCACGTTTCTTGGCGTCGCCGAGGGCGCGCGCGTAGTCGACCTGGTCGGCCTTGAGGCGGGTCGGTCCGATATGCACGCAGGCCGAGGTAAGGCAAGCCGCGCACAGCGCCGCAGCCACAGAAGCTGTTCTGATCATCGCAATGAGATGCGCGGATGGCAATCCGCTGAAGAATGGACCCTCAACGGCGGTAGCAGATCACATTCCCGATGCGTCGAAGCAGAGGCAAATTTTGCGGATGATTCGATGCGCAGGCGGTTTTCTGCTGTGTTTCCGGTAGCAGGGCGTTAAGCGCTATCGGTTCGTGGATTGCAAGAATTGCACGGATGAGGCCGCGAGTAGCAAGACATTCTGTAAGCAAGCCCGCGGCTTCACCACGTCACGACGCCTGAGCGACAGTGGGCGTGGCAATGCTGGCCGCGTCCGCTGAACGATGCGTGCCGTCGAGCGTGCTGCGATACCCTCGCGATTGCATTTCAGCGAGTCTGCTGAGCGTTCTCGACAGATCGTGCGCGCCTTCGAGTCCGCTTAGCGCCGCCTCGATCGGTTGATCGGACGCGATGAACAGCGTGCATTTCCGGTCGTAGAGGATATCGACGAGCCAGATGAGCCGCTGCAATGGTTGGGCTTTCTCCAGCCACTCGGTGTGCACCTGATCGAGAATCAGACCGTGCCATTGCTCGGCGAGATCCAGATAATCAAGGTGCGAACGGCTCGCCACGCACAGGTTCTCGAAGTCCGCCCAGAGCAGGGCGGCCCCCGCGGCGCGTGCCGCGAGCGGGCGCCCTGCGGCGCTGACGGTGGCCGGTTCCAGCGTCTCGCTGCCTTCGTAGCGTATGAAAATTTGCAGCAGTGCGTCGCCGGTTGCCGCGTCGAGTGGCGCAAAAAAATGCGGCAGCGCCGCTTCTTCGCCACCGAACCGGTAGTCGCGATCGCCGTCGAAGTGGATCACGGTGAAACAACGCTTGATTTGTTCGATCGTCGGCCGGAAACGCTCGTGAAACTCGGGATCGGACAGCAAGGCGTCCGGTGCGTAGTTAGAAGTCAGCACGATGCGCGTGCCGAGACTGATTGCGGTATCGAGAAAACGGCCCATCAGGAACGCATCGGCGATATCGTGCACGTGAAATTCGTCGAAGCACAACAGCTCCACGCCATCGAGCCATTGTCGCGAGACCGACCCGAGCCGGTCGTCGCCGCGCGGCTCGCTCACCAGACGCCGGTTCATCTCGCGCAGAAACTCGTGAAAATGCAGGCGCCGCTTCCGGCAGCTTGCCAGTTCGAATACGGTGTCGACCACCAGACTTTTGCCGCGACCGGGCAACCCGTGGCAATAGACGCCCTGATGCGCGAGCGCGGAGCCCGATTTCAGGTGCCGTCCGTGGGCGCCCAGTAACGTAATTAGCGCCGCGATGGCGTCGCGCTGCGTTGCATCGGGAACGATATCGCGCGCGGCGAGGGCGCCGACTACCTGTGCTTCGTCGAGCATGAATTGTAATTTCCGTCCGTTAGTTCGTTAGTCCGTCAGCCGGTTAGCGGCTCAACACGCGTTGCAGTTCCCGCGGATCAACCGGCTTGGTGAAATGATGATCGAAGCCGGCCTGTTCGGCGGCCTGCTTGTCCTGCTGCTGGCCCCAGCCGGTGACGGCGATCAGCAGAATGCCCGCATCGCGATGCTCGAGACGAATGCGCCGCGCCACTTCATAACCGTTCAGACGTGGCAAGCCGATGTCGAGAATCACCGCGTGCGGTGCGAATTCACCGATCAGTTCCAGGCCCGCGATGCCGTCGCCTGCCGTGCGCACCTCGTGGCCTTCGAGTTCGAGCACCATGGCGAGGCTATCGGCGGCGTCCGCATTGTCGTCGACGATCGCCACGCGCAAGCCTGCCGCGCGCGGCACCTCGGCCGGAGCACTATCGACCTGCTCCGGCGTCGCTTTCGAGAGCGGCAGACGGATCACGAACTCGCTGCCGCTGCCCGGACCGCTGCTCAACGCGGCGACCGTGCCGCCGTGCAGTTCGGCGAGACCGCGCACCAGCGCGAGACCGATGCCGAGCCCGCCTTGCGAGCGCTCAAGCGCCGGGGCGAGTTGCGAGAACATTTCGAATACGCTGTCCAGATGCTCGCGCGGAATACCGATGCCCGAATCGCGCACGACGATCACCGCTTCATCGCCTTCGCGCTCCGCGGCGAGCGAAATGCTGCCACCCGGCGGCGTGTACTTGGCCGCGTTGTTCAGCAGGTTCAGGATCATTTGCGAGAGGCGGGTGGGATCGGCGTCGAGATAGAGCGCCTCGCGCGGCAAGGTCACACTCAGGTGATGCGCCGACGCCTGCACGGTGGGCCGCGCCGCTTCCATGGCGGACTGCATCGCGCGCGCGAGTTCGAGTCGCTGTTTGCGCAATTCGAGCTTGCCCTGCGTGATGCGCGACACTTCCAGCAGGTCGTCGACGAGGTGCGTCATGTGTTGCAACTGCCGGTCGAACACGTCGCGTGACCAGCTCAGTTGCGGGTCGGCGAATTCCTTCAGCCGCAGGATTTCGAGCACATTGCGCATCGGCGCGAGTGGATTGCGCAGTTCATGCGCGAGCGTGGCGAGAAATTCGTCCTTGCGGCGATCGGCCTTCGAGAGTTCCAGATTCAGATGCTGCAGTTGCTGTTCGGCATGCCTGCGCCCGGTGATGTCGCGACTCACGCTGACCGCGCCGTAGATGTCGCCGCGCGCGTTCGCCAGCGGTTTGACCACCGTTTCACAGACCCCGCGGCTGGCGTCGCGGCGCACGAAAGTTAGCTCGCTGCGCCACGTGCCGTCGGCGGCGAGGGCGGCGCGCGCTTCCCGGCGGATGCGCAACGCGTCTTCCGGCGGATGGAAGATCGCGATCGGCCGGCCGAGAATTTCGCGCATGCGATAACCCAGCATGCGCTCGCCGCCGGCGTTGAAATCGGTGATGTTGCCGCGCAGGTCGGTGATGACGATCGCGTCGCTCAGGTGCTCGAAAATCGCCGCCTGGCGCAACAACACCGTCTGCGCATCCTTGCGTTCGGTGATGTCGGTGCCGAGACCGTAGATCGTCAACGGCTCGCCGTGACGGTCGTAGGTCGCGCGGCCGCGGCCTTCCATCCAGCACCAGTCGCCGCTTGCATGCAGAAAGCGGAACTCTGCCACGTAATCGTCACTGCTGGCCACCGCGTGCTCGACCGCCTCGTTGAGCGCGATCAGGTCGCCGGGATGAATCAGTTCGAAAAAACCACCGGGCATGTTCGCAAAGCGTCCCTCGGCGTAGCCCGCGAGCGCTTCCAGTTCACGGCTCCACCAGAACTTGCCCGACTTCGGCTCGAGCGACCACGCCCCCATGCGCGCGCCGCGCATGGCGAGGCTCAGCACGTCACGGCTTTCCTGCAACTCTTTCTGCGCGAGCTTGTGCGCGGCGACCGAGGCTTCCGCGTTGCGGCGCGCGAGCAACAACTCCTGCTCGTACTTGTGACGATCCGCGACGATCAGCACCGCCACTTCAAGGTAGCTGCCGTCGCCATGACGGCGGAGCACCGCATTGAGCAGCATCGGCACCATGCGTCCGTCCCGATGCATCATGTTCAGTTTGACCTCGGCCACCGAGCCCTGCATTTGCAGCAACGGCGACCAGTGCGTCTGATAGAACACCTTGCCGCCGGCGGTCAGCAGATCCTGAATGTGTTTCACCTCGGCGAGCGCCGCCGCGTCATAGCCAAGCCAGCCGCAAAAGGTGGCATTCACGCGCAGGATCCGGCCGTCGGGCGCGGCCAGCAGCAAGCCGCAGGCGGCGTGCTCGAACAAGGCGTCGGAGGACGGCAACGGACGCTGCGTG
This sequence comes from Paraburkholderia fungorum, assembly GCF_046027605.1. Classification (GTDB taxonomy): domain Bacteria; phylum Pseudomonadota; class Gammaproteobacteria; order Burkholderiales; family Burkholderiaceae; genus Paraburkholderia; species Paraburkholderia fungorum_F. The sequence goes on from NZ_JAQQEF010000018.1 coordinate 20,247, forward strand.
CTTCGCATCGTCTTACAGGCTCAGCGGTTCGAGAAAGGCGCGCATGGCCGCGGCGCTCGCGCCGGGCGAGCTCAGATGCGGGCAATGGCCGACGTTCTCGATGATGTGCAGCGTGCTGGCGGGCATCATCCGTTGCATGTATTCGCCGACGGCGCGCGGCGCGATGATGTCGTCGCTGCACTGCAGGATCAGCGTGGGCGCCGTGGCGCGCGGCAGGATCGCACGGTGATCGGAGAGAAAGGTGACGCGCGCGAAATGCCGCGCGATCTCGGGGTCGGTGCGGCAGAAGCTGTTGGTCAGCTCCACACCGAGCTCGGGCTGCGTCGGCGCGCCCATGATGACCGGCGCCATCGTACTCGACCAGCCGAGGTAATTGCCTTCGAGCGTGTGTAGCAGGTCTTCGATATCCTCGCGCGTGAAGCCGCCGATATAGTCGCCGTCATTCACATAGCATGGCGACGGCCCCACCATGATCTGCGCGGCAAAAAGCGCCGGCGCCTTCAGACTGGCGAGGAGCCCGATCATGGCGCTCACCGAATGGCCGACGAACACCACCGGCCCGTCGGCGGCTTCTTTGACAATTTCGATCAGGTCATCGGCATAACCCTGCAGCGAATCGTATTTGCCGATGTCGTAGGCGGACAGGTCCGACGCGCCGCTGCCGACGAGATCGAACAGCACGGTGCGGTACTCGCCGTGGAACGCGGGCACGAGATAGCGCCACATGGTTTGATCGCAGCCGAAGCCGTGCGCCAGGACCATGGTCCGCTTGCCGCTGCCGGAAATCTTGACGTTGTTGCGCTTGCTGATGCTCATTGTTAAATCCCGAGGCCAGCCGGCCTGAGCGGCGGATACGCGAGGCCCGGCATGGATGTGGCAATGTTACCGCAGTCTTGCCGCGAGGCCGTGTGTGCCAGGCGGCGGGCCGAGCACGATGGGCCCTACGCCGTTTTGATTTCCGGCGGGTTCGCCCCGGCCGGCTCCAGTCCAAAACGTTCGTATTGCGAAATCACCTGCGCGCCGAATAGAAGCAAGGTCGCGAGCCACTCCAGGCTGAACAGGATCACGATCGCCATGGTGAGCGATCCGTACACCACGCTCACCTGCGAGAGCGTGGCAAAGTACCAGACCAGCACATGCCGCGTAATCTCCCACAACACGGCCGCAACAATCCCGCCGAACAGCGCATGTTTGAGCGATGGGCGCCCAACCGGCATGACCAGATAGATCGACGTCAACACAAAAACCTCGCCGGCGAGGCCCAGCAGATACAACACGACGCGCGACAATCCCTGCAGCGAAACATGCAGGCCGAACAGATCGACACCTTCGGCGCCCACGGCCTCGAGCCCGCTCGATACGAAGGTCACGATCAACAAGCCGACGCCGAGAAACAGGATGTAGCAATAGGGCAGCAGCGCGGAGAGCAAAAAATGCCGCCGCCGCACCACCACGCGATGCACGAAAATCAGCGACATCGCGTTCTCGAGCACCGTGAAAGCGAGCGAGCTGAAAAAGATCATGGTCAGCAGCAGCACCCAGCCGATCACCGCGCGATGCGCCAGAAAATTGGCCAGTTCCCGTACGAGCGCGGTGGACTGTCCGGGCACGAGCCATTGCAGCAGATGAGCCAGCGCCGCCAGCAGAATGTGCTGCGGGACGAGTCGTGACAACGCGATCACGATCAGGATCATCAGCGGCACAATCGACAATAGCGCGTAATACGCGACCGCCCCCGCGAGCAGCAAACCCTGGTTCGCGCGGAAAGCCTTCAGCGTCTGCAGGATAAACGTGCCGGGATGTTTCGCGACATACAGCGCGTGTTCGTCGATGATGGTTTGCATGGGGCCCTCACGTTGCGCGTCACCGCATCTGCTGGGAGAGCCGCGGGTTTCGGCGCTTGCCTTGTTTATGAAGCAAGAACGCAGCCACCCCATCGTGCATGGGAATGAATGGGCCGTGACGGCGGGAACGTAGTTTGCTTTGCTTCGACAGCAGAATGTCCATCAAATCATATGAACAACGCGACTGATCAAGCCGAATCCGCTGACCTCGTGGTCGCGCGTCCGGAGGGCTTGTATTGCCCGCCCGGCGACTTCTATATCGACCCATGGCAACCCGTCGAGCGGGCCGTGATCACGCACGCGCATTCCGATCATGCGCGCTTTGGGCATCGGCACTATCTTGCGTCGCGGGCAGGCGCGAACGTGCTGCTTTCGCGCCTGCCCGGCATCACGCTGCAAACGCTTGCGTATGGCGAGCGGCTCGAGATGGGCGGCACTTGCGTGTCGCTCCATCCGGCGGGACATGTGCTGGGTTCCTCGCAACTCAGGATCGAGCACAAAGGGCGCGTGTGGGTCGCCTCCGGCGATTACAAGCTCGATCCCGATCCCACCTGCGACGCGTTCGAACCAGTGCGTTGCGATACCTTCATTACCGAATCGACCTTCGGTCTGCCGATCTATCGATGGGATGCGCCGCAAACGATCTTCGACGGCATCGATTCGTGGTGGCGTCACAACGCGGCAGAAGGACGCGCGTCGGTGTTGTTCTGCTATTCGTTCGGCAAGGCGCAACGCGTGCTCGCCAGTGTCGATGCGGGGATCGGGCCGCTCTTCTGCCACGGCGCGGTCGAGCCGCTCAATCGGGCCTATCGGGAGGCCGGCGTGCGCTTGCCGCCGGTGCGTCTCGTCAGCGAAATGCCGGCGAAAGATAAAGCGGCTTTCAAACACGCGTTGATCGTGGCGCCGCCGTCGGCGCAAGGCAGCGCCTGGCTCAAACGTTTCGGCGACTATAGCGATGCGTTCGCTTCGGGATGGATGCGTTTGCGCGGCGCGCGGCGCAGACGCGGCGTCGACCGCGGCTTCGTGCTGTCGGATCACGCGGATTGGCCCAGCCTGCAAACCGCGATTCAGGCGACAGGGGCTGAACGTGTCATCGTGACGCATGGTTCGGTCGAACCGATGGTGCGTTGGCTGCGCGAGCAGGGCCTCGAAGCGGGCGCGTTTGAAACGCAATACGGCGACGACACGGTTGAAGCGGACGCCGCGGGCGCGGACGAATCCGTCGCGGAGCACGGCGCGCAGACCGGCATCCAGAACATCGGCGAGCGAGACGGAGCACCTATCGAAGCAAATCAGAATGACGCGCCCGAAGCAGACAACGCAGCGGACGGTTCATAAACCTTCATGAAACGCTTCGCCGCTCTCTATACCGCGCTCGACGCAACGACCTCCACGCACGACAAACTCGAGGCGCTCACCAGCTATTTCGCCGCCGCTGAGCCCGAGGATGCGGCATGGGCGTCGTACTTTCTCGCCGGCGGCAAACCGCGCCAATCGGTGCCCACGCGGCTCCTGAGCGAAATCGCCCGTGACCGCGCCGGCTTGCCGGAATGGTTATTCGAGGAGTCGTATCACGCAGTCGGCGATCTGGCTGAAACCATCGCGCATATCCTGCCGCCCGCTCAGCGCAGCACCGAACTCGGCCTCACGCAATGGATCGAGCAACGCGTGCTGACGCTGCGCGGCGTGGCGCCGGAAGAATTGCGCGTGCGCTTGCTCAGCTATTGGGACGAGCTCGATTGGGGCGGCCGTTTTCTGCTGACCAAACTGATCGGCGGCGGCTTTCGGGTCGGTGTGGCTCGGCAACTGGTGGTGCGGGCACTGGCGACAGTGGCGGGCGTCGATCATAAGCGGATCGCGCAGCGCATGGTCGGCTGGACCGACTCGCAACAGAAGCCGGATGCGGCACGGTATCTGCGCTTGATTGCGCCGGAGCCAGGCGGTGACGATGCGCAATCCGGCGAGCAAATCCATGACAGCGATTTCGGCCTGCCGTATCCGTTCTTTCTTGCGCATCCCTTGCAGGCCGATCCGGCAACGCTCGGTGAGCCGTCGAACTGGCAGATCGAATGGAAGTGGGACGGCATTCGCGCGCAATTGGTGAAACGCGGCGGGCGCGTCTGGCTATGGTCGCGCGGCGAGGATCTGATTACGGAGCGTTTCCCCGAAGTTGCGGCACTCGGTGAAGCGTTGCCCGACGGCTTCGTGATCGACGGCGAAATACTTGCGTGGGAACCGGGCGCGGTGTCGCCGTTGCCGTTCGCGCGGCTGCAACCGCGCATTGCCCGCAAAACCTTGACCAAAAAAATTCTCGCCGATTCGCCCGCCACGCTGCTCGCCTACGATCTGCTCGAAGCGCACGGCAAGGATCTGCGCATGACGCCACTGGCAACGCGGCGCGCGCAACTCGATGCGCTGGCAACTTCATTGGACGGCACGCTTGCACGCGATCTCTTGCGCGTGTCACCGGTGATTTCCGCATCGGATTGGGCCACGCTTGCGAAGCTGCGCGACGAGAGCCGCGCACGCGGCGTGGAAGGTCTGATGGTGAAAGAACGCGAATCGATGTACGGGGTGGGCCGCACCAAAGCGTCCGGCACATGGTGGAAGTGGAAGATCGATCCCTATGCGGTGGATGCGGTGCTGGTGTACGCGCAACGCGGTCACGGGCGGCGTGCGAGCCTGTACACCGACTTCACCTTCGCCGTGTGGGACGAAGCGAACGGGGTACGCACGCTCGTGCCGTTTGCCAAGGCTTATTCCGGACTGACCGATGAAGAAATGCGCCAGGTGGACGCGATCGTGCGCAAGACCACGATCGAGAAATTCGGCCCGGTGCGCAGCGTGACGCCGACGCTGGTCTTCGAAATTGGCTTCGAGGGGATTCAGGCGAGCCCGCGCCATAAGTCCGGGGTCGCGGTGCGGTTTCCGCGCATGCTGCGCTGGCGCACTGACAAACATATCGACGACGCCGATACGCTCGCGATGTTGAAGGGTTTTATCGACGACCGTGCGGGATAACCCGCAGGCCGGATGCCATCACGCGTTGCCGCGTGTGCGGTAAATCTCACCCTCGTATTCAGCCGATCACTGCGTGTTTTCCCCAACTCGTTGCGACTATATTCGCCCGTATATAGCGGGCTAATGATGTGGGTGGAACACCAGGTTATGCGCAATGCACGCGGCAAGGGCGGCATGCACGGTGGAAGTGCGTTATATCCATACTTCAGCGCAACATTCCGGCATTGCGACGATGTATCGGCGGGAGTCAAGAGAGCAGAAATGAGGAAGCGGCGCAGCAGTCAGTGAGTTATGGTGAGGAGGTAAGGTATGTGTGGCGGGCACATCGGACGATGCGAGGTTAAAACCGAAGCAAACGCCTGGTGCGCAATGAGCGCCCGCTGCCACTCAGGAGCGAATCTTGCACTCAGGTTCCGCAGTGTCCAAAGACGGCACTTGGAAAAAGCCAGGGAGAATATGGTGACGTTAGACGACAGAATGGACGAGAACGATGACGTCGTAGTCTGGCGGCCTATCCTGTATGCGATGGCATCAAACCGCCGCGTGCTCGTGGTCGACGATTACCGGGAAGCCGCCGACGCTTTGCAGATGCTGCTGAATGCAGACGGCTTCGAGTGCCGCGCTCTGGAAGACCCGCTCGCGGTATGTGAGATGGCCTGCGAGTGGCAGCCGTTCGCCATTGTGCTCGACATCAAGATGCCCGGCCTTGACGGCCTTGAGCTGGCTCGCCGTCTGCGGGCAGATCCGCTGACGTCGGACATGCTGCTGGTAGCCTGTACGGCTTTCGCTTCACGCGAAGACCGGGTGCGCGCGAAGGCCGCCGGGTTCGATGCGCATTGCGCTAAACCCCTGACGCCGGAGCGGCTCTTGCGCGTGCTCGAGTCGGCAGCCGCGCTGCATGCGATTGGGCCGCCTTGAAGACGGCCCGCGCGCGGGTCCGCCGGTTGCTGTGACATTCGCAACGCCGCGCGTTTCGCGCACGTCGCCCATGTTCATTCGCACTCTGGAGGCTCGTCATGACTCACACGCACTATCCCGCCCCGCCGTTTCCCAACCAACAGCAAAACCACACCCCTGGTCGCACGGCGGAGATGAACCCGCAACCTGACCATGGCGAGAAATCGTATAAGGGCTCCGGACGTCTTGCGGGCAAAGCCGCCATCGTGACCGGTGGCGATAGCGGGATTGGCCGCGCGGTCGCCATTGCATTTGCACGCGAAGGGGCGGACGTGCTCATCGCTTATCTCGACGAAGATGACGACGCGCGCGAAACCGCGCGCTGGGTGGAAGAGGCGGGTCGTCAAGCCGTGCTGCTGCGTGGCGATATCACGAGCCCGGAGCATTGCAACGAGATCGTCAAGCGGGCGGTAGAGGCGTTCGGCCGGCTCGACGTACTGGTCAACAACGCCGCCTATCAGATGAGCTACCCATCGCTCGAAGCAATCAGCGATGAAGAATGGGATAAAACCTTCGATACCAACATCGGCGCGATGTTCAGGATCACGCGCGCGGCGGTCAAACACATGAAGCCGGGCGCTTCGATTGTGAACACGTCGTCGATCAACGCGGATCATCCGAATCCAGGCTTGATCGCTTATGCGACGACCAAGGGCGCGATCCAGAACTTTACGGGCGGCCTTGCGCAATTACTGGCGGAGAAAGGCATTCGTGCGAACTGTGTGGCGCCGGGGCCGATCTGGACACCGCTGATTCCGTCGACTATGCCGCCGGAGAAAGTGGAAAAGTTCGGCGAGCAGGTGCCGATGAAACGGCCTGGCCAGCCTGCCGAGCTGGCGGCGGCCTATGTGATGCTCGCATCCGATGAAGCCAGTTATATCTCTGGCGCGACAATCGCGGTCACCGGAGGAGCACCCATTATTTAGGGTTCTCGAATGGCCCTCAATCTACGTTTCATTCCGGCGCGTACTTGAATTCAGGTAGGGCTTCCAGCGACTTTTTTGTCGCCTCGGGCAGAACGACGCGCCGGTTATTGATCTGCAAGTCGGTGAACGGCACGGCGACCAGATGCTTGCCCATGCCAAGGAAACCGCCGACCGACAGGATCGCGTACGTGCTGCGATCCGCACTCGGCGAAACGATCAGATCGTCCAATGTGCCGATGGTGTCCTTGTTCTTGTTGTAGACATCAGCGCCGCTCAGCTTCGAGGCGCGATAGCCGCTCGCTAGCTGGACGACGTCCGTGCGTTTCTCGGTGATGGCTTGAGGCGCGCCTTGGGCATACGTGACGTTGCTGCCCGCCAGCGTGCCGAAAAGCAGTGCGGCTGCGATGAGCGGTTTGGTTGTGATGGTTTGCATCATGATGGTTCTCCCTCTATCTATTGGGCACGCATGGCATGGGGCCACGGGTCGTCTTTCACCTTTCGGGCTGCAAGAGTTGTGCCTTGGCGCTCGTCAACCCTGCGCTCAAGGTCCGGGTCTGGAATTTGCTGAGCCAGCAAGCTTGCACACCTAAAACACGCGCGTTAGCGCCTTTAGCTTCCACAGGAATTCCTATGTCATCCCAGGCCACTTACTCGACGCGCATCGCGGAAGGCACGCCTTTCCCGCTTGGTGCGACGTGGAACGGAAGCGGTGTCAACTTCGCGCTGTTCTCCGCGCATGCAACGAAGGTCGAACTGTGTCTGTTCGATGAAACCGGCGAAACGGAAATTGAACGCATCGAGTTGCCGGAGTACACCGACGAGGTCTGGCACGTGTTCGTGCCGAATCTCAAACCGGGTGCCGTGTACGGCTATCGGGTCCATGGTCCTTATGAACCGGAAAAAGGGCATCGCTTCAATCCGAACAAGTTGCTGCTCGATCCCTACGCGAAGGCCCATATCGGCGAGCTCAAATGGGCACCGGAAATCTTCGGCTATACGCTCGATTCCGAAGAGGGCGATCTGTCGTTCGATGAGCGCGACAGCGCGCCCTTTGTGCCGAAATGCAAGGTGGTCGATGCCAACTTTTCCTGGAGCCACCCGGAACGCAATGCGCTGCCTTGGGAGCGCGTGATTTTCTATGAAACCCATGTGCGCGGTTTTACCAAACGTCATCCGGAAGTACCCGAGAACTTGCGCGGCACGTTCGCCGGACTCGGACAACCCGTGGTGCTCGATTACATCAAGAGCCTCGGCGTCACGTCGGTCGAGTTGATGCCGATTCAGACCTTCGTCAACGATAGCTATCTGCTCGACAAAGGCCTCACGAATTACTGGGGCTACAACACGATCGGCTTTTTCGCGGCCGATCCGCGCTTTTTCGCGTCGTCGATCGACTCGGTGGGCGAATTCAAGGAAATGGTGGACCGTTTCCATAACGCCAACCTCGAAGTCATTCTCGACGTGGTCTACAACCACACAGCGGAAGGCAACGAGCGCGGCCCGACGATTTCCTTCAAAGGCATCGACAACGCCTCGTACTACCGGCTGATGCCCGACGAACCGCGCTACTACATCAACGACACCGGCACCGGCAACACGCTCAATCTGTCCCATCCGCGCGTGCTGCAGATGGTCACCGACAGCCTGCGCTATTGGGTGACCGAAATGAAAGTCGACGGTTTCCGTTTCGACCTCGCCACGATTCTCGGCCGCGAGCCGCACGGTTTCGACGAAGGCGGCGGCTTCCTCGACAGTTGCCGGCAGGACCCGGTGCTCTCCGCCGTGCGGCTGATCGCCGAGCCGTGGGACTGTGGCCCCGGCGGCTATCAGGTAGGCGGCTTTCCGCCCGGCTGGGCCGAATGGAACGATCGCTTTCGCGACACCGTGCGCGGCTACTGGAAGGGCGACGAAGGCGAAGTCCCCGATCTCGCCAAGCGCCTGACCGGCTCGAGCGACAAGTTCAATCATCGGGGGCGCCGCCCATGGGCCAGTGTGAACTTCGTGGCCGCTCACGACGGCTTCACGCTCAACGATCTGGTCTCGTACAACGACAAGCACAACGAGGCCAACGGCGAAGACGGCAAGGACGGCCATTCGGACAACAAGTCATGGAATATGGGTGCCGAAGGCCCGACTGACGATCCGGAAATCCGTCAGCAGCGCGAGCGCCAGAAGCGCAATCTGCTCGCCACGCTATTGCTCTCGCAAGGCACGCCGATGATTCTCGCGGGCGACGAATTCGGCCGCACGCAGAAGGGCAACAATAATGCGTATTGCCAGGACAACGAGATCAGCTGGGTCGATTGGGAAGGCATCGACGACGAAGGGCGCGCGCTGATCGAGTTCGTCAAGAATCTGACCACGCTGCGTCATCGTTTGCCGGTACTGCGTCGTGGCCGCTTTCTCAGCGGCGAATACAACGAGGCGCTAGAGGTGACCGACGCGCGTTGGCTCTCTCCGGACGGCACCGATCTTTCGCAGGAACAGTGGGACGATCCGTCGATGCGCTGCTTCGGCCTCGTGATCGACGGACGCGCTCAGGCGAGCGGCATTCGACGTCCCGCGTCCGATGCGACCTTGCTGCTGGTGTTGAACGCGCATCACGACGTGGTCAATTTCACGCTGCCCGATATTCCGGAGGGCGATCAGTGGACGTGTCTGCTGGATACCAATATGCCGGTGCGTTCCGAGTTGCCGCAATTCAGCGCGGGCGACGCGTATCAGGTGACCGGCCGTTCGTTGCTGCTGTTCGCACTTGAAGCACCGAGCCACGCAACGCAACGCGTTTTCGACCGTCTGGAGGAGCAGCTTACGACTGACGAAAGCGACCCTGCCGCCGCATCGTGAGATGCGCGGCTTGATGCAGGCGGCAGCGCAAGCCGGGAGGTGTTGCGCCAGGCATAGCGCTTGCTCGATTCCGGGTAGCCACGCGTTCGCCGTATCCCGCGACAGACGCGCACCGCAACCGGAGCCGATCTGCGCCCGGTCCAACTGAGGGTGACCCAATGGAACAGGAACAAACGTCCAAGGAAGAACAGATTCGTACACGCGCTTACTACCTCTGGGAGCAGGCTACCGATCCGAAGGGAACGCCCGACGAGTATTGGGACCAGGCCTGCGACGAGGTCGAGAAGGAAGCGCCGCCGCTAGAAAGCGGCCCGGTGAATGGAGCGGCGAAGAAGAAGTGAAGGAATGAAGGATTTCTCCGATCCGCGTGGCGCGCGGCCCGCCGCGCGCATTCACGCACCGCCTGCCGCATTCGGCATTGAAGGCTTGATCGCGATTGCGGTCGGCGTCACTATCGTCGCCTGCCTGTACTTTGCGCGTGCCGTGCTGATTCCGATCACGCTCGCCATCCTGTTGAGCTTCCTCGTCGCGCCGCTGGCGAACGCGCTCGGACGTCTGAAGCTCGGACACGTCGCGTCCGTGTTCGCGGCCGTGGTGATTTCAGTCTCGGTGATCGGCCTGCTGGGCGCGGTGATCGCGACCCAACTGACCGACCTTGCCGCCGGCATACCCCGCTATCAGGCGACCATCGAGCGCAAGATGGACGCCGCGCACAGCCTGACGATCGGCAAGCTGAACCGTCTCGCGGGCGCGGCCGGCCAGGCTTTGCAACGCGCGACCACCGAACCGCCCCAACCGCAACCGCCGCGCGACGCCTCATTGCCCGCGAGTGTTCACGCGCCGGCGGCCGTGCCTGTCGAAGTGCGGGAACCCGTGCCCACCCCGTTCGAACTCGCGCGGCGCGTGCTGTCGCCCGCGATCAGTCCGCTGGAGACGGCGTTTATCGTGTTCGTGGTGATGGTGGTGATCCTGCTGCAACGCGACGATCTGCGCGACCGTGCGATCCGTCTGTTCGGGTCACGCGACCTGCACCGCACGACTACCGTGATGGACGAAGCGGCGCGGCGCCTGAGCCGGTACTTCGTTTCGCAACTCGGCCTGAATGCGGGCGTCGGGGTGGTGATCGGCGCGGGCTTGTTCTTCATCGGCGTGCCGAGTCCGATCCTGTGGGGGATTCTCGCCGCGTTGTTGCGGCTCGTGCCGTACGTCGGCATCTGGATTTCCGCGACGCTTGCCACTGCGCTCGCTGCGGCGGTGAGTCCAGGCTGGACCATGGCGATCTGGTCGCTGGCGCTGTTCGTCACGATCGAACTGGTGGTGGGGCAAGTGGTCGAGCCATTGCTATACGGACGAAGCACCGGGCTTTCGCCGTTTTCCGTGGTTGTCGCGGCGATTTTCTGGAGCTGGATCTGGGGGCCAATCGGCCTGATTCTGTCGACGCCGTTGACTTTGTGTCTGCTGGTGCTCGGACGGCACGTGAGACGCCTCGAGTTTCTCGATGTCCTGCTGGGCGATCAGCCGGCGCTGACACCGATAGAGAACTTTTACCAGCGAGCGCTGGCGGGAGACCCCGACGAAGCAATCGAGCAAGCCGAAGCACTCTTGCGCGAGCGGTCGCTGTCGGCGTACTACGACGAAGTGGCGATCAAGGGCTTGCAACTCGCGGCCAACGACGTGGCGCGTGGCAGCGTGACGGCGGCCCAGCTTGCGCGGATCGAGGCGACCACGAACGATCTGGTGGATGGTCTGGACAGTTACGAGGACAGCAAACCGGCGCCTCAAGTGACGGAAGATGACTGGAGCGCGGCGGGTCCGATGACCCCGGCAGCCGCGGCGGCAGGCACCCCGCGTGCGCTGCGGACCACGCCGGACGATACGGACGAAGAGCGCGGCAGCGATGCGAACGGGGCGGCGAATCGCGTGTTGTGCATTCCCGGCCGCGGTCCGCTCGATCCGCTCGCGACCACGATCTTGTTGCAGTTACTCGGCAAGCATGGATTCGCGGCGCGGGCATTGCCCCATGAAGCCGCTTCGCGGGCGTCGATCGAGAGCCTCGACGCGGACGACGTCGGAACCATTTGCATTCTCTACCTGCAGATCGATGGAATTCCTTCGCATCTGCGCTATCTGGTTCGACGTATTCGTGCGAAGTTGCCGGACGTGTCGATCGTGGTGGGGTTGTGGGCCGCGCAGGATACGGAGAAGTGGAGTGCGGATCTGCAAAGCGCGATGGGCGCGGATTGCTATGCCAGCTCCTTGCAGGAAGTGCTGGCGGCCTGCCGGCGGATCGAGGTGACGCAACAGGACCCGGGGCTGGCCATCGTCAATGGATGACCCTGGTTGCTTCTTCGAGCGGTGAAAAACATCAACCGCCGTTCGCTGAAGCCGAACCTGAGGCCCCGGAAACACCCGCTGCATCAGGCGCATCCTGCCATCCGCCTCCCAGTGCCTTGTACAACGAAACCAGATCCGTGCTCACTTGCATGGTGCCTTGTGCATATTGCTGGCGCGCCTGCGCCAACTGCCGCTCCGCATCGAGAACATTGATAAAGCTGGTAATGCCTTTACGGTAGCTGTCCCGAGCCAGGTCAAAAGACGTTTGTTCCGCCGCGACACTCTCGCCGATTGAATCGCGCCGTGCCTGGTCCGTGCGATAAACCACCAGCGCATTGTCCACATCGCGCAACGCCAACAGCACGGTCTTCCGGTAGTCGATCGCGGCTTCGGCTTCCTGCGCTTTCGACATGCGCAAATTGGACACCAATGCGCCACCCTGAAAAATCGGCAATGAAATGCTGGGGCCAAAGGAATAGAACAGATGTGACCAGCGCGACAAATCGCTCGCATTCGTGGCCCGAGTGCCCATCTGTCCCGTCAGCGATATGTCGGGGTAAAACTGCGCCACCGCCACGCCGACACTCGCCGTCGCCGCGTGCAGATTCGCTTCCGCGCGACGAATGTCCGGGCGCCGCCGCGCCAACGTCGACGGTAAACCCACCGGCACTGTGGGCGGCACCGGCGGCACCACGCCCGGCGCGGACAACTCCGTTTCCAATGCACCCGGCGGCTCGCCCACCAGATAAGCAAGACCGTTCAGCGCCTGCGCGATCTGCTGCTCGTATTGCGGCAACTGCGCCTGCGTCTGGGCCAGCTGCGCGGTCGCGCTCGTCACGTCGAGTTCGCTCCCAAGGCCGACCTTCGCCTGGCTCTGCGTCAACGTGACAGTCTCGCGCTGCTGGTCGACGAGGCTCGCCGTGATGTCGCGTAGCGCCTGTGCGCCGCGCAATTGCATGTAGGTCTGCGCGACCTCGGCCTCGAGCGATAGCAGCGCATCATTGCGGCTTTCTACCGCGGCCTGGCTTTGCGCGTCGGCGGCTTCGACAGAGCGGCGCACGCGTCCGAACAGGTCCAGTTCCCACGAGGCGTCGAAGCCCGCCTCCCAGAGATTGACTGGCGAGGTCAGCTGGTTCAGCAGGTTGTTCGCGCCGTTTTGCAATGCGGGGCCCGCGCCTGGCGCAAGCGCGTTGACGGGCGAATTGGGCGCGCCCAATTGATTTACCTTGTCGTATACGCCGTCCGATTCGAGAAAGCCCTTGATGCCAAGCTGGTCGCGCTGATAGCTGCCGGTCGCGCGTACATTCGGCAGACCTTGCGCTGCTGCGCTCTGCACCTGGGTGCGTGCTTCGACGATGCGCAATACCGCTTCCTGTAGATCGAGGTTGCCGCGCGCGGCGCGCTCCACCAGTGCATCGAGCGTGGGGTCGTTGAAATTGCGCCACCAGCGAGGGTCGGGATCGGTGTCGAGCGTGGGGACCGACGCGACGCGCGCGGCTGAAGCAGCCGTGGGAACCGACGCTGCGCTCGTAGCCGTTGCCGGTGCCGAGACCGATGGCGCGGCCGATGCACCATTCGCGGCTGAAGCCGGCGTGGCCATCGCCGCTCCACGCTGCGGGTCGTGCCATTGTGCCGGTACGTCGGCCTGCGGCGCGTGGAAGTCGGGTCCGACGGCGCACGCAGCGAGTAGCATCGCCAGCGAAAGCGCGGACAGCCGCGGGTTGAAAAGCGCGCGCTTCATGTCAATGTCCTCCAGCGCCGCCAGCCGCCTTGGCCGGTGAAAAGAAAAACGTCATCGGAATGCATAGCGCGCAGAACACGGCAAGGATCGCGAAGACGTCGACGTAAGCGAGAATGGTCGACTGCGAAATGAAGGTGGTGTACAGGCGGCCGGTTGCGGTCTGCACGGCCTGCGCGAAGGGCTCGCCGGTCATCCCGGCGATGGTTTGCGCGCTGCGCTGCACGGCATCGTTGTAGTTCTGCGAAAGCGTGGACATGTGCTCTGACAGGTGAGCCATGCGAGCCTGGGTGCGCTCGCGGATCAGCGCGGTCGACAGCGAAATGCCGATCGACCCCGCCACGTTACGGAACATCGTGAAAAGCGCGGAGGCGTCGTCATTCAAACGCGGTGGCACCGTCAGGTACGCGAGCGTGGTGATCGGCACGAACAGGAAACCGATGGCGAGCGATTGCGCACTGCGCATTTTTACCAGCGTCGCGTAATCGATATCCGGTACCAGCAGATGCGAATAGGCGAGCGCGCATGACAGCAGCGCAAAGCCGGCGGCCACCAGGAAGCGCGTCTGGATATAGGGCATCAGCTTGCTGATGATCGGGATTTCCAGCGTAATGAGTACCGCACCCGGCGAGAGCACGAGGCCGGCGAGCATCGCCGTATAGCCGAGTTGCTGTTGCGCGAGTTGCGGCACCAGCACCGCGCTGCCGTAGAGAATGGTTGCGAATGCGCCGATCGTCAGGCAGCCGAGCGCGAAGTTACGGTCTTTCAGACAGCGAATATCGACCACCGGCTTCTTCGTGTAGAGCAGCCAGAACGTCGCGCCGACGATCCCCGCCACGGCCAGCACGGCGAACGTGCAAATGAAGGCCGACGAGAACCAGTCGTCGTCCTCGCCGCGATCGAGCATCACCTGCAGACAGCCAAGTCCCACTGCAATCAGCGTGATGCCGATATAGTCGATCGAGACTTTGCTGTCGCCTTTCTTTTTCCACGGCGGATCTTCGACGAATTGCATCACCGCGAGCGAAGTCAGCACGCCAACCGGCACGTTAAGCAGAAACACCCAGCGCCACGAGAAGTTATCCGTGATCCATCCGCCGAGCGTCGGTCCGAGCACCGGCGCGACGACGATCGCCACCGCTGAAATCGAGAACGCGCGGCCGCGCTGGTCAGGCGGGAAGGTATCGAGAATGATCGACTGCTGGTTCGGTTGCAGACCACCGCCGAAAAAGCCTTGCAGCACGCGAAAAATGATCAGTTGCCAGAGATCGGTCGCGATGCCGCACAGAAACGAACAGATGGTGAACGCGACGATGCACACCAGAAAGTAACGCTTGCGACCGAGCAGCCGGCCGAGGAAACCGGAGATCGGCAGCACGATGCCGTTGGCGACCAGATAGGAGGTGAGCGTCCACGTGGCTTCGTCGTAGCTGGCCGACATGGTGCCGGCGATGTGCGGCAACGCGACGTTCACAATGGTCGTGTCGAGCACTTCCATGAACGCCGCGAGCGTGACCACAATCGCGATCAGCCAAGGATTCGCAGCCGGCTTCCAATTGGAGTGATCGCCGTTTGCGGTGCCGGAAGAACTCATACCGGCACCGCGCGGGGAAGTGTTACTGCGGCGACTGGCCGACCGGCCTCGGCGCGCTCGCGCCGCCGGCTGCATTCTTCTCCGCGTTCTGGATATCCTGCGGATAGTGCGGATCGGTAGCGTCCGGCTGGTGGCAATTCGAGTGGCCTTGTTTGGGAAGAATGCGCACGCGTCATTTCAGGTACACCTTCGGCGTCACCGACATGCCCAGTCCCAACGGCCGATCGCGCGGCAAACCGTCGTCGATGACGATCTTCACCGGCACGCGCTGCACGATCTTGACGAAGTTGCCGGTCGCGTTTTCCGCCGGGAACGCCGAGAAACGCGACCCGCTGCCGAGCTGAACGCTATCCACATGGCCGCGTAAATCCAGCGATGGATACGCGTCGACTTCGACTTTCACCTTGTCGCCAACCCGCATGCGGTCGAGTTGCGTTTCCTTGAAATTCGCCGTCACCCAGACTTGCGGCGTGACAATCGCGAACAGCGAGACGCCGGCTTGAAGAAAAGTGCCGAGTTGTACGTTGCGCCGCGTAATCCAGCCATCCGACGGCGAGCGCACTTCGCAGTAAGACAGATTCAACTGGGCCTGTTCGAGTTGTGCTTCGGCTTGCTGGACCTGCTGCTTGCGTTCGTCAACCGCTGCTTCAGCCTGCCGGATCTGTTGCGGCACGAGGCTAGCGGTCTGCTGCTGCGCGCGTGCCTGTTCGACGCTGGCGCTGGCCGATTGCCGCTGGGCGTCCGCGGTATCGATGTTCTGTTGCGAGGTAGCGCGTTGGTCGACCGCATGCTGGCGCAGATAGGCCGCTTGCGCCTGGCGGAAATTCGCCTCGGCGGATGAAGTCTGCGCTTTCGCCTGCCGGTATTGCGCCGGATATTGAATCCGCGCGATATCGAGCTGAACCTGCGCGGCGTTCAGCTGCGCTCTCGCGAGACCGACTTGCGCCTGGGCCTGGTCCACTTGCGCCTGATAGTCGCGTTTGTCGATCATGACCAGCAGGTCGCCCTTGTGGACGTAGACGTTGTCGTTGACCGCGAGCTGGACCACATAGCCGGAGACTTTCGGCGCCATGGTGATGGCGTTGCCGTCGGTGTAAGCGTCGTCGGTGGTGACCTCGTTGCGGGTCGCGAACCACCAGATGAAGGCAACGATCGACAGCAGGACCACGATGACAGCGAGAATGATCAGCGGCTTCTTGCCGGGGGTCTTGCGCTTTTTGTCGTCGCCGTCGCCGTCCTTGCCGCCGTCCCGATCGTCTTTGTCATTCCTGTTGTCCTTTGCGTTCCTGTCGTTGCCATTGTTCCTGCCGGCACCGGAAGCCTTGTCCTTCTCGTTGTTGTCGTCTTCGCGTTCGTTCTGATCGTGGGTTTCATGAGCGGAGCCGGTCTGATCTGACATGGCGATGCGTTCCCGTCGTTCCGGATGCGTTGCGGATACGTTGCTGGAGAAAGGGCGCCCGGCAGCAGGGCCGGACGTCCTGGTTCAAGTGGAGGCGCCTAGTGGCCTGCCGGCTTGCCGGTCGAAGGCTTGTTTTTCGAGGCGGCGTCCTTGTCGGGAACGATCTTCGTCGTACCGCCTGTGGAAGGAGGATCGCTAGCCGGGAAGCTGTCTTCGACCTCCTTGTCGATCTGCTTCTCACTCTTGTTGGAGTGAGGATGTTGTTCCTTGTGTTCTGGCATGGCAACTTCTCCTTCATGTAAGCGCGGAAAACCGCGCGGGCAGACTCGAATGTTTTCTTGCTGTGCAGGGTGTCGTGCGTGGACTGCCACGCATGATTTCAATCACCGGGTTGCGCGCGGGTTAGCGCTGGTTAGCACCTCTGGTTTCCATCGCAGCGTCGCTCGCCTCGCGTCAATCGCTCAGCACGATTTTCAAAGCATCCGCGCGAGACAAACCGTTCGGGCCGGTGCCCATCGCATCGATCAGTCGCGCGGTTTGCGCTTCACGTTCGCAGGCGAGCACCGCGACCACCTTCTCGTCCTTCACATACAGCGCGACGAAGGCCTGCCGATCGAGTTGGCCGTCGATCACAACGTCGTCCCACTCGCTCGCATGACCGAGATATTCGAAGCGCTTGCCGAAGTGATAGGTCCAGAAATACGGCACGCCGACGTAGCGATGGCGCGCGCCGCACATGTTTTCGGCGGCGATGCGCGCATGTTGCTGCGCGACGCGCCAATGTTCGATGCGCACCGGTTCCTGATCTTCATGCAGCGGAAAGACGGCGACATCGCCCGCTGCGTAAAGGTGAGGCGCGGCCTGCATGCCGGCGTTGACGATCACGCCGCCATCCTTTTGCAACGGCAATCCTTCGACGAACCCGGTGGCCGGTGCAACGCCCGTACCCAGCAGCACGAGATCGGCGGCGACATGCTCGCCACTTTCCAGCATCACCTCATGCACATTGCCTTCCTCGCCCTCGAGCGAGGCGACCTTTGCCTCGAGGTGGAACACCACGCCGTTGCGCTCGTGAAGTTCGCGAAACATGGTGCCCGCGCGCTCACCGAACTGTCTGGCGAAGGGGATTTTTTCCGGCGAAATGACGGTGACTTGCGTGCCGCGTTTGCGCAGCGACGAAGCTGTTTCCAGGCCGATGAAGCTACTGCCGAGAATCACGACCTGCGCGTTCTGTGCGTCCTCGCCGAGCGCATCAACGAGTGTGGCGGCGTCGTCGAGCGTGCGCAGCACGTACACGCCGCCAAGCTCCCGACCGGGAATGGCGGGGCTCTTCGGCACGCTGCCGCTGGCGAGCAGCGCCGTGTCGTACGCCAGTTCGCCGCCGGTTTCGAAATGGATCGTGTGCCTGGGCACATCGAGCCGCGCGACCTTCGCGACGATGCGTTCGACGTCGTGCCGCGCGAGCCAATCGGGCGCAAGCAGGGGTGGCACATCGCCCGGCGTCATCTCGCCCGACGGCACGAATTTGCTGAGCGCGGTGCGGTCGTAGGGCGCATGCGGCTCCTCGCCGACCAGCGTGAGGCGGCCGGTAAAACCGCATTCACGCAGCGCCGCGCACGCCGCGGCACCTGCTGCGCCCGCGCCGATCACCACGAAATGCGGGCTTTTCGAGGACGCATTGCGCACCGGCTGCGGCAGTTTCTCCGGCGTGACCATCACGTCGTCGCCCGTCACCGTCACCGGATAACGGTCGAGCGCGACCAGCGCGGGCGGTTCGAGCACGTCGCCGGTGGCGACATCGAAAGTAGCCTTGTGCCACGGACAGATGATCCGGCCGTTGCACAATGCGCCTTTCTCCAGCGGGCCGCCGGCATGGGGACAGTCCGCCGCATAAGCGCGTACGGTGTCGCCGTCGCGCACCAGCAGAATGTTTTCACCGTCCACCACGATGCGTTCGGCGCGGTCCGCTCGCAGTTGCGATAGCTGGGCGACGCATCGGGCGGGCGTTGACATGGTCGATTTCTCGCGGAGGATAAGAACGCCTTCGGGGGAGCAAACCGTGTGCCTGCTCACGTGCCGCTCTACATGCGACGTTCTGGCCGCATGCCGGCCTATGGAGAACGGCGGAAGTGCGGTAAATTCCGGGAAAAGGAAATAGCGCACGAACAACGTGGCGCGTGCGCGGAGAGTAGCAAAAAGTCGTCTGCACGCCCACCCCAAACCTGTATTTACCTTTCATGGAGATCGTGACCGTGCAACGTGCGGAGCGTGCCGCAGTCGATGTCCCCATGCCGTTGCGCAATTTCGCGGCGACGCGGCGCGTGCTTCTGATCGTGCTCGCCGTTTCGATTGTGTTCCCGCTCGCGTGTCTCGCCGGTTACGGCTATTTCGATTACCAGCGCCGTATCGCCGATTCGAACGACATGATCGACCGGCTCGCGCGCGTGACCGAGGAACAAGCGGTCAAGGTGCTCGACCTGAACCAGCAAATGGCCTCGCGCATCGTCGATCTGCTCGGCGATGACGACGACGCGCGGATTCGCGCGCAGCAAGCCGGTTTGCACGATCGGCTGCGGCAAATCGGCGGCGATTTTCCGCAGGTGGCGTCGATTTACCTGCTCGGCGCGAACGGCGATCTTCTGGTGTCGAGCCTGAGTTATCCGGCGCCGGTCATGTCGACGAACCGGCGCGAAGACTTCACTACCGCGAAGGCGATGCGGCCGCAGCCGTATTTCTCTCCGGCCGCGTTCGGGCAACTGTCGCAAACCAATGTGTTCAACACCGAGACGGGCCGGTCCGGGGAGAATGGGCAGTTCCTCGGCGTGGTGTCCGTGGCGCTGCGCACCGAGTACTTTTCGCGCTTCTACCGCGAGCTCACGAACGGCGATACGTCGCTCGTGCTGGGCTTGTATCGCCAGGACGGCACTCTGCTGGTGCGTTATCCGGCTTGGGCCGCGGGCGCGCGGCCCAGCCCGCAGAGCGCGTTCACCGCGGCCTTGCGCGACAAACAGCTATCCGGTCACATCCGCCTGAAGTCCACAGTCGACGGTGTCGAACGGCTGCTGGCGTTTCGCCGCGTCGGCGACTATCCGCTCTATGTGGTGAGCGCGTATGCGACTGCCTCGATCGGCAGCGCATGGCGCCAGCACTTCATGATGATCGCGGCGCTCACGGCCGTGCCTTGCGTGGCGATCTGGCTGCTGGTGTTTTTCTCGCTGCGCCAGCTCGCCGGCGAGCGCCGCGCGTGGGAGCGCTGGCAAGGCGAAGTGGCCATGCGTCTTTCCGCGGAGGCGTCGAGCCGGCAATTGCAACGCATGGGCGCGCTAGGCAATCTCGTCGCCAATGTCGCGCACGATTTCAATAATCTGCTGATGGTAGTGTCGGCGAACACCGAACTCGCGCGGCTAAAACGCTATAACAATCTGGAAAAAGAGGTGCAGGCCGTCGAGCGCGCCACCGCCACGGCGGAAGCGCTGACGCGGCGGCTCCTGAGTGTGGCGAAGAAGCAGCCGATCAAGCAGGAACCGGTCGAGCTCGCCACATGGCTGCCGAGCGCCGCGCCGCTGATCGACGCCGCGCTCGGTGACAACGTCGAAATGGCCTTGAGCATGGTCGACAATGTCTGGCAGGTGCTGGCCGATCCGATCGACCTCGAATTCGCGATCATGAATCTGGCGGTCAACGCGCGCGATGCGATGCCGCGCGGCGGGCGTTTCGTGATTCGTTGCCAGAACAACCGGCTGGTCGGCAGCGACACCTTGCTGCCCGACGGCGAATATGTGCTGATCGCCTGTTCCGACGACGGCGAAGGGATGTCCGAAGCGGTCGCCCTTCGCGCGTTCGAGCCGCTCTTCACCACCAAGCTGCGCGGCTCGGGCACGGGCCTCGGTCTCGCCCAGGTCCTCGCCATGTGCGAACAGGCTGGCGGCACGGCCAAAATCGACAGCGTGCCGGGCAGCGGCACGACGGTCAGACTTTACCTGCCGCGTTATCGCGAGCGACAGAAGGCGGGGGCGGCACATGCCGAAACGGCGCACCTGCCGGCGCCGATCGCAAAGGGCGTCGTGCTGCTGGTGGAAGACAACGAAGACGTCGCGGCGGGCGTAGCCGCCGTGCTGGAGACCTTCGGCTGCGAAGTGCGGCACGAACCGACCGCCGACCAGGCGCTCGACGTGCTGACCGGTGGCGCGCAGTTCGAACTGGTGCTGTCGGACATCCAGATGCCGGGCAAGCTCAACGGCATCGACCTCGCGGAGAAAGTGCGCAGCGCATGGCCCGCGCAGAAGATCGCACTGATGACCGGCTATGCCGACGAGCTCGAACGGGCGCGCCGGCTCGGCGTGGCGATACTCGCCAAACCCTTCAACATCGACGAACTGCACGCGCTGGTGGTTTGCGAACCGTAAGGCTCGCAGCTTCGCCGGCATGCCCGGCGCAATCACGGCGCTGATGACTTTCGAGGGCACACCCGGTTCGCGGTGGCCCGCATCCGCGCGCCCAGGCATGTTCGAAGTGTTTCAAGACTCGCGGCACAACCCTTGCTGACAGGATGACGAGGTATGCGTATCCGGCGGGACCCGCCGGCGCAACCCGCTTTTTTTTCGGCAAGGAGAATCCCCATGAAGATCAGACACGCATTGCTCGTTTCGACACTGCTCGCCGCGTCGTCGCTCGCGATGGCTCAGGGCGCAGGCGGTGGCGGTGGCGGACCAGCCGGCAACGACCCGAATGGTGGCACCAACGCCGGTGCGACGCGCGAAGGCGGCGACATGCAGGCGTCCGGAGCGGCGGCGCACCAGTCGAAGAAACACCACATGAAGCACACGAAGAAGCCGGCCACCGATACGACCAATACGCCAGGTGCCGACGCCAGCAGCGACACCAAGGGCCAGTAACGAGGAAGTGGGCTTCGCACGGCAGCGCATTGTGCGAAGTCCGATCTTGCGCTCAACGGCATGCCGGTCTTTGCAATGCAGTGCAACACACGCGACAATGCGAGCGGAACGCACGAGCCCATTGCCGCCAGAAGGCGAGGGTGCTGAGACGCAGCGTAGCGCACAAGGATGAGTATGGCGGGTAGTGAAGCAGGAGCGTCTCCAACTAAAACGCAGTCGACCGCGCAGACGAGCACGCAGACAGGCACAGCCACCAACACCAACACCTCGGATGCCGAGGCGGGCGCCATTCCCCCGCGTGCCGCCGGCCAGCTGGACTTTCCGGTGGTCGGCATCGGAGCGTCCGCGGGCGGCGTGCAAGCGCTGCTGCGCTTCTTCGAGAACGCGCCGTCCGACATCGGCATGGCCTTCGTGGTGGTGCTGCACCTCTCTCCCGACCATGCGAGCAGCGCCGACCAGGTTCTGCAACACGCCACCGGCATGCCGGTGCGCCAGGTGCAGCGCGCCATGCGGGTCGAAAAGAATCACGTGTATGTGATTTCGCCGTCGCACGATCTGTCGCTCGAAGACGGCCATCTGACGCCCGTCGAAGTCGACCGGCCGCGCGGCCGGCCGATCGCCATCGACCTGTTTTTTCGCAGCCTCGCCGACGCGCATCGTGAGCGGGCCATTGCAATCGTGCTTTCGGGCACCGGCGCGGACGGCGCGACCGGCATCGGCCGCATCAAGGAACAGGGCGGCGTGACGATCGCGCAGGAACCGGCGGACGCCGAATACCCGGAAATGCCGCAGAACGCGATGGCAACGGGCATGATCGATCTGACGCTGCCGGCCGCCCAGATGCCGGGCAAACTTCGCGAGCTCGCCGACAATGCCCGCGCGATCCGTCTGCCGCCCGCGAACGACGAACCCGAAACGCTCCCGGTCGCGCAGCCCGACCCGGTGTCGAGCGCCGAGCGGGCTCTGCTGGGCGTGCTCGCCACCTTGCGCGCACGCACCGGCCACGATTTCCGCCATTACAAGCGCGCCACGATCCTGCGGCGCATCGAGCGCCGTTTGCAGGTCAACGGCATTCCCGATCTGCAGGCGTACCAGGACTATGTCCTGACGCATCCCGACGAAGTACCGGCGCTGCTCAAGGACATGCTGATCGGCGTGACCAATTTCTTCCGCGATCGCGAAACGTTCGAAGTGGTCGAGCACGAGATCGTGCCGAAGCTGTTCCAGAAAAAATCCGAGGACGATCCGGTGCGCGCCTGGATCGCCGGCTGCGCGACCGGGGAAGAAGCCTATTCGCTGGCCATGCTGCTCGCCGAGCATCCGGAGCGCAATGAAGGGATACCGGTCCAGTTGTTCGCGACCGATATCGACGAACGCGCGATCGCGCTTGCCCGGGCGGGCCTCTATCCCGAGTCGATCACCGCGGATGTCTCCGCGCAGCGCCTGCGCCAGTTCTTCACGCCGGAACGCGCGCATTTTCGCGTCTCCAAGGGCATTCGCGAAAAGGTGCTGTTCGCCGTGCATAACGTGCTGCGCGATCCGCCGTTTTCGCGGGTCGACCTGGTGTCGTGCCGCAATCTGCTGATCTATCTCGATCGCAGCGTGCAGAGCCAGGTGCTGCAAATGTTTCACTTCGCGCTGCAACCCGGCGGCTATCTGCTGCTCGGCAGTTCGGAATCCGCGGAGGCGGCGGGCGAACTGTTCACGCCGGTCGACAAGAAGAATCGTATTTATCGCGCGAACGTGGTCACCAGCAGCATGCGGCCGCCGATCAGCATGCCGGTCGTTCAGCACGGCGGAGTGAGCGCCGCCGCCAGCGCCGGACCGACGCCGCCGTTGCCGCAGACCTTGCCGTTTGCCGCCTTGCATCACCGCATTCTCGAGTTGTACGCGCCGCCGAGCGTTGTGGTCGATACGGATGCGAACATCCTGCATATGTCCGAGCACGCCGGCCGCTTCCTGCGTTTCGCGCGCGGCGAGCCGTCGTATAACCTGGTCATGCTGGTGAATCCGGCCTTGCGCCTGCAATTGCGCGGGGCGCTGTTCCAGGCCATGCGCAGCAATAGCGAGGTTGTCACCGCGCCGATCGAATTCACGTCCGAGGCGCACGTGCGGATCATCGTGCGTCCTTACCGGCGTACCGAGGATTCACCGGAATTCGCGCTGGTGCTGTTCGACGAGAGCGCAGTCAGCGCGCCCGTGGCAACCGTTCAGCCGGCCGGCCCGGCCGCGCAGGATTCGCTGCTCGGGCACCTCGAGGACGAACTGCATCGCACCAAACAGGAGTTGCGCTCCACGGTCGAGCAGTCGGAGGCCTCGACGGAAGAGCTGAAAGCATCGAACGAGGAATTGCAGGCGATCAACGAGGAACTGCGCGCGGCCACCGAGGAACTCGAGACCAGCAAGGAAGAACTGCAATCGTTGAACGAGGAGTTGTTTACCGTCAACGCCGAGTTGCAGGCCAAGATCGAGGAAACCGGCAAGGCCAAGGACGATCTGCAGAATGTGATCGCTTCGACCGGCATTGCGACGGTGTTCGTCGATCGCGAGATGCGCATCAAGCGCTATACGCCGGCGGCGACCGAACTGTTCAACGTGATTCCCTCCGACGTGGGCCGTCCACTGCACGACATCACGCACCGGCTCGACTATCCGCGGATGGCCGAGGACACGGTCGCCGTTTTCGAATCGCTGCAATTGATCGAACGCGAGATTCGTGGCGTCGACGCCCGCTATTTCCTGACGCGCCTCTCGCCGTATCGCACGACCGACGATCACATCGACGGCGCGGTGTTGACCATCGTCGATATCACGGCACTGCGGCGCGCCGAGCAGCTGGTGCGCGTCAGCGAAGAACGCTTGCATCTCGCCGCGCAAAGCACTAACGACTTCGCGATCATCGTGCAGGATATCGACGGCCGCGTGGTGACGTGGAACAAAGGCGCGGAGCGGATTTTCGGCTACAACGAGAGCGAGATGGCGGGGCAATTGCTCGACCGGCTCTATCTGCCGGAGGAGCGCGAAGCCAATGCGCCTTCGGTGGAGCGGCAGCGCGCGCAGCACGACGGCCGTGTCGAAGACGAACGCTGGTACGTGCATAAAGGTGGCGCGCGGCTTTATTGCAGCGGCGTGATCACGCCGGTGTCGTCGGACAGCTTCAGCGGCTTCGCGAAGATCATGCGCGATCTGACGCAACGCAAAGGCACCGAGGCGCTCGAACAGCGCAAGATTTCTCTTGAACGTTCGGAACGCCAGAAGGTGGAGGTGGCCAGCCGTCTGAAGGACGAATTCCTCGCGGTGCTGTCGCACGAACTGAAGAACCCGCTGAACCTGATTCACGTGAAAGCGGACATGCTCGAGCGCGCGCCGTCGACGCAAGGCCTGCCGGTAGTGCGCGATGCGGCCGATGCGATTCGCCGCTCCGTGATCAGCCTTGCCAAGATCATCGACGACCTGCTCGATCTGTCGCGCGTGCGCACCGGCAAGCTGGCGCTGGAACGCGCGCGCGTGGACATCGCGGCGATCACGGCTTCGATGGGCAGCGCGATCGAAGCCGATGCGCTGGCGCATCAGGTAAGCGTTGCGATCCAGGGGGTTGCCGAGCCGTGCTTTATCGAAGCCGACGCCGTGCGCTTCGAGCAGATTCTGTGGAACCTCGTCAGCAACGCGGTGAAGTTCACGCCGCCGGGCGGACGGGTGAGCCTGAGGCTCTCGCGTGACAACGACTATGCGTGTGTCGAGGTTCAGGATACCGGGCGCGGCATCGAACCGGCCTTCCTGCCGCACGTATTCGACATGTTCAGTCAGGCCGAGGGCTCGCATCGGGGCCATAGCGGCGGGCTGGGTATCGGGCTTGCGCTCGTCAAACAGCTCGCGGAAATGCATGGCGGCCACGTGAAGGCGGAATCGCCAGGCCCTGGCAAGGGCGCGCGTTTCCGTATCTGGCTGCCGGCCGCCAGCACCGTGCTGCAGCCGGAAAGCCGCGACACGCCGGGCGACGTCAGTTTGCTCAAGGGCATGCGGATTCTGCTGATCGACGACGCGGTCGAAAGTTTGCAGGCGTTCCAGAGTCTGCTCGAACTCGAAGGCGCGCAAGTCTGGCCGCAAACCAATGGTCCTGACGCGCTGGCGGTCGCCGCCCATCAACCGTTCGATCTGATCCTGTCCGATATCGGCATGCCGGGCATGGACGGCTACGAACTGATCGCGGCACTGCGCAAACTGCCCGCCACCGCCTCGGTGCCGGCGCTCGCGCTGACGGGCTTCGGCCGCCCGCAGGACGCCACCCGTGCAATCCGCGCGGGCTACGACGGCCACCTCGGCAAGCCGGTCTCGCTGCAGGCGCTGCTCGACAAGATCGCGCGGACCACCACCACGAATCGCTGAGTCGGGTGGGCGCCGGATCTGGCTTGAGCTTTCCTGTCGACGGCTTCGACCTGGCGCCGCGCGATGGGCGCCGTTGTCCAGCCGCCGTTTCACAGGTATATCGCTTGCTGAAAAGTGACGGCACACACGGCTGTCGAGCGCTGCTGGGAAAAGCCTCCGATGGGTCCGTTGGCCCACTCACAGGAGCTTTGAGATGACACTCGGCGACACTATCAAGGGCATGGTCGGCATGGATCCCACGGGGCATGCCGACCCCGACATGAAAGCGGTGCTCGACGCACTCAAGAGCCTCAATCCAAAACCGATCGAAGACTGTTCGGTTGCCGAGGCAAGAAAGCAGCCCACCCCCGCGGACGCCGTCAAGCAGTTGATGACCAATCCCGCCTACAGTTCGAGACCGTCGCCGGAACTCGAAGCGGTGCGCACGCAGGACATCATGATTCCGGGTGCCGCCGGCAACAACCGGGCGCGGGTCTACACGCCGCAAGGGGACGGGCCGTTCCCGGTGATCCTGTATTTCCACGGCGGCGGCTGGGTGATTGCCGACCTCGATACTTACGATGCCACGCCGCGCTCGATGGCCGCGCAGAGCAACGCGATCGTTGTGTCCGCGCATTACCGGCAAGCGCCCGAGCACCGGTTGCCGGCCGCGCACGAGGACGCGTTCGCCGCATGGCGCTGGCTGGTGGACAACGCGGCGAGTCTCGGTGGCGACCCGGGCAAGCTTGCCGTGATGGGCGAAAGCGCGGGCGCCAATCTGGCGATCAACGTGTCGATCCACGCGCGCGATGCCGGATTGCGGATGCCGGTTCATCAGGCGCTGATCTATCCGGTGGCGAGCAACAACATCGTGTCGATTTCCTATGAAGAGAATCGCAACGCCAAACCGCTGAACAAGCCGATGATGCTCTGGTTCGTCCACAACGTGATCAACGACAAGCGTGATCTGACGAGCCCGCTGATCGATGTGGTCAGCGCCAAGCTGTCAGGTTTGCCGCCCGCCGTGGTGGTGACGGCCGGCATCGATCCGTTACGCTCGGACGGGGAGAAGCTGGCGGAGAAGCTGAAAAGCGCGGGCGTGCCCGTCGAGCATCGCAACTACCGGGGCGCGACGCACGAATTCTTCGGCATGGCAGCGGTGGTGGAGGCGGCGCGCGATGCGCAGACCTTCGTCTCGCTGGCACAACGTCAGGCGTTTGGCGGCGCGCCGCTTTGAGCTGCGATTGAAGCAAACGGTCCGCGAGGCCTGATGTAGCACGGCACGCGCGGACCGCTCGTCGTGTTCATGGCGGCTAGCTCTTTTCCTGCGAGGCCTCGTACTTGCCGAGCGCGGCCGCGCTGTTCAGCCGGGCGCGCTTGAGCAACGCCTCTTGCGCCTGCTTGACGTTGCTCGCCTGACCCTTCCAGGCTTGCAGCGGCGGCTCCTGCAACGCACGGCCATACGAGAAGCTCAGATTCCACGGCAGCGGCCCGAGGCGATTCATCGCATCCAGATTCGCCGTGGCCTCTTCGGGCGTCTGCCCGCCGGACAGGAACACGATCCCCGGCACCGCCGACGGCACCGTGCGTTTGAGCACCCGCACGGTGTGCGCCGCGATGTCCGCGGTAGACGATTGCTGCGCGTGCTCGGAGCCCGCCAGCACCATGCTCGGCTTGAGCAAAATATGTTCGAGCACCACGCGATGCCGGTGCAGCGCGTTAAACACCTCGTGCAACACGGCCTCGGTGACTTCCGCGCTGCGTGCGATGGTGTGCTCGCCGTCCATCAGCACTTCCGGTTCGACGATCGGCACGATGCCCGCTTCCTGCGAGATCGCTGCGTAGCGTGCGAGTGAATCCGCGTTCGCTTCAATCGCGAGGCGGCTCGGCAAACTCGCCGTGATGTTGTAGACCGCGCGCCATTTCGCGAAGCGCGCGCCTTGCCGCTTGTAATCGACGAAACGTTTGGCGAGGCCGTCGAGGCCTTCGGTGATTTCATCACCCGGAGCGAGCGCCAGCGCAATCTTGCCGAGGTCGACCTTGATGCCGGGCACGACGCCGTTGCTGGTGCAGAGCTGCGGAAAAGGCGTACCGTCGTCGGCTTTCTGGCCGAGCGTTTCCTCGTAAAGGATCACGCCGCTCACGAATTCGCCGAGACCCGCCGTGGTGAGCAGCAGGTTGCGATAGGCGCGGCGGTTTTCCTCGCTGGATTCGAGGCCGATCGTCTTGAACCGTTTGGCGATGGTCGGGCCGCTTTCGTCGGCGGCGAGAAGACCTTTGCCGGGTTGAACCATCGCCTTGACGGTGGCTTGCAGCTCGCTACGGGTATCCATGAGGTGTGCTCCCTTTAATCCGGTTGCGGGTGAGGTCTTGCTCAGAGCGAAGCCAAAGCCTCGGCGATCTCCGTGGCGTTAGCCGGACGGACTACGCGTGCGACTTCGGCGCCATCGCGCAGAAAGATCAGCGTGGGCCAGAGTTTGACTTTGAACGAGCGGCCCAGCGGACGGCCAGGGCCGTCTTCGACTTTGAAATGCCTGATGCCGGCATGCGGTTCGAAGGCTTTCGCAATCGACGCTTGCGCGCCCTGACAGAAGCCGCACCAGTTGGTGCCGAATTCCACGACCGTGGCGCCGGGCAGGGCGTCGACTTCGGTTCGCGAGGGCGCTTGAGAGGAGTAGGGTGTCAGGGTTGCCATGGGTGCGGTGCTCCGATGCTTTTACCTTCGCGGCCAGGGGTTTTCGCTTACGTCGCTTACGTGACGGCCTGCCGCGTGTGAATTGGGTAAAGAGTAGCAGCTATGGCCGGGATCGTCAGTGGGACGGGCGCCTGCTTCGCCGCGCAAATGTCACACAAACGCATGTTGTTGTCAGCGCGACATGTTAAACATCACGATTCGTTCTAGCGGCACCCCTCGCGTTCAGGAAAGGACATGGCAGAAAAGATCACCCTTCGGCATCCGGCCACGCACGACACCGTGGCGCTCGCTACCGGCTTCAGTTGGGGCGCGTTACTGTTGGGCTTCGTCTGGGCGCTGTCGAAGAGAATGTGGTTTGCCGCTTTCCTCATGCTGGCAGTCAATACGCTGCTATTTTTCTCCGGCTTGTGGGGCGATACGATCGGCACCATTGGACTGGTGCTGTCCGTGCTGTTCGGCATTGCCTGTGGGGTCTATGGCAACCAGTGGCACCGCTCGGCGCTCGAACAGCGCGGCTACGTCGTCGTGCCGCCGGCCGGCGAGGGCGGTCCGACGGGAGTGGATATGGCTAAAGCTCAAGCCACTCATGCGCGTCCACCGACAAAAGTCCCCTGAAGCATGCCGCTGAGTTTCTTTCCGCCGCCAAGGAGGCATTCGATGCCGATTGCAATTGCCCTCAGCAAGTCCGTCCCGTCTGTCACTCTGTCTGTCAGCCCCTCTATCAGACCTATCGCGATGTTGCGCCGCGGCTTGCGTTGCGCGGCAGCCGTCGCCTCCCTCTGTGCCGCGCCGCTTGCGCACAGCGCAGATCCTGCGGCCGCGGCGGCGCCTGGCGCAGCGGTCATATCGGCCGCCTCCGGCACGCAAGCCGCCATGCCCGCCGCCGCGCCCGACGACACCTTCCTGCTCACCATCTTCCTGCGTCACGACGAGTCGAAGCCGCTGCCGAAAATCAACGACCAGTTGCGCGCGCAAGGCTTCTTCAAGACCTTTCCGCCGCCGGGCATCGAGGTCGTGTCGTGGTACGTGATGATGGGCATCGGCCAGGTCGTCACGCTGCGCGTGCCGGCCAGCCGTCTGCGTGAAGTCAATCGGGCCATCGAGACGACCGCATGGGGCGGCTACCGCACCGAGTTTTATCCGACCTACGATTACAAGTCGCAAGCGCAGCAAATGCGCGCAACGGACGGCAAGTAGCGGCGTCCGCGCCGCCAGCGCGTTGGCAATGGCGAGTAACGCGCTTTTGGGATGGGGGAGTGCGGGTTTACGTGCCCGCAAGCCAGGACGATAATGCCCCGGTTGTTCCGGCCACGAAGTCAGCGGCGCGCATCGTGCGTTGCTGACCCGCTTCCCCTGACCCTCCGCCCCTCGTGTTGAAAACCTCCCGTTTTTTCGACCTGCTGCGCATCCCTGGCTTCAAGCCGCTGGCCGCCGCCACCCTCATGCTCGGGGTGGCGATGTCGTTCACCGCACCCTATCTGTCGCTGTTCGGCGTCGAGCGCGCCGGCATGACGCCGCTCAAGCTCGGCGTCTTCATGACGCTGATTGCCGCCAGCGGGGTGCTCGCCAGCACCTTCGCCGGCCGTTGGAGCGACGCGAGCGGCCGGCATCGGCCGTTGTTGCTGGCGGCACTGGTGGCCGCCGCACTCGGCTATCTCTGTCTATGCGTGGTGCGTGACTACCGCTTGTTGCTGGCGGTCGGCATTGTCTTTATCGGCGCGGGCGGTTCGGCCATTTCGATGGTGTTCTCGTTCAGCCGCGCGGCGCTGCCGGTGCCGGACCCCGCGGAGCGCGCGTTCGCCAGCGCGACCTTGCGGACCATCCTTTCGGCGGCGTGGGTGTTCGGTCCGTCGGTGGGGGCACTGGTGCTCGCCGGCACCGGTTTTTACGGACTCTTCCTGTTCGCGGCGGCGAGTTTCGCGGCCTGCGCGACCATCGTCTGGCGTATGCGCGAGCCGCAAGGCCATCTGGGCGATCACACGGTGGAAGACACGGCGTCGGAGCCGTCCGCCTCGATCAGTGTGCCGCCGCTGACCGCGCCCGGCGAAGACGCCCACGAGGACCTGCCGGGCGTCGCCTCGCAGAACGACATCCGCCGTGCCGTGGCCGCGCTCACCTTGCTCGGGCTCGCCGCTAACGCCACCATGATCGTGTTGCCGCTCTACATCGTGCACGGTTTGAACGGCACGCATCTGGACGTGTCGGTCATGCTCGGTCTCGGCGCCTTGATGGAGATTCCGATGATGCTCGCGCTCGGCGCGAAGTCGTCGACGCTGCACAAGCCCAACTGGCTGGCCGCCTGCGCCGCGGTTCACGCGGTGTATTTCGTCGCGATGTCGTTGGCGGGCACTGTTCACGTTCTGATTCCGATGCAAATGCTCAACGCATTCGTGGTCGCGGTGACCTCCTGCCTCGGCATGGTCTACGTGCAGGATCTGATGCCGCAGGCGCCGGGCCGTGCGACCGCGCTATTCTTCAACGCGGCGCGGGTCGGCTCGATTCTCTCAGGTGTGCTGTCGGGTTTGCTGGTGCAGGCATTCAGCTATCGCGGCACGTTTCTGTTTTGCGGCTTGCTGGCGCTTGGCGCGCTGGTGCTGTTCGCCGTGCCGGGTTACCGTTATCCGCTGATGTGGCGCGCGGTGCGGCGTTTCGCGCGGACGCAATACGGGAAGCTTCAGGCGCGGCGGCGATAGGACGTGCGGTCGGCTTGCCGTTGACCCGCAATTGACTTGCGGCGCGCTTGCGGTTGATTTTGCCGTCGGCCGGCAGTTAGCCTGCGATGGGCCAACCGTTGGCCGCCGATTGACCTGCAGTTCACAAGCGGCACGCATTTTGCTGAGCGCCTTGCTTATGCTCGATGCCACCGTGCGGAGGTTCGATGAAAGGACTTGCCGTTGTCGTTGCCATTGCGCTCATTTGCGCGGCGGCGCTGTCGCGCGCGGGGGAGCGGGCCATTGAACCGGCGCCGCCGCCCGCACCGCAGAGCCTTGATGCCGCGCAGATCACGCTTGGCTCGCGACTCGCGGCGGTCGGCGATTGCATCGTGTGCCATAGCGCGCCGGACAGTGCGCCGTTCGCCGGCGGCCGCGCGCTGAACACACCGTTCGGCACGATCTACTCGACCAACATCACGCCGGACACCGAAACCGGCATCGGCAGCTGGACACTTGCCGCGTTTGCGCGGGCGATGCGCAAAGGCGTCTCGCGCGACGGCCATTTGCTGTATCCCGCCTTTCCCTACGTGCATTTCACGCGGATGAGCGATGCCGACATCGCCGCCGTCTACGCGTATCTGATGAGCCGCGACCCCGTGCGCGCCACGGCGCCGTCGAACAGGCTGATTTTCCCGCTGAACTTCCGCCCGTTGATCGCAGGATGGAATTTGCTGTATCTGCATCCGGGACCTGAAGCGCTCGACGCGCCCGCTAGACCGTCCGGTCTCGTAGGTGACGCACATGCCGCGGTGCAAAACACGCCGGATGCGACGGACATCCTCGACGCGCAATGGCAGCGCGGGCGCTATCTCGTCGACGGTCTCGGCCATTGCGCCGCATGCCACACGCCGTTGAATCTGCTCGGCGCGGAGAAAAGCAAAGCAGCGCTGCAAGGCGGCGCGGTCGACGGCTGGGACGCCCCGCCGCTGACCACGCTGTTGCAGGCGCCCACGCCGTGGACCAGGGAACAACTCGTCGATTATCTGCGCAGCGGTCTCGCCAGCGAGCACGGTGCGGCCGCCGGCCCGATGCGGCCGGTGACCGAAACGCTTGCGGGCGCAACCGATGAGGACGTCGAGGCGATCGCGGTTTATCTGTTGTCGCTGCAAACGCCGGCGCGGGTTCCGTTGAACGCATTGCCGGCGCAAACCGCGTCGCTGCCGGCACAAGCCGCGTCGCAAACAGAGGCAAGACAGGCAGAGCAGCCCCATCAGGCGCAAGCCGCTACGCTACCCGGCGCGACGCTCTTTGCCGCCGCCTGCGCGTCGTGCCATGGCGCAGCCGCGCCGATGTCGACGAACGGCGGGCGTCCCTCGCTCGCGCAAGGCACGGCGGTGAATGCGGACAGCCCGCGTAACGCACTGCGGATGATCCTCGACGGCATCGGCTGGCAGGGCAGCACGTCCGCCCACTTCATGCCGCCGTACGCACAACTCTTCACCGATGCGCAGATCGCCGATCTCGCCAACTACACCCGCGCCCGCTTCAGCACGCGCAAGCCGTGGCCGTCGCTCGACGCGGCCGCGGTCGCCCGGATTCGCAAGGAGAGCCGTCAGCCATGAGCGCCGTCACGCTTACCGTCAACGATGTGCGGCACACGCTCGATATCGATCCGTCGACGCCGCTGCTCTACGTCCTGCGCAATCAGTTGCAACTGAACGGCGCGAAGTTCGGCTGCGGCTTGGGACAGTGCGGCGCCTGCACGGTGAGCGTCGGCGGCGAGGCGGTGTTTTCGTGTCTGCTGCCGGTCGCGGCGGTGGGCGAACGGCCGGTGCGGACGGTCGAAGGACTGGGCACGGCCGCGCATCCGGGCCGCTTGCAGCAGGCCTTCATCGATCAGCAGGCGGCGCAGTGCGGCTACTGCATCGCAGGGATGCTGATGCGCGCGCAGACATTGCTGGATCGCACACCCTCGCCGAGTGACGAGCAGATTCGCCGCCACATGCAGCCCAATCTGTGCCGCTGCGGCACGCATATGCGCATCGTCGCGGCGATCCGTCAGGCGGGTGACGGGGGTGTGGGTGCGCACGCCGATTCTGCTGCGACGGCCATTGCACATCCTGAGGCTCACGCCGGCGCCGCCGTGCCTTCGGTATCCCAAGGAACGCCATCATGAGCAACGACCACGCCGTCGACGCCGGACGCCGGCGCTTCCTCACGGGCGGCGGCGCGCTGCTGGTCAGCTTCAGCCTGCTGCGGCCTGAAAACGCGTGGCCGCAATCCAGCACCACCGAAGCCGGCACCTTCACCGCCACCGCGCCGGATCTGCCGGGCAGCCTGAAAACGACCCCTCTGCTCGACGCCTGGATCAAGATCGACGCACAAGGCAAGGTTACCGTCTGCACCGGCAAGGCCGAACTTGGCACGGGCATCCGCACGGCGTTTCTGCAACTCGCGGCCGAGCAACTCGACCTCGCGCCCGAGGCGATTTCGATCGTCACCGCCGACACCGGCGCGACGCCGAACGAAGGTTATACCGCCGGCAGTCATTCGATGGCCGACAGCGGCACCGCGATTTTCAACGCCGCCGCGCAGGTGCGCGTGCTGCTGTTGCACGCCGCAGCCGCGCAACTCGGCGTGAGCGCAGGGCAACTGTCGACCGAGGCGGGCATGATCGTCGCCCCGGACGGCCGCCGTCTTTCCTATGGCGACGCCGTGGCCGGCGTGAATCTGCATCAGGCCGCGCAACCCGGCGTGCCGCTCAAGGCGCCGCCGCGTTTTCAGGTGGTGGGGCGCACGCTGCCACGTGTCGATATACCGGGCAAGGTCACGGGCGGCCCGAGCTACGTGCAGGACATGCGGCTGCCCGGGATGCTGCATGCGCGGGTCGTGCGGCCGCCTGCGTATGGCGCGACGCTCGCCTCGGCCGACACGTCGGGGGTTGAAAAGATGCCGGGCGTCGTCAAGGTGATCCGTGATGGCAGCTACCTCGCCGTCGTCGCCGATGACGAGTGGCGCGCCGTGCTGGCCATGCGCGCGCTGACCG
This sequence comes from Paraburkholderia fungorum, assembly GCF_046027605.1. Classification (GTDB taxonomy): domain Bacteria; phylum Pseudomonadota; class Gammaproteobacteria; order Burkholderiales; family Burkholderiaceae; genus Paraburkholderia; species Paraburkholderia fungorum_F. Next base: position 54,562 of record NZ_JAQQEF010000018.1, read on the forward strand.
AAGCCGCGCAATGGCATGCCGGAGCGCCATTGCCCGATCCGGCGACGATTCATCAAACCTTGATGCACCTGCCCGTGCAGGAAATTGCGGTTGCGGACCAGCACGGCACAGCGGCCGCCGCCGCGCAAACGCTTCGGGCGCGCTATCGCAAGCCGTATCTCACGCACGGCTCGATCGGCCCCTCCTGCGCGCTTGCGCAACTGACTAATGGCACGATGGGCGCGAGCGACACGAACGGCACGAACGGCACGAACGGCACGAGTGGCGCCCCGGATACGATGACCGTGTGGACCCACACGCAAGGCGTCTATCCGCTGCGCGCGGGCCTCGCGGAAATGCTGTCGATGCCGCCGGACAAAGTGCGCTGCATCCACGTGGAAGGCTCGGGCTGCTACGGCCACAACGGCGCGGACGATGTCGCCGCCGACGCCGCGCTGATCGCCCGCGCACTGCCGGGCCGGCCCATTCGCGTGCAGTTGATGCGCGAGCAGGAGCATACCTGGGAGCCGTTCGCGCCGGCGATGACGGTGGAAGCGAGCGCATCGCTCGATGCGTCGGGCAGCCTCGTCGACTGGAATTACGAGTTGTGGAGCAACACCCACAACAACCGGATCGACAACGCCGGCCGCCTGCTGCCCGCCACGCTGCTCGCGCATCCCTTCACGCCGGCGCCGCCCAAACCGATTCCCATGCCCGAAGGCGGCGGCGACCGCAATAGCATTCCGTTGTATCGCGTGCCGAACCTGCGCGTGCAGCATCACTTCATTCCGTCGATGCCGATCCGTGTCTCCGCGATGCGCTCGCTCGGCGCGCACATGAACGTGTTCGCGATCGAGAGTTTGATGGACGAACTGGCGCTCGCGGCGCACGCCGATCCGGTCGCGTTTCGTCTGAAGCATCTGGACGATCCCCGGGCCCGCGATGTGATCCAGCTGGCGGCGCGCCGCTTCGGCTGGCAGCCGCGAACGCAGCAGGGCGGCCTGGCGCATGGGCGACAAGGCGGCAGCGGAGGCGCTACTGGTGCCGTTAGCGTGAACGGCACGAATGGAACGCGTGGCACCGGCTTCGCCTTCGCGCAATACAAAAACCTGATGGCTTACTTCGCCGTCGCGATGGAGGTGTCGGTCGAGCGCGATACCGGCGAGGTGCACATCGAGCGCGTGGTGGCGGCGATCGACTGCGGGCAGGTCGTCAATCCGGATGGCGTGCGCAACCAGGTCGAGGGCGGCATCCTGCAAACGGCGAGTTGGACGCTCTACGAGCAAACCACCTTCGACATGCAGCGCATCACGAGTTTCGACTGGAGCACGTATCCGATCATGCGGTTTGCGTCGCTGCCGAAAGTGGTCGAAGTCCATCTGATCGACCGGCCCGGCCTGCCGTTTCTGGGTGTCGGCGAAGCGGCGCAGGGACCGGGCGCGGCGGTGCTGGCGAATGCGATCGCCGATGCGACCGGCGCGCGGCTGCGCGAACTGCCGCTTGCCGGTCCGCGTTTGAAAGCCGCGTTCGAAACGTAAGTGTGCACATGCAACACCGAAATGTAAGAGGATAGTCAGCCAAATCGAAGCCGGCGTCCCGACTACGGCACGCATGGACGCACGATTGGAACTTTAGGCGGCACAACATCTCTGCAAAGAGGCGTATCGTCGTTTGACGCAGCCGGGCATGCCCGATTTGCTGCGCCGGCGACGCGAGGCAGCTACCGTGTGTCCGTCGGATCACGCAAAGGCAACTACAGTTAGGAGGGCCACTCGCCGCGAATGAAGCACACGGCGTGGCGCAACATACGGAAGCACCGCGAAACAGATTGAGCAGCGCAACCAGACACTTACCGGAGCGAGATATGCAGCTAGGCATGATTGGATTGGGACGCATGGGCGCCGACATGGTGCGACGCCTGACGAAGGGCGGTCAGCAATGTATTGCTTACGACGTGCAACCGGCTGCGGTGGAAAAGCTGAAACAGGATGGTGTCGCGGGCGCAACATCGCTCGAAGACCTCGTCGCGCAGCTGGAGAAACCGCGTGCGGTGTGGCTGATGGTGCCGGCGGCCGTCGTCGACAAGACGCTCGAGAACCTCGTGCCCTTGCTGGAACCCGGCGACATCGTCATCGACGGCGGCAACTCCTATTACCACGACGACATTCGGCGGGGCGCCGATCTGGCGAAGCGTCAGTTGCACTATGTGGACGTCGGCACGAGCGGCGGCGTGGCGGGACGTGAGCGCGGCTACTGTCTGATGATCGGCGGCGAGACCGAGGTCGTGCGGCGGCTCGAACCGGTTTTCTCGACACTCGCGCCGGGCGCCGGCTCCGCACCGGCCACACCGGGCCGGTCCGCCGGCGAGAGTACGGCCGATCAGGGCTTCCTGCATTGCGGTCCGCAGGGGGCGGGGCACTTTGTGAAGATGGTCCACAACGGCATCGAGTACGGCATGATGGCCGCGTACGCCGAAGGCCTGAACATTTTGCGCCACGCCGACGCCGGCAAACACGCGCGCGAAGCCGACGCCGAGACCTCGCCGCTGCGCCGTCCCGAGCTTTACCAATACGATCTGAATCTCGCCGAGGTTACCGAGGTATGGCGGCGCGGCAGCGTAATCGGCTCGTGGCTGCTGGACCTGATTGCCGGGTCTCTCGTCAGCGACGCCGATCTGACGAACTACGCAGGACGCGTATCGGATTCTGGCGAAGGGCGCTGGACGGTGGCCGCGGCGATCGACGAAGGTGTGCCCACGCCCGTGCTGAGCGCCGCGCTATTCGCGCGTTTCAGTTCGCGCGGCGAGTCGGATTTCGCGAACCGGGTGTTGTCGGCGATGCGCAATGACTTCGGCGGTCACGTCGAGAAACCGGCCACGCCGGCCGACGGACCGAAGCGCTAATTCATGGGAGCCGTCATGGACACCGCTAACACCGCCCCTCACGACGTCGTGTTTCTGTTCGATTGCGATAACACGTTGCTGGACAACGATCATGTGCTGGCGGACCTGCGCGCGCACATGATGCGGGATTTCGGCGAGCAGAACAGCACACGGTACTGGGAGATTTTCGAAGACTTGCGCTCGGAGCTTGGTTACGCCGATTACCTGGGCGCGTTGCAACGGTATCGGCAGGAGCACCCGCGGGACACGCGCCTGCTGTTGATGTCGTCGTTTCTGATTGACTATCCGTTTGCGAACCGCCTGTATCCGGGGGCATTGGATGCGATCCGGCATGTGTCGAAGCGCGGGCCCGCAGTCATCCTGTCCGACGGGGACGTCGTGTTCCAGCCGCGAAAGATTGCCCGTTCGGGCTTATGGGACGAGGTCGAAGGGCGGGTTTTGATCTACATCCATAAAGAGCAGATGCTCGATCAGGTGATGGAGTGTTATCCGGCCAGGCACTACGTGATGGTGGATGACAAATTGCGGATTCTGACCGCTATGAAGAAGACCTGGGGCGGGAAGCTGACTACCGTGTTTCCTCGCCAGGGGCACTATGCATTCGATCCCAAGGAAATTGCGAGCAATCCGCCCGCGGATGTGACGGTCGAGCGGATTGGGGAATTGGCCGAGCTGGATCTGGATGAGGTTTTGAGCGGAAAGGGTTAGGAACCCAGTTTCTTCAAATGCGCTTGCGCGTCCCCGGCGCCCATCCTGCCGGCGGCGTCCATTGCCGTGACGCCGTTGGCATCGCGAGCCTTGGGGTCCGCGCCGTGGGCAATCAGCAAGTCCATGATCTCGGTGCGATTGAACATCGCGGCAATCATCAATGCTGTGCGCCCATCCGGCGAGGGGCCTTCAACGTTGGCGCCATGCGCGAGCAAGGTTTCAATGACAGCGTTGAAACCCTTGAACGCGGCGCCCGCAATGGGTGTCTGGCCATTGTCGTTGCGCAGATCCGGATCGGCCCCGCGCTCGAGCAGGGTGCGTACCGCATCCACATGGCCGTGATAACTCGCCAGCATCACGAGGCTGTCACCTTTGTCATTGCGCAGATTCGGTGGCACGCCTTTTTCGATCACCGCGGCGAGCATGGCGGCATCGCCGCGCCGTGCGAGGTCGAAAACTTCTTGCGCCACTTCGAGCAGATCTGGGTCAATCTCCGGTTTGGCGGGCGGGGAAGGTTCAGGGTGGTTCGTCACAGGAATCTCCTTGCAATGATCCGGGCCGCCGAAACGGCACGGGGAAGATCCATCAGCATACACATTCCGCTTTGCAGACGCCCGCCCGGCAGCATGCTAGCCAAGGCTCAGCAGTTTGACCAGCAAGCCGAACACGCCCACGAGCACGGCGACGCCGGCGCACAACAGCACGAGCGTGAGAGCGAGAATCAGGGGGGCTTTGAGGCGGCTGGGAGTCGGCATAGTGGCTGTTCAGAATTGTGGGGGAGCAGTAAAGGGGCGCCGGATGCGGTCCGCCGCCGCGCACGTGGCGGCAAGAGCTTAATCGCATTTACTTAATGCTCGCTTAAAGAATAGCGCAAGCGTGGCGGCCTCCAGCGGCCGACTGTCCAACAGCGTACAGACACGTCCGCCGAATGAGCGCATGATCCTTGCTTGGCGCGTGGCATGATCCGGTCTGTGAGGTCTATGTATCAGGTCTGTTCAAAACTAGCCACGCGTGCAATCGATTGCCCACCGTTACGTCGCAGGCGATCAAACGCCATGCAGCCGGCGGGCTAAAGGAAAAATCATGACATCCGCAATCTGGGGCATCGTGGCCGGCACGGTTCTGATGTTCGGCGCTTCGATCTATCTGCGTCAGCTTCGTCTTCTGCACCGCCCCGATCGCCGCTGGACGGGCAAGAAACGTTGATTCGCCCCACCTCCTCAAACAAGGGAAGCTCCATGTCACCACTACCTTCGCAAAAGCGTGCGCCGTCGCCGGCACGTCAAGCCGATTCGCCGGGCGCCGTGCGCGACCGGCGCGCCGAACTCGGTCGCGCCGATGAAGCGCGGGCCGAGCAACGCGAGCAAGACGACGCGCGCAACGATCCCAATGCCAGCAAATGGCGCTACCGTCCGCCGCAACGCGACGATAAGGAGCAGCAGGGTTAACGCCTGCTACTTAATATCAGCGTACGAACGTACGAAGAGTCGAGCGAGCGGGCACTAGCCATCGTTCGGGCCGGCAATCGGATCGGCCGCAACTCTATCCGTGCTTGCAGTACAGACGGACCGCATACACGCACACGCATAAGCAACGCATACACGAAAGCGACGCACGCGCGTCGCAAGATCAAGCTTTGGACGATCGCGTCGAACCATGACGCGCGCTTCCTGTCACACCCCTGACGATCCCCGGCCCGACCTCCAAAGCCTTGCGCCACGGACCTTTGGTGCTACGCCTTCCGTATGTCATGCACATGACAGGAGGGCCGATATGGCAGGTTTTTCCGCCGGCCGCGTCAAGAACAACCGCTGCAGCACCCGCTAACCTGCCTGACTGTCCTTTCCTAGGAGTGACGCCATGGCCGAAGCACCCTCCCGTCCGACCCCGCCGCAAACCCTCGAGCCCGACACGTTACGCAAGATGGATCGCTACTGGCGCGCCTGCAATTACCTCTCGGCCGGCATGATCTACCTGCGCGACAACCCGCTGTTGCGCGAACCGCTCAAACCCGAACACATCAAGAACCGCCTGCTGGGCCATTGGGGCTCGGATCCTGGCCAGAGCTTCCTGCTGGTGCATCTGAACCGGCTGATCAGGAAGCTCGATCTGAACGTGATCTATATCGCCGGCCCGGGCCATGGCGCGCCTGCCACGCTCGCCCATTGCTACCTCGAAGGCCATTACTCGGAGATCTATCCCGACCGCAGCGAGGACGAAGCCGGCATGCAACGCTTCTTCCGGCAGTTCTCGTTTCCCGGCGGCATCGGCTCGCATTGCACACCCGAAACACCGGGATCGATTCACGAAGGCGGCGAGCTCGGCTATAGCCTGTCGCATGGCTACGGCGCGGCATTCGACAACCCCGATCTGATCGTCGCGGTGATGGTCGGCGACGGCGAGGCGGAAACCGGTCCGCTCGCTACCTCATGGCACTCGAACAAGTTCCTCAATCCGATCCGCGACGGCGCGGTGTTGCCGATCCTGCATCTGAACGGCTACAAGATCGCCAATCCGACGATCCTCGCGCGGATTCCCCGCGAGGAACTCGAGGCCTTGCTGACTGGCTACGGCCACAAGCCGTATTTCGTCGAGGGCGACGATCCGGACACCATGCATCAGCAAATGGCCGCGACACTGGAACAATGCGTCGGCGAAATCCGCGCGATCCAGCAGCATGCGCGCGAGGCCAATGACGCGACGCGGCCGCGCTGGCCGATGATCGTGCTGCGCTCGCCGAAAGGCTGGACCGGGCCGAAGGAAGTCGACGGTCATAAGGTGGAAGGTTCGTGGCGTGCGCACCAGGTGCCGGTGCTCGATCCCGTCACCAACAGCAAGAGTCTGAAGCTGGTCGAGAACTGGCTGCGCAGTTATGAACCGGAGTCGCTATTCGACGAAGCAGGGCGTCTGGTCGAAGAACTGCGCGAGCTGGCGCCCGAAGGCACGCGCCGCATCAGCGCCAATCCGCATGCGAACGGCGGCATGCTGTGCAAAACGCTCGACCTGCCTGCATTTCGCGACTACGCGGTAGCCGTGAAGAAGCCTGCCGGCTCGTACATCTCGCCCACCGAGGTGCTCGGCACGTTTCTGCGCGACGTGATGCGCCGGAACATGACGAACTTTCGCGTCTTCGGCCCCGATGAAACCGCCAGCAACAAGCTGACGGCGATCTATGAGGCCTCGGAGAAAACCTGGCTGGCCGAAACCATGACCAGCGACGCCGACGGCGGCGAGCTCTCGGTGGACGGCCGCGTGATGGAGATGCTGAGCGAGCACACGCTCGAAGGCTGGTTCGAAGGCTACGTGCTGACTGGACGCCACGGGCTTTTCGCGACCTATGAAGCGTTCGTCCACGTGATCGATTCCATGTTCAACCAGCACGCCAAGTGGCTGGAGAAAGCGAAACGCGATCTCGGCTGGCGGCAACCGGTGCCGTCGATCAACCTGTTGATTACGTCGCTCGTGTGGCGGCAGGATCACAACGGCTTCACGCACCAGGACCCCGGCTTTCTCGATGTCGTCACCAACAAGAGTCCGGACGTGGTGCGTATTTATCTACCGCCGGACGCCAACTGCCTGCTGAGCGTGGCCGACCATTGCTTGAGATCGCGCGATTACGTCAATGTGATCGTCGCCGACAAGCAGCCGCATCTGCAGTATCTCGACATGGATTCGGCCGTCATCCATTGCACCAAGGGGATCGGCATCTGGGATTGGGCGTCGACGGATCAAGGCGTCGAGCCGGACGTGGTGATGGCCTGCGCGGGCGACATCGCGACGATGGAAGCGCTAGCGGCTGTGCAGATTTTGAAGGAGCGCTTTCCCGACCTGAAGATCCGCTTTGTCAACGTGGTCGATCTGTTCCGCCTGATGCCTGAAAATGCGCATCCGCACGGCCTGTCGGAGCGTGATTTCGATTCGCTGTTCACCACCAGCAAGCCGGTGATTTTCAACTTTCATTCGTATGCGTCGCTGGTGCACAAGCTCACGTATAACCGCACCAATCATGACAACCTGCATGTGCACGGCTACCACGAGAAAGGCAACATCAATACGCCGCTCGAGCTGGCGATCATCAACCAGGTCGACCGTTTCTCGCTGGCGATCGACGTGATCGATCGCGTGCCGGCGCTGCGCGGTGTCGGCGATCACGCCAAAGAGTGGCTGCGTGGACAGGTGATCGAGCATCTCGCGTATGCGCATGCCGAGGGCATCGACAAGGAAGAGATCCGCAACTGGACGTGGAAAGGCTGAGCGAGGCTCGATATGGAGACCCATAAGCAGACTGACCACCAGACTGACGAAGCGACGATTCTCGTGTTGAACAGCGGTTCGTCGTCGCTGAAGTTTGGGCTGTTCGCCCACTCGGGCGATGACGAATCCTTGCTGCTGGAAGGCAGCGCCGAAGGCATCGGACGAGGCGATGGCAGCTTGCGGATCAAGTCGCCCGACGGCCGCGTGCTGGTGGAACAGGAACAACTGCTGGAATCGCAGACCGACGCGTTGCAGAAGCTCTCGCGCGTCCTCGAGGAGCAGAAACACGGGCGGCCCATGGCGGTGGGACATCGCGTGGTGCATGGCGGGCCGCATCTGCGAACGCATCAGCGCTTGACACCTGAAGTCCGGCAACGCTTGCAGGACGCCGTGCACTTCGCGCCGTTACATATTCCACCGGCGCTGGCGTTGATCGACGAGGCGTCGACGATCTTTGCCGATGCGCAGCATTTCGCCTGCTTCGATACGGCGTTTCACGCGACGCTGCCACCGCGCGCGGCGCAGCTTGCATTGCCGCGCCGTTATGTGGAGGCTGGCGTGATTCGCTACGGTTTTCATGGGCTTTCGTATGAGTCGCTGGTGACGCGGCTGGGCGCCGCTTTGCCGCCGCGAGCGGTGTTCGCGCATCTGGGTAACGGATCGAGTTTATGTGCCTTACAGGATGGCAGATCCGTGGATACGTCGATGGGTTTGACGCCGACCGGCGGTGTGCCGATGGGCACGCGCAGCGGCGACCTCGATCCGGGCGTGCTGCTGTATCTGATGCGGGTGGAGAAGCTCGATGCGGATGCGCTGGAGACGCTGTTGAATCGTCAAAGCGGGCTGGCCGGTTTCGCCGATGGCGAGAGCGATATGCAGGCGCTGGAGAAGCGCGCTGCGGCGGGCGATGCGAATGCTTCGCTGGCGCTGGATGCGTTTGCTACTGCGGTGCGCAAGACGATTGGTGCTTATGCGGCTTTGCTGGGCGGGATCGATTTGCTGGTGTTTACGGGTGGCATCGGTGAGCACAGTGAGGAGATACGCAAGCGGGTGTGCGAGGGGCTCGCGTTTTTGGGGCTATCTGACGGGGATTCGGCTGGGAAGGTGAGGGCGATTCATACGGAGGAGGAGAAGCAGATTGCGAGGCATTGCCGGGGGATGTTGGCCGGTTCCGGCTGAGGTTATGGTGGTTTTTTATGTGGGTTTTATGGTGGTGTGGTCGAGGACGGCGGTTACGCCGAAGAGGCGGGTGACGTCTTCGAGTGCCGCGGTTCGTTGCTGCTCATGGTTGAGTTCGCCTAGCAGTTTGATGCGGCCGTGGGAGACTTTGACTTTTATCGTGTTTTTGGGGATGGCTGCGTCCCAGGAGAGGCGGGTTTCGGCTTCAGTGGCGATTTGTGAGTCGGTGAGGCGTGGGCTTGTTGAGATTGGGCGTGCGCGTGCTGAACTTGGGCGTGCGCCTGCTGAACTTGGGCGTGCGCCTGCTGAGTTGTTGGCGGTGGTGGGATGGGTTGGCATTTTTTGCATTCCTGTGCGGGGCGGTATTGAGGGAACACTAGCAGATTTGGCTTTTTTTGTGCGTGTGCGGCGCTTGGTCAGGTGTTTGCCTACGGTGTTGCTCTTTTCTTGGGTTGGTTGCCTGCGCGGCGCTTGTTTGGTCTGTGCTTTTATGGCGTTGGCCTTTCCTTGATTTGGTTGCTCGTGCGGCGCTTGTTTGTCTGTGTGTCTATGGCGTTGGCCTTTCCTTGATTTGTTATTGGATTATTAGTGTTGCCCCTGTGCGGGGCAGCACTTACTTTCTTTGCCGCGGCAAAGAAAGATAAGCAAAGAAAGCCGCTCACACCGCCAGCTCATAAGCGGGGCCCTCGCACAGTCACGGTAGTGGTGCATCTGGAATCCGGGTTCTCGCACATTCAGCGCGAGTGACAAAGCAGTCATACTTCCCGCCTCGCACTGCGTGCTCGCCGGAACGGGGCATCAGGAAGATCAGCGGCTTCGCTCCAGACCCGCGCCATCCATCTGCATCTCTTCGCAACGCCGTCATACTTCCAGCAACACCGCGCACGCCGAAGAACACTTCTTGAAACCGCCAGCTGCGTTCTCGCGCCCTCGCTTCACTTTGTGCGGTAGCTAAGCGTGTATCGCGTATATGCATCTCTGCCTCTGCCTCTGCTTCTGCTTCTGCCTCTGCCTCTGCTTCTGCTTCTGCTTCTGTCTCTACTTCTGCTTCTGCTCCTGTCTCTGCTTCTGCTTCTGTCTCGGTTTCGGTTTCGGTTTCGGTTTCGGCATTGATTTCTCTCCCGGTTGTTGGCAGGGCATTTCGCCGAGGCGAAGCCGATGGCCCGCCACGAATCCAAACGAAGCCCAATGTTTCTGATGAACCCTTCCGGCGGGCACGCAGTGCGAGGCGGGAAGCATGACTGCTTTGTCACTCGCGGTGAATGTGCGAGAGCACGGATTCCAGATGTTCCACTACCGTGACTGTGCGAGGGCCCCGCTTATGAGCTGGCGGTGTGAGCGGCTTTCTTTGCTTATCTTTCTTTGCCGCGGCAAAGAAAGTAAGTGCCGCCCCGCACAGGGGCAACGCTAATAGACCAATATCAATTCAAGGAAAGGCCAAAAAGCCAGTCCAAGGCGAGGCCAAAAAGCCAGTCCAAGGAAAGACCAAAAAGCCAGTCCAAGGCGAGACCAGATGGGCGCCGTTGAAATCAGCCGGGGCGACCCTCTCGGGCGTTCACAGCCTCAGTGTCCTGATTTTGTAGCGGGATTTGCGGGCTCGTTTCGCAGCCCCCTCCCGCGTGCCTGATACCCAAGCAACCGGCGCGCCCGAACCCGCTTATTCGCCGTGCTGCGCCCCTAATCCCCCGAACGCCCAGCCATTCAGCAACGCGCCGCACAGCATCAGCCCGCTGGTGATCAGAAACACCGACTGCATACCAAAATGCGCGCCGACAAAGCCGCCGGCGAGCGGCCCGGCCACCTGCCCGGCGTAATTCGCCGAGGTCGCATAGCCGAGGATATAGCCCGCGGAACGGTCGGGCACGTTATGCCGGATCACGCTGGTAATCGACGGCAACAAGCCGGCCAGCGCGAGCCCCATCAGAAAACGCAATGCCACGAGTTGCGCGCCACTGGTAACGAACGCCTGCGGCACCAGCAAGACCGCACACACGGCGAGACACGCAACGATTACCTTCGGTGCCCCAATCCGGTCGGCAAGGCGGCCGACACGCGAGGCCGCCAGCACGCTGCCCAGCGCCGATGCCGACATCACGAAGCCCGACACCAGCGTCACGTGCCTGGCGTCGTGCACGAGCTGGCCGACATAGACGGTGATGATCGGCTCGATCGACATGTTGGCGAACATCAGCAACCCGGCAGTGAACAGCATCGCGAGCACGGGTCGCAAGTCCGGCACGCTGGCCCAGCCAGTCGCCGCATCCGGTTCGTGCGATGTCGAGCGCGAGCGCTCGCGCGGTTGCTCCTTGACGAGTAGCGTCGTCGCAATGAAGGCGCAGAAAATCATCGCGCCGGCGATAAAAAACGTATTGCGAATGCCGATCAGCGGCGGTAGCGCGCCGCCGATCAGCGGGCCGACTAGATTGCCCGCCATCACGCCCGAGGCCAGCGTGCCGAGCGCCCAGCCGGTGCGTCCGCGTGGCGTCTGCGTGGCGATCATCACGGTGGCACCCGACGCATAACCGCCAACCAGGCCCGCCAGAAAACGCAGACCGACCAGTTGCCAGACATTCTGCGCGAGCCCGAGCAAGGACATCACGACGGCCATGCCGAGGCTCGCTCGAATCAGGATCAGCTTGCGCCCATAGCGGTCGGCCATGCGTCCCCACAGCGGCGACACGAGGGCGGCGGCAAGGAACGTCGCACCGAACGCGATGCCCGACCATTGCACAGCGGCCGCCGCCGAATGCACGCCAAGCTGCTGCACGTAGAGCGGCAGGAAGGGCAGCAGCAAAGTCATCGCGACGATCGTCGTGAAGGAGCCGAACAGACAAACGTAGAGATTGCGCTGCCAGTGCGGCGCGCCGTCAGGGGAGGTGGCTGGACTCATCAAGGCAAGATGTGAAGCGGGATGGAGACACATTGGGCCGGAAGCGGCGAAAGAACGATTGTGCCTGAGCGCGCGGAATCGAGCCGGCGAAGTGGGCTGATGAGGCGGACTGGTGGAGCGGAGTAATGAAGCGGGCTGGAGAAGCGGATAAGCGCATTGATGGAGCGGACCGGAGAATTGGACAAGCGGACTGGCGGAGCGGATTCGAGAAGCGGACTGATAAAGCGGCCTGACAAAGCCGACTGACAAAGAGGCCAGGCAACCACCGGCGCCCAACCCTGGTATGCTGACAGATCATCAAGCGCCCGTCGTGCGCGCTCCGCATTCTTCACTTGTGTCACAAAGGCCAGCACATGTCCGACTTTCCCATCGACAACCCGTTTCTCGAATCGCTCGGCGTGCGTCTGACGCAATGGCGCGACGGTTACGCCGAACTGTTTATGCCGCTCGATGCCAGCAAACTGAATCGCCAAGGCGTGCTGCAAGGCGGCGCGATCGCGACCTTGCTCGACGCGGCAGCGGGATATGCGGGGGTTTTTGCAGAAGCAGGGCAGCCTGTACGGCACGCGTTCACGCTCTCGCTGACCACTAACTATCTCGACAAGGGACTCGGCGAATCGGTGACCGCGAAGGGCTTCCTGGAGCGTCAGGGACGCTCGATTTTCTTCTCGCGTGGCGAAGCGTGGGTGGACGACAAGCTGCTGATCGCCAGCGCGCAAGGCACTTTCAAATACTCGAAGACGCGTTGAAAGGCTCGGAAAGCATGAAAGGCATGAAAGGCAAGCTGCCACCTTTTTGTCGCTGACCACAGTGCGCTTCGTGTTTGCCACCCCGTCCGATCACGCGCATTCCGGTCGCGCACCACGCGCTTGCTTGCTGCGCCTCGCTCCATTGAACCGTCATCGCGCGCGTGCAGGATGCACTCGCTCAAAGCGCCTTATACATGATGGTGGTCGAGTCAAGCCGTTCCTCCTGAGTGTCACGGCAAAACTGCGGGATCACGCCTGCCGTTTGATAGCCCAGCGCGGCATAGAGCGGCTCGGCCTTGTCGCCGGTGCGCGTATCGAGCGTCAGCAGGCTACGCTGCAAATGGCGCGCACGGCTTTCCAGTTCCGTCATCAGTGCTTTGGCGATGCCCTGGCGGCGCCGTGCGGGATGAACCAGCAGCTTGCGCACCTCCGCGCGATGACGCTGGTTCGGCATCGTGTCGTAATCCAGTTGCAGGTGCCGGCAATCGACTCGCCATGGCGAGCGACGAACAGCACAAGCGTGCCCGCGCGCAGCGACGGCAGCACCTTGCCGCGCCAGAACGCGTCGCTCTCTTCAACGCTATGCGGCAGGACAAAGCCGACGCTCGCGCCATCGTGGACGCACGCATGCAGCAGCGTGCCGAGTTCGGATAAATGACGAACGAGGTCGTCGGCGGAGAAGGTCGTGATGGTGGTCGCGCTCATATCGGTTCGAACTCAGACGATGAAAAGAACGTAGCGGGCCGCGCTGTGCGCCGGCGTGACGAAAGCGCCGGGGCCGAACAACTGATAGCGCAGACAGTCGCCGGCTTGCAAAGCGTGACTGCGGCCGTCGACGGTAATCTGCAATTGCCCTTCGAGCAGGATCAGATGATGCTCGAGACCGGCTCTCGGCGACGCGTCGTAATCGATCCGCACGCCGGCCTCGAGTTCGCATTCCAGCGCCTCGCCGCTCAACGCCTGAGCCGGCGGCGACACCGAACGGCGCCGGAAGCCGACGCTCGCGTCGCTCCAGAGCGCCTGCGCCTCACGCCGCACCAGCGGCGCGAAGTCTTCCTCGACCATGTGCATGAGGCGCGACATCGGCAAGCCGTAGGCCACGCAGAGCTTGCCGAGTACGCTCGCCGTCGGGCTCACGGCGGCATTTTCGAGGCGCGACAGGGTCGCGCGGCTGACGTTGCTGAGCCTCGCGAGATCGTCGAGCGACCAGTTGCGCTCAGCGCGCAGGCCCCGCAGACGCTGGGCGATGCGGCGGTCGATGGCATTGACGTTGTCATCGGGGAGTGTATTTTCCATATATGGGAAATTATCTCGTATATGGAAAATCGTCAATCAAACAAAAATGCGCGTGGAGCGCGTTCCATCATTGCCGGTAGCCGGTAGCCGGTAGCCGGTAGCCGGTAGCACGGCCGCGGGCACGGGCATGGGCATGGGTAGGCGGCCGCGTCCCGCCATTGCCGGGATTCATACACCGTGGGCCGCCCGGGCGTTTATCATAGGGCCCACAAACTAAAACCCGCCGCCCGGCTGTGCAACGCCGCGCCGCATCGCGGCTGTGCAACGACAGGCACGCCATTCACGAGACCATGCGGCGCATGCCGCGACATTTCCATGAACTCCACGCCCGACGCTATTTCCCGCCCGTCCATCCGCGCTTTGACCTTGCTTGAGGGGCGAGTGCTCGGCGTGCTTGTCGAAAAGCAGCACACCGTGCCCGACAGTTATCCGCTTTCGCTGAACGCGCTGACTCTGGGCTGCAATCAGAAGACCGGCCGCGCACCCGTGATGAACGCGACCGAAGCGGAGGTGCTGACCGCCATCGACGGATTGAAGCGCCTGAGCCTGGTGATGGAAGGCAGCAGCAGCCGCGTCCCGCGCTTCGAACACAACATGAACCGGGTGTTGGGGTTGCCGAGTCAGTCGGCTGCGTTGCTGACTACTTTGCTTCTGCGCGGGCCGCAAACTGCGGCTGAGTTGCGCCTGAACAGCGCGCGCTTGCATGGATTTGCTGATATCTCGTCAGTCGAGGCGTTTCTCGACGAGCTGGCTGTCAACGATCCGCCGCGGGTGGTGAAGCTGGCCCGCACGCCGGGCGAGCGCGAAAACCGCTGGACGCATCTGCTCTGCGGCGAAGTCAGTGCAAGTGATCTTGCACTGCCGGGCGATGAAGATGAGGTCGTGCCGCTGTCGGCGTTCGAGGCGGTGAAAGCTGAGCAGAAGCGGCTCGCCGATGAGGTAAGCCGGCTTCAGGCGGTAGTGCGGCGCATGGCCGCGGAGTTGGGGATTGAAGTGGGGGAGCTTTGAGCGGACACCCCACTCAACCGTAAGCGGGGCCGCCGCCGGAAATTCAACTGTTCAACTGACAGCGCGCGGAATCGGTATATTGCCGATCCGTTCGACCTCGCCGAGACCGTTGATCACGCACGCCTGACCGATCAGCCCTTTGCAGGTCAGGCCGGTGTCCTTGAGCTGTTGGGCCGTCAGGCTGCCGCTCGCCACGCCGATATAGACCCAGTACTGCAGCGACTTGCTGTCGACACCCAGTTCGCCAGTATCGGCGACCACCCCGAAATGCTTCTGGGCGCGATAGTGATCCGGCCGGAAATTCTTGTCGTCGTCGGATTTCCATTCCTCGATGAAGCTGTCGTACCGGTTCGCGCGCAGCGTAACGAAGTCGTACATCCACGCATCATTGAACACCGATTCGAGGAACGCCTGGCGGGCGCCGTCCGCTCCCAGCGCCTTGCACATCACACCGAGCAATCCGCTATTCAGGTTCGACGCTGCATCGTTGAAATGAACCGGCAGTCCGACGACGCTCCAGGACGCAGCACCTTCTGCTTCGTTCGTTGCCGGTTGCTCCAGTTCCATGTGGATACCGCGTGCATCCCAATCCAGAAATGCCCGCATCAGACTTTCAATATCATCGGCAAAAAACCATTCATCCAGTGCAGCCCGCGCCGCACCCGGATCATTGCCCCCACAACTGACTGCGAACAGCGGGCGCCCTATCGCGTTGACGTATTCCTCGAATTGCGCGCCATTTGTAATGGCTGACCTGAAGACCGTTGTGCCGGGTGAGGGAGCTTTCGTCATCTATAACCTCCATGCATTACGGGATTTTTTTATTGGGAAACGCGCGAACCGCCACAATACTAAAGTTTTATCTCGACGAGAAGGGCACGTTAAATTGGGGTAAATGCTTAATTGGTCGGCGCCTTTGCATAAGTGCTTAAATTTTGCTCACCATAACATGATAATCATCTGCAACACGCATAAAAAAAGCCATGCCAGATAGGTATTTTTATTTGCGCTTTTATGAAAAATTATTTGTAGACTCATCCGATAATGAGCTAAGATTTCCATGCAGTTCGATGGTTCCCTGAGTGTCACTGCGGCTTCCCCGAGCCGTGAATGGTGATTACGCCCGCCAGTGGCGGGCGTTTTTTTGAAGGGTATTAAGCGCTGCTTTATGATCGTCGTGGGTAGCGAGCTCCTTATTGGGATCGGCGGTATTGCCGCGCCAAATGCCGCGCCAAATGCCGCGCCAAATGCCGCGCCAAATGCTGCGGCGGGGGCCGCGCGGAGACAGGTCGGCGACTATGCTTAATGGCAATATATAATGGGAAAATTATAGACTCCCCTTATTTTTGCCTATCCCTGCCCGGTTGCCATGTCACGTTTCATCATTAAACCATTCCCGGCATAATGCACGCACATTTCGAAATGCCTACCATCGAATATGGCCTGTGTTTTCAGACAGTCTTCCTGGCAGAAGGATTGGATCGATTACACGGTTGGCAAGTCGCGCGTATTAAGCGATTTTTTACGTACTTGGATGCCGGCGCCACCGATTGAGGTTATGTCATCTGGCTTAATCCAGTGAAAATGCATTTTTCGTCCGTGAGTCAGGGTCGGAAAAATCAGTATTTTCAGCGAGCGATGCCTGTTCGGATGATTGAGCCGTTGCCGCCCGCGTGTTCAAACGATGACGGCCGCAATAAAATCGTCTTTATAGATGCGGCCACGTGGCTTTCAATACGATTGATTCTATTTGCAAATAACACAGAACCTTTACGACGACGCCGCATTCTTCGACAACTACAGCTGGCGGAAAAACGCGAACGCCGATGATGTTGTTGATATCCGCGATGCGGTAGTTTTCAGGCAAGCGGCGGGCGCTCAGGCATCGCGGCTGCGTCGCGGTTCGGCGGAGAGGGTTCGCTGGGTGCGATAGAACACGCGCGGCGGCACGTTCGGCGAATCCTCGGCGAGCCGGTCGAGTTCGTCGCGGATCGCGGTCAGATAGTGGCCGTCACGCGCATCGGCGTCGCCTGCGAAGATCGCCTCCAGCCTGCGCCGCACCGCGCCGTAGCGCGCACCCGCCGCGCGATGCTTTTCGCCGCGCTCCGCGTATCTGAGGAAAGTTTGCAGCGCGGCTGAGACCGCCGCCGCAACGCTCATGAGGCCCACGAAAATCCTGAGCGCGGGCGAGACGGCCGTCAAACTTAATGATGCAAACACCGCCGTGCCCACGGACGCGGTCAACGCGGTGACCAGCCAACCCACGCTGCGGTCTCGCGCTAATAGCAGGTCGGCCATGTCGTAATGGCTCATCTGGGATTCACGCGCGCGCCGGATCCATTTCAGCAGAAGCTGGTCTTCGTCGACCGGGGGCTCGTACGCAGTCAGATTCTTCATGTCGCTCGTCAGGGCTGTTCAGTGTCGCAAGCGTAGCGCCTGCGCCTGACGATACTGTGCCACATGCCACATTAGGGCGACGCGCTGGATGCCGCGCCGCGTGCCTGGATCAGTCGAGCAAACGGCGCACCCGTGGAATCACTTCCTCAGCAAAAACGCGCATGTCGGTCTCGAAGGGCTGAAATTGCAGCATGAACAACTCGATCCCGGCACGATGAAACGCCGCGATCCGCTGCGCGACGGTGTCGTAGCTGCCGACGAGGCCAGCCGCCGTGCCACCGTTCGAACCCACCCGCGGCGTTTGCGCGAAGGTCTGGAACATCACCGCCTTCGGGTCGATGTTCGATTTCTGTTGCGCACGCAACGGCGCGTCTTTCGCGGCCAAGGCGAATAGATGGTTGAGGTGCTGATTGGCGGCCTCATCGGTTTCGCGGGCAATCACGAACGCCGACAAGCCAAAACGCAACGGTTCATGCGAGGCCGGGCGCTCGCGGTCCGAGACATTCGCGATCAACGCCTTGACGTCGTTCAGTGGCTGGCCGTTGATGAACCAGACGTCGCCTTTGTCGGCCACCAGTTGCCGCGCGGGGTCCGATTCCCCGCCGACGTAGATGCGCGGACGGCTGCGAAACGGGTCCGCGGGGCGCAATAGATAGTCATCCACATTAAAATGCTCGCCGTGAAAGCGCGTGCGTTCACCGCGCAGTAAAGCGTCGACCACCGTGATCCACTCGCGCCCGTACGCGTAACGCGCGTCGTGCTCCGCGAAGCCGATGCCGGCGCGCTCCAGTTCAGGGCGATTCCATGCGTTGACAAGATTGATGGCGAAACGCCCGCCGCTGATGTGTTCGATCTGCTGCGCCATCTTTGCCAGCACCACCGGGTGATATAGATAGGGCTTGATCGCAGCGATGATTTCGATGCGCTCGGTCAGCGCCGCGAGCGCGGCCGATGCGCTCCACGCTTCGAGCTGATCGAAGTCGGGATTGTGCGGATTGATCGTGTGTTGCGCGACCAGCACGGAGTCATACCCGAGCCGCTCGGCTTCGAGAACGAGCGCTTTGTTTCGCGCCCACGAGGCGTCGTACGGTTCATCGGGGTCCTGCAGCGCGGCGCGGCTGCCGTGAACCAGGGCCCAGATGCCGAAGCGGGGAGGCAGTGTCGACATGATGCGGAAATCTCCACGGGAAAGGCGTGTTCTTCAAGTTGCGTCCAACCTCGAATGATGAGCGATACGGGCGCCGCGCGTTCCAATTTCTACCCATATCGATCGATGAAATGGGTCTTTGGCCGCGCGTCGTTCTTTTTATATATTCGGCGATTCCGCATACCTCCAATGGATCTCGTCGATGCCCCGCGTTTTTTCCCGTTCCAGAAACCCGCGACGTCTCTGTGTGTGCCTGACCTTGATCGGCGGCGTGCTGTCCGCCGGCATGGCATGCGCCAACGAAACGGTTTCTGTTGCTGAGCGCGCTGGCTAAGGCGGGTCTGACGATCAACGACATCCAGGTGCGCTATCTGGAGGCACCCGATGCGCTCGCCGCCTTCCGCGGCGGCAACATTGACGCATGGGTCATCTGGGACCCGTTTCTCGCCGCGCAGCAGCGTGAAGCGCACGTTCGCGTGGTGGCGGACGGCAGCGCGGGTGTCGCTCAATACAACCGCTTTTACACGGCGACAACCGCCTTTGCCGACAAGCACCCGGACGTGCTGCGCGTCGTCTTCGACGAATTGAACACGACCGGTAAGTGGGTCAAGGCGCATCCGCAGGAAGCCGCGCAGATTCTCGGCCCGCTGTGGGGCAACATTCCCGCGCCGACTGTCGAGTTGGCCAATAGCCGTCGCAGCTATGACATCGTGCCGGTGAACCGTGATCAGTTGGCCGAACAGCAGCGTATCGCGGACACCTATCGCGCGGCCGGACTGATTCCCGCCACGTTGAAAGCGACGGACATCCGTATCTGGACGCCGCCGGCAAAGTGATCCGGGCAAGCGGCTGTTTTCGTTGTCGAACGGATTATTCCTGCTGGACCACAAACTTTGAGGCCGCGTAACCGGCCTTCAGACGTTTGACCACAACCCCACGTTTTTCGGAGTTTGGGGTTGTGCTTTTCAGGCGTGGCGAGCCGTGGCGACGTCCGCATTTCGCGCCACGCCGAACCGTTCGTTATGCGCATTGCCGTTCAGATAGAAGTCACCGATAGCGGCTTCACGAATGATCGCCGGATTGTGCGACGCCAGCACCCGCGCATTGCGCCAATAGCGGTCGAAGCGGCGCGTTTCGCTGGTTGCCGATGCGCCGCCCACTTCGAACAGCAGCGTGGCTGCTTGCAGGGTTTGTTCGATAACGATCTGTTGCGCCTGGAAAGTCTGGATATCCAGATGGATGTAGGTTTGTTCGCTAGTCCGGCCTTCCTGTCGCGCGACTGACACTTCATCGATCGCGCGGGCGAGCGACGCACTGATGCTTTGCGTCGAGTAAGCAAGGCTCGCGAGGCGGCCGACTACGCGATGCACCAGCGGATTGTCGCGCGGGCTCGATTCACCCGGGATACCGAAGGTTCTCGTTTTACCTTGTGTGAACGCCACCGCATCACGCAGCGCCGCACGGCTGATTCCAGCAAGGTTCGCGACATGCAGTGCCTGATAGTACGCGGTAAGCAGACTGTTACGGCGCGGCTCGGACGCCTTATACCGGCGGTACAGATTGTCGAGCGAGACCGGTACGTGCTCAAAGCGTGCCGTGCCGCTGCCGGTGAGACGCTGCCCGAAGCCATCCCAATCGTCGATGCGTTGGAGGCCCGGCGTGTCGGTTTTCACGAGTACGCGGACGTCGCTTTCGCCGTCGTGCGCGGTGACGTCCACCCAGTCCGCGTAGAGCGTGCCTGTGGTGTAGTACTTTTCGCCGTCGAGATGCCACGTGTCGTTGGTCTGGGTGAGACGCACGCTGTTGTTGGTGACGCCGGTGCGTTCGGACACGGCACCGCCGATGATCTGACCTTGTGCGATACGCGTGAGCCATCGGTCGCGCAGCAGCTCATCGTCATTTTCCAGCAGCGATTCGATAAAGCCGCCGTGCACGCGGAGGATTTGCGGAAGGTTCGAGTCTGCCTCGCCGAGACGCGTGACGAGAGCGAAGAACTCGGTGAGTGAAATGCCTTCGCCGCCGTAGCGTTTCGGCACGCGCAGTTTGGTGTAGCCGGCTTCACGCAGCCACTCGACGGGAGCGTAGGGCAGATTCCGGTTCTGTTCGCGCTCGACTGCGCCTTCGGCGATGCGGGCGAAGACGTGGGCGAAGCGGCGGGTGAGTTCGTTTTCGGCAAACGGTTCCGCGGCGTCGGCGGTTGCCTGATTTAGGGTTGCGTGCGATTCAGATGCTGGCATGAGTTCTCCAATGCGGGGTGGGCGCCGGGCGCAATCTGAGAACGGTACGGGAGGGGCGGGGTGCTAGCAACGAAGCATTTGGCTGATTCTTAGAACACGTAGTGAAATGACTATTTTGCCCGCCGACGCCCCAACGCTCGCACCGCGAGCAAACACACAACCATCACAGTAAGCGACAAAACCGTAGTCATCGTCCCAAGCGCGTAAATCACAGGCGTCGTCACCGACGTGGTAAGTCCCTGCAACTCGAGCGGCAAAGTATTCTGATCGCCAATCGCCTGCGAGGTACGCGCAATCTCATCCCATGAAAGCGTGAACCCGAACATCGCGACGCCAACAACCGAAGGTCCGATGATAGGCAGGACAACATGCCGGAAGCTCTGCCACGGCGTGGCGCCCAGATCCCGCGAAGCCTCTTCATAAGCAGGATTGAAGCGGTTGAACACAGCAAACATTACGAGCAGGCCAAACGGCAGCGTCCACGTCAAATGCGCGCCCAGCGCCGACGTGAACAAGCCCATCGATGTCGTATAACTGTCGGCGAAGG
Organism: Paraburkholderia fungorum; assembly: GCF_046027605.1. Taxonomy (GTDB): domain Bacteria; phylum Pseudomonadota; class Gammaproteobacteria; order Burkholderiales; family Burkholderiaceae; genus Paraburkholderia; species Paraburkholderia fungorum_F. The sequence goes on from NZ_JAQQEF010000018.1 coordinate 75,855, forward strand.
ACTGATACCCCCACGCGGAAGCGAGATACTTCACACCGTTATCGAGCAGCCGGAAGGTCAAGCCGATCCCAAGCGAGACGATAATGGACGGCATGATCAGACTGGCAACCGACACGTAAAAGACCGCCGTATCGCCACGAAAGCGCCGGCGAAAAGCCAGTCCGGCCGCCACGGAGAACAGCACCGTCAGCACGGTCACAGCCAGCGCAAGCCGCACCGATCGCCCGAATGCCGCCCAGATATCGACATCGCCAACGCCGTCACGCAGCACGGCAAACCAGTGCAACGACACGCCACGCATCGGAAACGTCAGCCCACCCTCGGGTCCCTGAAACGAAAGAATGAAAATCGTAATGACCGGTCCATACAGGAACAGCACGAACAGGCCGAACAGCAGCGCGAGCCAGTAAAAGCTGGCCGGCCGACGTTCCCGATGTTTGAGGCGAATGGCCTGCATCTTCACAGCTCCTTGCGGATATCGACTACCCGCGTCAAACCCCACACGATCATCAACACGACAGCCAGCAGAATGATCGCGTTAGCTGCCGCCGCGGGAAATTGCAGGTAGCCGGTCTGTACCTGAATGATCTTGCCGACCGATGCAATCTGCTGGCCGCCCATCACGCCGACGGTCAGGAAATCGCCCATCACGATCGTGATCACGAAGATCGAGCCGATCACAATGCCGGTCTTCGACAGCGGCAACACCACGTCGCGAATCACTTGCCAGCCGCTCGCACCGGCATCGCGCGCGGCTTCGAGCAACGAGCGGTCGATGCGCATCATCGCGTTGAAAATCGGCACGATCATGAAGAACGTGTAGAGGTGCATGAACGCCAGCACGACCGAGAAGTTCGAATACAGCAACCACTCGAGCGGTTGATCGATCAGATGCGCGCCCAGCAGCGCCTGATTGACGAGCCCGTTACGGCCGAGCAAGGGCATCCACGAGATCATGCGGATCACATTCGACGTCCAGAACGGAATCGTGCAGACAAGGAACAGGATGGTCTGCATGCTCGTCGTGCGCACGTGGAACGCGAGGAAGTAAGCGATCGAAAAACCCAGCAGCAAGGTCACGGCCCATACGATCGCGCAGAACTTGAGCGTCGACCAGTAGGTCTTGAAGGTCACGCAGACGTCCGTCATCGACGAACAGCCGTTGAAAATCGCCGCGTAGTTTTTCAGCGTGAAAGCCGGGATGATCTGGTATTCGTTGAAGTCCCAGAAACTCACGATCAAAGTGATGACCAACGGCACGATGAAAAACAGCAGGAATGTCAGCGAAAGCGGCGTTGCCTGCAACCATGCCGGCGCACGCCGGTGTTTGACGGGCGCATCCTGCGCGTGAGAGGAAAGGTCGATCGTTGCCATGGGCGAATATCTCTGGAAGCACTGCAGAAGCACCGCGGAAGCACTGCGCTGCGCATTGGCCACGTCATCGAAAAACTGCCGGTACGTCATGCACCGGCAGTCCGGCATGCGGCTCGCGCGCTCAAGCCACATTCAGGCCACGTTCAGGCCGCGATGAACTCGTTCCACTTCTGGACCAGGTAGATGTTCTCGTCCATCACCGCATTCCAGCAGGCAATCGCGCCCATGCGCTGGTTGTATGAGCCGCCGTCGCGCACGGTGCCGGCTTTTTCGAGCAATTGGCCATCGGGCGCCTTGATGTCCTGGGCGGCAGCTTTGCCTTCGATCCAGTAGTCCCATTCATAAGGCTGCATGTGTGTCTTCGCGGTCTCGAGCACACCCGAGTAATAGCCCTGACGCATCAGGTAGGCGCCGGCCCAGCCGTCCTGGAACCAGTTGACGAACTCGTACGCAGCGTCCAGCTTCTTGCCTTGCAGCGAGCGCGGAAAGCCGAAACCTGACGCCCACGATCGATAGCCTTCCTTGAGCGGCTGGAATTTACAGGCGATGCCCATGGTGCGCACTTTGGTCACGGCCGGCGACCACATCGACTCGATCACCACCTCGCCCGAAGCCATCAGGTTCACGCTTTCGTTGAAGTCCTTCCAGAACGCGCGAAACTGGCCGGCGTGCTTGGCTTCGATCAGGATCTTGATGGTCTGGTCGATTTCGGCCTTGGTCATGTTGCCTTTGTCACCATATTTCATGTGGCCCATTGCTTCGATCGCCATCGCCGAGTCCATGATGCCGATCGCCGGAATGTTCAACAGCGCCGCCTTGCCCTTGAACTGCGGATTGAGCAGTTCGGCCCAGCTGTCGATCGGGCGCTTGATGAGGTCGGGACGGATACCCAGCGTGTCAGCGTTGTACGTGGTCGGAATCAGCGTCATCCATTCGGTCGGTGTCGCGGAGAATTCGGTGGAGCGCGGGCCGGTCAGAAACATCACTTTCTTCGGAGCGGTGCCCTGATCGCCGATCTTCTTGCCGTTCACTTCACCGCGCGTCAGCACCGGCGTGATCTTGTCGGCGAGCTTGATGCGTTTCGCGTCCATGCCCGCGAGCGTGCCGGCCGGAATCAGTTTCTTGAGCGCGAAATATTCGGTGTCGACAATGTCGAACGAGTTGGGCTGCGTGATGATCCGCTTGGCCACATCGTCAGTTGTCACCGGCACGTATTGAATCTCGATGCCCGTGTCTTCCTTGAATTTCTTCGCGATGTCGGCGCTCTGATTCACCGCCGTGCCGAGGTAACGCAACGTGATCTTCTCCTGCGCATGCACGTACGGAAACCCGGCAATGCCGGCCGCCGCCACGGCGCCCTTGATGAAGGTGCGGCGCGACAGGCCTTTTTCCTTCAGATCGGATGCGGCCGCTGCCGGGCTCTCGTTCGTTTCACTCATTGCTTTCTCCTCAGTTGACGGTCGTTTGACGTTCACTTGATATTCGCTGGATGGTCGAGCAGCGCCTGTTAGTCGTTCAATTCGCGTTCAGTTCGCGCTTTTCATTCAGACGTACTCTCGCTGCCATGTCACGCAATGCCGCACACCCGCTCACGCAGCCAGCGGATGCGCGTCCTGCTCGTTCCACCAGACCACGACGCGCGCGTCAGGGCCAAGCTGCGCCGGGTCGTAGTCGCCGTCGCTCACGAGCGAGACCAGTTCAGGCGAGCCATCGAGCGGATCGAGCGTCATGCGTAAATGGGTGCCCTGGTACTCCGCTTCGCGTACCGTGCAGGGCACGCCGCCGATCCGGGTCAGGCCGCGCTCGCCGGTTGCCGTCTGGACGGGGGTGACGCCGTGCGGTACCACGCGCAGATGGTCGGCGCGCACGGTAAACGAACGACCATTCGTGTTGAAGACGTTGTGACCGCCAAGAAAACGCGCGACGAATTCAGTGCGTGGACGGTTGAAGACTTCGTGCGGCGTGCCGCTTTGTTCGATCCGCCCGTGGCTCATCACGACCACCAGATCGGCAAGCGCCATCGCTTCTTCCTGCGAGTGCGTGACGTGCACGAACGTGATGCCGAGTTCTTTCTGCCAGCGCTTGAGTTCCGCACGCATTTGCACACGCAGGAACGGGTCGAGCGCGGACAGCGGCTCGTCGAGCAATAGACAGCCAGGTTGATTCAGCAGCGCGCGCGCGAGCGCCACACGTTGCTGTTGACCGCCAGACAGTTGCGCCGGTTTGCGTTCGGCATACGCGGACATCGCGACCAGTTCCAGCAGCTCGCCGGCTCGCTTGCGGCGCACGTCCTTCGCTATGCCGCGCATCTTCAGGCTGAAGGCGACGTTATCGAGCGCGCTCAGATGCGGGAACAGCGCGTAGTTCTGAAACACCATCGCCGTGCCGCGCGCAGCGGGTTCCTCGCGCGTGACGTTGCGCCCGGCAATCAGAATGTCGCCTTCGGTGACCGATTCATGCCCGGCAATCATGCGCAAGGTCGAGGTCTTGCCGCATCCCGACGGCCCGAGCAGGCAGCAGTACTGGCCGCCGGCAATGCGCAGATCGATGGCGTCGACGGCAAGCGAGTCGCCGTATTGCTTCGACACGTGCACCAGTTCGATATCGGCGGCTGTGGTTTCGAGCACCGTTGAAGCAGGCTGAATCATGAAGTGGATGTCCTCGTGAACGGCGAAGAGCGGGCGCACGCAAAATCACACGCGGTGCCAGGGCGAGACCATGCAAATGCAAGACATGTGCCATCCGTCGCCTCGCGATGCGCGGCCATTGCAAACGCGCCGGTGTGCTTAACGTCGACGAGTTGGCTCACATATTGCAAACGATCCACACCGTCGATCGTCAGCGATCAAAGAGAATCTTTTTGCGCAATCGCGGTGCGTCTTCGGTCCGTCCCGGGGCATGATCCGGCCAACTCGGTTCATGCGGGGCGCCACGCGGCGCTTTTTCGTCACTCACTGCTTCTTTACATGAACGACACACGGAACATGCCCGCAGCAGAGAATCGCGCCCGTCAACCGATCGCCACCCACGGCCGCTTTGGCTATCGCCCGATCACGGACAGCGACGCGTTCCGCTGGCCCGGCGGTAGCGGGCTCGCCGTCTATCTCGGCTTCAACATCGAACACTTTGCGTTCGGCGAGGGACTCGGCGCCGCGCTCGGCCCGATCTCGCCTCAACCGGATGTGCTGAACCATAGCTGGCGCGAGTACGGCAACCGCGTGGGCGCGTGGCGCTGCATCGAACTGTTCGACCAGCTGGATTTGCCGGCGGGCACGCTGATCAATACGGCGCTCTACGACCATTGCCCGGAGCTGATCGCGGCCTGCGTGGCGCGTGGCGACGAACTGATCGGCCACGGGCACACCAATGCGCATCGGCAAAGCGATCTGGACGAGAACGGCGAACGTGAACTGCTTCTGCATTGCCGCGAACGTATCGCCGAAGTCTCCGGTACGCCACCGCGGGGCTGGCTCTCGCCATGGATATCCGAGTCGCACCTGACGCCCGATCTGCTGGCTGAGACCGGGTATCGCTACACGCTGAACTGGTGTCACGACGATCGTCCGGTACGCATGGCCACCCGTGGCGGCCCGCTGTGGTCGATTCCGTACCCGCAGGAACTCAACGATCTGCCGATGATGGTGGGTCGCCATATGGATGGCCGCGCGTTTGCCGACATGATCGTCGATCAGTTCGACGAGATGCTCGAACAGGCCAATCGCGGGCCGCAGCCGCAGGCGCTCGTGATGGGCATCGCGCTGCATCCTTATCTGGTGGGTCAGCCATACCGGCTGCGGCATTTGCGCCGCGCGCTCGAGCATATCGCCGCGGCGCGCGTGAACGGTGATGTATGGGTGACGACGCCAGGCGCGATCGCCCGTCACATGGACGAACTGGAGCGCGACGGCGTGCTGCGCCCGGAACTCGCATGAGCATGAAGCCGAAAGCCGGCGCCGCCACTGCCAGAAAAACGCCGAAGGAAGAGGCGGACGTCGACGCGCGCCTCTATCAGTCAATCTTCGACGGCGTGCTGAACCATCGTTTGACGCCCGGCACGAAGCTGCCGGAGCCCGAGTTGTGCCAGCTGTTCGGCGTGGGTCGCGCGGTCGTGCGGCGGGTGCTGGAAAAGCTCGCCTACGAGGGCATCGTCGTGCTGCGGCCGAACAAAGGCGCGGTGATCGCCGAGCCGACGCCGGAGGAAACGCGCGAGATCTTCGAAGCCCGGCGCTCTGTCGAACACGTGCTGGTCGAGTTGGCCGTGCAGCGTGCGAGTGCGGAGGACATCCTGGCTTTGCGCCAGCAGCTGGCGAGCGAGCACGAGGCGATGCATCGCTTCGACCAGCCTTCGTGGGCCACGCTCGCCAGTAGTTTTCATATGCGCGTCGCCGCGCTCGCGCGCAACTCCATTCTGCAAAACTATCTGAAGGAACTGGTTTCGCGCTGCTCGCTGATTGTCGGCGTGTATGAACCGCCGGGGCATGCGCCATGCGAGCACGCGGAGCATGCGGCGATTGTCGATTGCATCGAGGCACGCGATGCCGCGGGCGCAATGGCCCATATGAAAGCGCATCTTCGCGATATCGAGGAGCGGATCGAAACTTCGCGGATGCGCGGCGAGAAAAGCCTCGGCCAGTTGCTCGGCATCACCGGCACCACCACTCAGACCTAGGCCCCCACAGATGGAAATCGACTTCGACACGATCACTGAATACCAGCGCTACAAGCTGATGGCGAGCCTGATCGTGCCGCGCCCGATCGCGCTCGTCACCACGCTCGGTGCGGACGGCACGATCAATGCCGCGCCGTTTTCGATGTTCAACATGCTCGGCGAAGAACCGCCGATTGTGATGATCAGCGTCAATCGGGTGGCCGACGGCACGCTCAAGGACACGGCGGTGAACATCGCGCGAACCGGTGAGTTTGTCGTGCATCTTGCCGACGAGGCGATCGCGGAGAAGATGCATCGTTGCGGCGAACGTTTGCCGCCGAATGTGAGTGAACTCGCGGAGGTCGGCTTGACGCCGGTGTCGAGTACCCACGTCGCGCCGCCGCGTATCGCCGAAGCGCCGGTGGCATTCGAATGCACGTTATGGGAGACGCTGGAGACGACCAGCCGGCAGATTTTCATCGGCCGCGTGCATCGGTTGCATGCTCGCGATGAGTTGATCGATATCGAGACCTGGCGCGTCCGGCTGCAGCATTACTTTCCGGTGGGACGCTTCGGCGCGAGCGACTATGTCACGACGCGCGACCGGTTTACGCTCGGCTGACTCAAACCGCAAGCGCCCGGCCGTCGCTGCGCGGATCGTGAGCGCCTGAAGCCGAGCCATCCGCCTCGATGCGAATCACGCCCGGATGCCCCGCCAAAGGACTTTGCGCTGCAATGGCGCTGACTTCATGGCCACGCGCGGCGAGTGCGGCGAACACGTCGGCGCCGGCGTCTTCTTCGAGCTTCAACGCATCTCGCGTATCGGAGAAGGTCTTGCCAAGCAGAAAGCGCGGACGGGCGAGGGCAGTGAGCGGGTCCATCCCGTAGTCGATCAGGCGCGTGAGAATCGCGGCCAGCGTTTGCGGCTGACCGTCGGCGCCTTGCGTGCCGAACAGCAGGTGCGGCCGGCAGTCCTTCAGATACATGCCGGGGTTGAGCGTATGGAATGGCCGTTTGCCCGGTTGCACGACGTTGTGATGCGTGGGATTCGTGCTGAACGACGCGCCGCGGTTGTGCCAGAGAATCCCCGTGTCGCCCGCCACCACGCCGCTCCCCCAGTCGAAGTAAACCGTTTGCAGCACGCTGACGCTGCGGCCTTCGCTATCCGTCGCGCCGATAAACACCGTGTCGCCCGGGCGAAACACGTGGGGCCATGCGCGCGCTGCACGCAGATTGATTGAGCGTGCATGCGCATCGAGCGCGGTGGGCGACAGCATGTCGTCGACCGGCACGGCGTTGAACTCAGGATCGGACACGAAACGGTCGCGGTCCGCGAATGCGCATTTCACTGCTTCCACCAGCAGGTGGTAGTAATCGGCGCTGCCCTCGGCCATCCGCGCGACATCGAAACGATCGAGGATGCCCATGATCTGTAACGTCGTCACACCTTGAGTAGGCGGCCGCATGCTGACCAGTTCGCCGCCACGATACGCGACACGCACCGGCGCTTCATCGCGCGCTTGCGTTCGCGCCAGATCGCTCGACGTCAGCGGTGAGCCGGCCTCGCGCAAACCGCGCGCGATCCGCTCAGCTAGCTCGCCTTCATAGAATTCGCGCGCGCCGAAGCGTGCAATCCGCTCGAGGCTCTTCGCCAGCGCGGGCTGCACGAAACGTTCGGCGATGGCGGGAGTCCGGCCGTGCGGTGCGAAAGTCGCCGCAAAGCCGGGGAGAGCGTGCAATTCGTCCGCGCGCATGCGTTGCCAGAAATGCTGCGAGGGCGTGACGGGAAACCCATCGGATGCATAGTCGAGTGCACGGTCGAACAACGACGACCACGATTGCGCGCCGCCCCATGCGTCCTTGCTGATCTCATAGGCCTGATGCCATGTATCGACGGTCGCGGCCGTGGTGAGTGCCGAGGCAGCACCGCGCAACGGAATCGCACCGCTGAACGCAGGCAGTTGCTGCGCGGCCTGGCCGATGCCCGACACCGTGCGCAACCTCCCTTGCCGGTCGCCGATCACCCAGAATGCGTCGCCGCCAAGTCCGGTGAAATGCGGATACGTCACGCAGAGCGCCGCGCCGATCGCGAGCGCGGCTTCGATCGCATTGCCGCCGGCACGCAATACATCGCGGCCTGCCTCGCTCGCCAACGCATGAGGGCTGGTGACCATGCCGGCGTTGGAACGGGCGAGTCGGGTGTCGTGCATCGATACTCCGCAAAGAGGAATGAGCTGCGACCGAGCTCGTCGGAGTAGCGAGTATAAGTGCGCGCGCGGCGCCGAAAAAAATCGGCGCGTAGGGGTACGCCGAACGCGTCTCTTTACGTGGCAAGCAGGCACGCGCTGGAAGGTCTGACCGATCGGCGGCGATCGAGCGTGCTGCTTTATCGTTCGCGAACTGAGCTCACTCGTACGAAAACGCCCCGCCGAACTTGTCCATCCGCTCCAACGCCATCCCCGAACCGCGCACCACGCAGGTCAGCGGCGCCTCGGCGACAAACACCGGCAGACCGGTTTCTTCCGCGAGCAGACGGTCGAGATCGCGCAGCAAGGCGCCGCCACCCGCCAGCATGATGCCGCGCTCGGCGATGTCGGCGCCCAGCTCCGGCGGCGTCTGCTCCAGCGCGATCTTCACCGCCGAGACGATCTGATTCAACGGATCCGTGAGCGCTTCGAGAATCTCGTTGCTGGACACCGTGAAGCTGCGCGGAATGCCTTCGGACATATTGCGGCCCTTGACTTCCATCTCCTTGACCTCGGAGCCTGGAAACGCCGAACCGATTTCCTTCTTGATCGCCTCGGCGGTCTGCTCGCCAATCAGCATCCCGTAGTTGCGGCGAATGTAGTTGACGATCGCATCGTCGAACTTGTCGCCGCCCACGCGCACCGAGCCTTTGTAGACAATGCCGCCGAGCGAGATCACCCCCACTTCGGTGGTGCCGCCGCCAATATCGACCACCATCGAGCCGGTCGCTTCCGACACCGGCAAACCCGCACCGGTGGCCGCGGCCATCGGCTCTTCGATCAGGTACACCTGGGAGGCGCCGGCGCTATGCGCGGCTTCCTTGATCGCGCGGCGCTCGACCTGAGTCGACCCGCACGGCACGCAAATGATGATGCGCGGCGACGGCGCGAACATCCGCGACTCATGCGCCATCTGGATGAAACGCTTGATCATCTGCTGGGTGATGTTGAAGTCGGCGATCACGCCGTCTTTCATCGGGCGGATCGCCTCGATATTGCCCGGCACCTTGCCGAGCATCTGTTTCGCTTCCTTGCCGACGGCCAGAATGATCTTCTTGCCATTCGGGCCGCCTTCCTGACGAATCGAGACCACTGAGGGTTCGTCCAGCACGATGCCCTTGCCACGCATGTAGATGAGGGTGTTCGACGTGCCGAGGTCGATTGCCAGGTCGTTGGAAAAATAGCCACGCAGAAAACCGAACATGCAAATTCCTGTCTCGCTGATGCCGGGCGCGTAAGCGCGCCGCTTGGGGATGCCGCCCAAAGGCGGCAGGCGACCAGGTGGCGGTCGGGAGAGAGGGAAGAATAACAGTTTCGGACGGACGGCTGCCTGGGCGGGCCTACCCGCAGGGAGTTGTCGGCCTGCCAACCCATTTGCCAGCGGGTATCGAAGCGGGTGGCTTCGGTGAGCACCTTCCTGAGTTTCTCCTTGTCGAAAGTGGCGCCGTGCCGCACCGCAGCGTGCGTCTTCGCACACACCTTCACAGCGCGTCAGGGCATGCTCCTGTCATCCGCATCAGGCCGCGCCGGCGGCCTCCCGTGGTCGGCGTTTTCAGCGTCGACTGGACCAGGGCAAAGACAGCGGCGGGGCTTAACGTGAGGCATCATGGACGAGACAAAACAGACGACGAGACGCTACGACGTCATCAGCGACGAAGCCGAATTTCGTGCTTTGCAGCCTGAATGGGACACGTTGTGGTCGAAGGCAAATGGCTACTACTATCAGTCGTTCAGCTTTTGCTGGCTGGCGTGGAAGCACGTAGCGAAGCCGCAGGGGCGCAAGCTCAAATGCATCGTGTGCCGTGAAGACGGGCAACTGGTCATGATCTGGCCGCTCGAGACCAGCCGGCGCACGCTCTGGACCTATCTCGTGCCGCTCGGCCCTCAAGGCGGCGACTACACGAGCGTGCTGGTGGAGGATGGCGCATCGGCCCCGGCCTTGATCGCGGGCGCGTGGGACACCGCACGCCGGCGCTGCGGCGCCGATTTCATTCATCTGCCGTATGTGCGCGACACGTTGCACCTGCACACGCTGGTGATGCAGGAGCGCAGGGTGTTGTTCACCGAGGCCCATAACGCGTCTGCCGCCCCGCTGCGCGGCGCGGGCAGTTGGGAACAATATTGCCGCACGCTAGGCACGCTGTTCGGCAAACGGCCCGGTACTTTCGTGAACCGCCTCGCCAAGGAGGGCAAGGTTGCCGTGCGCGTCGTCGATCCCAGCGAGGAAAGCGAAACCGCGGCGATCATCGCGTGGATGTTCAACTGCAAACGCCAATGGAGCGATCGGGTCGGCAAACGCAGTGTGTGGATCGATTTGCCGGAGTTCGAGTGCTTCCTCGGCAAGCTGATCTATTCGCCTGATGTGCCCTCGATGGCGCGTCTGATCGTGGTCACGCTGGACGACGCGCCGGTGGCCGGGATTATCGTCAGTTTCGGCAACCCCTGGGCGAGCGCGATCTTCGCCGGTTACGACCCGCATTACGGCAAATGTTGCCCCGGTCTGATCGCGGTGGAGCATTGCGTCAAATGGGCCTTCGACAACGGTTTCGACCTCGACTTCGGGGTGGGAACGGAGCGCTTCAAGTCGTACTGGGCGCGCGGAGAAGCGTCCACCGCGTGGACCGTGCAGATCATCAATTCGGTGTGGGGCCTGCTGGCGATCCGCGCGCGGCGCCTTTCCCGCGAGCTCGTCTCCCGCGTCAAGCGGCTCCGCCAGGCGGGTGCCGAAGCGCCGGAGGCGGGCAACGAGGACTTGCCGCTGAGCCCGGCAATGACCCTGCAGGGCGCGGAGGCGTTTGGTCAGCGTTCGGAGCAGAACCGAAGCGCCACTTAACCCGACCCTTCCGAAATTACGGACGCGAGATCCGGTTTTGAAAAATCGCAGAGCCGCCTCGCGAGATCGGCCACCATCGAGTAGAGCGGGGTAGGACGATCGTTACGGTAGATCGCGTAGTACCGCACTGCGGGCAAGCTTTGCGTGGAATGCAGCACATTGAGCAAACCCTGGTCGACCAGATCGGCGAAATACAGCGCGGGCAGATAGCTCACACCGAACCCCGCCACCGTGAGCGAACTCAGGGCGATCAGACTGTTGCCCGCGAAGGTGCGGCGAATCGCCAGGTTTTTCGACGCGAACCAGCGCTCGTAGATTGCGTCGACACCTGAGGTGCCGATCTGCATCAGGATCGGATAGCTGGCAATTTCCTCCAGTGAGAGCACCCGCGAGTCAGCCATCAGCGACGGACTCACCATCCAGCGCAGTTGCAGCTTTTTCAGCGGCACCGACGTGAAGCGTGGATCCTTGAGCACCGTCGGGGCAATGATGAAGTCGACCTCGCCCCGCAGAAGCCTCGCGGCGAGATTGGTGCTGACGTCGATCTCCGGCTCGAGAGAGACGGTCGGGTAGGCGTCGCGAATCTCCCGCACGAGTCGCGGCAGGAACGTCAAGGCAATCAATTCCGTGATGCCCAGGCGGAAGTGCCGCACGACTTCCACTTCCTTGCCCATGCGGTCGAGCAGGCGATCGCGGGACTGCAACATTTCTTCAGCTGCTTCGAGCAGTTCACGGCCTTTCGCCGTGAGCTGGACGGTCCGCCTGCTGCGATCGAACAGCGATACCTCGAAGAACACTTCCAGTTCGTTGATGCGCTTCGAAATGGCCGACTGCGTCGTGTAAAGGCGGTCCGCCGCCGCGCCGAACGTACCGAGTTTGGCCACCCAGTAGACCGCTTCCAGTTGCTTGAGAGTTAGCATGGTCTTGCGCGCTTCACCTATTCCCCGGTCGTACCGGGCGTCGTTCAGGGACCTGCTCGGGCAGGGATGCCGCGCCGAAGTATCGGCCCGTGCCACGGGTTTGGCAAGGACGCCGTGCCTCGGGTCAGCCACGCTTTCGTGCAAGCGACCCAGGAATTTTATTCATCGGTCGCGATGCCGATTACTCACGATACGGCCCTTTGTGGTTTGCGATACTCGCTCAGGCGGTGACCGGCCAAGGCGGCACCGGTAAAAAGAGCGTGGCAAGCAGCCGTCGGCACCAGGTTGAACCCGCGTATGCCCGCCCGTTCCGAATCGCGAGACACACGATATGCCAGGAAAAACCCTTTCAGAAAAGCTGTTGTCCCTCAGTTCGGGACGCAGTGTCAACGCGGGCGATATCGCGATCTGTGCAGTGGATTGTGCAATGGGCACCGACGGCTCCATTCCAATGGCCATGGACTACTTCGCGGCGATGGGCGCCTCGCGCGTCCATGCGCCCGCGAAACTGCTGTTTGCACTCGACCACTATGCACCGGCGCCGAGCCCGAAGGCCGCCATGTTACAGGCGAGAATCCGGCGTTTCGCCCGCGAGCACGGCATTCCATTGTTCGACATCGGCGAGGGCATTGGCCATCAGATCGTCGTCGAACAAGGCCTTGCCGCGCCTGGCCGGCTTCTCGTCGGCGCCGACAGTCATGCGGTGACCTACGGCGCGGCGAATTGTTTTGCGACCGGTATTGGCTCGTCGGATCTGGCGGGCGTCATGATGACCGGTAAGGTGTGGCTCAAAGTCCCGCAGTCGATCCGGATCACCTTGGCGGGCGAGTTGCCGCTCGGCGTCTATCCGAAGGATCTCGCGCTTCATCTCGCGAAGCTGCTGGGCGCGGACGGCGCTGCGTATCAGACGCTGGAATTTCACGGCGCGGGGCTCGACACGCTCGATTTCGAGGATCGGCTGGTGCTCGCCAACCTGTCGGTGGAAATGGGCGCCAAGAACGCCGTGTTCCCTTTCGACGCAGCCTGCGAGCGCTATCTCGCCGGACGCGTCGACGGCCCGCTGGAAGGCCTGTCAGCGGACGCGGACGCGGTCTATACGCGGACCCTGGATATCGATCTCACGACCTTGTGCCCATACGTGGCCCGCCCGCATAACGTCGACAACGTCGCGCGTCTCGACGAACTCGGCGAGGTGCCCGTGCAGATGGCCTATCTCGGTACCTGCACGGGTGGCCGTGCGAAAGACTTCCGGCAGGCGCTTGCGGTGTTCCGTGAATTCGGCAGGCCCGCTGCGGGCGTGCAACTGGTGGTCACGCCCGCGTCGCGCGAGGTGTTGTACGAGCTGACCCAGGGCGGCGAACTGGCCGAACTGATCGCGCTGGGCGCGATCATCGTCACGCCGGGTTGCGGCTCATGTTGCGGCACGGCCGGCGCGATTCCCGAAGACGACGCCAACGTGATCTCCACGGCCAACCGGAATTTCAAAGGACGAATGGGCAATGCCAGCGCCAACGTCTTCCTGGCGTCGCCGGAAGTGTGCGCCGCAAGTGCTGTCGCAGGCCGGATAGCCAGTCCTCAAACTCTCTCCGTCAAGCGATAAAAGAAGCATGTCACTGTCCATCAAGGGTACCGCGCGCCGCTTTGGCGACGACGTCAATACCGATTACATCATCTCGTCGCGGCGCAAGCGGGAATCCCTCGATCCGGCCGTACTGAAGAACTATCTGTTCGAGACCATCGCGCCTGAATTCGCCGCCTCCGTGCGGGTCGGCGACATCCTCGTGGCGGGCAAGAACTTTGGCTGCGGCTCGGCGATGGAGGTTGCCGTGACCGCCGTGATCGGCGCCGGCATCCGCATCGTCCTCGCCCAGAGTTTTGCGCGCACCTACTTCCGCAATGCGGTCAACAACGGACTCTACCCGATCGAATGCGATACGCGCCGGCTCGCGGAGGGCGATGCGATCGAGATCGAGATGGGGCCGCGCATCGTGGTGCGGGGTGCGTCCGACGGTCACGAAATCGAGGCCGCACCGATTGCACACGACCTTCTGAAGATCCTCGACGCAGGCGGGCTCGTGCCGTACCTGCGCGAGCATTCGACGCTTTAGTTTCCCCTGTCAACCGGACCAGAACTCATGAGCCATCAAACCATGCCGGGCTTTCGCATCATGCCGATGCCGGCGCCGATCAGCAAAGAGATCGTCGAACGCTTTCAGTCCGTCGTCACGCCGCACATCAGCGACAACATGCACCGGCTGTGCGGCGTGATCGGGCTGAAGGCTTACCACCGTCAAAAGAAGCTGGTGGGCCGTGCCGTAACGGTCAAGGTGAGGCCCGGCGACAACCTGATGATCCACAAGGCGATCGATATGGCCGAGCCAGGCGACGTCATTGTGGTCGACGGCGGCGGTGAAGTGACCCAGGCGCTGGTCGGGGAATTGATGCAGATGCACGCGCAGGTGCGCGGCGTTGCTGGTTTCGTCATCGACGGCGCCGTGCGTGACGTTGCCGCGTTCTACGCGGCGGACTTCCCGTGCTTTGCCCGGGGCAACACGCATCGCGGTCCGTTCAAGGAAGGCCCTGGGGAAATCAATGTACCGGTGGCGATCGGCGGCCTCGTGATCGAAGCCGGCGATCTGATCGTCGGCGACGAGGACGGTCTGGTGGCCGTTCCCGCCGCGCAGCTTGAAAACCTGCTGGCTGCCGCCACCGCTCAGGCCCAAAGGGAGCAGCAACGCAAGGAGGCGATTCTCGCCGGGCAGGACAAGCGCGGCTGGATCGACACCTACCTGAAGCAGAAAGGCGTCATTGCCTGAGCGTTTTTTCATGTTGTCACGAGGGACCAGAATGAAACTGATTGCCAGCCGGATGGAGCGCATCAAACCATCGCCGAGTTCAATGGCCACCGCGCGCGTGAAGGAACTGCGTGCACAAGGGCGCGACATCGTCGGCCTGACCTCCGGCGAGCCGGACTTCGACACGCCGCCGCATATCGTCGAAGCCGCCTACGCGGCGATGAAAGCCGGCAAGACGCGCTATACGGTGGTGGACGGTACACCGGAACTCAAGCGCGCCATCTGCGCCAAGTTCGAGCGCGAGAACGGTCTCGTGTTCTCCGCCGATGAAATTACCGTGGGAAACGGCGGCAAACAGGTCGTGTTCAATGCCCTCACGAGCACGGTGGAAGAGGGTGACGAAGTCGTGATTCCCGCGCCGTACTGGGTCTCGTATCCGGATATGGTGCTGTTGAATGGCGGGCGCCCCGTCATTGTCGAATGCGACGCGAACAGCAACTACAAGATGACGCCGGCCCAGCTCGAAGCGGCCATCACCGAGCGCACCAAATGGGTCGTGCTCAATTCTCCCTGCAACCCGACCGGGGCGACGTACACCGAAGATGAACTCGTCGCGCTGGGCGAGGTGCTCGGCCGTCACCCCAACGTCTGGGTGCTGACCGACGACGTCTACGAGCATCTCATCTACGACGGTCTGAAGTTCGCCACGTTTGCCCGCTGCAACCCGCATCTGCGAGAGCGCACGTTGACCATCAATGGCGTGTCGAAGGCATTTGCGATGACAGGGTGGCGAATCGGTTACGCGGGCGGCCCGAAGGCGCTCATCAAGACCATGGCCAAGCTGCAGTCCCAAAGCACCAGTAATCCGTCCTCCGTGAGCCAGGCCGCGGCACTGGCCGCCTTGACCGGGCCCACCGATTTTCTCGCGGGCTGGCGCAGTGAGTACCAGCGGCGGCGCGACCTCGTCGTGGAAAGCCTGAACGCGATCGACGGTCTCTTCTGTCCGCGTCCTACCGGCGCCTTCTATGTCTACCCATCCTGTGCGGGCGTCATCGGCAAGCGCACGCCGAATGGGCAGGTGATCGCCAGCGACACTGATTTCGTCATGTACCTGCTGGAAAGCCAGGAAGTCGCGGTGATCCAGGGCGCGGCATTCGGCCTCTCGCCGGCCTTTCGCATTTCGTTTGCCACCTCCTTCGAGCAACTGGAAATAGCGTGCAAACGGATTGCTGCCGCCTGTTCAGCGCTGCGTTCCTGACCTGGACGAAGCGTGCGTTATTCACTATCGGGAAAGGAAAAAATGAATAGTCTGCCTTATCGCGCGGCTGCCCTGATGTTGCTCGGCTGTGTGGCGCTCAGTGCCCAGGCACAGGATCTGACAGGACGGCTCGCCTCCATCAAAACCAGGAACACGATCGTGCTGGGCTACCGCGAGTCGTCGGTGCCGTACTCCTATTACGACAACAACGAACGTGTGATCGGTTATTCGCAGGACATTGCGCAGGAGATCGTCAAGGAGATCAAGACGACGATCGGTGCGCCGGGCCTTCAGGTGAAGATGATTCCGGTGAATGCGCAGAACCGCATCGCACTGGTTCAGAACGGCACGATCGATCTCGAATGCGGCGGCACCACGAACAACAAGGAGCGCGCCCAGCAGGTTGACTTCTCCAATACCATTTCCGTGACGGAAACGCGGCTGCTGACGAAGGCGGATTCAAACATCCATTCGTTTAGCGACCTGAACGGCAAAACCGTCGCGGTCACCACCGGGACCACGTCCGAGCGTTACATCAGATCTTATATTCAGCAGAAGAACGCGAATATCACGCTGGTTGAAGCACGGGACCACAGCGCGTCGTTCCTGAATCTTGAAACAGGCCGCGCCGCAGCCTTCTTCATGGATGCCGACGTGCTCGCGAGCGAACGGGCGACCGCGCACCGCCCGGACGACTATGTGATCACCGGCGCGCCGCAAACGCACGAAGCGATCGCATGCATGCTTCCCAAGGGCGACACCGCGCTTAAGGCGATTGTCGACCGGACCATCACGCGGCTCGAGACGGATGGCCGTGGCCAGTCGCTTTACAACACGTGGTTCATGTCACCGATTGCTCCCAAGGGCATCAACCTCGGGCTGCCGATGAGCGATACGTTGAAGGCCGTCTTCGCGCATCCGAACGATCGCCCGATGGACGATTGAACGGCGCGGGCGTCCAGCCGGTTTGATTGAACGGAAGAAGTGGGGGCTTCTTCCGTTTTTTATTGCGGCGTCTTTCGTTGGGTGGGAAGAGAAGATTAAAAGCGGAGGATTGCAAGCGTGACCGCCCCTATGACCGGTCGCGGTTACGTACGCGGGTCGCGCCTGTGATCACGGCAAGGCCGAGCATGATGACCGCCACGATCGCGATCGTATGTTGTGCGACATGCAGCGCCATCAAGCCCCACGCCACGCCACCTATCAGAATGATCCAACCTGCGAGATAAATGAGCAGAGTCATCGTTTTTCTCCTGTTCGATTCGACGGACGGGCCCTGGTGCCTGTCATGAAGGCGCTACCGGCCGCTCCGAGTGAGCCGCTGAAGTCGCGTGGCCGGCGTGCCGTTGTGGAACGGCGCCGGCGCTAGCGATCAGTGGGTCTATCGAGTAGCAGTTTCCGCGCCCGGGCCGCCGGTCCTTCATGCGCAGGCGCCGGAAGTCGAATCGATTCGAGCGAAACGCGACACGTGCTGCGCGTCAGATCACGTTGATCACGACATCGATATTGCCGCGGGTAGCCTTGGAGTACGGGCAGGTCTGGTGCGCGGCATTCGCGAGCGCCTCGGCGGTTTCGCGCTCCACACCCGGCAGGCTGACGTTCAGACGAGCCTGCAGGAAGTAGGCGCCATCGGTCGTGCCCAGATCGACTTCGGCGTCGACGGCGGTGTCAGCGGGCAGGGCAATCTTCAGTTTGGCGGCCGCCAGCCCCATTGCGCCGATGAAGCAGGCGGACCAGCCCGCCGCGAGCATTTGTTCCGGGTTGGTGCCCATTCCTGATGTGCCCGGCGGCGAGAGCTTGACGTCGAGCCGGCCGTCGGAACTGCGGGATGCGCCTTCGCGGCCACCCGTCGTGTGTGTTTTGCCGGTGTACAGTACTTTTTCGAGTTGCGTCATGATTGACTCCTTCTCTGGTTGCGTTTAGTGATGGACGTAGAACGATCGGGCGGAAACTGCCGTGACGGGGCCAGTCGTCTCTACGATTGAACCTGATATCAATCGGATGGCTTTTCACGCTCGAAGGAAAATCGTTCCTTCGAGCAAGGGATGCCTAGCTTCCGCGATACAGATTGTTGTTCAGATAAACGAGCTGTCCGTCATGTTCAGCCCGTACCAGTTCTTGACGAACATCCGCACGCGTTTTTGGTGCGACGTCCTGGCCGTTGCCGGCAGCGCTCCACGATTGCGATTGCGCGACGCCAGAGTCTGTTGAATGTGCCGCCGCCGTTTCAGAGGCGTGAGCAAGACCGGTGGTGAGGGACGCGGCGAGTGCCAAAGCGAGGATAGAAGTTTTCATGTCATTCTCCGTAATCTAAAGATGGGAAGGCGCACGGACCCCAGGGAGCCAGCATGGCCGCCTGATCTGCATCCGCGGTATCGGATCCATGTGTCGTTTGGCGTTGATGCATTAGAACGTTGCGACGTATCTGGCGTGTGTCGAAAGACGGGGCGAATGCAATGTTGTGTATCGCTGCGACGCTCAGATACATTGCGACACAAAGCCGCCGTTTGAAGAGCCGGAGAATCGCGACGTTCGGGTCAAATCCCATGATGAGCGGCGCTGATCAAAGCCGGCGCCTGCTACAGTTCGCTGTTTTCACAATTTGCGTAACGGGTCAAGACATGAACGACCGCACCGATGCACCGATAAACGAAATCGCAGTGTTTGTGGCGGTCGCGCAAAGCGGCAGCTTTACCCGCGCCGCGGAAGAAATCGGCAGTAGCAAGTCGAATGTCGGCAAGGCCGTTCAGCGCCTCGAAGCGCGGCTGGCTACCCGGCTCTTCCAGCGGACAACGCGTGCCGTGCGCCTCACTGAAGACGGCGAGACCTATCTTGCGGCTGCGCAGGAGGCGCTGGACGGATTGCGTGAGGCTGAGCAGCAGCTGGCCGCCCGCCGCTCCGAACCTGTCGGGCGCGTCAAAATCGACCTGCCCGCGGGGTTTGGGCGCCTTCTGTTGCCGAGCTTCGTCGCGCTCCAGGCGAAGTATCCGAAGCTCACGCTGGAAATGGCGTTGACCGACCGGATGTCTGATCCGGTGGGCGAGGGATGGGACGTTGTGGTTCGCATCGGCGCACTTCCCGAAGATAGCGAATTGACGGTGCGCAAACTGTGCGACCTGCGGCTTGGGCTTTATGCGTCGCCCGACTATCTCGAGCGCAAAGGCGAGGTCAAGACGCTCGCTGATCTCATCAACCATGACGCCATTGTGTTTCGCGGACCGGGCGGGCGTCTGCGATCCTGGAGCGTGCGCGATGGCGCTTCGGTGCGCGAGGTGTCACTCCCGCCGGTGCTGGTGCTGGCCGATGGTCAAGCCCTGGTGGAGGCCGCGCTTGCCGGCTTCGGTATCACGCAGATACACGACCGGGTCGCGCTGCCCTATGTGCGCTCAGGCAGGCTTGTTCATCTGCTGCCGGAAGCGGATGTGAATGGACCACCGGTCCATGCCATCATTTCCCTGGGGCAGAAAATGGCGGCGAAGACGCGTGCGGTGGTCAATCACCTGGCCGAGACGCTTCAGCAGACCGGCGAGTAACTGCGCATCATGCGCGGAATCGAAACGAACTGCGCGCGTCAGGCCTGGTTTTCGGGCACCCCCTTCAGTGCCGAAGCGAGAATCATCGCGTCACCGTTCAGCGGTGCGATGCGCCCCCGGGTGCGCGGCTTGTAGACCGTGTCACCTCTGCTGATGCGCGATCCCGACAGTGCGCATTGTCCGGAGTGTCGTGCGAGCGCCGGTGACCACACCTGCTCTTCGTAATTGCACAGCGTCGGGTCGTGCCAGGAGACCACGACGAGCCTGTTGGCCAGGTACTCGAGCACGTTCACGGTAAACGTGGGCGCTTTCTGGCGGGCAGCGTCTGGCCGCGACTGCAGTCGCGAGTACATGAGCTCATCAGGGAACTCGCGAGGCGCAGCATTGAACTGCTGGAGCGCGGCGAGTGTGCGACTCCAGGGGTCCGGGTCGAGCGGCATTGACGCATGGCGCGCCGACCTGCGCCGGCCGACTCTGCCCATCCCCGCGGAAACGGGGAGCACGCGCGGAGCCCCCACGGGCGCCGCGTTCTCGCGCGCAGGGGAGGAATACGAAATATCTGTCTCGGATGAAGGTTCGAAGGGTGCATGGCGGGGCTTATCGTTCAACATCGTCTTCCTCTTGTCAGTAAGAGTCGAAGCAGTGATTGAGCAACCGTGGGGCAATAGCACGCGGGCCTACTGGATGCAAACCGCGGAGTAGTCGACTGTGCGCCGGTACACGCTGCGGTTCAGCCATGGGACAAATGTGAATTCAACGTAGGCGTTGGCACCGATGAAGAGCCAGGTATGAAGATCGTGCGACACGGTCAATTCCTTTGAAGCGATGCTGCAGTTAAAGGAAACACGGTCAGGCTGACGGATTGCGGGCGCGGCAAGGCAGGCTGCCGGGTCGCGGTTCTGCACAGGGGATGAGGACTGGGTGGTCGGGGGAGGCTTCCCGCAGTCATCGGAGATGCGCCGATCGCGATGACTCAAGCGTACGCAGGGCAGGAGGAGGAATCTATTCTACGGTGGGGTATGGCAGTGCCGCGATAGCGTAATCCGGCTATACGCCCGTATAACGCGACACGCGGGAAGGCCGGGTCCGGGTCGGCCGCGTCTGGGGGAAACGATTAAACGATCCTTCTCCTCGCCTATACGGACGTATATGATAATCGGCGCTGCAAACGCGTTAAGGAAAGGCGAAAAGCTTTCATGCATGTAAATAAAATGAAAGCGCACGCAATCTCCGCCCACGCATGTCGAGGAAGCTGACGCCGCACGCCTGCACGCGTGAAAGGGGCGCCATGGGGAGGAAAGTGGTGAGCGCACTCGGTTCGTCGCGCCAGAGCAGCACGCCTGGCTATCTGATCGGTCTGTGGATCGGCGGCTGCGTCGCCCTTGCCGCCATCGCCGGCATCTGTTTCGACCTCCAGGTGCGTCTCGCGACCACCGGCTTCTGCATGCTCATCGCCGTCGTACTGCTGTCGCTTCTCGACAGCTTCGTTTCGTCCGCGATTTTCTCGCTGGTGGGCGCCGCGCTTCTGAACGTGCTTTTTACGCCGCCCATTTTCAGCTTCCAGATCGAGAAGCTTCAGGATGTTTTTCCTCTCGCGGCTTTTCTGATTACCTCGCTGGCGGTCACGACGCTGGTGCGGCGCATCCGGCGCATGGAACAGATGCAGCGCGCTCAGGCGCGCCTGCTCGATCTGACGCACGACACGGTCTTCGTGCGCGACACGGCCGGGGTCATCATTTACTGGAACCATGCCGCCGAGGTCCTCTACGGCTGGAGTAAGGCGGAAGCGACCGGCAAGGCTGCCGACGATCTGCTCAAGACGGTATTCCCGGCGCCGCGCGACGAAGTGCAGCGCATGCTGTTGCGCGACGGACATTGGGAGGGGGAGCTGACGCATACCCGGCGCGACGGCAGCCAGGTCATTGTGGCGAGCCGCTGGACGCTGCAACACGACGACAAAAACGCGCCTTCTGCCATGCTGGAGACCAACAACGACATCACGGAGCGCAAGCGCGCCGAAGAGTTGCTGCGCAGGAGCCAGGCCCAATATCTGGCCGAAGCGCAAAAGTTGAGCCGCACGGGGAGCTTTGGATGGAACATCGCGACCGGCGAAATCTTCTGGTCCGAGGAGGCGTTCGCCATCTTCGAACAGGACCCGGCGAGTGCGCCGGGCATCGGGACGATACGCGAGCGTGTTCATCCGGAGGACCTGCGCGTCTTCGAACGGATGCTCCATGACGTCGGCGAAACAGCCGACGGTTTCGATATCGAACACAGGCTGCTGTTCCCGGACGGACGGGTCAAGTATCTGCATGTCGTCGCTCACCGCGCGGAAGGACAGCCGGACAGGCGACAGTTTATCGGCGCTCTCATGGATGTCACGGAAGCAAAACAGACCGAGGCCCGCTTGCAGCAGGCTCAGAATGAACTGGCGCGCGCGAGCCGGATTACGGCGCTGGGAGAACTGAGCGCATCCATCGCCCATGAGGTGGGGCAACCGCTCGCGGCCATCGTGACGAACGGCGAAGCTTGCCTGCGCTGGCTGCGTCGCGAGCCGTTGAATATGGAAGAGATCGAAGGGTGTGTGACCCAGATTACCGACGAAGGAAACCGGGCGGCCGGCATCGTTCAGCGAGTACGCATGCTGATGAAGGGCGCGCCGCCGGAGCGCACGGCCGTCGGTATGAATCAGCTCATCGAGGAAGCGGCGAAACTGATCCGCGCCGAGGTCGAACGGCACGCCGGCGCACTCGTGCTGTCGCTCGGCTCCAATCTGCCGGACGTGCTCGGCGACCGCGTGCAACTGCAGCAGGTGCTCATCAACCTGATCGTCAACGGCATGCAGTCGATGTCCGCTGCCGCCAGCCGCCGTGAGATGGTTGTCACCTCAACGAGCGACCCGGAAGGCAACGTGGTGGTGTCGGTTCGAGACAGTGGACCGGGCATCAGCGAGCAGAACCTCCCTCGGCTGTTCGACGCATTTTTCACCACTCGCAGCACGGGTATGGGAATGGGGCTCGCCATCTGCAGTTCGATCATCGAAGCGCATGGCGGTCAAATCTGGGCGGCCAACAATCCGGAGGGCGGAGCGACGTTCAGCTTCTCGTTACCGGCGGCCGCCGCGGTGGCCGCTCTCACGTAAGGCGGTTATACATTCGTATCATCGCGGTCGTCGGCTTTGTAAGCTAGGCTTGGTCTTCAGGATCCACGCGCGGAATGTCACCGCCGTGATCCAGGGAGAGAGGCGAGGGCCACCATTTTGCAAAAGACGCCCGTTGTATCAATTGTCGACGATGACCAGGCGGTTCGTCGCGCGCTGGGCAGCCTCGTGCGATCGATGGGGTGGGAAGCGCGCATGTTCGAGTCCGCGGAGGCGTTTCTCGCATCGGGGGACGTGTCGGACACCGCGTGTCTCGTGTCGGACATCCGCATGTCGGGAATGTCGGGCGTAGAGATGCATGAGCGGCTCGTGGCGCAAGGGCAAGCGCCGGCGACCATCTTTATCAGTGCCTACCCTACGCCCTCGTTACAGGCGAAGGCGACGGGCAATGGCGCTCTCGTGATGCTGCAAAAACCCTATCAGGCGTCCGTCATGACGCATTGGCTCTCGGTGGCGCTCGGCGCCCCGTAGCCGCGTTCAAGGCATCTTCCGCGCATCGCAAAACCACAAACAACATACCGCGTGTGGAATCGGCCCGCGCGCTTGCGTTGCTTACTTCGTTTATTCAGCACGGACCTTCACGACGATCTTGCCGAAGGCACCGCGCTTCAGGTGGGAGAAGGCCTCCTTCACTTCGGAGAACGCGTAGGTCGCATCGATGACCGGCCTCAGTGCGCGCCCGTCGATCATGCGGACCAGGTCTTCGAGCACGCGGCGCGGACCCACGGCGATCGCGACGATCGAAGCCCGGCTGCCCAGCATCGGCATGATGGGCAGCGTCACCGAGTCCGACTCGAGCAGGCCGATGACCGAGATGCGGCCGCCGGGCGCCACGGCCTGCAGCGAACGCCCGAGGTTTTCGCCACCGGCCATCTCGAGGATGTGCTCGGCGCCGCGTCCGTCGGTGAGGCGGCGCACTTCGTCTTGCCAGTCCGGATGCGTATTACGGTTGATGCCATGTGTTGCGCCCAGCTGGATCGCGCCTGCAATCTTGCTGTCGCTGGTTGTGGTCACGATCACCCGTGCGCCATTGGCCGCGGCAATCTGGATGGCGAACAGCGACACGCCGCCCGTGCCCTGAACTACGACGGTCTGGCCCGCGTGCAGATTACCTTCCTCGACCAGCGCCATATAAGCCGTCAGCGCCGCGATCGGCAACGTGCTGGCTTCTTCAGCCGTCAGGGACTTTGGCGCAAGAACGCACCAGTCAGCGGGCGTCACCACGTACTCGGCCAGCATGCCGGGAATCGGTCCACCTTGCGTCGGCGAATCGGCCCACGACAGCGGCGCGCCGTCGATCCAGTTGGCGATGTACGAAGAGATGACCCTATCGCCCACCGCGAAACGCGTCACGCCTTCGCCGAGCGCGACAACGGTGCCGGTCATGTCCGAGGCCGGCGTGAAGGGAAATTCGAGGTTCGAGCCCATGCCGTCGGCGGCAACGACCAGGTCGCGGTAATTCAACGAGACCGCTTCAACCTCGACCAGGATTTCGCCGGCCTTGGGAGTGGGGCGTGCGACGGTGTTCAGCGCGAGCTTGTCAACGCCGTACGAGGGAATTTCCCAGCGCTTCATGGTTTCGGACATCAGAGCTACTCCAGATTACTCAGAGTGGCGCATCGCAGGCGCTTCATTCACGGCCAATACGATGCGATCAAACGGTGACTGCAATGTAGCCGCATGTCTCTTCGGGATAAATGCACTAATACCGAATTGATTTTTCGCCTGCATCTGACAAAGCACCCGGAAATTCATCTAGCGCGATACGGACAGGCCGAACATTGTCAGGCAGCGACGAATAGTCAATTCACCGTTGTTCGCTTTTTGCCAGGTAGTGGAAAGCTTTAAGCTACGCGTGGCGCGCTGTATTCAGCGCGGACACATTCATCAAGGGGAAGGGAATGGTTCAGCGTGCCGACGTATCGGTGGCGGAGATATCCTCGTTGCGACCTCCGTGTTGTGGCTCGACATTCTGCGTACCGTTCTACGCGGCTCGCCAGGGTCTCAGAGCGGGCGCTCATGCGCCCGTTTTCGATTCCGTGAGCGCAGGTTCAAGTTGCACAGTTGGCAGCAAGGCCTCGGGCAACAGCGGCGTCAGCGCGTGCGGCCCCATGGACACGCGCTTCACGACATCGATAAACGCGCGTAACGCGGCAGGCATGCGCGTGCGGCTCGGGTGATAAAGGAAAAAACCCGGAAAGAGCGGCGACCAGTCCTTCAGCAGCGGGACCAGCCGGCCCGACTCCAGTTGCGGCTTCATCCAGTCTTCGGTCCATACCGTGATGCCGAGACCATCTGTTGCGGCCTGAAGCGCCACTGCGCAGTCGTTGACGATCAAGGTCCCTTTGACAGACACGTTGAACCACTGTCCGTCCCTGGCAAATTCCCAGTTGTAGACGCTCGTCTGCCCCGCGCGGCGCCAGTTGATGCAGCGATGGTCATGCAGATCGTGAGGCGTTTGCGGCACGCCATGCCTGTCCAGATACTCGGGTGAGGCGACCGCGATCTGCCGCAGGTCGGGACCGACGCGCACCGCCACCATGTCCTGGTCGACGTGTTCGCCAAGACGGATGCCCGCGTCAAAACCACGAGCGACGATATCGCCCAGACTCTCGTCACTCGTGAGGTCCAGCACGACGTCCGGATACTGGTCCTGGAAGACGCCGAGCATTGGCTGCAGCAAGTGGATGATCGCCATTTGCGGCGCGCACACGCGCAGCGTGCCCGATGGCTTCTCGCGATTCTCGACCGCCTCTTCAAGCGCGGCGTCGAATTCAGCCAGCAAAGGTTGCATGCGCGCGAGCAGCCGTGCGCCGGCCTCGGTGAGCTTGGTGCTGCGTGTCGTGCGGTTGAACAGACGCACGCCGAGCCGCTCTTCAAATCCACGAATCGTCTGACTCAGCGCGGAAGGCGACACCGCCAGGTGCCCCGCGGCGCGCGCGAACGAACCTTGTTCGGCGACCGAAACAAAGGCGCGTACATCGGCGAAATCGCTCCCTCTCATTATGTATCCCCAGCTTCACAGAGTATGAAAAGTATAGGTGATTGTTAGGGACGGTGCGCGCCACTACATTTGAGTCAGTTGCAGACGAGGCAAGCGGGTTACGCAAAAAAACCCACGCTTTTCCCTCTAAAAAACGGATCTCATCATTCGCTGGAGCTAAACAATGTCACTCGATAATTACCCGCCAACTTCATGGGAACATCTGCGCCCGATCGTCGCGCCGCTCGCCAATGTCGAAGCAACCCGGCGCCTGCTTATCAAGGG
This sequence comes from Paraburkholderia fungorum, assembly GCF_046027605.1. Taxonomy (GTDB): domain Bacteria; phylum Pseudomonadota; class Gammaproteobacteria; order Burkholderiales; family Burkholderiaceae; genus Paraburkholderia; species Paraburkholderia fungorum_F. Next base: position 101,890 of record NZ_JAQQEF010000018.1, read on the forward strand.
TGGCGCAATCGTCAGCATGGACAAGGAGGTTGGCGACCTCACGTGTGGCGACATTCTGGTTGAAGGCGAGCGCATCGCGGCGATCGCGCCGTCGATCGAGGCTGAAGGCGCGGACGTCATCGACGCGACCGACATGATCGTAATGCCCGGTTTCGTCGACTCGCATCGCCATGCATGGGAAGGTCAGTTGCGCCGTATCGACCCGAACTCGCCGACCCTGATGGACTATTTGAAGTCGACGCACTTCTCCTTCGCGACGCACTATCGTCCGCAGGACATGTATATCGGCAATCTGATCACGGCGCTCGGTGCGATCGACTCGGGCATCACAACCCTGGTCGACAACTCCCACAATGCGCGCAGCCCCGCGCACTCCGACGCTTCGATCGATGCACTGGAAGATGCCGGCATTCGTGCGGTCTATGCGCCAGGCAAACCGCTCGCGGGTGAATGGGCGCAACACTGGCCGCGGGACCTGGGTCGCCTGAAACAGGAACGCTTCGATTCGGACGACCAGCTCGTCACGATGGCGATGATGTCGCAGTGGGACCGCGAAACATGGGCCGCGGCGCGCTCGGTGGGGCTGCGCATCATCACCGAGTTCCTCGGCGAGGAGATGGGCAAACTGTTGCCGGCGCTGAAGGAAGAAGGGCTGCTTGGGCCGGACAACATCTTCAATCATTGCACGGGTCTGACCGACGCGCAGTGGGACATTCTCCGTGAGACCGGCGTGAACGTCGACGTGTGCCCGCGCTCGGACGCGCAATACGGTCTGGAAGAAGGGCTGTGCGTGTATCAGCGCGCGATCGACCACGGCATTGCGCCGGCCATCAGCATCGACGTTGAAGCTTCATACGGCGGCGACATGTTCGCGGAGATGCGCGCCGCTTTCTTCATGCAGCGCGCGCATGCGCAGAATCGTCGTTATCGGGGCGATCAGGCGGCGCCGGCTGCCGTGTCCGTTCGCAGCATCCTCGAGACGGCAACCATCAACGGCGCGCGCGTGGCGGGGCTCGGCGACAAGGCGGGTTCTCTGACGCCGGGCAAGAAGGCGGACATCGTTCTGATTCGCGCCGACGACCTGAACCTGTACCCGTCGAATAACGCGATCGGCACGATCGTGCACGCCGCCGAACGCAGCAATGTCGACACCGTCATTGTCGGCGGCCGCGTGCGCAAGTCGGGCGGCAAGCTGCTCGGCCTGAATTTCAAGGCACTCAAGCAGGCGACGGATGCTTCCCGTGCGCATCTGTTCGCCGGCGTCGGGTACATCCCCGATCAGTTCGCGGATACGCCGCCGGAAGTCGCGCAGGCCTGAGGGTGGTGGGCTAACTAGAAGGGGGTGTCGTGAATCTGATTCTTCTGCTCATCGCATTCTGTGCCGGCTCGGCCATCTCGATTCAAGCCGCCGTCAATAGTCAACTCGCAGGCGGGCTGGGAGGCAATGTCGTGGCCGCGGCGCTGGTGTCGTTTTCGATCGGCACTGTGGCGCTCGCGGCGATCGCCATGAGCAAAGGCGGCTTGTCGGCCGCTGTGGCAAGCCTTCCGTCGCAACCGGTCTGGCGCTTTGGCGGCGGCCTGCTGGGTGCGGCCGCGATCTTCTGCACGGTACTGCTCGCGCCGCGGATTGGTTTGGCCAACATGCTGGCGCTGGTGATTGCGGGGCAACTGCTCTCGTCGCTCGCGATCGACCACTTCGGACTTATCGGTGTAGTGACCCGTCAGGTGTCGGGCATCAAGCTGGCTGGCGCGCTGGTCATGCTGAGTGGAGTTTGCCTGACGCTGTTTGGCAATTCGCTGGTGCAGGCGCTGACGAAACACAGCTGAGCGCACAGTCCTTCCCTGTTGAATAGGCTCCTTGCCTGCTGCGTCACGCTCCTTTTTATTCGCCATCCTGATCGATTTGCGAACTGGATTTTTCTGGAAACTGCTGTCGCGCAGTGACGCTTATGGAGATGTTCAAGAAACGTATCCTTGCTGCGCTCGTAGCGCTCGCTGCCGCGGCACTCTGCCAAACCGTGAGCGCAACCGAAGGCCGCGGCGACAACATCGGGCAGGGTTCGGAGGGATTCTTTGCGGGCATGCTGCCTGCCCCGGGCTGGTAAGACCTGCGTCTCGGCGTCAACGGCTACTACCTGAACCAGACCACAGACGACTACCCGTTCGGCAGCGCGGTGAGCGCTATTGCCGCCAGCCGCCAGCGCTGGAATCTCGCGCGTGGTCTAACGGATGCCACCTGGCCAGCGGCCGCCTCTTTTTTTCGCCCCGCCGCCAAGCTAATCGGTCAATGTCGGGTAAACCCAATTGCACACGTGTGCCTTATCTCCTATGCTTGAGTTTGAAAACTGAGTCGGAAGAGGCGAAACGCCTCCGCCATCACTAATCCGGGAGAGGCAATGGCACTGCTCGAATCAGCCGCGTGGGGGCCGCAACGTCGTCGGGCCTGTGTGTGCGTGACGCTGGATAACCTCGGCGAAGCTTGCGACATCAGCATGGGCAGGTGGCCCGCGGACAGCGCGATCGGCGGTCACTTCACCGCGACCCATGTTCTGCCGAAGCTCCTCGAGGAGCTCGACGGCCTGAGCATTACGTACTTTATCGAGTCGGTAAACGCCGAGCGATACCCGCAGCAAATCAAAGTGCTGCAGGCCGCGGGACATGAAATTGGCTGGCATACGTGGGGGCACGAAAACTGGGGACGCTTGTCGCTCGAACAGAAGCGTTCGAACCTGGCGCAGAGCCTTGCCGCGCTGCGGAAGATCGATGTCATGCCGGTGGGCTTCCGGCCGCCCGGCGGGGTGGCCGATGCGCCGTCCCTCGCTCTGCTCAGGGAGCACGGTTTTACCTATTGCTCACCCGTGGCCGGCAACGCCAGCGTTCGCCTCGAGGAAGGACTGACGATTCTTCCGTTCGCCTGGCGCCATGTCGACGCTTATCTGATCGACCGTGACCTCGGCGACTTTCGCGTCGCGCAGGGTGATCGCACGAGTCCGGCGAGCGCCGACGAATGGGACCGGATACTCAACGACGGATTCGACGCGGCGCTTGCCGGCGGCGAGCAGCTCACCGTCATTTTTCACCCGTATCTGTTTGGCGCCGACGAAAGCTTGTGGCAGGTCATGCGCCGGTTTCTCGCGCGGCTAAAAACGCACGACGACGTGTGGCTCACATCCTGTTCCGAGCTGGCCGATTGGGTGGCGCCGCGGCTTGCGGACAGAACCATTGCCGACTCTACGCCGCTCGCCTAGACACCGCGCGGCATCATAACCGGCCCCGACGGGCCGGGTTCACCAGTCCAACGGAGGAGTACGAGAATGTCCCATCAGGAAGACAATGTCCTTGGCGCGGTCGGCGAAACCGCGATTGACCCGAAGGATAAAGAGCAGGTCGTCGCCCGTCGCGCGAACAACCGGGTCCGCGGCCTCAACCATCACGCGTACTACTGCAACGACGTCGAAAAGACCCGGCATTTCTACGAAGACATTCTGGAAATGCCGATGACGATCGCCTTGCGCATTCCAGACGAAGTGTTCACCGGCAAGCCGTCGCCGTATTGCCATTTCTTCTTCGAAATGGGTGACGGCAGCTCGATCGCGTTTTTTGACTATCCCGACTTCTATGACGGGGAGCCGCCGTTCACGGTGCCGACGGTCTATCACCACCACATTGCCGTCAATGTGGATAGCGATGAGGTGATCGGGTACTTTCGCGCCAAACTCGAGGCCGAGGGCTATGCCTGCACTTACGTCGACCACGGCGCGTTTCACTCGCTCTACCTGAAAGACCCGGGCGGGATGAATCTTGAACTGTGCTATGCGCCGCCGTCGGCCGAGGAGTTCATGCTGCGCGCCGGGAAGATTGCGCATGCCGAGCTGAAGAAGTGGGCGGCCACGCGCAACTGATCGCTGCGCGGAAGGCAGAAGAGACCGGCGGCAGTGAGGGCCGGTTTCTTGCCTGTGCCAGCGCTGTCGACGTGCTAGCCGACGTACGGAGCGGTCGAGCCGCGCAGAACCAGCGAGGGTGCGAACTGGATGGTGGCCGCCTGTCCGGCCTGCCCTTTGTCTTGATGGCTGCCGAGCGCACGGGAGAGCAGCACGCTCGTCGCCGTCGCTGCAATGTCCTCTACCGGCAGCCGAACCGTGGTGATGCCCCCAACTGCCAGCTCGAACCAGGCCGGGTCGTGATAGCCGACGACAGAGACATCGCGCGGCCAGTCGAGATGCAACGCCCGCAGCGCCTGCAGGGCGCCCAGCGTGAGCTCGGCGCTGCCGAGCACGAGTCCGCTCGGCCGGTTGCGGGCTGACATCATGCTAGTGACGGCGTGCCGCGCAAACTCCGGCCTTGGCGCGCCAAGCGCCACCGCGGCCGGTTTGAGGCCCTGTTCCTTGAGGGCATCCTCAAAGCCGGCGAGCCGGTTGCGCCCTGTGCTGAGTGAAGCGTCGCCGCCGACGAAGGCCAGCCGCTTGTGACCGTAAGCGAGCAGATGCCGGGTCGCCATCTGGATGCCTTCGCGGTCGTTGATGACGACGGCCTGCGTCGTCAGGCGCGAGGCGACCCGCACCAGCTGGACCGTTTCGACGTTTTCGAGCAGCGCGATCGTTTCAGCGCGCGGCGAGGCCGTGGGGACGATGATGACGCCGGCCGGGCGCGTTTCCAGAATGGCTCGCAGTTCGCGCAGCTCCCGGTCGCTGTTGTCGTCCGTCACCGACAGCAGCAGATGCATCGAGCGCGCGGCAAGTGCATCGGCGACGCTCTTGGCGACCGTGGCGTAGAAATCGTTCTGAACGTCGGGGATCACCAGCCCGACGAGTGAGCTGCGAGCGCCGCGCATCATGCGCGCGGAGGCTGACGGCACATAGCCGAGCTGCTCAACTGCCTGGCGTACGCGTGCCTTGGTCTCCTCGCTGATTTTCGGGCTATCGGCAAGCGCGCGGGAGACGGTCGTATGCGAAACGTTCAGCGCCAGCGCGATGTCCCGAATGGTGACGCCCGCGCCGCCGCGGGTGGGTGCCTTGGGGTCGGACGTTGCGTCGCTCCACATGTTGGTACCTGCATTCCGTGTTATTTGTAGATGCTTTTATAGCACGCAACCCGGCGGCTCAATCCGGGTTGCCGGCAGGGTCCAACCGGCGCGGCTCCTCACCGCTCGGCAATCACCGGATTGGAGAGCACCCCAATGCCTTCGATTTCGACTTCGAAGACATCGCCCGGCTTGATTTCTCCAACGCCGGAAGGCGTGCCCGTCATGATGACATCGCCGGGTTCCAGCGTCATGAAGGAACTCAGGTAAGCCACGAGATAACGCACCGAAAAGAGCAGATCGGAGGTATTGCCGTTCTGCACCACTGCGCCGTTCAGGCGCCCTATGATGTTCAGATTCGATGGATCCAGTTCGGTGTTGATCACGGGGCCAAGCGGAGCAAACGTGTCGAAGGCCTTGCCGGCGAACAGGCAGCCAAAGGCCATTTCCTCTTTCTGGACAACCCGTTCGCTCACGTCGTTGCCGCAGGTGTAGCCGAGCACGTAGTCGAGCGCATCGGCTTGCGACACCCGCCTCGCGGTGCGGCCGATTACCGCGACGAGTTCAGCCTCGTAATGGACCACCTTTCCCTCGGACGGGTACACGATCGGGTCGTTCGGGCCCGCGAGTGTCGATTCAGGTTTCACGAAGAGCGCCGGGCGGGTAGGCGTCTCCCAACCCGTCTCCTTGATATGCGAGACATAGTTGAACCCGGCGCCGAAGATGCGCGGCCGTGCGACCGGGGACAACACTTTCACGCTGTCGAGCGAAACGAACTCATTCGTCGGGCGAGCCTCTCCGTCAAACGGCGAACCCGAAAGATATTCGATGTTGCCGTCATCGTGCAGATTGCCGAAGGCGACGAGTTCGCCCTGTTGGAAACGGATGATTTTCATACGATGCTCCAGTGGTAAGCGGTCGAAACCCCAGGGTGCGCTGGGGGTAGCTCAGGTAGGTTCACGTGTGCCCATTATCGGAGTCAGGATCGCGTTTGTCAAAGCGTAGAGGTTGAACCAGGCGCCATGAATAAAGGGGGAACGTGGATGAATCCAACGCGGACGGGCTTCGACCCACCGCGTAGATCAAGTTTATATAAATTTCATTGCACACGTGTGCACTACCGACTATAGTAGTCTCAACACAAGCCAAAAACAGGAGACAGTGGGATGGAAGTTGCCTTGGACGCGGATAGCGCGCTTGCGCTTCTGGAGTCGTTGCGCAGGATGCGGCTTGTCAGCCCGGCTGAGCAACCCGCGCTGACGCCGTTGACGGGTGGCGTTTCCTCGGAAATCGTGCGCGTCGACACCTCGAACGGGGTGATCTGTGTGAAGCGGGCACTCGCGCGACTCAAGGTCGCTGCTAACTGGTCGGCACCACTCGAACGCAATTCGGCGGAAGTGGCATGGATGCGGCTCGCCGCAACCGTGGTCCCGGGTTGCGTACCGTCGATTCTGGGCGAAGATGAGCAAGGGCGCGCTTTCGCGATGACCTTTCTTGAGCCGCGCGACTATCGGCTCTGGAAGACCGACCTGCTGGACGGCATCGCCAGCGTCGAGACCGCCCGTGCCGTTGGCACGACGCTCGCAACGCTTCATCGCGCGACGGCGGACAACAGCACACTGGCGAACACGTTTTCGACCGACGCGAACTTCTTCGCCTTGCGTCTCGAACCGTATTTTCTGGCGAGCGCAGCGGCTAATCCGGATTGCGCAGCGGCACTGCAACAACTGAGCGACGACACCGCAAGAACCCGGCGGGCGCTCGTGCACGGCGACGTCAGTCCGAAGAACATCCTGGTGGGAAAAGCCGGTCCGGTGTTCCTCGACGCAGAGTGCGCCTGGTACGGCGACCCCGCATTCGATGTCGCATTCTGCCTGACGCATCTGCTGCTCAAATGCGTGCACCGCCCGGATGCAACCGCTGCTTATCTCGCCTGTTTCGACGCGCTCAACGATGCGTACTTCGCCGGTGCGTCGTGGGAAGACGCCGCTGTCCTGGAGGCGCGCGCGGCAAGACTGCTGCCGGCGCTGCTGCTTGCAAGGGTCGATGGCAAGTCTCCGGTGGAATATCTGCAGGCCGGGGAAGATCGCGCCACGGTACGGCACTTTGCAAAACACTTCATCTTCGAGGCGCCGCGAACGCTCGACTCTATCCGGAATCGCTGGAGCAAGGAACTGACATGAAAACCGCAATCAAGAAAATCACGGGGCGCCGCATTTGGGATTCACGTGGCCGGCCCACGGTTGAAGTCGACGTCGAGTTGACTGGCGGCGCACGTGGCCGCGGTATTGCCCCGGCAGGTGCATCGCGCGGCAGCAACGAAGCGATCGATCTGCGCGACGGCGGCACGAGGCTGGCCGGCTTCGATGTTCAGGGTGCGCTGGCCAATATCAGCGGCATCATCGCGCCCGCTTTGACCGGGATGGACGCAATGAACCAGCCCGGCGTGGACGCTGCGTTGATTGCCCTCGATGGAACGCCGAACAAAGCATACCTCGGCGGCAACGCCACCATCGCGACCTCGATGGCGGTGCTGAATGCGGCGGCGGCGGCCGCTGGCGTGCCGTTGTGGCGATATCTCGCGGCCGGTGAGCCGGTGCGCCTGCCGCTACCGGAAATCCAGATTTTCGGCGGTGGCGCGCATGCCGGCCGCCGCACCGATATTCAGGACTTTCTGGTGATGCCGCTCGGTGCCCAAGGTTTTGACGAAGCGCTCGTCATGGTGGCGGAAGTCTATCGCGCGGCGGGCGATCTGATGGACTCGCTTGGCCGTCGGATGGGTGTGGCTGACGAGGGCGGATGGTGGCCCGTGTTCTCTTCGAACGAGGAAGCGCTGGAGATGCTGACACGCTCCATCGAGCGGGCCGGCTACCGCCACGATGAGGTCGCAATCTCGCTCGACATCGCCGCTTCTGAGTTTGGCCGCAAAGGGCGTTACAAGCTGGCGCTCGAGAGCCGGGAATACGACACAAGCGAATGGCTCGACGTGATGCTCGGCTGGCTGAAGCGCTACCCGATCGTCTCGGTCGAAGATCCGTTCGGTGAAGACGACCCCGAAGGCATGCGTGCCTTCACGGCGGCGGTCGGGGACACCGTGCAGGTCATCGGCGACGACTTCCTCGTCACCAATGCGGCGCGGGTGAACGCCGCTGCCGCGCAAGGTCAGTGCAACGCCGTGCTGCTCAAGCCCAACCAGGCGGGCACCGTCACGGAGACGCGCGAGACGATGGAAGCCGCGAAGAAACTTGGCTGGGGGATGATCGTGTCGGCCCGCTCAGGTGAAAGCGAGGACACCACCATCGTTCATCTTGCGACCGGCTGGAACACCGGGCAGCTTAAGGTGGGTTCGTTCTCGCGTTCCGAACGGATGGCGAAGTGGAACGAGGGCCTGCGCATCGAGGAGCAGCTCGGCGCGAGCGCCACCTTTGCCGGCTGGTCTGCGTTGCCGATGCGGAGCCCGGCATGAAAGCCGTGCTGCAATATCGCGCCAGCGCGGGTTTCCGTGAGGCCTTGCTGACGAGCGCGCCCGACTGGCTCGACATCGCCTTCGTGGACGAAAACGATGCGAACGCGCTGCGCCACGCACTCGAGGACGCGGAAGTCCTGCTTCACGTTCTGACACCCGTAACCGCGGCGGTCCTCGAGGCGGCACCGAAGCTGAAACTCGTGCAGAAAATCGGCGTGGGCGTGAACACGATCGATCTCGAGACGGCCCGCTCGCTTGGCATTGCGGTGGCCAATATGCCGGGTTGCAATAGCCAGGCGGTCGCGGAACACACCCTGACGCTGATGCTGGCGTCGCTGCGGCGACTTGGCTTTCTCGACAGTGCCAGCCGTCGCGGCGCCGGATGGGCGCTGCCGCCGGACACGTACGACAGCGTGAGCGAGCTGTCCGGCCGCACCGTAGGGTTCGTCGGGTACGGCTCGATACCGCGCAGGTTGACGGCTGCGCTTGTCGCGCTCGGCGCGCAAGTCATCTATCACACGCGCCATACGGCGACGGATGACGCTGCACGCAAAGCGGCATCGCTCGAGGCCTTGCTTCGCGAAGCCGATATTGTCTCGTTGCACATTCCGCTCACACCGGACACACGTGGCCTGATAGATGCCGCGGCCTTCAGTGCGATGAAGCGAGGCGCCGTTCTCATCAACACCGCGCGCGGTGAGCTGGTCGACGAGCGCGCGCTCCACGATGCGTTGGTGTCAGGCAAGCTGGCAGCCGCCGGGCTGGATGTATTCGCAACGGAACCGGTTGCCGGGGACAACCCGTTGCTTGAATTGCCGAATGTCATCGCCACACCTCACGTGGCCTGGCTCACGCCGCAGACGCTCGCGCGCAGCATTGACGTGCTGATCGAGAATTGCCGCAGGCTTAAAGAGGGCGAAGCGCTGCTGAATCAGGTTTAGAACGGCGGAGCGGCAAACCGGCAACACGGCAGCCGCGGGGCCGCTCCCTTGCCCTGATCCCGAGGCCGTTCAAGTAAGGTCTCGATGTCTTATATAAACAGATTGGATTACTCGTTTCTTTAGTTAGTAGTAGTACTACGCAATTATAAGAGCAATAAAAACTGCACCAGAAGACGCTCGTCATTCGTTGCGGACCGACGCAACGTCGCTTGTCAGGATTGCCAGCCGCACTTCGCCAACTTGATGAAAAGAGGAAAACTCATGGAACAGAAAATTCGCAACATGCTTTCTGCGATCGATCGACAGGACATGGCCGCCTTTGGGACCTTCCTCGCTGACGATGCGCGCTTCGTATTTGGCAATGGTGAGGCGATTCATGGTCGCGAGCCGATTGTAAGCGTGGTGAGCTCGGTCCTTCAGTCGCTGAAGTCGATCGCACATACGGCGCAACGGTTCTGGTCGGTCGACGGTGTGGCCATCTGCGAAGGGCGCGTCGTGTACATCGATGGTCTGGGTCAGAAGCTCGACGCGCCGTTCGTCGATGTTTTGAATCTGAACGCGCATGGCCTCATCACGGATTACCGCGTGTATGTCGATGCGTCGCAACTGAATCGACCGCAATAACGAATCAGGGCCGTGAGGCCACCGCGCGCCGGCGGCACGGCACGGCTGTTCACCGTAGTGCAATTACATCCCGATTTGAGACATGGAGGAAGTTATGAACAAGGAACTGGACGGCCGCGTGATGATTGTCACGGGTGCAGGCGGTGGCATCGGCCGCGCGGCTAGCCTTTCGCTGGCGGCCGCGGGCGCAAAGGTAGTCGTGTCCGATCGCGACGCGAAGAACGGCGCGGAGACAGTCGAACTGGTCGCCGCACAGGGCGGCACGGCGACCTTCATCGAGACGGACGTCGCCAACGAAGACAGCGTCGCGGGCATGGTGGAGAAGGTGCTCACAACCTACGGACGGCTCGACGGCGCGTTCAACAATGCGGGTATTGCGCAGAGTCATAAGGTATTGCACGAGATCAGTCTGGAAGAGTGGCAGCGGGTGATCGATGTGGATCTGACCGGCGTGTTCCTGTGCATGAAGTACGAAATCGAAGCGATGCTCAAACATGGTGGTGGCGCGATTGTGAATACCGCTTCGGTGCTCGGCGTGGTGGGCATGCCCGTCGCGGGCGACTATACCGCGGCCAAACACGGTGTGATCGGCCTGACGAAAGCTGCGGCGGTCGACTATGGCACGCGCGGTGTCCGGGTCAATGCGGTATTGCCGGGTCTCATCATGACGCCGATCGTCGTGGAAGCGCTGCGCGCCCCCGCCTATGCGGCGCATTTCGACGAGATCAAGGCCAAGCATCTGGTGGGCCGCCCTGGGCAACCGGAGGAGGTCGCAGCAGCGGTGCGGTGGCTGCTGTCCGATGCGGCGTCGTTCGTGACCGGTCATTCGATGGCCGTCGACGGTGGCTGGACCGCTGTCTGAACCTTAAGTCAAGATTCAGGAGGCCGGCAGGCACCGTGTCTTCACGGCCTCGATGACAACAATCAATTGGAGGTAGACATGCCAGCAACCCTGGATGGTCGTGCAATCATTGTGACGGGCGCAGGCGGCGGAATCGGGCGCGCTGCAAGCCTGATTTTTGCTCAGGCCGGTGCACGTGTGGTCGTCTCCGACATCGACGTGACGAACGGCGAAGAAACTGTCCATCAGATTGCTGCGCAAGGCGGCACGGCGATGTTCGTGAAGACGGACATTACGAATGAAGCGAGCGTCGCGGCGCTCGTCGAACAGACGGTCTCGGCGTACGGCAAACTCGATGGGGCTTTCAACAACGCCGGCATTGCGCCTAGTCACAAAGCGTTCCACGACATCGGCAAGGCGGAATGGCAGCGCGTGGTCGACGTCGACCTCACCGGCGCGTTTCTGTGTATGAAACACGAGATTGCGGCCATGCTGCAAACCGGCGGCGGTTCGATCGTCAACACCGCCTCGGCGCTCGGTGTGGTGGCCGTGCCGAGCGCGGCCGATTACATCGCCGCCAAGCACGGCGTGATCGGGCTAACCAAGGCCGCTGCCGTGGATTACGGTTGTCGCAACATTCGCGTCAACGCCGTGTTGCCGGGGCTGATCATGACGCCGCTCGTCAAGGAAGCGCTACGCGACCCGGAGTACGCGTCGCACTTTGAAAAATACAAGGCGCAGCATCTGGTGGGTCGCGTCGGACTGCCGGAGGAAATCGCGAAGGCCGCTGAATGGCTTCTGTCCGATGCCGCTTCGTTCGTCACCGGTCATTCGATGGGGGTGGATGGCGGTTGGACGGCCGTCTAGCGTTGTGACGAAGTCGGTTTGTCGAAAAAACGGCCGCGTGCATGGTCTTCCAGCACGCGGCCTTTTCGTACATCAAATTTCTGGCGCGCCCGATGGGCGCTCATCAACAAAAAAAAGCCCCGCGTAGCGGGGCAAAAATGCGCACAGGGGTATGCGCGAGGAGACGTGCATGGGTGCCTGAACTCAGCAGGCAAATAGGTGAGCGTCGAGCGAGTGGAGTCCGAGCATGGCGCGCGGCACTGCCACCGCGATAAGCTTGTACGCGACGATGACCCAGTATGCATCCAGTCGGAAAAACACGTCCGCTTCGTGTACATCCCCGCCTGCCCACACGCACCGGCGGTGACTTTTCCTCACACTACCCCAGCCTTAATATCCATTGAGTCGCGCTCAGCCGACTCAGATAATTTGTCCACCGGATTTGCCAACCGCGATCGACCCGCATCGCCGTGCGCTTAGACATGCCAGCGCCATCCTGGGGGCCGATCGCCACATATAAAGGAGACGAGGTGGAACAACAGAGCGAAAGCGGACGGGGCAGGGTTGCGGTCGTGACCGGCGGTGCCATGGGCATTGGTGCCGACGTGGCCGAGAGACTTGCGCGCAGTGGCTATCACGCGGTGCTTTCCGACATCGATCGCGGCGCGGCGGACGAAACGGTCGCCAAGTTGCGCGCGCAAGGACTCTCTGCTTCCGCTGTGGTGATGGATGTGGGCAATCCCGACTCCATCGCCGAAGGCTTTGCCGCCATCGCGCGCGACGCCGGCCGTTGCGACGTGCTGGTCAACTGTGCGGGCATCGCAACGATGCTTCCTTTCATCGATTATCCGCTGGACGTGTTTCTCAAAACCATGCAGGTCAACGTGACCGGCACGCTGCTGTGTGCGCAGCAGGCGGCCCGCATGATGAAGCCGAACGGCTGGGGGCGCATCGTCAATATCGCGTCCGTGGCGGGCATGCGCGCGGTCGGCACCGGCCGCACCGCGTACGGCACGTCGAAAGGCGCGGTGATCGCGCTGACCCGGCAAATGGCTGTCGAGCTGTGCGACTACGGCATTACGGCGAATGCAGTCTCGCCCGGTCCGGTCGATACCCCGATGACAAAGGCACTCCATTCCGCCCAGTTCCGTGAAGAGTATTCGCGTGCGATTCCGTTGAAGCGTTACGGCAAGACGTCGGAAATTGCCGCCGCTGTGTGCTACCTCGCGTCGGATGATGCCGCCTATGTGAATGGCGTCGTCCTGCCTGTGGATGGCGGGTTCCTTTCGTGGGGCGCGGGCGCCATCTGACGATCTGACGATCGGGGCCGCCAGGTTCGCCATCGGCATCAGCCGGTAAGCCGGCGCATATAGGCGTTTCCGACAGGCGTCCCGGCAGCACGCGTGAGTTCAGCGAGTCACCACCCGCGAAGAGACAACCACGGCTCGATCTGGCCACGCAGTAGTTATACGGATATAGGCCGGTTTTATATCCTCTATTGTGAATTCGTATTTGTAGCGGTTATGTCGAACTCCTTATACTTTTTTTCACCAAAGGAGATCCGCGCCGTGCCTGGCAGTTCGCCATGAAGCACGACGCTCGAGCAACATAACCCGCATTGCATTTGATCAGGGAGACACAGCATGTCTGCGCAGGCTCAGTCAATCTTCATCGGGGGCGAATGGTCGGGCGCCGAATCGGCGCAAGTCATCGAGGTCCGTTCGCCGACCGACGGTGAGGTATTCGCCGCGATTTCGCGCGGCGGCAAGCATGAAATCGAGCGCGCGGTGGCCGCCGCGCGCCGCGCGCTCGATGGCGCGTGGAGCACCATGGCGGGTTTCGAGCGCGGCCGCATTCTGACGAAACTGTCCGACCTGATCCTCGCGAATACCGAAGAACTGGCGCAACTCGAGGCGCGCGACACCGGTAAGCCAATCAGTCAGGCGCGCACCGATATCAAGGCAACCGCGCGCTATTTCGAGTTTTATGCCGGCGCGGCCGACAAAGTACTCGGCGACGTGCTGCCGTTTCTCGACGGCTATCAGGTCACCGTGCAACGCGAAGCACGTGGCGTGGTCGGCTTGATCATTCCGTGGAATTACCCAGCCTCGATGTTCGGCCGCACGCTGGGGCCCGCGCTTGCCACGGGCAACACCGCCATCCTGAAGCCGGCGGAAGACGCCAGCATGAGTTGCATCCGTCTGACCGCACTCGCGTCGCAAGCGGGCCTGCCGGCCGGCGTGCTCAATCTCGTCACGGGTCTGGGCGAGGAAGCGGGCGCCGCGCTCTCGCAGCATCCCGAGGTCGACTTCCTGTCGTTCACGGGCTCGCCTGAAGTCGGCACGCTGATCCAGACGGCGGCGGCGCAGAACCACGTACCGTGCGTGCTGGAACTGGGCGGCAAGTCGCCGCAAATCGTTTTCGACGACGCCGATTTCGAGCGCGCCGCGCAAACCATTGTCGGCGTGATCGTGCAGAACGCGGGGCAAACGTGCTCGGCCGGCAGCCGCGTGCTGATCCAGCGCTCCGCCTATGACCGCTTTGTCGGCATGCTCGTCGAGCGCATGTCCGCGATCCGCGTCGGCGCACCGGCGGCGGACCTCGAATGCGGGCCCGTGATCAACAGCACGCAGGCAAGCAAGGTGCAAGGCTTTCTGGATCGTGCAAGCGAAACCGGTATCGGTGTGCTGGCACAAGGCAAGCTCGACGAAAGCGCGTTGAAAACCGGCTACTTCGTGACGCCGACCCTGTTCGGCCCGGTCCCGCCCGATCATGAACTTGCCCAGGACGAAGTGTTCGGCCCGGTACTCGCCGCCATTCCGTTCGACGACGAAGCCGACGCGCTCAGGATCGCGAACGGCACCGCCTACGGCCTCGTCGCGGGCTTGTGGACCGAGAACGGCGCACGTCAGATGCGCGTGGCGAAGAAGCTGCGCGTGGGACAGGTGTTCATCAATAACTATGGGGCGGGCGGCGGCATCGAGCTGCCGTTCGGTGGCGTCAAGCGCAGCGGCCACGGGCGCGAGAAGGGACTCGAAGCGCTCAAGGAATACACGGTGGCAAAGACGATCGTGCTGCGCCACGGCTGAGCACGCCATCGGTTTTACAAGCCGTGAGGCGTCGACACCGGGTTGCCGAAATCGACCCGGACACGTGACATCAGAATCAGGAGACCGTCCGGATGACCGCTGTTCCAGAGTTTTCCCGCGCTGCCGTATTGCGCGAATTCAAGGCACCGTTACGCATCGAAGAAGTGCCCGTACCGCGTGAAACCGAAGTGGGCGCCGCGCTCGTCAAGATCGAGATGTGCTCGATCTGCGGCACGGATGTGC
The DNA here is from genome assembly GCF_046027605.1 of Paraburkholderia fungorum. Taxonomy (GTDB): domain Bacteria; phylum Pseudomonadota; class Gammaproteobacteria; order Burkholderiales; family Burkholderiaceae; genus Paraburkholderia; species Paraburkholderia fungorum_F. Next base: position 116,960 of record NZ_JAQQEF010000018.1, read on the forward strand.
ATTTGTGGCAAGGATCGTTATCGCTGAAAGTGAACCTGCCGGTGATCATCGGCCATGAAATGGTGGGGCGCGTGATCCGGGCCGGCGCGGGCGTGACGACCGATTCAGTCGGCACACCGCTGAAGGTCGGCGACCGCATCGTGTATACGCATACATCCTGCGGTGGTTGCTTTTTCTGCACCACCGCCCGCAAGCCGACCTTGTGCACGAACCGTCGCGCGTACATGTACGAGAACATCGAACACGCGCCGTATCTGCTCGGCGGCTTCTCCGAATATGGCTACGTGTTGCCGCAAGCCGGACGCTTGCGGGTGCCGGACTCGGTGCCGAACGAACTGGCGAGTCTGTCGAGTTGCGCACTGCGCTCGGTGATGAACGCGTTTTCGCAACTCGGTGAGATCGAACCCACGGAAACGGTGTTGATTCAGGGCGCGGGCCCGCTCGGACTGCTCGCGACCGCGAACGCGCGGGTACGTGGTGCGAAGAAAATCATTGTCGTCGGTTCGCCGGCGCCGCGTCTCGAGATGGCAAGACTGTTCGGCGCCGACGTGTGCATTCCGGTAGAAGGCACGACGCCCGAGGAACGGTTGGCAACTGTGCTGGCCGAGACGGAAGGGCGCGGCGCCGACATCGTCATGGAATTCACCGGCGTTCCTGCAGCGTTCGCGGAAGGTCTCGCGCTCGCACGCAAAGGCGGCCGCTATCTGGTGGTGGGTCAGCTCGGCGAGGCCGCCACCACGGTCCAGCCGTCGATGATCGTCAAAAAGAACCTGCAAGTGATCGGTTCATTTTCCGGCGATGCACGCAGCTATTCGCTGGCGCTGCAGTTTCTCGAAGCGCATCAGCACGACTTTCCATTTCACCAGATGATCTCGGGCCGCTACAAGCTCGACGATGTGAATCTCGCGCTTACGCGCATGAAGAACTTCGAGGAGATCAAACCGGTGATCACGGTGGAATGACGCTTTGACCCAAGCCCTTGCCTGCATGTCGGGCGGCTTTGGTTTTGCAGTAACGGGAATACGGAAACAAGCGGACAAAAACCGCACGCAAGCGGTGGGCAAGCAAAAAAACAGGCAAGCAGGGCCAAAGATTCATCGCAGCGCGGACAACATGCCGATACATCGGCAACCAATAAAGGAGACAACAATGGCTTTCAATCGTCGCAGCTTTCTCGTCGCGGGCGCCGGTTCGGTTGCCGCTGCCGCCGCATCCAGCATGGTGGGCGCGCCCTGGATCAAACGGGCGCAAGCCGCGGAGTTTTCCTATAAGGTCGGCACCGACCTGCCGGCCTCGCATCCGTTGAATGTGCGGATTCAGGAAGCGTCGAATGCGATCCTGAAGGAAACGGACGGCCGCATGGAAATCCGCGTGTTCCCGAACAACCAGCTGGGCGGCGACCCCGACATGTTCGCGCAGCTGCGGGCCGGCGCGCTGGAATTCTTCACGTTGTCGGGCGCGAATGCATTGTCGTCCCTCGTGCCGAAGGCGGCCATTTCCGGCGTCGGCTTCGCGTTCAAGAACTACGATCAGGTCTTCGGCGCGCTCGACGGCGAGCTCGGCGCGTATCTGCGCGGCCTCATCACGAAGGGTGGGCTGGTCGTGCAGGACAAGGTGTGGGACAACGGCTTCCGGCAGATCACGAGCAGCGGCAAGCCGATCAAGTCGCCGGCCGACCTGCAGGGCATGAAGATTCGCGTGCCGCCGGGACGTTTGTGGATCTCGCTGTTCCGTGCACTGTCGGCGGCGCCCACCTCGATCAGCTTCAACGAGGTGTACTCCGCGTTGCAGACCCGGGTGGTCGAAGGTCAGGAAAATGCCCTCGCCGTGGTCGATACCGCGAAACTCTACGAAGTGCAGAAGTACTGCTCGATGACGAGCCACATGTGGGACGGTTTCTGGTTCCTCGGCAATCGCGCCGCGTGGGAGAAGCTGCCTGCGAACGTGCGCGACATCGTGTCGAAGAATCTCAACGCGTCCGCGTTGCAACAGCGTAAAGACGTCGCGCAACTGAACTCGTCGTTGCAGAAAGCGCTAGAAGGCAAGGGTCTCGCCTTCAACCAGCCCGACATGGATTCGTTCCGTGACATGCTGAGAAAGGGTGGTTTCTACGCCGAGCAGAAGCAGTTCTTCGGCGAAGAGGAATGGGGGCTGCTGGAGAAAGTCACCGGGAAGCTGGCATGAGAACGCCGCTCGCACAGACTTTCGCACAGGCCTCGCCCGGTGGCACCGTGCAAAAAAACAGGCCCTCGGTACCGCACTGGCTGACGCTTGCCGACCGCGTGCTGGGGCTCGTCGTGGCCGTCCCCGCGGCTTTGCTGGTACTGGCGGAAATCGTGCTGCTGTTCGCAGGGGTGTGTGCGCGCTACGGGTTTCATCGGCCGCTCGTGTGGGGCGATGAACTGGCCAGCATCCTGTTTCTATGGCTCGCGATGACGGGCGCGGCCACCGCGCTGCATCGCGGCGCGCACATGCGGATGACGGCGATCGTCAACCGCTCGGGTGCAAGATGGAGCACCACGTGGGACATCGTGGCGCTAGTCGCCAGCATGATGTTTCTCGGCCTGATCGCTGGGCCCGCCTATTCGTACATCCAGCAGCAATGGATGATCGTGACGCCCGCGCTCGAATTCAACGACGGCTGGCGGGTCGCCGCGATCCTCTACGCCACCGGCTGCATGCTGCTGATGTGCGTCGTCAAGCTGTTAGCGCTCGGCTGGAAGCCGGCCTTACTGGGCGTCGTGGTGTCGGTGCTGGTGGTGGCCGGACTCGATACCGCGGGTCCGCTGCTGCAATCGCTCGGCAATCTCAACCTGCTGATCTTCTTCGTCGGCGTGGTGGGCTTCACGGTGCTGAGCGGCATGCCGATCGCGTTCTCGTTCGGCCTTGCCGTGTTTTCGTATCTGTCGCTGAGCACTTCGATGCCGCTGGAGATCGTCGTGAGCCGCATGGACGAGGGCATGTCGCAACTGTTGCTGCTTGCCGTACCGATGTTCGTGTTCCTCGGCCTTCTGATCGAGATGACCGGCATGGCGCGCGCGATGATCAATTTCCTCGCGTCACTGCTTGGGCACGTGCGCGGTGGTCTGTCGTACGTGCTGGTCGGCGCGATGTATCTGATCTCCGGCATTTCCGGTTCGAAAGCCGCGGACATGGCGGCAGTCGCGCCGATCCTGTTCCCTGAAATGAAGAAGCGCGGCGAGCGGCCCGGCGAGCTGGTGGCGTTGCTGTCGGCGACCGGTGCGCAAACCGAGACCGTGCCGCCGAGCATCGTGCTGATCACGATCGGCTCGGTGACGGGCGTGTCCATTTCCGCGCTCTTCACGGGTGGCCTCCTGCCGGGCTTCGTGCTGGCGCTCGCGCTGTGCTCGCTCGTGTGGTGGCGCTCACGCAAGGTCGCGCCGGCCTCGGCGGCTCGCGCATCGTTGCGCGAGATCGGCACGACGCTGCTGGTGGCGATTCCAGCGCTCGCATTGCCGGTGGTGATCCGCTTCGCCGTGGTCGAGGGCGTCGCCACGGCTACCGAAGTGTCGACCGTCGGCATCGTCTATGCCGCGCTCGCGGGTCTGCTGATCTATCGGCGCTTCGACCTCAAACGGATCGCGCCGATGCTGGTGGAAACCGCGGCGCTGTCCGGTGCGATCCTGATCATCATCGGCACGGCCACGGCGATGGCGTGGGCGCTTACGCAGTCGGGCTTCTCGCACAGCCTCGCGGCGTTCATGGAGCATTTGCCTGGCGGGGCGGTCGCGTTCATGGCGGTCTCCGTGCTGATGTTCGTGCTGCTCGGCAGTGTGCTCGAAGGGATTCCGGCCATCGTGCTGTTCGGGCCGCTGCTGTTTCCGATTGCGCGCGAAGTCGGCATACATGAAGTGCAGTATGCGATGGTGGTGATTCTGTCGATGGGGCTCGGCTTGTTCTCGCCACCGTTCGGCGTGGGTTACTACGGCGCATGCGCGGTCAGCAAGATTCATCCGGACGAGGGCATCCGTCCGATCGTCGGCTATATGGTCGCGCTGTTTATCGGTATCGTGGTGGTGGCCGCGGTGCCGTGGATTTCGACGGGCTTCCTCGCGCACGGTTGAACCAGAACGGCTTAGCCGCCGTTCAGCCCCGCGCGCGCCATCACGAAGTAGTCCGCGCCGCCCATCTGTCCACCCTTGAGCGCGATCTCCAGGTCACGCAGATGCGGCTTGTCGGAAATCACCCGGCACAGCGGCGCGCCCGGTGTCAGACGCGCGGCTATTTCGAGCGCGTCGGGGCCGAGCACCTGCGTGACCTGGCTCGATGTATCGCCGCCGGAGAGAATCAGACGACGCAGCGGCACCGCTTTCAGAACCGCCTCCACGATCGCGCCGAGCCGTTGTCCCAGCAGACGACCGCCGCGGTGCTTCGCCTCGTCGCGGCTCAGGCCACCTTGCATCAACGAATCGATCATCGCGCCGACGCGCGGGTCATGCGGTCCACGCGCGGTGTGCATCACGACGCTGTGGCCGGATCGCAGAGCCTCGCTCGCGCGTTCCACGAGGCATTGCAGCGCGTCCTGCCACTGCATGGTGTCCACTAGCGCGCTTGCGTCAACGGCAAGGTCGGTGAAACCCGCGGCAATCGCCGCGTCGATCTGCACGGCACTCAATGGCGACGCACTGCCCGATACCGCCAGAATCGGCGCAGCGGGCGCGCATTCATCGTATGAGCGCGACGAACGCGGCAACTGGCCGGTCTCGGCCCACCACTGCGTCAACGCATACTCGACCCCGGACGACCCCACCGTGAACGTAGCGGGCCCGCGTGCGGAAAGTGTGTGAAGCAGCCGGCCCAATTCGGTGAGGTGCCCACTATTGGCCGTATCGAACAGCATGGCGGCGGGCTTCGCCGCGAGCGTTGCTTGCAGCGCTCGATCCAGTGCGGGACGGCCGCCCTCGAAGTGAGTCAGGTTGAAGCCCGCGATGGACAGCGCGGTTTGACGGTTGAGATGGCGGATCAGATCGCCTTCGTCCATTGGCGTGACCGGATGCACGCTCATGATCGGATGCCGGTCGATGCGATACATCTGCCCGTCCGTGCCGGAACGCGCAAACAGGTTGCCGAACAGGCAATAGCGGTGCAGCGCGGGCGTGCCGGCAATGACCGGAATCGTCGCGTCGCCGAACGTCGCGCGTGCGATCTCCATCACCCGGCCAATGCTGCCGATGCCAGGCGCGCTGTCGAATGTCGAGCACACCTTGTAGTGCACGAGCGGCGCGCCGAGCTCGCGCAGCGCGCGGAACACGGGCGGCAACGTGTCGTCCATCTCCGCGGGCGACATCGCGCGACTCGCGCCGGCAATACCGATGGCGTCGAAACCGCCGAGCGCGTCGAGTTGCGCGCGCGTGGGCGGATTCAGAAACAGCGCGCAGCGCAGCCCGGCGAAAGCGAGAACTTCGAGCGCGTCGGTCGAACCGGTGAAATCGTCCCCGTAGAACGCAAGCCGCAACGTTCTCATTGCATCACCTTGCATGCTCAGATCGCCTTGAAGTGTGAAAGGGCAGCGCGCAGGGCAGGGCGCGTGCGCGCGTAGTCTTCGAGGCTCACGCCTTCAACCGCCGCTTCCCAGCCTTCCCGCATGCTCGCGACGCCTGCCGCGATACCCTGCGGATGCCCGATGATGCCACCGCCCGCGAGATGCATGAGATCGACCGACTTCAGCATCCTGAACAGATCCGGCGCCTGGCCCGCCCATTGTCCGGATGAGAACACCGGCATCAACGGTTGAAGTCCCGCGAACGGGGCGAGGCAGGCGCGTGCCGATTGAATGACCGACTCGTCCGGCTCCCAGAATTTGCTGCGAATCCCGTTGACGTGCACGTGATCGATGCCGGCAAGTCGCCAGAGCTTTTGATAAGCCGTAAACGAGAAGCCGAGTTGCGGGCAACGGGTCAGTACGCCCCAACCGTTGCGGTGTCCGTGGATCGGCAACTGGGCATGCTGGCGCAAATGCTCGAGGCCGGCGATACCCACCCAGTTGATGCTCGCCATCACACAGGTGCCGCCGGCGGCGAGCACGGCGTCGTGACGCCGCAGCATATCGTCGATGCTGCCGGAGATGTTGATCGCGTACATCGGCATGCGTCCGAGGCGATCCGCATGCCGCTTGAGCACCGGCATCACCGCGGCGAGCCGCGCGTCGAACGAGGCGTAGGTCGGGTCCGCCAGCAGTTCGTCATCCTTGATGAAGTCGATGCCGCTGGCACAGAGGTCGTCGACCATCGCCGCGGTCTGCTCGGGCGTCAATCCGATACTTGGCTTGACGATGGTGCCGATCAGGGGACGCCCGTGCACGCCGGCCAACTCACGCGTGCCGGGAATACCGAAACGGGGCCCCGGAAACTGGCGAGCGTAATCCGCCGGCAGATCGAAATCCAGCAGTCTCAGTCCGGTTACTTCGCCGAGTTCGAACAGATTACCGGCGATCGTTGCAAGCAAGGTCGGCAGGTTCGCACCGACGTTGCCGACCGGAAAGGCGATCTCGACTTCGCCGCGGTAAAAAACGTTCGCCTGTTCCTTGCGCTCGACAAAGGCACTCTTAAGCGACGGCTCGAACGCGGGCGGCAGTGACTCCACCTTCAGCACGCGCGCGCGCGAGCGCTGCTTCAACGCTTCGGTTTCACCGGGCAGCGACAGGAACGTGCCGCTCGACTGCTCGCCCGCGATCACTTCAGCCGTCTTCGCAATCGGCACCGAGCTTTCGACGAAGTACCGCGCGGTGAATTCCGCGCGCGAATCAGGAGTAGGGGATTTCGCTTGGCTCATTGGCTGGCTCATTGTGCGGGAGAACGCGACGAACACCTTCGTGGCATGTCGGAATATATGATTGACCGGAAAAACCATCAAACGATATGATTTCCCGAAGCGCTGCAAAAAACTCACAATAGCGAGACGACGCCGGAGCGCTTTCCGGCAATAGGAACGACCCGTGCCACGACCATCACTCAACGCACTGCGGGCTTTCGAGGCCACGGCGCGCTTACGCAGTTTCGGCGACGCGGCGGAAGAATTGTCGGTGACTCACGGCGCGATCAGCCGGCATATCCGTTCACTCGAAGACACGCTCGGCGTATTGCTGCTGTTGCGCAATGCGCATTCCACCGAACCCACACCCGAAGGCGCGCGGCTTGCCGAAGGCCTCTCGCGGGCCTTCAATCTGATTCAGGCGAGCGTCGAGCAGGTGAGGCCCGGACCGCTCACGCTGTCGTGTTCGGCGTCGATCATGATGTACTGGCTGCTGCCGCGGCTTGGGAAATTGCATCGCAAGCATGCGTCTCTTGAAGTGGGCTTCAACACCGGTTCAGGGGAGATTGATTTCACGCGGGAAAACATCAGCGTCGCAATCCGCCTGAATACGATCAAGGCGCCCAAGGACATCGAGCCGAAGCTGTTGATCGACGAATGGATCGGCCCGGTGTGTGCGCCCGAATATCTGCGCGCCACGATGATCAAAGCGCCGCACGACCTGAACCGCGCGCGTCTGCTCGCTACCAACACGCGGCCGGGCGCGTGGCAGGACTGGTTCGATTCGGCGAAGCTGGGGGAACTGCAGCCAGCCATCATGGATTCGTTCGAACACTTCTATCTGCTGATTCAGGCAGCCAAGTGCGGACTCGGCATCGCGAACGTGCCGCGCATGCTGGTGCGTGACGAACTCGACTCGGGCGCGCTCGTCGCCCCGTTCGGCTTCGTGCCGGGCCCGCGCAAGCTCGTGCTGTGGGTCGCGCCGCACCTCGAGGCGCGCCCGCAAACGGCGGCGCTCGTCGACTGGCTCGGCGCGGAACTGCGCGATACGGAAGGCGTGCCGGCCTAGATCGCCGAGCCGCCGTCGGCGTTGTAGACGTGCCCGGTCACGAACGAGGCTTCGTCCGACGCGAGGAACGCCACCACGGCCGCGATTTCGGCGGGCTGCGCGCCGCGACCCATTGGCGTAGCCGCATAGATCGTATCGATGAAGCCTGGCGGCTTGGTGTCGAGCTGGCGCCGCACGAAGTCCGTCAGTGTGAAGGCCGGGGCCACTGCGTTGACGCGGATACCCGATCTGGCGAACTCGCGGGCGAGCGACTTGGTCAACGCAATCACTGCGCCTTTAGAGGTCGCATACGCCGCGGTGCCGAGCATGCCGCCGCCTTTCTGACCGGCAATCGAACTCAGATTGACGATCGAGCCGCTCTGCTGCCTGAGCATCTGCGGAATCGCCTGCTGGCAGCACAGCCAGATGCCCATCGTGTTCACGTCCATCACCTTGCGGTACTCGGCAAGGGGAATCTCGAGAAAGGGCCGCGCGCTTTCGAGTCCCGCGCTGTTGACCAGCACATCGAGCCGGCCCCAACTGGAAACCACCGTTTCGACCATGGCCTTGACGCTCGCCTCGTCGGCGACGTCGACCTTGACGGGCATTGCTTCGAAACCGTTCGAGCGGATCCGTTCGGCCGCGGCGGCAGCCGGGTCGTCGCGCAGATCGGCGATGGCGACGCGGTAGCCGCGGCTCGCCAGCAACTGTGCGGTAGCTTCACCAATGCCGCCGGCGGCGCCGGTGACCAGAGCAACTTTTGTCTCGTTCGTCATTTTTCTGAGCCTGCGTGAATGAGGAGCCATCCGGCAGCAAGCCGGAGGAGATCGGCTGAAAATATACGGCCGTAGCACAGGTCAGATCAAACGAAATGATTTCTCCCGCGTGCGACGAAAACTCACTTTAAACGAAGCGCGTGCTACGAGGTCGTGTCACGTCTGTTCATGCATGCGCCAGCGCGGCGATTGCGCCTCATGACAGTCACGCAACGGGCACACCGCGGCACTTATGCCATAGGTCCGCCCTATAACGGGTAGGCAAAAACAGTATTTCCTCCTCGCGTCCATGATTCAGTACATTCGGCTTTCAAGCACTGGAACACGTACCGGTATGCACCGGCGCGTCTCATGCACGCAGCCGGCCCACGTCCACTACTTCGGGAAGCATTCATGACTCATCCTCTCGACGACATCCTCGTCGTTTCGATCGAACAGGCCATCGCCGCGCCGCTCGCGAGCCGTCATCTGGCCGACTGGGGCGCGCGGGTCATCAAGATCGAACGTCCCGAGGACGGCGATTTTGCCCGGCATTACGACACGGTGATGGACGGCATCTCCAGTCAGTTCGTCTGGGTGAACCGCTCGAAGGAAAGTCTCGCCATCGACATCAAGACCGAATTCGGACAGGAGACGCTGGAATCGCTGCTCGCGCGCGCGGACGTCTTCATCCAGAATCTCGCCCCGGGCGCCGCGCGCCGCCAGGGGCTCGATGCAAAAACGCTGAGTGAACGTTTCCCGCGCCTGGTCGCCTGCGATATCTCCGGCTACGGGGCAGACGGTCCGTACAGTCAGAAGAAGGCCTACGACCTGCTGGTGCAGTGCGAGACCGGCTTTCTGTCGATCAATGGCACGGAGGAATCGCCGGCCAAGTGCGGCTTATCCATCGTCGATATCGCCACCGGCATGTATGCGCTCAATGGCATCCTGATGGGCTTGCATCAACGCGCGCGCACCGGCAAAGGCATGGCCTTTGAAGTCTCGCTGTTCGACGCGATGACCGAATGGATGAGCTATCCCGCGTATTACACGCGCGGCGCGGGCCGGCCGTTGGCGCGCACCGGTCCGCGTCATGCGACGATCGCGCCGTACGGACCGTTTACGGCCGGCGACGGCGGCAGCGTCTTCTTCGGAATCCAGAACGAACGCGAGTGGCAGAGCTTTTGCCAGATCGTGCTGGAGGATCCCGCGATGTCCGTCGACCTCCGCTTCGTCACGAACTCGCTGCGGCTTGCCAACCGCGCGGTGCTGGAAACGATGATCACCACGCACTTCGCGTCGTTGTCGAGCGAACAGGTGATCGCAAGGCTCGATCGGGCATCCATTGCCAATGGGCGGATGAACGACGTGGAAGGCCTGCTGAATCATCCGCAAGTGCTGGAGCGCAAGCGGTATCGTGCGGTTGAGACGGAGAGCGGTCCGCATGATCTGTTTTTGCCGGCCATCACGATTCCAGGTGTCGAACCGGTCATGCGGCCCGTGCCCGCGCTCGGCGAGCATACGGCGCGGATTCTCGCGGAACTGGATGAGAAAGGCGAAGCATCCGGGCCTGCGCAGGGGACCCGCTCGTGACGGGCGCGCACGCCGACCTGCAAGCCGTGCGGCCGATGCGGTCCGTGCTCGCGGTACCCGGTCATCGCTGGCGAATGCTGGAATCCGCCGCGGCGAGCGCGGCCGACGCCGTATTCATCGATCTGGAAGATGCCGTCCCGCCCAACGAAAAGAGCGCGGCACTCGCGTCCGCCATACGCGCGCTGCGGCAACTCGATTGGGGAACCAGGCATGTGGCTGTGCGCGTGAATGTCACGGAGGCGGGCGTGCTCGAAGCCGAACTCAGCGCGCTCGCAGGCGAGGCCGCGCGGCTCGATGCGATCCTCGTGCCCAAGGTTGAAACCACGCGCGTGCTGCAACAGGTCGAGACCTTGCTGGACCACCATCGCGGCGCTCATCCGCCGCTCGCGATCGAGGCGCTGATCGAAACCGCACGCGGCGTCGTGAATGTCGACACGATCGCGGCCATGGGCGGCAGACTGGCCGCGCTGCATTTCGGCGTCGGCGACTTTTCAGCGTCGATCGGCGCACGCAACGTCGAAGTCGGCGGCACACATCCGGGCTATGCGATCACGCGCAGGGACGAGATCGGCAACTACGTCAGCGCGCCGCTCGATTTATGGAGTTATCCGATGATGCGTATTCTCGTCGCGGCGCGCGCGTTCCATCTGCGCGCCATCGACGGACCCTGCGGCGCATTCCGCGATCCGGTGCTGACCCGTTCGTTCGCGCTCAAGGCCGCCGCGATGGGATTCGACGGCAAGCAGGTGATTCATCCGGAGCAGATCGCCGCGACCCAGGCCGCGTTCACGCCCACCGACGCAGAAGTTCGTGCTGCGGAGGCGACGATCGAAGCGATGGCGCAGGCGGAAGCAGCGGGCCTCGCCGCGGTATCGGTCGACGGCAAGATGGTGGACTACGCCAATCTGCGCATGGCGCAGCGGTTGCTCGCCATGGCAGGGCGGTCCTGAGTATCGCTTGTGGCCTGGCACGCGGCATCGGCTTTTACGCGGGCCCTGCCAACGTAGAACGTGGGCTTTCCTGCGGGTCTCCACGACTGAAAACCCTCGCGTGGTGATGCTATAGTCCGCGCTTATATCCTGCCGCCTGAGCGAGTGGCCCGAGCGCGCGAGTGCGCGTGCGGCCCGAACTCCGGCCTCATGAGGGTTCAGATGGACGTTCGTCAGCTACGGTATTTCGCCACTGTCGTCGATACGGGCAGCCTCTCCAAAGCAGCGGTGCGCCTGTCGATTTCACAACCCTCGCTGAGTCAGCAGATCGTCGGCATGGAAGACGATCTCGGCGTGCCTTTGCTGCTGCGCAGTCCCTCCGGCGTGCGGCCAACGGAAGCGGGCATGGCCCTGTACCGGCACGCTCGCACCATCCTCAAACAGTTCGAACAGATGCGCGACGACGTGCGGCGCGGCGAACACAGCGAGTCGGGACAAGTCGCGGTCGGGCTGCCCACCAGTATCGCGGCGGTGATCGCGGTGCCGTTGTTCAATCGTCTGCAGAGCACCTATCCCAACATCCAGTTGCAACTGTTCGAAAGCATGAGCGGCTATCTGATCGAACTGCTGGCCAACGGACGCCTCGACATGGCGGTGCTGTTTCGCGAGACCGAAACGCGCGGGCTCACCGTGTCGCCGCTTTTCAACGAACATCTGTCGCTGTGCGGCGTGCCGTGGGTGGGCGACGCGAACGGCAGCAGCGTGCCGCTTTCGCTCGTGTCCGGCGTGCCGCTCGTGTTGCCCGGCAAGGCCAACGGGCTGCGGCTTCTGATCGAGCGCACATTCGCGCGCGAAGGCCTGGTGTTGAACGTGGTCGCCGATATCGATTCGCTGCCCACGATGCTGACGATTGCCCGCGAAGGCGAGGTCGGCTCGATCCTCTCCGGTGCGCTGGCGCGCCAGCCTGGCGCGGCATTGCTCGGGCGGCGGCTGGTCGAGCCGTCGCTCAGGCGGATGGTCAGTCTTTGCGTGCCGAACGCGGTGCCGCAGAACGCGGCGTCGCGCGCGGTGCAGAACACGATCGAGCAGATCGTGCGTGAAGAGGAAGTGAAATGGGATACGGTGGTGTGAGCGTGTCGAGCGTGTTCAGTGCTTCTCGCGAACCACATAACTCGCCGACGCTGAACCGTATTTGCGCTCGATATCCTCAGGCAGCAGAAACTCCGTCTCGAGTTGATCGATCATCGGATAGCCCATCAGGTCGGTGATATCTTCGATCCCCACCAGCAGATCGGGCCGGTCATGGACCGTGCCGTTCTGCGCGCCGTCGCGAAACAGTTCTAGCGCGCGCATCATGCCCATGATCGCCGCCGCCGGCAGCATGCGCGCCACCGTGACACGCCTGACGCCGAGTTCTTTCAGGCGGTGCACGGGGATCAACGGCGTAGTGGGCCGCGAGCGGATGCCGAAGCCCATGTTGATGCTGACCGGCACCTTGACGGCGTCGACGAACTGCTTGATCTGATCTTCCGACGCGATCGCATCCGGATAGACCATATCGGCGCCGGCTTCCACGTAAAGCTTCGCGCGTTCGATCGCAGCCTCGATGCCTTCAACGGCAATCGCGTCCGTGCGTGCATTGATGATGAAGCCGGCGTCCTTTTTCGCCTTGACCGCGGCCTCGATCTTCTTGGCCATTTCCCGCGCATCGATAACTTCCTTGCCGCGCATGTGACCGCAACGCTTCGGGCTGACCTGGTCCTCGATATTCACGCCGACCACACCCGCTTCCTCGAATAGCTGAACCGTGTGATACACCGACACCGGATTGCCATAGCCGGTGTCCGCGTCGGCCATCATCGGCAGCGATACGGAACGTGCCAGCCAGTGACAGGCGTCGATATTTTCAGTCAGCGTCATGATGCCGATGTCCGGCTGGCTCAGGCGTGAATTGGCAAGACCCGCACCGGTTGTCGAGGCCGCCTTGAAACCCATCTTTTCAATCACGCGCGCGCTATAACCGTCGTAGACGCCGGGGGAAATGATGATCTCGTCAGAGGCCAGAAGTGAGCGCATCTGCGCGATTTTCGTGCTGCTCATTGTTCACTCTCCGTATTTGACCCGTGTGTGGTTCGTCTGTGACCTGTATGTGACTCAACGCGCCGCTTCTAATCGAACCCATAGAGTTGCGCGGGATTGGTGCCAAGAATCATGTCGCGAACGCCAGCGTCCGGCGCCCATTCGCCGACAAGACCGAGCAGCACGCCCATGTTCGGCATGACGCCGTGAAAGGAGGAATGCGGCCAGTCGCTGCCCCACACCAGCCTGTCCGGCCGCGCGCCCACCAGTGCCCGTGCGAACGGCAAGACGCCGGCATAGGGCGCCGTTTCGTCGCCGAGGCGAAAGGGTGCGGATAGCTTGACCCAGCACCGGCCACTTTCCATCAGCGTGAGAAGCGCCTTGAAGCCAGGCTGATCGACGCCGTCGTGCACGTCGACACGCGCGAAATGATCGATCACGACATGAACCGGCAAACGCGCAAGCCGTGGACCGATTTCCGGCAGGTCACGGGCTTCGAGATGCAATTGCACGTGCCATCCGAGCGGCGCCACGCGCGCTGCCAGCGCTTCGAGATCGGCAAGACCGGTTCGGGTGTGAAGGCGCACGCCGCGAAAACCCGCCGCGTCGAGCCGTTTGAGTTCTTCGGCGCTGACGTCGGGCGCCAGTTTCGCGATCCCACGCCATTGACCGGACGACACCTCTAGCACGTCGAGCGTGACCTGATTGTCGTGATAGATGGTCGGCTGGATGACCACCGCGCGCGCCACGCCAAGCTTGGCAAGCAAGGTCCGATACTCGGCGAGACCAACAGGCGCGGGTGTATAACGCCGGTCCTCGCGATACGGATATTGTTCAGGCGGCCCGTAGATATGAGCGTGACAATCGCATGCGTTTGCCGGCAATGCGAAAGGCAGTGCAACCGGCGAGGCGTCAGGCGACTGACAGGTTGGCGGGACTGCCACAGTTGCCCCAGCGTCGTTCGTGGTTTGGCTCATGAGCGCTTTTCGTAAGTGGCCTGCTCGTATTTCTGCTGATACTGCTCAGGGGTGAGATAGCGCTGCTCCAGGCGTTCGAGTTCCTTGATACCGACGAGGTCGTTGAGCTCCTCGAACGACACGACGAGATCGGGGCGCTCTATCACCTCGCCGGCGGCAAGCGATTCCTTCAGCGTGGCGATCGCGTTCTTCATGCCCTGAATGGACGCCGCCGTCAGCATGCGCGGATAGACCACGACGGCGACACCCAACTCCTGCAAGCGTCGTGCGGAAATCAACGGTGTGGTGGAGCGCTGGCGAATACCAAAACCCATGTTGACGCAAACGGGCTTGGGCACGTTCTGCACGACCGTGGTGATATGGTCCGTGGCGAGCAACGCATCTGCGAACAGAAGGTCCGCACCGGCCTCGGCGTACAGGTTGAGGCGCCGGATCACTTCGTCGATCCCGTGCGTGGCCAGCGCGTCGGTGCGCGACATGATGACCATCTCCGGATCGAGGCGCGCTTCCGCCGCTGCGCGGATTTTTTCCGCGCCTTCCTCAGCGGAAATGACCTGTTTGCCTTTCATGTGGCCACAACGTTTCGGCCATACCTGGTCTTCGATCATGACGCCCGCGAGACCCGCTCCGTCGAACGCGCGCACCGTGAAATGCACATTGACCGCGTTGCCATAGCCCGTGTCGGCATCGGCAATCAGCGGCTGTGCGCAACACGCCGCGAGCGCGCGCGTCACCCGCAGGTTTTCCTCGAGCCCCATGATGCCCTGATCCGCCCAGCCGAGGCTGGCCTCGCTGACGCCCGCGCCTGTCACCATACCTGCCGCAAATCCGGAGGGTTCCAGCAGTCTTGCGCTGTAGCCGTCGAATACGCCGGGCATCACCAGTATTTCAGGGGCGTTGATCAGTTCACGCAGTTTCTTTCTCTTGCTCATCGCGTTCTCCACACAGCATGAACGGGCAACGATCCCGGCCATTGACACACAACACGCGGCCGCTCATTTGGTAATAAAAAGTTCCTTGTGCCAGCGGTCCTTGTAAATGGCAATCACGTCCATCTGATCGACGTAGTAGAGAATCTTGCCTTCGAGCGAGGACGGGAATTTCGGTGCCTGCGGCGAATGCGTGAGCAGCACATGCACGATTTCGTCGGGAATACCGTTACGCAGTGCAAGGTGGGCCGCCCAGAACGCGTGGGGATAGTGCTTGCCGAGATCGGTGGCAACGACCTTGCCGTCCGCGGCCGGTTCGAACTCGACTACTTTGCTTGCATCCTGCAACACGGCGGCTGCAATCAGGTAATCGCGATTCACCTTGATGCCATGATGGCGCTCGAACAGATCCGCGACCGAGATCGCCATGTCGAGCACACACTGGTTATGCGGAAGTGTGGGGTAGGGGATTTCGGTGGAAGTGGGCACCTCGGCGATCCGCTTCCATGGGCTCATTTCCCACAATGTTTCCCATGTGGAAATCACTGCCTTGCGAAGCGTTGCATCGCCAATGTCGGCGACCTGTGGAAACATTGCGACGACGTCGATCGGTTCTTTCAGTCCATTCACATTGTCTTGCATGGCATGCCCCTCGGTTTGATTCGCCGTCTACTGACGTTGAGTTGCAAACAATATAGAGCAGGCACTGCGAGCGCGGAAATACCAAATGGATGACATGGACATAGACGAATCCTATGGCGCCATGAGTCCGTATTCGTCGTGCTGTTCGATGAGTGCTGTAAAGAGCGCTTTTATCTCCCGCTCGACGAGACGAATGCCATGCGTAATCGGTCGTTGAACCGCGGTGGCAAGGACGAGCCGCGTATGCAGGCGCGGCCTGGAAAGCGGGCGCGCATCGAGTGTGGCGGCAGCCAGTTCACCGAGTACGGCAGGCTTCGCGAGTACCGTGCACGCGAGCCCCGCGACGACGATCTCTTTCAGCAACTCGAGCGTGTCGACTTCGTACTGCACGTCGAGTGTCAATCCTTCTTTGCTGGCCGCGTACTCGAGCGTGCGGCGCAGACCGTGATTGCGTGTGGGTAATACCAGCGGAATCTGCGCGACGCCCGCGAACACGGACTGTTTCGGCACTTCGAATACGGTAGGAACGTTCGGCGTCACGAGGAATAACTCGGCATCCGCCAAAGGGTCGACCGAAACGGTGGACGAGCGGCGCGCATCATGGAGGATCGCCATGTCCAGTCTCCCGTCGATCAGCCATTCGTGCACATAGCCGCTATAGCCCGACACCACGTTCACCTGCAGGTTGGGATGACGCTTGCGCAAGCCGCGTAGCAGTCTGATTCCAATCAGATTACAAACTGTCGGCGTCAAGCCGACGGTGACCAGCCCATGAGGCGAGTCGCGTTCGGATTGCAGATCGGCGGGAATCGCGGTGAGTTGACGCACGAGCGGACTGGCGCGCTCGATCAATGCGAGCCCTTCTGGCGTGAGCGATACGCCGCGGCCGTGGCGGTAAAGCAGCCGCAGGCCGCACTCTTCCTCGAGCTTCTGGATCTGCCGTCCCAGTGCAGGTTGGGCGATGCCGAGTACCGTAGCGGCTTTCGAAAAACTACCGAATGCGGACACCTGTATCAGCAATTCGAGTCGTCGAAGATCCATTCAGCCCCTCCTGCTTTACGGCATAGCTGCTATGCCAGATATTCCGATTGTGACGCGCCCGCAAACCTTTGATAATAGTGCTCTACCCGAGGCATCAAGTCGCACAGGCTGCCATGACGCAGCCACTTCTTTCTCTACGTCCTCGTGAACAGAAGGAGTTACCGATGAGCGCAAGCCGACCCTCTTCCATTCCCGCAACGCTGATACCCGGAGACGGCATCGGCCCGGAAATTACCGACGCGACGGTCAAGCTGCTCGACGCGTTGGGGGCACCCTTCGTATGGGACATTCAGTATGCAGGCATGGCCGGTATCGAACGCGGCGGTGACGCGTTGCCGGAAGCGACGCTGGATAGCATCCGGCGCACGCGTCTTGCATTAAAGGGACCGTTGACCACCCCCATAGGTGGCGGCTTCCGCTCGGCCAACGTGCGGCTGCGGGAGGCGTTTACGCTTTACGCAAACATTCGTCCGGTGCGGACCATCGTGCCCGGTCGCTACGAGAATATCGACATCGTTCTCGTGCGCGAGAACATTGGCGGCCTTTACGTGGCGCACGAACATTACATTCCGATTGGCGACGATCCGCATGCCGTGGCCGTGCTAACCGGCATGAACACCCGGGAAGGTTGCCGCCGCATTGCCCGATGCGCATTCGAATACGCGGTTGAACATGGGCGCAAAAAGATCACCGTGGTCCACAAGGCGAATGTGCTCAAGGCGCTGACGGGCCTCTTTCTCGAGACGGCGCGCGAGGTTGCGCGCGACTACGAGGGCAGGGTAGCCGTCGACGACCGGATCGTGGATGCCTGCGCAATGCAGCTCGTGCTGAATCCGTGGCAGTTCGACATGCTGCTGTGCACGAACCTGTTCGGCGACATTCTTTCGGATCAACTCGCGGGACTGGTCGGTGGACTCGGCCTCGCGCCCGGCGCGAACATTGGCGCCGACGCGGCGCTATTCGAAGCCGTGCATGGTTCGGCGCCGGACATTGCCGGACGCGGTATTGCCAATCCCATTTCGCAGATGCTGGCGGCGGGTCTGATGCTCGAACACGTCGGATATGGCGAACTCGCGCAGCGCCTCAATCTGGCGATCAGGCAAACGCTCAATGACGACAACGTGCGCACGCCGGATCTGGGCGGCACCGCATCGACAGCGGTGTTCACAGACGCACTGATTGCAAGACTCGGCTGACCGGGGCGCGATGAATGCACGGCCGATTCTATTGCGCAATAGAATCGGCAAGCACCCGTTGTCCTAATGCTTGACTTCAAGATCCTCAAGACTGATGTTGGTCGTATCCACGGCCACGAAAGCGGCAACGAGCGAGCACGCAAACCACGCTGCGGCGCCGATACCGATCAGCCAGCTGTGGCCCGCACCGATTCCCAGCAACAGCGAGGCAACCAGCGGTGCAAAGAATCCACCCAGGCGGCTCAGTGCAAAGCTGATGCCGGCGCCGCGCGCCCGAATCCCCGTTGGGTAGATTTCCGCTTCATACGTGTGGAGCAGGGGTCCGTTGATAAAGATCATGGCCTCCGTGAGAAAGCCGAACAGGACGATCAGGGCGGTCGAATCGGCCAGCAGGAAACAGAGCCCGAAGACCATATTCAGCATGTACGCGAACGCCATGCCCCACTTCCGTTGAAACTTATCGGTAATGTAGACCGAGACGAGACAGCCGACTGGATACGCGATCTGGATGACGGCGGTGTACGCCAACGCGTGCACGATCGAATAACCGCGCGAATACAGAAAAAACGGTACGAAGGTCGCAAAGCCGTACGCGCCGAATCCCTGCAACAGTTCGATTGACCACGCGCTCATCGTTCTGCGGATATAAGCGCGCGAGAGCAGCAAGCTGACCGGCGATACACCGCTCTCGAGTTCGTATTCCGTCTTCGGTGGCGGTTGCAGCATGACGAGCTTCTTTTCCTTCATGACGCGGCGTTCGATCCTGTCCATCACCTCGTCTGCTTCATCGCGTCGGCCCACCCGTTCCAGCCAGCGGGGCGACTCTGGCAGACCCATCCGCAAAAGCAACGATGAAAGCCCGCCCACCGCGGCGAGCAGCAACGCGATGCGGAATCCCGGCAGCGGCAGGTCGTTGAGCGGCACCAGAAGCATCGAGGCGAAACCGCCTACGGTGCCACCCAGGAAGCCGATCGTCAACGCGAAGCTCGACATCTTGCCGCGTGAGCGCGCGGGCGACAGTTCCTGCACGTAAGTGGTCGAGAGCGGCAACTCGGCGCCTGTACCGATGCCCGCGATAAACAGCGCGATCAGCAGCACCGTCGCGTTCGGCGAGAATGCGGCGAGCAACGCACCGAGCGCAAGAATGCACAGGTCGAGCGTGAAGGCCCCGCGCCGGCCGATCCTGTCAGCCACGGTACTCAACCCCACGGCGCCCACGAAAGTGCCGAAGAAAAGCGCCAGCGGCAACTCGGTGGCGAAATGCGGCTGTCCGAGGTAGGCGAAATAATGTGCGGAGATCGGGCCTACCGAGAACAGCATGTACGAATCCCAGAAGGTCCCCAGTGAAATGAGCAGGATGGACAAGCGAAGATAGTTCGACTCAGGAAGGCGCTCGATTCGCGCGGCAATGGGAATGCGTAAGTTAGTTGTCATGTTGCATCCTTGTAATCGGCGGGACCGCGCACGTCCACGTTACACGTGCATGCCGCGCGAGCGCGGGGAAACCGGAAGGGGTGTGCGGGCCGGGCCGCATGCGTGATGAGCTTCATCAGAACTTGTGGCGAAAACCGAGCGATACCACCGTCTGGCTGTCGCTGCTCGATGGGGTGACCTGATTGATGGCCGCGACCGCGGACTTGCCGGTGGAGTCCACACCCAACGCCCGCTGATAGACGCCAACCAGATACACGTCGGTTCGCTTGGAGAGGAAGTAGTCCACGCCGATCGTGCCCTGGTGATACTGGGCAGCATCCGCTCCGTTGACCGAACTGCCGCGCGTGTAGTTGTATTCGAGTCCGACCAGCAGATTCACCAGAATCTGGTATTTGAAACTGAGCTCGACGTCGTTGAACGTGACTTCACCGCTGAGCTTGCGCGGATCGGGGCCGGCCTGGGCGGTGTTGCCGAGCCCCATGAACTTGATGTTCGAATAGGTTGCACCCAGCGTTGCGGCGCCGAATGTGTAATTGCCGCCGGCGCCAATGACTTGATAGGTTGTTGCAGAGGCGTAGCCGCTATAGACCGGGCTGGTGATCGAATTCGCGGTCGGCGTCGGGGTGCCGGTGGTACTGTTGCCGAAGAAACTCACGTTCGAATTTCGCACGTTCAGGTAACCCACGCCGAGCACAAGCGGTCCGTTCGTATACCCTGCGCCGAGCGACCACACCTGATTCTGCGTCACATTGCCGGCAATCCCGCCGAGGCTATATAAACCGCCGAACGTAATGCCCGCATAGTTCACACTCGCATATTTGATGGAGTTGTTGGTGCGGATGCTATTGTCGAAATTGTCGAGATCGCCCGGATGGGATCCAATCGTGCCACCCCACTGATCGCCAACCGTAAGCGGGCCGATATAATCGACTACGGAATCGTATTGCCGTCCGAGCGTGATCGTGCCGTACTGATTGGATGACAGACCGACGTACGCTTGCCGGCCGAACATGAGCCCGCCCTGGCCGAGTTTGCCGGTACCGAGATCGAAGCCATTTTCAAGCCGGAAGATGGCACTCAAACCGCCGCCCAGATCTTCCTGGCCGCGAAAGCCCCAGCGGCTTCCGCCTTGTGCGGCGGTAGTCAGGTTGTACAGATGCTTGCCTCCCGCGTTGCTGTTGTATTCGGGACCTTCGTCGATCATGCCGTATAGCGTGAGGCTCGATTGCGCGAAAACCGGCGGCGCAATCGTCGCGGCAAACATCAATAGTCCTGCTGCGGACATCGTCTTCATCTTTCGTCTCCTGGCATTTCTATATATTTATGAGGCTGCTGCAACGAACGGATTCCGTGGATAAACGGGAACCCGGCCGCCTTGAAACAAAGATCTATCGTTCGCGTTGCGTGGAGGTCGAAACCGCTGCGGTTTGCTCGCCTTTATATTTCGCCGCCTTCTGCGCCGGCGTGAGAAAGCGTGCTTCCAGTTCCTGTACTTGCTCGATGCCCATGATCTCGTTGAGCTCCTCGAACGACACCAGCGCGTCCGGACGATCGACTACTTCGCCGCTCGTGAAAGACTGCTGCAGCAACTGAATGCCTTGTTTCATGCCCATCAGTGCGCAAGCCGTGAGCATTCTTGGAAAAATGACGACCGCCACGCCCAAATCCTGCAAATGCGGCGCGGACAATAACGGGGTGGTCGCGCGTCGGCGGATACCGAATCCCATGTTGACGCACAGCGGCCTGGAGACATTCCGGACCACGGTCGAAATCTGTTCCTCGGTCACTAATGCATCGCAGAACAGCAGGTCCGCGCCGGCCTCCGCATAAGCGTTGAGCCGCCGGATCACTTCATCCATGCCGTCCGTGGCGAGCGCATCCGTACGCGACTTGATGATGAAGTCGGGATCCACGCGCGCGGCGACCGCGGCGTGGATCTTCTCCACCATTTCCTCGCGCGGTATCACTTCCTTGCCTTTCATATGGCCACAGCGTTTGGGCCAGACCTGATCTTCGAGCATGAGGCCGGCCACGCCCGCCTGTTCGAAAGCCTTCACCGTGTGATAGACGTTCACGGCATTGCCGTAGCCCGTGTCGCCATCGGCGAGCAGGGCGAGATTGGTGCATGCCGAGAGCGACCGCGCGGCAGCGACGTTCTCCTCGAGACCCATCAGCCCGACGTCAGGCTGACCGAGACGCGATTCGCTGATCCCGCTGCCGGTGATGAAAGCGGACGTGAATCCGCAATGCTCGACGAGACGCGCACTGAATCCGTCGTACACCCCATGCAGGGCCAGGATTTGCGGTGCTTCGATCAACGCGCGAAGGTGGGCGGTTTTCTTCATGATGTCTCCTGGCTGCTGACGACCGGTAACGGCCGCCGTCAGTCTCCGGTGTGCGCCATGGACGGCGCGGTCATAGTGGGTAGAACGGCTTCGATGCTCGATCTGATTTCGATGAAATAGGGCTGCTGTGCCGCAAGGCCGCGTTGAATCGCAGCGTCGACCTGTTCGGGCGCCGTGACGAGTTCTGCTTCGATACCGAAAGCGCCGGCGATCTTGACGAAGTCCGGATTGGTGAGCGACGTGCCGACATGCCGCCCCGGATACGACCGTTCCTGGTGAATGCGGATCGAGCCGTAGCAGTTATTGTTCGAGACGATGAAGAGGATCGGCAGTTGCCGTGTCACGGCCGCGATCATTTCGTTGCCGGTCATCGTGAAGCCGCCGTCGCCGACGAGGCAGATCGTTTTCTGCGCCGGCAGACGCAGTTGCGTGGCCACGGCGGCCGGCGTGCCGTAGCCCATCGCGCCGGACAAGGGCGCCATCAGGCGCTGCGGAAATCTGAACGGGAAATGCCGGTACACGGGCGCGGCGAACGTGCCCGCATCGACGCAGATGACGGCGTCCTCGGGTGCATGTTGTGCCAGCGAACGCACCACATTCACGAATGACACACCGTCGCCGGCGCGCTGCTCCGGCCATTGGGCGAGGCGCGCCGCAACCTCGCGCAAGCGCGCGTGCCATTGCCGCGCGCGCGAAAGCGGCTGAGGCAGGCGCGCATGGATGAGGGCGTCGGCAAGCGCAACCGGATCGCACACGATGCCGATATCCGGTGCGACATGCAGACCGATGGCGTGGCCATCCGCGTGACCATGCACGAAGGTTTGCGCAGCGCGCGGTGGTCGTGGGAAACGATAGCCTTGCGTCGTGATGTCGCCGAGCCGCGTGCCTAGTCCGACAACCAGGTCGCTCGATTCGAAGGCTTCGATCTGTTCCGGTGGATTGGCGAGCCCCAGATCGCCCGCATACAGGGGATGCTGGTTGGGGAAGATGTCCTGACGCCGGAACGATACCGCGACGGGAACGTCGTACGTTTGCGCGAGCCTCAGGAGTGTTTCGCGTCCGCGCGGCGCGTCGAATCCTCCGCCCGCAATGATCAGCGGGCGCTCTGCCTGTTCGAGCAGCCGGGCGATGCGCTCAAGCGTCGCGCCGGTCGGAACCGTCGACGCGCCCGGCTCGGCCCGCCATGCGGTCAACTCGACTTCCTGCTGCTGGATGTCTTCCGGCACGACCAGCACGACCGCGCCGGGTGTGCCGGCCGTTGCGATGCGCAGCGCTTTGAACGCGGCGGCCGCGAGCTGTTCCGGTTCGGTGACTTCCACGACCCACTTGGCGATTGAACCGTACATCTGCTGATAGTCGATTTCCTGGAACGCTTCTTTGCGCAAATCCGCTTTAGGGATCTGCCCGACGATCAGCAGTAAGGGAATGGCGTCCTGTTGCGCGGTGTGGAGCGCAATCGAAGCGTTCGTCGCGCCCGGTCCGCGACTGACCAGAACGACACCGGGGCGGTGCGTCAGTCGTCCGTCCGCACACGCCATGAAGCCGGCCCCGGCTTCATGGCGGCAGGTGACGACGTCGATTTCCGGAAAGTCCGCCAAAGCATCGAGAATGCCCAGATAGCTTTCACCGGGAACGAGAAAGACGCGATCGATCCCGTTAGCGGTGAGCACCGAGAGCAGCGCGTGAGACGAGGTAGTGGTTTTTGCTGGCTTCATGGGTTGCGTATCGAAGTGGATGCAATGACGGTTGTCGCGTTCATTGTTGTTTCGGCCGCCACGCAGCATCAATTGGATGGCCGGCATATCAGCTATGCCGTTTTTGATGCGTTCCATGTCGAGAAGCTTCGTGTTCATTGCTGGGTGGGCGTGAATGCGTCGACGCCTGGGAGCCGTGTCAATTGAACGACTGTAGAAGAACTGTCGTTTGCGTGGAAATACCAATTGAATGAGGTCATCATAGGCATAACCTCTGACCGTTAAACTCAGGATGGCGAATCATGGATACGCGTCAACTCAGATACTTCGTTTCAATCGTCGACTGCGGCAGCATGGGCAAGGCAGCTGAAAAGCTCTACGTGGCGCAGCCGTCGTTGAGCCAGCAGATGAGCCGCCTCGAAGACGAGCTCGACACGCGGCTATTGATCAGAAGCCGGCAAGGCGTGGTGCCCACCGCAGCGGGCCAGTCGTTGTATCGTCATAGCCGTCTGGTATTACGGCAAATGGAAGAGCTTAAGCAGGAGGTCAGGGAAGGCGGGATCACCGAGAGCGGAACTGTTGCAGTGGGATTGCCGACCACCATGGCATCGATTCTCGCCATGCCGCTTTTTACCCGTATCCAGGAGCGTTTTCCTCGCATTCGTCTGCAGTTCTTCGAAAGCATGAGCGGCTTTATCAGCGAACTGCTGGCTAATGAGCGCATTGATCTGGCGATTCTGTTTCGCGACTGCGATACCCTGGGCGTCACGGCACTGCCTGTGCTCGAGGAACAGCTCTACGTGTTCGGTGAGCCCGGTGGCACGGTCAGCGAATTCGCCCAGACCTGCACGCTGGCGCAACTGGGCGGCGTGAAGCTCGTCGCGCCCGGTGTGTCGAATGGTTTGCGCCTGTTGCTCGAACGCGTTTTCGCGCGCGAAAACGTGGAGCTCAACATCGTCGCCGATATCGATTCGCTTCCTACGCTGATCTCCATTGCGCAAGCCGGTGCGGCCTGCACGATTCTGCCGGTATCGGCATTGGCGCAGCGTGAAGTGTCGAGACGCCCGAAGGTGCGCAGAATTGTTAGTCCGGAGTTCAAGCGGCCGGCGAGCGTCTGCTGGTCCAGCGCGACACCGATGAGTTCAGCCACGTCCGCCGTGTGTCAGACCATGGTCGACCTGATTCATGAACTGTCCACGCAAGGCGAATGGCCCGGCATCACGTTACTCGATCCCACTATGAGTCATGCGCGCGTCACCACGCATCGCAGCGAGGACGCCGAGTTATTCCGCCGCTTCGCCTACGTGCGATAGCGGCCGGTTTTGTAGCGCACCGCGTTCGAAGCGCGGCGTCTCATCGTCACGATGCCGGCGACTTCGCATGTTTGTGATCGGCGCTCAACTCGGCGTCGGCGAGAATTTCCCGTTCGACATCCTCAAGCGTTTTGCGGCGCGTTTCCGGACCTACCGCGAGTACGAGCAGGCATAACAGCAGCAGCACGCTCGCCAGCATCACGAACACGGCGAACGAGCCGAACCCGTTCAGCACGAACAGCACGAAGTACGGCATGATCGCGGCCGACACGCGACCGACCGCCGTCGACGCCCCAAACCCCGTGCCGCGCACATCGGTTGGAAAGAGTTCCGGCAGGTAGACGGCGAGTACTGTGTTCGCGGTGATCTGCACGAAGAGCACTTCGAGAAAGCCGGTTGTGACGAGTATCCAGGCGGGTGCGTCGAGTGCGAACGCATAGCCGATGCCGACCGCCGCGGCGAGAAACGACGCGCTGGCCACCACGGTACGGCGCCCGAGCCGGTCGACCAGAAAAATGGGAATCAGCATGCCGATCGGCGCGCCCATCGCCATGATCGCGGAGTACGAGAGCGAGTGCACGATCGATTGCCCGCGATGCAACAGCAGTGTCGGCACCCAACCAATGAAGCCATACTGGCTCGCAAGAATCAGCGACACAATCGCGAAACAGAAAAGCGTGCGGCCAAGCCCGTGACGGCTGAACAATGCCGTCCACGGCAGTTCCTTGCGCTCGGGTGCGAAGGTGGTCTGCGTCACGCGGGGCGCTTGCGGCTCGCCGGTATTCTCGAGCCATAGCGCGTCGAGCACGGCATGCATTTCGGTGGTGCGGCCCTGGCGTTCAAGCCAGCGTGGCGACTCGGGCAACGCGCGCCGCAGATACCAGACGATCAACGCCGGCACAGCGCCGACAATGAACATCGCGCGCCAGCCGACCATTGGCAGAAACCATGCGCCAACGAAGGCCGACAGCGGTTGCGCGCAATTGACCAGCAAGCCGAGCGTGACGCCCCAGCGTCCGCGGCAATACGCAGGCGTCATTTCCGCCATGATCGCGTAGCCGACCACCAGTTCGCCGCCGAGCCCGATGCCGGCGATGAAACGCAACACAACGACGAGCGGAAACGAGGGCACGGCCGCCGTCGCCAGCGTCGCGAAGCTGAATAGCAGCAGGTTGAACTGATAGAGCGATTTACGCCCATAGCGGTCGGCAAGCGTCCCGCTCACTACCGAGCCGATCGCAAGACCGAGAAACGTGGCGAAGATAAACTGTGCGACGCCGCCCGTGTCGGTGAAATGCGTGTGCACCATCGAGGCGACCACGCCCGACTGCATGAAGAGTTCGAATGCATCGATCAGCATGCCCGCGCCTAGCAGCCAGAACATCCGGCGGTGCGCCGCACCCACGGGCATCCTTTCGATGGTGGCCTCTGCGATCGACATGATGTCTCCTCCAGTGTTGCCCGTCTCGTTCTCGTCGTTATCCTTCCCAGTCACTCACTCGGGCCGCGTGCCTCGTATCTGCACGCGATGCATCAGGCGCCGCTGGCCCGGATAGTCGTCGAGTGCGAGATGCTGGCAGCAGCGGTTGTCCCAGAACGCAATCGAACCCGGATACCAGCGGAACCGGCAGGTAAATTCAGGGCGCGTGGCGTGTTCGAACAGAAACCGCAGCAGCGGGGTGCTTTCGGCAACGGTCATGTTATCGAAGCGCTCGGTATGAAGCGAGTTGACGAATAGCGCTTTTTTACCGGTGTCGGGATGCGTTCTGATCACTGGGTGCACCGCCGATAGCGTTGTATGGCTGTTGTAGCCCTGACCCGGTGCAAGCACGTCGTCGGCTTCGAGCGAGGCGAGGATGTGGCCGTTCGAATGAACGGCGCGTACATCCTTCAGCATCGCTTTCATGCCGTCGGACAAGGTGTCATAGGCCATGTACTGATTGGCGAACATGGTGTCGCCACCCACCGCAGGTAACAGGCGCGCGGCGAGTACCGAGCCGAGCGGCGGAATCTCCAGATGCGTGGTATCCGAATGCCATTCCCAGCCGAACACGAGCGAGTCTTCCGGCTTCTTGTCGATGATCAGCAACTCGGGCAGCGATCCCGGATGCTGGCGATGCGGCGGCAGTATCGCCAGTTCGCCGAAATAGCGCGCGAAACGGGCGAGGTCGTTATCGGACGCATCCTGATCACGGAAGAAGATCACAAGGTGCTCATGATAGGCACGTCTGATCTGCGCAACCGTAGCGGGATCCAGTTCGGTGGACAGATTGACGCCGAATATTTCGGCACCCAGTGAACCGGCCAGCGGCTTGACGACGATGCTCGATGTCATGCGTGTCTCCTGCTCGCAAAAGGTGGCGAGCGTTTTCAGAGGACCTGTACGGTGTCCTGTTTAATCACGACGATCATGTGTTTCGAGAAATTGCTTGCGTTCACATATGTGAACGAATATTCTTATCCTTGAACCAAGAATAGATGATGGCCCGACACTGTGCAAGCGCGTGTTCGGCCTGGATCAACTCGAATTCGGGTTTTCCTTAAATTCTGCTATGGCTTATTCGGGGTCGCCATGACGGTAGCCAACGAGACGGATGTCAAAAGCGCACGGCGTGTAGTCGAAATTTTCCAGTTGTTCGCGGAGCTCAGGCAGGCGGTTCCGCTCGCGCTCATCAGCAAGCGGCTGGCGCTGCCGAAGTCGAGCTGCCTCGCGTTGCTGAAAACGCTCGAATCGAACGGCTATCTGTATCGCGTGCACGAATCCTCGGACTATTACCCCACGCGCCGTATCTTTGACGAGGCACGCATCATCGTCGACAACGATCCGCTGCTTTCGCATGTGCGGCCCGTGCTTCAGGAGTTGTGCAACGAAACTGGGGAGACCGTGTTTCTGGCCACCCGCACGGGCCATCAGTCGCATTACCTCGAAGTCGTGCAATCCGGGCAGACGCTGCGTTATGCGGCCACTGTCGGCGAAAAACGGCCGCTGCATATCGGTGCAGCAGGGCAAGCGTTGCTCGGCGCAATGGACGAGAGCGCGCGCGACGCGTTGATCGACAAACTGGAATTCGAGCAATACGCGCCGAACACCGTGACCAGCAAGCCGCGCTACAAGCGCCTGATCGAACAGGGCAAGGAGCGCGGCTGGTTCGTGTCGATTGGCGGATACCAGTCGGAAATCGCCTCGATCGGCCACTACGTGTGGATCAATGGCGAGGCTTATGCAATCGTTGTCGGTGCGCCGACCCAGCGGGTAAAGGGCAACGAGATGTCGATTGGCCGCGCGGTAGCCAAATATTGCAAGAAGATATCCAACCGGGCCTAGCAACGCGGCAAGCCACGCCGAGGTCCGGCCGTCGTTCCTGTTTGGCGCGGCGCGGCTCAGCTTGCGCGAAGTACGGCCCACAGTTCGCTGGTTCGCAACTCATCGAGTGCGAGCACGGCTTCGCGGACCTGTTCGGCACGCGCGTGGCTGAGGCTCCAGCACGCGTTCTCCCTATACTTCGCGACGATCGCTTCATTGGACAGAGCGCGCTCCCCGGCGCCTTTGTTGATACGGTAATAGCGCTGATGCTGGCGGCCATCGTCGGTATCCACGATCAGGCCGCCCGAGTAGTAGGCCGGAAACGCGCTGTCCGGGTCGGCAATACATTCGACTCGCGCCGAGAGCGACAGAATGCGTTCGTCGGCGAGCGCATCGGGTTCCAGTTCGGCGAGGCCGAAACGCCCACGCACGAGCGAGGCCGCCGCCACATATTGCGCGCTGAACTTCGCTTCGTAATTGGTGGCGGGCCGCCGTTTCGCGGCGAGCGGCTCGGTCACGATCGGCATGACCGGCTCGGGAAGTAACGCGCGAATGCGGCTGATCCGGCTCAAATCGATTTGCGCTTCGCGCGCGAGGTCGGCGCCGGCTTCGGCGATGGAATGGAGAAAGTGGCAAACCGGATACGGCTTGATCGCCATCTGTTCCGTTTCCCAGACTTCGCCGAGCTTCGCGCGCGCCACCTCGTAATCCACCTCGCCCGCATGGTGCTGCAGGTGCGAATCAAACAGGCCATAACGCCCTTCGTACGGGCGCGACGGCGCAACAAAACCCGCCTGGGCGAGCCGCGCCGCGGTGATGCCGCCGACCCCGCCCCAGCCTGGATGCAGGCGCTTGGACCATGTGCCTTCTTCAAGGAATACCTGCACGCCGGAGGCCGTGCTCGCAGCGATGCCTTGCGCCGCGGCCAACTGGTCGACGTCGAGCCCATACAGCCGGCCCGCGATCAACGCCGCCGAAAAGTGCGAGAGCACGCCCGTCGGATGATAGCCGGCGTGATGAAAACCGCCTTTGGCGGCCGCGCCAAGGCGGGTGGCGACCTCCATGCCGACCAGATACGCGGTGAGCGCATCCCGCCCGCTCGCGCCCACTTCATTCGCGACGCACAGCGCCGCCGGCGCGCAGAACGCCGTGGCGTGCACGATGCCTTTCATATGGGTGTCGTCGTAATCGAGCCCGTGCATCAAGGCGGCGTTGAGCAGCACGGCATTGCGCACTGTCTGCGTATCTCTGCAACCGATGACCGGCGCCGCACCCTGTTCACGAAGCGCCTTTACGCCGCGCAGCATGACGTCGGCGAATTCGTTACGGTGCGACGCGAACGCAATGCCCACCGCGTCCAGGATCAGATGTTTGGCACGCGTGCGCACGTGGCGAGGCACCGTCGCCGGATCGAGCGTATGCGCGAAAGCAGCGAACGTTTGCGAGAGAGTAGGGTGACCGGCGGATGCATGTGCCATCTTTGAGCTCCATCGTGTGTCGAAAGCGGTCTGTGAATTCGAAGGCGAATGGATTCACGTTATAGACCGGCCACTGGCACAAGCAAGATGTTTTGTGCGGAACATCGCCTATCTACGCACTAACCCGAATCTTTGTCCGCCGTTAAATCGACGTTCAGCAGATCGAAATTCCGGATGCCGCGGTTATCGGCCATGCTGACGCAAACATGCGGGCGCAACGAATTCCGGCGCGCGCCTGAGCGGATGACATAAGACGATTCGGAGACAGCCATGCTTCTAGTGCGGATGCGAACGTGGTTAAGCGTGCTCGTGGCGTTGATCTTTATCCTGCCTCTGGTGTCGGCCGATGCATTTGCAAGCGATCCGGCGCTGATCGCGGCGGCGAAGAAAGAGGGAAGCCTCGTTGTCTATGGCTGCGATCCGCCGCAGACCCCGGTTTATCTCGACGCCTTCAAAAAGCGCTATCCGGAGATCAAGGTCAGCTCCTATGTGGCCGGCTGCTGGCAGATCTACAACCGCCATATCGCCGAGCGCAACGCGGGCAAACAGGCCGCCGATGCGTTCTTTTCGCTGGAGGACGTCTTCACGCGGATGCAGAACGAGAAACTGCTCGATCCCTACCATTCGCCGGAACTGAAGAATTTTCCCGCCGATGCCGCGCCGGCCGGCAAGGATTACCAGCGCGTGAAGACGCTGATTCTCGGCGTGGGCGCAAACAAGGCCTATTTGAATGGCATGCAACCGCCGACAGACTGGATGGACTTTGCGAACCCAAAGAAGGAATGGCAAAACCAGATTACGTTTTATGACCCACGTACATCGTCGGCGGCATTCTCGCTGCTCGCCACGCTGTACCAGAACTTCGGCGAACAGCAAACGGTGGCGATCTATCAAGGGCTCATCAAGTCAGGCGCGGAACTGACGCCCACTACGCCGGCGGGACTTGCGAAAATGCTGTCCGGTGAAAAGCCGCTGATGTTCTATGTGGTCAACAACCACTACAGCGGCGCGGTGGCGAAGGGCGCGCCGCTCGAATTCATCGTGCCGAAGTCCGGCACCGTCTCGACGCCGTTTTCGGTCGCGGTGCTCGCGGGCGCGCCTCATCCGGCTGCCGCGAAGCTGTTCGTCGATTTCATGATGAGCGACGCGCAGGCGATCATCGTGAAAGCGAACGAGTACGCATTGCGTAATGGCTCTGCGCCGCCACAAGGGATGCCTAAGCTCTCGACGGTCAAGGTGCTGCCGCTCGACATCGACGCGGCGCTCAGGCAGCAGACCCAGCTGATCGAAATATGGCAACACGCCACAGGAATCCGTTGAGGCCCACCATGTCGATCGTGATTCGCGGCTTGCAGAAGTCATTCGGTGCGCAGCAAGTACTCAAGTCGGTCAGCGAGACTTTCGCCGATGCGCAGATATCCGTGCTGCTCGGCGCAAGCGGCTGCGGGAAGACGACGACCCTGCGCTGCATCGCCGGACTCGAACGGCCGTCGGGCGGCGAAATCGTAGTCGCGGGCAGAACCGTGTATCAGGATTCGCCCGCGTTATGGATCGCGCCCGAGCGCCGCCATATGGCGATGGTGTTTCAGTCGTACGCGATCTGGCCGCATATGACCGTGTTCGAAAACGTCCGGCTGCCGTTGCGCGCGGCCGGTATCGGTGGAGAGAAGGCACGCGACGCCGTGATGGCGACGCTGCAACTGGTCGGCCTCGATGCGTTCGCCTCGCGCAGCGCGACGCAATTGTCGGGCGGTCAGCAGCAACGCGTCGCGCTTGCTCGTGCGATCGTGGCCGAAGCACCCGTGATTCTGATGGACGAGCCGCTCAGCAATCTCGACGCCAAACTGCGAGTCGAGATGCGCATCGAAATCCGTGCATTGCAGCGGCGCCTCGGCCGCACCATCCTGTTCGTGACGCACGACCAGGAGGAGGCCATGTCGATTGCGGATACCGTCTACCTGTATCACAACGGCACGGTGATCCAGAAGGGCGCGCCGAAGGATCTCTACGATCATCCCGCGAGCCGTCATGCCGCCGAGTTTCTCGGCCGGGCCAACATCATCGCGAACTACGAATGGCAGATGGCGGCAAACGGCCCGGTATTCGCGCTGCCCGGCGGACTGGCGTTACCCGCGGCCGCAACCACTCAAGCGCCCAAGCCGGGCGAACTGCTATGCATTCGCCCTGAAAAGTGGCGCGTGCGAGAAGCCAGTACGCCCGGTGCAATCGCGGGACGCATCGCCGAGGCAAGCTTCGTCGGCAATCGTACCGAGTATCGGATCGACACCGCGTTCGGCCAGATGAGCGTGGTGCAACTCGATGCGGGGCCACGCCTGCCAGGCGATGCGGTCAGTCTCGAAGTGAACCCCACCGACATACGCGTGATAGGAGCGTGAGATTGTCCGATCTGCCTTTTGCGGAGCGTCACGCGATGCAGCGCCATCGGCTGATGCAGCGGTTACCGGCGGCTCTGGCGGTCGTGCTGATCTGCAGCGCGGTCGTCATT
This sequence comes from Paraburkholderia fungorum, assembly GCF_046027605.1. Classification (GTDB taxonomy): domain Bacteria; phylum Pseudomonadota; class Gammaproteobacteria; order Burkholderiales; family Burkholderiaceae; genus Paraburkholderia; species Paraburkholderia fungorum_F. The sequence goes on from NZ_JAQQEF010000018.1 coordinate 148,994, forward strand.
CTCGTGATTGCACCGCTATTCGCGGTGCTTTATCGCGCGGTGTTCGACGCGGACACGCCGGGTGCGTCGCTCACGGGCCGCTACTTCGCCGAGGTACTGAGCAAGCGGATTTACTGGGAGGCGTTAGTCAACACACTGGCCGTGTCGGGCGGCGCCGCGCTGCTTGCCACGCTGCTCGGGGTGTCGTTCGCATGGATATTCGAGCGCACCGATACCTGGATGCGCGGCGTGCTGCAATGGATCAGTCAGTTGCCGATTTTCATTCCGCCGTTTGTGGGCGCCGTCGCCTGGGCGCTGCTCGCGGCGCCGAGGAGCGGCATCATGAACCGCATGCTTGCGGCCGTCGGCATACCAGGTGTGCTGGACGTCTATAGCCGATGGGGGATGCTGATCGTCATCGGTCTTTATCTGGCGCCGTACGTGATGATGATCGTCGCGGCCGCGCTGCGCAGCATGGACCCAAGCCTCGAAGAGGCGGCCCAGGTGTGCGGCCTCACCCCGTTGCAAACCATGCGGCGCATCACGGTGCCGCTGCTGGCACCGGCGATTCTCTCCGGCGCGGTGCTGTCGTTCACGATCGCGATCGGCCTGTTCGGCACGCCCGTCGTGCTCGGCTGGTCGCGGCAGATTCTCATGCTCACTTCGCGCATCTGGATCGGCTCGCAGGAAGTGCCGCCGAACTACGGCGTGATGGCCGTGCTGTCGATCTATCTGCTCGGACTGTCGACCCTGACCATCTGGCTGCAACGCGTGCTGATCGGCAAGCGCGTCTACACCACCATCAGCGGCAAAGGGTTCCGGCCACGGCTCGTCGAACTCGGCGGGTGGCGCTGGGCGACCGTCATACTCGCGACGCTTTATGTCGTGTCGACCATCATCGCGCCGATCGCGATCCTCGTTGCCGCGGCATTGTCCCGCTACACCTGGTCCGGCTCGTATTCGCTCGCCACCGCCATCGGCTATCTGCAATCGGACGACGTGTGGTTCACGCTGCAAAACAGCGTCGTGATCTCCGTGATCTCGGCGAGTGTGGCGACCCTCGCGGGCATCGTGATCGCGTGGATCGTCGTACGCACCCGGCTGCCGGGCAAGGGCGTACTCGAATACGTGATCCTGTTGCCGATTTCAATGCCGGGCATCGCGTTCGGCGTGGGCATGCTGCTGTTCTGGATCAACGCGCCGATTCCCGTGTACGGCACGACACTGATCATCGTCTTTGCGTTCGTCGGCCGCTTTACGGCTTATGCGGTGCGCTCCGTGTCGGCGAGCCTGATCCAGGTGCATCCCGAACTCGAGGAAAGCGCGCGCGTGTGTGGCTATGGAGCCTTGCGCACGTTCACGCACATTACGTTGCCGCTGATTCGCGCGAGCATCGTGGCCGCCTGGCTGCTGCTCTTCAGCTTCTTCATGACGGAATTGTCGATGGTCGTGATTCTTTACACAGCGGCTGACCGCACGTTTTCCGTACTCGCTTTCGAAGCGTGGAATGTCGGCGATTTCTCGCGGCTCGCGAGCTATTCGCTGTTGCAAATGGCGGTTGGCATCGTCTTCATGGCGATTCTCAAGACCTGCTTTCGCAGCTGGAATTCACCGCGCTCGATGCAACCCGTTACGCCGAATTGAAGCAGACAGCCGTCTGCGGAATCTGCCCGTTGCTGGGCGTCGTCTGGAGGAGCAGGGTAATGAAACCGAAGAACATGCTGATGGACACGATGAAGTCGGGCCGCACCGCGCTCGGCGTGTGGGCAAACGACCCCGAAACGGCGGAGCTGTGCGCGCATCTCGGCTTCGACTGGATCATGATCGACATGATGTTTACCGGCATGGATTTCCATGACGTGCAGAACATGATCCGCACCTGCGAGGCGGCCGGCATCACGCCGGTGGTGCGTATGCAGACCAATCCGTGGCATGGCTACGATGCGCGGATTGGCGTCGATCTGTCGCGCTTGCAGGGTCTGGGTGCGGAATACGTGCTGATCTCGCATTCGGGCCTGCAGGAGATCGACGAGGCGCTGGAAATCGCGCGCGACTGGCACCGCCGGGCGCTATGGATTCATCCGTTCAACAACCGGGAATGGGAGCAGCGCACCGATGAAATGGCGCAGGCCACCTATATCATTCCCCACGTGGAGAGCCAGGGCGGTATCGACGATTTCGACAAGGTACTCGATCACCCCGACCTGAAAATGTTCTTCTTTGCGATGACCGATCTTTCGAAAGTACTCGGCGGCAATGCAAAGAAGCCGGATTTCAATAGCCCGGACCTGTGGAAACTGGTGGATCGCGGCGTGAAGAAAGCACACGAGCGCGGCATCATGGTAGGTGCGAATACCAGTTACGCGTACACCCTGGAAGAGATGCGCCAGCGCGTCAAACGTCTGCACGATGCCGGCATGAACTTCATCATGATCCAGGGCGCCCAGTTCCTGTTTCAGGTCGCGATGATGGAATTCTTGCCGAATGTGCGCAAGGACCTCGGACTCGATTGAATGCATGACGGCGGTGGTCTCCATGAAACGGCTCGCAGGACGGGGTAATATAGGTCACGCGAAAATCGTGATCCCTGTGCCCCGGTTTGCCGCTGAGGAGACAAGCAACGTTATGGCGACGCACTTTGATCTGACCGATGTGCAGTTGATAGTGAACGTGGGCGATTCGTTGAGCTTGACGCGGGCGGCCGAGAAAACGCATCTCTCGGTGCCGGCGGCCAGCATGCGGATCAAGAACCTCGAAGACTATTTCCGCACCCGATTGCTGTACCGCACCAATCAGGGCGTGACGCTCACGCGATCCGGCGAAGAGTTGATGCGACACGCGCGCATCCTGATGGCGCAGGTTGAACAGTTGCATGGCGACATGCAGGAGTTCGCGCGGGGCGTCAAAGGGCGGCTGCGCGTGCTCGGCAATACCACGGCCATGATGGAGGTGATGCCGAACATCCTGAGCCGGTTTCTCGCCTCTCATCCCGACGTCGATCTCGAACTGCGCGAATGCGGCAGCCAGGCAATCGCGAAGGCGGTGTCCGAAGGTTCCGCCGACGTCGGCATCGTCGCGGGTTGTCCGCCTGCGGAAAACCTGCACTATCTGCCATGCCGTGACGACCGTCTCGTGCTGATCGTGCCGAGCGGGCATGTGCTTGATGGACGCGAGGCGGTCTCATTCGTCGAAACACTCGCTTTTGATTACGTTGGCCTGTCGGAATGGAGCGCGATTCACGGGTTTCTGTTGCGGGCGGCGAGTGCCGCCGGCCGCCAGTTTCGCTTTCGCGCCGAGATGGGCAATTTCGATGCGGTGTGCCGGATGATCGAGGCGACGGTCGGCATCGGCGTCATTCCGGAATCGGTCGCGCGCAGGCTCGTGCCGACGATGCGGATCACGGCGATTGCCTTGACCGATAGCTGGGCGTTGCGCCGGCTGCACGTGTGTGTCCGCGATCTCGAGGCGCTGCCGTTCTTCGCACGTGAACTGGTCGATATGTTCGCGGCTGAGGGGCGTGCCGGGGAGGCTGTCGAGGTGGAATCGCCGGCTGGGGTTTGAGTGCTGCTGAACACGACCGCTGTAGCTTGCGGAAGTGCGAAGTGGAGGAGGCTTATCCCCGCATGCGTTGCCAGATTCACTACGGAGTGAACCCGGTCTGGGCTGCCTCTTGCCACGTCACGACCGTGCTCTTTCCCCAGCGATTGCGATCAGCAGGTTTTCAGCTTGGATATGAGGCGGTTACCTGACCGACCGATAGGTTTCCCCACGTTCAACATGGGTCAGCACGACTTGCCAGAGTTGCCCTTGCCGCGACCGAAAAAAGCCCGCGCAGCAAAGGAGATAATATTTCCACATAAGGTAAAAGCGCTTGTTATAACGCGACTGGAGACGCGGCCACGCCTGGTCGAAGCGACTCCACCATGCCATCAGCGTACGGTCATAGTCCTGGCCAAAGTTATGCCAGTCTTCGATGATGAAACGGCCTTCAACCGCGTCGGAGATCTGCCTGGCAGAGGGGAGCTTCCCATTCGGGAAAATGTACTTATCGAGCCAGGGGTCCGTTCCCTGGCTGGTCTCGGCTAGTCCAATTGAGTGCAGGAGGAACAGACCTTCGGGGGCCAACAGGCGCTTGACGGTATCAAAGTAGGTCGTATAGTTCTTCGGCCCTACATGCTCGAACATGCCAACGGAGACGATCTTATCAAAGCGCCCTTGCAGATCGCGATAGTCCTGAAGGATCACGTTGACCGGCAATCCTTTACAGCGCTCCTGGGCCAACGCCAGTTGCTCTTTCGAGACCGTGACGCCAGTCACTTTCACGCCATATCGTTCAGCGGCGAACCTGGCGAGTCCGCCCCAGCCGCAGCCTATATCGAGCAGCGTTTCTCCAGCGCGGAGGTTCAGCTTGCGACAAATCATATCGAGTTTGTCAAACTGCGCCTGCTCCAGATCTTTCGCGGTTTCCCAGTAGCCACATGAATAGATCATGCGACTGTCCAGCATTGCCTCGAATACATCGTTTCCTGCGTCGTAGTGGCGCTCGCCTACCTGGAATGCGCGGTCTTTCGATTGCAGGTTAAAAAAGCGATGGCGGAGATGCTCGAAGACGAGTCGAATCTTCGAGATGCCGACCGCCGCCGAATCGATATCGGTCCGGAGCAGCTTCGTGAACAATTCGTCGAGTTGGTCGCAATCCCACTGACCATCCATGTACGACTCGCCGAGGCCAAGGGACCAACTCGAAAATACGCGCTTGTAGACTTCCCGATCGAGAACCTGAATGTCCCAACCACGGTCACCGTGAATTGCTACGTCTGCCTTCCCGAGAAGCGACGCCAGAATTTCAGGTGTGTGGCCGGTTGGGTCCGACATGTCGTATTCGGATTGGCGAAGGGACTGCTGTTCACGATTCATACCGGTTCCAGTTACGCGAGTGTTGTTTGCCGCTGGCTTATTGCGGTCGAGCTTTGGGGTAGCACTATGGCTGGAACCACCGAAGTTGTGAAATTTAATATCCGTATTGATCCGATAGGTTCAGGCCGCCTCGTGGATTGCGCCATTTGCGGCGTCGCCGACGCGGAACACCGCGACTGCGCCGTGAAGCGCGTGTGCCTGCTCCTTCAGCGTATATGCCGCTGCCGCGGCCTGCTCGACCAGCGTGGCGTTCTGAAGCGTTGTGTCGTCGATGTGCGCAATGGCGCGCCCGACCTGCTCGATGCCGTCGTTTTGCACATCGGAAGCCTCTGCGATCTCGCCCATGATCTGGTTGACCTGGCGTACTGCGCGCAGGATTTCGTCCATCGTCGCGCCGGCTTCCCGAACCTTCTCTGAGCCCTCATGGACGCGTCGCACTGAATTTTCGATCAGTTCCTTGATCTCCTTCGCCGCCGTGGCCGCGCGTTGGGCGAGGGAGCGCACTTCGGTCGCGACTACCGCGAAACCGCGTCCTTGCGTGCCGGCCCGCGCCGCCTCGACGGCCGCGTTGAGCGCGAGGATGTTGGTCTGGAACGCGATGCCTTCAATGACGGAGATGATGTCGCCGATCCGTGCCGAGGCGGCCGAGATGCCGTCCATCGTCTCGACGACGTCGGTCATGCTGTCGCTACCGCGCGCGGCGACGTTCTCGGCCGTCGTGGCGAGACCGCTTGCCTGCTTCGCGCTGGAGGTGTTCTGCCGCACGGTGTCCGTCAATTGCTGCATCGAGGCAGATGTCTCCTCGATCGACGCTGACTGCGATTCGGTGCGGGTCGACAGATCCGCGTTACCGTTGGAGATCTGCAGGCTCGCGCTGAGCACGCCATCGGCATGCGTGCGCACACCTTCGACGACTTCGCGCAGCGAGTTTCGCATGCGGTCCATCGCCGCGAGGATGCTGTCGGTGTCACCGGGTCGCACGTCCACCTCGTGGACAAGCGAGCCATCCCGGATCGCATCGGCAAGCCGGCGCACATCATTGGGTTCACCGCCGAGCGCCTTTGTGATGTAACGGGTGATGAGCCAGGCGATGACTGATCCGAGCGCTATCGCTGCAGCGGTGAGCGCAATCATCAGCAACTCGAAGGTGCGGCCGACGTTGCGTGCCGCTTGCGCCTGGATCTGATTCAGCTTCTCTTCGAGATCGATGAAGCGGTTGACGTCATTGAGCCAATCGACGAATGCCGGAGCAGCGGAATCGAGCACGACCTGCTGCGCGCCGGCCTGGTCGCCAGCCTCGCGCTTCGCCAGTACGTCGGCGATCAGCGGCGTCGTGCGTGCCTCGTCAACTTCGATTTTTGTGAGAATCGTGCGCTCTTCGTCGGATGCTTTGGTGCGATCAGACACCATCGCGGCGAGTGGCGCGGCGGCTTGTCTATAGTCCGATTCAAGTGCATGTATGCGATCTGCGACGCCGTCCACCTGGGCAGGCGGCACGAGTACCGCATCGCGCACCGCGATCGCCCGGTCGTGCACGCTGCCACGGAATGCAATGGCATAGGTTTCCTTGACACTGTTCACGTCGTTGATCGTCGCCAGGCTCGCGTTGATCATGTTGACACGTACGATGCCGACCAGGGTCAGCGCTACGAGCACGAGCAGCACGAGCGCAAAGCCGCTCGCGACACGGGTGCCGGTACGAAGGTTTTGCAGCATGGACATTCCCCGATTCCTTCCTGTCGTTTTGTTGGAGTCGATATTCGCATGCCATAGGTGCACTCGTGAAATGCTTATCGTTAATCGTTGCGATTGGCGGGGCTTATTGGTGAGAGATTACTTGCGGGGAGCAGTCCGTACAGACCCACCGGATGCTACTTATTCACTCCTGCTCGACTTTGAGAACCGAATGTTCGCGGCCCCGAGTGACGAATGCCAGGTCAGTAGTCGTATTTTTGTTCCTCTCGTATCGCCACAGACGGCGAATTCTAGCCCTTTCCCCGCACGGTCGTTCGGCCGCCATCGTGACGCAACGTGGTGGCGACAAGCGCCCGAAACCATCGATGCCCCGCGTCATTGTGATGACGCGCGTGCCAGAACTGCTGAACGGTCAGATCGGGTAAGTCGACTGGCAGTGGAAACACGTCGACATCCGCCAGGCGCGCAAAAAGGTCGGCGAGTTCATCGGGAACCGCCGCGATGAAATCGGATGTCGCGACGAGGCTCGGCACGGCCAGCAAATAGGGCACATCCAAGCCGACCTTCAGGCGCGCGCCACGCCGGCGCATTTCCTTCTCGAGCAACTGGTTGGTGAGGGCGAGGGTGCCGGCCACCACGTGCTGTTTCTCGATGAACTCCGCGAGCGTCATGCGGACCTTTTTGCGCGTCGGCCCCCCTCGTATGATGCCGACCAGCGAGCGGCGGAAAAGCGGCTGCTGATGCAGGTTATCGCCCATCTTGCCGAGATACCCGATGGCCAGATCGAGCGCGCCATCCTGCAGCGCGCTCGCCAATTCGAGCGAGGGCAACTGGATCGGCTTGAGCGACGCAAGCGGCGCGTGTTCACGCAACGCCGCCAGAAGCCGGGGCAACAACACGATCACCCCCATGTCGCTCAGACAGACGGAAAACGTCCGCGTGGTGGTGGCCGCGTCGAATGCCTTGGCGCTCCAAATCTCCTGCTGGACCACGCCCAGCACATGCGCAACGCCTTCGATCAGACGCTCGCCCACTGGGGTAGGTGCCATCACAGGGCCGGCCCGCACGAACAGATCGTCCTGAAACAGCGTGCGTAGTTTCCCTAGTGCATGACTCACGGCGGGTTGTGTCAGGCCCAGGCGGTCCGCCGCACGGGAGACGCTTCGCTCTTCGCCTAGCGCCTGAATGACGTACAGGAAGTTGAGGTCGGGTGACTTCATGTATGCACCAGATTCATTATGGGTATGAAAGTCATTGTATAGATTTATACCGCTCCAGCGATTAACTTTGCATCCACGGTTGATAAAAGAGAATCAGGAGACAGAAGTGGTGGATTGCGACGTCATCATCGTGGGCGGCGGCCCGGTTGGATTGTTTCTTGCGGCCGAACTCGGGCAGCGAGGCATCAGCACGGAAGTGTTCGATGCCAAAGCCGGCACAAGCAGGCATCCGGCGGCGAACGCCAACAGCGCACGCACGATGGAGCACTTTCGTCGCATCGGCATATCGGCGACGGTCCGCGCGTTGGGCCTGCCGCATGATTATTCGCCGGATATCGCGTACTTCACGTCGATCGCCGGTCATGAACTCGCACGCCTTCATCAACCGGCTTCCCGGGATGCGATCGAATGGGCGAAAGCGCATTCCTTCACCTGGGCCACGCCTGAGCCCCCACACCGCTGCTCGCAACTCTACGTTGAGCCGGTTCTGCTCGAAGCTGCGCGTAACAACGCCGCGTGCCGCGTGCATTTCGATGCGCGCGTGATCGAATTCTCGCAAGGCGACAATTCAGTGACGGCAAGCGTCGAACTGGCCGCGACACCCGAACGTGACGCCGCAACGCGCAAGATAACGGCGCGCTATCTGATCGGTTGCGATGGTCCGCGCAGCTTCGTGCGCAAATCGCTTGGCGTGCGTTACGAGGGCGTATCCGGCGAGAAGCGGGAGTTCATGGGTGGCCAGATGGACGCCGTGTATTTCTTTGCACCGGACATCTACAAGATCAGCCCGCATGCGCCCGCGTGGCAATACTGGACCTTTAGCGCGAGACAACGCGCGCTGATCATCGCGGTCGATGGCAAGGGGCACTTCATCATGAACGTGCAGATGCGCGAAGATGAATTGCCTGACGACGATAGCGTCCGGCGTCGTATCGCCGAAGCGATCGGCGCGGATATTCCGTTCGAGTTGAAAAGCTCATCAACGTGGACGGCCGGCTTTACGTTGGTCGCTGAGAAGTTTGCCGTGGGCCGTGTGTTTCTTGCCGGCGACGCCGCGCATCTCTTCACGCCGACGGGCGGCCTTGGCTACAACACCGGCATCGACGATGCCGCCAATCTCGCGTGGAAGCTCGAGGCAATGGTCAAGGGCTTCGCGGGCGCGGAACTCGCTGCGAGCTATGAAGCTGAGCGCCGGCCGGCAGCGTTGAGAAACACCGCATTCGCGCGCGGTTTCGCTGACAGCATCGGCCATCTGCAGGTGCCCGCAAGCGCATACGACGACGGCCCTCGCGGCGACGCCGCGCGCGAAGCTGTCGGCGACTATCTGAAGTTTCATGCCACCGCCGAATTCGTTATTCCGGGTGTGCATCTCGGCACGCGTTACGAAACGTCGCCGCTGATCGAAACCGAAGCCGGCGCGAGTTCGCCTGATACCGCCAACCTCTACGTACCGTGCGCGCGCGCCGGACATCGCGCACCGCATGCGTGGCTCGCCGACGGGCGTTCGTTATACGACCGGTTCGGCACCGGCTTCACCTTGTTGTGCACGGCACCGGCAGGCATAGACGCGACGCACCATGAAGCACTGCACCGCGCAGCGTCCACGCTACCGCAACTGGCGATCTTGCAGATCAGCGAAGCGGCGGTCGTGGAGCTCTACAAGGCCGATTTCGTTCTGATCCGGCCCGACCAGCACGTTGCCTGGCGCGGCAGCGCGCTTGGCAGCGAATTCGATGCGGCGGTACGGCGCGCCGTTGGACACGCGCTCGAGAAGGGCACCGCGGCCTGTTGCGCGATGGCCGTAGCGCCATGAGTTGAATGACACCGAGGTCTTGAACGGACCTCTCGAAAACCAAAACGGAAATAGTTTCGCCATGAAGCGAACCCATCCTTCGGAGACAGGAAATGCACGCGCAAGCAATCACGCCGAACAGCGTCATGGACGACAGGAAGACGTCGCCGCTACAGATTCTCACGCTAGTCCTCTGCTTTCTGGTCGTTGCCGCCGACGGCTTCGACGTTGCGTCTGTTGGCTACGTCGCGCCATTGCTCAAGCAAGCGTGGTCACTCAGCCCGGCGCAGCTCGGCCCGATATTCGGCGCCGGTCTGTTCGGTCTCACGGTCGGCAGCTTCCTGTTCGGGCCGCTCGCTGATCGCATCGGCCGCAAGCGCGTGATCGCGATTTCGCTCGTGTTGTTTGGGATCGGCAGCCTGGCGTGTGCGTATGCGTCTTCGCCGATGTGGCTCATCGTGCTGAGGTTCGCAACGGGTGCGGGGCTCGGCGGCGCGATGCCGAATGCGATCACGTTGTCGTCGGAGTTCAGCCCCGCGCGTAGCCGTGCCTTGATGGTCACGTTGATGTTCTGCGGCTTCACGCTCGGGCTGGCATTTGGCGGCGCGGTCGCCGCGCTGTTGATTCCAGCCTTCGGCTGGAAGGGCGTCTTTATCTTTGGCGGTCTGTTCCCGCTTTTGCTGACTCCGATCGTCTGGATGTTGATGCCGGAATCGTTGCGGTTCATGGCGGGCAAGCCGCGCTATCAGCGCGAGAGCCGTCGTGTGCTCGAGCGTCTGACCGGCGACGCGGACACGCCGATCGAACAGGTAATCCCCGAAGACGCGAAAGCCAGCGCGGTCCGCGAAACCGCAGTCGGTACGCTCTTCAGCCAGCGCTATCGGAGCGGCACGCTGCTGCTCTGGCTCGCGTTTTTCTGCACGCTGTGGGTGTACTACCAGGTCAGCAGCTGGCTGCCCACAGTGATCACCGGCGCCGGTATCGAACCGTCGCATGCTGCCCGCGTCGGCGCCATGTTGCCACTCGGCGGGACCATCGGATCGCTGATCAATGCACGCCTGATGGACCGGATGAATCCGTTCTTCGTGCTCGCAGGTTCTTACGCTGTTGCCGCGGTCTCCATTGCGCTGATCGGTCTGTCGATCAACGAACCCACGTGGGTGTACGTCACGGTCTTCATGGCAGGTCTTGGCCTGTCCGGCGCGCAGACCGGCGCGAACGTGCTCGTCGCGGGGTTCTATACGACGGCCGCGCGGGCTACTGGCGTGAGCTGGGCACTAGGGGTCGGCCGCATCGGTTCGATCATCGGCTCGATGACGGGCGGCGTACTGCTGGTGGCGTTTCACACCGTCGATGTCGCATTCGTCGCGTTTGCGGCGCCTGTCGTGATTGCAGGTATCGCGATGCTCGCCAACGGCTGGCTTTATCGCGGCCGCGACACATCACAGATTTGATTTCACTGCGGCGCGTGCGCCGCATTCATTCAGGAGAAGGACATGCGGTACGTGAGTTTTGAAAAAGACGGCAAGGCGTTTCTCGGCGTGCGTGAAAACGGCGCGATCCGGACGCTGGGCGAAGTCACGCTGGAAGAGCTGCTCGCTCAGGGCGCCGACCTGAAGAGGTGGGCGGCCACGCAGGAAGGCGGGCGGCTGGAAGCGGAAGACGGCCTGAAGTTTTTGCCGCCGCTGCGCCGGCCGACAAAGATTCTGTGCGTCGGCCTGAACTTCAAGGACCACTCGAAGGAAAGCAATTTCGAACAGCCGGACTACCCCACGATGTTTCTGCGGCTAAATACGAGCCTCGTCGCGCACAACGCACCGATCGTTCGGCCGCGTGTGTCGGACAGCCTCGACTATGAAGGCGAGATCGCCGTGGTGCTGGGTAAGGGCGGTCGCCATATTCGCAAGGAAGAGGCGCTCTCGCATGTCGCCGGCTATGCGTTGTTCAACGATGCCTCGGTGCGCGAGTACCAGTTCAAGACGCCGCAATGGACGATGGGCAAGAACTTCGACGGCACCGGCGCATTCGGTCCGGATTTCGTGACGGCTGACGAGTTGCCGCCCGGCGTAAAAGGCCTGCGTCTTGAGACGCGTTTGAACGGCGAGGTAGTGCAATCGGCGAGCACGGACGACATGGTGTTCGATGTCGAAACCTTGATCGTTCTGCTGAGCGAGGCAGTCACGCTGGAAGCGGGCGATGTGATCGTGTCCGGCACGCCGTCCGGCGTGGGCTGGGCGCGCAATCCAAAACTGCTGATGCGCCATGGCGACGTGTGCGAGGTATCGGTAGAGGGTATCGGCACGCTGCGCAACGAAATCGTCGACGAGGCCGCCTGATCCACCGTTCGCCGTTCGGGGAGACAACATGTCCGGCTTTCCTGATTCACCGCCTGCTGGCGTGCATTCGATCGATCACTTTGCGCTGAACGTACCGTCATTGCCCGAAGCGGAATACTTCTTCACGGCATTCGGTCTCGACGTCACACGCACAAGCGGCGCGCTTGATGTTCGCGCTGCAGACGGGCATCGTTGGGCCCGCATCCTTCCTGCCGACAGAAAGTCGCTTGCCTGGCTGAGTTTCAACTGCTTTGAAGGCGATCTGCCGAGGATTGCGCGGCAGGTGAGCGCGGCGGGCGCCACGATTATTTCGTCAAACGATGCGACCCGTTCCGAAGGGATCTGGTTCGGCGATCCGGACGGCAACCTGCTTCAGGTGCGAGTCGGTCCAAAGACCACGCCCGATGCCAAAGCGCCGCTCGTGCCGTTCAGCGTCGGCGCGGATCGTCGTGGGTCGCGTATGCGCTCCGAGGTGAAGACCGTGCACCCGCGACGCATGTCGCATGTGCTGCTCTTCACGCCGGATGTGTTGCGCGCAGTGGCGTTCTATGAGAACGCACTGGGGTTGCGACTGTCGGACCGATCCGGCGACATCATCGCGTTCACGCATGCGCCTTATGGCAGTGATCACCATCTCGTTGCATTTGCAAAAAGTTCGGCCAAAGGATGGCATCACGTGGCGTGGGACGTCGCGAGTATCGATGACGTCGGCAACGGTGCGACGCAAATGGCCGCGGCGGGCTTCAAGGCCGGATGGGGAACGGGGCGGCACGTGCTGGGTTCGAACTATTTCCACTACGTGCGCGATCCCTGGGGGTCGTTTTCCGAGTACTCCGCCGATATCGATTTCGTTTCCGCCGGCGCCGAGTGGCCGGCAGGCGATTTCGCTCCCGAAGACTCGCTCTATCAATGGGGGCCCGACCTACCCGACTACTTCATTCACAACACGGAAGCATGACGATGCGCCAGGTCATGTGAAGTGCGGTTAAGAAGAAATTAAAACTAGATAAGAGGTTTGGAGACATGAAATTAAAGACGATTGCAGCGGCTGCCGCGCTCGCATTGAGCGGTCCTGTGTTTGCACAGAGCAGCGTCACGCTCTACGGAATCCTCGACACCGGTATCGAACTCGTCACGCACGCGAATGCGGCCGGCGACAAGGTGATCCGCATGCCCGGTATTACCGGCTCGGCGCCGTCACGGTGGGGGATTCGCGGCAAGGAAGATCTTGGCGGCGGTCTTGCTGCGATCTTTACCCTGGAGGACGGGTTCAATATGCGCGCAGGCGATGTGAATCAGGGCGGTCGGCTCTTTGGAAGGCAGGCGTGGGTCGGGTTATCGAATTCATACGGCGCGTTGACCTTTGGCCGTCAATACACGATGTCGTTCTGGGCAATTAGCGATGCAGACGCGCTGGGTCCGGATATTTACGGGGGTGTCGGCTCCCTCGACGCCTACATCCCGAACTCGCGCAGCGACAATACGGTTGCCTACAAGGGCACTTTTGGTGGCCTCACGCTCGGTGCGACGTATTCGTTCGGCCGCGATTCGGCCGGCACCGGCAACTCGCCCGGCCAAGGCACGTGCGCGGGATCGATTCCGGGCAATTCACAGGCATGCCGGCAGTGGTCCGCGCTACTGCGCTATGACGCAAGCGCCTTTGGCGTAGCGGCTTCCTACGACGAACAGCGAGGCGGTCCCGGCGCTGCTGCGAATTTTTTCAACGGAGTGGCGCCGATCGCTTTGACGCAAAGCGGCGACAAGGACACCCGGATGCAACTCAACGGCTACTTCAAGGTAGGGCCATTCAAGTTCGGCGGCGGCTGGCTGGGACGCTTCGTCGACACGGAGGCAGCTGCGGTGCCCGACGTCCGAACGAACATCTACTACCTGACGGGTACTTACTTCGTGACTCCTTACATCATTGTCGATGGCGGTGTCTACCGTACCCTCGACAAGCAGCAGGACACGCGCGCGACACTCGCTGCACTCCGCGGCACGTACCTGTTGTCCAAACGGACGAGCGTCTATCTGCAAAGCGGTTACCTCTTTAACAGTGCCAAAGCGCGCTACACGCTGAGCCAAGGTGGACCTGGAACAACGCCGGCTGCGGGCATTGGGCAACTCGGTGTCATGGCCGGCATTAAACACACGTTCTGATCGAGGAGACGAGACTATGTATAAGTTGAAAGGACATATCGTTCACCGTGGCGTCGCACTATCGCTCACCGCGGTGATTCTGTCGGCGTGCAACGGTAACGGTGTGGCACCGGACCAATCCGCAACGCCGCTCGATAATCACGTGACGATCGCGTCAGGCAGTCTTGTGGGCAACCCTGCGGATGCATCGGGAATCGTCAGTTTCAAAGGCATTCCCTATGCTGCAGCCCCTGTGGGCAGCCTGCGGTGGAAGGAACCTCAGCCGGTCCAGAAATGGAGTGGCGCACGCGATGCCACGACTTTTGGCGCGAAGTGTTGGGCGGCCGCGGCGTTCGGCGGCCCTGTCAGCAGTGACGGCGTGGACGAAGACTGCCTGTTCCTGAACGTCTGGAGCGGCGCGAAAACACGTGGCGCTAAACAGCCTGTTATGGTGTGGCTTCACGGCGGCGGTTTTCAGTTCGGCACGGCTTCGGACAAATCGCTGGATGGGACGTCGCTCGCAAAAAAAGGCGTGGTGTTAGTCACCATCAACTATCGCCTGGGCGTGTTTGGGCATCTATCGAGGCCGGATCTTGATGCGGAGTCGAACGGTCACAAGTCGGGCATGTACGGCATTGAGGATCAGATCGCAGCGCTCAAATGGGTGAAGGACAATATTGCTTCGTTTGGCGGCGATCCCGCCAACGTGACTGTGTTCGGTGAGTCGGCCGGGTCTCATGCGATCGGCTTGCTGATGGCATCGCCTTTGGCGACCGGACTGTTCCAGAAAGCGATTGGCGAAAGCGGCGCGTTCTGGGAAAGTGAACATGGCGAAATGAAGCCGTATGCCGACGCGCAAGCGATGGGCACCGCGCTCGGCACCCAGATGAACGCGGCGACGCTGGATCAGCTGAGGGCTGTGCCGGCGCTACAACTCGAGACAGCAACCAACTGGACGTTCGCGACCGATCCGGGCTTGACCAACTTTTCACCGATCGTAGACGGCTACGTCCTGCCGGAGAATCCCTATGTCCGTTTTCTCAACGGTCGTCAGAATGATGTGCCGCTGCTGGCGGGATGGAATTCCGATGAAGGGCTGGCCTTCTTCAACCGCGCGCTCCCGCATTCGACGATTCAGGCCTATAACGACGCCGCAACGGCCGAATTCGGCGGGGCAAACCTGACGGCGTTCGATCAGGCGTATCCCGCTACGTCAGTGGATCAGGCGACACAATCGGCGCAGGCATTGATCGGCGACCAGGTAATCAAGTACCAGACATGGGGTTGGGTCACGCAGCAACAGAAGACGGGACACTCACCGGTATATGTCTATCACTTCGAACAGACATCGGCGTATAACCCGATCGCCACGCATTCCACGGAGGTGCCTTATGTGTTCGGCAATTTGCCTGCGAACGGTACGGTGACGGCAAGCGCGCAGGATCTGGCGGTGTCGGACACCATCCAGTCGTACTGGACGAACTTTGCACGTTCGGCCAACCCAAACGGGACGGGGTTGCCACAATGGCCGCAATACGCTGGCGCTGGCAGCCAGACCATGCGGATCGGCAACGTAATCCAGCCTGGACCGGAGGAGGGAACGGCGCGATTCCAGTTTCTGGATAAGTTTCGAGTGAATGGATTGATTTCAGTCAGTCAGCCGCCGCTATAAGCAACTGCATGGCCGGGTTTGGATTGGCGTCGCATATCCTTCGATCTGGAATGCAGTATCAGTCTGCGCGAGACCTGTCCCGCCGCACGGATTCCTGATAGCGGATCACCAGGCGCTCAACCTGACGCACGGTCAAGCCCAGACGTTCGGCCGCGCGACCAGGCTTGAGGCCCCTGTCGACAATGGCCTGGATGACCTTTAAACGGTCGAGTTCGCGCATGTTCAATGTCACCAGTGTGGCTGGACACATGGCCGACTCCGAAATCTCGCAACGGACCGACCAGCATGCCAGCGTTCAAAAACACGACATTTCTATCTAGCTAGAACACGACATTTACATAAAGCTGCT
>NZ_JAQQEF010000019.1:0-162446 GCF_046027605.1 Paraburkholderia fungorum
AGCGTATTAACGATGCTTGAAAACCGGTTTGCGCTTCTCAACGAACGCTGCCATGCCCTCCTTCTGATCCTCCGTAGCAAACAGCGAATGGAAGAGGCGGCGCTCGAAATGCACACCTTCCGCGAGCGTCGTTTCGTAGGCACGATTAACCGATTCCTTGACCATCATCACCGCCGGCAACGGGAATTCAGCGATGGTCGCGGCCGCAGCCATAGCCTCATCAAGGAGGGAACCGGCCGGAATCACCCGCGAGACCAATCCAGCACGCTCTGCCTCGGTGGCGTCCATGAAACGGGCGGTCAGACAGAGATCCATCGCTTTCGCCTTGGAGACGGCTCGCGGCAGTCGCTGCGTACCGCCCGCGCCTGGCATAACGCCAAGCTTGATCTCCGGCTGACCGAACTTCGCAGTGTCGGCGGCGAAGATAATGTCGCACATCATTGCCAACTCGCAACCACCGCCAAGCGCGAAGCCCGCCACTGCGGCAATGACCGGCTTGCGGATGGAGCGCACCGTTTCCCAGTTGCGAGTGATGTAGTCGCCTTTGTAGACATCCATATAGGTGTAGGTCGCCATCATGCCGATGTCGGCGCCAGCGGCGAACGCCTTCTCACTGCCCGTCACCACGATTGCGCCGATGGCGTCGTCGGCATCGAACTCGCGCAGCGCCGCGCCGAGTTCGTCCATCAAGGCGTCGTTCAACGCGTTCAACGCCTTCGGGCGATTCAATGTGACCAAACCGACCCGCCCCCGCGTCTCAACCAGAATGTTCTCGTAAGCCATGCCGCCTCCTAATGGTTAATGCCACGCGAAAACGCTTCGCGCGGCCGTCTTAATAATGCTACCATTCACCAACCAACCGGTCGGTCAATTATTCGACAGGCTTTTCCCAACGTTTAGCCAAGCCCCTCTGCCATGACACATCCGCTATTCACCAAGCATGAAGACACGCTGCAAAAGGCACTTACCGCGGTTGAAACGCGCGGATACTGGAGTCCGTTCGTCGAGCTGCCCAGTCCGAAAGTGTACGGGGAAACAGCTAACGCGGACGGCGAAGCCGCATTCAAAGCACATCTGAACAAGACCTTCGAACTGGACCAGCCGTCGACCGGAGAAACCGTCGGCGCTGAAGTCTCACCGTTCGGGTTTCCGCTCGGCGTGCGCTATCCGAAAGCCGATCCTGACGCGCTGATCGCCGCCGCGGCCGCCGCACAACGCAACTGGCGCGCGGCCGGCCCGCAGGCGTGGATCGGCGTATGCCTCGAAATCCTCGCGCGCGTCAATCGCGCCAGCTTCGAAATCGGCTATAGCGTGATGCACACGACCGGCCAGGCATTCATGATGGCTTTCCAGGCCGGCGGCCCGCATGCGCAAGACCGTGCACTCGAAGCGGTCGTGTATGCATGGGACCAACTGCGCCGTATTCCCGCCGATGCCCACTGGGAAAAGCCGCAAGGCAAAAATCCGCCGCTCGCGATGCAAAAGCGCTACACCGTCGTGCCGCGCGGAGCCGGCCTCGTGCTCGGCTGCTGCACCTTCCCGACGTGGAACGGCTATCCGGGCCTCTTCGCCGATCTGGCAACAGGCAACACGGTCATCGTCAAGCCGCATCCGGGCGCAATTCTGCCGCTCGCGCTGACCGTCCGAATCGCGCGTGATGTACTGCGAGAAGCCGGTTTCGACCCAAATATCATCACGCTGCTAGCGACCGAACCGAACGACGGCCCACTCGTGCAGGATCTAGCCCTGCGCCCGGAAATCAAATTGATCGATTTCACGGGCAGCACACAAAACGGCACCTGGCTCGAGCGCAATGCACATCAGGCTCTGGTCTACACCGAAAAAGCCGGCGTCAACCAGATCGTGATCGACTCGGTGGACGACATCAAGGCAGCCGCCCGCAATATCGCCTTCTCGCTCGCGCTGTACTCGGGCCAGATGTGCACTGCGCCGCAAAACATCTACGTACCGCGCGGCGGTATCCGCACCGCTGAAGGCACGCTCGGTTTCGACGAAGTCGCCCAGGCTATCGCTGGTGCCGTGCAAAAACTGGTTGCTGACCCAGCACGCGCCGTCGAGCTGCTCGGCGCGATCCAGAACGAAGGCGTAACTCAACGTATCGACGAAGCTGCCAAGCTCGGCCACGTTCTCGTAGAAAGTCAAACGCTGGAACATCCGGCCTTTGCCGGTGCCCGCGTGCGCACACCGCTCGTGCTCCAGCTAGACGCTGCTAACGATCAAGCTCAATTCACCAAAGAATGGTTCGGTCCGATCTCGTTCGTGATCGCGACGGACTCGACGGCTCAGTCGCTCGACCTTGCTGGCACAATCGCCGCCGAGCACGGCGCGCTGACGCTGTCCGTCTACAGCACGGATGAAGCGGTGCTCGAAGAGGCGCACGAAGCATCGATCCGCGGTGGTGTAGCACTCTCGATCAATTTGACGGGCGGCGTTTTCGTCAATCAATCGGCAGCCTTCTCTGACTTCCACGGCACGGGCGCAAACCCGGCAGCAAATGCCGCACTGGCCGACGCGGCCTTTGTCGCGAACCGCTTCCGCGTCGTTCAAAGTCGCGTTCATGTTGAACCGAAAGCGGCGCCGGCAGTAGCTGGCTGAATGGCATAAGACAAAAGCACGGCTTTCGTCCTATGCCGTTTGGCCGAATGGACCGAGCCGTGCGCCCCAACTAACATGAGACATCGGTCCGGCATGTCCCGCCGGCCCATCCCAGCAGGAACCCACATGAACGACGCCTTTATTTGCGACGCGATTCGCACCCCAATCGGCCGCTACGGCGGCGCCCTGAAGGATGTCCGTGCCGACGACCTCGGCGCTGTACCGATCAAGGCGCTGATCGACCGCAACCCTGGCGTCGACTGGCGGGCCCTCGACGACGTGATCTATGGCTGCGCCAATCAGGCCGGTGAAGACAATCGCAACGTCGCCCGCATGTCGGCGTTGCTCGCCGGCTTGCCCACGGATGCGCCCGGTGCAACCGTCAACCGGCTGTGCGGTTCCGGCATGGACGCTGTCGGCACTGCTGCTCGCGCCATCAAGGCTGGCGAAGCGCGATTGATGATCGCTGGCGGCGTCGAAAGCATGACGCGGGCGCCGTTCGTGATGGGCAAGGCCACCAGCCCGTTTTCGCGGCAGGCCGACATTTACGACACGACCATTGGCTGGCGCTTCATCAATCCGCTAATGAAACGCCAGTATGGCGTCGATTCGATGCCGGAAACCGCGGAAAATGTGGCCGTCGAGTTCGGCATAAGCCGTGCGGATCAGGACGCGTTTGCGCTGTCGAGCCAGCAAAAAGCAGCGCGCGCGCAGCGCGACGGCACGTTGGCTCAGGAAATCGTCGGCGTCGAAATTGCGCAGAAGAAAGGCGACCCGGTGCACGTGACGCTCGACGAGCATCCGCGCGAAACGTCGCTCGAAAGTCTCGGCAAGCTCAAGGGCGTGGTCCGCCCCGACGGCAGCGTGACCGCCGGCAATGCGTCAGGCGTGAACGACGGTGCATGTGCACTGCTGCTAGCGAATCAGGACGCTGCAGATCAATACGGATTGCGTCGCCGCGCCCGTGTGGTAGGCATGGCAACGGCGGGCGTGGAGCCACGCATTATGGGTATCGGCCCGGCGCCGGCCACGCAAAAGCTGTTGAAGCAATTGAATATGACACTCGACCAATTCGACGTGATCGAGTTGAACGAAGCCTTTGCCTCACAGGGGCTTGCCGTGCTGCGCACGCTCGGTCTGCGCGACAACGATCCGCGCGTCAACCCGAATGGCGGAGCGATTGCGCTCGGCCATCCGCTCGGCGCGTCCGGCGCGCGTTTGATCACCACGGCGCTTTATCAGCTGGAGCGGACCAACGGCCGTTTTGCGCTTTGCACGATGTGTATTGGCGTGGGTCAAGGCATTGCACTGGTAATCGAGCGGCTCTGACACCAACGCTGCTTCGCCCACCGTCCCAACGGTGACAGAGACTTAGAGACCTTGAGGAGACACCCAATGTCGTATGAATCGATCCGCGTCGACATCGATATACCGAGCCGCGTAGCGACCATCACGCTGAACCGCCCGGACAAGCTCAACAGCTTTACGCGCGCCATGCACGAAGAATTGAGCGCCGCGCTCGGCGAGGTTGAAGCATCCGGCGCCCGCGCGCTCGTGCTAACTGGTGCGGGCCGCGGCTTCTGCGCGGGACAGGACCTCGCCGATCTCGACTTCACGCCGGGCGCGATGACCGATCTGGGCGAACTGATCGACACGCATTTCAATCCGCTGATTCGCCGCCTGCAAGCGCTGCCAATGCCGGTGATTGCCGCGGTCAACGGCACGGCCGCCGGCGCCGGCGCCAATCTCGCGCTAGCTTGTGATCTCGTGCTTGCCGCTCGTTCGGCCAGCTTCATCCAGGCATTCGTGAAGATCGGTCTCGTACCGGATTCGGGCGGTACCTGGTTCCTGCCGCAACGCGTCGGCATGGCGCGCGCCTTGGGACTTGCCATCACCGGCGACAAACTGAGCGCGGAGAAAGCCGAAAGCTGGGGGCTGATCTGGCAAACGGTTGATGATGCCGAGCTCGCCACCGCGGCAAATAAGCTCGCGGCACAACTGGCGCAGCAACCCACGCGCGCGATCGCCGCAATCAAGCAGGCAATGCGCGCAGGCACGACGCAAACCCTGGATCGGCAGCTCGATCTCGAGCGTGATTTGCAACGCGAACTCGGCGCTTCCCACGACTATGCGGAAGGCGTGCAAGCGTTCGTGAAAAAACGCGCGCCGCGCTTCGAGGGTCGCTGACATGGCGACGAAATCGAACCACCCCGCCCAAATGGCGCCGGACGAACTCGCTCGCGCAACCGCGGCCGCCATGTACGAAAACGACGCGTGCAGTCGGGCGCTCGGACTCGAGATTGTAGAAGTGCGTCTAGGGTACGCGCGTCTGCGTATGGCCGTTCGTGACGACTTTCTGAACGGCCATCAGATTTGCCACGGCGGCCTGATTTTCACACTCGCTGATTCGACGTTCGCTTTCGCCTGCAACACATACAACATCAACACAGTCGCAGCCGGCTGTTCGATCGAGTTCCTGCGGCCGGTACACGGCGGCGATGTGTTGACGGCTGAAGCGGTCGAACAAACGCTGAGCGGCCGCACGGGCATTTACGATATTCGCGTCACGAACCGCGCAGACGAGACCGTGGCGATGTTTCGCGGCAAATCCGCGCAGATCAAAGGCAACCTGATTCCCACGGGGGATTGAACAACAGATTGAACAGCAGAGTCGCGCCAGATTCGCAGCAGAATTGCGGCGCGTCCGCGACACATTGGCAGCGCATCCATAGATAGCAACGCGTTCCGATTTTGCGCGCAAGCGCACCGCACCCCCGACCCAAGCATTGAGGCAGCAAGGAGACATTCGATGACCACCGCCCTTCCGCTCGATCCCATCGAGACAGCCAGCCGCGACGAACTCGCCGCGCTCCAACTCGAACGGCTTAAATGGTCGCTGAACCATGCTTACGAGAATTCGCCGGTCTATCGGCGCAAATTCGATGAAGCCGGCGTCCACCCGAGCGAAGTGAAGAGCCTCGCGGACCTGGCACGCTTCCCCTTCACCACCAAGAAGGATCTGCGCGACAGCTACCCGTTCGGCATGTTCGCGGTGCCGCAGGAACAGGTCTCGCGAATTCACGCGTCGTCCGGCACGACGGGCAAGCCGACGGTCGTCGGCTACACGGCGCGCGATATCGATACGTGGGCAAATCTCGTCGCCCGTTCGATCCGTGCCGCAGGTGCGAAGCGCGGCGACAAGGTGCACGTGAGCTACGGCTACGGCTTGTTCACAGGCGGCCTGGGTGCACACTACGGCGCCGAGCGCGCGGGGCTGACGGTGATCCCGTTCGGCGGTGGTCAGACCGAAAAACAGGTGCAGCTGATTCAGGACTTTCGGCCCGACATCATCATGGTTACGCCGAGCTATATGTTGTCGATCGCCGACGAACTCGAACGGCAGGGCATCGACCCGGCGAATTGCTCGCTGCGTATCGGCATCTTCGGCGCGGAACCGTGGACCAACGACATGCGTCAGGCGATCGAAAAGCGCATGGGCATCGACGCTGTCGATATCTATGGTCTGTCTGAAGTGATGGGACCCGGCGTCGCCTCGGAGTGCGTCGAGACCAAAGACGGCCCGACCATCTGGGAAGACCATTTCTATCCCGAGATCATCGACCCCGAAACCGGCGAGGTTCTGCCGGACGGCGAACTCGGCGAACTGGTATTCACGTCGTTGACGAAGGAAGCGCTGCCGATCGTCCGCTACCGGACGCGCGATCTGACGCGTCTCTTGCCAGGCAGCGCGCGCACCATGCGTCGGATGGAAAAGATCACGGGCCGCTCGGACGATATGATGATCGTGCGCGGCGTCAACGTATTCCCCACGCAGATCGAAGAATTGCTGCTCAAGCAGCACGCTCTCGCGCCTCACTATCAGATCATCCTGACCAAGGAAGGCCCGCTCGATGTACTGACGTTGAACGTCGAGCCCTGCCCGGAATCAGCACCGGATACTGCCGCGCTCACCACGGCAAAACAGGCGTTGACCTACGACATCAAGGCACTGATCGGTGTAAGCGCTATCGTGAATGTGCTGGGCGTGAACGGTATCGAGCGTTCGGTAGGCAAAGCACGGCGCGTGGTGGACAAACGTAAATCCGGGCTTTAAGCGAAGCGTCGAGAGTGGGTGCCTGATAACGGAACTGATCGACGTCAGCACCGTTATCAAATGGCGCGGCCCGTCCTCACGAATTCGGCAGCAACAACCACATCCGGCCGCCCTGCTTCATCTTGCCGGCCAGATCGCCAGCGTCGTCGCCGAGACCCCAGAAGTAATCGGCGCGCACACCGCCCTTGATCGCCGAGCCCGTGTCCTGTGCAAAGACGAGGCGGTTCATCGGCGAGTTCGTTAACGGACGCGTGGTCTGCAAAAACACCGGCGTACCCAACGGAATCGAAGTTGGATCCACCGCGATCGACCGCTCCGGCGTCAACGGCACGCCCAACGCGCCGATCGGGCCATCCGCGCCGCCGCTCGGCGCACTCTCGCCGGACGGCATCTCGCGGAAGAACACAAAGCGCGGATTGGTATCGAGCAGCCCGTCGACCCGCGTCGGGTTCGCACGCGCCCACGCCTTGATGCCCTGCATGGTCGCTTGAGCCGGTGTCAGTTCGCCGCGATCGAGCAGCCACCGTCCAATCGACTTGTACGGCTGGTTGTTGGTGCCGCCAAAGCCGAGCCGCATCACGCTCCCGTCTTCCATCACGATGCGGCCGGAGCCCTGCACTTGCAGGAAGAAGGCTTCGATCGGATCGTCGACCCACACGAGTTCATTGCCATTGAGCACACCTGCGCGCTCGAGTTGCGCACGCGCCGGCAACGGAGCACCCGCGCGATAACCGGATGGCCAGCGGTACAACGCCGTCTGGTACACACCATGCCGTGTGCGCGAACCGCGCAGCAATGGCTCGTAGTAGCCGGTGACGAGACCGTCGAGCGTGCCGTCGTTATTGGCCAACTGGAAAGGCGTGAAGTACGCCTCAAAAAACGCCCGCGCGCCGGTCACGTCCAGATCGTCGATCTGCGAGGCCGCCGCGCATGCGCGGGCCCAGTTCGGTTGACGTGCAAGCCTCGTGCAGTTTTGCCGCAACGCAGCCGTTGCGCCGATCAGCGAATCGTCCTGCCACCCTGGCACCTGCTGCCAGGCTACCGCTGTAAGCCGCGTCGCGGCGATCTGCCCGGGTATGATCGCGGCACCCGTGGGCGGCGAAACCGAAGGCCGGACCGCGCCGCCGCCGCCGCAGGAAGCCAGCAGCACTGCAACCGAAAGCGCCCCGAGCCATGCTCCGGCCGTGCGGACAAACCGCCTACAATGTTCGTTCTTGATGGAAACCGCCATGTCTGATCTGTTCGACGAATACCCAATGCTGATCTTTGCGCTGGAATCGCTCCTCGCGCTCTTCCTGCTCGTCTTTATCGTTGTATGGACATCGTCCGGCAAGAAAAAGGCTGCGCGCGCCGCCAGCAATGAACAGCAAAAGCAGCAAAAATCTCAATGAAGCTGCGCCGTAAGGCTTTTTAAAGACCGCGAGCCGCGCGCTCGGTTCAATGCAAAGTACGCGGCATGCGTAGAATGAATTCGGGCACAGGTGCGTCGAAACGCTCGCCGTCTTCCGCCACGCAGAAATACTCACCGCGCATCGTGCCAACGGGCGTGGCGATCACGGCCCAACTCGTATATTCGAAGTGCTCGCCCGGTTTGAGCAGTGGCTGATGACCGACCACGCCCAGGCCTTTGACTTCCTGCACGTTGTTGTCGCTGTCGGTGATCACCCAATGACGCGCAATCAGCTGCGCGGGCACCTGGCCGCTGTTACGGATAGTCAGCGTGTATGCAAACGCATACTGGCGGCGCTCCGGGTCCGACTCTTCGGGCAGATACTGCACCTGCGCCGAGACGCTGAATTCGTACTGGCTCATCCTGATTCCGGTCTGGTCAAACGAGTGTAAAAAATCGTGGGAAGCCCCGAACGCCAATGGTTTGCGGGCGCATTGACGAAGCGGCGCGTATGGTTTGGCATTCTGCTTGATGCGCGGCATGCCCGCAACCGGACAAATCCCTTTGGCCAAGGGCTGCTAAGGCGTTTTGTCAGTTTTGCCGCGCGCTTTCGGAGTCGGTCTCAAACCGGCCGCCCGCCGGTTCAGAAGCGCACAAACCGGTAAAATGGCGTTTTCCCCGCTTGCATCCGCCCCCGCCATGACGCAATTCCGCATAGCTCCCAGCATTCTGTCCGCCGATTTCGCACGTCTCGGCGAAGAAGTCCGCAACGTGGTCGCCGCCGGCGCCGACTGGATCCACTTCGACGTGATGGACAACCATTATGTGCCGAACCTGACAATCGGCCCGCTCGTTTGCGAAGCGATCCGCCCGCACGTGGACGTGCCGATCGACGTGCATCTGATGGTGCGCCCGGTCGACCGGATCGTGCCGGACTTCGCCAAGGCCGGCGCGAATCTGATCAGCTTTCATCCGGAAGGCTCGGACCATATCGACCGTACGCTGTCGCTGATTCGCGACCACGGTTGCAAGGCCGGCCTCGTGTTCAACCCGGCCACCTCGCTGAGCTATCTGGACTACGTGATGGACAAGGTCGATCTGGTGCTGATCATGTCGGTGAATCCGGGCTTCGGTGGTCAATCGTTCATTCCTGAGGCACTCATCAAGCTGCGCGAAGCGCGCAAGCGGATCAACGCCTACAAGGAAAAGACCGGCCGCGAGATTCATCTCGAAGTGGACGGCGGCGTGAAGGTCGATAACATTGCCGAAATTGCAGCGGCTGGCGCCGACACGTTCGTGGCAGGCTCAGCGATCTTCGGCGCACCGGATCACAAAGCGGTGATCGACAAGATGCGCGCCGCACTCGCCAACATCGAGCACTGATCGAACACCGGAATTCCGCACTAAAGATGAAAACCCAGTACCCCGCTCCGACCCTCACCGGCCCGCGCCTGCAAGCCGCAATCATCGACCTGGACGGGACGATGATCGATACCGCCGACGATTTCACCGCCGGCCTGAACGGCATGCTCGCGCAACTCGACGCGTCTGAAACCTCGCGCGAGGAAGTGATCGGCTACATCGGCAAAGGCTCGGAGAATCTGATTCGCAGCGTGCTGGCTCAGCGCTTCGAAACGGATCACGCACAAGATCGTTTCGACGAGGCGCTCGCGATCTATCAGGCGGAATACGCCAAGATCAACGGCGTGCACACGCGGCTGTATCCGGAGGTCGAAGCCGGCCTCTGCGCCATGCGCGACGCCGGCCTCAAACTAGCCTGCGTCACCAACAAACCGCACCGTTTCGCGGTCGAATTGCTGGAGCAGTACGGGCTCAGCCAGTATTTCAGCGTCGTACTCGGCGGCGACAGCCTGGAGAAAAAGAAGCCCGATCCACTGCCGATGCTCACCGCCGCGGCGCGGCTAGGCGTCGCGCCAGAAGCCACGGTCGCCATCGGCGATTCGGAAAATGATGCGCTGGCAGGCCGCGCGGCGGGCATGGCTACGCTGACTCTGCCGTACGGATACAACCACGGCCGAGCTATACAAGAAATAAAATCCGATGGTATAGTTGCCTCGCTGCTCGATGCCGCCAAGGCTATCGCAGCGCACCATTCCACGACTTGAAAAGTCCCTCATCCTCATGTTTCTGAATAAAAAACGGAGTCTGATTAGCATCGACCGGGGAGCCTGGCCCTGGCGTCGCTGGTCGCGCTAACCTCGCCTGAGGTACGCTGAAGCTCGTCTTCGGCAACCGTTTTTTACTTCGCTGCGCTCACGCGTTTTTTCCATCACCTTGTTTCGCTGCATCGGTTGATTCGGCCAACGTGTACCCACAAAGTACATCGGTGCGCCGAAATCCCTTGCACGCGTCGATGGGAAACTCGCGCCGGTCGGTATCATCGTGTCGAAACGTCGAACGAACGCCTGACCGGCTGCGCCGCGCCCCGCTTTGTCCGACGCATAGTGCCGTCTGACGTACGTACAGGATCGGAACATGACCGAACTCGAATTCCAGTCCCTCGCCAACGAGGGCTTCAACCGCATTCCGCTGATCGCCGAAGCGCTCGCCGATCTCGAAACGCCACTCTCGCTGTACCTGAAACTCGCTCAGCCCGAGCGCAACGGCGCCAACTCGTTCCTGCTGGAATCGGTGGTCGGCGGCGAACGCTTCGGCCGCTATTCGTTCATCGGCTTGCCGGCGCGCACGCTGCTGCGCACCCGCAACGGCGTGTCGGAAGTGGTGCGGGACGGCAAAGTCGTCGAAACGCACGAGGGCGATCCGCTTGAGTTCATCCAGCAATTCCAGGGGCGCTTCAAAGTGGCGCAGCGGCCCGGTCTGCCGCGCTTCGCGGGCGGCTTGGCCGGCTACTTCGGCTACGACGCGGTGCGCTACATCGAGAAAAAGCTCGCTCACACCGCGCCGAAAGACGATCTGAATCTGCCCGACATCCAGTTGCTGCTCACCGAAGAAGTCGCGGTGATCGACAATCTCGCGGGCAAGCTCTACCTCGTGGTGTACGCGGATTCGACGCAGCCTGAGGCGTACACGAAAGCCAAACAGCGTCTGCGTGAATTGCGTCAGCGTTTGCGCACGACAGTGCAACCACCGGTCACGTCGGCCAGCGTGCGCACCGAGACCTATCGCGAGTTCGCGAAAGACGATTATCTGACCGCCGTGCGCAAAGCGAAGGAATACATCGCCGCTGGCGAATTGATGCAGGTGCAGGTCGGCCAGCGTCTGATCAAGCCTTACCGCGACAATCCGCTGTCGCTGTACCGGGCGCTGCGCTCGTTGAATCCGTCGCCGTATATGTATTACTACAACTTCGGCGACTTCCACGTGGTTGGCGCGTCGCCGGAAATTCTGGTGCGCCAGGAAAAGCGCGGCGAGGATCGCATCGTAACGATCCGGCCGCTCGCCGGCACGCGTCCGCGCGGCAACACGCCGGAACGCGACGCCGAACTCGCCACCGAACTGCTGAACGATCCGAAGGAAATCGCCGAACACGTTATGCTGATCGACCTCGCGCGTAACGACGTGGGCCGCATCGCCCAGATCGGCTCGGTGGTCGTCACCGACAAGATGGTGATCGAGAAGTACTCGCACGTGCAGCACATCGTCAGTTCGGTCGAAGGCAAGCTGAAGCCCGGCACCACCAATTTCGACGTGCTGCGCGCCACCTTCCCGGCCGGCACGCTGTCCGGTGCGCCGAAAGTCCGCGCGATGGAATTGATCGACGAACTTGAACCGGTCAAGCGCGGCCTCTACGGCGGCGCTGTCGGCTATCTGTCATTCACCGGCGAAATGGATCTGGCCATCACAATCCGCACCGGCGTGATCGCAAACGGCAATCTGTATGTGCAGGCGGCAGCGGGGGTAGTCGCGGATTCGGTGCCGGAATCCGAATGGCAAGAGACCGAGAACAAGGCGCGCGCGGTACTGCGCGCCGCCGAGCAGGTTCAAGACGGCCTCGATAGCGACTTCTGACCGGAGACACACCATGCTGCTCATGATCGACAACTACGACTCGTTCACCTACAACCTGGTGCAGTACTTCGGCGAACTCGGCGAAGACGTGCGCACCTATCGGAACGACGAAATCACGCTGGATCAGATTGCGAACCTCAACCCGGAGCGCATTTGTCTGTCGCCCGGTCCGAGCAACCCGCAACACGCCGGCATCACGCTCGACGTGTTACGCGAATTCAGCGGCAAGACGCCGATTCTCGGCGTCTGCCTCGGCCATCAGGCAATCGGCGAAGCATTCGGCGGCCGCGTCGTGCGGGCGCAAACCATCATGCACGGCAAGGTCAGCACGATCGAAACCGACTGCAAAGGCGTGTTCGCCGACCTGCCGAAGCATTTCGTCGTCACCCGCTACCACTCGCTCGCGATCGAACGCGAATCGCTGCCTGATTGCCTCGAGGTGTCCGCATGGACCGAGGACGGCGAAATCATGGGCGTGCGTCACAAGGAACTGGCGGTTGAAGGCGTGCAGTTCCATCCGGAATCGATCCTGTCCGAACACGGCCACGCATTGCTCGAAAACTTCGTGAAGCAGTCGAAGACCGCTCACCGCACCGCTTGATGAAGAGAGACGAAATCATGTCGATTACGCCCCAGGAAGCGCTGCAACGCACGATCGAGCACCGCGAAATTTTCCACGACGAAATGCTGCATCTGATGCGCCTGATCATGCGCGGCGAACTGTCGCCCGTGATGTCGGCGGCGATCATTACCGGCCTGCGCGTCAAAAAAGAGACCATCGGCGAAATCACCGCCGCCGCCACGGTGATGCG
Organism: Paraburkholderia fungorum; assembly: GCF_046027605.1. Taxonomy (GTDB): domain Bacteria; phylum Pseudomonadota; class Gammaproteobacteria; order Burkholderiales; family Burkholderiaceae; genus Paraburkholderia; species Paraburkholderia fungorum_F. Next base: position 12,923 of record NZ_JAQQEF010000019.1, read on the forward strand.
TGAATTTGCCCGGCACGTCGAGGTGCCGGACAACTCGAACTTCGTCGATATCGTCGGCACCGGCGGCGATGGCGCACAGACCTTCAACATTTCCACTGCAACCATGTTCGTTTCGGCTGCGGCGGGTGCCAAGGTCGCGAAGCATGGCGGCCGCGGCGTGTCGAGCAAGTCGGGCAGCGCGGACGTGCTCGAGGCGCTCGGCGTAAATATCGATCTGCAACCGGAACAGGTGGCGGCCTCAATTGCGGAAACCGGCATGGGCTTCATGTTCGCGCCGAACCATCATCCGGCGATGAAGAACATCGCGCCGGTGCGCCGCGAACTCGGCGTACGCACCCTCTTCAATATTCTCGGGCCGCTGACCAATCCGGCCGGCGCACCGAATCAGCTGATGGGCGTGTTCCACGGCGATCTGGTCGGCATTCAGGTGCGCGTGATGCAGCGCCTCGGTGCTAAACACGTGCTGGTGGTGTACGGTATGGACGGCATGGACGAGGTCTCGCTCGGTGCGGCGACGCAAGTCGGCGAGTTGCGCGACGGCCAGATCCACGAGTATGAGATCCATCCGGAAGACTTCGGCATGCAGATGGTGTCGAACCGCACGCTGAAAGTGGCCGACGCCGCCGAATCCAGACTGATGCTGCTCGAAGCGCTCGACAACAAGCCGGGCGTGGCCCGCGAGATCGTTACGCTGAACGCGGGCACGGCGCTGTATGCGGCGAACGTGGCGGCGTCGATTGCGGACGGCATTCAGTTGGCACGGGAAGTGATCGCGAGCGGCAAAGCGCGCGCGAAGGTCGACGACCTGGTCCGCTTCACCCAGCAATTCAAGCAGTAACTACGTAGCGAGACACTTATGAGCGACATCCTCGACCGCATCATCGCGGTCAAACGCGAAGAAGTCCGCGCGGCCGAACAGAGCGCGCCGCTCGAAGAACTGCGCCTCGAAGCCTCGGCGCGCGACATTCGCGATTTCGTCGGCGCATTGCGCACGAAGCACGCGGCCGGTCTGGCCGCGGTGATTTCCGAAGTGAAGAAGGCGAGTCCGTCGAAAGGCGTGCTGCGCGAAAACTTCGTCCCTGCGGAGATCGCGCGTTCGTATGAAAAACACGGTGCGGCCTGCTTGTCTGTCCTCACCGACGTGCAGTTTTTCCAGGGTAGCGTGGCGTATCTGGAAGAAGCGCGCGCCGCCTGCAATTTGCCTGTGCTGCGCAAAGACTTCATCGTCGATCCATACCAGATCGTCGAAGCCCGCGCGATGGGCGCCGACGCGATCCTGCTGATTGCCGCCGCTTTGGAAACCTCGCAGATGCAGGACCTCGAAGCGCTCGCGCATTCGCTGGGCCTCGCGGTGCTGGTCGAAGTGCACGACAGCAACGAACTGATGGAAGCGCTCACGCTGAAGACGCCGCTGATCGGGATCAACAACCGCAATCTGCGTACGTTCGAAACCTCGATCGAGACGACCATCGGCATGCTCGAATCGATTCCAGACGACCGCATCGTCGTCACGGAGTCGGGCATTCTGTCGCGCGTGGATGTGGAACGGCTGCGGGCGATGGACGTGCACACGTTCCTCGTCGGCGAGGCGTTCATGCGCGCCGAAGAGCCGGGTGTGGAACTTGCGCGGATGTTTTTCTGAGCGCAGCTTCAATCTTCAGCCGACGTAGCGGAGCACACCATGGCGATGGAACGTGAAATCAAGCTGGCACTGCCGGTGAGCCAGGTGAAAGCGGCGACGCAGTGGCTCGTCGCGCGCACCGGCAACGAAGGGCGTCCGATCGAGCTGGCGAATATTTACTTCGACACACCCAAACTGGCATTAGCGGGTTCAAAGAGCGCACTGCGTTTGCGGCATACGCCGGACGGCTGGCTGCAAACGTTCAAGACGGTGGGCAACGCCAAGGACGGTCTACACAGCCGGCACGAATGGGAAATGCCGGTGGCGGGCGAAAAGCTGGAGATCGAAGCCTTGCTGCGCCAGTGTGACGAACCCGCCGCCGCGCAAGCCCTGCGCCAGGCAGCGCCGGAACTGATCGAACTGTTCCGGACGAATTTCACGCGCACGCTGTGGAATGTCGATCTGGACGGCTCCGAAGTCGAAGCCGCGATCGACCAGGGCAACGTTATCGCGGAAGTGAATGGCGAAACGCGCCGCGCGCCGATCTCGGAAGTCGAACTGGAACTGAAGTCCGGCGACGAAGCGGTGCTGGATAGGCTGGCGAAAGAACTGGGCAAGCAGGTGGCCGGGCTTGCGCCGGACAACATCAGCAAAGCTCAGCGCGGCTATCAATTACGGGCGGCCTAAGCCGTCTCGGCGCTCAAGCCGCACAAACTTGAGCTAGCGCGCTTTTGCTGCGACACTCCCTCGCCATGACCTCAGCTTCCCGCACCCGCTCCAGTCCGTCGCAAGCCTCGTTGTTCGGCGACGCCTCGGCCACGCCGTCCAGCGCAACAGCGCAGCAGCGGACATCCGCTGCCGGCCACTCAGCTCCGCCGACCCTCGAAGCCCAATTCGCCGCCCTGCCACCGGCTTGGCGTGCACACCTCAAACCGTTCATCGAGAGTGACGCCTACGCGCCGTTGTGCCGTTTCGTCGACGGTGAGCGGGCGGCCGGCAAAACCGTCTACCCCGCCGACGTCTTCCGTGCCCTGCGCCTCACCAGCCCCGACGAAGTCAAAGTCGTGATCCTCGGCCAGGATCCGTACCACGGCGAAGACCGCGGCACGCCGCAAGCGCACGGACTCGCGTTTTCCGTGGCGCCGAACGTGCGCACGCCGCCGTCATTGCGCAACATCTTCAAGGAAATCGCCGCCAGCCTCGGCCACGAGCCGCCGCGCCATGGCTGCCTCGACACGTGGGCCAAACAGGGCGTGCTGCTGTTGAATACGGTGCTGACCGTTGAGCGCGATTCGGCCGCGAGTCACGCGAAGCGTGGCTGGGAGAAATGCACCGACACGCTGATCCACGAACTGGCCATGCGTCACGACGGCCTCGTATTCATGCTGTGGGGTGCACATGCGCAAGCCAAACGCGCGCTGCTCGGCGGCAAGTCGCATTACGTGCTGGAGGCACCGCATCCGTCGCCCTTGTCGGCGCATCGCGGCTTCCTCGGCTGTGGGCACTTTGCGAAGGCCAACGAATATCTCGCACAGCACGGCCGTGAACCGATCGACTGGCGCTTGCCCGACGAGGCACAGATGCTCGCGTAGTGTAGAGGCGTAGAGGACGGCACAAAAACAAAAACGCCACGGAATCACACCCCGTGGCGTTTTTTCATTCCACCGCGCCGCAATCACCCGGCGCGGGACAAGCCTTACATCTTACGCAGCAGCGATCGCTTCACGTGCGCCAGCCAATGCGGCAGTCGCGGCGTCCGGGCCCATGTTCAGGCCTTCAGCGTAGATGAAGTTCACGTCGGTCATGCCGAGGAAGCCCAGGAAGCTCTGCAGGTACGGCGTTTGGCTATCGTTCGGGGTGCCCAGATACTTGCCGCCGCGAGCCGACACGACGAATACCTTCTTACCCTTCACGAGACCTTCCGGACCATTCGCCGTGTACTGGAACGTAATGCCGGCGCGTGCGATGAAGTCGAAGTACGTCTTCAGTTGCGACGAGATGCCGAAGTTGTACATCGGTGCGCCGATCACGACGATGTCGGCGGCTTGCAGTTCGGCGATCAGCGCTTCGCTGCGCGCGGAGATCGCGGCTTGTTCCGGCGTGCGCTGGTCAGCCGGCGTGAAGAACGCGCCGAGGACGGCGTCGTCCAGGTGCGGCAGCGGTCCAGCTTGCAGGTCACGGACGACGACTTGCGCGCCCGGATTCGATTGTTGCAGCTTTGCGGTCAGCTCGTTGACGAGCAGTGTCGAGTTCGCGCCTTGCGAGCGGGCTGCCGAGTTGATTTGCAGGATCGTGGTCATGGTTGACTCCAGTAGGGGCGCGCAGCTTTGCGCGAGTGGAGCCATTGTGATTTTTTACCGGCCCGGGAAAAAGCCGTCCGGCAGCGAAGGATTGTTGCACTGGTAGAACAATCCCCCGCTTGGGAGCGTCGATTAACGACGCTCCCGATTACGATCAGCTTGCCAGCCAGCGCTCCCGCGCCTTGCGCGCCGCAGGCCGACTGTCGCTGAAGGAGAGCTTGTAGCGCGCCACCTCAGGGCCGTCCAGCTTGACTTGCGCGGTGCGGAGTTCGTCGCGGCGGAAGGCGTGAACCTCGACTTTTGCACCCGGCAGATAGCGCGACAACAGCGAATCAAGATTCGAGCCGGTCACCCGCAATCCGTCGAGCGCGATCAGCACGTCGCCAGCCGAAAGACCGGCTTTCTGCGCCGCGCTGCCTTCGTGAACCGCCGCCAGCGTGCAATCCACGCCGCCGCGCACGCGCGCACCGAGCGACGGCTTGCCGTTCTTGTCCAGTTCCGGCGCGAGCGTGATGCCGAACGGCGCGAGCAGGGTGTCGAGGGGCAGATCACGCGTGCTGTGCACGGCTTCGGCGAACAACTCGCCCAGTTGTGCACCGGTCGCTTCGGCAAAAATCGCCTCGATCTCGCTTTCTTCGACGCCGACAGGCTTACCGCGATAGAAGTCACGGCCAAAGCGCTGCCACAAGAGACGCATCACGTCGTCGAGCGATTTGCGGTTGTTGGTCTGCGCGCGGATCGTCAGATCGAAAGCGAGCGCGACGAGCGAGCCCTTGGTGTAATAGCTGACGATCGCGTTTGGCGCATTTTCGTCCTGCCGATAGTATTTGACCCACGCGTCGAACGAGCTTTCGGCCACCGTCTGTTTCAGCCGGCCGCTGCCGCGCAACACGCCGCCGATCACCTTGCCGAGCATGCCGAGATAGTCGTCCTGCGAGATCAAGCCCGTGCGCACGAGGATCAGATCGTCGTAGTAAGAGGTAAAGCCTTCGAACAACCACAGCAGCGGCGTGTAGTTTTCGACACTCAAGTCGTACGGCGCAAACACGGCCGGCTTGATGCGCTTCACATTCCAGGTGTGGAAGTATTCATGGCTGCACAGACCGAGATAGGTTCGGTAGCCCTCGGTGGGGGTGTCGCGGCCTTCCACCGGCAAATCGGTGCGGTTGCAGATCAGCGCTGTCGACGCGCGATGTTCCAGCCCGCCGTAACCATCCGCGACCGCCTGCGTCATGAACACGTAGCGATCCACGGGCGCCTTCTTCGACTTCGGCTCGAACAACGCGATCTGCGCTTCGCAGATGCGCTTCAGATCGGCGCACAGACGCGCCATATCCAGCCCAACCACACGCCCTGCGATCACGATGTCGTGCGGTACGCCATGCGCCTTGAAGGTCGCCAGCGCGAATTCGCCCAACGTCACGGGATGATCGATCAGCTCATCGTAGTTCTGCGCGCGATATTCGCCGAAGCCGTAGCGCTTCGTCCCGCGCGCTTCCGGCAACGCGGTCGCGACACGCCAGTCACGATACGCCGCGCCTTCCGGCTTCTGGATATCGACCACGCACTGCGCTTCCTCATGACCGAGCGGCGACAGGAACACGCTGGTGCCATTGAAAAAACCCGTCGTATCGTCCAGATGCGCGGCGCGCACCGACAGATCCCATGCATACACGTCATAGCGCAGCGTCAACGCGCCCTTGACCGGCGCGGCCTGCCACGTGTGCTTGTCGGTCTTTTCGACGCGCACCTTGCGGCCCGCTTCGTTGACGGCGCGCAGCGTGACGATGTTGCGCGCGAACTCGCGCACCATGTAGCTGCCCGGGATCCAGACCGGCAGCATGAAACGCTGCCCGGCCGGATCGGGATCGGCAACAGTCACGGTGACTTCGAACAGATGGGCGGCGGGTTGCTTCGGAACGATGGTGTAGCGGATCGGCTTCATCGGCGGCGATTAGATGGTTTCAGGCGGGAATGTTCGGGGTTCGATGTGAAAGGAGGCGCACTTCGCGCCTCCTTTCTTCGACTTGCGTGGCGTGCTCAGTGCACGGCGGACATTTCCTTGTCCAACCGGTCTGCCGGCACGGCGCCGGGCAGGCGGCGGCCGTCGGCGAGAAATACGGTTGGCGTGCCGTCGACGCCCATTGCCCGGCCCAGCGCCAGGTTCTTGTCGATCGCGGCGGTGTCGCAGGTGCCGGCTGCCGTGGGTGTCTGATGATCCTGCATCCACGATTCCCACGCCTTCGCGCGGTCGCCCGAGCACCAGATCGACTTCGACTTGACAGTGGAATCCGGCGACAGCACCGGGTACAGGAAGGTGTAGACCGTTACATTGTCGATCGACTTGAGCGACGTTTCGAGCTGCTTGCAGTACGGACAGTTCGGATCGGAGAACACGGCAATCTTGCGCGCGCCGTTGCCCTTCACGACCTTCACCGCGTTCGCGAACGGCAGGCTCGCGAAGTCGATGCGGTTGGTCTCCGATAGACGCGCTTCCGTCAGATTCTTGCGGGTCTTCGCGTCGACGATCTCGCCAAGCATCAGGTAGTCGCCATTCGCATCGCTATAGATAATCTGCGTGCCGAGGTTCACTTCGTAGAGCCCGGCAATCGGCGACTTCGAGACGCTCTTGATCGTCACGTCGTTCAGGCGCGTTTGCAGCGTGGCTTTGAGCTTGTCGGTGGTTTGATCGGCCTGCGCGGAGCAGCCGATTGCCGCGGCGGCGATCGCGAGCACGGCGACTGCGATGCGAAAGGATTTTTTCATGCTGAATTCCTGGAGTTCAATCGCGCGCGGTGCGCGTTTTTTCGACGTTTTCAGGTGTGACCAGATTGGCGCCCAGAATGGCGTCCATCCGTCAATGATACCCGCCTCGCCGGTCGGGCAGGCGGGTTCGGGCGCTTTACCCCAACGCGGCCGACACCAGCCAGCGCTTGATGAACGGCTGTGCGCCCACAAACGCCATGCCGGTATTGCGCAACACCTTGGCAAACGGCCCGGGCGCCGAGAAGAGTTTTTGCAGGCCGTCGGTGGCGACCATCAGCGCGCGGATGTCTTCGCGCCGGGCGCGTTCGTAGCGGCGCAGCAGCACCATGTCGCCAAGATCGCGGAACGCTTCCTTGCCGGCGACTGTCTCGGCGAGCGCCGCGACATCGCGCAAACCGAGGTTCATGCCCTGGCCCGCCAGCGGGTGAATCAGATGCGCGGCGTCGCCGACCAGCGCGACGCGTGGCGCCACCAGCTTGTCGACGGTTTGCAGCGCGAGCGGGAAGCCTTGTGCGGGCGTCACGCATTCCAAAGCGCCGAACTGGCCGCCGGTCACGCGTTCGACCTCCGCGGCGAGTTGTGCCGGATCGAGCGAGACCAGTTGCTCCGCGTGTTCCGTGCGCGCCGACCACACCAGCGAGACGTGGCCGTCCGGCATCGGCAGCAGCGCGATGATTTCGCCGTCCTTGAACCATTGATACGCGGTTTCGCTGTGCGGCTTTTCGGCCTTGAAATTCGCGACCACGCCGGTTTGCCTGTAGTCGCGCCGGTTCATCTTCGAGCCGATCTGCGCACGCACCCACGAATGCGCGCCGTCCGCTCCCACCACCAGATCGGCCTCGAGCACATTGCCGTTGGCGAGACCAACGCTCGCACCGTCGGCGGTAAAGTCCAACGCCTGCGCGCGCGTGTCGATCCAGGTGAGATTCGGCTGGAAACGCAGCGCGGCATCCAGTGCACGTTCGACGACCGACGATTCGACGATCCACGCCAGTTGCGGCACCGACGCCTGAAACGCGGAAAAATGAAGTTCGGCGTGGGCATCGCCGTAGACACGCATGTCGTAGACGGGCCCGAGCTTCGACAAATCGAGTGCCTGCCAGACCCGCAACCGCTCCAGCAGCGCCTGCGAACTCGACGACAACGCGTAGACCCGCGAGTCGAAGGCAGCGCCGGCGGGCAGTGCCGCGCAGGGTTGCGCGAGTAGCGCCACGCGTAGTCCGCCTTGCGTCAGCGCCAGCGCCGCGGTCTTGCCGACGAGCCCGCCGCCGATCACGGCGGCATCAAAGGTCTGGTGGTGTGCGTTCATCCGCGCATTATAGCCGCGGGGGTCGCGGGGGACGGATCGGCGCGTGCGGCATTTCGGCCTGAAACCTAGCGTCCAAGCGCCGCGTGCGCCGCATGAGCTTCGCGCAACAGCACGAACTCACGGTCGGTTGAAAGGACTCTCCACGCGCTCGTCACCAGTTCGCTCTTACGGTCCCGCTGGTCGCCCCGTACGGTGCAGTCCGGGAAGACGCGGTCGTACACCCGCCACAGGGAGTCGAAATCATTGGTGTCCGCGAACTGCGCGATGTTGCGTTTGTCGTCCTGCGTGAGCTGCTTCACCATGCAGTCCACCGTCTGGCGATCGGTGGCGGCCTGGGCTTCCTCGTAGTTCGGCGATAGCCAGGCAACCATGCCGGCGCCAATCAGCGCGGCGCACAATATCCACCTGACCCATTTATTTATTGTCATCGTGATTCCCCGGAATAGGGCTCTAGCGGCCCCGGACCCGCATATTACAATGTTCCGACCGGATATTTCCGGCTCAGCACGGTTTCCCGCGCCCTTCCCAGTCACCTGATCCGAACGGGTTACAATTGCGCTTTCCGTGACAAAACTCGCCCAGAATCGTCGAGGCAACGCCCCGATCTGGTGTCTTGTCCCGCTCCGCTGCGTTTTCTCCGCCACGCCACCCGCGAAGGCTTTCCGAATCCTGCAAACAGCGTCGAGCGCATCACGCAACTTACTGATTCACTGAAGGATTTCCATGAGCCTCAAATGCGGCATCGTCGGCCTGCCTAACGTCGGCAAGTCCACCCTGTTCAATGCGCTGACCAAGGCGGGCATCGCCGCCGAAAACTATCCGTTCTGCACGATCGAGCCGAACGTCGGCATCGTCGAAGTGCCGGACGCGCGTCTGAAAGCACTCGCCGAAATCGTCAAACCGGAGCGCATCTTGCCGGCGGTGGTGGAATTCGTCGACATCGCCGGCCTCGTGGCCGGTGCGAGCAAGGGTGAAGGCCTCGGCAACCAGTTCCTCGCGAACATTCGAGAAACCGACGCGATCACGCACGTGGTGCGCTGCTTCGAAGACGAGAACGTGATCCACGTCGCGAACAAGGTCGATCCGCTGTCGGATATCGAAGTGATTAACACCGAACTGGCGCTGGCCGACCTCGCCACGGTCGAAAAGGCGCTGACGCGCTATTCGAAGGCCGCCAAGTCGGGTAACGACAAGGAAGCCGCCAGGAACGCCGCCGTGCTGGAAAAGGTCCGTGCGCAACTCGACCAGGCCAAGCCGGTTCGTGCGCTCGATCTGTCGGATGAGGAAAAGGCCACGCTCAAGCCGTTCTGCCTGATCACCGCCAAGCCGACCATGTACGTCGCCAACGTGAAAGACGACGGTTTCGAGAACAACCCGCATCTGGACGCGGTCGCGAAGTTCGCAGCAGCCGAAGGCGCGCCGGTCGTCGCCGTGTGCGCGGCAATCGAAGCAGAAATCGCCGACCTTGAAGAAGCGGATATGGCCGTGTTCCTCGCCGACATGGGCATGGAAGAGCCGGGCCTGAATCGCGTGATTCGCGCGGGTTTCAAGTTGCTGGGCCTGCAAACCTACTTCACGGCCGGCGTGAAGGAAGTGCGCGCGTGGACGATCCATGTCGGCGATACGGCACCGCAGGCAGCGGGTGCGATTCACACCGACTTCGAGCGCGGCTTCATTCGCGCGCAGACGATCGCCTTCAACGACTTCATCACCTATAAGGGTGAGCAAGGCGCGAAAGAAGCCGGCAAGATGCGTGCGGAAGGCAAGGAATACGTCGTGCACGACGGCGACGTGATGAACTTCCTGTTCAACGTTTGAGGTTTGGCTTCAGCGCGAGGCGGTAGCCGGTGATCGCCGAACTCCGCCGTACTCGAAGAAGGCCCGCGAAATGCGGGCTTTTTTATTGGCCGGCGTGCGCCTGCTTCAGTGCCTACTTCTGCGCCTCACATCGCAGCGGCATAGCCATACTTGCCTTGATCGCAGCCATCCTTTGCGGCGAATCCGCCAGCACCGCATCGATCCCCAGACACGCTGCCGTCCGATAATCGGCCGCATTATTCACCGCGATCGCGACGATCCGTACATCCGGCTTCTGCCGGAAACACGCGACCGTTGTGGGCGTCCACAGCGTTGCCTGAACCTCGGAGCGGCCTTCGCCCAGCGTAAATTTTTCCACCACGGTCATCGTCCGGTGCAACTCGAACGCTGCGGCGGTGTGCTCGGCCGGCGCATCCACGCAGCCCTGGTTGAGCAGCACGCGCACGAGGCGTCCACGTGTCGCATCGCGTGACTCGAACAGCCTGGCCTGCGGATAGGCGGCGAAGCTCTGCTGATAATCCGCTTCGGTCGAATAGATCGTCACGCGCGCCCACGCGCTTTCTTCGTTGAGCACTTGCGCCACGGCCTGAGCCTGCGGCCCGGCCGGCAACGCTTTCATATCCAGGATGATCGGCGTGGCCAGCGGAATCGTGCGCAATGCTTCGCGCAACGTCGGAATACCGATCGGGCGATTGCGATAAGGATAGAGACCGCCGCTCTGGAAACTCCAGCCGGCATTCACGCGCGCGAGTTCCGCCGCCGTGAATTCGGATACTGGCCCCTTTGCATTGGTCAATGCCGACAGATCGGCCGGCCGGTACAACACCGGCACGCCGTCCTTGCTCAACTGAACGGTCAGCCACATCTCGTCGGCATGATGCGCGACAGACTGGCGAATCGCCTCGAGCGTGTTCTCCGGCGCGTCGCCCGTGCCGCCGCGATGCGCAATGATCTTCGGCAACGACGTCACCGGCGCTACTCTGGCGTCCGCAATCTCAGGTGTCAGCGCACAACCAACCACCGTGAAGCCCGCTATCGACGCGCAAACTGCCAATCGCCCGGCACTTAGCATCTGGAATCCTTATTAAAAATGACATCAGGAAACATGCATGGCTGCTTGAAGCACGCTGCCATCTCACTGTCCATGATGCCCGTGCACAAGCAGCCCGTGTTGGGTCTTGACGTCGCAGGTACTGGTGGCTTCAGACGCGCATTGTTTCCGTTTCGTGACAGGCGATGTTAAATTGCGGCATTCGGCGCCTGCCAAAAGCGGGGGGCCGGCCGGCGGCCGACGCCGGATTGTCATCGAACACAACTAGAATCGCGCGATTCCGGCCCGCGCCCGTTCCGACAGAGGAGACACAATCGATGAGTTGCAAGCCGCTATTCCGTTCGCTTTCCGTTGCCGCCGTGTTGAGCTTCGGCATCAGTCAGGCCGCGCACGCCGCCACTGAAATCCAGTTCTGGCACGGTATGGAAGCCGCCCTCGGCGAACGCCTGAACGACATTGCCAACGCCTTCAACGCGTCGCAAAGCGATTACAAGATCGTGCCGGTATTCAAAGGCACCTACGACCAGACGCTCGCCGCCGGCATCGCTGCTTACCGTAGCGGCAACGCGCCGGCCATTCTGCAGGTCTACGAAGTCGGCACCGCCACAATGATGCAGGCGAAGAAGGCGGTGATCCCCGTCTCCGAAGTGTTCAAGCAAGCCGGCGTACCGCTCGACGAAAAGGCCTTCGTGCCGACCATCGCCAGCTATTACAGCGACGCCAAAAGCGGTGAGCTGATCTCGATGCCGTTCAACAGCTCGACCCCGGTGCTGTACTACAACAAGGACGCTTTCAAGAAAGCCGGGCTCGATCCGAATCAGCCGCCGAAAACCTGGGCTGAATTGCAGGTGGATGCGCAGAAGCTGAAGGCCTCCGGCATGGCGTGCGGTTACTCGTCGGGCTGGCAAAGCTGGATTCAGCTTGAAAATTACAGCGCCTGGCATGGCGCGCCGTTCGCGTCGAAGAACAATGGCTTTGACGGCGCCGACGCGCAGCTCGAATTCAACAAGCCGCTGCAGGTCGCGCACATCCAGTTCCTGCAGAACATGCAGAAGGAAGGCACCTTCACCTACGTAGGCCGCAAGGACGAACCGGTGTCGAAGTTCTATAGCGGCGACTGCGGAATCATCACGAACTCGTCAGGCTCGCTTGCCACGATCAAGAAGTACGCCAAGTTCAACTTCGGCACCGGCATGATGCCTTACGACGCGAGCGTGAAGGGTGCACCGCAGAACGCGATCATCGGCGGCGCCAGCCTGTGGGTGCTGTCGGGCAAAGACCCGGCCGTCTACAAGGGCGTGGCGAAGTTCCTCGCGTATCTGTCGTCCGCACCGGTTGCCGCGAAGTGGCATCAGGACACCGGCTATCTGCCGGTCACGACCGCCGCGTATCAACTGACGCAGCAGCAAGGCTTCTACGAGAAGAATCCGGGCAGCGACACCGCGATCAAACAGATGCTCAACAAGCCGCCGCTGCCGTACACGAAGGGCCTGCGTCTGGGCAACATGCCGCAGATCCGCACGGTCATCGACGAAGAACTCGAACAGGTCTGGGCGGGGAAGAAGACGCCGCAACAGGCGCTCGATTCGTCGGTGTCGCGCGGCGACGAGCTGCTGCGCCGCTTCGAGAAAGCCGGTAACTAAGTATCCGCCGGCAGGGTTTCGGTGCATTCGCACCGGAACCCATGTTGCAGTAGAACCTTGGGAATTCTCGATGGAAAAGCGCTCTAGCTTCGGCACCAGCGTGCTGCCCTACCTGCTGGTTGCGCCGCAACTCCTGATTACGCTGCTGTTCTTTCTGTGGCCGGCGGGCGAAGCGCTGTGGCAATCCACGCAGAGCCAGGACGCGTTCGGCACGTCGAGCGAGTTTGTCGGGCTCGCCAATTTCAAGCAGTTGTTCGCCGATCCCCTCTACTTATCGTCGTTCAATACGACGTTGATTTTCTGCGCGTTGGTCACGGTCTCAGGACTCGTCATCTCGCTGTTGCTGGCGGTCTGCGCGGATCGCGTCACACGCGGCGCGAAGACCTACCAGACGCTGTTGATCTGGCCATATGCGGTCGCGCCCGCGATTGCCGCGGTCTTGTGGTCGTTCCTGTTCAATCCGAGCATCGGCCTCGTCACGTATGCGCTCGCCAAGTACGGCATCGTGTGGAATCATGCGCTGAATGCGGGCCAGGCGATGTTTCTGGTCGTTCTGGCGTCCGTGTGGAAACAGGTCAGCTATAACTTTCTGTTCTTCTATGCCGGCTTGCAGGCGATTCCGCGCTCGCTGATCGAAGCGGCAGCCATCGATGGCGCCGGTCCCGTGCGGCGTTTCTTCGGCATTGCACTGCCGCTACTCTCGCCGACCAGCTTCTTCCTGCTGGTGATCAACATCACCTACGCGTTTTTCGACACCTTCCCCGTGATCGACGCCGCCACCGGCGGCGGCCCTGCGCAAGCCACCCGCACGCTGATCTACAAGATCTTCGCCGAAGGTTTCCAGGGCCTCGACATCGGCAGCTCCGGTGCGCAGTCCGTCATCCTGATGGTGATCGTCGTCGCGCTGACGGTCGTGCAATTCCGCTTCATCGAACGCAGGGTTCAATACTCATGATCGAGAACCGACGCGGTTTCGACCTCTTTTGCCATGCGGTGCTGATACTCGGCGTCGTGCTGGTGGTGTTTCCGGTGTACGTCGCCTTCTGCGCGGCGACCATGAGCGAACATGAGGTGTTCAGCGTACCGTTGTCGCTGGTGCCGAGCACGCATCTGTTCGAGAACATCGCCACTGTCTGGTCCCAAGGCAGCGGCAACGCAGCCGCACCGTTCGGCCGCATGCTGTTCAACAGCCTCGTGATGGCGCTGGTGATTTCGATCGGCAAGATCGCCGTCTCCATGATTTCCGCGTACGCGATCGTGTTCTTCCGTTTTCCGTTTCGCAATCTCGCGTTCTGGCTGATCTTCATCACGCTGATGCTGCCAGTCGAAGTGCGGATCTTCCCGACCGTGCAGGTCGTGTCGTCGATGCATCTGAGCAATACCTACAGCGGGTTGACGTTACCGCTGATCGCCTCGGCCACCGCTACCTTCCTGTTCCGGCAGTTCTTCATGACGCTGCCCGACGAATTGATGGAAGCGGCGCGCATCGACGGTGCCGGGGCGATGCGCTTCTTCTGGGACGTGGTGCTGCCGCTGTCGAAGACGAATATGGCGGCGCTGTTCGTGATCACCTTCATTTACGGCTGGAATCAGTACCTTTGGCCGATCCTGATTACGAGCCAGCAATCGCTGACCACGGCCGTGGTCGGCATCAAAAGCATGATCGCCTCGGGCGACACGGCCACCGAATGGCATCTCGTGATGACCGCGACGCTGCTCGCCATGTTGCCGCCGCTCGCCGTCGTGCTGACGATGCAACGCTGGTTCGTGCGCGGACTGGTGGATGCAGAGAAGTGATCGGCGCCGTTTGGGCGTGCTCCAGGATTCGAATAAAACATCCCGCGTGAGGCGTGGTTCGCGCGGCAAGCAACGAAAAGGTTAAAACGGCATGGCTGCACTGACTCTGCAAGGCGTTAAAAAGACCTACGACGGCAAACAGTTCGTGTTGCACGGCATCGACGTGGACGTCGCGGACGGCGAGTTCGTTGTCATGGTCGGTCCGTCCGGTTGTGGCAAATCGACCTTGCTGCGGATGGTGGCCGGGCTCGAAGGCATTTCCGAAGGCACCATTTCGATCGCCGGCAAAGTGGTCAACAAACTGGAGCCGAAGGATCGCAACATCGCGATGGTGTTCCAGAATTACGCGCTGTATCCGCATATGAGCGTCGCGGAGAACATGGGCTATGCGCTGAAGATCGCGGGTGTCGATCGCGCGCAGATTACGAAGCGCGTGCAGGCCGCGGCGCAAATTCTCGAGCTTGAACCGCTGCTCGCACGCAAGCCGCGCGAGTTGTCCGGCGGTCAGCGGCAACGCGTCGCAATGGGCCGTGCGATCGTGCGCGAACCGGCGGTGTTTCTGTTCGACGAACCGTTGTCCAATCTCGATGCACGGCTGCGCGTGCAAATGCGCCTCGAAATCCAGCGCCTGCACGCGCGGCTTGCCACAACCAGCCTCTACGTCACGCACGATCAGATCGAAGCGATGACGCTGGCGCAACGCGTGATCGTGATGAACAAGGGTCACGCGGAACAGATCGGCGCGCCGACCGACGTCTACGAACGGCCGGCGACGGTGTTCGTCGCAAGCTTCATCGGCTCGCCGGGGATGAATCTGCTGGAAGGCCGGGTGTCGGACGACGGTTCCACGTTCGAGGTCGCAGGCAACGGGCCGAAGCTGCCGCTCGCCGGCGCGGCGGCAATCGGTCAGGAAGTCGCCAAGGGCCGCGAATGGACGCTCGGCATTCGTCCTGAGCACATGACGCCGGGCCAGCCGGACGCCTCTCACGCCTCGTTGACCGTCGACTCCTGCGAACTGCTCGGCGCCGACAACCTCGCACACGGCCGTTGGGGCAAGCACGACGTGACGGTCCGTTTGCCGCACACGCATCGGCCGGCGGCAGGTGAAACGCTGCAAGTCGCGTTGCCCGCGCAGCATCTGCATTTCTTCGATTCGTCGACGGGACGGCGGGCGAACTGACGTCGAGGCGGACTCCCTCTGCCGCCCCACCCCCGCCCCGAAGTACAATGCCACCTGAACCACCCGCCGCGCGCGGGGCGTCGCGAAGTTCCACGCCCCGCTCGGCGTCGCGCCGGCCGGCGTCGGGCGCACTGCCCGGCCATAACACCGATTACCCATCCACCCACGACCGCCCGCCCCCACGCGGCCGGCGTCGTCAACGTCTATTGCAAGCAAATGGCCCAATACGTCTTCACCATGAACCGGGTCGGCAAGATCGTGCCGCCCAAGCGTCAAATCCTGAAAGACATCTCGCTGTCGTTCTTCCCCGGCGCGAAGATCGGCCTGCTCGGCCTGAACGGCTCGGGCAAGTCGACGCTGAT
The DNA here is from genome assembly GCF_046027605.1 of Paraburkholderia fungorum. GTDB lineage: Bacteria > Pseudomonadota > Gammaproteobacteria > Burkholderiales > Burkholderiaceae > Paraburkholderia > Paraburkholderia fungorum_F. The sequence goes on from NZ_JAQQEF010000019.1 coordinate 28,770, forward strand.
CCGCATCATGGCCGGTGTGGACAAGGACATTGAAGGCGAAGCCACGCCGATGCCGAATCTGAACATCGGCTATCTGCCGCAGGAACCGCAGCTCGATCCGAACAAGACGGTGCGCGAAGCGGTCGAGGAAGGTCTCGGCGACGTCTTCGGCGCGCAAAAGAAGCTCGACGAAATCTACGCCGCCTACGCTGAGCCGGACGCCGACTTCGACGCGCTCGCCGCCGAGCAGGCGAAGTACGAAGCCATTCTCGCCACCACCGACGGCAGTGCGGAACAGCAAATCGAAATCGCCGCCGACGCGCTGCGCCTGCCGGCGTGGGACGCGAAGATCGAACACCTGTCGGGCGGCGAAAAGCGTCGCGTGGCGCTCTGCAAGCTGCTGCTCGAAAAGCCGGACATGCTGCTGCTCGACGAACCGACCAACCACCTGGACGCGGAATCCGTCGACTGGCTCGAACAGTTCCTCACGCGCTTCCCGGGCACCGTCGTCGCGGTGACCCACGATCGCTACTTCCTCGATAACGCCGCCGAATGGATTCTCGAACTCGACCGCGGCCACGGCATTCCGTGGAAGGGCAACTACAGCAGCTGGCTCGACCAGAAGGAAGAGCGCCTGAAGCAGGAAGAGTCGTCGGAATCGGCGCGGCAGAAGGCGATCAAGAAGGAGCTGGAGTGGGTGCGTCAAAACCCCAAGGGCCGTCAGGCAAAGTCGAAGGCGCGTATCGCGCGCTTCGAGGAACTGAACAGCCAGGACTACCAGAAGCGCAACGAGACCTCGGAAATCTTTATCCCGGTCGGCGACCGCCTGGGTAATGAAGTGATCGAGTTCAAGAACGTCAGCAAGTCGTATGGCGACCGTTTGCTGCTCGACGACGTCAGCTTCAAGATTCCGGCGGGCGCGATCGTCGGCATCATCGGGCCGAACGGCGCCGGTAAGTCGACGCTGTTCCGCATGCTCACCGGCCGCGAACAGCCGGATTCGGGCGAGATCGTGCAAGGCCCGACCGTCAAGCTCGCTTACGTGGACCAAAGCCGCGACGCGCTCGACGCCTCGAAGACCGTGTTCGAGGAAATCTCCGGCGGCGCGGACGTGCTGACAGTCGGCAAGTACGAAACGCCGTCGCGTGCGTACATCGGCCGCTTCAACTTCAAGGGTGGCGATCAGCAGAAGACCGTCGGCAATCTCTCGGGCGGTGAGCGCGGCCGGCTGCATCTGGCCAAGACCTTGATTGCGGGCGGCAACGTGCTGCTGCTGGACGAACCGTCGAACGACCTGGACGTCGAAACGCTGCGCGCGCTCGAAGACGCGTTGCTCGAATTTGCCGGCTCCGTGATGGTCATCTCGCACGATCGCTGGTTCCTCGACCGCATCGCGACGCACATCCTCGCGTTCGAAGGCGATTCGCAAATCACCTTCTTCGACGGTAACTACCAGGAATACGAAGCGGACAAGCGCGCGCGTCTCGGTGAAGAAGCTGCACGTCCGAAGCGCCTGCGTTACAAGCCGATCGCGCGATAAATCGCGAGCCCGGCGGCGGTCGGTGCAGTCAGGCCGCCGCGGGATCCGGCGATACGAGTTGCGCGGGGCACACGTTTTGCGTGCCTTGGCGCGAACGCGTTGTTCCGACGAGACGCGGCAACTCCGCCGAGACAAATAAATCCGCGTCCCACCGGCGCGCGCACCGGCCAATCACACCCACACCGCGCACGGCGCGGCGACGAGGAGGCAAGCATGGCGATGTCGAAGGGCAAGCGCTGGGCCATTGCCGTAGGCGGCGTGTTGGTGGTGCTGATTGTCGTCGCGGTCGGTGCGCTCCAGTTCGCGCAGCGCGAAGTCAAGCAACGCGTAATTGCGGCGCTCGGCCCATTAGGCAGTGCCGAAAGCATCCGGGTCGGCCTCACGTCAGTCCATCTCACCAACGTTCTGCTCAAGGCGCCGCCCGGCTGGCCCGCTGGCGACCCTTTGCGGGCCGACGAAATTACCATCACGCCTGACCTTCGCGATCTGATCGCGCGCCGCATGCATATTCGCAGCGTGGTGGTGCGCGGCTTCGATATCGCGGTGTTGCGGAGCAAGGACGGCGCGATCCGCTTGATGCCGAATCTGCGGGAATCCGTGAACAAGTCCGATGAAGAAGCCAGTGGCGTCGCACCAACTGCTCCCCGCGAAAAGCTGATCGACCACATTAGCTTCGAGCAAGGCAACTTCCATTTCTACGATATGACGGTCGGTCCGCCGGCATTTAAGGTGACGGTCAGCGACGCGAACGCGACGGTCGATCACCTGCAACTGCCCGCCCTCAGCGAGCCGACCACACTCAACCTCACCGGCTCGATCAAAGGCCCGGCGCATACGGGCACGGTTTCGTTCGGCGGGTGGATCAAGATCGCCAACAAGGATTCGCAGACCACCAGCCAACTGCGCGGCATCGATGTGGTGATGCTCGATCCTTACCTGCTGAAAAAAACGGGCGCGAAGGCGCAAGTGGCAGGCGGCACGGTCGACCTGACAGTCGAATCGACCGTGCTTAACTATCAGTTGCACGCGCCCGGCACGGTGACGATCCACAATCTGCAACTCGCCGACAGCGGCAATCCGCTCGACACCTTCATGTCGATCCCGACCAAGGCTGCCGTCGCCGCGCTCAAGTCGCACAACGGCGATATCACGCTGCATTTCACGCTGGATGGAAATTTGCGCGACCCGAAGTTTTCGGTGCAGGAAAGTCTGATGACGCGCCTCGGAGCCGGTTTTGCGAAAGCGACGGGCGTGAGCGTCGAAGGCGTGGCGAAGGGCGCCGGGGAAACCGTGAAAGGTCTGGGTAACGCGTTGAAGAATCTGCTCGGGCAGTAAGCCGGCATTAACCAAGATTAACCGGCATCGCGCATCTAAACCGGCAAGCCCAGCTCGCGCAGTCTGGCTTCGGTTCGCGCCGCACTCGTGTGGTGTACCCCGTGCCAGCCAAGTGCGGTTGCGGCCTGCGCGTTTTTCAGATTGTCGTCGATGAAGACGAGTTGGTCCGGCTCGATGCCCGGCAGTTGCGCCTCGATCCGCTGACGCATTTCCGCGAAAATCGCCGGATCCGGTTTCACCAGCCTCACCCTGCCCGACACGACGATGTCGCGGAATCGCCGCAGCACGGGGAAGTGTTCCCACGCATAGGGAAACGTCTGCGCCGACCAGTTCGTCAGCCCGAACAGCGGCACGTGGGCCGCCTCGAGTTTTTCCATGATCGCGACGCCCTCTTCCAGCACGCCGGCCACCATCTCGTGCCAGCGTTCGTAAAACGCGCGGATCAGTGGTGCGTGATCGGGAAACTTCGCGATCAGTTCGTCTGTTGCCTCGACGATCGGCTGGCCGCCATCCTGACGGATCACCCAGTCCATCGAACAGACGTGAGTCAGAAACCAGCGGCGCTCGGTTTCGTCAGGAATCAACTGACGGTACAGATACTCGGGGCTCCAGTCGATCAGCACGCCGCCAAAATCGAACACCACTGCCTTGATGGCCATGCACGCTCCGTCAGTCAACTCTCATGCGACGAGATCAGATAGGTTGTGTACGCAACTCGAGCCACGCCTTGGCCTCGCCCGAGACATGCGGCGTCAGGCGCGTGCGCACCGTCTCGTGATAGGCATTGAGCCATGCACGCTCGTCGTCACGCAACAGCGACAGGTCGAGGCAGCGCGTGTCGATCGGGCACAGGGTCAGCGTCTCGAACTTGAGGAAATCGCCGAACTCGGTCTTTTCCGCAGGCACATTCAGCACGAGGTTTTCGATCCGCACGCCCCACTTGCCTGGCCGGTAAAGGCCCGGCTCGACCGAGGTGATCATGCCTTCTTCCATAGCCGTCCAGGGGTCGGCCGGCGCGTAGTGCGAAATCACCTGCGGGCCTTCGTGCACGTTCAGGAAATAGCCCACCCCGTGACCAGTGCCGTGACCATAATCGGCACCCGCTTCCCAGATCGGCGCGCGTGCAATCGCGTCCAGCATGGGCGAACGGATGCCGCGCGGGAATTTTGCGCGCGACAGCGCCATGGTGCCTTTCAGCACGATCGTGAAATCGCGCCGCTGCGCCTCGCTGATGGTGCCGATCGGCACGACGCGGGTGATGTCGGTCGTGCCGCTCAGATACTGTGCGCCCGAATCGATCAGCAGCAGGCCATTGCCCTCGATCACTGAATGCGCTTCATCCGTCGCGCGGTAGTGCGGCATCGCGCCGTTCGCGTTGAAGCCCGCGATCGTCGCAAAGCTCAGCGACACGAACCCGGGACGGCGCGCGCGGGCTGCCGTCAGGCGCTCGTCGATCGTCAGTTCGGTGATCGTTTCGCGGCCCAACGCGCCTTCGAACCACGCGAAGAATTCGGCGAGTGCCGCGCCGTCCTGTTCCATCGTCTCGCGCACGTGCTCCGCTTCCGCCTCGGTCTTACGCGATTTGAAGAACGTGGACGGGTTGACCGCCTCGACGACTTTCACCGTGGACGGCACCGATTGCAGCGAGCCATACGTAATGCGGCGCGGGTCGATCAGCAGCGTGCTGCCGGCGGGCAGCGCGGCCAGCGCACCGGCAGCCTTCGCATAGTGTTCGACGCGGATGCCGTCGCGCGCGAGCGCATCGGCCAACGCTTGTGGCACCTTGCCGTCGCCGACGAAGAGCGACGCGCTGTCCAGACCGATCAGCGCGTGCGCCACGAACACCGGGTTGTAGCTGACATCGGCGCCGCGCAGATTCAAAAGCCATGCGAGGTCGTCGAGCGTGGAAATGAAGTGCCACTGCGCGCCCTTCTCCGCCATTGCGCGGCGAATCTGCGCGAGCTTTTCGGACCGGGCGACGCTCGCATGCGGCGCGGCGTGCTCAAACACGGCGGCCGCGGGCAGCGACGGGCGCTGCGGCCAGATCGCGTCGAACAGATCGACGTCGGTGCGCAGCTTCACGTCACGTGCGGTGAGCGCCTGGCTCAACGCACGCGCCGCCGACACCCCGAGCACGGCACCGTCCACACCCACCGTGCCGCCGCTCGCGACGTTCTGCGCGAGCCATTCGAAATGCGGCGCGGTCTGCTGTCCGCCCGTCATTTTCATCAACTGAACGCCGGTGGCGGCCAGTTGCGCGTTGGCTTGTTCCCAATAGCGGCTGTCGGTCCATACGCCGGCGAAATCGGCGGTCACGACCAGCGTGCCGGCCGAGCCGGTGAAACCCGACAACCACTGCCGGCCTTGCCAGCGCGCGGGCAGATATTCGGAAAGATGGGGATCCGCGGATGGCACCAGATAGGCGGCTACGCCTTCGCGCGCCATCGCGTTGCGCAATGTCGCGAGCCGTTCGGGGATAGAGGAGGTTTCGGGGAGTCGGGCATTCATCGGAGTCACCTGCAAATATTCATCGACGGGAAAGCAAGCCGACCGTCACGGCAACGGCAACCAGCGCGATGGCGGTACATACCGGCCATTCGAGCGTACCACCGTCATGAAAGAGACCAACCACGTTGCCAGCCATGCGCGCGACACTCGCGCCGAGCACGCCGGCCAGCAGCGCTATCCACCAGTGGGCGCGATTCGAGCGGCTCGAGCGGCGCAGCGGATGCAGCCACCAGCCCGCGACGCCGATCACCGCGCCCAGTACCAGAATTCCGGGCCACCCCATTAGCAGCAACGCTCGCGGCGGCGACTTTGGCGCAGTTTCAGATTCGTCTCATGGGCGCAAAGGGCCAGGACAGCTAGCATTTTTGTCTCACTAACTATAAACGTTCAGCACGGCGCTTTCCGCATAGCGGTTGAGTTTAGGGGTCGGGGTGATGTTAGGCAAGCTGTAAGCCTTACGGAGAAGCCTGGCCCGTGGTCATGCCAAGCTGAAAACGCCCCATGCGAATCGCCCTCATCGAGCCGGACCTTCGACACGCCGCCTTGGTCGGCCAGCTGATTTTTGCCGGCGGCCATGTGTGCCAGCACTTCACCGCGAGCACACCGTTCCTCCAGCGCGCAACCGACGAATTCTTCGATCTTCTTATCATCGAAAGCTGGGCCGGCGACCATTCCGCCGAAGACGTGATCCCCCGCGCCCGCTCCATCCTGCCAAGCCTGCCGGTGATCGTGCTGCTGTCAGAACCGCGCGAGAGCCAGATCGTTGCCGCGTTGCACGCCGGTGCCGACGACTGCCTGACCAAACCAGTCCGCGGGCCGGAAATGCTGGCCCGAGTCGATGCATTGCTGCGGCGCGCGGGTTTGCGGCGGCCGCCCAACCGGCGGCGCGATCTGATCGGCGGCTATGCGTTCGACGCAGCGCAATTCGCCGTCACGTTCCGCAATCACACTGTCTCGCTGACGCCGAAGGAATACCGCTTTGCGCTGCTACTCTTTACCAATCTGTCGCGACCGATATCGCGCGCGCATATTCTCGAAACCGTCTGGACACGCCGCCGCGACGTAAGGTCGCGTACCGTGGACACTCATGCGTCGCGCGTGCGGACCAAATTGCAGCTGCGCCCGGAATTCGGTTATTGCCTGACCCCGCTTTACGGCTATGGATATCAACTCGACGCGATCCCCCCGGAAGCCGTTGTGGACGCGGGATGAGGCGTCTACCAGGTAAGAATGGTGAAAACGCTATAATATTAGGCTAAACCATAGTTTCCCCCCATATGCAGCTTCTCACGATCGGAATCAATCACCACACTGCGCCTGTCGCCTTGCGCGAACGCGTGGCGTTTCCGCTCGAACAGATCAAGCCTGCGTTGGACACCTTCAAGAGCATCTGGCTGGGCCGCACCGCCCGCACGGCGCCGGAAGCAGCCATTCTGTCCACCTGTAACCGCACCGAGCTTTATTGCGCGACCGACGATCAGGCCGCGCGTGAAGCTGCGATCCAGTGGTTCTCGAAGTACCACAATCTCCCGATCGACGAACTCGCGCCCCATGTGTACGCACTGCCGCAGTCGGAAGCCGTACGCCACGCGTTCCGCGTCGCTTCGGGGCTCGATTCGATGGTGCTGGGCGAGACGCAAATCGTCGGACAAATGAAGGATGCGGTACGCACGGCTTCTGAAGCCGGGGCGCTCGGCACCTATCTGAACCAGTTGTTCCAGCGCACGTTCGCCGTCGCGAAGGAAGTGCGCACCACGACCGAAATCGGCGCGCAATCGGTTTCCATGGCGGCAGCCGCCGTACGGCTCGCGCAGCGGATTTTCGACAAGGTTTCGAATCAGCGCGTACTGTTCATCGGCGCAGGCGAAATGATCGAGTTGTGCGCCACGCACTTCGCGGCGCAGCAGCCACGCGAACTCGTCGTTGCGAATCGCACCGCCGAGCGCGGCACGCGCCTCGCCGAACGCTTCAACGGCCGGGCCATTCCGCTGTCGGAACTGCCTGCGCGCATGCATGAGTTCGACATCATTGTGTCGTGCACCGCCTCCACTCTGCCGATCATCGGCTTGGGCGCGGTCGAGCGGGCCGTGAAGGCGCGCCGTCACCGGCCGATTTTCATGGTCGATCTGGCGGTGCCGCGCGATATCGAACCCGAAGTCGGCAAGCTCGAAGACGTCTTCCTGTACACCGTCGACGATCTCGGCGCGATCGTGCGCGAAGGCAATGCGTCGCGCCAGGCTGCGGTTGCTCAGGCCGAAGCGATCATCGAAACGCGCGTGCAGAACTTCATGCAATGGCTCGACGCGCGCAGCATCGTGCCGGTGATCCGCCACATGCATACGCAGGCCGACGTGCTGCGTCGCGCCGAAGTCGAACGCGCGCAGAAAATGCTCGCCCGCGGTGACAACCCGGCAGCGGTGCTCGAAGCGCTGTCGCAATCGCTCACCAACAAACTGATCCACGGCCCCACGCACGCGCTCAATCGCGCGAGCAGCGAGAACCGTGACACGCTCATCGAGTTGATGAGCGGCTTCTACAAACACTCCGGTTCCACGGAGCGTTAGCGGCGCAGCCACTGCCGCACCGTCCGCGCCACCCTGTGGCCCGCGACGTGCTTCCGACCAGGGCATCCGCCCACTCCCCTATGTCGTCCTTGCCGGAGTCCGCTCCGATACCCGTCCGATGAAAACGAGCATGCAACGCAAGCTCGACCAGCTCACTATCCGGCTGGCCGAACTGAACGACCTGTTGAGCCGCGAGGACATCACCTCGAATCTCGACCAATACCGCAAGCTCACGCGTGAGCACGCCGAGCTCGGGCCGGTCGTCGAGCATTACGCACTGTGGCGCCACGCAATGAACGACGCGGCGACCGCGCAGGAACTGCTGGCGGACGCGTCGATGCGCGACTTCGCGGAAGAAGAAATTCGCGCGGCACGCGAGCGGATGGAAAAGCTCGGCGGCGAATTGCAAAAAATGCTGCTGCCCAAAGACCCGAACGACGACCGCAACATCTTCCTCGAAATCCGCGCCGGGACGGGCGGCGATGAATCGGCGCTATTCGCGGGCGATTTGCTGCGCATGTACTTGCGCTTTGCCGAACGCAATCGCTGGCAGGTCGAGATGATGTCGGCGAGTGAATCGGACCTGGGCGGCTACAAGGAAGTGATCGTGCGGATTGCCGGCGAAGCGGCCTATTCCAAGCTCAAGTTCGAGTCGGGCGGCCATCGCGTGCAGCGCGTGCCGGCGACCGAAACACAGGGCCGCATCCACACATCGGCCTGCACGGTCGCGGTCATGCCGGAAGCGGACGAAATCGGCGAAGTCGAGATCAATCCGGCCGATCTGCGGATCGACACGTTCCGCGCGTCCGGCGCGGGCGGGCAGCACATCAACAAAACCGACTCGGCCGTGCGTGTCACGCACTTGCCGACGGGGATCGTCGTCGAATGTCAGGACGACCGCTCGCAGCACAAGAACAAGGATCGGGCGTTGAAGGTGTTGGCCGCGCGCATCAAGGACAAGCAGTCCCATGAGCAGCAGGCGAAGGAAGCCGCTACGCGTAAAAGCCTGATCGGCTCTGGCGACCGCTCGGAACGGATCCGCACCTATAACTTCCCGCAAGGCCGTCTGACGGATCACCGGATCAATCTGACGCTCTATCGCCTCGACGCAATCATGGACGGCGATCTCGATGAACTGATCGCGGCCTTGGTCAGCGAGCATCAGGCCGAGTTGCTGGCATCGCTCGGCGACGCAGACTAAGCGCCGATGGATCCGGTCACGCCCGCCGCGTTGTTGCGCGCCTCGCCGCTGCCGTCGCTCGAAGCGCGGATTCTTCTCACGCACGTGCTTGGGTGGCGGCACACGCAGTTGATTACGCGCAGCGATGAAGCGCTCGACGGCAAAGCGGTTGAACAATACTGGACCCTGGAAACGCGGCGTGTCGCCGGCGAGCCAGTCGCGCAACTAGTGGGCGCGCGCGAGTTTTTTGGGCTTGATTTCGAAGTGACGCCAGACGTACTGATCCCCCGTCCCGAAACCGAATTGCTGGTCGAAACGGCGCTGGCAGCGATGGAAAACGTGTCGCGGCCGCGCGTGCTCGATCTCGGCACCGGTACCGGTGCGATTGCGGTGGCGATTGCGTCGATGCGGCCTGATGCGCAGGTTTGGGCACTGGATCGTTCGGCCCAGGCGCTGGCGGTTGCCACGCGCAATGCGGCGCGCCTGCTCGACGCCAAACGCCCCGGCGGCGCCTTGGTACTGCAGCAAAGTGACTGGTACGGCTCGCTCGACACCGCCTTGCGCTTCGACGTGATCGTCAGCAACCCGCCGTATATCGCGAGCGGCGATCCGCATCTGGCGGAGGGCGATCTGCGCTTCGAACCGCGCGACGCGCTCACCGACGAAGCCGACGGACTCAGCGCAATCCGTAAGATCGTCGCGGGAGCGCCCACACGGTTGGCTGCCAACGGCGTATTGTGGATCGAACACGGGTACGATCAGGCAGAAGCCGTACGCAGCTTGCTGGCGACGCAAGCTTTTACGGACGTGCGCTCGGAGCGGGATCTCGCCGGCATCGAGCGAATCAGCGGCGGACAGTTGCCTGGCTAAGCTCGATGGATGGCCTCGATCGCCTGGGGACGAAGCGGCCCTCGGCCGGCCGTACCGAAATCCGCTATCATTTCAGCCTATTCCCTACACATCACGGAACCGCAAGGTCAGTCATGGATACGCAACAACGCATCAAGCAAATCGTCGACGACAACAACGTTGTCCTCTTCATGAAGGGCACCGCTCAGTTCCCGATGTGCGGCTTTTCCGGCCGCGCCATCCAGATCCTGAAGGCGTGTGGCGTCGGTGAAATCAAAACCGTCAACGTGCTCGAAGACGACGAAGTCCGCCAGGGCATCAAGCAATTCTCGAACTGGCCGACCATTCCGCAGCTCTACGTGAAGGGCGAATTCGTCGGCGGCTCGGACATCATGATGGAAATGTACGAATCGGGCGAACTGCAGCAGCTGTTTGCCGCGGCTTAAGTGGCCGTTGTAGTGGCCGCTGTCCGACCCTCTGCTGTCCTCCGATAAGGTGCCGCGAGCCATGGAAACACGCGCTGCGGCACCCCGCCGGCTGATCGTCGCGATCACCGGCGCAACCGGCGCCATCTACGGCATCCGGTTGCTCGAGACGTTGCGCAGGCTGGGCGGAGTCGAAAGTCATCTGCTGATTTCGAGCGCCGGCTGGCTCAATATCCAGCATGAACTCCAGTTGAGCAAAGAAAACGTGCATCCGCTCGCGGATGTCGTCCATTCGGTGCGCGACGTCGGCGCGAGCATCGCGTCCGGTTCGTTTGCCACCGACGGCATGGTCGTCGCGCCCTGCTCGATGAAGACGCTTGCCAGCGTCGCGCACGGTTTTTCCGACAACCTGATTACCCGCGCCGCCGATGTCACGCTCAAGGAGCGCCGCCGGCTCGTGCTGCTGGTGCGCGAAACGCCGTTCAATCTCGCGCATCTGCGTAACATGACGGCCGTCACCGAAATGGGCGGCGTGATCTTTCCGCCTCTGCCCGCCTTCTATAACCAGCCCGCCTCGATCGACGAGATGGTCGATCACACGACGGCGCGCGTGCTGGATCTGTTCGCACTTGGACCGGCCATGTCGCCGGCGTGGCAAGGATTGCGCGGCGCGCAGGAATAATTCGCGGCGCAGCCATGCCGCCGCCGCGCTTGGCGCGAAGGCAGGCGCTACGTTGCCGCGACCTGGCGAGCGAGACGCGCTGAGTCCGAAAATCATGTTATTACCATTAACAATCCCTGCGACATAATCAATTCCGTTTTCACTTGTTTATCAAACATTGGTACGGACTTATATTGATAGCAACCCCACTTTCGCGCCGCGTTCCCGCGGCGGCGTTGCTGCCATGAATCGCTTACCGTCGCTGTTCCTTTCCCACGGCGCGCCTACGCTGCCGATCGACCCGCTCCTGCCGTCCGCCGAATTCGGCACGTTGTCGGCGCAACTACCGCGTCCTGAAGCCGTTCTGATGCTGTCGGCCCATTGGGGCACGGCGCAGCCTGTGGCGAGCACATCCACGGCGCCGGAAACCATCCACGATTTCTACGGCTTCCCGCGTCAGTTGTATGAGATTCAATATCCGGCGCCGGGCGCGCCCGAGGTGGCGCGCCGTGCCGCGGCACTACTCGGCGAACACGGCATGCTCGCCGCCGCGCAGCCGCATGGGCTCGACCACGGCGCATGGGTACCGATGCTGCTGATGTTCCCGGCAGCCGACGTGCCGGTCGCACAGTTGTCGATCCAGCCGCACATGGACGCCGCCCACCATTTCCGCGTGGGTCGCGCGTTGCGCTCGCTGAAAGACGACGGCGTGATGGTGATCGGCTCGGGGCAGATCACCCACAACCTGCGCGCCGCGGACTTCTCCGCGCGCCCGGAAGACGCCGATCCGCGCGTGGCCGAATTCACCGACTGGTTCGAGGCCAGGCTCGCCGTGCATGACATCGACGCGCTGCTCGACTACCGCCGTCAGGCGCCGCACGCGGTACTGATGCATCCGACCGACGAGCACCTATTGCCGGTATTCGCCGCGCTGGGCGCGGCGGACGACGATTATTCGCTGGCGATTCAGTCGCTCGGGACTTATCAGCGCTCGCTCGCGATGACGAATTACGTTTTCGGCACTGCCTGATTCCAGGCAACCGCGGCAATATTGAAGCCTGCAAATAAAAAAGCCCGCCTGAGCAAGTCAGGCGGGCTTTTTCGTACTGCGCCGGATCACGAAAATCCGGCAGAACATTTAGCGCGGCAACTTAATGTGCGCCCATGCCTTCGAGCACTTCGTCGTGCGTCTGACGCTCTTCGAGGTAGTCCGAACGGTAGCCGCTGTGCACGCCCCAGTAGTAGAACACCAGCGAGAACGCGATCACCACCAGCATGTCCCAGCCATACGGGAGGATGCCATGGCCGCCGAATTCCTTGCTGCCGATCAGCGACAGGATCGCCATCACCGGCAGATAGGCCACAAGCCACCAGGCAGCCTTCAGGTCACGCCCCCAGCCGCTGAAACCCGACTTTGCCTGGAAGTAGAAGTACACCGGCAGCGCGACGACCATCAGCAGAATAATTTCGCCGGTCAGCGGCCACTTTGCCCAGTACAGAATCAGCGATGCGCACACGAAAGCGAACGGTGCGATGATTTTCATGCCCGGAATGTGCAGCGGACGCTCCAGATCCGTCGCCGCCCGGCGCAGCGCCATCAGGCTGACCGGGCCAGTCAGGTACGAGATCACGGTCGCGACCGAGATCACCGCTGCCAACGAGCTCCAGCCGCGGAAGAAGAACAGGAAAATGAACGACACGAACAGGTTGAACCACATCGCCTGACGCGGTACGCCGTAGAACGGGTGCACGTTGCCGAACATCTTCGGCATCGTGTTGTTGCGCTCCATTGCGTAAATCATGCGGGTGGTGGTCGCCATGTAAGTCGTGCCGGTGCCGCTCGGGCTTACGAACGCGTCGACGTACAGCAGGATCGCCAGCCAGTTGAGATTCAGCGCGATCGCCAGTTCGGCGAACGGCGAAGCAAAGTTGAAGTGGCTCCAGCCCTTCATCACGTCGCCAGGGCTCACCGCGCCGATATACGCGATCTGCAGCAGCACGTAGATCACGAGCGCCAGCAGGATCGAGCCGATCACCGCGAACGGCACGCTCTTGGCCGGATTGCGCGCTTCGCCGGCGAGGTTGATCGGACTTTGAAAACCGTTGAAGGCGAACACGATGCCACTGGTTGCCACGGCCGTCAGCACAGCCGACCAGCCATACGGCGCGAAGGTGCTCACTTCGCCGAAGTTTTCCTTGTGGAAACCCGTCAGCATCAAGCCGAGTATGGTCGCACCGGGAATCAGGAACTTGAAAACCGTAATCGCCGAATTGGCGCGCGCGAAGAGTTTCACGCCCCAGTAGTTCAACAGGAAGTAAATGATCACCAATGCGGCGGACAGCAATAACCCATTGGTCGTTAATGAGCCATCCACGAATAACGCATGCGCCCATGAATACGGCCAGGTACTCATATATTGAATGGATGCTTCAGCCTCGATAGGAATCACCGAGACAATAGCAATCCAGTTGGCCCATGCACTGATGAACCCCACCAGCGCGCCATGCGAATAGCGAGCGTAACGCACCATGCCGCCCGACTCGGGGAACATCGCGCCGAGTTCCGCGTAGGTCAGTGCAATCGCGAGAATCACGACCGCGCCGATGATCCATGCACAAATTGCAGCGGGTCCGGCGATTTTTGCAGCCTTCCACGCCCCGAACAGCCAGCCCGATCCGATGATCGAACCCAAGCCGGTCAGCAATAGCGCGACCGGTCCGATGTTCCGTTGTATAGAACTTTTCACATCTTCTCCTGTGTCGACCAGAGTTAGCGCTGTAGCGATTACTCTGGTCCCATACACCGTATGTCTGCCGGAGTTCGTGCGTCAGCACTTTCCGGTCCCAAGCAAATTGCAGCAGATCCAGTTCGGCCCCCTTGACGTCGCTTGTGGCGCGGAGGCGGGTGACGAGCATGCAGCGCGACGGTCCATTCAAGGCAGGTGCAACCGACGCGCGGCGCGTAGTTTAACGGTTGCACCTGCGCCCTGCAGAGAAACCAAGGGTTCTCCCTAGCAAATTTTTCATCCAAATAGCAAGGTTTGTAAGAAAAATTTACGTCCTCCAGCGAATTTTTGTAAAGATGGGATGAGAGTGTTGACCTTCGATCGAAATCGCCGTATAACGTTCGGGCAGGATTTCAAGCGGCGAGTGAATTGGTCTTTCGTAGTTCGCCCATCAACGGTACTCCGGTTGGTCCCATTACCCCCTTCCTTGATTTTCATGCGCACCCATTGGGCTTCGGCCTTATTTACCATCTTTAGGAACAAGTAATATGGAAACCGGTACCGTCAAGTGGTTCAATGACGCAAAGGGCTTTGGCTTCATCACGCCGGACGGCGGTGGCGAAGATCTGTTCGCGCATTTCTCGGAAATCCGCACGGAAGGCTTCAAGACGCTGCAAGAAAACCAAAAGGTTACGTTTGAAGTGAAGACGGGCCCGAAGGGCAAGCAAGCTGCTAACATCAAGCCGGCGTAAGCAAGCACGCTTCCTTCTGGACGCAAAAAAACCCCGCCTCGGCGGGGTTTTTTTATATCCGTTGCAACTGCAATTGGTGATTATCTTCGCAGTATGCGACTTGATCGGTTTGTTTATCCGAACACGCGCCGCGCGTGAATACCGAGACCTGTCGCGACACTGGCAAGACGGTCGCCGAATACCGCTTTGGCATGCGGAAATGCCGCGGCCAATGCGCCCGATAGAAACGCCAAGCCAGTCGAGCCCCCCGTGAAGTAAATCGCGTCGACGTCGCGTGGAGCCACGCCGGCCGCCTGCACCGTATCGCGCGCCGCCTGCACGATGCGCAGGGTCTCGTCCTGTCCAGCCTTGATGAGCTGCGCTTCGTCGAATGCGAGGCGCAGATCGTCTTCCACTTCATCGAGGTCGATCACCGTCTCTCCGCCCGCCGCCACGCCGATCTTCGCCTCTTCCGCATGGGCCGCCAGCGCATGCCCCAAGCGGCGCTCCACGACGCGCGTCAGGCGGTCGTGATGTCTGATCTGCATGAACAGATGTCGCATGAGCGCGAGTTCGCTGACACGCTTCGGCGCATAGACCGTGTTGATCAGGTGCCAGGTGGCCAGATCGAAATAGATGCGGTTCGGAATCTCACGGCCTTCGGGGTCGAGCGTCTGGTAGCCGAGTTCGCGCAGGATCGTCGCCAGTTCCACGCGACGGTCGAAATCGGTGCCCGCGACGTGCACGCCGTGGTGAGCCAGCACATCGTCTTTACGTTCAATACGCTTCGCCCGCTCCGGCCCGACTCGCACCAGCGAAAAGTCTGACGTACCGCCGCCGATGTCAGCCACCAGCACCAACCCCTCTTCGGTCAGATGCGATTCGTAGTCGAACGCGGCCGCGATCGGCTCATACTGGAATTGAATCTCCCGCAAACCGACTGAACGCGCCGCGGCCTCGAGTTGCCGCTGCGCCATCTGGTCCGCACGCGGATCGTCGTCGACGAAGAACACCGGGCGACCCAGCACGGCCCGGCTGATCGGGCCGCCGGCGCTCTTCTCGGCCGAACGCTTCAGGTGGTCGACGAAAATCGCGATGACCTCCGTGTACTTGATCGCCGAACCGTCGCCGAGATCGGTCGAATTCTCGGCAAGCGGCGAGCCGAGAATACTTTTCATGGAGCGCATCAGACGACCGTCGAAACCGTCGATATACGCCGCCAACGCCGCGCGCCCGAACTCGCGGGTGTTCTCGTCGGTGTTGAAAAAGACGGCGGTCGGCAGCGTCGTATTGACGCCCTCGACGGGCGCAAGCCTAAGCGCAGCGCCGTCAGGGACGGCCACGGCCGAATTGGAAGTACCGAAGTCAATCGCGCAATAGTTCATGGCAGGAATCGCCGCTCACGGCAGGCGCGGACAGAAAGGGGAGCGGCTTTGTAACACGAAAGCCCAATCAGCATCAACTGACGCTTGCCGGGACGCCCGCAATCATGTCCAAGCCCGCTCGACGGAACAAAAATTGCTGAATTCGACAGAATACGCCGCCAATTTTCGGCAATCAGGAGACTTACAGCAATGAGCGCGCCGCCTACTGCCGCCGTCCACGAGAAAAACGCCGCCATCATTGAAACCAACCTGCCCTCGCGGCTCGATCGCTTGCCGTGGGGGCGCTTTCATTCGCAGATCGTCGTCGCGCTGGGCATAACGTGGCTGCTCGACGGTCTTGAAGTGACGCTGGCGGGCGCGGTAGCCAGTGCGTTGAAGTCTAGTCCATCGTTGCGCTTTACCAACGCCGACGTGGGCCTCGCCGGCAGCGCTTACATCGCCGGCGCCGTGCTCGGCGCGCTCGGCTTCGGCTGGCTGACCGACCGGCTCGGCCGTCGCAAGCTGTTCTTCATTACGCTCGCGTTGTATCTGGCCGCCACTGCGGCCACCGCTTTATCGTGGAATCTCGCCAGTTTCCTGCTGTTTCGCTTTCTCACCGGCGCAGGCATCGGCGGCGAATATACGGCGATCAACTCGACCATTCAGGAGTTCACGCCCGCGCGGGTGCGCGGCTGGACCGATCTCGGCATCAACGGCACCTTCTGGGTCGGCGCGGGACTCGGCGCGGCGGGCTCGCTGATCTTGCTCGATCCGAATCTGCTGCCGAGCGACTGGGGCTGGCGCGCCTGTTTCTTCATTGGCGCGGTGCTGGCGCTGGCGATTCTGCCAATGCGCATCTGGGTGCCCGAAAGTCCTCGCTGGCTGCTCACGCATGGCGATGAACGCGACGCGCGCTCGATCGTCGAGGGCATCGAAACGCGCTTTCGCGATGAAGGCCACACACTTGCGGACGACGACCTCATGCGGCTAAGACTCCGCGCACGCGGACACACGCCGCTGCGCGAAGTGTTTCACACGCTGTTCAACGTGCACCGACGGCGCGCGCTGGTCGGCCTGTCGTTGATGACCGCCCAGGCGTTCTTCTACAACGCGATCTTTTTCACCTACGCGCTGGTGCTGACCGATTTCTATCACGTGCCGGGCGACCACATCGGCTGGTATCTGCTGCCGTTCGCGCTCGGCAATTTCCTCGGACCGCTGCTGCTCGGCCGGCTCTTCGATGTAATCGGGCGACGCAAGATGATCGCAGCGACTTATGCGCTGTCCGGCATCCTGCTGACGCTGAGCGGCTATCTGTTCGAGCAGCAGATGCTTACCGTGGTGACGCAGACACTGGCGTGGATGGTGGTGTTCTTTTTCGCGTCGGCGGCAGCGAGTTCGGCCTATCTGACGGTCAGCGAATCGTTTCCGCTGGAAATCCGCGCGTTGGCGATTGCGGTGTTCTACGCGTTCGGCACGGCGCTGGGCGGCATCGTCGGTCCGGCGTTTTTTGGCCGGCTGATCGATACGCATCAGCGCAGCGAAGTGTTTTTCGGCTATCTGGTCGGTTCGGGGCTGATGATCGCCGCGGCTGTGATCGCCGCGATCTGGGGCGTGGATGCGGAGCGCAAATCGCTCGAGAATGTCGCCGCGCCGCTTTCGAGCGTCGCGGACGGCGCGGAATGAATCACGCGCATTGAAGCGGTAAAAGCGGCGGGAAAAGGTCCCGCGCCTCGAACGTCAAGCGCCATGCGGCATAAAAAGACGCGCGGTCAGCGCCGCGCGTCCCTCACCAAAGGCTGAAAGGCCCTCAGAACACCTTCTTCCAGCCACCGCCGTAAGCGATGTCGGCCAGCGGCAGACGCTGACGCACCGACTTTTCGCGCTCGCGCAACACCGGGTCGAGCTTGTCGACGTCGCCGTAGTGACCGAGCGCAATCATGGCGATCACATCGACGTCGTTCGGCAGCTTGAACGTGGTACGGAATGCGTTCGGATCGAAGCCGCTCATCTGATGTGCGGCAAGACCGAGCGCATGCGCCTGCAGCACCAGCGCCATTGCCGCGGCACCCGCATCGTAGGGCGCGCAACGGTTCACTTCGCCCTTGTTGGTGAGCGTATGCGTGGTAACCGCGATCAGCACCGGCGCCGGCGCATTCCAGCCCTGATTGAACGGCACCAGCGTGGCGAAGGCCTGCTTGAAAGAGACTTCATCGACGCTGCGGTCGAACACGAGAAAACGCCACGGTTGCGCGTTATACGAAGACGGCGCCCAGCGTGCCGCTTCGAGCACCGCATGCAGATTCTCGCGGCTCACCGGCTCGCTCGAATACGCGCGCGGGCTCCAGCGACCTGCAATCAGCTCGTGAATGGCAACTGCGGTGGGGGCGGGTTTGTTGGTCATGCGCTTCTCTCGGTCGAAATTCATGATCGACGGGCGGCTGCCCGGGGTCTCATAGCATAACCGGGCTGAGTCGCTAGCGCTCCGACAAGTGCGAGTTAGTTTTCGCGTCGGCTGCAATGGCAAACGGCCCCGAATGAGGCCGTTTGCGCTGGTTCACCGTGTTCACCGCCCGCCGGGGCGCAGCTTCACGCCGCTTGTGGCTCCAGCACCTTGGCCGGGCGGTTGATCCGCAGCACGATCACGGCGGCAACCAGGCACAGCCCGCCAGAAATCATCGACGCCACCGTGTACGTGCCGAGGCTCGCGCGCAGCATGCCCGCGCCGAGCGCCGCGAAAGCCGCGCCGAGCTGGTGGCCCGCGACCACCCAGCCGAACACGACGGGCGCGGCTTCCTTGCCGTAGACGTCGGTGGCGAGACGCACGGTGGGCGGCACGGTGGCGATCCAGTCGAGACCGTAGAAGACCGCGAACAACGGCAGCCCAAAGAAATCGATGCCGAAAGCGTGCGGCAGATACATCAACGACAATCCGCGCAGCCCGTAGTACCAGAACAGCAGCACGCGGCTGTTGAAGCGGTCCGACAGCCAGCCCGACAACGTCGTGCCGAACAGATCGAAGATGCCCATTGCGGCGAGCAAGGAAGCGCCCTGCACTTCGGTCATGCCGTAGTCGCCGCACATGGCGATCAGGTGCGTGCCGACGTAACCATTGGTGCTCGCCCCACAAATAAAGAAGCTGAAGAACAGCAGCCAGAAATCACGCGTCTTGCTCGCCATCGCGAGCGTGCCGAAGGCGATCGCCAGCGGATTCTGCTTCGTTACGGTGGCAGAGATCGGGGCGTCCGCGGGCTCGCCAAACGGGCGCAGCTTCATATCCGCAGGCCGCTCCGGCAACAGGAACGCGACGAGCGGCAACACGATCGCCGCCGCGCCTGCGACGACCCACACCACCTGGCGCCAACCGTAATGTTCGGCGATGGCCGCAAGCATCGGCAGGAACACCAATTGGCCGGTCGCCGAGCTGGCGGTGAGAATCCCCATCACGAGGCCACGATGCGTGGTGAACCAGCGCGTCACGACGGTCGCTGACAACGACAGCGCCGCCACCCCGGTCGAGCCTCCAACCATCACGCCCCAGATCAGAACCATCTGCCACGGATGCGTCATCAGCGACGACAACGCCACGCCCGCCGCCATCGTACCGAGCGCGATCAGCAAGGTAGGACGCACGCCAAAGCGCTGCATCGCCGCAGCCGCGAATGGCCCCATCAGGCCGTAGAGCGCAATGTTCACGGAGATCGCGAGCGAAATCGTCGCGCGGCTCCAGCCGAATTGATGCTCCAGCGGCACCATCATCACGCTCGGCGTGGCACGCGTGCCGGCCGCGGCCAGCAGCACCAGAAACACCACAGCGACGGTCAACCAGCCATAATGGAATCGCCCGCCAATCAGTCTCGCTGCCCAGTTCATCGGTTCTCCAGTCGGCGCCTTGCCGCAGGCCGCGCCGCTCGCATTTTTACGACTTCGGTAAAGGACTTGTGACAGATCTGTCACAATGGGTGTTGCGATATTAGTTACTGCTCGGTAACATGTCAAGGCGTCAATTCAATTCAGGTGGCATTCCATGTCCGACAGTGAAACCCTCAAGCCCACCGGTGCACGGCGCGCGCGCGGCGCGCAGACAGCCGGCCCGCAAGCGCAGCAGCATCTGCTCCGCGCCGCGGAGGAACTGTTTTATCGCGAGGGTGTGCGGGCGGTCGGCGTCGACGCGGTGGTGGAGCGCGCGGGCGTGAACAAGATGAGCTTGTACCGTCAGTTTTCGTCGAAGGACGACTTGGTGATGGCGTATCTGGAGCGCAAGGACGAACAGTTCTTCGGCTACGTGGAGAATAGTTTCGCGAAGCATCCGGGCCAGCCGGCGAAACAGCTTCAGCAATATTTCGACGACCTGGCAGTGCGTGCTTCGATCGACGACTACCGCGGCTGTCCTTTCGTGAATGTCGCCGTGGAATTTCCCGACGCGGCGCACCCGGCGCGGCAATTCGTGTTTCAAAACAAGGAGCGGCTGATGGCGCGGCTTCTGGAATTGACGACCGCTGCAGGCGCGAATGATCCAGCTGCGTTGGCGAATGCGCTGGGTTTGATGATCGAAGGCGTATACGCGGCCAGCCAGACCTATGGCCCAGGCCGCGGGCCGGTCCTTGCTGCGCCGAAAGTCGCGGCGCAGTTGATTGCTGCGGCGTGCAACGGGACGCAAGCGGCTTGAGGTTTTCGCCGGCCGGTTGCGGCAGAGCACGGATCGGTGCCGCTGCGCCGGTCGGCGCCATTAGAATGGCAGTTTCCCCTTTCGCTGCTTGCCATGCCGTTGCCTGCCGACTCTCACGACGCCGTTATCGCCGCCACTCGTCATTGGCTGACAGAGGCCGTGATCGGGCTCAACTTATGTCCTTTTGCCAAGGCTGTGCATGTGAAAGGGCAGATTCGCTATGCCGTTAGCGACGCCGTGGACATGGAAGGCGTTTTAACCGATCTCGAAACCGAGATTCAGACACTCGTCGCGGAGAATCCTGAAACGGTGGATACCACGCTTCTGGTTTTACCGCAGGCGCTCGGCAATTTTCTCGACTATAACGATTGCCTGTTTTTTGCCGATCGGCTTATCAAGCAGCTTCGACTGGAAGGCATTATCCAGATCGCCAGTTTTCATCCTCATTATCAGTTTGAAGGCAGCGAGCCGGACGATATCGAGAATTATACGAATCGGGCGCCCTACCCAATTCTGCATTTACTTCGCGAGGAAAGTATTGAACGGGCGGTTCAGGCTTTTCCCGACGCGGAAGATATTTACGAGCGGAATCAGGAGACCCTTCGGCGCATCGGCCTTAACGGCTGGAATGATTTAATGAAAATGTAGGTCGCGCGGTGGTGGCAACAAAACCATCACCGCAGGTCAGATCAGGCGGGGACAAAGAACCTTTCTTTCAGCTCCTCGATCCCGAGGGTGGCCATCACTTCATTTAGCCTCTCGGCCGGCCGCCGTCTCGGCAGATCCTTGAACTGGGCAATAATCAGTTCGTTTTTCATCGAGTGTTCCCACCCGACCAGCTCGGTCACACTCACCTGATAGCCATGTGCTTCCAGCTGCAAGCAGCGCAGTACGTTAGTAATCTGACTGCCGAATTCCCGGGTATGCAGCGGATGCCGCCAGATCTCAGTCAACGCATTGCCGAGCGATTTACCCTTGTTTTGCCGTAAAACCCCGGCTACTTCGGCCTGGCAACACGGCACGACCACGATGTACTTCGCCCGTTTTTCCAGCGCAAACCGGAGTGCGTCGTCAGTCGCGGTATTGCACGCATGCAATGCCGTCACGATATCGATCTGCGCCGGCAAACTCGCCGACGTAATCGATTCCGCCACCGACAGATTCAGGAACGACATTCCCTTGAAACCCAGCCTGCCGGCCAGCTCCTCGGATTTCGTCACGAGATCCTCGCGCGTTTCAATGCCGTAAATGTGCGACGCCCCACCAGCGGCGTCGTGAAACTCCTTGAAGAAAAGGTCATACAGGATAAAACCTAGGTATGACTTGCCCGCGCCGTGGTCGACGAGCGTCACCGCGCCCTGCTGGTCCTTGAGCTCTTTCAGCAGGGGCTCGATGAACTGGAACAGGTGATAGACCTGCTTGAGCTTGCGGCGGCTGTCCTGGTTCATCTTGCCGTCGCGCGTCAGGATATGAAGCTCCTTTAACAGCTCGATGGACTGGTTCGGACGGATTTCGTGGGTTTTGCTGGACATCGTGGCGACCGGAGACCGCCATCGATTGCAACGCGAACGTGCGACAGATGACGGAAAAAAGGAAAAGTTGCTGCCAGTTTACCCAAAGCGCAGCCCGCTCACCTGAGGAGCCGTGTCGACCCAGTAAGAAATGCCGCAACCTGGAACACTTCCTGCTCGAAAAGAGCAGTACGCAGGACGGTTCCGACGTGGCTTTGAGCGCGTCTTGCGGGCCGGCTCACCCGATGGCGCAAGCCGTGTCACGCATAACAACAGGCTACCGGCCGTGGCATCAATCACGCGAACCGAATGCATGTGGGGAGGACGGTCCCGGAACACGGACCGAACGTTACGTAACCCGCAGCGCGCCGCGATCGCAAACCGGCACGCGCTGGAAAATAGAAGAGGCAGCAAATGGATATCGTACCCAACGGCAACGTCGAACAGAAATTTCAGGAAATGCTGGCGAAGCTCACCGCCGCGCCGGCGTGGTCGGAAAAGCAGCAGCTCGAACTGGAGATGGCACGCGATATTTCCAGCGAAATGCTGCGGCTCGCCGAAGTCATGCGAGATGGCAGCGTCGATATGGAAACCTGCCTGACGATGCTCAAGTACGCGAAAGTGCTCGACTTCGTGATGACGACGCTCGCTTCGCGTCGCGACATCAAACCGCAAACGCTGCGCGTCATTTTCAAGCTTGCCGGCCTGAAGGTGGATGAGGCTTACCCCGGCTAGGACGCGCAGGCAACGCCGCGACCTGCGCCCGCGGCACGCTGCCGCTCGCGCTTATTCGCCAGTTCCTCAGCGATCAAGCGCAGGTTAGATATCCTGCTCAGGTGCCGGACCTGTAGAAAGGACGACGAATCACGCGCGCGGCGCCTCGATCGGCGGCGTACCCTCGTGAAACAGCGTCTTGAGCTGCGAGCGCAGTTCCGGCGAGTCCGTATGCTTGTGAACCGTCACTGCGTGCTGCACGGCCGCGTCGAGCAATTCGCTCTCGCTGTCGGCGGATAGGGCAACGGTGCAATGTGTCTCGCTCGGGAACTCGCGACAGTCGATGTATTGGCGAGTCATGGCAATCTCCTTCATCCAACGTTGACACAAACATCCAGACAAACAACAGGCGCGCCGGTCACGGTCGCCAGCCGCGACGCGACAGCTTTCAAAAACGTCGGGCGGACTTAAAACGGCAGATTGGTTTATGGCGGCGAAGACGCGAACTGCGTCCGGTGGAAGGTGTTTGAAAAGTATAGTTTGCGGGCTGAGATTGCAAAGAAGCGCGTGCAAACGGGGCGCGTGCGAAGGCGCCCGAACCCAGCGTTTTTCGGCCTGCTAATCCGGCATGCGCCGACGGTTTGCCCTGAGCCGCCCGTGATGTGAAAATAGCGCCCTTCGTCGCCCGGTCATCAGTTCAGGCGCGCGCCGCCCCTCCGCCCATCCGCAGGACCGCATGTCATCCTCCTTCGATTCCCCCCGTGTCGCCGTGATCGGCGGCGGTCCCGCCGGCTTGATGGCCGCTGAGGCGCTTGCCCAGCACGGCATACAGGTCGACGTTCATGACGCGATGCCGTCGGTTGGCCGTAAGTTCCTGATGGCGGGCAAAGGCGGCATGAACATCACCCATTCGGAACCGCTCGAACCGTTTCTTGGCCGCTACGGGGCCCGCCGCGAACAGATCGCGCCGCTACTCGAGATGTTCGGTCCCGACGCCCTGCGGGTCTGGTTGCAGGGGCTTGGCGTCGAAACCTTCGTCGGCAGTTCGGGGCGCGTTTTTCCGACCGATATGAAAGCGGCGCCGATGCTGCGAGCGTGGTTGCATCGGTTGCGGGAAGCCGGCGTGCAGTTTCACATGCGCCACAAGTGGATCGGCTGGAATCGCGATAGCGATGCGGGTCACGCCGCTGCCCACGCGCTGCGCTTCGAAACGCCTGGCGGCGAGCAAATCGTGACGTACGATGCCGTGGTGTTCGCCCTCGGCGGCGCAAGCTGGCCACAACTCGGATCCGACGCCGCCTGGGTACCGCTGCTGAGCGCACGCGAGGTGCCGGTGACGCCGTTGCAGCCCGCGAACTGCGGCTTCGACGCAGACTGGAGCCCCTATCTGCGCGAGCGTTTCGCCGGCCAGCCGGTGAAATCGGTGGCCATCACGCTCACCGATGTAGACAATAAAGTCCACAATCGACAAGGTGAAATACTTCTGACCGAAACAGGCCTCGAAGGGAGCCTGATTTACGCGTTGTCGGCCGCTATCCGGGAGCGAATTCTGGTTGACGGAGACGTCACGATCGCACTGGACCTGGCACCAGGCTTGACTTTGGAGCGTGTGGTGGCCGAAGTCACGCGACCGCGCGGCTCGCGCTCGATGTCGACTCACCTGCACGGCAGAATCGGCATTAGCGGCGTCAAACTGGCTTTGTTACACGAGATGCTGTCGAAGGAAGCTTTCGCCGATGCGAATGGTCTCGCGCACGCGATCAAGGCGCTACCGGTGCGACTCACGCGGGCCCGGCCTATTGCGGAGGCGATCAGCACCGCTGGCGGCGTGCCTTTCGAAGCGCTCGATGAGCATCTGATGATCGAGCGTTTGCCCGGCGCGTTCTGCGCGGGCGAAATGCTCGACTGGGAAGCGCCGACCGGCGGCTATCTGCTCACGGCCTGCTTTGCCAGCGGGCTCGTGGCCGGACGCGGCGCATTGGCGTATCTCGAGGCGCGCGGTTTGCCGGTTTGACACGCCGCGCGTCCCTACCGCGTCGTCGCACGCTATCGCACGTCGTTGCACGTTATCGCCCTAGCGTGCCTTCAGACGCCAGAGCGACGTCAACTCGGCCGCGCGCGCCGTGTGCAGCGCATCGGTTTCATCGGTCGATTTCGGATGCCGCGGACGGATATCCTCGCGACCGACCACGGTCAAACCCGCCTTTTCAATGGCCGCAAGCAGCCACTCGCGGGTGCGCAAGCCGAGATGCTCGGCGAAATCCGACATGATCAGCCAGCCCTCTCCGCCCGGGGACAAGTGCTCCGCCAGACCGTCCAGAAAGCCGAGCAACATGCGGCTTTCCGAATCGTAGATCGCATATTCAATCGGCGACGCGGGTCGGGCCGGCACCCATGGCGGGTTACAGACCACCAGCGGCGCACGGCCTTCAGGAAACAGATCGGCCTGCACGACCTCGACTTGTTGATCGTAGCCAAGACGTGCGAGGTTTTCGCGCGCGCAGGCAAGCGCCCGCGGATCCTGGTCTGTCGCGACGACTTTCTTCACGCCGCGTTTAGCAAGCAACGCAGCGAGCACGCCCGTACCCGTGCCGATATCGAACGCCTTGTTCAATGAGGGCAGCGGCGTGCGAGCAACCAGATCCACATACTCGCCGCGCACCGGCGAAAACACGCCGTAGTGCGGATGGATGCGGTCCCCGAGCGCAGGGATTTCCACGCCCTTCTTGCGCCACTCGTGCGCACCGATCAGCCCGAGCAATTCACGCAGCGACACGACCGAGGGTTCGTCGGTAGACAGCCCGTAGGTTTCGATGCAGGCCTGCTGTACTTCAGGCGCGCGGCGAAGCGGGATGCCATAAGCGGCGTCAAGCGGAATCAGAATCATGCCAAGCGTACGGGCACGCTGCGACTGCGCCTGGCGATGCAGATTGAACGCGTCGATCGGCGTTTCGCCCTGCTTGCGCGGTTTGCGCTCCAGCCGGCGCGTGACTGCTTGCAGCAACTGACGGGCGTTCTGGAAGTCGCCGTTCCACAACAGCGCCGTGCCTTCGCAGGCGAGACGGTAGGCCGAGTCGGCGGTGGTGCGGTCATCCGCCACGACGACGCGCTTGGGCGGCGGCACTGCGGCTTCTGAGCGCCAACGCGCGCTGCGGGGGCCGTCGGCTTCGGGCCAGGTGATGGTTGCGGGGCTGGTCATGGTGAGGTGGGGTCTGTGTTGCGGGAGTGACGCGGTGAAACCTCGCGTCTCGGGGGCGTTGCCCGCCGGAGTGACTGATCGTGATGCCGACTGACGCCCGAATAGTACCTCTCCCGGTCGGGTTCGCGGCGCTGTATCTGCAGACGGCTCCCGGGACGAGATCGCCGCGATCGCCTTTACTGCTGCCTATCTGGCCAAATCGTAGACTGAAATGTCCACAATCGACAAGGTGAATGAGATCTGGTGAAAATGGGCTGTTTTTCGCCTCACTCGCCGCTTCGATCGGCAAGCCATGGCGTCTGCTGGCCATGAGGCAACGGCCGCCGAATGATTCCCGACCCAATAAAAAAACGGGTTTCTGAAATTCTTCAGAAACCCGTTTTCGTACTACTGGTGCCGGCTGCAGGACTCGAACCCGCCACCTCATGATTACAAGTCAAGCGCTCTACCTGATGAGCTAAGCCGGCATGAGGCCGTGATTCTACTTCATTTCACGATCTTGAGGCGAGCCCTTCCGCCACCTTTTGATCCGTCGTCGTCAGGCTGCGGGCCGTCCGTCGCCGTTTCCGCTTTGGCGGCGGCCGCATCGGCGGCAGTCGACGACGATTCGACCGCGCGCGGCGCCGTAGCGCGCGGTGCAGCCGGCGCCTCGGTCTCGTCCGCCAGTTCCGCGTCGGCGCCTGAATCCTGCGCTTCGCCGCCCGCCGACTCGACCGGGAACGCCATGCCCTGGCCATTTTCGCGCGCGTAGATCGCGAGAATATTGGCGATCGGCACCTCGATCTTGTGCGACTTGCCGGAGAAACGCGCGCTGAACTCGATCCATTCATTGCCCATCTGCAACTGGCTGGTCGCCTCGAAGCTGATGTTCAACACGATCTCGTTATCGCGCACGAACTGACGCGGCACGCGCGTCTGATTGTCGACCCGGACCGCAATATGCGGCGTATAGCCGTTATCCGTGCACCACTCGTACAGCGCACGCAGCAGATAAGGCTTGGTGGAAATCTCTTGCATCAACAGTCCTCTTACCGGGTTGGGGCGCGCACGGAAAACCATCGAGACGCGGCGCCCTCACCCCAAAGCCAAACTCAACGACGCATCACCTTTTCCGAAGGCGTCAGCGCTTCGATATAAGCCGGGCGGCTGAAAATGCGCTCGGCGTACTTCATCAGCGGCGCCGCGTTCTTCGACAGCTCGATGCCGTAGTGATCCAGACGCCACAGCAACGGCGCGATCGCGACGTCCAGCATCGAGAACTCTTCACCGAGCATGTACTTGTTCTTCAGGAAGATCGGCGCGAGCTGCGTCAGACGATCGCGGATCGCGAGACGTGCCTTTTCGTGGTTCTTCTCGGCGGCCTTGCCCTTTTCGTTTTCGAGCGTGCCGACGTGAACGAACAGTTCCTTTTCGAAGTTGAGCAGGAACAGACGGGCGCGCGCGCGCTGAACCGGATCGGCCGGCATCAGTTGCGGATGCGGGAAGCGCTCGTCGATATACTCGTTGATGATGTTCGATTCGTACAGAATCAGGTCCCGTTCGACGAGAATCGGCACTTGACCGTACGGATTCATCACAGCGATGTCTTCCGGCTTGTTAAACAGGTCGACGTCGCGGATCTCGAAGTCCATGCCCTTTTCGAACAACACCAGCCGGCAGCGCTGGGAGAACGGGCAAGTTGTGCCGGAATACAGAACCATCATGTTTACGTTTCCTCAAAAAGCTGAAAGGCCAGCGCGCGGAAAAACCGTTCAACAGGTTTTTCCTGGCGCCGGCCCCACGCCGGTGACAGCGTGATTATTTGATATGTTTCCAGTACGCGGCGTTCAATCGCCAGGCAAAAAAGCTCAGGACGCCGAGGAACAGCAGCACCCACACGCCAAGCTGTTTGCGGGTTTTCTGCGTCGGTTCGGACATCCATGACAGGTACGACACAAGGTCGGCCACAGTAGAATCATAATCTACCGGCGACATTGTCCCCGGCGTGACCTGTTGGAAGCCGACAAATTTGTGCACCGTTTCGCCTGTTTTTTCGTCTACGGCGTCACCGAACTTCGCGGTACGTTGCCCCTGAAGCTGCCACAGCACGTGAGGCATGCTCACGTTCTCATACACCAGATTGTTCCAGCCGGTCGGCCGCGTATCGTCGCGATAGAAGCTGCGCAGGTACGTGTACAGCCAGTCCTTGCCGCGCGCCCGTGCCTCCACTGACAAATCCGGCGGACTCGCCCCGAACCACGCTTTCGCGTCGTCTGGGCGCATCGCCACGGTCATGGTATTGCCGACTTTATCCGTGGTGAACAGGAGGTTCGCCTGGATTTCGTTCGGCGTAATGCCAAGGTCCGTCAGCCGGTTGTAGCGCATCAGGTTCGCGCTGTGACAATTCAGGCAATAGTTTACAAATATTTGCGCGCCGTGCTGCAAAGAAGCGAAATTCTCCGCGTTATCGGGCGCGCGGTCGAGAGGGAAATTCTCGTCCGCGTGCGCCGGGCCAGCCAGCACCGCGAGCAGTGTCGCGCCGATTAGCGCGCACGTCGAAAGCAGTTTTTTCATTTCGTGTTCTCCTGGCTCGCGATTAGTGGGGCTTGAACCGCACCCGCTCGGGCGGCTGCTTGAACGTGCCAAGCCGCGTCCAGACCGGCATACCGAGGAAAAACGCGAAGTAGATCAGCGCACACACCTGCGCAATCAACGTCGAAGCCGGCGACGGCGGTTTGGTGCCGAGGAAGCCCAACGTCAGGAAAGCGAGCACAAAAATCCCGTAGAACACCTTGTGAAAAAACGGTCGGTAACGGATCGACTTCACCGGCGAGCGGTCGAGCCACGGCAGGAAGAACAGCGAGATCACCGCGCCGCCCATCACCACCACGCCCCAGAACTTCGATTCGGTGAACGCCATGGCGAGCACCACCAGCACGGCGAGCACCGGCAAACCGAGCTTCCACTTGCCGCGCGCGCGCACCAACGCGAACAGGCCGAGCAGCGCGATGATGATCATCAACACGATCTTGAACGGATCAGTGGTGGCGCGCAGCATCGCGTAGAAGGCGGTGAAGTACCACACCGGCGCAATTTCCTGCGGCGTTTGAAGCGGATTGGCGGGGATGAAGTTATTCGCTTCGAGGAAATACCCACCCATCTCCGGCGCAAAAAAGATGATCGCGGCGAAAATGATCAGAAACACCGAGACGCCCATGAAGTCGTGCACGGAGTAGTACGGATGGAACGGAATGCCGTCGAGCGGAATGCCGTCCGGGTCCTTCTTCGCCTTGATCTCAATGCCGTCGGGGTTGTTCGAACCCACTTCATGCAGCGCCACCAGATGGGCGACCACAAGGCCGATCAGCACCAGCGGAATGGCGATCACGTGAAACGCGAAAAAGCGGTTCAGCGTCACGTCCGACACGACATAGTCGCCGCGAATCCACAGTGACAGATCCGGCCCGATGAACGGAATCGCCGAGAACAGGTTCACGATCACCTGCGCGCCCCAGAACGACATCTGGCCCCACGGCAGCAGATAGCCGAAGAACGCCTCGGCCATCAGGCACAGGAAGATCGCGCAGCCGAAGATCCACACCAGTTCGCGCGGCTTGCGATACGAGCCGTACAACAGCCCGCGGAACATATGCAGATACACGACGACGAAGAACATCGACGCGCCCGTGGAGTGCATGTAGCGGATCAGCCAGCCCCACGGCACCTCGCG
Source organism: Paraburkholderia fungorum (assembly GCF_046027605.1). Lineage (GTDB taxonomy): Bacteria > Pseudomonadota > Gammaproteobacteria > Burkholderiales > Burkholderiaceae > Paraburkholderia > Paraburkholderia fungorum_F. Next base: position 58,434 of record NZ_JAQQEF010000019.1, read on the forward strand.
CATGATGTACTCGACCGACGCGAACGCGAGCGTCGCGTCGGGCTTGTAGTTCATGGTGAGGAAGATGCCGGTGACGATCTGATTGACCAGCACCAGCAACGCGAGCGAACCGAAGAAGTACCAGAAGTTGAAGTTCTTCGGCGCGTAGTACTCGGAAACGTGCTTCTTCCAGGTGGAGGTCAGCGGAAAGCGGCGGTCGATCCAGCCGACCAGCCCGGTCGTCTCTACTTCGTGTTCGATCGCCATTACGCTTCTCCTTTCTCGTCCTTGCCGATCACGAGCCCGGTGGCCGACGTGAACATGTAAGGCGGGATGTCGAGGTTCTGCGGCGCAGGTTTGTTCTTGAAGACGCGGCCGGCCATGTCATAGGTCGAACCGTGGCAAGGGCACAGGAAGCCGCCTGGCCAGTCGTCTGGAAGATTGGGCTGCGCGCCCTCCTGGAAGCGCGGCGTCGGCGTACAGCCCAGATGGGTGCACACGGCGACGGCGACGAACAGATTCTTGTGATCGGAGCGCGAACGGAATTCGTTGTTGCAGTACTCCGGCAACGGCATCGAAAAAGGATTCTTGGTGTGGGGATCCGCTACTTCGTTATCGGCTTTCTGGACATCGGCGAGCATCCTGTCGGTGCGGTTGATGATCCAGACGGGCTTGCCGCGCCAGGCGACGGTCTTCATGTCGCCAGGCTTGAGGTCACTGATATCGACTTCGACCGGGGCACCTGCTGCCTTGGCCTTTTCAGATGGTGCAAACGAACTAACAAAGGGTACGACAGTGGCAACGCCTCCTATGCCACCTGCTACGGTCGTCGCTATCAGCCAGGTACGGCGGCCGCCGTCGACGCGTTCATCTTCCTTGTCTCGCATTACACGCCCCACTTCTGAGTTGGATTTTTCCTTCACGTCGCTTCTACCGCCGCTAGTTTGCGCGAATGGAGTCGGCATTTACAAGGCCCGATTGCCAAAAACCGTGCGAACCCCTTGATAACTCAGGGTTTCTCCGTACGGATCGCAAACTTTTTCGCACCTCCTTTTAAGTGCCCTCTGCGTTATTCGTGCCTTTTTCTTATCCAATCCCGGTTTAAATTCAAACGGGATTAGGGATATCGATAAACACGTGCTCAATATCGAACGCCTCGGACAGATGCTTGCCCACCGCCTGCACGCCGAAACGCTCGGTCGCGTGATGGCCGGCCGCGAGGAACGCTACCCCGCTTTCCGCCGAGGTGTGCATGACCGACTCCGACACTTCGCCGGTCAGGTAGACGTCAGCGCCGGCATTGATCGCGGCGTCGAACATGCCTTGAGCGGCGCCCGTGCACCAGCCCACCCGGCGCAGTTCGCGATCCGGGTCACCGAACACGAGCGGCGTGCGGCCGAGCGTCTGCTCGACTTGCGCGGTGAAGTGCGCGAGCGTGATCGGCATAGGAAAAGTGGCAAGCCAGCCGAGATCGTTCTCGCCGAAACGCGCGTCGCTGATCCAGCCCATCTTCGCGCCGATCTGCGCGTTGTTGCCGAACTCGGGATGGTCGTCGAGCGGCAGGTGGTAGGCGAACAGGTTCAGGTCGTTGGCAATCAGCAGTTTCAGGCGCGCGTGTTTGCGCCCGGTGATCTGCGGCGCCTCGTTGCGCCAGAAGTAGCCGTGATGGACCAGCACAGCGTCCGCGCCCCAGTCGAGCGCGGCCTCGAGAAAGGCCACGGAAGCCGTCACGCCGGTCGCGAGCTTATTGATCCGGCGACGCCCTTCCACCTGCAATCCATTAGGGCAATAGTCCTTGAAGCGCGCGGTTTCAAGAAGATTGTTCAAGTACAATTCAAGTTCGATCCGATCCATATAAACCTCTAGTCTTCAGATGCTTAGACGCTTTTGGCTGTTCTTTGCCCAAGCGGTGACCGTGCTGTTGGCGCTGATGTTCATCATTGCGACCCTCAAACCGCAGTGGCTGCAGCGTCAAGGGCAATTCGGCAAGCAACTCGCCGAACCGATCGTCGCCCTGCGGGAAGTGGCGCCAGGCATCGGCAGCGGCCCTGCACAGGCGTCCTATGCAGATGCCGCGCAAAAGGCCATGCCCGCGGTCGTCAACGTGTTCTCCAGCAAGGATGGCTCACTACCGCCCGATCCGCGCGCGAAAGATCCCCTGTTCCGCTACTTCTTCGGCGACAAGAACAACCGCAAGCGGCAGGAGCAGCCCGCGTCGAATCTCGGCTCGGGGGTGATAGTGAGTTCGGAAGGTTACATTCTAACGAACCAGCACGTCGTGGACGGCGCCGACCAGATCGAAATCGCGCTCGCCGACGGTCGCACCACGAACGCGAAGGTGATCGGCGTCGATCCTGAGACCGATCTGGCCGTGCTCAAGGTCAACATGACCAATCTGCCCACCATCACGCTCGGCCGCATGGACCAGACGCGCGTGGGCGACGTGGTGCTGGCAATCGGCAATCCATTCGGCGTTGGGCAGACGGTGACCATGGGTATTGTCAGCGCGCTCGGGCGCAATCACCTCGGCATCAACACCTTCGAAAATTTCATTCAGACAGACGCGGCCATCAACCCGGGCAACTCCGGCGGCGCGCTGGTCGACGTGAACGGCAATCTGCTCGGCATCAATACCGCTATCTATTCGCGCTCAGGCGGCTCGCTCGGCATCGGCTTCGCGATTCCTGTTTCGACGGCGCGCAGCGTGCTGGAGAGCATCATCACGACGGGTTCGGTCACGCGCGGCTGGATCGGCGTGGAACCGCAGGACGTGACGCCGGAAATCGCTGAATCGTTCGGGCTCGAGCAGAAGTCCGGCGCGATTGTCGCGGGCGTGCTGAAGAACGGACCGGCCGACCGCGCGGGCATCAAGCCGGGCGACATCCTGGTGAGCGTGAACGGCCAGGAGATCACCGACACCACGCGTCTCTTGAATGTCATCGCTCAGATCAAGCCCGGCACGGCTGCGAAGGTCCACCTGGTGCGCAAAAGCCGCGAGATGGATCTGGAGGTGACCATCGGCAAGCGTCCGCCTCCGCCGAAGCAACCTGCGGAGGACAACGGCGGCGGTGATCAGCAGGATGATGACGGCGGTTAAGCGCTTCATAACAGCAGTGGTTGTCAGCACAGCCGGCCGTTGAAGCAGCGCAGCGGCTGGCCCAGGACACGCGGCAACACAGCAACACAGCAACACAGCAACACAGCAACACAGCAACACAGCAACACGGCAACACAGCAACACGGCAACCCAACAATGCAGCCGCAAACAAAAAGGGCAATCCATTCCGGACTGCCCTTTTTGTTTGCGTGATCCTTTGACTCACCCGCCCAGCACCGCACCACCCTGGCGCGTGAAGTGCTTTACGTTCAGTCCGGCGGACTCGCTTCCTCAATAACCACCGGCTGCTTACCGACGATCAGGCGCGCCGCGATGATCCCGGCCTCGTACAGCACGATCAGCGGAATCGCCAGAATCAGCTGCGAGAACACGTCCGGCGGCGTCACCACCGCCGAAATCACGAACGCGGCCACGATCACATACGGACGGATTTCCTTGAGCTTCTTGATCGTCAGCACGTTCATGCGGACCAGCAGCACCACGACAATCGGCACTTCGAACGTCACGCCGAACGCGAGGAACATGGTCAGCACGAAGCTGAGGTAGTTGTCGATATCGGTGTTCATCTCCGCGCCGAGCGGCGCGTTGTAGTGCGCCATCACGCGGAAGATGGTTGGAAACACCACGAAGTACGCGAACGCCATGCCGCACAGGAACAGCGTGTAGCTGCTGCCCACCAACGGCCCGACCAGCTTCTTCTCATGCTGGTACAGACCCGGCGCGACGAACGCCCAGATCTGGTACAGCACGACCGGCAGCGCGATCACGAAGGCGACCATCATGGTCACCTTCATCGGCACGAAGAACGAGCCGGTCACATCCGTGACGATCATCTTGCCGTCCTTCGGCAGATTCTGCATCAAGGGCCGCGCTAGCAGCCGGAAGATGTCCGGCGCCCAATACACGAGTCCGACAAACACCACGATGACGGCAAGGCCGGCGCGAATGATACGGTCGCGCAATTCAACGAGGTGGGAAATGAAGGTCTCTTCAGTGCCTTCGTCCTGGGTTTGCTGGGGGTCGCTCACACCGGCCCTCGGTTAGGGATTGTCGCTCTGATCATCAGAAAAAGCGCGTCGGACGACGCATGGTGGCCGGCGTATGCCGCGCCACGCGCGCAGCGCCTGACTGCACGCGCGTGCGGCGCGTGGTGGCGCGCTTGTACCAGGTGGGCATGGCGGTCTGTTTGACGCGCCAGTTCTTGCGCTTCGGACCCGCAGCCGGCGTGCTGGTCGGCCAGGACGAATTGCCGGCATCTTCGAGCGCGCCGCCTGCAATGCTCGGCGACACCGAGCTGCCGCTATTCCACGCGTCGTTCAGTTCGGATTCGTGCTTGCGCAGATTGTCCTGAACGCTGGTTTCGACGTTGCTCGCCGCCGCTTCGAACTCGGTTTTCATGCGGCGCAATTCGTCGAGCTCGATTTCGCGGGTGACTTCGGCCTTCACGTCGTTGATATACCGCTGCGCGCGGCCGAACAACGCGCCGGCCGTACGGGCGACGCGAGGCAGGCGCTCAGGCCCGAGTACGACCAGCGCGACGACGCCAATCAGCGCCATCTTGGTTAGACCGAGGTCCAGCATGAAATGGAGTGTCCGTCAGTAACGCGGTTGGGCCGCGGCTTAGCGGTAATCGCTGGAACGCGGCGTCTTTTCCTTCGCTTCCACATCCACGGCGCCGTTGCGCGGCAGTTCGCGCTGCTGCGCTTCACCTGCGGGCGTTTCGGCTTCCTTCATGCCTTCCTTGAAGCCCTTCACCGCGCCACCCAGATCGCCACCGATATTGCGCAGCTTCTTCGTGCCGAACACGAGCGCCACGATCAACAACACGATCAGCCAATGCCAAATGCTCAACGAACCCATGACTACTCTCCTTAACCCCGACACCGCATCGTGATGCGGCAAAACTTGTGCGCCCTGCGGCGTGAATCGAAGCACGTGTGCTTCATCTATACGTTAGCGCGGACTGTTCCGATTCAACCCACGATACGCTGTGTCATTGTGACCGGAGATCGCGTCGGCAACATTACAGTGCCGTAAAAAATAACTGCCGCCCTATTCTCGACTACCAAAACTCACCGCGGGCTCCCGGCACATGCTGGTATGTCAGCCCATCCGCTGCCACGGGCGCGGCCCCGCGAGGATGTGTGCGTGCAAGTGATACACCTCTTGCCCGCCGCCCGGCCCGGTATTGATTACCGTGCGAAAACCGCTTTCGCCACCGGTGTACGCCACGCCGAGCTGGTCGGCCAGACGCGCCGCCAAGACAAGCATTCTACCAAGCAGCGGCGCATCGCTTTCGGTGCAATTTGACAGCGTCGCGATGTGTTTGCGGGGAATCAACAGCACATGCGTTTCAGCCGCCGGACGAATGTCGCGGAAGGCGAAAAACTCTTCGTCTTCGTGGACTTTGGTCGACGGAATCTCGCCGGCGGCGATCTTGCAGAAAAGGCAGTTCGGGTCGTGACTCATCGTATTCCTGACGCAGTATGGCTAGAACGCGAGATGCGGTGGGGCGAGTGCGTGTCGAGCCGGTCTCAACCGGACTCAACTCAGAACCAGCCGCGCGGGTTCGCAAGCGGCTTGTTATCGTACAGATACAACCAGCCTTTGATAATACGGTACAACATCCAGATACTGACGGCCCACAGGATGGGAATGCCGATCACCACGAACAGCAGCACCCCGCCGATCGCATAACCCAGCAAAGCCATCCAGAACGAGCGGATCTGCCACTCGAAATGCGCCTCGTAAGGCGTGCCCACCACGTCGGGCCGCTTCACGTAATTGATGATGATCGCAATCAGAATCGTCAGACCACCCGTCAGCCAGTGGACCGCATACAGCGCATACAGCACATGGGTGAGCGTGCGCAGACTGCGTTCGCGCTCCGGCTCGATCGCGTTGCGGTAGACCGGCGGCGGATAACTTTCCTGCGACTGTTCCATGCTTGCGTCCTCCCGAGGATGTGATCCCATGCGTTCAGTGCAATGTGGGTGCCGACGTCCGTCACTTCAAGCTAGCGCGGACAAAGCCGGGCAATCAGTCGCCGTTCTGCTCGCGCTCGCGGCTCTTGCGCAGCGCCTTTTCCTCGATGCCCGACAGGCCTTCGCGGCGCTCGAGTTCGGCGAGCACGTCGGCGGGGCTCAGGTCGAAATGCGACAGCATCACGAGGCAGTGAAACCACAGGTCCGCCACTTCGCCGACCAGTGCTTTCGGCGCGCCGCCGTGTCGCGCGTCTTTGGCGGCCAGTACGACTTCGGTGGCTTCTTCGCCGATCTTCTTCAGAATCGCGTCATCGCCCTTGTGAAACAGGCGCGACACGTACGAGACGTCCGGGTCGCCGCCCTTGCGGCTGCCGATGATGGCCGCGAGGCGCAGCAGCGTGTCGCTGGTGGACGAAGCGGGTGCCGGGGATTGCGTGGATTGCGTCATTTGTAGATGTGTTCGGGGTCTTTCAGCACGGGATCGACGGCGACCCAATCGCCATCTTCAACCGAGCCTTCGAATTTCTGGAAAAAACACGAGTGGCGGCCGGTGTGGCAGGCGATGCCCGACACCTGCTCGACCTTCAGCAGCACGACGTCTTCGTCGCAATCGAGCCGCACTTCATGCACATGCTGCACGTGGCCGGACTCTTCGCCCTTGAACCAGAGGCGCTGGCGCGAACGCGAGAAATACACCGCGCGGCCCAATTCCACCGTTTTCACCAACGCTTCGCGGTTCATCCACGCGAACATCAACACGTCGTTGGTCGACGCTTCCTGCGCGATCACAGGCACGAGGCCGTTCGCGTCCCACCTGACCTTGTCGAGCCAATCTACTGCTGAAGGATTCACCACGTCACAACCTCACCGAGATGCCTTGATCGGCCATGAAGCGCTTGGCCTCGCCCACGGTGTGTTCGCCGTAGTGGAAAATGCTGGCGGCCAGCACGGCGTCCGCGTGACCGCTCTTGATGCCGTCAGCCAGATGCTGCAGCGAACCGACGCCGCCCGAGGCGATCACCGGAATCGACACCGCATCGGACACCGCGCGCGTGAGCGCGAGATCGAAGCCACTCTTGGTGCCGTCGCGGTCCATGCTGGTCAGCAGGATTTCGCCCGCGCCGAGTTCGGCCATCTTGCGCGCCCATTCGACTGCTTCGAGGCCAGTGGCCTTGCGCCCGCCATGCGTGAAGACTTCCCAGCGCGGCGCTTCGCCGTCCGCGGAGACGCGCTTTGCGTCGATTGCGACGACGATGCATTGCGAGCCGTATTTGTCCGTCGCGTCGCGCACGAGTTGCGGATTCGCGACCGCCGACGAGTTCATGCTGATCTTGTCCGCGCCGGCGTTGAGCAAGCGCCGCACGTCTTCGACAGCGCGTACGCCGCCGCCGACCGTCAGCGGAATGAACACCTGGGAGGCGACCGCTTCGATGATCGGCAGGATCAGATCGCGTTGATCGGAGGTCGCGGTGATGTCGAGGAAGGTGAGTTCGTCGGCGCCCTGATCGTCGTAACGGCGCGCGATTTCGACCGGGTCGCCGGCGTCGCGCAGTTCGACGAAGTTGACGCCCTTGACCACGCGTCCAGCCGTGACGTCGAGACAGGGGATGATGCGTTTAGCTAGAGCCATGATCTTGCAATTCTGCCAATACCGCTGATGAGGCCACTCGCCGGAACTTCACGAGCGGCACAGTGCCGGCGCGGCGAGCCGCGTCAGACCGAATAGGCGCCGAAGACACATGCATGCGGCTTGACGCGCTAGCGGGACGCACCGTTGCGTCCGCTTGTCGTCGCTTTTACACCTGCTAGATGTGCGCCCGATGCCCGCCCGATGCCTGCTTTAGGCCCGGCTATGCGCCGATGCCGCGGCACATGCGACGCTGCGGGCGACGAACCTCAAGCGTCGTCCGATTCGCGCAGCCGGTCCGCGAGCGTCTGCGCAGCCGCGAAGTCCAGATCGCCCGAGTAGATCGCCCGGCCGCAGATCACGCCTTCGATGCCCTCGTCCTCAACTTCACACAGCGACTCGATGTCCGCGAGATTCGACAAGCCGCCGCTCGCGATCACCGGAATCTTCACCGCACGGGCGAGACGCACCGTGGCTTCGATGTTGATACCCTGCAGCATGCCGTCGCGGCCAATGTCGGTGTAGATGATCGACTCGCAGCCGTAATCCTCGAACTTGCGCGCCAGATCGGCCACTTCGTGACCGGTCAGCTTGCTCCAGCCGTCGGTGGCGACCTTGCCGTCTTTCGCATCCAGTCCGACGATGATATGGCCGCCGAACGCCGTACACGCGTCTTGCAGGAAGCCCGGATTCTTCACCGCAGCCGTGCCGATGATGACGTAGGACAAACCGTCGTCAAGATAGCGTTCGATCGTGTTCAGGTCACGGATGCCGCCGCCCAGCTGGACGGGAATCGCGCCGCCCACTTCCTCGATGATCGCGCGGATCGCGTCTTCGTTTTTCGGCTTGCCGGCGAACGCGCCGTTCAGATCGACGAGGTGCAGACGCCGGGCTCCGCGGTCGACCCAATGCCGGGCCATCGCCGCCGGTTCCTCGGAGAATATCGTCGCCTGGTCCATATCGCCCTGTTTGAGGCGTACACAGTGACCATCTTTCAGGTCGATGGCGGGAATCAGCAGCATAGCAATCGGGTGTTGTCTGGGAGGTGGTTGAAGGTCGGCGGCAGCGGCTGACAGGCCAGCCCGCTACAACGCCGTTTCGCTAGTTTAGTACAACTCTTTCGACGCCCTTGCGGAGCGCCATATCGAAGCGAAATCGTCGCGCTGCCATTGTGGCGCACGGGCGGCGTTCCGCTTGTGGCGAAACGGCGCACGACAGCAGAATGAAGAAAGGCGCTCACGGGTTCCAGTGCACGAAGTTGCGATACACGCGCAGCCCCGCCTCGGCGCTCTTTTCCGGGTGGAATTGGGTCGCGAAGATGTTATCCCGCGCCACCGCCGAGGTAAAGGGCACACCGTACACCGTTTCGCCCGACGTATGGGCGGCGTTGTCCGGCACGACGTAATAGCTGTGTACGAAGTAGAAGAACGCGTTGTCGGCGACGCCGTCCCACAACGGATGCGGCTGCGCCTGACGCACGCGGTTCCAGCCCATTTGCGGAACCTTGAAGCGCGAGCCGTCGTCCTGCACCTGGCCTTCCAGATCGAAGCGCAACACCTTGCCTGGCAACAGGCCCAAGCCGGGCGTATTGCCCTCGGCGCTCCAGTCGAACAGCATCTGCTCGCCGACGCATACGCCCATCAGCGGCTTGCTGCGCGAGGCTTCAACGACCGCTTCCTGCAGGCCGGATTCGGCCAGACTGCGCATGCAGTCTGGCATGGCGCCCTGGCCGGGCAGCACCACGCGATCGGCCGAGCGGATCGCCTCGGGCTGATCGACGATCGCCACGTCCGCTTCCGGCGCGGCGCGGCGCAATGCCTGGGCCACCGAGCGCAGATTGCCCATTCCGTAATCCACAATCGCTATCGAAGTTTTCATTTCAAGTTAGGCAGCAATGCCTTCAATCCGTCGACGATGAATTCCACCGCCAGCGCCGATAACATCAAACCCATCAGCCGCGTCCCGATGTTGATACCCGTGCGACCTACCCAGCGGGCAATCGGTTCGGCAAGACGCAGCGAGAAAAAGCAGATCGCCGCCAGCACCGCACCGATTGCAATCAGGCTCAGCCGGTCGTACCAATGCGCCGAGCCGGCCGCGTAAATGATCGTGGTGCTGATCGCGCCCGGGCCGGTCAACAGCGGGATCGCCAGCGGCACGACCGCGATGTTGTCCTTCTGTTCGGCTTCATGGCGCTCTTCCGGCGTCGAACGGCTGTTGCCGATCTGCGCGTTCAGCATGTTGATCGCCATCAGCAGCATGATGATCCCGCCGCCCACTTCGAGCGACCCCACCGAAATACCGAAGAAACTGATGATCTGCTGTCCGAGCAGCGTGGTCACCGCAATCACACAGAACACCGAAATCGCCGCAATGCGGATGGTCCTGCGCCGCTCGGCGTCGCTTTGAAGCGCCGTCAGGCTCATGAAGAACGGAATCGCGCCGACCGGGTTGATCAGCGCCAGCAGCGAAATAAACGACTTCAGAATATCCATCGCACACCGGTTGCGTGGAAGCGCAGCCGGTCCTGGTCGTAGTCGTGTTTTAGATGAGCTGGTGAACTAGCGCTTAAAGGCTGCCCTTGGTCGACGGAATCTGGCCCGCCGCGCGTTCGTCCAGTTCGACGGCCATGCGCAAGGCCCGCCCGAACGCCTTGAACACCGTTTCCATCTGATGATGGGCGTTCAGGCCGCGCAGGTTGTCGATATGCAGCGTCACGCCGGCATGGTTCACGAAGCCACGGAAAAATTCGATGGAGAGATCGACGTCGAACGTGCCGATGCGCGCACGCGTGAACGGCACGTGGAATTCGAGGCCCGGACGGCCGGAAAAATCGATCACGACGCGCGACAATGCCTCGTCGAGCGGCACGTAGGAATGGCCATAGCGGCGGATGCCCTTGCGGTCGCCGATTGCCTTCGCGACGGCCTGGCCGAGCGTGATGCCGGTGTCTTCGACCGTGTGGTGGTCGTCGATATGCAGGTCGCCATGCGCTTCGATTTCGAGGTCGAACAATCCATGCCGTGCGATCTGGTCGAGCATGTGATCAAGAAACGGCACGCCGGTGGCCAGCTTCTGCTGACCGGTGCCGTCCAGATTGATCTTCACACGGATCTGCGTTTCGCTGGTGTTGCGAACGACTTCCGCAAGGCGCATGGTAATTCCTCGAATCTAGCTAGAAAGCGATAGTAGTGTGGGGTGGGAACACGGCGGGCCGCGCGCACTTTCCCCGCTTGAAGGAAATGCTTACGCGGCCATTCGGCACGCCGTTGCTCAGTGCAGCACGAGTTTCAGTCCAGCGATCAACTGGGCGTTTTCCTCGGGCGAACCGACGGTCAAACGCACGCAATTGACCAGCAATGGGTGCATTTTACTCACGTTTTTGATCAGAACCCGTGCCGCCAGCAGCGTTTCGAACATAACGGATGCGTCGGGCACCCGCACCAGCAGGAAGTTGCCGGCGCTCGGGAACACTTCGGCGCCCGGCAATTCGGCCACGGCCTGCGCGAGTTTCGTGCGCTCTTCGCGCAGTTGCTCGGCCTGGGCGTCGAGCACGTCGATGTGGTCGAGCAGGAAATCGGCCGCAGCTTGCGTGAGCACGTTGGTGTTGTACGGCGGGCGCACCTTGTCGAATTCGGTGAGCCAGGCCGGCCTGCCGACCAGATACCCCAGGCGGATACCGGCCAGGCCCAGCTTGGAGACGGTACGCATCACAACAACGTTGTCGAACGCATCGGCACGCGGCAGCCAGCTTTGCTGCGCGAACGGCTGGTACGCCTCGTCGATCACCACCAGGCTCCTGCTCGCCGCTGCGATGACGCGCTCCATGTCCGCGTCGTCGTACAGCGTGCCGGTCGGATTGTTCGGATAGGCCAGATAGACGATCGCCGGTTCATGCTCGGCGATCGCCGCCAGCATGGCTTCGGTGTCGAGTGTGAAATCGGACTTCAACGGTACGCCGACGAATTCCAGATGCGCCAGCGTCGCCGACATCTGATACATCACAAAACCCGGCACCGGCGCAAGCACCTTGGCGCCCGGCTTCGCGCACGCCACCGACATCATGCTGATGATTTCATCCGAACCGTTGCCGAGCAGTACGTCGCAACCCGCGGGCACGCCCATCACGCGTTTGATCTTTTCGATCAGCGCTTCCGGGCGCGGCGCCGGGTAACGATTCAGCGCGACGCCGGCCAGATGTTCGCCGAGATGCGCGGCGAGCACCGGTGGCAGCGGAAACGGATTTTCCATTGCGTCGAGCTTGATATAGCCCGTGGCGTCCGGAACCGGATAGCTCGTCATCGCGAGCACGTCGCGGCGGATGATGTCTTGAGGTGTCGTCATAAGTCAGCGGAACGGTCCGCGAGGGAGATGCTGGCCTGGCATCGGCGCCACGTTGGCCGCGCCGGGTTGGTCTGTCTTGTCGTTATTTAACGGGAAGCCGGGCGAAATCCGTCGGTGAAGTTCGGGGGCATCGGTTCGATGCCCGCCTGCTCCCTCGTCGGGTTCGCCGTATTCAGGGGCGGCTGCCCCGTCTTCAGCCGTTCTGCCGCATGCGGTATTCGGCGCTGCGGGCATGCGCCTGCAGGCCTTCGCCATACGCGAGTTCGGCGGCGATCTCTCCGAGCGTCTGCGCGCCATCCGCACTGACCTCGATCACGCTCGAACGCTTGAAGAAATCGTAGACGCCCAAGGGGGACGAGAACCGTGCGGTACGAGACGTAGGCAGCACGTGATTGGGCCCCGCGCAGTAGTCGCCGAGGCTTTCGCTCGTATAGCGGCCAAGGAAGATGGCGCCGGCATGGCGGATCAGCCGACCCCATTGATGCGGTTCCAGCGCGGAGATTTCGAGGTGTTCCGGTGCGATGTCGTTGGCGATCGCGCAGGCTTCGGCCATATCGCGCACCTTGATCAGCGCCCCGCGGCCTTCGAGCGATGCGCGGATCACGTCCCGCCGCGGCATGCTCGGCAGCAGTTCGTTGATCGCGTCATGCACGCGGGCGATGAACGCGTCGTCCGGACACAATAGGATGGACTGCGCGAGTTCGTCGTGCTCAGCCTGCGAGAACAGGTCCATCGCGACCCAACGCGGGTCGGTCGTTCCATCGCACAGTACCAGGATTTCCGACGGCCCAGCGATCATGTCGATGCCGACCGTACCGAACACGCGGCGCTTGGCCGACGCGACATACGCGTTGCCCGGACCGCAGATCTTGTCGACTGCGGGCACCGTTTCCGTACCGTATGCCAATGCGCCTACCGCCTGCGCGCCGCCGATCGTCAACACCCGGTCCACACCGCCCAGCAAGGCCGCCGCCAGCACCAGCGGATTTTTCACGCCGTCCGGCGTGGGCACGACCATGACGATTTCGCGCACACCGGCCACGCGGGCCGGAATCGCGTTCATCAGCACCGACGACGGATACGCTGCCTTGCCGCCCGGCACGTAGATACCCGCGCGATCCAGCGGCGTGACCTTCTGGCCGAGCACGGTGCCGTCGGCTTCCGTGTATTGCCAGCTATGGCTGCCGCACTCGATCTTCTGCTTCTCGTGGTAACCGCGCACACGCGCCGCCGCCGCTTCGAGCGCCGCACGGCGCTTCGGCTCAAGACTTTCGAGCGCCGCTTCGAGTTCGGACATCGGCAACTCGAGCGCCTCGACGCTCTTCGCCTCGACACGGTCGAAGCGCTTCGTGTACTCGAGCACCGCAGCGTCGCCGCGCGTTTTCACGTCGTTCAGAATCTGCGCGACCGAGCGCTCGATTGCTTCGTCTTCGCTCGCCTCGAACGCGAGCACCGCGTGCAGCGACTTCTGAAAGCCGGGAACGCTGGAATCGAGTTTGCGAATCTTGATAGACATACAGATATCCGTTTCGGTAAGGCGCGCTAAAGCGTGATCAAACGAGCGTGGTCAGACTATTCAGGCCGCGGTGCCGGCCTTCGACGCGCGTTCAAACGCGTCGAGGATCGGCCGCAGCGCGGCGCGCTTGAGCTTCAGCGCCGCCTGGTTCACAACGAGGCGCGACGAAATCTGCATGATCTCCTCCACCTCGACAAGATTGTTGGCGCGCAAAGTGTTGCCCGAGCTCACCAGGTCGACGATCGCATCGGCAAGACCGACCAGCGGGGCGAGTTCCATCGAACCGTAAAGCTTGATCAGGTCGACGTGCACGCCCTTGGCGGCAAAATGCTCACGTGCGGTTTCAACGTACTTGGTTGCGACACGCAAGCGGGCGCCCTGGCGCACCGCGTTCGCATAATCGAAACCCGCGGCCACCGCAACCGACATGCGGCAGCGCGCAATCTCCAGGTCGACCGGCTGATACAGCCCACTGCCGCCATGTTCGAGCAACACGTCTTTGCCGGCTACGCCGAAATCGGCTGCGCCGTATTCGACGTAGGTCGGCACATCGGTCGCGCGCACGATGATCACGCGGACGTTCGTGTCTGTGGTCGGCAGAATCAGCTTGCGCGAGGTTTCCGGATCTTCGGTGACTTCAATGCCGGCCGCGGCGAGCAGCGGCAGGGTTTCTTCGAAGATACGCCCTTTCGACAACGCCAGCGTAAGCGGTGCGCTCACGGCCGGCGAAGACGAAGTTTGCGGCATCGAACTCATGCCTGGCTCCCGGCGACGCGGCGCACCTTTGCACCGATGGCGTTGAGCTTGGTCTCCATCCGGTCGTAACCGCGATCCAGGTGATAAATCCGGTCGATCAGCGTTTCGCCTTCGGCGCGCAACGCGGCAATCACGAGACTCGCCGAAGCACGCAGATCGGTCGCCATCACCTTCGCGCCTGACAGCTTCTCGACGCCGGTCACGAGCGCGGTGTTGCCGTCGATCGTGATATTGGCGCCGAGGCGGTTCAGTTCCTGCACGTGCATGAAGCGGTTCTCGAAGATCGTCTCGACCACTTGCGACGTGCCGTCGGCGAGCGTGTTCAGCGCCATGAACTGCGCTTGCATGTCGGTCGGGAACGCCGGGTATTCGGAGGTGCGGAACGTGACAGCGCTCGGACGCTTGTCCATGCGCACGCGCATCCAGTCATCGCCCTCTTCGATCGTGACGCCGGCTTCGCGCAGCTTTTCCGTCACGGCTTCGAGGATCAGCGGACGCACTTTGCGCAAAGTCACGTCGCCACCAGCGGCCGCGACTGCGCACAGGAAGGTGCCCGCTTCGATACGATCCGGAATCACCGTATGTTTCGCGCCGTGCAGCTTGTCGACGCCCTGGATGACCAGCCGATCCGTGCCGATGCCCTCGATCCTCGCGCCCATCTCGACCAGCAGATGCGCGAGATCGCCGACTTCCGGCTCACGCGCCGCGTTCTCGATCACCGTTTCGCCCTCGGCCAATACCGCTGCCATCAGCAGGTTTTCCGTGCCGGTGACGGTGATCATGTCGGTCACGATGCGCGCACCCTTCAGACGCTTCGCGCGCGCTTCGATAAAACCGTGCTCGATCGTGATCTCCGCGCCCATGGCCTGCAGGCCCTTGATGTGCTGATCCACCGGACGCGCGCCGATTGCGCAGCCACCCGGCAACGATACCCGAGCGTGACCGAAGCGCGCGACCAGCGGGCCGAGCACGAGGATCGACGCACGCATGGTCTTCACCATCTCGTACGGCGCGACGAGG
The DNA here is from genome assembly GCF_046027605.1 of Paraburkholderia fungorum. GTDB lineage: Bacteria > Pseudomonadota > Gammaproteobacteria > Burkholderiales > Burkholderiaceae > Paraburkholderia > Paraburkholderia fungorum_F. Next base: position 73,778 of record NZ_JAQQEF010000019.1, read on the forward strand.
TTATCGACCTTCGACGCATCCAGCGACACACGCCCCTCACCGCTCTCGATACGCACGCCCATCTGGCCGAGCAGCTTGAGCATCGTGCGCACGTCCTGCAAGTCGGGCACGTTCTCCAGATGCACCGGCTCCGCGCTGAGCAGACTCGCGCACAGGATCGGCAACGCCGCGTTCTTGGCACCCGAGACGACGACTTCACCCGATAGCGGGTAGCCACCTTCGATGATGAGTTTATCCATGCCTGTCTCTTCCTGATTGACCCGGACTTCGGCCGGGGCTGCTTTGACTGTGTTCGACGCGCCGCTACCGGCGTCACGCCCTTCTTGAGTAATTCGCACTAAATTTCCAGATTACGCGGTCTGCCATTCGGCGGGCGTCAGCGTCTTCATGCTGAGCGCGTGGATTTCCTCGCGCATGCGGTCGCCGAGCGCCGCGTACACGAGTTGATGGCGCTGGATCAGACGCTTGCCTTCGAAACTCGGCGAAACGATGGTCGCGAAGAAATGCTGACCGTCGCCTTCGACTTCGAGATGCTGGCAAGCGAGCCCAGCCGCAATGTATTGCTTGACCTGTTCGGGAGTGGGCAACATGAGAGAAGCTCCTGATCAGTGGCGCAGTTTGAAGCCGGTGGCGAGCATGCGCATCGCCACGAGTGCCAGCACCACAAAGAAACCGGCAACGATCGCCAGGCTCTCGAGCGGATTGATATCCGACATCCCGAAGAAACCGTAGCGAAAGCCGTCGATCATGTAGAAAAAGGGATTGAGCCGCGACACTTCGCGCCACACCGGCGGCAGCGTATGCGTCGAGTAGAACACGCCCGAGAGGAACGTGAGCGGCATAATCAGAAAGTTTTGAAACGCCGCAAGCTGATCGAATTTTTCGGCCCAGATGCCGGCGATCAAACCGAGCGTGCCGAGAATCGCCGCACCGAAAATCGCGAAAAGAATGATGTAGAGCGGCGCGGTGAAGCTGACCGGCACGAACCAGATCGTCACGATGAACACGCCGAAGCCGACCGCCAGACCCCGTGCCACGGCAGCGAGCACGTACGCGCCGAACATCTCGTAGTGCGAGAGCGGCGGCAGCAGCACGAACACCAGGTTGCCGGTGATCTTCGACTGGATCAGCGAGGACGAGCTATTCGCAAACGCGTTCTGCAACACGCTCATCATCACGAGACCCGGAATCAGAAAGCTCGTGTACTCGACGCCCGGATAGACCTCCACGTGACCGCGCAACGCGTGGCCGAAAATCGTCAGATACAGGAGCGCCGTGATGATCGGCGCCAACACGGTCTGGAACGCCACTTTCCAGAATCGCAGGATTTCTTTGTAAAACAGCGTGCTGAAACCACTATAGCCGCTCATGCAAGCCCCTCGATCACTTCCGGACCGTTCATCACCTGAACGAACACATCTTCGAGGTCGGCTTTGCGGACCTCGATTTCTTCGAATGTACAACCCGCTGCGCGGCACTGCGCGAGAATCGGTTCGACCTCGTCGTAGCTCGACAGGCGCAGCAGATGCTGGCGGCCATTGCCGTTGCCCGTGCCGCTTTCCACTTCGAGTGGACGTAACTCAACCGGCAAGACGCCTTGCGCAAAACGCAGGAATAGCTGCATGCCGGCAAAGCGTTGCAGCAGCGCGCTGGTGCGCTCGAGCGCGACCACTTCACCCCGCCGCAACATCGCAATGCGGTCGCACAGCGATTCGGCTTCTTCCAGATAGTGCGTGGTCAGCACGATCGTGTGGCCTTCGCGATTCAGGCGCGAGATGAATTTCCACAGCGTTTGACGCAACTCGACGTCGACGCCGGCAGTCGGCTCGTCGAGCACGATCACCGGCGGCCGGTGCACCAGCGCCTGCGCCACCAGCACGCGACGCTTCATGCCGCCCGATAGCGCACGCATGTTGGCGTCGGCTTTGTCGGTGAGGTCGAGATTGGCCATGATCTCGTCGATCCACGCGTCGTTATTGCGCAGGCCGTAGTAGCCGGACTGGATGCGCAAGGTTTCGCGCACGGTGAAGAACGGGTCGAACACGAGCTCCTGCGGCACCACGCCGAGCGCGCGGCGCGCGTCGCGGAAATCATTGACTACGTCATGGCCGCGCACCGCGATGCTGCCTTCATCGGCGCGTGCGAGACCGGCGAGGATGCTGATGAGCGTTGTCTTGCCCGCGCCGTTCGGACCGAGCAATCCGAAGAACTCACCTTCTTCCACTGTGAGGCTGACGCCCTTGAGCGCCTGCAAGTCCTTGTAGCGCTTCTTGACGTTACGGATTTCTATGGCTGACATGACTGTGGGCCGCGTGTGCCGCGGCGCCTAAAGAAGCCCTGTGGGGGCGCAAAAATGCTGGAAGGGACGAAATTGGGGCCGGTTATCTGCCCCAAAAAACGTTTGATTATAGGGCAAAAATCGGTAACCCCGACTTGGCCGGGGTGATTGGAAGTGATGCTATGGGAGTGTCAATGTCGCGCGGGCTGCAAGCAGCATGGGACCATGCGTAGCGCGCTATGGCGCTGGAGTAAGCGCTAAAGCGCTAACTCCGATCGACAAAGAAGGGTATCGACGCCGTAGGCTCGTGCGAGGCTGGCGAGACCAGCCGGCAGATTGACTATCTCGAACTTGACGCCACGTGCCTGGGCGGCACGCTCCCACGCGAGCAGAACGGCCAGCGCGGACGAGTCGAATTGCGCAAGCGACGCACAATCCACGCCGTTCGCGCCTGCGGCAATGCGCTGCAGACCCGCCGCAAGCGCGGCTTTCGCGCTCTCGTGGGTCAGCGTCGCGCCGCATTCGAAGCGGCTCGCGACGGCGTTCAGCACCTCGCTCACGACTGCTTGCCCGCAGCCAGTTGCTGATTGCGCTGCGTGAGGAACTGGATCAGCCCGTCCACGCCCTTCTGCTGGATCTGCTCGTTGAATTGCTGCTGGTACGCCTGAATCAGCCACGCGCCGAGCACGTTGATGTCATACACGCGCCAGCCGTTAGGCGTCTTGTACAGACGGTAGTCGAGTTCGATCGGCGAGCCGTTGTTCATCACCACCGAGCGCACCACCGTGTCGGTGTCGTCCGGGTTCATGCGGAACGGCTTGTACTGGATCTGCTGGTCACGCACTTGTGCCAACGCACCTGAATACGTGCGGATCAACAGCATCTTGAACTGTTCGACCACCTGGTTTTGCTGCTCAGGCGTAGCGGTGCGCCAGTTGCGGCCCATCGCCAGTTGCGTGGTGCGGCGGAAATCGGTGTACGGCAGAATCTTTTCGTTGACGAGCTGAGTGATGTGCGAGATGTCGCCTTGCTGGATCGACTTGTCGGCGCGCACCGCGTCGATCACCTGCTGGGTGACCGTCTTGATCAGGGCGTCCGGCGAATTGGCGTCGACCGTTTGTGCCGATGCACCGGCACTGGCGAAAGAAAACAACGCAGCGAACAACGGAATCAGGAATAGTTTTTTCATATCGAACCTTGCTTGCCTTAAAAATAGTGCAACCGTTTGAGCCGACATTAGCACGCGAGTTCAGCAGCAATCCATGCGCAAACTGCGAGAGTCGTATCGATCTGTTACGGTTGCACGATCAACGCAATTTGAATGACGGAAAGTTGAAACGCGACGGCGGAACCAGTTGGCCGGCCGGGATTTGCGTCGTTTCCGGACCGCCGTTCAGATCGAGCGGCGGAGTTTCGGTGCTGCCCGAGGCGGCTTCCGGGGCCGCAGCCGTGCCGGTCGCGCCTGCGGTTGCGCCCGCTGCCGAGGCGGCTTGCGGCGGTGTCGCCGCTGCGGTACCGGAGGCAGCGGCCGCCTTCGCAGCAGCACCTTGTGTGCCTGCTGCACCGGTCATAGCGCCGGCCGGCGCCGCAGCCGCGCCGCCCTCGACGTCGTCGTACTTCGGCAGCGGCGCTTCATCGCCGTAGTTCGGCAGCGCCTGCGCTTGCTTGCCGTCCGACAGCAGATACTGGCGGCGTTGCAAATAGGCGTTACGCACGAACGAGTATTTGTCGAGCGCGGCGCCTTCCAGCACGTCGCTCGCGTTCAGCAAATTCGCACGCGTGTTGATGACGTTCAGGCCATACAACGCCCAGCTCAGACCATCCGGATGAATGTAGCTGAGCGGATTCACATAGTAGTTGCCGACCGAGCCGATCGCGTCGCGTACCGTGCTCGGGCCGAACAGCGGCAGCACGAGATACGGGCCCGCCGGCACGCCGTAGTGGCCCAGCGTCAGGCCGAGATCGTTGTCATGTTTGGGCAGCTTGGCGAGCGTCGCCACGTCGAACAGACCGCCGACGCCGAACGTCGTGTTGATCACGATCCGCATGATGTCTTCGACGCCATCGGTGATCTTCAACTGCAGCAGGTTGTTCGCCGCGATGTAGACGTCGCCGATGTTCGAGAAGAAGTTGGTGACGCTGTCGCGCACCGGTTGCGGCGTCGCCCAGACATAGCCCTTCGCGACCGGCTTCAGCGCGTACTGGTCGAGCTTGTCGTTGACGGTGAAGATCGTACGGTTCAGGCCTTCGAGCGGGTCGCCCTTGGTCGGAGTCTGCACGGTCGAGCAGCCGGCGAGCGCAGCGGCCGCGAGCGCGAACGTCGCGATCTGGACGGTGCGCACGCCTCGTATGCGTAGGGTCTGCATTTTTGTTCTCCTTATTGACCGGCCGCGCCGGAGGCGGGCAGAGTCGGCGCCGCTGGCGCGGGCGCCGTGGCGGGACCGGCCGCAGGGGTAGCCGAACCCGCGCCCGGCTTGGATGCGCCCGAGTCCGCGGCCTTGCTGTACAGGAATTGTCCAATCAGGTTTTCAAGCACGATCGCCGACTGCGTCATCGAAATCGTGTCGCCCGCCTTAAGCATCTCGCTGTCGCCACCGGGTTCGAGCCCGATGTATTGCTCACCCAGCAGACCCGAGGTCAGGATCTTCGCCGAGGTGTCTTTCGGAAACGGGTATTGCTTGTCGATGTCGATCGTGACGACAGCCTGATAGGCATTGCTGTCAAAGCCAATCGAATCGACCCGGCCGACCGTCACACCCGCGCTCTTCACCGGCGCGCGCGCCTTCAGTCCGCCGATATTGTCGAACTTGAGCTTGACCGGGTACGTTGCCTGAAACGACAACGAGCTCATATTGCCGGCCTTCAGCGCGAGAAAGAGCAACGCCACGAAACCCAACACTACGAACAGGCCGACCCAGAAGTCGAGAGCAGTCTTTTTCATCGTCATCCCAAAGTGAATCCGCCACGCCGCTCGCGCTCCCGTCACGCGCAGCCCGAGGCGCGCCCGCTGACGGCAAGCGTGCAGCGCAGTCTTAGCTGAACATCAGTGCGGTCAGCAGAAAATCGAGGCCGAGCACCGCAAGCGACGCGTACACAACTGTTTTGGTCGTGGCGCGCGACACGCCTTCAGGCGTCGGCTTGGCTTCATAGCCCTGAAACAGCGCAACAAAGGTCACCGCGACGCCGAACACCACGCTCTTGATGACCCCAGCGCCGACGTCGCGCCAGACATCGACGCCGCCTTGCATCTGCGACCAGAACGCGCCGGCGTCGACGCCGATCAGCAGCACGCCCACCACATAACCGCCGAACACACCGACCGCGCTGAAGATCGCGGCCAGAATCGGCATGGAAATAATGCCTGCCCACAGGCGCGGCGCCACTACCACTTTCACCGGATCCACGGCCATCATTTCCATGGCGGTAAGTTGCTCGCCCGCCTTCATCAAGCCGATTTCAGCCGTGAGCGAAGTGCCCGCGCGACCGGCGAACAGCAGCGCCGTGACCACCGGCCCGAGTTCGCGCACCAGCGAAAGCGCGACCAAAAGCCCCAGTGCCTGTTCGGAGCCGTAGCGGTTCAACGTGTAATAGCCCTGCAACCCGAGCACGAAGCCGACGAACAGCCCCGACACGGCGATGATCACCAGCGAATAATTACCCACGAAGTGGATCTGCTTCGTGACAAGGCGCGGCCGGCGCAGCAGCGGGAAAAACTCGAGCAGCAGCCGGAAGAAGAAACGCGTGGCATACCCGGCCGTGCCCAGCCCGCCGATCACCGAACGGCCGATCGCACTGATCATGACTGACCTCCGCCAATGCCGAAGTCCGCTGCGAGCGGCGCCTTGCTGGGATAGTGGAATTTGAACGGGCCGTCTGGCGCGCCGTCGATGAACTGGCGCACCGTAGCGTCAGTCGACGCCCGCAGCTCGGCCGGCGTACCTTCGGCATGCACCCCGCCGTTGGCGAGGAAGTAGACGTAATCGGCAATCGCGAACGACTCCGGCACGTCGTGTGTGACGAGGATCGACGTTGCGCCAAGCGCCTGATTCAGCGCGCGAATCAGGTTTGCGGTGATGCCGAGCGAGATCGGATCGAGGCCGGCGAACGGCTCGTCGTACATCATCAGTTCGGGGTCGAGCGCAATGGCGCGGGCCAGCGCCACGCGCCGCGCCATACCGCCGGAAATCTCCGACGGCGCCAGGTCGCGCGCGCCGCGCAACCCGACCGCGTTGAGCTTCATCAACACGAGGTCGCGGATCAGTTCTTCGGGGAGGTCGGTGTGCTCGCGCAGCGCGAAGGCGACGTTTTCGAACACCGACATATCGGTGAACAACGCGCCGAACTGGAACAGCATGCCCATCTTGCGGCGCAGCGCGTACAGGCCGTCGCGCGTCTGCTGGCCGATGTCCTGGCCTTGAAACAGGATCTGGCCGCGCTGCGCGCGGACCAGACCGCCGATCAGGCGCAGCACCGTGGTTTTGCCGCAACCCGAGCCGCCCATGACCGCGACGACCTGGCCGCGCTTGAAGCGCAGATTCAGATTCGACAGGACGAGCCGGTCGCCATAACCGAAGTCGACGTCGCGCAGCTCGAGTAGGGTCTCGGGGGAGGAAGACACGAAACTGACAGTCCTTTTACACGGAAGGCCGAATTATAGGGCCATCATGCAAAAGCTGCGTTGAGACGCCCTGTCCCTTTACCCAACTTGACGATTATTGCGTAAACGCATGTTGCAGCGCAGAAACCGCGGCAGCCGGATCGGCGGCCTCGGTCACGGCACGCACCACGGCCGCGCAACCCACGCCGGTCGCCAGTACCTCGGGGAGCACCTGCAGATCGATCCCGCCGATCGCCACCAGCGGCACGACGCCGTCGAGCAGGCGCACATAGCGCGCGAGGCGCTTGAGGCCCTGCGGTGCGGTCGGCATGACCTTGGTGGTGGTCGGGAACACTGCACCCAATGCAATATAGCTGGGCCGGAAATGCAGCGCCTTCAGAATCTCGTAGAAACCGTGCGTCGACAGACCGAGCCGGATGCCGGCTGTGGCAAGCGCCGACAGATCGGCGGTGTGCACGTCTTCCTGGCCGAGGTGGACGCCGTAGGCAGCCGCTTCCAGCGCGGCCTGCCAGTGATCGTTGATGAAAACCTGGGCATCGTGCTCGCGGCCCACGGCGACGCAGCGGGCGATTTCGCGCTTTAGTTCGTCCGCGGGTTCGGCCGATTTGCGGCGCAACTGCACCGTTTTCACGCCGAATCCCACCACCTTTTCGACCCATTCGGCAGTCGGCAACACCGGATACAAGCCGAGCCGGTCGGGGCAACGCGCGAACGCTTGCGCCGGCGCGGCCGGCAGACCGGCGAGGCGCGGAAAGTGTGCGATATCGGCCGGGAACGCGTCGTCCGCGCTGGTTTCGTCGCCGTCGCGCCACGCGAGAGCCAGCACCAGCGCGTCGTGCGGATCGAAACCGCAGTCCAGAAACGCCGCCAGCGCGGCAATCCAGTCGTCCGCCAGATGACCTTCCAGAGCGTATTTCTCGCCCCCCAGATGCAGCGTCGCCGTGTTCTCCGCGGCGACGATCACGCCGGCACCCTGTACCTGCCAGCGCGCCACCTGCTCACCGTGCTGCTGCGCGTCGGCGACGACGATCAGATCGCCGCCGTTCGGCCCATCCGGCGCGGTCAGGCAGATACGCCACGGCGCATGCGTGGGTGGCCATTCGCCGAGGCGGGCGCGGATCCGCTCGGCGGCTTCGGTGAGTTCATCGGCGGGCGGCCAGAAGAGCTCGCGACCGGTCAAAGGCAAAGTCTGCGTCATGCGGCGCTCCCGTCTTGATGCCAGAACGGCATGCCGACCACCGGCGTGCTCGCGTGTGCGCTTTCGCGCTCGGCCATCGGCCCCGCCAGGAAAGCCTGGCGGCCCGCTTCGACACCCAGCGCAAAGGCGCGCGCCATCGCGTCGGGATGCGTGGCTTGCGATACCGCGGTGTTCAACAGCACGCCGTCGAAGCCCCATTCCATCACTTGCGCCGCGTGCGACGGCACACCGAGACCCGCGTCGACAATCAGCGGCACATCGGGCAGCCGTTCGCGCAACACGCGCAGCCCGTACGGATTGATCACGCCTTTGCCGGTGCCGATGGGGGCGCCCCACGGCATCAGCGCTTCGCAGCCCGCATCGAGCAGACGGCGGCCGATCACGAGATCTTCGGTGCAATACGGCAGCACCTTGAAGCCGTCCTTGATCAGTTGTGCAGCCGCTTCGATCAGGCCGATGGGATCGGGCTGCAGCGTGTAGTCGTCGCCAATCAGCTCGAGCTTGATCCAGTCGGTTTCGAAGATTTCACGCGCCATATGCGCGGTCGTCACCGCTTCGCCGACCGTCAGGCAGCCGGCCGTGTTTGGCAACAAAGGCACGCCGTGGCGCTTGAGCAGGTCGAAGAAGCCGGCTTCGGCGCCGCCTTCGTTCATCTGCCGGCGCAGCGCGACGGTCACCATGCCGGGGCGCGCGGCGTCGATCGAATCCGACAGCGATTGCAGCGACGGATAGCGCGAGGTGCCGAGCAGAACGCGGCTCGCGAAGCTTTGGCCGTAGAGCGTGAGCGCGTCGGCGGTATAGGAGGAAGTGATTTGCATAGTCCTGGTCTCCGGCAATGCGTGGCGCGGCATTTAACCGCCGGCTACGGGTTGCACGACATCGAGCTTGTCGCCCGGCTGCAGCGCGCGTGCCGCATGCTGGGTACGCGCGACGAAATCGCCGTTCAAGGCGACCGCGAACGGCGGACGCGCGCCGAATGCGGTGAGCGCATCGGCAACAGTCGCGCCTTCGGGCAGCGACAACGGCTTCTGATTGATATGAATGTCCATGATGTTCGAATACGGTTCAATCGATGGCGGTAGCGGCGCGGCGCGCTGATTTGCCTGCGGTCAGTTCCCCAGCAGGCGCGCAACGCTCATGCCGGCTCCCGCGTGGAATCCAGGTGAAACAGCTCGCTCCAGCGCGCGGCACTTTGCCAGTCGGCGAAAGCATCGGCGTCGCCGATGCGGCCGTCGAGCAGCGCCGCGGCAAAGCGCACAGCTTCGTCGGCAACTTCGGGCACGATCATGTAGCCGTGCCGGTACAGGCCGTTCACGCGCAGTGTCTGCGCGCCATCCCACAGCAAAGCCGGACGGTGGTCCGGCAAAGTCGGGCGGCACTGCGAATTCAGTTCGAGAATGCGGGCCTCGCCGAAGCCGGGATGCACGGAAAACGCCGCGCTCAGCAACTCGAGCGCCGAGCGCACGCTGACCGGCGACATGTCCTCGCCTTCCACCTCGGTCGCGCCGATCACGTAGAGATCATTGGGCTTCGGCGCGATATACAGCGGATAGCGCGGATGCAGCAGGCGCACCGGCCGCGTCAGCTTGATACCGGGCGCATGCACGCGGGCAACTTCACCGCGAATGCCGCGCAGCGTCGGCAACACGGGCTTCGCGCCCAAGCCGCGGCAGTCGATCGTGATGCGCGCGGGCGGCAGCGCGTGATCGTCGACCGCTGTGTTCCAGTGCGTTTCGACACCGCGCTGGGCGAGGCCCGCGGCAAGCGCGGCCAGCACCTGGCGGTTATCTAGCTGGCCTTCGCGCGGCAGCAGCCAGCCCTGGTTGAAACGCCCCGCCAACGCCGGCTCAGCGGCACCGACCTGAGCACCCGCCAGCGTAACGAAGCCGCCGTCGAGCAATTCAGCAGGTGCGTTCGAGCGCACCCGGCGCTCGAACAACGGCGCTTCAGTACGGTCGGCGTGATGCCATACGACCAGCGTGCCATTGCGCTGAAAAAACACGGGTTCGGGCAATTCGGCCAGCACGTGCGGCCAGCTGTCGAGCGAACTCGCGCCCAGACGGGTGATCAGCAGTTCAGCACTGGCGGCTTCGGCGAGCGGCGCCAGCATGGCGGCGGCAACCCACGCCGCGGCTTGCGTGCCCGCGGCATCGCCACGCTCATAGAGCGCAACCCGGTGCCCCTGGCCGGCCAGACGCCACGCGACGAGACGCCCGCACAGGCCGCCGCCAAGGACCGCGAAATCAGGTTGAGCGGAACGACTCATCTCGCCCACCCCGAGTCGCAACGGCAAGCAAGGCTAGAACAGTACGACGCGCCGCCACGGCCGATGAAAGCATGGCCGACAGCACAACACGCAAAACACATATCTGAAGAATAGGCGGTCATCGAGTCCTTTCCGTACGGCCAAAAACGCACGTACCCAGGACGAAACCGGCGGGCAAGGCCGGCCGGGCAACACGCGCATCCAATGACGGACGCCGCCCGGCGGGGAATGGAAGACTGGCTGCTTCCGGAAACTTCCCGCGCCGGTATTACCCGGATCGGGTGCAAAGGGTCTCTCTCAGCCTCGCCGCCGCTACGTGAGAATCACGCAGCCTGTGGGCGAAGCACCCCTGTTTCGTCGAAGGTCATTAGACCATAAAAGGCGCGGCGCCCGCAAACCGACGGGCGAGCCCTCGCGCGCGGTTGGTCCGGCACCATCTTTCGCTTCATCAATACGGCCAAGGGCGACGCTCTGGCACAATGCCAACACCCGATGCCGCAGGAGCCACGCGCGTGCGACATGCCTGGCCGCATGTGCGACTGCGGCATCGTGGCGAGGCCTTGCAGCGGAAATTAATTTTCACTTAAGGGCTTCGCGCCAGAATCGCACACTCACCCGGATGTGCGTTCGACGAGCACGACGCCCGGGGCACGCACCGCAAACCCGACCCAGGCCGGCCTGACAGAGGCCAGCCCCGGACGGGCCAGCCCCAAATGGGCCAGCCCAAATGGGCCAGCACTTCATCAGGATGCTCATGACACCGAATACCGCTTCCAGCCCCGCGCTGCCGCCGGACGAAAAAGTCTCCGCCTGGAGTCTGATCAAACCTTATTGGATTTCCGAAGAACGAAAAACGGCGTGGGGGCTGCTTATCGCGATCATCGTGATGAATCTGCTCGTCGTGTGGATCAACGTGCGCCTGAACCGTTGGAGCGCCGACTTCTACAACGCGCTGCAAACCAAGAACGTCCACGACTTCCCGCACCTGCTGATGGTGTTCTCGGGGCTCGCGTTCGGCTTCATCATTCTCGCGGTGTACGGCCGCTATCTGCGCCAGATGCTCGGCTTTCGCTGGCGCCAGTGGCTGACCACCCGTTATCTCAACGAGTGGCTGCACGACAGCGCCTTCTACCGGATCGAACGCGACCGGCTGACCGACAACCCCGACCAGCGGATCAGCGACGACCTGCAATCGTTCGCCACCACCACGCTCTCACTGACGCTCGATCTGCTGTCCACGGTCGTCACGCTGGTTTCGTTCATCACGATCCTGTGGTCGCTGGCCGGCGCGCTGACCATTTCGCTCGGCGGCATGCCGCTGCAGATTCCGGGTTACATGGTGTGGGCCGCGGCACTGTACGCGGTGGTCGGCTCGCTGATCATCCAGAAGGTCGGCCATCCGCTCGTATCGATCAATTACCAGGCGCAGAAAGTCGAGGCGGATTTCCGTTTCGGCCTGATCCGTCTGCGTGAAAACGCCGAGCAAATCGCCTTCTACAACGGCATGGAGACCGAGAAGAAGAACACCCACACGCTGTTCGGCCGCATCCGCGACAACTGGTGGCAAGTGATGAAGTACACCAAGCGGCTCACCTTCGTGCTGAGCTTCTATGGTCAGATCGCGATCATCTTTCCGCTGGTGGTGGCGGCGCCCCGCTACTTCGCGGGCGCCTTCACGTTCGGCGTACTGATGCAGATCTCGAGCGCATTCGGCACCGTCAGCGATTCGTTTTCGTGGTTCATCAACAGTTACGGCACGCTGGTCGAATGGCGCGCTACCGTGAACCGGTTGCGTGAATTCAAGCGCATCGTGCATGCGCCGCGTCTGAAGGAATCGGTGTCGCCGGCTACCGCGCATGGCGGCATCAATCTGCATTTTGTCGACGAAGACAAGCTCTCCACCGAAGACCTGCAGCTTTCGCTGCCGAACGGCAACCCGCTATCGCGCATCCGCAATATCGCGATCACGCCGGGTTCGCGCTGGCTGGTGCGTGGGCCGTCCGGTTCGGGCAAGAGCACGCTGATGCGCGCGCTCGCCGGCTTGTGGCCGTTCGGCAACGGCTCGATCGACGCCCCGGTCAACGCACGCATGATGTTCATCCCGCAAGTCAGCTACATGCCGATCGGCACGCTGAAAGCCGCGCTCGCCTATCCGTCCTCCGCTGACGCCTACACCGACGAAGAATGCCGCGAAGCACTCGTCACCTGCCACCTGTCGGAATACGCCGACCGTCTGCAGGAATCGGGACACTGGACACGCATCCTCTCGCCGGGCGAACAGCAACGTCTCGCCGGCGCCCGCGTGCTGCTGCACAAGCCGGACTATCTGTTCCTCGACGAGGCAACCAGCGCGCTCGATGCGGAAAACGAAGCCCGTCTCTACCACCTGTTCACCGAGCGGCTGCCGAAGGCGGCGATCGTCAGCGTCGCGCATCGCGAATCGCTGGCGGCGTTCCATGGCGATACGCTGGACGTCGAGCGCTCGGGCGAACCGATTGCCGCGTGAACAGCGAGAGCAAGGAAACAGACATGAGCAGCACGACTGGCACGAGCGGCGCCGAACTTGATCGCGTCGTCCTGATCACCGGCGCGGGTTCCGGGATCGGCGCGGCACTGGCCCGGCGGATCGCCGCGCCGCGCACCGCGTTGATGCTGCACGCACGCGGCGCCGATGACGAGGCGCGCCAGCGCCTTGCCCAGGTCGCCGCCGATTGCAGCGCGAACGGCGCACATTGTGCGACAGTGTTCGGCGATCTGGCCGAACGCGGCGCCGCCGAACACGTGATTCATCAAACACTCGCGAGTTTCGGCGCGCTCGATCAACTGGTGGCGAACGCGGGCCACGCGCAACGGCAAACGCTCAACGCACTCGACGCGGATGCGTTCAGCGCTGCCTTCGCCGCGATGCCTGCCGCGTTCGCCGCGCTCGTGAAGCGCGCCACGCCAGCCCTGGAAACCTCGAAACGCGGTCGCGTGGTCGCGCTCAGTTCGTTCGTCGCGCATCGCTATCGCGCGGATGCGCCGTTCGCCGCCACGGCGGCGGCTAAAGCGGCGCTCGAATCGCTGGCTAAGACCGCGGCTGCCGAACTTGCGCCGCATGGCGTGACGGTCAATTGCGTGGCGCCCGGCTACACCCGTAAAGATCGCGGCCCCAGTGCCGATAATGCATCGGTGTGGACCCGCGCCGCCGAAGCGACACCGCTCGGTCACGTCGCCGAGCCCGCGGATATCGCGGCGCTGATTGCGTTCCTGCTTTCCGATGAAGCGCGTCATATCACCGGCCAGGTGATCCATATCGACGGCGGCCTCACGTTGGGCTAAGCGACAGGCCAGCTAGCCGCACCGTCTGCTTGCCGTTTCTTATGCGAGAAAGGATTCGAAAGCGTTACGCGCTTTGCACCGCTCGCGTGGCTCACTAAGATGACCTGAATGAACCCATCCATTCTGGTCGTCGACGACGACCCCGTCGTACGCGAACTCGTCAGCGGATATCTGTTGGGGCGTGGCTTCAGGGTGTCCACGCTCGAACACGGTATGGCGTTGCAGCGCACCTTGCAGGACGAGCGTCCCGCGCTGATCGTGCTCGACATCATGATGCCGGAACTCGACGGCATCAGCGCGCTGCGCGCATTGCGCGTCGCCGGCGACGATATTCCCGTGATCCTGCTGACGGCGCGCGCCGAGCCGATCGACCGTGTGATCGGCCTCGAACTCGGCGCCGACGACTATCTCGGCAAGCCGTTCGAACCCAGCGAACTGGTCGCGCGGATTCGCACGGTTCTGCGCCGCCGCGGCGCGCTTGCGCCGAGTGCGCCGGAGCAACGCGCGCCCTATCGCTTCGGCCGTTTCGAGGTGAATTTCCCGGCGCGCGAATTGCACCACGACGGCGAGCGCATTGCGCTGCGCTCGAGCGAATTCGCGATGCTCAAGGTGTTCGTTACGCACGCGATGACCGTCCTCACGCGCGCGCAGTTGCTGGAGAAGGTGCATGGCAATAGCGAGTCGCATCGCAATCGCAGCCTCGATGTGTCGATCTGGCGTTTGCGGCGGCTGATCGAAGTCGATCCGTCCCAGCCCCGCTATGTGCAAACCGTCTGGGGACGCGGCTACGTGTTCGTGCCGGACGGTGAAATCGGCGTGGCGGAACGTAGCGCGCCGCTGCTTACGTAAGATTTGTCCAAATTTCCCGTCGCGCGGCTGCGTAAGCATTGGTAAGAAAACAGTCGGTCGTGCGTCGCGCGCGCCAGTCTAGAATTTCGCCATGAATCCACAGGTCCTTATCGTCGACGACGACCCGGTCGTACGCGATCTGCTTTGCAAGTTTCTGCAGACGAACGGCTTCGACGCGTCGGTGCTGCACGACGGCACCCATCTGCAACGCCGGCTCGAACGCGAGCGGCCGTCGGTCGTCGTGCTCGACATCATGATGCCGAACACTGACGGCCTGCGCGCGCTCACCGCCCTGCGCGCGGCCGGCGACGACATTCCGGTGATCTTCGTGACGGCGCGCGGCACGGTGGCCGACCGCATCGTCGGGCTTTCGCTTGGCGCGGACGACTACCTGACCAAGCCGTTCGATCCACGCGAGCTGCTCGCGCGCATCCATACGGTGCTGCGCCGCCGTGGCCCGTCCACCACGAGCGCGCCGGAAGCCCGCAAGCCGTATCGCTTTGGCCCGTTCGAACTCGATTTCGCCACCCGCTCGCTATCGCGCGACGACTCGAAGCTGCCGCTACGCGACAGCGAATTCGCGCTGCTGAAAATCTTCGTCAACAATCCGTACAAAGTGCTGTCGCGTGTGCTGATTCACGATCTCGTGCATCGCGACAACCTCGCCTTCCGCGACCGCAGCCTCGACGTGCCGATCTGGCGCCTGCGCCGCGTGATCGAAGACGACCCGTCCAATCCCTGCTACGTGCAAACAGTGCGCGGCAAAGGCTACGTCTTCGTACCCGACGCCGACGGCACCCCGTTCGCCGACGAGGCCGCCGCAAACGCATGAGAAATCCGCTGAACACGCTGTTCGGCAGAATGGCGTTGCTCTCGACGGCGGTCCTGTTCGCGATTCAGGCGTGCTGGTTCGTGCTGGTGGTGATGCAGCCGCCCCGCCACGAAATCGACGGTTTCGCGCGCGGCATTCTGCTGGTGCTGCAGGCGATCAACGGCGAACCGATCAAGGGGGCCGCGCTCGCGCCCGCCATGCGCGTGCACCTCGTGCCCACCTGGAACATGCCGTCGAGCGTTCATCTGCATACGCCGACCATGCATCCATTGGTCGAACTGAGCCGGCATTTGCGTGAGAACTTGCCGCCCGGCACGCAGATCGCGGTGGACGACCTACGCCCGCCGCAGCTATGGGTATTGTTCCCCGGCAAGTCGAACTGGGTCGTCGTGCCGGTGGACGTGCCGCCGCGTCCACGTTTCCTGGTCGAATCCATCTCGATGCTGCTGGCCGCGTTGATTCTGTCGCTGTTCGCGGTCTGGCAGATGCAGCGGCCGCTATCGCGCGTGGCGGTGGCGGCGCGCGCGTTCGGGTCGGGCGGCCGGCCGGAACCCGTCACGGTGGAAGGCCCGCGTGAGCTGCGCGATCTGATCGGTTCATTCAACGACATGATGCGGCGCCTGAACGAAGCCGGCGACGACCAGGCGGTGATGCTGGCCGGCGTCGCGCACGATCTGAAAGCGCCGCTTACGCGGCTCAAATTGCGCGCGAGCGTACTGGTCGCGGAAAACGAGCGAGCCGGACTGATCCGCGACGTCGACTCGCTGACTAATATCGTCCAGCAGTTTCTCGAGTTTGCCGGTCAATCCGCCGACGCCGGACCGCCGATCGAAGTCGACGCCTTCCTGAAGGAACAGTTTTCCGCCAGCGACAGCACCGAGACGCCGCTGTTCGCGCTCGATCTGCGCGCGGGTTCGTCGTTCACGCTGCCGCGCACCTTACTCGACCGGCTGGTCACGAACCTCGTCGACAACGCGCTCGAGCACGGCTCGCCGCCGGTGGATATCGCCACGTCGCGCAATGACCGGCATTGGGTGATCAGCGTGCGCGACCACGGCCCGGGCATTCCCGACGAGCGCGTCGCCGCGGCAATGAAGCCGTTCGTCCGGCTCGACGCCGCACGGGGCGGCGAAGGTCATTGCGGCCTCGGTCTCGCGATCGTCGCGCGGCTCGCGCACGACCGCGGCGGACGCTGCCATGTTCGCAATCACGCGCAAGGCGGCCTCGAAGTACGAATCGAATTGCCGGTCGTGCCAACGCTAACGTGAGAATGGTGCAGAACGGTTGAGCGTGGGAGCAGGCGTCAGACGACCAGGCGGCTGTGCAAGGTATCGATGGTCGCTTGAGACATGCCAAGGCCTTGCGTCAGATAGTTCGTCATCGTGCCATAGCTCGCCTGCACCTGATCGAAGCCCGCTTGCAGATAGTTTTCCTGAACGCTGAACAAGGGCGACTCGGCCGTTGCGACGGCGTCGCCATCCTGCGCACGCAGCGCGGCGGCCTGGGCCTGGATCGACTGGGCCAGATAGACGTTGCTCAACAAATAGTCCTGCATGATGACGTCGAGCGGCACATTGGCGATGCTGAGCAGGAGCGCCGCGACCCAACCGGCACGGTCCTTACCCGCGTTGGAATGAAACAGTTGCGCGCCGGCGCCGTTAGCGAGCCGCGTGAGGAGTTCGCCGTAGCCGATGCGCTGGGCAGCACCGGTAACGTAGGCGCGCGCCTGGGCTTCCATGAACGCCACGGCGGCGTCTGCCGTATCGAACGTTGGCGTGACGAAGTCGCTGGTACCCAGGACGTCGAGCGCCTGTGATGCCGCACCGGCCGGCAGACTATCCGCAGTGCGCGCGATTTCACCGGGCGTGCGCAGATCGTAGACCGAGGCGATGCCGAGTTTGTCGAGGGCGGCCGCGTCGGCGGCGCCGAGGGTCAACGCGTTCGCGCGATAGAAGGCGCCGCGGCGCATCTGCTTGCCGTCGACAGTGGGATAGCTGGTGGCTGCACCCGCTACATCGCGAAAGTTGTTCACCGACGCGAGGCGTGGCGTTGCCGGCTGATCAGCGTCCAGATTTCCGCCCCCGCAAGCCGACAGCAGCGAACTGCTCATCCCTCCGAGCAACAACACACTTACCGAAGATTTCAGGAACGCACGACGCGATTGATCTGCCCGCAAAGGCGTGCTCGCGAGGCGGCGGGACGGCGAGCGGGCTTTTGGGGTTGCGGGCATGAGCAGTTGGGAAGGGACGAGGTGGCGGGCGCTGGCGTGAGGAGGATTGTCGCAGCCTGAACGCTGCCGTTGCAGTCTAACGACGGTCGATGATTTTTGAGTTACACGGTAGTGGTTGGTAAGGAACTGGAAGTGCGTGTCCTACCCCGTCGCCATTTTTGACCACAACTGGCCGCACGACACCTCGTCCCCTTAGAATACAAAAACCCCACAATCAAGCCGCCGAAAGGCAAAAAGACAGCTGGAGACCACAAAAAAACATGCCCTCTCTCCAATGGTTCACCGAACTGACCCAGCGCGAACGCCGCACTCTCTATGCTGGCTTCGGCGGCTACGCAGTCGACGCCTTCGACTTCATGATCTACTCGTTCCTCATTCCGACACTGATCGCGACATGGGGCATGACCAAAAGCGAAGCCGGCATGATCGCGACCAGTTCGCTGATTTCGTCGGCGATCGGTGGCTGGCTCGCCGGTATCCTCGCCGACCGTTACGGACGAGTACGTGTCCTCCAGTGGACGATTGCCACCTTCGCGATCTTCACCTGCCTGTCCGGCTTCACGCACTCGTTCTGGCAACTGCTCACCACTCGTACGCTGCAAGGCATCGGCTTCGGCGGTGAATGGTCGGTGGTGACGATCATGATGGCTGAAACCATCCGCTCACCTCAGCATCGCGCGAAAGCCGTCGGCACTGTGCAAAGCAGCTGGTCTTTCGGCTGGGCAGCGGCGGCCATCATCTATTGGGCGTTCTTCGCGCTGCTGCCCGAGCAGTACGCATGGCGCGCCTGCTTCTGGATCGGCCTGCTGCCCGCGCTGTGGATCATCTACATTCGCCGCAATGTCAGCGATCCCGAGATTTTTCTCGAAACGCGCCGCGCTCGCGAGAGCGGTTTCGATACCTCGCACTTCCTGCAGATATTTTCCGGCGATCACCTCAAAACGACCTTGCTCGGCAGCGCGCTGTGCACCGGCATGCTCGGCGGCTACTACGCCATCACCACCTGGCTGCCGACCTACCTGAAAACCGTGCGCCATCTGTCGATCTTCAACACGAGCGGCTATCTGATCGTGCTGATTGTCGGCTCGTTCATGGGTTATATCGTCGGCGCGATTCTGTGCGACAAGATCGGCCGGCGCGCGTCGTTCGTGCTGTTTGCGATCGGCTCGTTCGTGCTCGGCATGGTCTACACCATGCTGCCGATCACCGACGGCATGATGCTCGCGCTCGGCTTTCCGCTCGGCATCGTCGTGCAAGGGATTTTCGCGGGCGTGGGCGCGTATCTGTCGGAGCTCTATCCGAATTCGATCCGTGGATCGGGGCAAGGCTTCTGCTACAACCTGGGTCGCGGTCTCGGCTCGTTCTTTCCGATTCTGGTGGGTACACTGTCGCAAACCATGACGCTTGTTAAGGCGATGGGTATCGTCGCCGGGTCCGGCTATCTGCTGGTGATCGTCGCCGCGGTGTGTCTGCCGGAAACCAAGGGCAAAGTGCTTGGCGCGACCCGCCCTACCGCCTGAAATCGCTGTACACACACATGAAAACGATTGTTCTGGGGGGCGGCGTGATTGGCGTCGCCACCGCGTTTTATCTGCGCCAGCAAGGCTGCGACGTCACCGTGATCGAGCGCGAGCCCGACGTCGCGCTTTCCACCAGTTTCGGCAACGCCGGCGTGATCGCGCCGGGCTATGTGACACCGTGGGCCGCGCCCGGCATGCCGACGAAAATCCTCAAGTATCTGTTCAAGCCGGCCTCGCCGCTGATCTTCCGCCCCACCTTCGATCCGGCTCAATGGCGTTGGATCGCGCGCTGGCTGCGCGAATGCGACCTCGAACGCTTTCGCGTCAACAAGCAGCGCATGCAACGCATCGCTTATTACAGCCGGGAGTGTCTGCACGAATTCCGTGGCCGTCATCCGTTCGACTATGGTCGCAGCCGGGGCTATCTGCAGTTGTTCCGCAGCGAGTACGACGTCGAACTCGCGCAACCCGCATTGGCGATTTTGCGCGACGCCGGGATCGCGCACCGTGAAGTGAGCGCGGCGCAGTGCGTCGAGATCGAACCGGGTTTGCGGTGGGCGCGTCAGACACCGCTCTCGGGTCTCTATCTCCCCGACGACGAAGCCGGCGATTGCGCCCGCTTCACCCGCGAACTGCGTGCGATCTGCGAGCGCAATGGCGTGCAGTTTCGCTTCGACACGCGCGTGGCGGGACTCGATGTAGAACGCCATACGGTGCGCGGCGTGCGGATCGAGAGCGAGCGTGGCAGCGAGACGGTGCAAGCGGATGCGGTGGTGGTGGCGCTGGGCGTCGACAGTGCGGCGCTGCTCGCGCCACTCGGCGTGAAGGTGCCGCTCTACCCGGTCAAAGGCTATTCGGCAACCCTGCCCGTCACCGATGAAGAAAAAGCCCCGCGCGCGGCGCTGATGGACGAATCGCTGAAGACGGCGATCACGCGCTTCGGCAACAACCTGCGCGTGGCGGGCACGGCGGAACTCGGCAATCGTCAGACCACGTTACGCGAACAGGCCCTGCAGACGCTGATGAAGGTACTCGGCGACTGGTTTCCGCACGCGGCCAATCCCACTTCCGCGCACTTCTGGGTGGGCCGCCGTCCGATGACACCCGACGGCGCGCCGTTGCTGGGTCCGTCGGGTGTGGACAATCTGTGGCTGAACGTCGGACACGGTTCGACGGGATGGGCGATGTCGATGGGCTCGGGGCGCGTGGTTGCGGATCTCATCACGCAGCGCCAGCCGGAAATTGATCTGGATGGGCTGACACTGGCGCGCTATCGGAAATGACAGCGCGCGGATAAACCGCGGCGTGAAGTGCGACGCGTTGCGTTCGCGTACGGGACCGCAAACGAGTCATAACGTGGACGGCCTCCCTCGACTCTCCGCGTGCAACAGACGTTAAAAAGCCGGGTCACCCTCTCAGGTGCCCGCCTTTGTTTTCTACCGCTTTGTCGTCTCCACCTCTTCCTGCAAGCAGTCGCCCGTTTCCAGCTTGAACCGCGGAAACCGGCCAGAGACGTTTAACGCGGCAGTTCCGAATGACCCATCAGGAAGGCGTCGACCGAACGTGCGCACTGACGGCCTTCGCGAATCGCCCACACCACCAGCGACTGGCCACGACGCATATCGCCCGCCGTGAAGACCTTGTCCACCGACGTGTAATACGCCTTGTCGCCTTCGGTCGCGGCGCGCACGTTGCCGCGCGCATCCTTGTCGACGCCGAACGCTTCAAGTACCGGCGATACCGGCTGCGTGAAGCCCATGGCCAGCAGCACCAGATCGGCCTTCATTTCGAATTCCGAGTTCGGCACTTCCTGCATCTTGCCGTCCTTCCATTCGACGCGCGCGGCGATCAGCTTCTCGACCTTGCCGTTCTTGCCTTCGAGACGCTTGGTCGCAACCGCCCAATCGCGCTCGCAGCCTTCGTCATGCGACGACGACGTGCGCAGCTTGATCGGCCAGTACGGCCAAACCAAAGGCTTGTTCTCTTCTTCCGGCGGTTGCGGCAGCAGCTCGAACTGCGTGACGCTCTTCGCGCCATGCCGATTCGACGTGCCGACGCAGTCCGAACCCGTATCGCCGCCGCCGATCACGACCACATGCTTGCCCTTGGCGAGCAACTGGTTCGCGACCTTGTCGCCGGCGTTGACCTTGTTCTGCTGCGGCAGAAATTCCATCGCGTAGTGGATGCCTTCCAGCTCACGGCCGGGCACCGGCAAATCGCGCGGCGTTTCCGAACCGCCGGCGATCACCACCGCGTCGAACTGTTCTTTCAGCTCTGCCGGCGTGATGGTTTCCTTCGCGGTATTGCCGATGTATTCCGGTAGCGAATCCGCGCGGCCGATGAATACGTTGGCGCGGAACGTCACGCCTTCGGCTTCCATCTGGCGCATGCGGCGGTCGATCAACCACTTCTCCAGCTTGAAGTCGGGAATGCCGTAACGCAGCAAACCACCGATGCGGTCGTTCTTTTCGAACACGGTCACATCGTGCCCCACGCGCGCGAGTTGCTGCGCGACGGCCAAACCGGCGGGGCCTGATCCGACCACGGCGACCTTCTTGCCGGTCTTGTGCTTCGGCGGCAGCGGCGCGACCCAACCTTCCGCCCACGCTTTGTCGATGATCGCGTGTTCGATCGACTTGATGCCGACAGCGTCGTCGTTGATGCCGAGCGTACATGCCGCTTCGCACGGAGCCGGGCAGATGCGGCCCGTGAACTCCGGGAAGTTGTTCGTGGAGTGCAGCACTTCAATCGCGTTCTTCCAGTCCTGATGGAACACCAGGTCGTTGAAGTCCGGGATGATGTTGTTCACCGGGCAGCCGTTGTTGCAGAACGGAATGCCGCAGTCCATGCAACGCGCGCCTTGAATCTTCGCTTCGTCGTCGGTCAGGGCCGCGACGAATTCCTTGTAGTGCTTCACACGCGTGAGCGGAGCTTCGTACGCCTCGTGGCGGCGCTCGAACTCGAGAAAACCGGTTGCCTTGCCCATGTGGTTCTCTTCTCTATCTGTATCAGGTGGGTGATCTTCACCCGCCGCGCGGACCGACTGAACGGTGAGGCGCGGCGGGTACGGCTAAATGTGACGTCTTCTGTGCTGTGGTGATCAGGAGGCGATTACGCGGCGAGGACTTCCTTGCTCGCCTTCTTCGCTGCCATCTCGCCCAGCGCGCGCTTGTATTCGGTCGGGAATACCTTCACGAATTGACGGCGCGACGCATCCCAGTTTTCGAGCAACGCCTTTGCACGCGGCGAACCCGTGAACTGGAAGTGACTTTCGATGAGACCCTTGAGCAGGGCTTCGTCGGTCGTGCCGCTGTGCCACAAGCCCTTGTCGACCGTGCGTTCCTGTTCGGCCTGTTGCAGGACCGGATCGAGCGCGACCATCGACTTGTTGCACTTGCCCGCGAACGTATTGTCCGGGTCGTACACGTAAGCGATACCGCCCGACATACCGGCCGCGAAGTTACGACCCGTTTCGCCGAGCACGATCACCGTGCCGCCCGTCATGTATTCGCAACCGTGGTCGCCGGTGCCTTCGACAACCGCCGTCGCACCGGAGTTACGCACGCAGAAACGCTCGCCGGCAACGCCGCGGAAGAACGCTTCGCCTTCAATCGCGCCATACATCACCGTGTTGCCGCAGATGATGTTCTCTTCCGACTTGCCGCGGAAATCGTTGGTCGGACGAATGATGATGCGGCCGCCCGAGAGACCCTTGCCGACGTAGTCGTTACCGTCGCCAACCAGATCCAGCGTCACGCCTCTCGCGAGGAACGCGCCGAAGCTCTGACCCGCGGTGCCCTTCAACTGGATGTGAATCGTGTCGTCAGGCAGGCCGTCGTGGCCGTACTTCTTCGCGATCGTGCCGGACAGCATCGCGCCGACCGTACGGTTCACGTTGCGCACCGGCTGGATGAACGAGACGTGTTCGCCCTTCTCGATCGCGGCCTTCGACTTCTCGATCAGCACGTGATCCAGTGCCTTCTCGAGACCGTGGTCCTGCACGTCGACGTGTTTGCGTGCGACTTCAGCCGAAACCTGCGGCTGATAGAACACGCGCGAGAAGTCGAGACCCTTTGCCTTCCAGTGTTCGACGCCCTTCTTCATGTCGAGCAGTTCGGCGTGCCCGATCAGATCTTCGAACTTGCGGATGCCCAGTTGCGCCATGATTTCGCGCGCTTCTTCCGCAACGAAGAAGAAGAAGTTGACGACGTGTTCCGGCTGACCCTGGAACTTCGCACGCAGCACCGGATCTTGCGTCGCGACGCCGACCGGGCAGGTGTTCAGGTGGCACTTGCGCATCATGATGCAGCCTTCGACGACGAGCGGCGCCGTCGCGAAACCGAATTCGTCCGCGCCGAGCAGCGCGCCGATCACGACGTCGCGTCCGGTCTTCATCTGACCGTCGGCCTGCACGCGGATACGGCCGCGCAGCTGGTTCAGCACCAGGGTTTGCTGCGTTTCGGCCAGACCCAGTTCCCACGGCGTGCCGGCATGCTTCACCGACGACAACGGCGAAGCACCCGTGCCACCGTCATGGCCCGCGATCACGACGTGATCGGCCTTCGCCTTGGCAACACCCGCGGCAACCGTACCGACACCCGATTCCGACACCAGCTTCACCGACACGCTCGCCGCCGAGTTGGCGTTCTTCAGATCGTGAATCAGTTGCGCCAGATCTTCGATCGAGTAGATGTCGTGGTGCGGCGGCGGCGAGATCAGACCCACGCCCGGCACCGAGTAACGCAGCTTGCCGATGTAGTCGGACACCTTGTGGCCCGGCAGCTGACCGCCTTCGCCCGGCTTCGCGCCTTGCGCCATCTTGATCTGGATCTGATCAGCCGACGCGAGGTATTCCGCCGTCACGCCGAAACGGCCTGACGCCACCTGCTTGATCTTCGAGCGCAGCGAATCGCCGTCCTTCAGCGGAATGTCGACGATCACTTCATCGCCGATCACCGACTTCATCGTGTCGCCGTTCTTGATCGGAATGCCGCGCAGTTCGTTGCGATAACGGTTCACGTCCTCGCCGCCTTCGCCGGTGTTCGACTTGCCGCCGATGCGGTTCATCGCAACAGCCAGCGTGGCATGCGCCTCGGTCGAGATCGAGCCCAGCGACATCGCGCCGGTTGCGAAACGCTTGACGATGTCTTTCGCCGATTCCACTTCGTCGAGCGGAATCGCCTTGGTCGGATCGAACTTGAATTCGAACAGGCCGCGGAACGTCATGTGGCGTTTGGTCTGATCGTTGATCAGATGCGCGTATTCCTTGTACGTCTGGTAAGAGTTGCTGCGCGCCGAGTGCTGCAGCTTGGCGATCGCATCCGGCGTCCACATGTGTTCTTCGCCGCGCACGCGGTACGCGTACTCGCCGCCCGCATCGAGCATGTTCGCAAGGATCGGGTTGTCGCCGAACGCGTCGCGGTGCAGACGGATCGCTTCTTCCGCGACGTCGAACAGGCCGATGCCGCCGACCTTCGACGACGTGCCCTTGAAGTACTTCACCACCAGGTCTTCAGCCAGACCGACCGCTTCGAAAATCTGCGCGCCGGTGTAGGACATGTAGGTCGAAATGCCCATCTTCGACATGACCTTCATCAGGCCCTTGCCGACTGCCTTGGTGAAGTTGTAGACCGCCTTTTCAGGCGACAGGTCACCCTTCAGGCCCGCTGCGAGCTGGCCGAGTGTTTCCATCGCGAGGTACGGGTGCACGGCTTCCGCGCCGTAGCCCGCGAGCAACGCGAAGTGGTGCGTTTCACGCGCCGAGCCGGTTTCCACGACGAGACCCGCGCTCGTGCGTAGACCGTGCTGCACAAGATGCGTGTGGATCGCGGCCGTTGCCAGCAAGGCCGGAATCGCGACGTTGTCGCGGTCGGTCTTACGGTCCGACACGATCAGCATGTTGTAGCCGGACTTGACCGCATCGACGGCTTCCGCGCACAACGAGGCCAGGCGCGCTTCAATGCCTTCCTTGCCCCACGCCACCGGATAGCAGATGTTCAGTTCATATGAGCTGAACTTGCCGCCCGTGTACTGATCGATCGCGCGGATCTTCGCAATGTCCTTGAAGTCGAGCACCGGCTGCGATACTTCGAGCCGCATCGGCGGGTTGATGTTGTTCGTGTCCAGCAGGTTCGGTTTCGGACCGACGAACGACACCAGCGACATCACCATGTTTTCACGGATCGGGTCGATCGGCGGGTTCGTGACTTGCGCGAACAGCTGCTTGAAGTAGTGATAGAGCGTCTTGTTCTTGTTGGACATGACGGCCAGCGGCGAGTCGTTGCCCATCGAACCGACGGCTTCTTCGCCGGCTTGCGCCATCGGCGCCATCAGGAACTTGAGGTCTTCCTGCGTGTAGCCGAACGCCTGCTGGCGATCCAGCAAGGCAGCGGGTTCACGGCGTTCCGTCACGACGTCTTCGGCCTTCGGCTCGATTTCGTCGAGCTTGATGCGCACGGCGTCGATCCAGCTCTTGTAGGGCTTGGCGTTCGCGAGGTTGTCCTTCAGTTCCTTGTCGTCGATGATGCGGCCGTGCTCCATGTCGATCAGGAACATCTTGCCCGGCTGCAGACGCCACTTCTTGACGATCTTCGACTCGGGAATCGGCAACGTGCCCGCTTCCGACGCCATGATGACCAGGTCGTCGTCGGTGACGATGTAGCGCGCCGGACGCAGGCCGTTACGGTCGAGCGTCGCGCCGATCTGACGGCCGTCGGTGAAGGCGATCGCAGCGGGGCCGTCCCACGGCTCCATCATTGCGGCGTGGTATTCGTAGAACGCGCGGCGGTTGTCGTCCATCAGCGTGTGCTGTTCCCAGGCTTCCGGGATCATCATCATCACAGCGTGGACGAGCGGATAGCCGGCCATGACCAGCAGTTCGAGGCAGTTGTCGAACGAGGCGGTGTCCGATTGGCCCGGATAGATCAGCGGCCACAGCTTCGGCAGATCGTCGCCGAGCACGTGCGACGCGATCGCGCCGGTGCGGGCGTTCAGCCAGTTGACGTTGCCCTTCACCGTGTTGATTTCGCCGTTGTGGGCGATCATGCGATACGGGTGAGCCAGTTCCCACGCCGGGAACGTGTTGGTCGAGAAGCGTTGGTGCACCAGCGCCAGCGCCGACACGGTGCGCTCGTCCTGCAAGTCGCGGTAGTACACGCCAACCTGGCCGGCCAGCAACAGGCCCTTGTAGACGACCGTGCGCGCCGAGCAGGAAGGCACGAAGTATTCCTTGCCGTGCTTCAGCTTGAGCGCCTGGATGCGGTGGCTCGCGGTCTTGCGGATCACGTACAGCTTCCGCTCGAGCGCGTCGGTCACCATGATGTCCTTGCCGCGGCCGATGAAGATCTGGCGGATCAGCGGCTCGCTCGCCTTGACGGTGGGCGAAATCGGCATGGTGTGGTCGACCGGCACGTCGCGCCAGCCCAGCACGACCTGGCCTTCGGCCTTCACCGTGCGTTCCAGTTCCTGTTCGCAGGCGAGACGCGAGGCGTGTTCCTTCGGCAGGAAGACCATGCCGACACCGTATTCGCCGTGCGGCGGCAACACGACGCCCTGCTTGGCCATTTCCTCGCGATAGAAACCGTCCGGAATCTGGATCAGGATGCCGGCACCGTCGCCCATCAGCGGATCGGCGCCGACGGCGCCCCGGTGGTCGAGGTTCTCGAGAATCTTCAGGCCTTGCTCGATGATCTCGTGGCTTTTCTTGCCCTTGATATGGGCAACGAAGCCGACGCCACAGGCGTCATGTTCGTTTTGCGGGTCGTACAGACCTTGCGCGGCGGGAACCGGGTGAGCGGGTTGCTGGTGGTCGTTCATGGGGACACCGTCTGTGAGGGGCCGGTCAGGCCGTTAAAACCGTTTTTCTATTGCCGCAGTTCGCACCGCAACCACGTCGGCGAGTTCAGTACGCAAGAGGGTGCACATACCAAAAAGCGCCGGAATTCGGAATATACGCGACGAATCAACGGAATAGCAAATAAAACGTGATGGTCGATCCCCAATTATCAAGTTGGTGCATTGCGGTCGTTTTTTATTGGTGCCACATCAAAAAAGTGCAAAAGAAAACGGCATTCGAAAATGCCGTTCGGGGTGAGGCCGTTTGATTTGAAACACTTTATTGCGTCTGGGGCGTTTCGCGCACCTTGCGCGGCCGTCCGCGTGGCAGCGGAGATACGCGCCGGTTGGCGGCCCGCGCCGCCCATTCGCGATAAGTATCACTGCCCAGAACCCAGCCTTTCAGGGTGGCCTGCTGAAGCTGACTGGCTTCACGTTCGTCGAGCGGCTGCTCGCACAGCTCGCGGTATGCGCGCTGCCGTTCGAACGGCGTGTTACCGAGCGACCAGTACAGCGGGTGGTCGGTAATCAGGCTGTCTAGCGTCAGGCCGATGTGATGGCGGTAGCTCGACCAGCGATAGTCCTCGGGCGTGCTCACCAGCCCCGCGCGCACCGGCGACATTTCGACAACGCGGCTGGCCAGCAGGAAATAGCGCTCGCCTTCGATCACCGTGGCGCGGTAGCGGCCCTCCCATAGCGTGCCGCGGCGCGCGTAACGCCGGTTGAAATGCGCTACGTAGCGGCGCCCTACTGCCTGCATCGCCTTCGGCAGGCTCGACTCCTCGGTCGGCGTGACGAGCAGCTGTACCGAGCCCGGCATCAACGCGTACGCGTGGATGGACAGGTGATGGTCGCGTGAAGCCGCTTTCAAACAGTCGATGAAAAGCTCGTAGTCCTGGTCGTCGACGAATGCGGGTTGCTGATCGAGTCCGCGGAGAATGACGTGTTGCGGCTGGTCAGGGACATAAAGACGTGCAAGCCGTGCCATGCTGGAGTATCCAATAGTCGCGTTGGTACATACCCGAAGGTCCGAAGAACCGCGCGCGCCCGGGGTTCGGCGCAGCACGGCTAAGCCAGAAACCGCGCGGAGCCTAGGGAGAAAGCTCTAACCGCCGCGTATGGTTTGTTTCAAACGTTGTAGTCATAATGAGCGGGCCTTTTTTGGAGGAGCACATATGAAATTAAAACAGGCCGTAACGGGGATCGCGGCGCTAGCCTGTATGACAACAGCAGCGCACGCGCAATCGGCCGGAAGCTTTTACGTCACATCAGGCTGGTTCCATCTTGCGCCTCAATCGAGCAGCGAGCCGCTGAGAGTGACAAGCGTTGGGGGCAGCCCGACCAACCTCCCCCAAGCCAACACCGGTGCATCACTCAGTTCAGCTGACACGCTTGGCTTCACTGCCGGTTACTTCATCACAGACCACATCGCCACCGAGTTCGTAATCGGCGTCCCGCCTTCGTTCGACCTGAACGGCACGGGCAACCTCGAACAATTCGGCAAGCTCGGTCAGGCGAAACAGTGGAGCCCGACTCTGCTGTTCAAGTACTACTTCAACGCTCCGACCGCTACGTTCCGCCCGTATCTCGGCGTTGGTGTGAGCCGCATCTGGTTCACCGACGAAAAGATCACCAACGGCGCGTTCGAGGCGGGTGTTCTGCATGGTCCGACCAGCGTCTCTACGGATAGTTCGTGGGAGCCGGTGTTTAATGCGGGTTTCACCTATGCGTTCAACCAGCACTGGTTCGCGGGTGTCTCGATCTCGTACCTGCCGCTCAGCACGACTGCCAAGCTGAACACCGCCGCCAATACCCCGGTCGGTACGCTGAATGTGCAGTCGCAAACCAAGATCAAGCTGAACCCTATCGTTACCTACGTCAACATTGGTTACCGTTTCTAACGCGTCATGAAATTGGGGCCGTTGAGTTAGGGTAGTCGAATTTTCGTGGCTTGGACAACGCCGTCATGCATTCAATGACGGCGTTTTTTTGATTCATGCACGTTGGGAGACCGTTTGCGGCGTGCGGAACTCAATTCGGTGCCCGGGCGGGAGCGTTTGTAAATTTGACCCATCAACGGGCCGGCTCGTGCAATATCTGCTGACGAATGTGAGGTGGCGCTACGGTGTATAGGGGCTGCCGGTTTGGCACCGAAGTTGCGTTCTCAGGGTGTTTCCCGCGTGACAACGTGTGTCTGCGTGACAGCGTGGGACCCTTCACCCTCATCGACGGAGCGACCATGACAGCACTTCCGAACACGCGAGACGCCCTCGGCGAATCCTGGACCACCACCAGCCGCCGCGCGCGGCGTATCGCTCGCCATAGCCGCCATGCGGCCGAAGATATCGCAGGCGAACTGCGCAACTTGATGTCGGAGCTGGAGTCCACTCTGGCAGACGGCACCCAGGCAGACGCGGTGGCGCTGCGCGGCAAATTGCGTAAGCAGCTCGACGCCGCGCGTGCCCGTTTGAACGACACCCGCGAAGCCGTTCGCGAACGCGCTGAAGTCGCGATCGCCGACGCTGACGATTACGTGCATGAGAATCCGTGGCAGACGGTGGCGATTGTCGGCGGCGTTGCGTTGATCGCGGGCGCGCTGTTCGCGGCGCGGCTGCGCTAGGCGCGGGTGCGTAAGGCGCGGCTGCGCCAGGCAAGTTGGGGTAAGCGCGCTACGGCCAGGTAGCGAGTCGGCAGGGCCGTCGCGTGTGACGCCTTTGGCGGCACGCAGGTCGGAGCACTGACGCCAAGTTCGGGCACCGGCTTCTGGCGGAGGTCTCGAATCGCCACCGGCGCAGGTGGCCGCCGCACGCTTCTCGAGCGCGAGGCTCATATCGACTTATGGCGCGGCGGCCCGCGCCAGAAGTCGGCCTGCGCCGCAACAGCGTAGGCGGCCCGACCTGGCCGCAGGTCCAATCAGTTGTCGTCGATCACAAACAGCCGCTGGTATTCCTTCACCGCATAGCGATCCGTCATACCCGCGATGTAGTGGGCGATCAACCGCGGTTGCATCGACGCGTCCGTCGTTTGATAGCTGGGTGGCAATAGCCTCGGATCTTCCGTGAACGCATCGAACAGCCCGGCCACCACGCGGCGCGCCTTGTTGGCCATGCGCATGACGCGATAGTGTCGATACAGGTTCTTGAACAGAAAGCGCTTGAGCGTCGCAGCCTGCGCGGCGATCGCTTCGCTGTGTGCGACCAGCGGCGGTGCGGCCCGCACATCGTCGAGCGAGACTGGCGCGTGCCTTGCAAGATTGAGCAAGGTCGTATCGATCAGATCGACGATCAACGTGTTGATGATGCGGCGCACCGTCTCGTGAATCAGCCGTCGCCCTTCGATCTGCGGGAAATCGCCACGCGCCGCCACGTAATGGGTCTGCCATAACTCCACTTCGGCAAGCAGCTCCACCGTAAGCAAGCCCGAACGCAAGCCGTCGTCGACATCGTGATTGTTGTATGCGATCTCATCGGCGACGTTGGCGATCTGCGCTTCTATGGAAGGCTGCCGCCCCTCCAGAAAACGCTCGCCGAGCGCGCCGAGCCGCCGCGCGTTCTCGCGCGAGCAGTGCTTGAGAATGCCCTCGCGCGTTTCAAAGCAAAGGTTCAGCCCATTGAACGCGCCGTAGTGCTCCTCCAGATCGTCGACCACCGCGAGGCTTTGCAGATTGTGCTCGAAGCCGCCATGTTCGCGCATGCATTCGTTCAGCGCGTCCTGGCCCGCGTGACCGAACGGCGTATGGCCGAGATCGTGCGCCAGCGAAATGGCTTCGACGAGGTCCTCGTTGACGCGCAGATTGCGGGCCACCGAACGGGCGATCTGCGCGACTTCGAGACTATGGGTGAGTCGCGTGCGAAACAGATCGCCCTCGTGATTGACGAATACCTGTGTCTTATATTCAAGCCGGCGGAACGCCGTGGAGTGGACGATACGATCGCGATCGCGCTGGAATTCGGTGCGCGCGCTGGGCGCGGCTTCGGGATAGCGGCGCCCGCGTGATTGGGCGGAATGTGCCGCGTACGGCGCGAGATGCGCTTCGAGCGCTTCCTGCGCGGGCACGCCACTCACGGGCGTGCCGGGCGTGTCTGCGGGGCCATGCTTTACATCGTCGCTGCGCCTGTCAGTCACCGGATTCTCCGAAACATGGGCGGCGCCTCGTGACGCTGGTGCGTGAACCTTTGCTGCAATGCCCTGCCGTTTCTAGATGGCAGCGGCCAGCGTGGCGTGCACCTCGGCGTCGGGCGCCTGGGTGATCAGCGTCTCACCGAAACGCTTCAGCAGAATGAATTTGATCGCGCCGGCTTCCGCCTTCTTGTCGACGCGCATGAGTTCGACGTAACGCGAGTCACCGAGTGCCGGCGCACGGGTAGGCAGATGGGCGGCGACGATCACGTCGACCAGACGCTTGCGCGCGGCTTCGTCGAGATAGCCCATGCGCACCGACAGGTCCGCCGCCATCACCATTCCGCAGCCCACCGCCTCGCCGTGCAGCCACTCGCCGTAGCCAAGCCCGGCTTCGATCGCGTGGCCGAAGGTGTGGCCGAAATTGAGAATCGCGCGCAGTCCGCCTTCGCGCTCATCCTGCGCCACGACCGACGCCTTGATCTCGCACGAGCGCTTGACCGCCTCGGCCAGCGCTTGCGGCTCGCAGCGATTGAGCGCCTCGATGTTCGCTTCGATCCAGTTGAAGAAACCGGCGTCAGCAATGGCGCCGGTCTTGATCACTTCGGCGACGCCTGCTGCCAGTTCGCGTGCCGGCAGCGTGCGCAGCGCACCGATGTCGGCGATCACAGCCTGTGGCTGGTAGAACGCGCCGATCATGTTCTTGCCGAGCGGATGGTTGATACCGGTCTTGCCGCCCACCGACGAATCGACCTGCGACAGCAAGGTAGTCGGCACCTGGATGAACGGCACGCCGCGCATGTAGCAGGCCGCGGCAAAACCCGTCATGTCGCCGATCACGCCGCCGCCGAGAGCGATCAGCGTGGTCTTGCGATCCGCGCGCGAGCCCAGCAGTGCGTCGAAAATCAGATTCAGCGTTTCGAGATTCTTGTACGCCTCGCCGTCCGGCAAAACGACCGTGGAGATCTGTTTGCCGAGCGGCGCAAGCGCCGCACGCAGTTGGTCGCCGTAAAGCGGATCGACCGTGGTGTTCGTGACGATCGTGACCGAGCTGCCGGCGATATGCGGCGCGAACAGCGCGGTCTGGCCGATCAGATCGGCACCGATATGGATGGGGTAGGCGCGCTCGCCCAGTTCGACGTTGACGGTAATCATACGGTCCATTATGACGCAGGATGTTTGGCGACGCCGG
Source organism: Paraburkholderia fungorum (assembly GCF_046027605.1). Classification (GTDB taxonomy): domain Bacteria; phylum Pseudomonadota; class Gammaproteobacteria; order Burkholderiales; family Burkholderiaceae; genus Paraburkholderia; species Paraburkholderia fungorum_F. Next base: position 106,034 of record NZ_JAQQEF010000019.1, read on the forward strand.
CCAGCTCGAGCTGCATCAGAACCATATTGACGAGTCCGTTGACCGAAGGCCGGCCGGTTTCGATCACAAAGTGCGCGCATTCCCGGTATAGCGGATCGCGTACTTCGTAGAGCGCTTCGAGACGCGCTTTGGGGTCTTCGGTCTGCAACAGCGGGCGGTTTTTGTCGCGCCGGGTGCGCAGCCACAGATCATGTGGATTCGCGCGCAAGTAGATCACCACGCCCCGATTTTGCAGCGCTTCGCGGTTTTCCGGCCGCAAGACCGCACCGCCGCCCGTGGCCAGCACGATATTATCGCGCCCGGTCAGGTCGGAAATCACGTCTGCTTCGCGATCGCGAAAGCCCGCTTCGCCTTCCATCTCGAAGATCACCGGAATGCGCGCGCCCGTGCGTGCCTCGATTTCATGATCGGAATCGAAGAACGGGCGATCGAGACGGCGCGCAATGGCCCGACCCACGGTGGTCTTGCCTGCCCCCATGAGCCCTACAAAAAATACATTGGCGTGTGCGTCCCGCGCTTGCAACGGTGTCCTCTGGCTAATCCGGTATGGTTCGTGCCGCAGCTTACTGGCAAAGCGGCTGCCTTGTCGAGCCTGCAGGCCGCCGCTGGACGGCGGCAGCAGCATGCCCCTAATTTGTCTGAACGACGCGCGGCGTGATGAAAACTGCCAGTTCACTGCGCTGGTCCCGATGGGCCCGATGGCGAAAAAGCGCACCTAAAACAGGTATTTTGCCCAGGACCGGCACGCGCGTCACATCGTCACGGTCGTCGGTCGCGTAAATTCCGCCGATCGACACCGTACCACCATCTTCGACTTCGACGCGCGTTTGCACGTGTTTGGTGTTGATCGCGGGTCCGGCATCGGTCTGTTCGCCGACGCTGTCTTTGGCGACGTCGAGGTCCAGCACCACCCTGCCGTCCGGCATGATTTGCGGCTCGACCTCCAGTTTGAGCGTGGCGCGGCGAAACTGCACGCCCGACACGCCCTGCCCGACTTTCGCCTGATACGGCAGCTCGGTACCCTGCTCGACCACCGCCTTCATCCGGTCCGCGGTGACGACGCGAGGGCTCGAGACGATTTCACCGCGCCCTTCCGCCTCCAGCGCGCTCAGCTCGATGTTCAGGAGACGCGTCGCCCCGGCTGCGAATAAGGTCAGCCCGGCGGTGGCGGCGTCAAAACCGGAAATTGGCCGGGCCGACAGATCGTACACGGTGCCGTCCTTACCGCCCGTCAAGCCCCGGGCCGTGCCGTCGGCGTTGGCGGCTGCCATGGAAAGACGCACCCCGAGATTGCGCGAAAACCCGTGCTCGCCCTCGACGATACGCGCTTCGATCAATACCTGACGGGTCGGCCGGTCGACGGAGGCAAGCAAGGCCGTGATCTGCGCGAGCCGTGCTTCGAGATCGGTGACGAACAGCAGATTGGTGCGCGGGTCGGCAGTCGCGGCGCCGCGTTTGGATAGCACGCGCTGATTGCCGGCGCCGCTCAGCAGACGCCGCACGTCCTCCGCGCGCGCGTAGTGCAGCTCGAACGTACGGCTGGCGAGCGGCTCAAGATCGGCGGCTCTCGCGTGAGCTTCGAAACGCAGCCGTTCGCGCGCGGCCAGATCCGCGCCCGGCGCGACCCAGATCACGTTGCCGTGGCGCTCCATGGCGAGCCCATTGACGTCGAGCAAAGTGTCGAACGCGGTGCGCCACGGCACCTTGTCGAGCCGCAATGAAACGGCGCCGCGCACTCTCTCGCTCGAGACGATGTTCAGTCCGGTGAACTGGGCGAACGCGTTAAGCACCGCACCGAGTTCGGCACGCTGAAAATTCAACGAGATCGGTTTGTCGTCGGCGGCGAGTTGAGCGTCTGCTGGCGTTTTCGGTGCGCCGCTCAGACGCGCGAGCGGAGGCAGCGGCACCGGCGGTCCTTCGAGCACCGCGGCTCCGGTGAGGTCGTCGCGGGCCGCTGCTGCGGTGACATTGTCGCGAGTCGAGGTTGGGGACCGCCTCGGTAGCGGCATTGAGCCGTCCGCGTCATTGGCCAGATCGTCGGCCAGGTCGGCACGGCCAGTCCCGGAGATCGCCGCCGCTCGCGATATGCCAGACTCGGCGCCAGGCTCAACAGCGGAATCGTCACGGAACGGGTTGGCGACTTCGGCCGCGCTGCCTCGCGGCAGCGGCGGTACGTCGTATCGAGCACCGGGGAGCGCGATGGCGTCGTCGAGCGGTATGTATGCGGGTAGCGGTGGCAGCGGTGGAGTCGACGCGTGCGCCATGCCGGCGCTTATCGCCATCCCCGCGACCAGGCTGCGAAGGGGGCTGCGAAGGGGGCTGCGAAGCGCGTTGCGAAGCGGGCTGCCAACCGGATTAACCGGACGCTTGACCGGGCTGCGCACCGTACTCTTGACCGGAGTGCGAACCGCACTGCGAGGAGGGCTGTGAACCGTGTTGCGAACCGAGCTGCGAACCACGTTGGAAACCACCCTCCCACCCATATCTCCCGGCATGCCGCAACCCACGCCAAAGCCAAACCACGCACGAACGCCCGCGCACGCCGCTGCGGCACCAAACGGCTTCATCATCCTCATCAGGACGCCTCCGTCAGTGCCAGCGTGCGCCTCACGCCGCCATTCGCCAGCGTGATGCTGAGCGCGTCGAGCCGCGTAACGCGCTCAGTACCGAGTTGCTGCCCGGACACGACCGTGGTCGCGCCATCCGGTGTATCCAGCAAGGCCAGCCCGCGCGTTCGATCATGCAACAGCCCGACCAGGCGCAGTTGCGAAGCGTCCGGCTGCTGCTCACCGGATGCGAGCATCAGCGGAAGCAGGAACGGATCGAAGAACACGACATCTTCTTCGTCATCCAGATCAAGGCCATCGTCGGCAAACGCGTCAACGGCGGCCGCTGAAGGCACCGGCTTCAACGCACTGAATACGTGCAGCGTTGCCCTCACCGCTAACGAAGCGGCCTCGCGGTTGACCGTCACGTCGACCGGAACGATCAGCACCGGCAGGTCCGACAGCCCGCGCAGAAATGCCATCAGGTGGACGAAATCAGTGTGGGCGGTGATCTGTATCGGACGCATGGTTTCAGCACCTGAACCGCTGGCGGCGCCCGGGTCTATTGAAAGCAACGAGACGCTATTCTGCGCTGCGAGTTCAGACACGATGCGCACATCGTCCGCCGAGGTCCACGACGCAGACAACGGTCCACCCGGCTTGGCGGTAACGTCCCTGCGCAGCGCGGGCAACTGCGTCAACGCGTGGCGCGCATCCGCGAGATGCCGCGTGGCCGCATCCAATGCCGTCCGGCTCGCCTCGATGCCGCCGAAATCGGCCACGACCCAGCCGTGCGCGCCAAGTGCGAACACCAGCGCAGCGATCAGCAACGCGACCGCCCAACAGCGCCGACGATTCCACGCGGCGAGCGGCACGCGCACATGCTTCATCCATTGAGAGAAAGAAAACCGCGTGCTCGCCGTGCCGCCGAACTCGATAAAAGTCGTACTCATTTCGCACCTCCTGATTGTTCAGACTTCGTGTGACGTGGCTCAGCGGCGCGAGACAGAAGGACCGCTTTGCGCGGCGGGTCGTCCCAGCGCAGATGCGCGCCGAATTCAATCGGGCCGCTCGTCACGCCTATTGCCGCAACCGCACCACCACGAGGCGTCGAGCGATGCAGGTCGCTCACTTCCGCGCCCTTCACGCCGCGGATCGCGCTCAAGCGCTTAAGCCACTCGGCCGACGCGATATGTCCACGCGAGGTCGCGAGCAACTCCGTCTCGTACTCGCGCTGGCGCAGCTGCTGCAGCACCACGCCATCGCCAGGTTCAAAGCTCAGCGCATCCAGCAGATCGCGCAAATGCGTGAGCGGCTTTGACAGAGTCATTGCACGCATTGCGCCTTGGCGTTGTTCGTCTTGCGCCCGCAGCAGCCTGGTGTGCTCGGCGAGCGGCATGGCCAGTTGCGTGAGCGACTGTTCAACCGACGCGCGCCGCGCATCGAGCCGCGCTCGTTCCAATGCCTGCCAGCCAATGAACGCGAGCACCGCCATCAAACCGGCGAGCGCAGCGGCCACCCATTCGAGCAGACGCCGCTGGCGCGCGCGTTGCGCATTGCGTTGCCGGTATGGCAGCAGATTGAAGCCGCCGAGCCACAGCGATACGCCGCGCGCGCCACGCGTAGACGCCCGCGTGGCCAGCCCCCCCGAACTCAGACCGGAGAGCGCGCGCATCATTCGAGCACCCCGCGCAACGCAAGCCCGAACGCGACCGCCGCGGTGGGCTCGTGCAATAACGGATCGTGCAATTCACGCACGAGCCCACCCAGCGCCGCGCATTCGAACGGCAGCACCGTGCAGCCCAATACGTCGGCGATATCCGCGGTCGAGAAACCCACGCCGTCGAGCAGATCGACCTCGCCGCTCAGCAATGCACAATCGAGTACAGGACCGTGGACGAGATCACGCAACGCGTCGGCGAGATCAGCATGTTCAGGCGCCGGGTAGCGCATTTCGCCGACCAGGCAGTCGTCGACGATCCGCCAGCCGTACACGCCGTCCGTGCCCACCCAGAGCGCGACGTACGGCTCGTGCGGATCGAGTTCATAGCTCGCCGCATAGCGCATTGCGCGCAAAGCCGCATGCGGTTCGCCATCGATCGCACTGAGCGAAATACCGGCCGTCGCCGCGCATTCGATACGCGCTTCGAGATGCTGGCGGGCGGTTGCGGCGATCGTCACCGAACGAATCGGCGAACGCGTTTCGTCGACGAACCAGTCGACAGCCAATGCATGCCGCTCGAGACCGGCGATACGCTCGACTTCGCTCATCACCGCCGGTTCGAGTTCGGCGAGTTCATGGCCGCCGTCTTCCGCGCAACCGCTTAGCGCGGCGAGCCGCGTGAGCGGCACCGTGGTGGTCAACGTAGCCGCGGCGGGCAACGCCATCGCGCAGCGCAATGCCTGCGTGACGCAGGCATGCGGCATGCCGGCGAATGCGTCGCGCAACGCACGCGCCACCGCATGGCGGTCGGCGATCTCCGTGCCGGCCATCGCGCCGGCGCCAAGCGGCACCGTGCTCACGTATTCGATATGCAGCGCGGCAGGTGCGCGCGCATGCTGACTTATCACGACCAGACGCACCGCCTGCGATCCCACATCGATTCCCGCAGCGAAACGCTGCGCACCGAGTTGCACACCTTGAAGCCACGAATTTTTAAACGTCATCACGCCCTCCCTCAGACTCACGCGACGAACCATTCGAACGCGAGTTGCGAGGGAGAATTGTGCGTAGCCGCGCCGTTGCGCGACACTCAGCCAAATGGCTAACGTTGCGTGACGCGCGCCCTGCACACCATCAAAGCGTCTACAGTGAAGTCATTCCCGCAGGACGCGCAGACTTGTCAAGAACTGTCAGTAAGCATGCCGAAAGCTGAAAAGCGGGGCGGCTATAATCGCGGGACTGCTTTTTGGTGTCCATATGCAATCCACGTCTCCTACGTCCCCGCCGCCCACGCCGCAGAAGCGCAAGCGCCCGTTGTGGCTCAAGCTCATCATCGGCTTTGTGGGTTTGATCGTCGCAGGCATCCTATGCGTGCTGCTGGTTCTCGGCTATGCGCTGGTGGTGGCCACGCCGAACCTGCCGTCGCTCGATGCACTGACCGACTACCGACCGAAGGTCCCACTGCGCATCTATACGGCCGACCACGTGCTGATCGGCGAATTCGGTGAAGAACGGCGCGACATCGTCCATATCCAGGACGTGCCGGATAGCCTGAAGAAAGCCGTGCTGGCAATTGAGGACGCGCGCTTCTACGATCATGGCGGCGTCGACCTCACAGGCATCGCGCGAGCCGGTTTCGTCGCCCTGACCAATGGTCACGCAACACAAGGCGCCAGCACGATCACCATGCAGGTGGCGCGCAACTTCTTCCTTTCGAGTGAGAAGACCTACACGCGCAAGATCTACGAGATGCTGCTCGCCTACAAGATCGAGTCCAAACTGACGAAAGATCAGATTCTCGAGGTGTATATGAATCAGATCTATCTCGGTCAACGCGCGTATGGCTTTGCGAGCGCCGCGCGAGTGTACTTCGGTAAAGATCTGAAGGACCTGACGCTGGCGGAATCGGCCATGCTGGCGGGCTTGCCGAAGGCGCCGTCTGCGTACAACCCGGTGGTCAATCCGAAACGCGCGAAGATTCGTCAGGAATACATTCTGCAGCGCATGTACGAGCTGCACTACATCACTCAGGAACAGTACGACGAGGCGAGCAAGCAACCGCTGATCGTCAAGGGCGCGGGCAAGGAGTTCAGCGTGCACGCGGAGTACGTCGCGGAAATGGTGCGGCAGATGATGTACGCGCAGTATCGCGAAGAGGCGTACACGCGCGGCCTGAACGTCGTGACCACCATCGACTCGGCCGATCAGGACGTCGCTTACCGGGCGTTGCGCAAAGGTCTGATGGACTACGAACGGCGCCACGGCTATCGCGGCCCGGAAGCGTTCATCGATCTGCCGTCCGATGCGGACGACCGCGAACAGGCCATCGACGACGCGTTGCTCGAACACCCCGACAACGGCGAAATCATTGCGGCGGTGGTGACGGCGGCAAGCCCGAAGCAGGTGCAGGCCACTTTCATCGACGGCAACGTCGCGACCATTCAGGGCGACGGCCTGCGCTTCGCGCAGTTCGCGCTCGGCACGCGTGCGCAGCCGAATCAACGCGTGCGGCCCGGCGCGATCATTCGCCTCGTGAAGAATGACGACGGCAACTGGTCGATCACGCAGTTGCCGCAAGTGGAAGGCGCATTCATTTCGGTGGTGCCGCAAGATGGCGCAATTCGCGCGCTGGTCGGCGGTTTCGACTTCAACAAGAACAAGTTCAACCACGTGACCCAGGCGTGGCGTCAGCCGGGTTCGAGCTTCAAGCCATTCATCTACTCAGCTTCGCTTGAAAAGGGACTCGGACCGGCCACGGTGATCAATGACGCGCCGCTTTTTTTCAGCGCCGCGGAGACGGGTGGTCAGGCGTGGGAACCGAAGAACTATGGTGGCGGTTTCGACGGTCCGATGACCATGCGCACCGCGCTGCAGAAGTCGAAGAACCTCGTGTCGATCCGCATCCTGAACCAGATCGGCACCAGGTACGCGCAGCAATACATCACGCGTTTCGGCTTCGATGCGGATCGTCACCCGGCTTATCTGCCAATGGCGCTCGGCGCGGGACTCGTCACGCCCTTGCAGATGGCGGGCGCGTTCTCGGTGTTTGCTAACGGTGGCTATCGCGTCAATCCGTATCTGATCGCCGAAGTCACCGATCAGCGCGGTATCGTCGTGGCGCACGCGCAACCGCTAGTCGCCGCGCAGAGCGCGCCTCACGCGATCGAACCGCGCAATGCGTATGTGATGAACAGCCTGCTGCAAAGTGTCGCGCAACGGGGCACGGGTGCTAAGACCAACGTGTTGAAGCGTACCGATCTCGGCGGCAAAACCGGCACCACCAACGATTCGCGCGACGCGTGGTTCGCCGGCTATCAGCACACGCTCACAGCCATCGCGTGGATCGGCTACGACAACCCGCGCAGTCTCGGCGATAAGGAAACCGGCGGTGGCCTCGCGTTGCCAGTGTGGGTCGAATACATGGCGCGCGCGCTCAAAGGCGTGCCGGAGTACAAGATGCCGATGCCGGACGGCGTAACCGACATCGGCTCAGAACTGTATTTCGACGAATTCACGCCGGGCCACGGTTTCGTCGCGACAGTCGGCGTCAGCCAGGCGGCGTTGGATGCCGACGCGAGCGGGGCGTCCGCGGCGGCGCCCGAGCAGGTCGGCGAGCAGGAAAAGCAGGACATCATGAATCTGTTCCGCGGACACTGAAGCAAGACCTGGATCAGTCGGAAAAAAAGAAAACCGCCGCGCTCGATGCGCGGCGGTTTTTTTCTTTCAGGCGAGCGCTTTATGCTTCGAAGTGGACCGGCTCGCCAGCCTGTTGCGTCGCGTACTCCGACAGCGCGGCAAAAAACTCCGTGCCGCTGCGGGTATCGCGCCACTCACCGTCGACGAAACGGAAGTGAAAACCACCCGCTTTCGCGGCGATCCAGATTTCGCTCATCGGCGGCTGCAGATTGACGATGATCTTCGTGCGATTCTCGAATTCGAGGGTCAGGACATTGCCGCTGCGCTCGAGTTCGATGTCGGCTTCCGTGTCGTCGAGCGCGCGTTCGATGGCGGCTAGCGCGGCTTCCGCGCGGGTCAGGTAATCACTATCGGACATGCTAAACTCCATCGATTATTTATTCAGGGACAGTCATGCGAGTCGTATCTCGGATGCGCGCGGCGGTGCCCGGCCGCGCGATTGTAGCGGGTTTAGCCATTCTCGCAGGTTGTGCACTTGCCGGCTGCGGGCAACGCGGTTCGCTCTATTTGCCCACCGTGCCGCCGCTGCCGGCCAAGCCGATCGATCGCACACAACTGCCGCCGTCACCGTCATCGGATGAAGTGAAACCGGCCACGGAAAACGCGGCTCCGACGGGTGAGGTACCGGACACTTCTGGCGCGCCGCTGTCGTTGTCGCCGGAAAGCGAACTCGCCGCGCCGCCCGCGTCCGCCGCATCCTCGGCTTTGCCTGCACAACCTGCCTCCGCTGCCACTCCCGTTCAATAAGACTTTCGCATGACTCGATCCGCATTTGACTACGTCGACGGCGTATTGCACGCCGAAGGCGTGTCCGCCGTCTCACTTGCCGAACAGTTCGGCACGCCGCTGTACGTCTATTCGCGCGCCGCCCTCACCGCAGCGTGGAATGCCTACGCAGGCGCTTGCGCCGGCCGCCGCGCGAGCGTCCACGTCGCCGTCAAGGCCAATAGCAATCTCGCGGTGCTGAACGTGTTCGCGCGACTCGGAGCCGGCTTCGACATCGTGTCGGGCGGTGAACTGGCGCGCGTGCTGGCCGCCGGCGGCAAAGCGGAAAACACCGTGTTTTCCGGCGTCGGCAAGCACGCGGACGAGATGCGTCAGGCACTCGCGGCCGGCGTCAAATGCTTCAACGTCGAATCGATTCCCGAGCTCGATCGCCTGAATGCCGTGGCCGCGGAAATGGGCAAGAAGGCGCCCGTTTCGTTGCGCGTGAATCCGGACGTCGACGCGAAAACGCATCCGTATATTTCCACTGGCCTGAAGTCGAATAAATTCGGCGTCGCGTTCGAAGATGCGCGGGCAACCTATCAAGCCGCCGCGGCGATGACGCACCTCGACGTGGTTGGCATCGACTGCCATATCGGCTCGCAGATCACTGAAGTCGCACCGTATCTGGACGCGGTCGACAAGGTCTTGGAACTGGTCGAACAGATCGAGCAGGACGGCATCAAAATTGGCCATATCGACGTAGGCGGCGGTCTCGGCATCACGTACGACGACGAAACCCCGCCGGAAATCGGCGACTTCGTGCGCACCGTGCTGGATCGCATCGAAGCGCGCGGCCACGGGCATCGCGAGGTGTATTTCGAGCCGGGCCGTTCGCTGGTCGGCAATGCCGGTGTGCTGCTGACGCGCGTCGAGTTTCTGAAGCCGGGCGCGGAAAAGAACTTCGCGATTGTCGATGCGGCGATGACCGATCTCGCACGCCCTGCGATGTATGAGGCGTATCACGCAATCGAGGCTGTCGTTAAGCGCGACGTGCCCGCTCACGTGTACGACGTGGTCGGCCCGGTTTGCGAAAGTGGCGACTGGCTCGGTCGTGAGCGTCTGCTGGCGGTCGAACCGGGAGATCTGCTGGCGATTCGCTCCGCTGGTGCGTATGGCTTCGTGATGAGCTCGAACTACAACACCCGTCCGCGTGCGGCCGAGGTGATGGTTGATGGTACACAAGCGCATATCGTTCGCGCTCGTGAAGAGGTCACGCAGCTGTTTTCAGGCGAGACGATCTTGCCGGCGTAAACGTCGGCGGGCTGCGCTCTTCCATAAAAAAGGCGATGCCAACTGCGGCATCGCCTTTTTTCATTTATGCGTTAGACAAGGACCGCGCAGGTCAGCGCGCCTTCAGGCGCCGCTCGCGCAACCATACGATCAAACGCCACCCCAGCAACGCGACCATGATCGCGCCGTAGATTTTCGGCAGAATCAGATCGTGCTTGCCCGCCTTCATCCACCAGAAGTGCAGGATCGCGAGCGCGCCGATTACGTAGATCGCGCGATGCAGCATCTGCCAGCGGCGTCCAAGTTTGCGCACCATGGCGCGCGGCGATGTCACGGCCAATGCGATCAGCAACACGAACGCAGCGAAGCCTACGGTGATGAAAGGCCGCTTGCCGATGTCCTTCAGAATCGCGGCAACATCAAACCACTTGTCGAACCACAGGTAAGTGGTGAAGTGCAGCGTCGCGTAGAAGAATGCATAAAGACCCAGCATGCGACGAAACCTGACGAATGCAGCGATGCCGGTCAGCCGGCGCAACGGTGTCACGGCCAACGTGATGCAAAGAAAGACGAGCGTCCACAGGCCCGTCGAGCGCGTGATGAACTCGATCGGATTCGCGCCCAACCGATCGGTCACGCCGAACAGCACGATGCGCGCGAGCGGAAACCACGCCGCGATGAACACGACAATCTTGGCCGGCACGATCCAGCGCGCGCCGCCTGCCGGGCGCTTTGCCGTCGCTTTCGCCGGCGCTTTAGCACCAGGCGGCATGCGTGGGGTTTCGGTAACAGGTTGCGTGTCGGAGGAAGCCATTATTAGTTCGTCGTTCAAAAATTCTTCTTCAGGTCCATGCCCTGATAGAGCGACGCGACCTGATCGCCGTAGCCGTTGAACATCAATGTCTTGCGCTTGGGCGTGAAGAAACCGTCTTCGCCGATACGCCGCTCAGTAGCCTGACTCCAGCGCGGGTGATCGACGTTCGGATTCACATTCGAGTAAAACCCATACTCATTCGACGCATACGTGTTCCAGCTGGTCGGCGGCTGCTTGTCGAGGAAGCGGATCTTCACCAGCGACTTCGCGCTCTTGAAGCCGTATTTCCACGGCACCACCACGCGGATCGGCGCGCCATTCTGATTCGGCAGCACCTGGCCGTAGAGGCCCATGGTCAGCAGTGTCAATGGATTCATCGCTTCGTCCATCCGCAGCCCTTCCGTGTACGGCCAGTCGAGCACCGGTTCCGACAGGCCAGGCATTTGCGACGGATCGGCCAGCGTGATGAATTGCACGTACTTGGCATTGCCGGTCGGCTGCACGCGCTTGATCAATTCCGAGAGCGGCACACCGATCCACGGAATCACCATCGACCAACCTTCGACACAACGCAACCGGTACACGCGCTCCTCGAGCGGCGCGAGCTTCAGCAATTCGTCGATGTCATACACCTTGGGATTCTTGATCTCACCCTCGACGCTCACCTTCCACGGGTGCGGCCGCAAGGTACCGGCGTTATGCGCCGGGTCGGCCTTGTCGGTGCCGAACTCGTAGTAGTTGTTGTACGTGGTGATGTCCTTGTACGGCGTGATCTTGTCGAGCGCGACGAACTTCGCGTTGGTCTTCGCCGTAAGCTTCTGCGCCTTCGGATCCGGCGATGAATACGCCGCCAGCGCTTCGCCATTCACTCCAATCAGACTACCGAGCGCTAACGCGCCCGCTGCCTGCAACACGCGCCGCCGGTTCTCGAACACGCGCTGCGGCGTGATTTCGCTGCGCGCGATGTTTTCGCCAATGAGTTGAATTCGGTCGCTTCGCTTGATCCACATCGTGCTGCTCCTTGCCGGCCCATCGGGGTGTCTATCTTACGGGGCCATATTGATGATCGGCTCGTTTGCCCACTCGCCCAGCCATCCATAGGTACTGCTCTAACGAACACCCTGGATGCAGCGAATATTCCGCCAGACATAAAAAAACCGCCGGTGCGAAGCACGCGGCGGTTCTTGGTCGGCTTGGAACGACAGAACTTACAGCTTGCCGTAGCTATGCAGCCCGGACAGGAACATGTTGACTCCGAGGAACGCAAAGGTCGTCACCAACAGGCCGGTCAACGCCCACCATGCCGCCACGGCGCCGCGCAGACCCTTCATCAAGCGCATATGAAGCCACGCCGCGTAGTTCAGCCAGACGATGAGTGCCCACGTTTCCTTCGGGTCCCAGCTCCAGTAACCGCCCCATGCTTCAGCGGCCCACAGTGCGCCGAGAATCGTCGCGATCGTGAAGAACGCAAAGCCAACGGCGATCGATTTGTACATCAGGTCGTCGAGCACATCGAGCGCCGGCAGGCGGTCTGCCAGCACGCCGCGCTCCTTCGACAGATACGCGACGCCGACCATGGCCGACAGCGCGAAGCTGCCATAGCCGATGAAGTTAGCCGGCACGTGGATCTTCATCCACCAGCTTTGCAGCGCGGGCACGAGCGGCTGAATCTGCTGTGCGTCACGCGCGACCGAATACCACATCAGGAAACCGACAGCCGCGCTGATCACCAGCAGCACAAACGCGCCGAGCGCACGAGTGTTGTAGTGCTGCTCGTAGTACAGATAGAACAGCGCGGTAATCAGGCTGAACAGCACGAACACTTCATACAGGTTCGAGATTGGAATATGGCCGACGTCCGCGCCGATCAGGTACGACTCGTACCAGCGCACCATCAACCCGACGAAGCCCATCACCACTGCGGCCCACGTCATTTTGGAACCGATCGCAGCGCCTGTGGGTGAACGCGACAGCAGGCCGATCCAGTAGAAGACGGTGGCAAACACAAAGAGCGCGCTCATCCACAGAATCGCGGACTGGCTCGACAGGAAATATTTGAGGAAGAACGCGTTATCCGCGCGTGTCAGATCGCCGTGATAGATCTGGATCGCCAGCAGCGACAGCGCGGCGATGCCGATCATCAGCGGGCGCACCGGTTTCCAGCGCCAGCCCAACACGACGAACACCGGCACTGCGCAGCACAGCACCAGCTTGTCGTAGTAATTCATGAACGGGTGGTAGCGCGACAGCGCGAATCCCGCGCCCGCAACCATCACCACGGCGAACAGCCAGTCGACGACACCGAGCCGTTTCAAAAACGGCCGCTCGTCATACTGCGCGACGTTGAGTGCCTCGTTCGCAAACGTCTTCTGCGGCCGCGAGGGTGAAGAGGAGGATGAGGAAACCTGAGTCAAGTCCATGATCTTACCGGGTCGAATCTTGTGAGCCTGCGGACGGCGTGCCGGCATTGCCGGGTTGGTCGGAGGCGCCGGATGCATCAGTGAGTTGGGTGCCTAACGCGGCGCTTACAGCGTTGCGCGTCTGGACGAACTCCTTTTCGAAATCGAGCGTTTTGCGCGCGCTCGACATGGCCATCACGACGTTCGTGCCGTGATCGGTATCCTTGAGCCAGAACCAGAGGCGGCGTTCGCGGACATAGAACATCGAAAAGATGCCCAACACGAGGAGCAGGCTGCCAAGATACACGACTTTTTTGCCCGGCGCGCGCGTCAACTGAAATACCGAAGCTTGCACCTGCTTGAAGGAGTCAAGCTGCAAGTAGACCGGCGATCCATACAAAAAGCTGTCGGATATCGCATTGAGCGAGCTTTGGATGAAGCGGCTGGCGTCCGCACTGGCCTGTGCATCGGGCTCGCCCAGTTGCTCACGCGACAGTTGCCACAGGTCCCACGTCGCGCCTTCCAGCATGCGCAGAAGCAGGCCGGCGGCCTTTTCCTGCTCGCCCTTCGGCACGGAATGGTCGATGAAACCGGCGATCGCCTGGAAGCCGCCGACGGGCTGGCCGTTCGGCATCTTGATGCTGTTGTCCGCACCGGCAAACAGGGTCAGGACACGCACCGCGCTTTCTTCCAGATGCTGTTGCAGTTCGGCATTCGAACCCGGCACCGAGCGCAAGGCGAAAAGGTGTGCGGCTGCGGCGCGCTTGGCTGGAACTTCAAGGGTGGCGCGCAGGTTCATCCATTCCTTGACGGTACCGCCGGTATCGGCCGGAATGCGCAGATAGCGGAATGGGTCGTCCGGATTCACGCGCATGCCGGCGAGGAACATCTTTTCGCCGGCGACGTCCACCGGCAGCATGTAGTTGTTGTACTCGCGCGCCTGGCCGTCCTTGTCGCGCACCTTGTACTGCACCGACGGGCCGACATTATGCAGATCGAGTGGATTCGAGGTTTTGGCGCCGGAGCCGAGGCGCTCGTCGAACGCCTCTTTCAGCGTGCGATGCGCGGCCACACCCCGAGCATCGTTCTGGCCGCTGCCGTTCGAAATGTTTTCGACGTTGATCGCGCGGAAATCGGTGAATTCGACGGTTTGTCCGTCAGCCAGCGGCGTGGCCGTGTTCAACGGTGCGTTGCCGCCGATAGTGCCGCCGAACGGCGCGGTCTTTGCGCTGTTGCCGGACATCGGATACGCGGTCATCTGCATCTGCGAGCCGCCGTCCTGGAAACTCGACTGATAGATCGACACGCCGTCATACGTGAACGGCTTGTTCACTTCGACGCGTGCCGGCACGCGTGCGCCGGTCTTGTGATCGACCACCACGATATCGCTCGCGAACAGCTTTGGCATGCCGGTCGAGTAATAGTCGACGATGAATTTGTTGAGTTCGATCGAGAACGGCAGGTCCTGGATCAGCGAGCCGTCAGGCTGATTCAGAATCGCTGTCGACACATGCTGGCCTTCCGGCACCCATGCGTATCCGCGGAAAGTCGGGTTCGATTGCGACAGGCGATGTTCCGGCGGAATGTCATTTATCACCGTGTTGGCGCGGATCGGCGACTTGTCGAACAGCCACATTTGCAGCTTGATCGGCAGATTACTGTCGAGCAGACCACCCAGACAGATCACCACAATCGCAATGTGCGCGGAGATGTAGCCGAACTTGGTCAGCGCGCCGCGCTTGGCCGCGATCAGCGTCGCGCCGTCCGACTCACGTGTGACGAACTTGTAGCCGAGCTTGCCCGAGAGTGTGGCAAGCACCGCCGAGGTCTGCGCGCGCGTGCCATGGACCGCGAACTCGCCTTTGTGATGGAACGCGCGCAGGCTGCCTTCGCGGACCTTGTCCTTCCAGCTCCTGGCGTCCGCCACCATCTTGGGGGCATTGCGAATCACGCACAGCGACACCGACACCATCAGGAAACCGAGGATCAGCATGAACCACCACGAGCTGTACACCGTGTACAAACTCAGCGAGCGGAAGATGTCCGCCCAGAACGGGCCGAACTGATTGACGTAGTTGGGATAGGGATCGTCCTGCGTGAGGACGGTACCGATGATGCTGGCGATCGACAGAATCACGAGCAGCGCGATCGCGAAGCGCATCGAGCTCAATACTTCGATGATGCTGCGCGTAATGCGATTGCCCGACTTCGATTGCAAACCCGACGTGGTGACGCTCATTCATACTCCGACTGAACAGCAAAAAAGGGTGGAGGGCTGTCGTAGGCACGACGCCCCCACCCTTTTCTTGTTTTGTACCGACCTCGCCGGGCCGGTTGCACTTGCGTGCGGGCTATCTTAATGCAAGCCCGCGATGTAATCGGCTACGGCCTTGATGTCACTATCCGACAGACGTGTGGCAATTGCATGCATCGGCTCGTTGTTGTTACGTGCGCCCGGACCTTGCGTGAACGCCATCAACTGCGCCACCGTATACTCGGCCCACTGGCCCGACAGACGCGGATACTGCGACGGAATCCCTTGACCGGTCGGCCCGTGGCAGCTTGCGCACGCCGGCACGCCCTTATCAGCAAGGCCGCCGCGGTAAATCTTCTGACCGAGCGGGACGGTGTCTTTGTTATGCGCGTAGCCTGGCTTCGGGGTCTGCGTCGAAAAATAGGCCGCCACGTTGACCATGTCTTGGGGCGACAGCGCCGCGGCCATGCCCGCCATGATCGCATTGTTGCGCGCGGGTTGCTTGGCCCCCGGCTGCGTCTTGAAATCCATGAGCTGCTTGACGAGGTACTCGGGATGCTGGCCCGCCAGCTTCGGATACGCGCCGCCTGCGCTGTTGCCGTCCGCACCGTGACATGACGCGCAAACCTGCACTGCGATTGCCTGCCCCCGATTGACGTCCGGCTTTGCCGAATCTGCTGCCCGTGCCTGAATTGCCAAACCTGAAAGACCTGCCGCTACTTGAAACACCATCAGAGTCTTGCACAGTCGATTCATTCGCACACCCTGTCTCGTCTTGTGGGATTTTAGAGGTTTTGCAAGATACGACAGCGACTGAGTGACCGCAAAGAGCCGCCAAGGCACGCGGGCTGGCCCCCTCAGGTTTTCAGTAAACCATCGTATTGTACAATAACTCGCTAATCGCTAAGACGCCAGTCGGGCTTGACCCGTCCCCACTCCGGGTTCCCCGGCGTCTCGAATTCTGGCCTGATCATGTCCTTCCTGCTCCACCAATCCCGCTTTTTCACGACCGTCAATCACCTGCGTGACCTGCCGGCCACCGCGCAACCCGAGATCTGCTTTGCCGGGCGCTCGAATGCGGGCAAGTCGACAGCCATCAATATTCTGTGCAATCAGAAGCGGCTGGCCTTCGCCAGTAAGACACCGGGGCGTACGCAGCACATTAATTATTTCTCGGTTGGCAAGGCGGATGAGCCGACCGCTCACCTGGTCGACCTGCCGGGTTACGGCTATGCGGAAGTGCCGGGCGCGGCCAAGGCCCACTGGGAAGCCCTGCTGTCCACTTATCTCCAATCGCGCTCGCAGTTGCGCGGCATGATCCTGATGATGGACTCGCGCCGCCCGTTGACGGATCTGGACCGGCGCATGATCGAGTGGTTCGCGCCGACCGGCAAGCCAATTCACACGCTGCTCACGAAGTGCGACAAATTGACGCGTCAGGAAAGCATCAACGCCTTGCGCGCGACGCAGAAAGGTTTGGCTGAATATCGTACCGCCGGCTATCAGGGCGAATTGACCGCGCAGTTGTTCTCGGCGCTCAAGCGCGTCGGCATCGACGAAGCGCATGAGTTGATCGAAAGCTGGCTGATTCCCGATGCGAAGGGCGAAACAGACGCCCCGCAGTAACCGCACGGCTCGTAAGAGCGCGGGCAAAAAGCGCCTTTTAGGCCGATTTCGGCCGCCCATAAAAAAACCCGCCGCTTTAACGGCGGGTCAAACAGCCTAATCGAAAAAACGACAGGCACCCGCTCAGGGAGGAGAAGCGGGGAGGTCAGCGCTAGGCGCCTTGCTCGATCGGTATGATATACCATTGTCTCGAAAAGTTTCCGGGAGCGGAGGCAGGCGTTACTTGTCCACTCCATACATCCACGTTCCTTCGATGCGTTTATGAGCTTCTACCCGCACTATCGTCCGCGCCGCATGCGCCATGACGACTTCTCGCGCCGTCTGATGCGGGAAAACATCCTCACCACCAACGATCTGATCTACCCCGTGTTTATCGTCGAAGGCACCAACGTGCGGCAAGCCGTACCGTCGATGCCGGGCGTCGAGCGTGTGTCGGTCGATCTGCTGATGGGTGTGGCCGAACAATGCGTCGAGTTGGGCGTCCCAGTGCTGTCGCTGTTCCCGGCGATCGAGCCTTCCTTGAAGACGCCTGATGGCCGCGAAGCGACTAATCCCGCCGGTTTGATCCCGCGCGCGGTTCGCGAGCTGAAAAAGAACTTCCCCGACCTCGGCGTGCTCACCGACGTCGCGCTGGATCCGTACACGAGCCACGGCCAGGACGGGGTACTCGACGAGGCCGGCTACGTGATCAACGACGAGACCGTCGAGATTCTCGTTGAACAGGCGCGTGCGCAGGCTGAAGCGGGCGTCGATATCGTCGCACCCTCGGACATGATGGACGGCCGTATCGGCGCGATCCGCGAAATGCTCGAGAGCGAGGACTATATCCATACGCGCATCATGGCTTACGCGGCCAAGTTCGCGTCGGCGTTTTACGGCCCGTTCCGCGATGCCGTCGGTTCCGCGACGAACCTCGGCAAGGGCAACAAGATGACCTACCAGATGGACCCGGCCAATTCGAATGAAGCGCTGCGCGAAGTCCAAGCGGACATCGAGGAAGGCGCGGACATGGTGATGGTCAAGCCCGGCATGCCGTATCTGGACATCGTGCGTCGCGTGAAGGACGAGTTCAAGTTCCCGACTTACGTCTACCAGGTGAGCGGCGAATACGCAATGCTCAAGGCGG
Source organism: Paraburkholderia fungorum (assembly GCF_046027605.1). GTDB lineage: Bacteria > Pseudomonadota > Gammaproteobacteria > Burkholderiales > Burkholderiaceae > Paraburkholderia > Paraburkholderia fungorum_F. Next base: position 124,156 of record NZ_JAQQEF010000019.1, read on the forward strand.
CCGCGCAGAACGGCTGGCTGGACCACGACAAGGCGATGATGGAATCGCTGCTGGCGTTCAAGCGGGCAGGCGCGGATGGCGTGCTGACCTACTTCGCGCTGGATGCTGCGCGAATTTTGCGCTCGCAGAAGTGATTTGATTCGACGCGTCGCCGAGGCGACAGGCAGCGGTCTGATTGCTCGAAAAAACGGAGGCGGACTTTTTCAGTCACGCCTCCGTTTTTTTTCGCACACGCTCGCGGAAAACCGCACCGCCGCTAGGCGCCGGGCGCACTCGCGCGATCGAGGCTGCGCAGGAACTTGTCCGCGGACTCGTATCCGACGACGCGCAATACTTCCTTGCCGCCTTGATCGAAGAAGATGATGCCAGGCGGCCCGAACAGGCTGAAACGCTTGAGCAGCATCTGATCATCGGCGTTATTCGCGGTGACGTCGGCGCGCAGGAGGTTCATCTGCTTCAACTTCGCCTGGACACGCGGATCGCTGAACGTGAATTTCTCCATCTCTTTACAACTCACGCACCAGTCGGCGTAAAAATCGAGCATAGCGGGCTGCGCAGCCGTTTTGACGGCCTCGTCGAGCTCGGTCGAGGAACGCACCGAGGCGAACGTCAGATCGTTCTGTGACGCTGTATTCGGCTCATTGGAGGTGCTTGCGACACTGGCCTCACTACCGCCGCGCACGGCCAGAACAGCTAGGGGACGCAGCGGATCTGACGAGCCCGCAGCCAGGCCGACCAGCAGCACTACCGCCCAGATTGCCAGTGCCGCGCCAATACCGCGACCGAACCGGCGCCACAGCGAGGCGCCGGCGGTTGGGCCCGAGAACAGACCGAGTCCAGCGGCGGCAATCAGAAGCCACAGCGCGCTCAACAGCATTGTCGCTGTCGCACCGAGCACCGGCCAGACGATCCACAGGGCCGCGGCAAGCAGCACCACGCCGAAAAACACCTTGACGCCGTTCATCCATGCACCGGCGCGCGGCAGCAACGTACCGGCGCCAAGACCGATGATCAGGAGCGGCACACCCAGGCCGAGTCCCATCGAGAAAAGCGCGGCGCCACCGAGCAATGCGTCGCCCGTATGCGCGATGAATGCCAGCACGGCGAAGAGTGGCGCGGTCATACAGGCGCCCACCACTAACGCGGACAAAGCGCCCATCACGGCAACGGCGGCAAACTTGCCGCCGGAACGCCCGGTCGACGCATGCGACACACCGTCTTGCCAGCGCTGTGGCAATGCGATGTCTAAACCCGCGATCAGGGTCAATGCGAAAACTGTCAGCAATACGCCAAACGTCCCAAGCACCCACGGGTTCTGCAGCCACGCACCGAGGCTCTGGCCAACCAGCGCCGCCGCGACGCCAAGCGCCGTGTACACGAGCGCCATACCGATCACGTACGCCAGCGACAACGCGAAGCCGCGGGCGCGCGTCACCCGCGTCCCCTCGCCGATGATGATCACCGACAGGATCGGAATCATCGGATACGAGCACGGCAACAAACTGAGCACGGCGCCGGCCGCGAAATAGAGCGCGATGATCGCGAAGAAGCCGCCACCTTGCAGAAGGGACTGCGCATAGTCGGCACTGGTGGCGCGGTCGTACCACGAGGTGCCGGCTCCTGCGGGTTGTTGCGCGGCAGCGGCAGCGGGAGCGCTGTCGACCGGCTGCAACGCCGCGCCGCTGACGTGGTACGCGCGCTCCATCGGCGGATAGCAGATGCCGGCGTCTGCGCAGCCTTGAGACGTGACAGCGAGGTCGAACGGCCCCTGGGCCTGTTTCACAGGAATGCGGATCGTCAACTCATTGCGATAGGTTTCGACGTTCTTGTTGAAGGTCTGATCGAACTTCACGTGGCCAGCGGGCAGTTGCGGCTCGCCGATCGTCGTCGCGCCGTTACGGACCGCGAACGCGAAGCGCTCGCGATACATGTAGTAACCGTCCGCGATCTTGTAAGTGACGTCGACTTCACCCGGCTTTTCGGTCGCGCTGAATTTGAATGCGACGGCGGGATCGAGGAAATCGTCCGCAGCGTGAGCAAGCGTGCCGAACTGCGAGAAGATCAGGCTGCCGAGCAGGAAAAGGACCGTGCGCAGCGCATTGCGTGTACGTCGATTGAGACCGTTAAACATGAAGAGGACGTTGGGTTTCAGCAGTGATCCACTGGCCGTACGCAGCCGATGCCGTAGCTTGCCACGAGAGGATTTCCGGCGTGTCGTAAGGATGGTGCGCCTGAATGTACTGTTCAAGTTCCAGCGCGCGTGCGCAACTCGTCTTGAACAGTAACTGAATTTCCTGCGCTGTTTCGATCGTACCTTGCCAGTGATAGCTGGACTGCACAGTGCCTAGTTGCGTAGCGCAGGCACATAGGCGCGCGGCCAGTGCATCCGCGGCAAGCTTCTGAGCAACGGTGGCATCCGGTACCGTCGTCAGAATCAAGGTCACATTCACGCTCACAAGGGCTCCGGACAGGCACGATTCAAGTGCCGATATCGTATCACCTAGGCTCGCGGTGGCGCTGGTGGCTGGTGGCTGGTGGCTGGTGGCTGGTGGCGCTGGTGGCGCGATGCTGCAGGGCCGGGGCACGCATACGGCAGTCGGCCGCCGTGATCGGCATACAGTAGTGAATTTCACCGCCGCAAACAAAAAAAGCCAGGCTGGGTGCCTGGCTTTCTCTTCGATGCTAAAAAGCTTACTCAGCTTCTTGCACTTCAACTTCCTCGACTTCCGGACGGTCCAGCAATTCGACCAGTGCCATCGGCGCGTTGTCGCCGACGCGGAAGCCGAACTTCAGGACGCGCAGGTAGCCGCCCGGACGGGTAGCGTAACGCGGGCCGAGGACGTCGAACAGCTTCGTGACCGAGTCACGATCGCGCAGGCGATTGAACGCCAAACGACGATTTGCCAGCGACGGCTTCTTGCCGAGCGTGATCAGCGGCTCGACGACTTTACGGAGTTCTTTCGCCTTCGGCAGCGTCGTCTTGATGACTTCGTGCTCGATCAACGAATTGGACATGTTACGGAGCATTGCCAGACGGTGGCTGCTCGTGCGGTTCAGTTTCCGCAGACCATGACGGTGACGCATGTTAATTCCTTCAATTCAAAGTTTTGGTCCAGCTCTTCTATCGCGCTCGATCCACCCGAAGGTGTGAGTGCACGGGCCGGTAGTAAAAAAAGACAAGACGCGGATTTTAAAGGAAAATCCGCGTCTTTGCCAGTGCAGCGGCGGGGCTTGTCCCGAGATTACTTGTCGAGACCAGCCGGCGGCCAGTTTTCGAGTTTCATGCCGAGCGTCAAACCACGCGACGCCAGTACTTCCTTGATTTCGTTCAACGACTTGCGACCCAGATTCGGGGTCTTGAGCAACTCGTTCTCCGTGCGCTGGATCAGGTCGCCGATGTAGTAAATGTTCTCGGCCTTCAGGCAGTTCGCGGAACGAACCGTCAGTTCGAGATCATCAACCGGACGCAGCAGGATCGGATCGATCTGCGGCGCACGCGACGGCGCTTCCGCCGTTGCTTCGGTACCTTCCAGTGCAGCGAACACCGACAGTTGATCAACCAGAATACGCGCCGATTGACGGATCGCTTCTTCCGGCGAGATCACACCGTTGGTCTCGATGTTCATCACGAGCTTGTCGAGGTCGGTACGCTGTTCGACGCGCGCGCTTTCAACGGCGTAGCTCACGCGGCGAACCGGCGAGAACGACGCGTCCAGCACGATACGGCCGATGATTTTGGCCGACTCTTCGCCGTAACGACGTACATTGCCCGGCACATAACCACGGCCCTTTTCGACCTTGATCTGCACGTCGAGCTTACCGCCCTTCGACAGATGTGCAATCACGTGATCCGGGTTGATCACTTCGCAATCGTGCGCGAGTTCGATGTCGCCAGCGGTGACAACGCCTTCGCCTTCCTTGCGCAGCGTAACCGTCACTTCGTCACGGTTATGCAGCTTGAACACCACGCCCTTCAGGTTCAACAACAGGTTGACCACATCCTCTTGCACACCGTCGAGCGTCGAATACTCGTGTACGACGCCTGCGATCGTCACTTCGGTCGGCGCGTAGCCGATCATCGACGACAGCAGCACGCGCCGAAGCGCGTTACCCAAGGTGTGGCCGTAACCGCGTTCAAACGGTTCCATGACCACTTTCGCATGGCTCTCACCAAGCGATTCAACAGCGATGATCTTGGGCTTCAACAAACTGGTTTGCATAGGTTTTCCTTTTCAATACCCTCGGCTCGTTACACCGATAAGGCTGACCGGTAACAACCTGAAAATAAACAGCCGAGACGCCTCCTTGCGCAACGCAATCGAGGTGCCCCGGCCGTTAATCCGATTACCGCGAATACAATTCGACGATCAGGCTTTCGTTGATATCGCCAGCGATGTCGCTGCGTTCCGGCTTCTGCTTGAACGTGCCTTCGAACTTCTTCGAATCAACAGCGACCCAGCTCGGCAAACCGCCTTGCTCAGCCAGCGACAGCGCTTCGAGAATACGCGCCTGCTTCTTCTTTTGTTCGCGCACTGCGACGACATCGCCTGCCTTCACTTGCATCGACGGGATGTTCGACACCACGCCGTTGACCGTGATCGCCTTGTGGCTCACGAGCTGACGCGCTTCAGCGCGCGTCGAGCCGAAGCCCATGCGATACACGACGTTGTCGAGACGCGATTCGAGCAATTGCAGCAGGTTTTCACCCGTGTTGCCCTTCAGGCGGTCGGCTTCAGCGAAGTAACGGCGGAATTGGCGCTCGAGGACACCGTAGATGCGCTTCACTTTTTGCTTTTCGCGCAGCTGCGTGCCGTAGTCGGACGTACGTGCACCCGACGTGCGGCCGTGTTGGCCAGGCTTGCTGTCAAGCTTGCACTTGTCAGCGAGCGAACGGCGGGCGCTCTTCAGGAAGAGGTCAGTGCCTTCACGGCGGGACAGCTTGGCCTTAGGGCCGATATAACGTGCCACGTTGATTCCTTCTATGATTAATCACACGAGCGCTTGCACTCGCGCTAGTCCGAACCCTTTGGGCCGAACGGTGGGCTTAGTCAATTCAATAGCGCAAGCAGCCTGTGGTCGCCGGCTTGTACCCCGGCGGCGACAGGCGCTAGCGAAAACAGCGTCTTAGATACGACGACGCTTCGGCGGACGGCAGCCGTTGTGCGGGACCGGGGTCACGTCGGAGATTGCGGTGATCTTGATGCCAAGACCATGCAACGCGCGCACCGCCGACTCACGGCCAGGACCAGGGCCCTTGATCCGCACTTCGAGGTTCTTCACGCCGTATTCCATCGCCACGCGGCCAGCCGATTCGGCTGCCACCTGGGCTGCAAACGGGGTCGATTTACGCGAACCCTTGAAGCCCTGACCACCCGACGTTGCCCAAGCAAGTGCATTGCCCTGACGATCAGTGATCGTGATGATGGTGTTGTTGAACGACGCGTGAACGTGAACCACGCCCTCGGCGACGTTCTTCTTGACCTTCTTGCGAACGCGTTGCGCCGCGGAGTTGTTCGAAGCCTTAGCCATTACGTTTTCCTGTAACTGTCAGTTCCGCTTACTTCTTCAGCGATTGCGCTGCACGACGCGGACCCTTGCGCGTACGGGCATTCGTACGCGTGCGTTGGCCACGCAGGGGCAAGCCCTTGCGATGACGCACGCCACGGTAGCAGCCGAGATCCATCAGGCGCTTAATGTTCATCGTCGTTTCACGGCGCAGATCGCCTTCAACGATGAACTTGCCGACTTCTTCACGCAGCTTTTCGAGGTCTGCGTCGTTCAGGTCCTTGACCTTCTTCGAAAATGCCACACCAGCAGCGACGCAAATGTCGCGCGAGCGCGTGCGGCCTACACCGTAAATTGCCGTCAGGCCGATTTCGGTATGCTGGTGATTCGGGATGTTAACCCCTGCGATACGAGCCATTGTTTTTCCTCAAACAAAAAGCGCAGCAAAAAGCGCGGCGTTCAGCCTTGACGCTGTTTGTGGCGCGGATCAGAGCTGCAAATCACGCGCACAACGCCTTTGCGCTTGATGATCTTGCAATTGCGGCAAATGCGCTTAACCGATGCCATCACTTTCATGATATTACCCTTTTTTCAAATCACTTCGCCCGGAACACGATCCGCGCACGCGACAGATCGTAAGGCGTCAATTCAACCGTCACCTTGTCGCCCGGCAAGATGCGGATATAGTGCATCCGCATCTTGCCGGATATGTGTCCCAATACGACATGGCCGTTTTCCAGCTTCACCCTAAAGGTAGCGTTAGGCAGGTTTTCGATGACTTCACCCTGCATCTGGATAACATCGTCTTTGGCCATAAGTCCTTTCAACGCATCGGGACGCCGCCGCCTTTGAAGTTAGCTTTCTTCAGCAGCGATTCATACTGTTGCGACATAACGTACGACTGCACCTGCGCCATGAAATCCATTGTGACGACGACAATGATCAGCAGCGACGTTCCACCAAAATAAAACGGCACGTTCCAGCGCAGTACCAAAAATTCAGGCAGCAGACAAACAAACACGATGTAGATCGCACCAGCCAGCGTCAGACGAGTCAGGATGCGGTCGATATATCGCGCGGTTTGATCGCCCGGGCGGATGCCTGGGACGAACGCTCCACTCTTTTTCAGGTTGTCGGCCGTTTCTCTGCTGTTGAACACCAGTGCGGTGTAGAAGAAACAGAAGAAGACGATCGCCAACGCGTACAGCAACACGTACACCGGTTGACCGGGCTTAAGGGCTTCGGCCACGTTGTGCAACGTGTCTGCGAACCAGCTGGTACGCGACCCCGAACTAAACCAGTTCAGGATGGTTGCCGGGAAGAGAATGATCGACGATGCAAAGATCGGCGGAATCACACCCGACATATTTAACTTCAGCGGCAGATGAGAAGACTGTCCGCCGTAAATCTTGTTGCCGACCTGCCGCTTGGCGTAGTTCACAAGAATCTTGCGCTGGCCACGTTCGATGAACACAACCAGATACGTCACTGCAGCAATCAGCGCGACCACGATAATCGCTGAGATGATGCTCATCGAGCCGGTTCGCACCAGTTCAAAAAGACCACCGATTGCGTTCGGGAACCCCGCCGCAATACCGCCGAAAATGATGATCGAGATACCGTTACCCAGCCCACGTTCCGTGATCTGCTCACCCAGCCACATCAGGAACATCGTGCCGGTCACCAGCGTCACGACCGTCGTCAACCGAAATATCATCCCCGGATCGATCACCAAGCCAGGCTGATTTTCCAAAGCGACGGCAATGCCGAACGCCTGGAATGTCGCCAGCAGGACCGTGAAGACACGCGTGTACTGCGTAATCTTCCGTTGACCCGCCTGCCCTTCCTTTTTCAGCGCTTCCAGCTGCGGCGAGACAATCGCCAGCAACTGCATGATGATCGACGCCGAAATGTACGGCATGATCCCCAGCGCAAAAATCGTGAACCGCGAAAGTGCACCACCCGAGAACATGTTGAACATGCCAAGGATGCCGCCCGACTGGCTTTGGAACAACTTTGCCAGTTGGTCCGGGTCGATACCCGGCACCGGAATGTGCGCGCCGATACGGTAGACAATCAACGCCAGCAGCAGGAACACTGCACGCCGACGCAGATCGCCAAACTTCGCCGCGCTGCGACCGGGTTTTGCGAGACTCGGACTGTTAGCCAAGTACCTTCTCCGATGCAAATGCTAGTGACGGCAAATAACTTGCGCGTTACTCGGCAAAAGAGCCGCCCGCTGCTTCAATAGCAGCACGCGCACCCTTCGTCGCACCCAGACCCTTCACAACGACTTTGCGCTTCAGCTCGCCCGTCGCGATGATCTTGGCGCTCTTGATCAGCTCGCCGAGCAGGCCGGCTTGCTTCAGAGCCAACAGATCGATTTCGTCGACCGGCAGCTTTTCCAGATCAGAGAGACGCACTTCACCGACGAATTCCTTCGTCAGCGAGGTGAAGCCACGCTTCGGCAGGCGCCGTTGCAGCGGCATTTGACCGCCTTCGAAGCCAACCTTGTGAAAGCCGCCCGAACGCGACTTCTGACCCTTGTGACCACGGCCAGCCGTCTTGCCCAGACCGGAGCCGATACCACGGCCGACGCGACGCTTAGCGTGCTTCGAACCTTCAGCCGGCTTCAGGTTATTCAATTCCATTATCAACTCCTTGAGTCCTGGTCAGCCGCTTAGCTGATGACCTTAACGAGGTACGAAACCTTGTTGATCATGCCGCGCACAGCCGGCGTGTCCTGCAACTCGCTAACCGAGTTGAGTCGGCGCAGGCCCAAGCCACGCACCGTTGCACGGTGCGTTTCACGGGTGCCGATCAGGCTCTTGACGAGCTGGACCTTGACAGTTTTATCAGACATGGTGTCCACCTTAGCCCAGAATATCTTCGACGGACTTGCCGCGCTTCGCCGCGATATCACCCGGCGTCGACTGCTTGCGCAGACCGTCGAGCGTTGCACGAACGAGGTTGTACGGGTTCGTCGAACCGTGGCTCTTGGCCACAACGTTCTGCACGCCCATCACGTCGAACACTGCGCGCATCGGGCCGCCGGCGATCACACCGGTACCGTCCTTGGCCGGAGCCAGGAGGACCATCGATGCGCCGTGCTTACCGTGCACTTCGTGTTGCAGGGTACCGTTCTTAAGCGGCACCTTGAACATGTTGCGGCGAGCCTGTTCCATCGCCTTCTGAACAGCGACCGGCACTTCCTTCGCCTTGCCCTTGCCCATACCGACGCGGCCATCACCGTCGCCAACCACGGTCAGTGCGGCGAAACCGAGAATCCGGCCGCCCTTCACAACCTTGGTCACGCGGTTGACCGAAATCATCTTTTCGCGCAGGCCGTCGTCGCGTTCGTCAGCCTGAACTTTCGCTTGCATCTTTGCCATGACGAATTCTTCCCTTAGAACTTGAGTCCGGCTTCGCGCGCCGCATCGGCCAGCGCTTTCACGCGGCCGTGGTAACGGAAACCCGAACGGTCGAAGGCGACGGATTCGATGCCGGCAGCCTTAGCCTTTTCTGCAATGCGCTTACCGATCAGGGTCGCAGCAGCGACGTTGCCGCCCTTGCCCGTCTGATCAGCCAGTTGCGCACGCACTTCGGCTTCGAGCGTCGACGCGCTGGCGAGTACCTTGGTGCCGCACGGCGAGAACACTTGCGCATAGATGTGCGTGTTCGTGCGATGCACGGCGAGACGCGCGACCTGCAGCTCAGCGATCTTGATACGCGTCTGACGAGCGCGGCGCAGGCGAGATTGAGTCTTATCCATGATTGCGCACCCTTACTTCTTCTTCGTTTCTTTGAGGATCACAACCTCGTTGGCGTAACGCACACCCTTGCCCTTGTAGGGCTCCGGCGGGCGATAGCCGCGCACTTCTGCAGCGACTTGGCCAACTTGTTGCTTGTTGATCCCCTTGATCACGATTTCGGTTTGCGTCGGGGTTTCAGCCTTGACACCTTCCGGCATCTGGTGCACCACAGGGTGCGAGAAACCCAGCGACAGGTTCAGCTTGTCGCCTTGCGCCTGTGCGCGGTAACCGACGCCAACCAGCGTCAGCTTGCGCTCGAAACCCTTCGTCACGCCGTTCACCATGTTCGCAACCAGTGCGCGCATCGTGCCCGACATCGCATTCGCTTCGCGGCTTTCGTCCACCGGCTCAAACTTCAGCGTGCCGTTGTCGTTCACCACTTTAACGAGGCTGTTTGCAGCCTGCGAAATCGTACCCAGCGGACCCTTGACGGTAATGCGTTCGTCGCTCAGGGCCACTTCTGCGCCTTGCAGCGCGATCGGGCTTTTACCTACTCGAGACATGTTTCTCTCCTTTCGGCCTTAAGCGACGTAGCAGATGACTTCGCCGCCAACGCCCGTTGCACGCGCCTTGCGGTCCGTCATCACGCCCTTCGGCGTCGACACGATTGCCACGCCGAGGCCATTCATGACCACGGGGATGTCGTTACGGCCGCGGTACACACGCAGACCAGGCTTCGAAACGCGTTCAATGCGCTCGATCACCGGACGGCCAGCGTAGTACTTCAACACGATGTTCAATTCAGACTTCGCACCTTCGGACTTCACTGCGAAATCATCGATATAGCCTTCGTCCTTAAGGACCTGCGCAATCGCAACCTTGACTTTCGACGAGGGCATAGTCACCGAGACTTTCTCAACCATCTGCGCATTGCGGATGCGAGTCAGCATATCGGCGATAGGATCACTCATGCTCATTTACGTTTCTCCTATTACCAGCTCGCCTTGGTCAGGCCAGGGATCTCGCCGCGGAACGCGATTTCGCGAATCTTGTTACGCGCCAGCCCGAATTTACGGAACGTGCCACGCGGGCGACCGGTAATTGCGCAACGGTTGCGCTTACGGGTCGGATTAGAGTTGCGCGGCAGTTGTTGCAGTTCCAGACGTGCTGCGTAATGCTCTTCGTCCGACTTGCTCATATCGCCGATGATCGCTTTCAGCTCAGCACGCTTGGGAGCGTACTTAGCGGCCAGGCGAGCACGCTTCTTTTCACGTTCGATCAGTGCCAGTTTAGCCACGGTAACCTCAGTTTCTGAACGGGAACTTGAAGCTGGCGAGCAGAGCCTTTGCTTCGTCGTCGGTCTTCGCAGTCGTCGTGATGCTGATATTCAGCCCACGCAATGCGTCGATCTTGTCGTAGTCGATTTCGGGGAAAATGATCTGCTCTTTCACACCGATGTTGTAGTTGCCGCGACCATCGAACGCACGACCCGACACGCCACGGAAGTCACGCACACGGGGGAGCGCAACCGTCACGAAACGGTCCAGAAATTCGTACATTGCCTGACCACGCAACGTGACCATTGCACCGATCGGATAGCCCTGACGGATCTTGAAGCCAGCGATTGCCTTGCGTGCCTTCGTGATCACCGGCTTCTGGCCTGCGATCTTCGTCAGGTCGCCAACGGCGTTTTCGATGATCTTCTTGTCAGCAACCGCTTCGCCAAGACCCATGTTCAGGGTGATCTTGGTGATGCGCGGCACTTCCATCACGGACTTGTAACCGAACTTCTCGATGAGGCCGGGTACAACCTTCTCTTTGTAAAACTCTTGCAAACGAGCCATTTTTTTACTCCGCAGCGTCAGGCGCTCAGCACAGCACCGGTCGTCTTAAGGAAACGGACCTTCTTGTCTCCTTCGACCTTGATGCCTATACGCGACGCCTTGCCATTCGCGTCGACCAATGCGACGTTCGAAATTTGCAGCGGCATCGTCTTGGCTTCCACACCACCCGTCGTACCCTTCATCGGGTTCGGCTTGACGTGCTTCTTGACGAGGTTGATACCCTCGACAATGACTTTGTCTTCGCCAACGGACAGCACGACGCCGCGCTTGCCTTTATCTTTGCCGGTGATGACGATTACTTCGTCACCTTTGCGAATCTTGTTCATCGCGACTCCTTACAGCACTTCAGGTGCCAACGAAACGATCTTCATGAATCGTTCGCTGCGCAACTCGCGCGTAACAGGCCCGAAAATACGGGTGCCAATAGGTTCGAGCTTGGCATTCAACAGCACTGCTGCATTGCCATCGAACTTGATCAGCGAGCCGTCCTGACGGCGCACGCCCTTGGCGGTGCGAACCACCACGGCGTTATAAATTTCGCCTTTCTTCACGCGCCCGCGCGGCGTTGCTTCTTTGACGGTCACCTTGATGATGTCGCCAATGCTGGCATAACGACGCTTCGAGCCGCCGAGAACCTTGATGCACATGACTTCACGCGCACCGGTGTTGTCGGCCACTTCAAGCCGAGTTTCGGTCTGGATCATGGTTTATCTTTCCCAACTTAATCCGGCCACACCACCATGGCGTACCCGGTCAGTCTTGGTCCCGTCAGCCAATCGGCTGCTTGGGTATGAACAGCAGCGACGGCAAACGAAACCCGCCATCGCAATCCGGTGAATCCTACGGAACAGACTGGCGCCTGCACCGCTTCCCCCACCAACTTCGCCCGCGACGGGGCTCCCATAAAAGAGGGAAGACCGAGATTATAACAAATAATCTCGGTCTTGCAAGCGAAACTTACTGCGACTTCAACTACTTCTACAACTTTGCGGCGTCAGATGACGCGAGCAGCCTCGACCAGGCGAGCCACAACCCAAGCTTTCGTCTTCGAAATCGGACGCGTTTCCTGGATTTCAACGAGGTCACCCTCGTTGTACGTGTTCGCATCGTCGTGCGCGTGATACTTCTTCGAACGCACAACGTACTTGCCGTAGATCGGGTGCTTCACGCGGTGCTCAACCAGCACGGTGACCGTCTTGTCCATCTTGTTGCTGACGACCTTGCCGACCAGCGTCCGCTTGAGCGAGGTTTTTACGCTATCGTTCATTTCTGGTTCGCCTTCTCAGTCAGGACGGTCCGCACACGTGCGATGTCGCGACGAACCTTCTTCAGCTGGCTCGTGTTCGTGAGCTGCTGGGTCGCGAGTTGCATGCGCAGGCCGAATTGCGCCTTCAACAGGTCCGACAGCTCCTTGTTGAGCGCGGCCTGATCTTTCTGGTGAAGTTCGGAAGCCTTCATCATTTGCTCCTTAGGCGCCGAGCTGACGCACGATAAACGTCGTCTTAAGCGGCAGCTTAGCTGCAGCCAGACGGAACGCTTCGCGTGCCAGCTCTTCGGTTACGCCATCCATTTCGTACAGCATCTTGCCCGGTTGAATCTCTGCGACGTAGTACTCAGGGTTACCTTTACCATTACCCATCCGTACTTCAGCCGGCTTGTGCGAGATCGGCTTGTCCGGGAAGATGCGGATCCAGATGCGGCCACCACGCTTGATGTGACGCGTCATTGCACGACGTGCCGCTTCAATCTGGCGCGCGGTCAGACGACCACGACCGATCGCCTTCAGGCCGAACTCACCGAACGACACCGCGTTGCCGCGGGTAGCGATACCGGTGTTACGACCCTTCTGCTCTTTGCGATACTTTCTGCGTTTCGGTTGCAGCATCGTTATTCTCCAGTCTTCCCGCCGTCGCCGGCACCGCCAGCACGACGAGGAGCGCCACGGCGTGCACCTGCCGGGCCACCACCTTCACCATCGCGACGCGGACGGCGATCGCCACCCGGACGTGCGTTACGGCGCGGACGCTTTTCTTCGGCGACTTCTTCAACCACCGGTGCGTCGTTGCGGCCGAGCGTGTCGCCCTTGTAGACCCACACCTTCACGCCGATGATGCCGTACGTCGTCTTCGCTTCCGAAGTTGCGTAGTCGATATCAGCACGCAGCGTATGAAGGGGCACGCGACCTTCGCGATACCATTCCGTACGAGCGATTTCGATACCGTTCAGGCGGCCAGCGCTCATGATCTTGATGCCTTGAGCACCCAGACGCATTGCGTTTTGCATCGCACGCTTCATCGCGCGGCGGAACATAATCCGACGCTCGAGTTGTTGCGTGATCGAGTCAGCGATCAGTTGCGCATCGGTTTCCGGCTTGCGGATTTCTTCGATGTTGACGTGGACCGGAACGCCCATACGGCGTTGCAGTTCCGACTTCAGCAACTCGATATCCTCGCCCTTCTTACCGATGACGACACCCGGACGCGAGCTATAAATCGTGATGCGCGCGTTTTTCGCCGGACGCTCGATAACGACGCGACCAACCGAAGCGTTTTTCAGCTTCTTCTTCAGGTATTCACGAACACCGATGTCTTCCTGCAACATCGCCGCGAAATTGTTGTTGTTCGCGTACCAACGCGACGCCCAATTGCGGCTGACGGCCAAACGGAAGCCAGTCGGATGAATTTTCTGTCCCATCGTATGACCCCTTAATTCCCGACCGTCACAGTGATGTGACAGGATTGCTTCTCGATGCGGTTACCACGGCCTTTTGCGCGCGCAGTAAAACGCTTGAGCGACGCAGCCTTGTCGACCATGATGCTCGTTACCTTGAGCTCATCGATATCGGCGCCTTCGTTATGCTCCGCATTCGCGATCGCCGACAGCACGACCTTTTTCACGATTCCCGCAGCCTTCTTCGGCGAGAACGTCAGAACGTTCAGCGCCTTGTCGACCGGCAAACCGCGGATCTGGTCAGCCACAAGGCGCGTTTTCTGCGCCGAGATGCGGGCACCGCGATGAATTGCTTTCACTTCCATCATGAGCCCCTTATTTCTTAGCCTTCTTGTCGGCTGCATGACCCTTGAACGTCCGGGTCAATGCAAACTCGCCAAGCTTGTGGCCGACCATGTTTTCCGAGATGTACACCGGAACGTGTTGACGGCCGTTGTGAACGGCAATCGTCAGACCGATGAAATCCGGCAGAATCGTCGAACGACGCGACCAAGTCTTGATCGGCTTCTTGTCACGCGCAGCGGCTGCCGACTCAACTTTCTTCAGCAAATGGGCGTCGCAGAACGGACCTTTTTTTACAGAACGTGCCATTGCCTACTCCTTAACGCTTGTGACGGCGCTGGACGATCATGCTCGTCGTGCGCTTGTTGCTGCGGGTGCGATAACCCTTAGCAGGCGTGCCCCACGGGCTCACCGGATCGCGACCTGCAGCCGTCTTGCCTTCACCACCGCCGTGCGGGTGATCGACCGGGTTCATTGCAACGCCACGCACCGTCGGGCGGATACCGCGCCAGCGGTTCGCGCCAGCCTTACCGATTTGACGGAGGCTGTGCTCTTCGTTACCAACTTCACCAATCGTCGCGCGGCATTCAACGTGAACGCGGCGGATTTCACCAGAGCGCAGGCGGACCTGTGCGTAGATGCCTTCACGAGCCAGCAACATCGCCGACGTACCAGCCGAACGCGCCATTTGCGCGCCCTTGCCCGGCAGCATTTCAATGCAGTGGATCGTCGTACCGACCGGAATGTTGCGGATCGGCAGCGTGTTACCTGCGCGGATCGGAGCTTCCGAACCCGACATCAGTTGCTGACCAACCGTCACGCCCTTCGGAGCGATGATGTACTTGCGCTCGCCGTCTGCGTACAGAACCAGCGCGATGTTCGCGCTACGGTTCGGATCGTACTCAAGACGCTCGACCTTCGCCGGAATGCCGTCCTTGTTGCGACGGAAATCGACGACGCGATAGTGATGCTTGTGACCACCACCCTTATGACGCGTGGTGATGTGGCCGTTGTTGTTACGGCCGGCGGTCGAAGATTGCGAATCGAGCAGCGGTGCGAACGGCTTGCCCTTATGCAGATCCTTGTTGACCACCTTGACCATCGCACGGCGACCCGGCGAAGTCGGCTTAACTTTAACGATTGCCATGATTACTTGGCCTCCGCTTCAAAGTTGATTTCCTGGCCGGGCTTCAGGCAGACGTACGCCTTTTTCACGTCCTTGCGCTTGCCCATGAAGCGGCCAAAGCGCTTGGCTTTGCCCTTCGAGACCAGCACGTTGACGGAATTGACTTCCACCTTGAACAGCAGCTCGACTGCAGCTTTCACTTCCTGCTTCGTGGCATCGGGCGCGACTTCGAACACAACTTGCTCGTTCTTGTCGGCCACCAGCGTCGCCTTTTCGGAGATCACCGGCGCGAGCAGGACCTGCATCAAACGATGATCGTTCTTGCGAATCTCGCTCATGACAGCAACTCCTCGATCTGGGCGACCGCAGCCTTCGTGATCAGGATCTTCTTGAAGTAGATCAGCGACAGCGGGTCGGCGTAACGCGGCTCGACAACTGCCACATGGGCGAGGTTGCGCGACGCGAGGTACAGGTTTTCGTCAACCGTGTCGGTAATCACCAGCACGGAGTCGAGACCCATCGCCTTGAATTTTTCGGCCAGCAGCTTCGTCTTCGGCGCTTCGAGCGTCAGCTCGTCGACCACCGAGATACGGCCTTCGCGGGCCAGCTGCGAGAAGATCGAGCAGAGACCTGCGCGATGCATCTTCTTGTTGACCTTGTGCGAAAAGTTTTCTTCCGGCGAATTCGGGAAAATCCGGCCACCGCCGCGCCACAACGGGCTCGACGACATACCGGCACGGGCACGGCCCGTACCCTTCTGGCGCCACGGCTTCTTGGTCGTGTGCTTGACTTGCTCACGGTCCTTCTGCGCGCGGTTGCCGCTACGGGCATTCGCTTGGTACGCCACCACGACCTGGTGAATCAGGGCTTCGTTGTAATCGCGACCGAACACTACGTCCGACGCGCTAACGCCTGCACCTTCCTGACCATTGGCATTCAGGAGCTTAAGTTCCATTATTTCGCTCCTTTCACGGCACGCGTCTTCACAGCCGGCGTAACGAATACCTTGCCACCCTTCGCACCCGGAACGGCGCCCTTGACCAGCAACAGCTTGCGGTCAGCGTCGATACGAGCGATTTCGAGGTTTTGCACGGTTACCGTATCGTCACCCATGTGACCGGTCATGCGCTTACCCGGGAAAACACGACCCGGATCCTGCGCCATACCGATCGAACCCGGCACGTTGTGCGAGCGCGAGTTACCGTGCGATGCACGGCCGGATGCGAAGTTGTAACGCTTGATGGTACCGGCGTAGCCCTTACCGATCGACACGCCTTGCACGTCGACCTTCTGGCCTACTTCGAACAGGTCGGGACCAACCACGGTGCCGTTCGACAACTCGGCAGCCTTGGCAGCATCGATCTGGAATTCTTTGAGGATTTCACCGGCTTGAACACCGGCTTTGGCGAGATGACCGGCCAACGGCTTCGTCACACGCGATGCACGGCGCGTACCGAATGCAACCTGCACGGCTGTGTAGCCGTCGGTTTCAACAGTCTTGATCTGCGTCACGCGGTTGTCGGACACGTCCAGCACGGTAACGGGAATCGAATCCCCTTCTGCCGTGAAGATACGGGTCATGCCAACCTTGCGACCTACGAGTCCAAGGCTCATCGTTTTCTCCATTCCCGACTGCGATTGGTCGGGGCTAATTTACAAAATGCCGGTGCCGTTTCGGGCATGAATTCATGCTGCAGCACACCGACTTTTTTGCGCAAATGCGCGAAAAGCCTTGCATTATAGCGAGGCTTTTCGTTTTCCGCAAGCAATCAATGACTTAGCGCTGCCCGGCACGCCAGGCAAGCTCTGGAAGCATTATTGCAGCTTGATTTCCACGTCCACGCCAGCCGGCAGATCCAGCTTCATCAGTGCGTCAACGGTCTTGTCCGTCGGATCGACGATGTCCATCAGGCGTTGGTGCGTACGGATTTCGAGCTGATCGCGCGACGTCTTGTTGACGTGCGGCGAACGCAAGATGTCGAAACGTTGAATGCGGGTCGGCAGGGGCACCGGACCACGAACGATTGCGCCAGTCCGCTTTGCCGTGTCGACGATTTCAGCTGCCGATTGATCGATCAGGCGATAGTCGAAAGCCTTCAGGCGAATGCGGATTTTCTGGTTCTGCATGACAATTCCTTGGAAAGAGCGAGGCGGTATTGCGCCGCCAGATAGTAAAAGAACGTAGAGCCGGGCACCCGCTATGGTGCTGGCGCCCGGCTCCGGGCACCACTTACTGCAGCTTCAACCCTCGATTTTACTCGAGAATCTTAGCAACCACACCTGCGCCGACCGTACGGCCGCCTTCGCGAATTGCGAAACGCAGACCTTCTTCCATCGCAATCGGGTTGATCAGCTTCACCGTGATCGACACGTTGTCGCCCGGCATGACCATTTCCTTGTCCTTCGGCAACTCGATCGAGCCCGTCACGTCCGTCGTACGGAAGTAGAACTGCGGACGATAGTTGTTGAAGAACGGCGTGTGACGACCGCCTTCGTCCTTGCTCAGCACATACACTTCAGCCGTGAAGTGCGTGTGCGGGTTGATCGAACCCGGCTTCGCCAGAACCTGGCCACGCTCCACGTCTTCACGCTTCGTGCCGCGCAGCAGGATACCCACGTTGTCGCCTGCCTGACCCTGGTCGAGCAGCTTGCGGAACATTTCCACGCCCGTGCAGGTCGTCTTCACCGTCGGCTTGATACCGACGATTTCGATTTCTTCGCCGACCTTCACGACGCCACGCTCAACGCGACCCGTCACCACCGTGCCGCGACCCGAGATCGAGAACACGTCTTCCACCGGCATCAGGAACGCACCGTCAACTGCGCGCTCCGGCGTCGGGATGTACGTGTCCAGCGCGTCGGCCAGGTTCATGATCGCCACTTCGCCCAGCTCGCCCGTGTCGCCTTCCAGCGCCAGCTTGGCCGAACCCTTGATGATCGGCGTGTCGTCGCCCGGGAAGTCGTACTTCGACAGAAGTTCGCGAACTTCCATCTCAACGAGCTCCAGCAGCTCAGCGTCGTCCACCATGTCGCACTTGTTCAGGAACACGATGATGTACGGAACGCCAACCTGACGCGCCAGCAGGATGTGCTCACGCGTTTGCGGCATCGGGCCGTCTGCAGCCGAGCACACCAGGATCGCGCCGTCCATCTGCGCTGCGCCCGTGATCATGTTCTTCACATAGTCAGCGTGGCCCGGGCAGTCGACGTGGGCGTAGTGGCGGTTAGCCGTTTCGTACTCAACGTGCGCTGTGTTGATCGTGATACCACGTGCCTTTTCTTCCGGCGCCGCGTCGATCTGGTCGTACGCCTTTGCTTCGCCGCCAAACTTCTTGGTCAGCACCGTCGTGATCGCTGCCGTCAGCGTGGTCTTGCCGTGGTCAACGTGACCGATCGTGCCGACGTTCACGTGCGGCTTGGTCCGTTCGAATTTACCTTTAGCCATGTTTCTCTTCTTTCAAAAAGTTAATCGTTGAATGACTTGCCGCGCGCTTACTTCGACTTCGCGTTGATGATCGCTTCAGACACGTTGCGCGGTGCTTCGGAGTAGTGCTTGAACTCCATCGTGTACGTTGCACGACCTTGGGTCAGCGAACGTAGCGACGTCGAGTAACCGAACATTTCCGACAGCGGCACTTCGGCGCGAACAATCTTGCCGCCGCCAACCATGTCGTCCATGCCCTGAACGATGCCGCGACGACCCGACAGGTCGCCCATCACGTTGCCCATGTAATCTTCAGGCGTTTCGACTTCCACGGCCATCATCGGTTCGAGGATGACCGGTTGAGCCTTGCGCATGGCTTCCTTGAACGCCATCGAACCGGCCATGCGGAACGCATTTTCGTTCGAGTCGACGTCGTGGTACGAACCGAACGTCAGGTGAACCTTCACGTCAACGACCGGGAAGCCTGCCAGCACGCCGGCCTTCAGCGTTTCCTGGATACCCTTGTCGACTGCCGGGATGTATTCACGCGGAATCACACCACCCTTGATTTCGTCCAGGAACTCGTAGCCCTTGCCTTGCTCATTCGGCTCGAGCGTGATGACTGCGTGACCGTACTGGCCGCGACCGCCCGACTGCTTGACGAACTTACCGTCAACGTCTTCCGCCTTGCCGCGGATCGTTTCACGATACGCCACTTGCGGCTTGCCGACAGTTGCTTCGACGCCGAATTCACGCTTCATCCGGTCGACCAGAATTTCCAGGTGGAGCTCGCCCATGCCCGAAATAATGGTTTGACCCGATTCTTCGTCCGTTTGAACGCGGAACGACGGATCTTCCTGAGCCAGACGGTTCAGGGCCAGCCCCATCTTTTCCTGGTCCGGCTTCGTCTTCGGCTCAACAGCCTGCGAAATCACCGGTTCCGGAAAAATCATGCGTTCGAGCACGATCGGGTGCAGCGGATCGCACAGCGTGTCGCCCGTGGTCGCGTCTTTCAGGCCAACAGCAGCAGCGATGTCGCCAGCGTGCACTTCCTTGATTTCTTCACGCTGGTTTGCGTGCATCAGCAGAATACGACCGAGACGTTCCTTCTTGTCCTTGGTCGCGTTCAGCAGCGTGTCGCCCGACTTGGTCGTACCCGAGTACACACGGAAGAAGATCAACTGGCCGACAAACGGGTCGGTCATGATTTTGAATGCGAGGGACGAGAACTTCTCGTCGTCAGCTGCGCGACGCTCAGCCTTCTCACCGTTTTCGAGTTCACCCGTAACCGGCGGAATATCGATCGGCGACGGCAGGAAGTCGAGCACGGCGTCCAGCATCCGTTGCACGCCCTTGTTCTTGAACGCGGTACCGCACAGCATCGGCTGGATTTCGCAAGCGATCGTACGGTCGCGCAGACCCTTAACGATTTCCGCTTCCGTCAGCTCGCCTTCTTCGAGGTACTTGTTCATCAGGTCTTCGCTCGATTCTGCCGCAGCTTCGACCATCTTCTCGCGCCATTCATTGCACGTGTCGACGAGTTCTGCCGGGATTTCTTCGTACGAGAACTTCGTGCCCTGGGACGCCTCATCCCAAATGATCGCTTTCATCTTCAGCAGATCGACCACGCCCGTGAACGTTTCTTCAGCGCCGATAGGCACCACGACCGGAACCGGGTTTGCCTTCAGGCGCAGTTTGAGCTGGTCGTAGACCTTGAAGAAGTTCGCGCCGGTACGGTCCATCTTGTTGATGAACGCGAGACGGGGAACCTTGTACTTGTTAGCCTGACGCCACACGGTTTCCGACTGCGGCTGCACGCCGCCCACTGCGCAGTAAACCATGCATGCACCGTCGAGCACGCGCATCGAGCGCTCAACTTCAATCGTGAAGTCAACGTGGCCCGGGGTGTCGATGATGTTGATGCGGTGCTCAGCGCGGTCGCCGGCCATGCCTTTCCAGAACGCCGTGGTAGCAGCGGACGTGATCGTGATGCCGCGTTCCTGCTCCTGCTCCATCCAGTCCATGGTGGCAGCGCCGTCGTGAACTTCACCAATCTTGTGGTTCACGCCGGTATAGAACAGGATGCGCTCGGTCGTCGTCGTTTTGCCGGCGTCGATGTGAGCGCTAATACCGATGTTACGGTAGCGCTCGATAGGTGTCTTGCGAGCCACTTTGATCCTCTATTGGGATGACGCGATGCGAGAAAATACCCATCGCGCTGTAACACAAACGGGCGAGGCGCTTTGTAAGCGCACCCGCCCGGAATTTCGTTCCGCTTTTTCTGCTAAACCCGAGTTCGGGAAGCTTAGAAACGGAAGTGCGAGAACGCCTTGTTGGCTTCTGCCATCCGGTGAACTTCGTCGCGCTTCTTCATCGCGCCGCCACGGCCTTCGGCCGCTTCGGAGAGTTCACCTGCCAGACGCAGGGCCATCGACTTCTCGCTGCGCTTCTTCGCGGCTTCACGCAACCAACGCATCGCCAATGCCATACGACGCGACGGACGCACTTCGACCGGAACCTGATAGTTTGCACCACCAACGCGGCGGCTCTTAACTTCGACCACCGGCTTGACGTTGTTGAGCGCTACCGTGAACACTTCCAGCGGGTCCTTGCCACCCTTGGTCTGGATCTGTTCGAAAGCGCCGTACACGATACGCTCAGCAACCGACTTCTTGCCGGAGAGCATCAGCACGTTCATGAACTTAGCTACATCTACGTTACCGAACTTCGGATCCGGCAACACTTCCCGCTTGGGGACTTCGCGACGACGCGGCATGTTTCTTCCTTAACTTTTCAGTTGGAGCTATTTTTAGCCCCGCGGCCACCAACTAACCCGATTCATCTCTAACGACTTACCAGCCTGGTCGGGTGACCACTTACTCGACAGCACCGGCGATTCCGGCACCACCGCTATTACGCCTTTGCAGGCGACCTGAAACTACTCTGACCGGCTAGTTACTTGCCAGCCTTGGCACGCTTAGCACCGTACTTCGAGCGAGCCTGCTTACGATCCTTGACGCCCTGGGTATCCAGCGAGCCGCGAACCATGTGGTAACGCACACCCGGCAAGTCCTTAACACGGCCGCCGCGAATCAGCACGACCGAGTGTTCCTGCAGGTTGTGGCCTTCACCACCGATATACGAAATGACTTCGAAGCCGTTCGTCAGACGAACCTTGGCAACCTTACGCAGTGCCGAGTTAGGCTTCTTCGGCGTCGTGGTGTACACACGGGTGCACACGCCGCGACGCTGGGGGCAGTCCTGCAAAGCCGGGCTCTTGCTCTTCGTCGTTTCCGACGCGCGGCCTTTGCGAACCAGTTGATTGATGGTTGGCATTGTTTATTCCTGAAATTGAACAAAATCGACGCATCTGTTTCCGGGCAAAGCAGAAACGATTGCGCATCGAACTTCCGGACCCGGGGGTCAGCGCACGAATTAACTTCGCACACGGGCATTCCAAGAACCGGAACCTAGCATAATATTCCGAAAATGCTAAGCGAGTCAACAGGTTGCGATGTTTCGCACGCCTGCCGACCTTAAACTGCCTGCGACGCCACTCAGTCGGCGGCGACGACTTCCAGTAACTCGTCGCCGAAACGGTCGAGTTTGCGGGCTCCCATGCCCGGAATACCGCGCAAATCCTCGATGGAGCCGGGACCGTTGCGGGCAATTTCGGCCAGCGTGGCGTCGTGGAAGATGACGTAGGCCGGCACGCCGTCGCTTTTCGCCGTCTCCGTGCGCCAGGCGCGCAGGCGTTCCCAGCGGGCGCGCTCGCGTGGGCCCATGCCGATCGTCGGATCGGCGCGCTCGCTCGTCCGGCCGGATGATTGGCGGGTGCGCGTGGGTTTCACGTAGCGGCGCATCGTAACGTTCTGCTCGCTCTTCAGCACTGCTTTGGCAGCTTCTGTCAGTACGAGCGAGCCGAAACCTTCGTGGTCGACGGTGAGGTAGCCAAATGCAACGAGTTGGCGAAAGATGGCGCGCCACTCCGCCTCGCCGAGCGCCGCCCCAATCCCAAAGGTGGTGAGCTTCTCGTGGCCGCGTTGCAGGATCTTCTCGCTGCGGTTACCACGCAGGATATCGATCAGGTGCCCGGCGCCGAAGTGAAACCCACTCGCCCGCTGCGCGCGGAACACACATGACAGCGCCATTTGCGCCTCGCGTGTCGCGTCCCATGTGTCGGGTGGTTCGATGCAGTTGTCACAGTTGCCACACGGCTTGCTCGATTCTCCGAAATACGCGAGCAGCCGCACCCGGCGGCAGGTCGCCGCTTCGCACAGCCCGAGTAGCGCATCGAGCTTGCCGGTCTGCACGCGCTTGTGCGCATCGTCAGCGTCGGACTCGTCGATCATCTTGCGCTGCTGCACGACGTCGCCCAGACCGTACGCCATCCATGCGTTCGCTGGCATGCCGTCACGGCCGGCACGCCCGGTTTCCTGGTAATAACCTTCGACACTCTTCGGCAAATCAAGGTGAGCCACGAAGCGCACGTCCGGCTTGTCGATTCCCATGCCGAACGCGATCGTCGCACACATCACGATGCCCTCCTCACGCTGAAACATCTCCTGATGCTTCTGGCGGATTTCGAACTCCATGCCTGCGTGGTAAGGCAACGCACGCATGCCTTTTTCTTTGAGCCACTCCGCCGTTTCTTCCACCTTGCGACGCGACAGGCAATAGACAACACCGGCATCAGTCGTGCCGTCTGGCTTGGAGTGCTCGGCGCGAATGAAGTCGAGCAATTGCGTACGCGCATTGTCTTTCTCGACGATGCGATAGCGAATGTTTGGACGATCAAAACTCGAGACAAAAATGCGCGCATCATCGAGCGCGAGACGGTGAATGATTTCGTCGCGCGTGATCGCGTCGGCGGTTGCGGTGAGCGCAATGCGTGGCACGTTGGGAAAGCGCTCATGCAACACCGACAGCTGAATATATTCAGGACGGAAATCATGACCCCATTGCGACACGCAGTGCGCTTCGTCGATGGCGAACAACCCGATACGCGTGCGCTCGAGCAATTCCTGGAAACGGGGCGTCATCAACCGTTCCGGCGCCACATACAGCAGATCGATTTCGCCTTCACGCAGTGCGCGCTCAGTGGCCATCGCCTCCGTGCTCGACAGTGTCGAGTTCAGGTAAGCGGCACGCACGCCGACTTCCTTGAGCGCGGCAACCTGGTCCTGCATCAATGCGATCAGCGGGGACACCACGATCCCGGCTCCGCACCCTGCTTCGCGCCGCACCAACGACGGAATCTGATAGCACAACGACTTGCCGCCACCCGTCGGCATCAGCACGAGGCAATCGCCGCCGCCGGCGACGTGCTCGACAATTTCACCCTGCTGTCCTCTAAATGCGGGGTAACCGAAGACTTCGTTGAGGATTTCGAGCGGACGGGACATGAATTGGAGAGAAGCAGCGTAATGCCGGTGACACGAATTTTACCAACGCATTCGTGCTGCGCCCGCGCTTTGCACAAACGTTAGCCGTTTGGCCGACGAATCCACAAAAACACACAAAAAACGAGGCGCATAAAAAAAGCCGCTCAGTCGAAACTGAGCGGCTTCGCTGGCTGGTGAGCCCAAGCGGCTTGCGCCGCCGGGACTTACTCGCCTGAGTGCTGCTGTTCGGCGGCCGGGGTTTCCGGCGTACCGAATTCGAACGACTCTTCCGCTGCGATCTGATCGAAACGCTCGCGGTCGGACAGTTCCTTGCTCTTGCGTGCCTTGTGGAACGCGAGACCCGTACCAGCCGGAATCAGACGACCAACGATCACGTTTTCCTTCAGCCCGCGCAGATCGTCGCGCTTGCCCATGATCGCCGCTTCGGTCAGCACGCGAGTCGTTTCCTGGAACGACGCCGCGGAGATGAACGAATCGGTCGACAGCGATGCCTTCGTGATACCGAGCAGCACGTTGTCGTAGGTTGCCGGGATCTTGTCTTCAGCAGCCATCCGGTCGTTCTCGTCGAGCATATCCGAGCGCTCGACCTGTTCGCCCATGATGAAGCGCGTGTCACCGTTATCGACGATCTGCACACGGCGCAGCATCTGACGGACGATCACTTCAATGTGCTTGTCATTGATCTTCACGCCCTGCAGACGATACACGTCCTGCACTTCGTCCACGATGTAGCGCGCCAGCGCTTCAACGCCCTGCAAACGCAGAATGTCGTGCGGATCAGCCGGCCCGTCGACAATCATTTCGCCCTTGTTGACGACCTGACCATCGTGCACCAGAACCTGCTTTTCCTTCGCGATCAGGAACTCGTGCTGATTGCCTTCGAGGTCCGTGATAACGAGACGCTGCTTGCCCTTCGTGTCCTTACCGAACGACGTCGTGCCCGTGACTTCCGCCAGAATACCGGCGTCCTTCGGCGAGCGCGCTTCGAACAGTTCGGCCACACGCGGCAGACCACCGGTAATGTCACGCGTTTTCTGCGATTCAACCGGGATACGTGCCAGCACTTCACCGACCTGCACTTGCTGACCGTCCTTCACGGTGATCAGAGCGCCGACCTGGAAGCCGATCTGCACCGAGTGCTCGGTGTTCGGGATCTTGACTTCTTCGCCGTTCGCGTCGAGCAGCTTAACCTGCGGGCGCACCGTCTTCGACGCTTGCGAACCGCGGCGCTTCACGTCGATCACGACCAGCGTCGAGAGACCCGTCACATCGTCGATCTGCTTGGCAACCGTCACGCCTTCTTCGACGTTTTCGAACTTCACCGTACCACCGTACTCGGTGATGATCGGACGCGTCATCGGATCCCACGTCGCCAGTTGCGTGCCGGCCTTGATCTGCGCGCCGTCCAGTTGCAACAGCGTCGCGCCGTACGGCACCTTGTGACGTTCACGCTCGCGGCCGTGGTCGTCGGTGATCATTGCTTCGCCCGAACGCGAGATGACGATCTGCTCGCCCTTCGCGTTGGTGACGTAACGCATGGTTGCCGTGAAACGCACCGTACCGTTCGACTTGGCTTCAACCGACGAAGCCACTGCTGCACGCGATGCCGCACCACCGATGTGGAACGTGCGCATCGTGAGCTGCGTGCCCGGTTCACCGATCGACTGAGCAGCGATCACGCCAACTGCCTCACCGACGTTGACCGACGAGCCACGACCCAGGTCGCGGCCGTAACAGGCTGCGCACAAACCGTAACGCGTTTCGCAAGTCAGCGGCGTACGCACGCGCACTTCGTCGATGCCGAGGCGTTCGATTTCTTCGACCGCGTCTTCGTCGAGCAAGGTGCCCGTTTCGTACAGCGTTTCCTGCGATTCCGGATTGACGACGTCAGCCACCGTCACGCGACCCAGGATTCGGTCACGCAGCGCTTCGACGACTTCACCGCCTTCGACCAACGCCTTCATGGCGACGCCGTTGGACGTACCGCAATCGTCCTCGACCACCACCAGATCCTGCGTCACGTCGACCAGACGACGCGTCAGGTAACCCGAGTTTGCCGTCTTCAGTGCCGTATCAGCCAGACCCTTACGCGCACCGTGGGTCGAGATGAAGTACTGCAACACGTTCAGGCCTTCACGGAAATTCGCCGTAATCGGCGTCTCGATGATCGAGCCGTCCGGCTTCGCCATCAGGCCACGCATACCGGCCAGCTGACGAATCTGAACCGCGGAACCACGAGCACCCGAGTCCGCCATCATGTAGATGGAGTTGAACGACTCCTGACGCGTTTCGTTGCCGTCGCGATCGACCACCGGTTCCGTCGACAGCTGCTCCATCATCGCCTTGCCGACCGCTTCCGACGTTGCCGACCAGATGTCGACCACGTTGTTGTAGCGTTCTTGCGACGTAACGAGACCCGACATGTACTGACGGTCGTATTCCTTCACCTTCTTCGCGGCGTCGCCGACGATGGTTTCCTTCTGCGGCGGCACGAGCATGTCGTCGACGCAGATCGAGATACCAGCGCGCGTTGCCAGACGGAAACCCGACTGCATCAACTGGTCGGCGAAAATCACCGTTTCACGCAGACCGCACTTGCGGAACGCGGTGTTGATCAGACGCGAGATTTCCTTCTTCTTCAGCGGCTTGTTCAGCACCGAGAACGGCAGGCCCGGCGGCAGAATTTCCGACAGAATCGAACGGCCAACGGTCGTCGCGTACAGCGAGATCTTCGGCACGAACTTCGGCGCGCCTTCCGACGTGTCTTCGTTGTGGACCATTTCCGTGATCCGCACGTTGACGCGCGAGGCCAGCTCGACTTCCTTGTTTTCGTAAGCACGCAGCGCTTCCGACACGCCGGTGAACGTCAGGCCTTCGCCCTTGGCGTTCACGGCTTCACGCGTCGCGTAGTACAGGCCGAGCACAATATCCTGCGACGGCACGATCGACGGATCGCCGTTGGCCGGGAACAGGATGTTGTTCGACGCCAGCATCAGCGTACGCGCTTCCATTTGCGCTTCGAGCGACAGCGGCACGTGCACAGCCATCTGGTCACCGTCGAAGTCGGCGTTGAACGCCGCGCAAACGAGCGGGTGCAGCTGGATTGCCTTACCTTCGATCAGCACCGGCTCGAAAGCCTGAATGCCAAGACGGTGAAGAGTAGGCGCACGGTTCAGCATGACCGGATGTTCGCGGATCACCTCTTCGAGGATGTCCCACACCACCGGCGTCTGGTTCTCGACTTCCTTCTTCGCAGCCTTGATGGTGGTAGCCACACCCATCACTTCGAGCTTGTTGAAGATGAATGGCTTGAACAGTTCGAGCGCCATCAGCTTCGGCAGACCGCACTGATGCAGCTTGAGCGTCGGGCCGACCACGATCACCGAACGGCCCGAGTAGTCAACGCGCTTACCGAGCAAGTTCTGACGGAAACGACCGCCCTTACCCTTGATCATGTCAGCGAGCGACTTCAGCGGACGCTTGTTCGCGCCGGTCATTGCCTTACCGCGACGACCGTTGTCGAGCAGCGAATCGACGGCTTCCTGCAGCATCCGCTTTTCGTTGCGGACGATGATTTCAGGCGCCTTCAGTTCGAGCAGACGCTTCAACCGGTTGTTACGGTTGATCACGCGGCGATACAGGTCGTTCAGGTCCGACGTCGCGAAGCGGCCGCCATCCAGCGGCACCAGCGGACGCAGCTCCGGCGGCAGCACCGGCAGCACTTCGAGCACCATCCAGTCAGGCTTGATGCCCGAACGTTGGAAAGCCTCGAGCACCTTCAGGCGCTTCGCGTACTTCTTGATCTTCGCTTCCGAACCCGTGTTCTTGAGTTCGGTGCGCAACATCTCGACCTGTTCGTCGATGTTGATCGCGCGCAGCAGTTCGCGAACGCCTTCCGCGCCCATTTCGGCACGGAATTCGTCACCGTACTCTTCGACCTTGTTGTAGTAATCCTCTTCCGTCATGATCTGCCGCGCTTTCAGCGGCGTCATACCCGGATCGATCACCACATATGCTTCGAAGTACAGCACGCGTTCGATGTCGCGCAGCGTCATGTCGAGCACCATGCCCAAACGCGACGGCAGCGACTTCAGGAACCAGATGTGAGCGACCGGCGAGGCCAACTCGATGTGGCCCATCCGTTCGCGACGCACCTTCGCGAGCGTCACTTCGACGCCGCACTTTTCACAGATCACGCCACGATGCTTCAGGCGCTTGTACTTGCCGCACAGGCATTCGTAGTCTTTGATCGGCCCGAAGATCTTCGCGCAGAACAAACCATCGCGTTCCGGCTTGAACGTCCGGTAGTTGATGGTTTCCGGCTTCTTGACTTCGCCGAACGACCACGAACGGATCTTGTCTGGCGAGGCCAGACCGATCTTGATCGCGTCAAAAACTTCAGGCTGTTGGACTTGCTTGAATAGATCGAGCAGAGCTTTCATTGCTTTCTCTCCGTAGTCCGATTAGTTGCGGTCGAGGTCGATGTCGATACCGAGCGAGCGGATTTCCTTCACGAGCACGTTGAAGGATTCCGGCATGCCGGCGTCGATCACGTGATCACCCTTGACCAGGTTCTCATACACCTTGGTCCGGCCTGCCACGTCATCCGACTTAACCGTCAGCATTTCTTGCAACACGTACGATGCGCCGTACGCTTCGAGCGCCCACACTTCCATTTCACCGAAACGCTGGCCACCAAACTGCGCTTTACCGCCCAACGGCTGCTGCGTGACGAGCGAGTACGGGCCCGTGGAACGCGCGTGCATCTTGTCGTCGACCAAGTGGTGCAGTTTCAGGTAGTGCATGTAACCGACAGTCACCGTACGTTCGAACATCTCACCCGTGCGGCCGTCATACAGACGCACCTGATTCTTCGACGGCGTCATGCCGAGGTTCTTCGCGATGTCGTCCGGGAATGCCAGATCCAGCGCGCGCGACATTTCTTCTTCCGTCGCACCGTCGAACACCGGCGTGGCAAACGGAACGCCTTCGCGCAGGTTCTTCGCCAGTTCGACGATTTCGTCGTCCGTGAAGCTGTCCAGCTCTTCAGCGCGGCCCGACTCGTTGTAGATCTTGGTCAGGAATTCGCGCAGTTCAGCAATCTTCGCCTGACGTTGCAGCATTTCGCCGATACGCCAGCCGAGACCCTTCGCGGCCCAACCCAGATGCACTTCGAGAACCTGGCCCACGTTCATCCGCGACGGCACGCCGAGCGGGTTCAGAACGACGTCAGCCGGACGGCCATCGGCCATGTACGGCATGTCTTCGATCGGAACGATCTTCGACACAACACCCTTGTTACCGTGACGGCCGGCCATCTTGTCGCCAGGCTGCAGACGACGCTTCACAGCGAGATACACCTTGACCATCTTCAGCACGCCCGGCGGCAGTTCGTCGCCTTGCGTGAGCTTCTTGCGCTTTTCTTCGAACGCCAGATCGAACTGGTGACGCTTCTGTTCGATCGAGTCCTTGATAGCTTCGAGCTGGGCCGCGGCTTCTTCGTCCGCGAGGCGGATGTCGAACCAGTGGTAGTGATCCAGGTCTTCCAGGTAAGCCTGTTCGATCTTCGCACCCTTCGCGAGCTTCTTCGGCCCGCCGTTCGCGACCTTGCCGGTCAGCATACGTGCGAGACGCTGGAACGCATCGCCTTCCACGATACGCAGTTGGTCGTTCAGGTCGAGGCGATAGCGCTTCAGTTCATCGTCGATGATCTGTTGCGCACGCTTGTCGCGCTGAATGCCTTCACGCGTGAACACTTGCACGTCGATGACCGTGCCGCTCATACCCGATGGCACACGCAGCGACGTATCCTTCACATCCGAAGCCTTTTCACCGAAGATCGCGCGCAGCAGCTTTTCTTCCGGTGTCAGCTGGGTTTCGCCCTTCGGCGTGACCTTACCGACCAGCACGTCGCCTGCTTCGACTTCAGCGCCGATATAGACGATGCCCGACTCGTCGAGACGGCCGAGTTGTACTTCAGCCAGGTTCGAGATGTCGCGCGTGATTTCTTCCGGTCCGAGCTTCGTATCGCGAGCTACGACGTTCAGTTCTTCGATGTGGATCGACGTGTAACGGTCGTCAGCAACCACCTTCTCCGAGATCAAGATCGAGTCTTCGAAGTTGTAGCCGTTCCACGGCATGAACGCGACCAGCATGTTCTGGCCGAGAGCCAGTTCGCCGAGGTCGGTCGATGCGCCATCAGCCAGCACGTCGCCACGCGACACGATATCGCCGACCTTCACGATCGGGCGCTGGTTGATGTTCGTGTTCTGATTCGAACGCGTGTACTTGATCAGGTTGTAGATGTCCACGCCGACGTCGCCCGCAACGGCTTCATCGTCGTTCACGCGGATCACCATACGGCCAGCGTCGACGTAATCGACCACACCGCCGCGGAATGCCTGAACCGTCGTACCCGAGTCGACTGCCACCGTGCGCTCGATACCCGTACCGACCACAGCCTTTTCAGGACGCAGACACGGCACAGCCTGACGCTGCATGTTCGAACCCATCAATGCGCGGTTCGCGTCATCGTGTTCGAGGAACGGAATCAGCGATGCTGCCACCGACACGATCTGCGACGGCGCCACGTCCATATACTGGATGCGGTCCGGCGTGACCATCAACGTTTCGCCTGCTTCACGCGACGACACCAGTTCGTCGGTCAGCGAGCCGTCAGCAGCCACTGCCGCGTTCGCCTGAGCGATCACGTAACGGCCTTCTTCGATCGCGGACAGATAGTCGATCTGATCCGTCACCTTGCTGTCCACAACCTTGCGATACGGCGTTTCGAGGAAGCCGTATTCGTTCAGGTGCGCGTACAGTGCGAGCGAGTTGATCAGGCCGATGTTCGGACCTTCCGGCGTTTCAATCGGGCACACACGGCCATAGTGGGTCGGGTGCACGTCGCGGACTTCAAAGCCAGCACGCTCACGCGTCAAACCGCCCGGGCCCAGTGCCGAAACACGGCGCTTGTGGGTGATTTCCGACAGCGGGTTCGTTTGGTCCATGAACTGCGACAGCTGCGACGAACCGAAGAACTCGCGAATCGCCGACGAAATCGGCTTCGAGTTGATCAGGTCGTGCGGCATCAGGTTTTCGCTTTCGGCCTGGCCGAGGCGTTCCTTCACAGCACGTTCGACACGCACGAGACCGGCGCGGAACTGGTTTTCCGCCAGTTCGCCGACGCAACGCACACGACGATTGCCCAAGTGGTCGATGTCGTCCACTTCGCCCTTGCCGTTACGCAGTTCGACCAGGATCTTGATCGTTGCGAGGATGTCGTCGTCTTGCAGCGTCATCGGACCGACGATTTCGTCGCGACCGACACGGCGGTTGAACTTCATACGACCAACCTTGGACAGGTCGTATGCGTCTTCGCTGTAGAACAGACGGTTGAACAGCGCCTCGACCGCTTCTTCGGTCGGCGGTTCGCCCGGACGCATCATGCGGTAGATCGCGATGCGAGCGGCCATCTTGTCCGCGGTTTCGTCGATACGCAGCGTCGACGAGATGTACGGACCTTGATCCAGATCGTTCGTGTAGAGCGTCTGGATGTCTTTGATCTTCGATTCGCGGAGCTTTTCGAGGACGGTTTCGGTGATTTCGTCGTTCGCGTTAGCGATGACTTCGCCCGTGTCGCCATCGACGACGTTCTTCGCCAGCACGCGGCCGAGCAGATAGTCTTCCGGGACCGAGATGAACTTCGTCTTCGCGTTGTCGAGATCGCGAATGTGCTTGGCGTTGATCCGCTTGTCCTTCTGGACGATCACGTTGCCGTCACGATCCGTAATGTCGAAACGTGCGACTTCACCACGCAGACGCTCCGGCACGAATTCCATCTGCGCGCCTTCCGGCATCAGCGTGAAATTGTCGAACACGAAGAAGTTTGCGAGGATCTGTTCCGGCGTCAGGCCGATTGCCTTCAGCAGGATCGTGACCGGCATCTTGCGACGACGGTCGACGCGGAAGTACAGCACGTCCTTCGGATCGAATTCGAAGTCGAGCCACGAACCGCGGTAAGGAATGATACGTGCCGAGAACAGGAGCTTGCCCGAGCTGTGCGTCTTGCCCTTGTCGTGTTCGAAGAACACGCCCGGCGAGCGATGCAGCTGCGACACGATCACACGTTCCGTGCCGTTGATAACGAACGAACCCGTCGGCGTCATGAGCGGAATTTCGCCCATGTACACTTCTTGTTCCTTCACTTCCTTGACGACCGGCTTGCTCGGCGATTCCTTGTCGAGCAGCACCAGACGCACTTTTGCGCGCAGTGCGGAGCAGTACGTCAAACCGCGCTGCTGACATTCCTTGATGTTGAATGCCGGCGGCGACAGCATATAGCTGACGAACTCTAGACGTGCGAACCCGTTATGCGAAACAATCGGAAAAACGGACGTAAACGCAGCTTGCAGGCCTTCCGGCTTGCGCTGCGTGGATGACGTGTCTGCTTGCAGAAACGTGCTGAATGATTCAAGCTGGGTAGCCAGCAGGAAAGGTACTTGGTGAACGATGGGGCGCTTCGCAAAACTCTTGCGAATACGCTTCTTCTCGGTGAAGGAATATTGCATACGATCTCCGAATCACGGCGGGCATTGTTGTCGAGGCAGGATACCTTGATGAGACAACCCGAGTGTTCACCGACTGAGACCCGATGGCCGTCCGATGGCTTGAACGAGCCTAGAAGCTTGGTGGTTGGCCGCTACCAACCGCTGGCTGACGGCAGCGGATGCCTATGTTGCCCGCTACCCGACCAAACTTGCCTTCTGCAGTCGCTTCAGAAGACAAAGAGAAACGCCGGTCAATATTGCCGATAGGCGATTTTCTTTGGCTTCTAGGGCCCCTGTTCTTGCCGAATATGGCTGGCAAAAACGTCGTCCCCACAAAGCACAAAAAGGCCGGCGGTGGAAAACCGCCAGCCTTCGCACAACGCGCTGAAACTTACTTGATTTCAGCCTTCGCGCCGGCTTCTTCCAACTTCTTCTTGGCTTCTTCAGCAGCAGCCTTCGGTACCGATTCCTTAACAGGCTTCGGTGCGCCGTCGACCAGGTCCTTCGCTTCCTTCAGGCCGAGACCCGTCAGTTCACGAACAGCCTTAATGACCGAAACCTTGTTCGCGCCGACTTCCGTCAGGTTGACCGTGAATTCGGTTTGCTCTTCAGCGACAGCTGCAGCTGCGCCTGCCGGGCCTGCCACTGCAACAGCAGCTGCCGACACGCCAAATTTTTCTTCGAACGCCTTGACCAGCTCGTTCAGTTCCAGAACCGACATCGAGCTTACTGCCTCGAGGATGTCATCTTTTGCGATTGCCATTTGAAATACTCCTAAATTGAATTCGGATACAGCCAGCGATCAATCACGCTCGACTGAAGTGCGTTACGCAGCGGTTTCTTCGCCTTGTTTCTTTTCTGCCAGCGCGGCCAGAGCGCGCGCAAAGCCGGAAACAGGTGCTTGCATAACGTACAACAGCTTGGAGAGCAGTTCTTCGCGGCTCGGGATGTTTGCCAGCGCTTGCACGCCAGCCTTGTCCATCACCTTGCCTTCGTAGGAACCAGCCTTGATGATCAACTTGTCATTGGTTTTGCCGAAGTCGTTGACGACCTTAGCAGCAGCAATTGCATCTTCCGAGATGCCGTAGATCAAGGGACCAGTCATCTGCTCTGCCAGCGGAGCAAACGGGGTACCTTCGACAGCGCGACGCGCCAGCGTGTTCTTCAACACGCGAAGGTAAACCTGTTGCTCACGCGCTTTCGCGCGCAGCTTGGTCAGATCGCCAACCGCGATTCCACGATACTCAGCCAGAACCACGGTCTGGGCTTTCGCGACTTGCGCGGCAACCTCAGCGACGACGGCCTGCTTGCTTTCTTTGTTAAGTGGCACGGTTAACCTCCAGATTCGATACACGCAGCGTGCGCCTTGCGTACCGCGTTCAATAACGGCGTCCGACCAGTCAGGAGTATTTCGACCGCCTGAAACCCACATCACTGCGGATCCCAACCGGTTTCATCACTACAAAACTTTTTCGGGTTCGCCATCTGCGTTGGCTTTACATTAAGGGTCAGCCTGCCTGCTGCTTTCCCGCCAACGGTCTTTGACAACCGGCCGTTCGATGCACACTGCCATCTCGCGACCGCCCAAAGCCCATAAAACCGCCTCGACTCACATCGAGGCGATGAAATTTATTACTGTGCTGCGATCGATGCCTGGTCGACGCGAACGCCAACACCCATCGTGCTCGACAGCGCAACCTTACGCAGGTACACACCCTTGCTCGTTGCCGGCTTCGCCTTTTGCAGCGCGTCGACCAGAGCATTTAGGTTGCTACGCAGAGCCGTCGGCTCGAACGATGCACGGCCAATCGTGGCGTGGATGATACCCGCCTTGTCGACACGGAATTGCACCTGACCAGCCTTGGCATTCTTGACCGCAGTCGCGACGTCCGGCGTAACCGTGCCAACCTTCGGGTTCGGCATCAGGCCGCGCGGGCCGAGGATCTGACCGAGCGTACCGACAACGCGCATCGTGTCCGGCGAAGCGATCACGATGTCAAAGTCCAGCTTGCCGGCCTTGACTTGTTCAGCCAGGTCTTCCATACCGACGACTTCTGCGCCGGCTGCACGAGCTTGCTCAGCCTTTTCGCCTTGTGCGAACACTGCCACGCGAACGGACTTACCGGTACCAGCCGGGAGCACGACCGAACCACGAACCACTTGGTCCGACTTCTTCGCATCGATGCCGAGTTGCACTGCAACGTCGATCGACTCGTCGAACTTCGCGCTTGCGCATTCCTTCACGAGCGACAGAGCTTCGTCGATTGCGTACAGCTTCTGGCTGTCGACCTTAGCTGCAAATGCTTGCAGACGCTTTGAAAGCTTAGCCATTTACACGCCCTCCACGGTGATGCCCATCGAGCGGGCGCTACCAGCGATCGTACGAACCGCTGCGTCCAGATCAGCTGCCGTCAGATCGGGCATCTTGGTCTTGGCGATGTCTTCGGCTTGAGCACGGGTAATCGTGCCGACCTTGTCGGTGTGCGGCTTGGCCGAACCCTTGTCGATCTTCGCTGCCTTCTTGATCAGGACCGTAGCCGGCGGCGTCTTCAGAACGAACGTGAAGCTCTTGTCCGCGAACGCGGTGATCACAACCGGAATCGGCAGACCCGGTTCCATTGCTTGAGTCTGCGCGTTAAACGCCTTGCAGAACTCCATGATGTTCAGGCCGCGTTGGCCCAGCGCCGGACCGACCGGCGGCGACGGGTTGGCTTTACCTGCAGGAATCTGCAGCTTGATAAAGCCAATGATTTTCTTTGCCATTTTGAAAACCTCTTAGGAACGTCGCCGTGTTACAGGCGGACATTCAGTGAGTAGTAGCGCGTGTTCGCCGAAAAGCAGACTACTGACGCTCCTCAACGGCCATTACGCGGACCGTAAGCGCGAAATACGGACCGCACCGACTGGTGCACCCCGTAGAATTCTGGATTACAACTTTTCGACCTGGCCGAATTCCAGCTCGACCGGCGTTGCGCGGCCGAAGATTGTAACGGAAACACGGACGCGCGACTTTTCGTAGTTCACTTCTTCGACGCTGCCGTTGAAGTCCGTAAACGGACCATCTTTCACCCGCACCATCTCGCCCACTTCGAACAGGGTCTTCGGACGCGGCTTTTCCACGCCTTCCTGCATCTGCGACATGATCTTCTCAACTTCCCGCGGGGAAATCGGGCTCGGACGATTGCGCGCACCGCCAACGAAACCCGTCACCTTGGCGGTGTTCTTCACGAGGTGCCACGTTTCGTCCGTCATTTCCATTTCCACGAGGACGTAGCCCGGGAAAAAGCGCCGCTCGGTCACTGATTTGTGACCACCTTTCACCTCGACCACTTCTTCAGTCGGAACGAGGATTTGACCAAATTGGTCTTGCATGCCAGCACGTTCGATACGCTCCTGAAGCGCACGTTGCACGCTCTTCTCCATGCCGGAGTATGCGTGCACTACATACCAACGTTTGCCGCTCGGGGATGCCGGAGTATCGCTCATATCATTTCCAACCCAGAATCACCGAGAAAATCGCCCATTCGATGGATTTATCGCTAACCCAAAGAAAGATCGCCATCACAAACACGAAGCCGAACACGACGAGCGTCGTCTGACTGGCCTCTTTGCGAGTCGGCCAGACAACCTTGCGAACTTCTTTGTATGAGTCTTTGGCGAAAGCGATGAAACCCTTGCCAGGCGCGGAGAGAAGACCGACTGCAACACCCGCGATAGCGCCAACAGCCAAGGCGGCTCCGCGGACGTACCATTCCTGGCTGCTGAGCCAGAAGAACCCCACGAACCCGGCCAAGACCAACAATACGCCCGCGACGAGCATCAGCTTGTCGCCGGATGTATTTACAGTTTCGACGGAAGGATTCGCCATAACACCTTAACGAAGCGCCACATACGGCGCGAGAGTTGGCAGGGGCAGAGGGAATCGAACCCCCAACCTTCGGTTTTGGAGACCGACGCTCTGCCAGTTGAGCTATACCCCTAAACCATTTTGGGGTTGACGACACCGCCAACCCCGAAACCACCGATCAACGAGAACTGTCTGGCGTTACTCGAGAATCTTAGCAACCACACCTGCGCCGACCGTACGGCCGCCTTCGCGAATTGCGAAACGCAGACCTTCTTCCATCGCAATCGGGTTGATCAGCTTCACCGTGATCGACACGTTGTCGCCCGGCATGACCATTTCCTTGTCCTTCGGCAACTCGATCGAGCCCGTCACGTCCGTCGTACGGAAGTAGAACTGCGGACGATAGTTGTTGAAGAACGGCGTGTGACGACCGCCTTCGTCCTTGCTCAGCACATACACTTCAGCCGTGAAGTGCGTGTGCGGGTTGATCGAACCCGGCTTCGCCAGAACCTGGCCACGCTCCACGTCTTCACGCTTCGTGCCGCGCAGCAGGATACCCACGTTGTCGCCTGCCTGACCCTGGTCGAGCAGCTTGCGGAACATTTCCACGCCCGTGCAGGTCGTCTTCACCGTCGGCTTGATACCGACGATTTCGATTTCTTCGCCGACCTTCACGACGCCACGCTCAACGCGACCCGTCACCACCGTGCCGCGACCCGAGATCGAGAACACGTCTTCCACCGGCATCAGGAACGCACCGTCAACTGCGCGCTCCGGCGTCGGGATGTACGTGTCCAGCGCGTCGGCCAGGTTCATGATCGCCACTTCGCCCAGCTCGCCCGTGTCGCCTTCCAGCGCCAGCTTGGCCGAACCCTTGATGATCGGCGTGTCGTCGCCCGGGAAGTCGTACTTCGACAGAAGTTCGCGAACTTCCATCTCAACGAGCTCCAGCAGCTCAGCGTCGTCCACCATGTCGCACTTGTTCAGGAACACGATGATGTACGGAACGCCAACCTGACGCGCCAGCAGGATGTGCTCACGCGTTTGCGGCATCGGGCCGTCTGCAGCCGAGCACACCAGGATCGCGCCGTCCATCTGCGCTGCGCCCGTGATCATGTTCTTCACATAGTCAGCGTGGCCCGGGCAGTCGACGTGGGCGTAGTGGCGGTTAGCCGTTTCGTACTCAACGTGCGCCGTGTTGATCGTGATACCACGTGCCTTTTCTTCCGGCGCCGCGTCGATCTGGTCGTACGCCTTTGCTTCGCCGCCAAACTTCTTGGTCAGCACCGTCGTGATCGCTGCCGTCAGCGTGGTCTTGCCGTGGTCAACGTGACCGATCGTGCCGACGTTCACGTGCGGCTTGGTCCGCTCAAACTTACCCTTGGCCATTTTCGACTCCTAAGAGGATTTATCCGTACGTTGCGCCGCGCGCAAACAATCACCGTGTACTTCTGGTGCCCATGGGCAGGATCGAACTGCCGACCTCTCCCTTACCAAGGGAGTGCTCTACCACTGAGCCACATGGGCGCTACTTCTTTGTTACTGGAGCGGGTGAAGGGAATCGAACCCTCGTCGTAAGCTTGGAAGGCTTCTGCTCTACCATTGAGCTACACCCGCAAGGATCCATGGATTCCCAACTACTGCTCGCATTCTGGTGGAGGAGGTTGGATTCGAACCAACGTAGGCGTAAGCCAACAGATTTACAGTCTGCCCCCTTTAGCCACTCGGGCACCCCTCCGCAGAGAACTGATGATTATGAGGGAACAACCGCTCGCTGTCAAGGCCTGCTTGACCGTTCCAAACTCATAGCTCTCACTTATATAGTGA
>NZ_JAQQEF010000002.1:0-641648 GCF_046027605.1 Paraburkholderia fungorum
GTGGTCAAGGCGGTGGAGGTCAGGGCAACGGCGGCCAAGGCGGTGGAGGCCAAGGCAACGGCGGGCATGGCAACGGAGGCCAGGGCAACGGCGGCCAAGGCGGTGGAGGCCAGGGCAACGGTGGTCAAGGCGGTGGAGGCCAGGGCAACGGCGGCCACGGCGGTGGCTTCGGTCACGGAGGCGGTTTTGGCGGTGGCTTCGGCGGTGGCGGACATGGTGGCGGCTACGGCGGTGGCCATGGCCACTAAACCAGCTAACACCAGCAGCTAACACCCCTCAGCGCGTGGCGGCCGACAACCCGGTCGCCCGCGCAGAGATATGCCCAAACCGAAACGGCACGAGCGGACAGATCAACGTCCGCTCGCTCCCCCAACCTTCACCGTGCAACCTCGATCACCTTCTCCTGCACGACGAGGAAAACCCTCTCTCCGGCAACCCAGCCATCTTCGCGCGCGCCCCCGGTAAAACTGCCGAAGGCCGGCAGCACCCCACACGCAGTCCCAAATCGGAAACACGGCACACGCACCGAATCATTGCGCGTCGTGATTCGATAGACGGGATGAACATGCCCCGCGAGCACATACGCGCCCGGCACCCGTTGCGGGTAATGACACAGCGCCCACGGCCCGATGCGCCACGGCTCCTGCACGTACTCGACACCCAGCGAAGCCGGCATCGCACCCGCATGCCGGTCATGATTGCCCTCGACGAGCACCACCCGCAGCCCCGCATGCCGCGCGCGCCAGACATGCAACGCGTCGAGCGTCTCCTTCGCATGCGCCTCGCGGGCGTGCAATAAATCACCCAGGAACACCAGCATGGCCGGCTCGAACGCGGCGATCAGGATATCGAGGCGCATGAGATTGTCGGCGGTCGAACCGACCGGCACCGGAATCCCGCGGGCGCGAAACACGGCATCCTTGCCGAAATGCGCATCGGCGACAAACAGGCAGCGCAGCGCCGGATCGAACATCGCGCGCAAACTCGACAGCACGACAGGATGCCCGGCGATTTCAACCGGCAACGAAGCAGGGCTCATGTCCGCGCCGCCTTCTCGAGTTCGGCCAGCATCCGCTCGACGCGATCCGCGAGCTTCTCCGTGCTGACCTTCTCGCGCAGGCGTCCGATAATCAGCGGAAAAGCGAACGGCGTTGGCTTCTTCGGCCGGGTGACGACCACGCGGCTTGCGTTCATGCGCTCGAGCGCGATACGAATACGCTGTGCATCGAGTTCCTGCAGCAATACTTCAGTGTCAGCCTGATTGAGCAGCAGATTGCCACGATCGTGATTGCGGAAAATCTCGTAGAAGAGGCCACTCGAAGCCTGCAACTGCCGCGCGCTTTTCTGCTGTCCGGGATGCCCTTGAAACACCAGCCCCGACACGCGCGCGATCTCGCGAAAGCGCCGCATCGAGAGTTCGGATGAATTGAGGCTCGCAAGAATGTCATGTTCGAGTTCATCGAGCGACAATAGCCCGCTCTCCAACGCCGCCATCCAGTCGAATGGTTGCGCGGACAACAACTCGAACCCGTAATCGTTCATGGAAATGGAAAAGGTGCCGGGTTTGTCACGGGCCACCCGCCATGCGAGCAACGCCCCCAGACCGATATGCGCGGTGCGCCCCGCAAACGGATAACAAAAGAAGTGGTGTCCTTCTCGCGATTTCACCAGTTCCACCACCAGTACGCCCGGCTCGGGTAACGCCGACCACTTCTGCTGCAATTCGAGCAACGGCCGCACGGCGCGCATTTCCGGTTCGTCGTAGATGCCGTCCGCGGCGCGCGCGAGCATCGTCAGTGTTGCGTCAGCGAGTTCGGAAGAAAGCGGCATGCGGCTGCCCGCCCATTGCGGCATGGCTCCGCGTGAGGACGTGGCGCGCCGCACCCAGGCTGTCATATCCTGCACACGAATCAATTCGAGTGCACGTCCGCCGAAAGTAAAGATGTCGCCCGGCTTCAATCGCGAGATAAACGATTCCTCGATTGCACCGATTCGGCCGCCCGACAGATAAGCAACGTGCAAGGTGCCGTTCGCGACGATCGTGCCGATGTTGTTGCGATGCCGGCGTACCAGATCCTCGCGCGGCACGCGGTACAGTCCATCGCTTTCGCGCACCACGCGATGGTAGTCGGGGTACGCGCGCAATGCCGTGCCGCCGCCTTCGACGAAACCGAGCGCCCAGTCGAATTCTTCCTGCGTCAGTTGCCGGTACGCATAGGTGCCGCAAATTTCGCCATACAGTTCCCGCGCATCGAAGCCGCCGCCGATCGCCACGGTGACGAGATGCTGCACGAGCACGTCGAACGGTTTCTCCGGTGTTTCGCGGCCTTCTATCTGACGCTTTTCGACGGCTTCGCGCGCTGCGGCAGCTTCGACGAGTTCGAGCGCATGCGTCGGCACGATCGTCACGCGAGAAGGACGGCCCGGCGCGTGCCCGGAGCGTCCCGCCCGTTGCATCAGACGTGCGACACCCTTCGGCGAACCGATCTGAAACACGCGTTCCACAGGAAGAAAATCGACCCCGAGATCGAGGCTCGACGTACACACAACCGCTTTCAGCATGCCGCTCTTCAGACCACGTTCCACCCATTCGCGCACTTCCTGGTCGAGTGATCCGTGGTGCAACGCGATCAGGCCGGCCCATTCGGGCCGCGCGTCGAGTAGCGCCTGATACCAGACTTCGCATTGCGAGCGGGTATTGGTGAAAACCAGCGAGGTCTGTGCCTCGCTGATCGCATCGGCCACGGCACCCACCTGGCGCATGCCGACATGGCCGCCCCACGGAAACCGTTCGATCGTCTCGGGAATCACGGTATCGACGATCAGCGCCTTGGGCAGCGCACCGTGCACGCTGACGCGCGGCGTTTTTACGGGCGCGAGCAGGACGTCGGCGGCGAAGGGCAGGTTGCCGAGTGTCGCGGACAATCCCCACACCTGCAGTTCGGACCGCCAATGCGCGAGCCGCGCGAGCGCGAGTTGCGTTTGCGTGCCGCGTTTGTTGCCGAGCAACTCATGCCATTCGTCGACGACCACCAGCCGAACCTGCGAGAGGACCTCACGCGCATCGGGCCGCGTGAGAATCAGCGACAGGCTTTCGGGCGTGGTGACGAGTGCCGACGGCATGCGCCGGTTCTGCCGCGCGCGTTCCGCTGACGAGGTGTCGCCGGTACGCAGCCCGATGCTCCATGGCACGGCGAGCTCGGCCGCCGAACTCTGTAAGGCGCGCGCGGTGTCTGCGGCGAGCGCGCGCATCGGCGTGACCCACAAGACGGTGAGCGGTTCGGGCTGCGTGCGCGGCGTGCGCTTCGATGCAGAGGGCGATGCAGCAGCGAAGGCGGCAAGGGCGCCGAACCAGACCGCCCACGTTTTACCGGCGCCCGTGGTGGCGTGCAACAAACCGCTCGCGCCGCGGCCGATCTCTCGCCACACCTCGCGCTGAAAGTCGAATGGCTGCCAGCGCCGCGCTTCGAACCATGCGTCGAGCCTCTCGGCGAATGGACGGCGCGCCGCGGCTTCGTCGACGGCAAATGGAAGCGGTTCGAAAGCCGGTTCGCGTGCGTCGAGCCGCGCTTGCTGCTCGCGGCTCTTCGGAATCCGGCGCGGCCGTGGAGCGCGACGTCGCTCGGACGAAACAGAGGAGGCTGCAATGGCGTTGTCGTCGGAATCGTCGGGCTCAGTCATCGAGAGCGCCCTTTAGCATCGGATTCGCACGCCGCTGCGAAGGTGTCGAATAAATCCGCGCGTTATCACGTCGAATAAGCCCGCGCGCGCCATCACGTCGGCCAGAACATGCCGACGGCCGCCAAGCCCATTGCGACGGTGGCGAGCCAGCCGAGCCAGCGCAACCAGCCGGTCACGGCGAACTGGCCCATGACCTTGGGGCTGGCCGCCATCACCATCACCAGCACCATGATCGGCACGGCCGCGACGCCATTGATCACCGCGCTCCAATACAACGCTTTGATCGGATCGAGCCGCATGAACGTGAGCGCAATGCCGCCGGCAATCGCGACGGCGATCACACCATAGAACTGCTTCGCGAGATTCACCTGCAGCGCCAGGCTATTGCGCCATTTCATCGTGCCCGCTGCCGCATAGGCGGCCGAACCCGCCAGCACCGGCAAAGCCAGCAGACCCGTGCCGATGATGCCGAGACTGAACAGCGCAAAGGCCAGGTTGCCGGCAATCGGCTTGAGCGCAGTGGCGGCATCGGCGGTGGTTTTTACCTCGATATGATGCACGTGCAGTGTAGCCGCGGCGGTGAGCATGATGAAAAACGCCACGCTGTTCGACATCGCCATGCCGACCCACGTGTCTATGTTGATTCGCTTCAGTTGGGCGGAGGCCTGCATCGGCGCGCGCAATAGCGCTTGCTCTGCCGGTTTCGAACGGATCTCCTCGACTTCCTGCGACGCCTGCCAGAAGAACAGATATGGACTGATCGTCGTCCCGAGTACTGCAACCACGGTGGTCAGATAGCCGCCGGAGAATTGAATCGGCGGTTTAACGATACTCAGGCCGACGGCTTTCCAGTCGATCGGAATCACGAAGATGATGGCGACGTAGGCAAACAACGTAAGCGTCAGCCATTTCAGAACGCTCGCATAGCGCTCGTATGGAATGAATACCTGCATCAGCAGCGACGCTGTGCCGAGCAGCGCGACGTAGAGTTGAACCGGGCCGCCGATCACCAGTTTGGCAGCGGCGCCCATTGCCGCGAGATCGGCCGCGATATTGATGGTGTTCGCCGCGAGTAGAACCAGTACCGCGAGATACAAAAGCGGAGCGGGGTAGTGATGGCGCAGATTGGTGGCGAGTCCTCTGCCCGTTACCCGCCCCATGCGCGCACTGACGAGCTGGATCGACACCATCAGAGGGTAAGTGATCAGCAACGTCCATAACAGTCCGAAACCGAACTGCGCGCCGGCCTGCGAATAGGTGGCGATACCGCTCGGATCGTCGTCCGCGGCGCCGGTGATCAGGCCGGGCCCCAACCGCTTCATCCAGGAGCGTCCAGCGACGTCTTCAACGACGAGTTCCGGTTCCAGGTGTTCAGGGGTCATCGTAGCCGCCGGTAAGGGAAATCGTGTCGAGTCATATAGGCATCGGGCGTACGCGCGCTGTTGCCGGGACGAGAGGGCCTTCCGTTCGTGACGTTTCCAAGGAAGTAGCATTCCTTGTGCCACCCGCTGCGCCGCCCAGTGCCATTGCCTCTGCGATAGTCTGCATCGTTGAGCGGCGGCCCCCGCAAGTTGCCATCCGCTACAATGACACGCACTACCCACCAGGAGATTCGCTTTGAAATCCGCTTTGAAATCTGTCGTTGCTTTGGTTGCCGCAGCTGTTCTGTCCTCGACGGTAATGGCCGCGTCCACCACTGAGAAGCTGCCTTCCGGCGTAATCGTTGAACATCTTACGCAGGGCACGGGTGCTCAGCCGGCCGCTGAGGACGT
Organism: Paraburkholderia fungorum; assembly: GCF_046027605.1. Taxonomy (GTDB): domain Bacteria; phylum Pseudomonadota; class Gammaproteobacteria; order Burkholderiales; family Burkholderiaceae; genus Paraburkholderia; species Paraburkholderia fungorum_F. The sequence goes on from NZ_JAQQEF010000002.1 coordinate 5,454, forward strand.
CGTGAAGGTCAACTATCGGGGCACGCTCGCCAACGGCACCGAGTTCGATAGCTCGGCGAAGCATGGCGGCCCGGCAACCTTTCCGCTCAATCGCGTGATTCCCTGCTGGACGCAGGGCGTGCAGAAAATGAAAGTTGGCGGTAAAGCCAAGCTGACCTGCCCGGCGGCCACGGCGTATGGCGATCGCGGTGTCGGCGTGATTCCGCCCAATAGCGACCTGACGTTTGAAGTCGAACTGGTTGGTATCGTCAAGTAATACGGCGCCAGGCCCATGAGACAGAACCCCGCTCCGGATAACCCGAGCGGGGTTTTTCTTTTTCTGGGCTACTGCATCTATTCGATCGACGGGTAATTCCAGAAGATCTAGAGGAAGAGAAGTTCTGGCTTTACCTGGCTGGCGCGAATAGCATCGACACATCCGCGAGAGTGAAAACGACGTTAATGCCGGGGCCACGCTATTCACCATAGGCGTCGACCCGGCGGATTCATCATCTGATATGACCGGCGGCTGCGTGACTCACGCGCTTCACGCTTGCGGGCGGCGTCTTTTTCAAAGACTCGCGCTTTTAGTCGTTTACCTTCTACGGGTGCGTCGGCGCTGCAATAGCCGTCCTGCGCATTCCGAAAGATCCGGCCGTCATTCGTTGCGCGAGGAGCGCCTGTCATGAACATCGACTTTCACTACGGTGTGGTCTATATCGTCGCCCGTGTCGGCGGGATGACAGCGGCCGATGCAGTTACAGTGGCGCACGCCTGCCAGTACGTCGACGATGCGACCACTTCCGGAATACTGCGTTTTCAGGGCGGCGAGACTTTTGAGCGCTTCGCCACCGCGCACAAGCTATTCGACTATACCAATACGGAAAACGACCAGAACCGGCTGGTGTGGACGCCATTTCATTTTCTTCCCGCCGGCGTTGGGGAGACACTCGACGAGAAGGCGGTATGCCGGCCGGATAGCGCCGTTGCTCGCGAGGTGGTTCGCCGGGCAATCCGGCAGCGGGGCACCGACACGGCATTGCACCGCCTGGGGGTGGCGCTTCACACTTACGTCGACACATGGGCGCATCAGGGATTCTCCGGTATCGAAAGTCCGATGAACCGCGTTCATATGCTGGAGGCGGAAGATTGCACACGGGAAGGCTGGCTAGTCCGCCTTACCCGCGCTACGCGGCATCTGGTCGAGCGCATTGAAGAAGATGTGCTGACGCTTGCATTGCCCGTGGGTCACGGCGCCGCTTTGCATTATCCCGATCAGCCGTGGGCGAAATGGCATTACGTCGACGGCAGAAATGTGGCCGTTAAAAGGCACAATTTGCCGGAGTTCATGCAGGCGGCCGAGATGACGTGCCGCGCGGTGCGCGGTTATGTCGCGGGGCGGGAAGACTTTGAATACCAACCCGGTCTGCCGGCAGATGTCAACGCCGCGCTCACCCGGCTTCTCGACACCAACCGGAACCTGGACGACAGCAAGCGTTTGCAGACCCTTTGCGAAGCGGTGAAAACCGATGCCATTCCGGGCCTGTCAGAGCCGGTTCCGGACTATGTGCCCAAGGGGCTCGGTTCCTGGAAATACAAAGCAACCGGTTTGCAGTCCGACGACGATTCCGGCGACCGCCCGCGCTGGAGCGAAGCCTTTGAGAAAAGTGATTACCGGCGCTTTCACGATGCCGTCAAGCAGCACCGTTTCGTGACTACGCAGGAGATTCTGCCGGCTTGCGGACTGCGGATCGCGTGAACCGGCTGGGCTATTCCACCTTCACGGCCTGCCGTCGCGCGGCCCGTTCTTCCGCCTGCTTCTTAGCCATGTGTCTTCCCACCAGGCACCCGCCCACCGCGCCCACCACCGCGTGGTGCCCGGCATAGTGGCCGGCAACCCCGCCCACCACAGCGCCTTTCATACAGCCGGCCGCGTTCGCCGTGCCCGCCGTGGCCGAAGTCAGTACAACCGCCGCGAGGGCGGCCTTGATAAAACCAGCTTTCATCTGAAAGTACCTTGCTATTGAGTTTCCAAAACCATCCGAATGCGACTGGGTTGCCACTGCTTTGCTTCCCAGTACAGTCTGGAGTGTAAAAGGACAGTGCGCAGACAGGTGAAACAGCGCCGCGAGATTGGTTACGCCGGATTACGGGCTAAAAAAATGAACGGCCGCCCTTTGAATCCACGGATGCGCGCCTATAGTAGAAGCGGCAATTGCCGCATTGCACAGCGGCCGGCTTTTCTTGACGTGGGTGACGGGGAAACAGAAATGACGCCATCGAACGCTGCGATCTATCAGGCCCAGGCTTGCACGCCGGATTCATTACGAACGCTTGCCGGCTATCTCGAACTGGCGCTCGACGAAGGAGAAAGCGTGGTTCTGATGCGCATCGGCACACAGGTGCGCAGTGTTTATGTCGGCGATCCGTCCGGCACACTGGAGGATTTGACGGATCACGGCGTAGTCGCCGCTTTTCAGGCCGACGAGATGCTGGCATTGACGCAGTTGGGACTCAACCGGATAACCGCCGACGATCAACAGTACCGATTTATGCGCAGCGTGAGGTATATCGCCGACCGCCAGGTCGTCGTCTTTACTCCCATTTAAGCGAGCGGTCGGCAAAAGGAAAGACTAAAGAATAGGGCTATCGGTAGTGGACTCGAAAGGTTCGTACTCCACTGGATGCGTTTTTCGTGTAATTCTGATGTTGTTATAGCCCTATAGATCTGCCTTTCTCGCGCTATTCATGGCATAGTTCGATCGATTACCACACAAGGAGCAATCAAATGCCAACGTTAGAGCAAATCCAAGCAAAGCTTAAGAAGCTCCAGGCACAAGCCGACGTCCTGATTGCCAGGAAAGCACAAGTCGCGGTCGACCAGATTCGCGACCTGATGCTTAAGCACGGACTGACTACTGCCGATATCGAAGCCAAGGCAAAGGCGAGACGCGCCGCCCAGGGCTTGAATGGCCATGCAGTAGGTGGCAAGGCAAAAGCCGCTGGCGCAGGCAAGACGCCGCCGAAGTACCGCGACCATAAAACCGGTGCAACCTGGACAGGCCATGGCCGTGCACCGTCCTGGATTGCCGCGGTCAAAGACCGTGCTCAATTCCTGGTCGACGGCGCGAGCGAACTGAAATCAACGGCAAAGGCAGTAGTCACTCACGCTAAAGCGGCGAGCAAAGGTCAGCCTAAAGGCGCGCAGCCGGCCAAGTACCTCAATCCAAAAACCGGCGCCACCTGGAGCGGACGCGGTCCGGCGCCGGCATGGCTTGCAACGGTCAAAGACCGCAGCAAATTCCTGATCGATGGCGCCGCCGCTACCCAGAACGTCGCCGCTACGAAAGTAGTGAAGGCGAAAAAGGCAGTAGCGTCGAAAACGGCGACTAAAAAAGCCGCGGCAAAGAAAAGCGCGGCCAAGCCGGCAGTAAAGAAATCCGCGGCAAAGAAGGCCGCAGTGAAGAAGACTGCTGCGGCAAGGAAAGCCCCTGGCCGCAAGGCGGGTAGTCAACGTAAAGCCGCTGCGACGAGCGCTGCCGCAGCGCCGCAAACCCCGACGGTGCAAGCCGTCGCGTGAGCGTAACGGAGTCGCGAAGTAGATGACCGGTACGCTCGATTCATCCCGGCAGGAAGACCACGTCGTCCTGCTGGACTCCGTTCCTCATCCGGCTGCGGACGCTGCCGAGCCCTTCATTGTCGCCAGCGATCGCCGGGTCATTCTGGCTTATCCGATTGCTGAATCCGACTTCGAGCGGTTCGGCCCATTCGATTCCGACGACGATCCATTTTGCACGGTGCTATTTCCCGATGCCGTGTTTCACCGATTAGGGCCGCCCGGCGATCTCGATCTCGAGATTCATCCACTCGCGTCGCAAGGGCTCAGCGGGTATTCGGTTCACGAAGTAATGAATTCGTCATTGGCCGCCGAAATTTCGGCCGTTGCTTCGCACGGGCCCGCACAACGCCACTTTGTCATCACATTTCAGGACTCGACGTTTGAATGCGTGGCGTCGGACTATACCGTGGTCGGCGTGTATGGCGCGGGAGAAATCGCCAGCCGGGAAGCATACTCACTGGTCCGTTAGGGTTGTGAGGCAACGGGCACGCGCAATGCGTCCTGTTTTGGGTTGTAAAGCCCGGGCTTTAGGTCCGGGCGCTTTCCCCAAACCGCAAACCGCGGGGCGCCGACCTTTGCGCGTCTTGCCGACTAGCATTGAGGCCACGCATGCTGACGATTGCAATTACCGCCTTTGTCACACTTGTTATCGTATTGGTGATTGCCAATCTGTCGAGTGGCGAGAAAAAGATCGAACATAAGATCGACCGGCTTTACGCGAGCCACGATCCGCAATTTCTCCGTTCCATGGGGCTGCTGCTCGGGCCGCCCGTCATCTCCGGGAACCGCTTCGAGATGCTGCTGAACGGTGAGCATATTTTTCCATCGATGCTCGAAGGTATTCGGTCCGCGCGCAAAACCATCACGTTTGAAACATTCATCTACTGGTCCGGCGAGATCGGCGAGCAGATCGCCCAGGCATTGGCGGATAAAGCACGGGAAGGTGTCGCCGTGCACGTACTGCTCGACTGGGTGGGCTCGTCGAAAATGGACAAGCGTTATCTGAACATTCTGCGCGATGCGGGCGCTGAAGTGATCCAGTATCACAAGCCGCACTGGACCGGTCTGGGACGGATGAACGATCGCACTCACCGCAAGCTGCTGGTGATCGACGGACATATCGGCTTTACCGGCGGCGTGGGCATTGCGCCTGAGTGGACCGGCCACGCGCAAGACGCAAAGCATTGGCGCGATACCCATTTCCGGGTAGCCGGGCCCGTGGTGGGCCATATGCAGGCCGTATTCATGGACAACTGGGTCAAAGCGACCGGCAATGTTCTGCATGGGGCCGATTACTTTCCGGAAGTCGAGGCCGTCGGCGATGGTCTTGCGCATATGTTCAGCAGCTCGCCTTCGGGCGGCAGCGACGACATGCAATTGATGTATCTGATGGCGATTACCGCGGCCACTCACTCCATTCATCTGGCGAGTGCCTACTTCGTGCCGGACAAGCTGACGATCAATGCGATTGTCGAGGCAGCAAAGCGCGGCGTGAAAGTACAGATCATCACGCCTGGAAAGCGCATCGATACCCATACCGTGCGCGAAGCGTCGCGTGCCTGTTGGGGCGACTTGTTGCGAGCCGGCGTCGAGATTTTCGAGTATCAGCCGACCATGTTTCACTGCAAGTTGCTGGTGGTGGACGAATATCTGGTCTCGGTCGGTTCCACCAATTTCGATAGCCGTTCGTTCAAGCTCAATGACGAAGCGAACCTGAATATCTACAACCGCGACTTCGCGAGGCAGCAAACCGCCGTCTTCGCGGACGATATCAAGCGGTCACAGCAGATCACGCTCGATGCGTGGATGCGGCGGCCGTTCTCCGAAAAGCTGATCGAGAAGTTCGTGCCGCTGCTGGATACGCAGCTGTGATGCCGGTGACTAGCGGCCGGCGCCACTGAGATACGTTTCGACATCCGATACGTGAGACGGCTCATTGCTGTGCTCACCCGCGGAGACCGGCACGGCAAGAATTGTTCTCGCGCGTTGATAAGCGCTGGCGAAACCCCGCAATTCCTGCGTAACCGGGCGGTCATCCAGCCGGCGACGTAGTAGCGCTTGCGTAATGCAACGGTCGATTAAAACGAGCTGCTTGTCGATATAGTCGAGACACCATTCACGGCAGCGTGCCGATACTCCTGCAACGGTTAGCAGCGCCGGCACAATCGAAATCGTCAGGAAGCCGCCTGCGGGAATGCGCGAAAACGCTGCGGGCGAGTCGAACAGATCTTTGCGGAGCGACTCGAAGACAGCTCTGCCCCATACCTCACGCTCGGCCGCGAGCGAGGCACGGCGGCGTGCGAGTACATCTCTCGCATTCGCGTCTTCAATGCGGCCTTGCGCGACCAACAGCGGGGTGTCGCCGTGTTCGCCTTCCTGAATGCAATCGGCGCCGAGATAGATGGCGCTCTGGTTGCGCCCGGCCAATACCAGGTGTTGAAGCGCATCCGGCACGAGCGGATCGAGCGGCACCACTTCGCACGTGAGCGGCTTGCCGTGGAAGTGAATTGCGCAGCGGCCATCGTCCTGGAGCGCTGGGCAGCGTGCAAGAGATGGGTAGTCGTAGCCCTGCGCCGTGATGCTGAACGTGTCGCCCGCGCGATACAGAAGCGTATCCGCAATGGCATCGAAGGCGGCGATATTCACGTCGTCGAGTATCGCTTCGTGTTTGCCGACGCGAAGCTTTTCATGCAATCGCTTGCGTGGCACGCGCCCAATCGCAATGCAGCCGATGAACAGATCGCGATGCCGGAACAGCTCCGGCAACGACATCGCCGGTGGACTGTTACAGCATTTACCGCACGCCGAACACGCATACGAAAACGCGTTCACCATGGTCGGCGTACCGAGTCCTGGTAGTGCGTCAGGATGAAATGTGCGACTTCAGGGGAGTGATAGGCGCCAACCAGTTGCGCGACCCATGGCTGAGTGCAGTCGCCGTCGCGCACGGTCAACACGTTGGCGTAGGGCGAGCGCGCGTCTTCGAGACCGAGGCTGTCACGGGCAGGGTAGAGACCCGCGCGTGCCGCGTCGTCGCTATCGATGATGGCGAAAGCCACGCTATTCAAACTGTCGAACAGGCGAGCATGCGGCACCTGAAGGATCTTCAGATTCAACCGGTTGCTTGTGATGTCGGCAAGCGTGGCGTGTAAGCCGGCGCTGTCCTTGAACCTCAGCAGCGTAAAGTTTTGCAGCAGGATCAAGGCGCGCGCGGTGCCTTCACGGTCGTCGGGAATCGCTATCGTTGCGCCGCGTTGCAACTGGCCGAGGTTCGTCAACTTGCGCGAGTAAAGCGCGATCGGAAACGTCACAGTGGTCGCCACGCTCGTTAGGGCATAGCTGTGTTGTTTGCGCTGGCTCAGGAAGCTCGGTCCGTCCTCGAAGCTCGCTGCATCTATCTGTTTCGCGGCGAGCGCGGCGTCGATGCCCTCGGGCTTGTCGAAGACGACAATATCGAGCGCAAGGCCTCGCGTTGCGGCGACACGCCTCACTTCGTCCATGATCTGCGCGTGAGCGCCGGCTGTCACGCCGATTTTGACGGCCTGCGATGCGGTGGCCTGGGCAGCCTGGACCCATGAAGCCGCAATCAGCAGCGCCGCAATGATGAACGTGTGGGACTTCATGATGCATCCCTCAACACCGTGCGAAAGCCGATATGCGAGGCCGGTAAGTCCGCTTCCTGCTGTTCGCGGGACGCCGCGCGATAGCGCACGCAATAGTCGCGCGAACAGAGGAACGAGCCGCCTTTAATGACCATCGGCGTGTCGTGTTTGCGGCTGAGCGGTGCGACCGCCGCTGTATCGCCATTGGTATGCGATTGATGCGGACCACTGTAGACGTCCTTGGTCCATTCCCACGCATTGCCGATCATGTCGTAGAGTTTGAAATCATTCGCCGCATAGCAGCCGACCGGGGCGAGGCCGACGTGCCCGTCCTCGTTGGTATTCAGCACGGGAAACACACCTTGCCAGTAATTCGCACCCGGCTTGCCGCGTTCGTCACGTGGCGCGGTGTCGAGGTCCGCGCCTTCGTGGCCGGCCTTGCCCGCGTATTCCCACTCGGCTTCCGTCGGCAGATCGCGGCCGAGCCAGCGCGCATAGGCCAGCGCGTCGGCTTGCGTGACCATCGTCACCGGCTGGTTCAGGCGGCCGTCGAGATTGCTGCCAGGCCCCGTCGGATGATTCCACGCGGCGCCCTTGACCCACGTCCACCATGCCAGATCACGCGCGTTCATTTCTTCGCGTGTCGGCGTATGAAAGACCACGGCGCCGCCCTGGCGCTCCGAATCGCTGACGTAACCCGTGGCCTTAACAAAGGCGGCGAACTGCGCGTTCGTCACGTCGGTCTGATCGATCCAGAAACCGGCGACGTGGGTTTTGCCGTCGCCCGCTGGGCGCTCGTCTTCATAACCGAGCTTGCTGCCGAACACGAAGTTGCCGCCGTGCAGATGCACCATGCCGGCTTTCGGATCGTCGCGCCAGCGCGTGGGCAGGCCGGCATAGCGCTCGCATTGCGGTTCGGTGCCGAGCGCCACTAAGGCGCGCGAGCGGTTCAGATCATCGAACGTGTCTTGCCTCGTGCCGCTCCATGCCGCCGAGGCGGCCATCGCGGCGCTAAAGGCGGCGGCAAACGCGACCGTGGCGATCGCGGCATAGATGCCATACAACGCCGCGGTGCCTTTCAGCTTGAATCGGACGGACATGGCGTGCTCAGTAGTAACCGCGCGGGCGCAACGGTTCGACACCGCCGACGCTGCTCATATAGTTGTTCCACTGTTGCACGAGTCCGTCGACCACTGACGGATTCTGCGTCGACACGTCCTGCGTTTCGCCGCGATCGGCGCTCATGTCGAACAGTTGCCAGTGACCATCCACCGGGCCCAGCGGCGGCTCGGTCCACAAGGCTTTCCAGCGGCCGTCGGCGCTGCGCAGGTAGCCGCGGCCGTAGGCTTCGTCGCCGAACGACGCAGTGTGCACGGCGTCGGTGGTCTGATCGTTCAGCAAAGGCAACAGCGACTGCCCCGTGATCGGATAAACGTAGCGATTGTTGTAGACCACCTTCCCCTTATTCTGGTCGACGCCGGTGAGCGTATTGATCAATGGCGGCGCGGCTTGCGCAGGCGGTGAAATTCGTGCGACGGCGAGGAACGTGGCAGTGTTATCGGTCACGTGCGTGAAGTCGCGCAGCGTGGGCTTCTGCGTGGTCTGTCCCGGCAAGTGGACGATCAATGGCGTGGACACGCCACCTTCGCCCGAATAGCCCTTCGTCAAACGAAACGGCGTGGCGCTCACTTCGGCCCAGCGCAAACCGTATTGCAGGCGTTGCGCGTTCTGCTTGCCGTTGTCGGTGCCGAGCGCCGAATAGACCGGGTCCGCCGCATTGGCGGTGTCGGTAGCGCTCGGGTCCGCGCCGGAGTCGATCGGCCATCCTTCTGCGCCGTTGTCCGACTGGAACATGATGAAGGTGTTGTCGTATTCGCCAATGTCCTTGAGATGCTGGATTAGCAGCCCGATGTTGTGATCGAGATTCTCGACCATGCCCGCATAGATTTCCATGTAACGCGCCTGGGCCTTTTTCTCGGCGGGCGAGAGGCTGGCCCACGTCTTGTTCACGTAGCCGGGGCCGTAGTCGGTATAACCCTGCGTGGCGCCATGCACGGCATTCACATACTTCGCATTGGCTGTGCCGTTGTTTGCCGTGGCCGCTGTTGCTACTAGTGTTTCCGATGCGCCGCCATAAGGCGCGAAATCGTTCGGGATGATGCCGAGCGCTTTTTGCCGTGCGATCCGTGCGTTGCGGATCACGTCGTAGCCAGCATCATATTTACCGACGTAATTGTGCAAATAAGGATCGGGGACTTGCAGCGGCCAGTGCGGTGACGTGTAGGCCGCGTAGGCGAAGAACGGCTTGCCGTCGCCCTTGTTCGAGTCGATGTACGAGATCAGGCGTTGCGTGTAGAAATCGGTCGAATAGAACACGGCGGGGCTGCCGCCTGCGCCGCCAGGTTGTCCACGCTGGCCGGGCTGCACGTATTTGCCGTCTTCAGTGTAGTTCTGCGAGTTCGCCGGTTCGTGAGCAAAGTGATTGGTCGCGGCGCCACCGAGCAGCGCGTAGCTGTGCTCGAAACCCCATTGGTCCGGCGTCTGGCCGCCGCCCGTCGTGCTGCCGACGATGCCCGAGCCGATGTGCCACTTGCCGGCCATGTAGGTGTGATAGCCGCCGTCCTTCAACAATTGCGCGACCGACAACGCGCGGTCGTTCAGATAGCCCTCGTAGCCGGGCAGGCCTTTGCGTTCGTCGGTGGGCACACCCATCGTGCCTTCGCCGACCAGATGGTGATCGGTGCCGGAGATCAGCATCGAACGCGTGATCGCGCAGACAGTGCCGGTATGGTGATTCGTCAGGATGCGGCCCGACTGGACCAGGGCGTCGAGGTTGGGCGTATTGATTTCACCGCCGAACGCATGGATGTCGGAATAGCCGAGGTCGTCGGCCATGATGTACAGAATGTTCGGGCGTTTCTGCGCGACCACGGGCGCGGGCGCTGTCGGCTGAGGCAGATTGTCGTCGCCGCAGGAAGCGAGCACGACAAGGCTGGCGACGGCCGCGCCGATCATGCCGAGACGAAAACTGGGGCGTTGCGATCTCTGAGTTGTCATTGTTGTAGTGACCGGATATGTCGGGTCGCCGATGTTAGCAATGACGTCAGGATGGCGAAAGATTGATTTCTGCGTTGCTATGTTCGATTGCCGATATAGGCGCTAAGCGTGATAGGCAATATCACGCGGAGTGCATTCTCGTTCGCTGTTTCGCGCGGTTCTGTGTGGGGCTAGTTGCCCGGCGCGACTGCGGGTTTGTCCGGATCTGCAAGCGTTTTATAGGGCAGCGATGCCGCGCGCGGATTGGTTGTAGTGTCATCGATCACACGATCCACATCCGCGGTTTTCGCGAGTTCAGTGAGGAACGTCTGTTTATCGAAGCCGGGCGCGACGCAGCCTTGCACGTAGATGAAACGGCGTTGCAGTGTGAGCCATAGTGTCGACTGCTCGCGCCAGTGGGTGACGTAATTGATGTTGGTGAGACGCCGTTGCACGGCCTCGACGATCTCCGTGTCGTACAGATACGCGTTCGACAGGCGGCAACGTCCTTCCACCCAGCAGCTATTGCCGCGCTCGATCCGGTAATGACTGTCGTCGAGCCATTCCTGTTCGGTCTCGAGCGGGCCTAAGGGCACCGGACAATCGTTGATCGCTTTGGATATCTGAAAGAAGGGGTCGTGCCCGCGATTGAGGCGCTGCGCTTCTGCGTGAGCGTGCAGCGAGGCCACGCTGAGGAGCAGGGTTGCCAGCTTGAGGCGGATCGGGCGTTTCATCGTCTCGGCTCCGGGATTTTGAGCGTGGGATAGACGGCTTTGATTCTCGATTAGCTGGGGGAGATTATGCAGCGGTGGCGCGGTTGCGCGGTTATCTCACCGGTTCTGACGCCGGTTCTCGACGGCAAACTTGATCAGTTCAGCCTGACCTTCGATATCGAGCTTGCGTTTCAGATTCAGCCGGTGTGTTTCCACCGTGCGCACCGAAAGCTCATTGCGTTGAGCGATCTGTTTACTCGACAGACCTTCCGCCAGCGCATCGAGAATATCGCGTTCGCGTGGCGTGAGCCGTTCAATGGGCGACTGCATGGCCGAGGCCTGAATCAAACGCGCACCGAGCCCCGCGCTAAAAAACGTCCTGCCTTCGAGCACCGCGCCGATCGCCTGAATGATTTCGGTTGCGGGCGAATCCTTGAGCACGTAGCCACTGGCGCCGGCGCGTACCGCCTGCGTCACGTACTCGAGGTTGTCGTGCATGGAGAGCATCAGCACGCGTATCGCCGGGAAGCGCTCATGAAACATGCCGGCCAGAGCAATGCCGTTCATCCCGTTCATGCCGACGTCCATCAGCACCAGATGCGGTTCCTGACTGGCCGCGAGCGCGAGCGCTTCCTGCGCATTGCCCGCTTCGCCGACGATTTCGATGTTGCGCACCGCTTCGAGACGAGCGCGCAAACCGTCGCGGACCAACGGATGATCGTCGATGAGAACCAGGCGTGCGGCGGCGGTTGAGGCGTCATTCATGGTCGGCGTTCCTGCAAGGCGGCCAATTGAGGTTCGTGCGTTTCCAGCGGCACGCGTGCGCTCACGTGCGTGTGGCCAGGCTGCGAGCTGAGCGACAGCTTGCCGCCCAGCGCTTCGAGGCGCTCGCGCATATTGCGCAGACCGACACCGGAGCGCCGGCCGACGAAGGCGTGCGCCACGTCGAAGCCGCGCCCGTTGTCCGAGATCGTCAACGTCACGGCATCGTTCGATGTTTCCAGCGCCAGTGCCGCGCTCGATGCCTGTGCGTGGCGCACGATGTTCGTCAGCGCCTCCTGGGCGATACGGAACAGGACCGTGTTGACCGCCTCGGGTAAGACCGGGGCGTTCGTGTGGGCGATTTGCGTGAAACCGATCTCGATTCCGGACTCGTCGCTCAACTCGCGCGTGAGCTGTTCCAGGGCCGCCGCGACACCGAGGTCATCGAGCATCGACGGACGCAGCGCGTGAGATATACGGCGCACCTCGCGCAACGTATCGCCGAGGCGGGTGAGGCTGGTGGAGAGCGCGGCTTCCGCTGCGGGCACCCGCACTTCGCTGCGTTCGAAGCGCGCCAACGCGGATTCGAGCAGCAGCTTCACGGAGACCATCATCTGGCTGATGCCGTCGTGCAATTCACGCGACAGTCGCGCCCGTTCGTTTTCCTGCGAGTCGACCACCTGTTGCGCGAGCCGTTTCAGTTTGGCATCGGCGCTGCGATATTCGGTGACGTTGAGCACTAGCGCGCACAACGCGATCACGGCGAGCCCGGCGAGCGCGATGGCGTCGATCCACCGCATCGTGCGATCGATGTTGGCCGCCGCGCCCTGGTCGATATGCGCGAGCGTGGCGTCGACATCGTCGAGATAGATGCCGGTGCCGATCATCCAGCCCCAGCGTTCGAGCGGCACCACATAGCCCAATTTCGACGCGAGCTTGCCCGTCGACGGACGATGCCACACATAACGCACATAACCGCCGCCGCGCGAAGCCGCGGCGAGCAGTTGCTGGATCGTCAACGTGCCTTGCGGATCGCGCAGATCCCACAGGTCACGTCCGACCAGGTCGGGCTCGCGCGGATGCATCAGCGAACGCCCGTGCATGTCGTAGACGAAGAAGTAGCCATCCTTGCCGAAGTCCATTTTCTGAAGGACGTCGAGCGCGCGGGTGCGCAGCATCGCATCGTCGCGCGCGTTATCGCCGCCGGCGTCGTAGAGCGGGGCGATCGCCGTGGTGGCAAGCTCGACGTAATGCTTGAGTTCAATTTCCTTGCTGGCCATGTACGCGGCCTGAGTGGTCGCGTGCTGCGTCTCGGCGAGCGCGGTGGCTTCCTCGCGCACACCGGTTTCAATGCTGGCGATGGCCGCCAGAAAGGGCACGATCGCCAGCAGGACAATCTTTGCTTTGAGTTTCATCGTTGAAGGGACGGCCGACAGACTACGTGGTATTACGTAGCCGGCTTACGTAGTTGCGCGCTTGTAAGGACGTTCACGAAGGCGAATACTACATCCCCGCGACGTACCGCGCCTGCAGGCGCGTGCGGGGTATCCGCACGATGCGGGTCTGGCTGGCGGTAAGGCCGGTGCTCATTCGTATGAATGTTCCATCCGTCAGGCCGTGTTCAGCTGCCGCGTTCTGCCGCGGTGCAAAGAGCACACGCCGGTTTTGCCGTCTAATATCAGGTAACCGGTTTTCCGCGTGCCCGGCCACAAGTCATGGCGCGCGGTTTCAATAATAGACTTAGGAGAAGTTTGTGGAGACCTCCCAATCCGCCGGCCGTTCATGGCTCTGGCTTATCTTGCTGATCCCGTATATCGCGTTGCTCTGGCTGCCGTTCTATAACGACACGCGTCCTTCGTTCGCCGGCTTTCCGTTCTTCTACTGGTATCAGTTCTTGTGGGTTCCGTTGACCTCGCTGCTGATTTACGTCGTGTACCGAGGTGTCAAATGAGCGATCTGAATCCCGTGAACCCGGTCGCGATGACCGTCTTTATCGCTTTCTTCGTTCTCGTCACCGTGATCGGCTTTTTTGCCGCGCGCTGGAAGCGGGGCGACCTGACGCAATTGCACGAATGGGGCCTCGGTGGCCGCCAGTTCGGCACGTTGATTTCGTGGTTCCTCGTGGGCGGCGACTTCTATACCGCCTATACCGTGATCGCGGTGCCTGCACTGGTGTATTCGGTGGGCGCATATGGCTTCTTCGCGCTGCCGTACACGATCATCGTCTATCCGTTCGTATTCGCGGTGATGCCGAAGCTGTGGAAGATCGCTCAGGCGAAGAACCACATCACGGGGGCGGACTACGTGCAGGGTGAATACGGCGGCAAGTGGTTTCCCGCCGCGGTCGCGATCACCGGCATTGTCGCCACCATGCCGTATATCGCGCTACAGCTGGTGGGTATGCAGGTGGTGATCAAGGGGCTCGGCGTGACCGGCGAAATGCCGCTGATCGTCGCCTTCGTGATTCTTGCGCTGTACACGTATGCAAGCGGCTTGCGGGCGCCGGCGATGATTGCCTTCGTCAAGGACATCATGATCTATATCGTCGTGATCGCGGCGGTCTGGCTGATTCCCGCGAAGCTCGGCGGCTATGCGCACGTGTTCGATGCGGCCGATACATATTTCAAGGCCAAGGGCGGCGCAACCGGCATCATCCTGAAGCCGACGCAGTTCACCGCGTATGCGTCGCTTGCTTTGGGTTCGGCCTTGGCGGCGTTCATGTATCCGCACACGATGACGGCGGTGTTGTCGTCCTCGTCGGCGAACACGGTGCGCAAGAATGCGATTTTCCTGCCGGCGTACACGCTGTTGCTGGGGCTGATTGCGTTGCTCGGCTATATGGCGATTGCGGCCGGCGTGCATGTGAAGTCCGCCTCCGACATGGTGCCGGCACTCTTCAATACGCTGTTCCCGTCGTGGTTCGTCGGCTTTGCGGCCGCGGCAATTGCGATTAGCGCGTTGGTGCCTGCAGCGATCATGTCGATTGGCGCGGCCAATCTGTTCACGCGCAATTTGTGGCGCCCTCTCGTCTCGCCGAATATCACGCCTGAGGCGGAAGCATCGACCGCGAAGATGGCTTCGCTGGTTGTGAAGTTCGGTGCGCTGTTGTTTATCGTGTTCTTGCCGACGCAGTATGCAATTGATTTGCAGCTGCTGGGCGGGGTCTGGATTTTGCAGATTTTCCCGGCCATCGTGTTTTCCTTGTACACGCGCCGTCTGAATACGCCGGGCTTGTTCCTCGGCTGGCTTGTCGGGATCGTGATTGGCACGGGACTGGCTATTTCGCAAGGGCTCAAGCCGGTATTTGCGCTGCATATCGGCAATGCCACGTGGCCGCTTTATATCGGCTTGATCGCGTTGGCCGCTAATATTGTGGTTAGTTTTGTGGTTTCGGCCTTGTCGCCGCGCAGGAGTGTGGTCGCAGTTTAAGGTTGCAGTCTGTTTGCCTGGCCGGCGTTGTGGAGTTGCTTACTCCGCTGCGCCGGCTTTTGTTTTTGTGCAGAAGGACGACCCAGGACTCGATCGGGCATAAGCGATGCTATAAATGAACGCTGCGTGCAGCGCGTTTATAGGGAGGACAGGTAATGCAGTTCGACTACAAGCACTTCCACATCGATTGCCGGGCCCACCACGCAGAAGACGGTGCTTACCATGCCCGGGCCAGGATCAGCCGCGTGCCCCAGAAGAACGAGCATGTCCACTCGCACGATTCGGGCGACATCGATGCCTTTTCGAACGAAGCTGACGCCATTTCATGCGCGAAGTCGTGGGCAATGGAGTGGTGCGACGCGGCGAGCCAGTAGGGTGCTTCAATAGAATGCTTTCCAGGGAGACCATGCCGTGGCCAAGCTTCGCATCGCAACCTTCAACATCAACGGTATCCGTTCGCGCTTGCCCGCGCTGCTGCAATGGCTCGAGCGTGAAGGGCCGGATATTGTGTGCCTGCAGGAACTGAAGGCTGTGGACAGCGCATTTCCTGTCGAGCAATTACGCGAGGCGGGCTACGCCTCTCTCTGGCAAGGCCAGAGCGCGTGGAACGGTGTAGCGATTCTTTCGAAAGGTGACGCGCCCATAGAAAGCCGGCGCGGCCTGCCTGGTTTCGAAGAGGACACGCATAGCCGCTATCTGGAAGCGGCCGTCGGCGGTGTGCTGGTGGCCTGTCTCTATCTGCCGAACGGCAATCCGCAGCCGGGCCCCAAGTTCGACTACAAGCTCGCGTGGTTCGACCATCTGATCGCGCACGCCGCGAAGCTATTCAAGAGCGGCCATCCGGTGGTGCTGGCGGGTGACTTCAACGTCGTGCCGACCGACGAAGACATCTACAACACGCGTTCATGGTTGAAGGACGCACTGTTGCAACCTGAAAGCCGTGACCGTTATCAGCGGCTGCTCGCGCAAGGGTGGACCGATTCGCTGCGGACCCACTTCGGCGATGAGCGCGTGTATACCTTCTGGGACTATTTTCGTCGCCATTGGGACACGAACTCGGGTTTGCGCATCGACCACATCTTGTTGAGCGCGGACCTCGCGCCGCGTTTGCGCGACGCGGGCGTCGATCGTTGGGTACGCGGCGAGCCGCACGCGAGCGATCACGCGCCGACCTGGGTGGAGCTGGACATGGGCGCGGCACGCCGCAAGAAGAAGAGCGGCTAGACGACTGGTCGGCACACGTCGTTTGTGTCGAAGAACAAGTGCCGCTTCCTCGGTGCGGGCAGGAGAACCTCAGCAAGGCAAGCCTGCGTCCAAAGAGCGGGGCGCACGCAGAGCCGGGCGATCGCCTACTGCCAATCGCCCGATGATCTGATCAGTTAGGTCGAAGCTTACCGGCGATAATCGCGCCCGGACGCCCCATGCGACCACAGCGCACCGGCGACAAAACCGGCGAGCGCGACCACGGCAATGGTGGTGAAAGGGCTTTCCGCAGTCGTATCCCGAACAAGGCTGGTGGTACTCGCGCAGAGTTGCTGGGCTTTGCCGCTAAGTTCCTTGGCCTTCCCGGCAAGTTGAGTACCGGCATCACCTAGCACGTCGCCGACGGCGCCTTCAACCTTGCCTGCAACTTCTTTCACTGCGCCTTCTGCTGAGTTGGTGTCCATACGTTTGCTCCCATTGTCATATTTACGTGTGAGCCGTTGCCGCGCAACGTCGCCACACCGAGGTTCACGCAGGCCGCTCCTGCTTGCGGCTTACGTCCACCAGACGGGGCGCAAGAAGCGCGCCCGAGGAACGGGATCAGATCGCGGTGGATGTCACCGGCATCCAGCAAAGAGCGCACAGACAGGAACGCGGAATATGCAAACCATCAGCGTCGACGTCGAAAATTAATTCCCACGAACACCGCCATCAACATCAGAAACCCGCCAAACAACAGCGCGGAATTGACGACAACATGTCTGACCCCCAGCACATCGACGTTGATGAACGGGTACGGATAAAAATCCGACAAACTCCCGCGCCAGAAGGTAATGACGAGATAGGCAACCGGATAGACCAGCCATAACAGGCAGTGCCGCAACCGCAAATGAAAGCGTGGCACGAATAGCATCCAGTAAAGCGCCGTCAGCATGGGCAGCACGCTGTGCATCGATTCGTTGAGCAGCAACCGGTAGGCGGCGGGCGACCACAACCCCCGCAGAAGAAGGTTATACGCGATCCCTACAAACGCCATATAGACAACGACAGCGGTCACCACGGTAGGCTGCCGGAAAAAACGCACGATCGGCGAACTGCGTCCGCGTAACGCTACGCAGGTAAAACAGATCGCGCAAGCCAACACCGTCAGATTGGTGAGGTAGCTGCTCAGCCGCGCAATGCCGTCGAGCACGCCGAGCCCGCGCGCAAGCGTGCGATCGATTGTCAGATCGGTTTGGGCGGCGATCGAAATCCACGCGAAAACGGCAATGATTGCCGCCAGCGTCACGGATGACACGCTGGGCGTGTGCAGCGGGAGCTCAGGCTCGTGTTGGGGGGAAGGGGCGGGGCGCATGGAGTCGATTTTATACAGACCGCATTTGCTTTGCAGCAAGCGCGACGAAATCGCGCGGGCCCAGGCCGGATGGCTCGCAGTTGTTGCGGCTGCAACCACTCATGGACATCAAGCACTGCGTGATCGAGGACGTAACTGCGCGCCGTGCTACTCAGAAAGCATGACGTAACATTTTTACCGGGTGGTCTGCTAGCATGAGCGCTGCCTGAGCGTGCCCGCAGAAGCAGTCTTCTGGAACCGAGTAGAAATTCACACAAAAACCGGAGAAGAGCATGAAAGCCAGCACCATCGCCGAGCGGGAGGCCCGAGGCCGTGCCGCTCGTGAACATTCGAAACGTTCGAGCCATCGTACGGTCGGGGAATTGAGTCGCAACCCCATCGAGTTGCTCAAGCAAAGCAGCGAGGGGCGCGTGACGAATCTGGTGCCGCTGCGCTATGGGCGCATGGCTGTGTCGCCCTTCACGTTTTTTCGCGGTACGGCGATCCTTCAAGCTCACGATCTGAGCCGGATTCATGATTCTGGTCTCACCATGCCGATCTGCGGCGACGGCCACCTGATGAATTTCGGCGGTTTCGCCACGCCCGAGCGGCAACTCGTATTCGATCTGAATGACTTCGACGAAGTCGCGACCGGTCCTTTCGAATGGGACCTGAAACGTCTGAGCGCGAGTCTCGTAGTCGCCGCGCGGCATATGCGCTTGAGCCGCGGGACAGCCGAGCATCTGGTGATGACCGCCGTCACCGAATACCGTGATCGCATGGCGCAATATGCGCAATGCGGCGCGCTCGAACTCTGGTATGACCGCATCACGTTCGACCGCATGGCTGAAACCGCGTTGACGCCCGAGCGCCGCCGTACCGTGCGGCGCGGCATGGAAAAGGCCGCGAGCCGTACGCACGAAAACCTGCTGGAGAAAATGGCGGTGCGTGACGGCGACCATTGGACGATCCGCGATGCGCCGCCGGCGCTGTTCCACGTGCTGGGCGCGAACACGTTGTTCACACCGGAAGAGGCCGAAGTGTTCAAGGCAGCCAACTGGCGCAAGATGCTCGAACGCATGTGGGGCGAGTACCTCAAGACGATGTCGCACGACCGGCGTGAACTGCTGAGCCATTTCACCGTGCAGGACATCGTGTTCAAGGTGGTGGGCGTCGGCAGCGTGGGCACGCGCTGCATGGTGGTGTTGAGTGTCGATCACATGGATAAGCCGCTGTTCCTGCAAATCAAGGAGGCCCGGCCTTCAGTGATCGCGCAGTTTTACAAGTCGCCGGGCACCAAGCACGAGGGCGAGCGTGTCGTGCAGGGGCAGCGAATGTTGCAGGCCGCGAGCGACATCTTTCTCGGCTGGGCGACGGGGCCGCAAGGGCGGCATTTCTATTTTCGCCAACTGCGCGATATGAAACTGGCGGCGAATATCGAATTGTTCGATACCGATTTGCTGGAAGGCTATGCGCAACTGTGCGGCTGGATCATGGCACGCGCCCACGCCAAGGCGAGCGGCCAGGCGATCGAGGTCAGCGCGTATATTGGCCGTGGCGATCAATTCGCGGAAGCGCTCACGGGCTATGCGAACAGCTACGCGGACCAGGTGGAACGCGACTACGACGTGTTCCTGAAGGCATGCCGCAGCGGCGAGCTCGAGGCGCGTTCTGACGAAGACATGGCGGCGGATTTCCGCGTGTAATCGCGGCAGTGCTCGCGCGGCTCGCTTGCTGGCCTACCTGGCGAGCCGTGCCGGGTCTAATGCGCAATCCGCGCTTCACGCAGCGTAACGAAGCGCAAGTGCTGCCGGCGAGCCGCGTCGATCACGCGCGGCAGGACCGCGAGTATCAGCGGTTTGCCTTCGGCGGTGAGCGCGGCATTGCCGTCGTGCAGCAGCAGAATGTCGCGTGCGGCAAGACCGTCGAGTAGCCGGCGCGCGACCACGTGCGGATTGCGCTCACGCGTATCGTAGCCGCGCCGGGTCCATGTCGCGAGCCGCAGATCGAGTTTGCGCAGCACGGGCTCGAGAAAGATGTTGCGCAAGCCCGCCGGGGCGCGGAAGAACATCGGCCGCTCGCCGCTCAATGTCTCGAAGGTCTGCTGCGCCGCATCGATCTCGCGCGTGAGCGCCGCCGGAAACGTCAGCGAAAACGTGTGCACGTGGACCTGCGAATGGTTTTCCAGCGCATGGCCGCGGGCGACGATTTCCCGTGCGAGCTCCGGGTAGCGCTGCGCTTTCGCACCGATGCAGAAGAAGGTGGCGCGTACGTTGAACGCGTCGAGCATATCGAGCACTTGTGGTGTGACGAGCGGGTCGGGACCGTCGTCGATGGTCAGTGCGATTGCGTCCGCGTTGCGCGCGCCGACGGGCAGGCGCGTCCAGTTCGGGCCCAGCAGCGAGGTGCGCGGCAACAGGCCGGCCACCGTGAAAACAACGTGATTCGCGAAGATCGCGGCCAGCCACCACGGCCACGCGGCGGGTGTCAGCAGCCATCCCGCCAGCACGAATACGTGCCATGCGGCGGTGGCCGTGAGCATCGCGGGATGGCCGGTGTGCGGCCAGCGCGCCTGTGGCGCGGCCTCGGCGCATTGCGGCGGTGTAGGCCGTGTAGATAGTTCGTTCATAAAGCGTGCTTCCTGTCGTCCTTCCTCCGTCCTGGGAAGGCCTTGAATCGCGCGTGACGCGCAACAGCAAACGATACCATTGATGTACCGTCCGACGCGGCTGCTGATACGATTGGAAAACAATGAAAGCGCGCTGAAAGACGTGACGGTTTTTTGGCGGCCGCCACGTTGCATTTGTGATGGGCAATCCGCTGCTGTATGGTGCTAAGGGCAAGTAAACGGAGCAGGAGGCTCGCAGTGACAGGAACGGGAACCAAGAAGGTGGCGCTGGTGACAGGCGCGGGCAGCGGCATTGGTCGAGCCGCTGCGCTCAAGCTGCTGGAACATGGCTATAGCGTTGTGCTCGCCGGCCGTCGTCAGGCGGCGCTCGACGCCGTTGTCGAAGCAGCGCAGCAACTGGGCGGCGACGCGCTCGCCGTGGCCTGCGACGTAACGGACGCCGACAGCGTCGCCGCGCTGTTCGACACGATCCGCGCGCGCCGCGGCCGGCTCGACGTGCTGTTCAATAACGCGGGCCGCGGCGGCTCGCCCGTGGATATCGACGAACTCCCGATCGACGAATGGCGCTCAGTGGTCGACACCAATCTCACCGGCGTGTTTCTGTGCACGCGGGCCGCCTTCGGTCTGATGAAAACGCAGACGCCGCGAGGCGGCCGCATCATCAACAATGGCTCGATTTCGGCGCACGCGCCGCGGCCGAACAGCATTGCTTACACGGCGACCAAGCACGCGATCACCGGCATCACGAAAGCGGTGTCGCTCGACGGCCGCAAATACGACATCGTGTGCGGCCAGATCGACATCGGCAATGCCGCGACGGAAATGGCCGAGCGGATGGCGCGCGGCGTGCCGCAGGCGAACGGCGAAATCGCGGTCGAGCCGTTGATGGACGTGCAGCATGTTGCCGACGCGGTGCTGCATATGGCGGAATTGCCGCTGTCGGCGAACGTGCAGTTCATGACCATCATGGCGAGCAAGATGCCGTTCGTCGGCAGAGGCTGAGCGCGTCGCGGGAGATCAACTTATACTGGGCGCTTCCCGCCTTTTCGAAACGATTCGCCGTGCCCCGCGTCACACCCAAGGACGACCCGCCGCCGGCGCCGCCCGTGCAGCCCGATCTCGACGATTGTTGTCATAGTGGCTGCAATCCGTGTGTCTTCGATCTCTACGATGAAGCGCTCGAACGCTATCAGGCCGCGCTCGCCGAGTGGCAAGCGCGGCAGGCGGCGCTTAAGGTGCGAAAGGCGCGCATGATGACAACGGCGCCAGCGATGCACGCGCAGCCGACCAAACCGCGCACGCGCCGCTGAATGTCGTTTCAGGTTTTACGTCAAGGCCGCAGCCGTCCCTCAATTCCCGTCATGACCGACCTTCAGCCCGCGCACATCGAACCCTTCACCGAATCGCACACATTGGACGACCTGCATGACTTCGTGCAGCGTTATCCGCGTCTGTTCGTGCTGACCGGCGCGGGCATCAGCACCGACTCCGGCATTCCAGGCTATCGCGACGACAACGGCGAATGGAAGCGTTCGCCGCCGATCACGCTGCAGGAATTCCTCGGTACGGTCGCGATGCGCCAGCGCTATTGGGCTCGCAGCATGGTCGGCTGGCCGGTGGTGGCCGGCGCGCAGCCGAACGCCGCGCATACCGCCCTGGCCCGGCTCGAGGCGGCGGGTCACGTGCCGACGCTCGTCACCCAGAACGTCGACGGGTTGCATCAGCGGGCGGGCAGCCGCGAGGTGATCGAATTGCATGGCGGTATCGGCGGTGTGACGTGTCTGGACTGCGGCATGCAGCATTCGCGCGCGTCGATCCAGCAGACGCTGGAGGCCGACAACCCCGCGTTGCTGAACGTCAGCGCCGAAACCGCCGCCGATGGCGACGCGCATCTCGAGTGGCACGATATCGAATCGTTCCGCATTCCAGCGTGTACGAACTGCGGCGGTCTGTTGAAGCCCGCCGTGGTGTTCTTCGGCGAAAGCGTGCCGCGTGAGCGGGTCGAGGCGGCCTCGCATGCGCTCGATGCGGCGGATGCCGTGCTAGTGGTGGGCTCGTCGCTAATGGTTTATTCGGGCTACCGTTTCTGTGTGTGGGCGCAAAAGCTGGGCAAGCCGATCGTCGCGATCAATCTCGGGCGCACGCGTGCCGATGCGCTGCTGTCGCTGAAAATCGCCGCGCCCTGTGCGGATACGCTGACTGCTTTGGCAGCGCGGCTCGCGCTGGATTGATGCCGTGACCTACGACCCTGACCTGCGCCCGTGACCTCGCCGAACGCGTGCGCACGACCCTGTATTGAAACAAAGTGAACATGACTGACTCTCATCCAGTACTGCGGCAACACTCGCCATCTGCCGAACGCAATCGCGAACCGATACTCGCTGTATTGCGCGAGGTGTTGCCGGCCACCGGCCGCGTGCTGGAAATCGCGAGCGGCACGGGCCAGCACGCGATCTGCTTTGCCGGTGCGTTGCGTGGACTCGATTGGCAACCGAGCGATCCCGATGCGGATGCGCGTGCGTCGATTGCCGCATGGATCGCGCGTGAAGGGCTGACGAACGTGCACGCACCGCTTGCCCTCGACGTGCATCAGCGGGACTGGGGCGCGCAACCGCTGGATCAGCTCGACGCCGTGGTCTGTATCAACATGGTTCACATCTCGCCGTGGAGCGCGACAGAGGCGCTGTTCGCCGGCGCGAGCCGCCACCTGACCGTTGGCGGTGTACTGTATCTGTACGGTCCTTATAAACGCGGGGGTGCGCAAACCTCGCCGAGCAACGATGCGTTCGATCAACAATTGCGCAGCCGCGACCCCGCGTGGGGCGTGCGCGACATGGAAGCAGTGGTAGCGTTGGGCGCATCGGTCGGACTGGTGTGCGGCGAGCCGATCGCGATGCCGGCCAACAATTTCAGTCTGGTTTTCAGGAAACACCCGGAGGCGGCGCGCGGCTGACTCGTGTGTGCTGTTCGCTTTCGTGCGGCAAGCCGGCATTTCTTTTATCCTTTCACCCTCGACGTCCCGCCGACGTTCTTTGTTTCCGGCGTGACGTCTCGACATTTTTTGGACTCTGGAGAATTCACATGGGCAAACAGGCAATCGGCGTGGTGGGGCTAGCGGTCATGGGCCGCAATCTGGCGCTCAACATCGAAAGCCGCGGCCACGCGGTGTCGGTGTACAACCGTAGCCGCGAGAAAACCGACGAACTCATCGCCGAATATCCGGACAAGAAGCTGGTGCCGGCCTTCACGCTGGAAGAGTTCGTGGAGTCGCTGGAAAAGCCGCGCCGCATTCTGCTGATGGTGAAGGCGGGCGAAGGCACCGACGCCACCATCAACCAGTTGAAACCGCTGCTGGAAAAGGGCGACATTCTGATCGACGGCGGCAACACCCATTTCACCGACACCATCCGCCGCAATCAGGATCTCGCGAAGTCCGGTCTGCACTTCATCGGCACGGGCGTGTCGGGCGGCGAAGAAGGCGCACTGAAAGGGCCGTCGATCATGCCGGGCGGCCAGCGCGACGCCTATGACCTGGTCGCGCCGATCCTCACCGAAATCGCCGCCAAGGCGCCGGACGGCGAACCGTGCGTGGCCTACATGGGACCGGACGGCGCGGGCCACTTCGTGAAGATGGTGCACAACGGCATCGAATACGGCGATATGCAGCTCATCGCCGAGAGCTACGCAGTGCTCAAGCAGGTCGTCGGCCTGTCGAACGAAGAATTGGGCAAGGTCTACACGGAATGGAATCAGGGTGAACTCGACAGCTATCTGATCGAAATCACCTCGAAGATTTTCGGCAAGAAAGACGAGGAAACCGGCAAGGACCTGGTCGACGTGATCCTCGATCGCGCCGCGCAGAAGGGCACGGGCAAGTGGACCAGCCAGAACGCGCTCGACCTCGGCGCGCCGCTGCCGCTGATCACGGAAGCCGTGTTCGCGCGCGTGCTGTCGTCGCTGAAAACGCAACGCGTGGCCGCCAGCAAGGTGCTGGAAGGCCCGACGGCGAAGCCGCTCGGCGCCGAGCGTGACGCGTTCATCGAGTCAGTGCGCCGCGCGCTGTACTTCAGCAAGGTGATTTCGTACGCGCAAGGTTTCGCGCAACTGCGCGCGGCGTCGGAAGAATACAAGTGGGATCTGGACTACGGCACGATCGCGAAGATTTTCCGCGCCGGCTGTATCATCCGCGCCCGCTTCCTGCAGAAGATCACGGACGCCTATACGAAAGACAAGGCCATCGCCAATCTGCTGCTCGATCCTTACTTCCGCGACATCGCGAAGAACTATCAGTCGGCGTTGCGCGAGGTCGTGATTGCAGCCATCAACGCGGGCGTGCCGGTTCCGGCGTTCGCGTCGGCGGTGGCGTATTTCGACGCGTATCGTTCGGAACGCCTGCCGGCGAATCTGGTGCAGGCCCAGCGCGATTTCTTCGGCGCGCATACGTTCGAACGTATCGACAAGCCGGGCAGCTTCCACGCGAACTGGAGCTGAGCGTTTGAATCGTGGCCCGGCGTGCACTTGCCGTAACGCGCGCCGGCCGCATCGGCGATTGAAATCGAGACAGAGAATTGTTGCCAAATGATCTTGAGCAGTGGGCGTGGCGGCCCGGTAGCCCTCCTACTATTGCGAAATTCGAAATAGAGTTTCATCGATTTAGGGGTTTCCCCTAGATGCCAACGCTCCTAAACTTCTACTTAAGCGCTACGGACCACACGTCCTAAAGCGGATGAAAAAACAAGTTCTGGAGGTTTACATCATGAAAGCTCTTATCTCTGCAGTTGTCGTTGCCGCGGCTCTCGTCGCTCCTGTTGCTTCGTTTGCTCAATCGAACCAGCCGGTTACCCGCGCCGAAGTGCGCGCTCAACTGGTGCAACTCGAAAAGGCGGGCTACAACCCGGTCGGCGACCATTTCGACTACCCGGCCAACATCCAGGCCGCGCAAGCACGTGTCGATGCACAGAACGGTACGGCTCAAGCTGTGAATAGCGGCTACGGCGCACCGATTGCCGGCAGCTCGCAAGCCGGCCGCCCGGTGAGCAGCACCGACCGCAACTCGGTCTACTTCGGCAACTAATTCGCCGAAGCTGATGGAAACGCCGCCTTGTAGTAGGCGGCGAATTTAAAAAACGCCGACCGGATTGCCGGGCGGCGTTTTGTCGTTTACGGCCCGGGTTGGCCGTCAGTCGAACGGTGAGCGAAACGTGGCGGACCGGCGGCGCTTGCGGATGAGCGCCGGGGTGCGCGGCAGTGCGGATGCGTTTCCCGCGAAGCGCAGCGCTAATGCAGGGCTAATGCAGGGTTCGATGCCGGCGGCCTATTTCGTCGAACAGCGCGCGGCTGGGTTCGAGGGCCAGCAAC
Source organism: Paraburkholderia fungorum (assembly GCF_046027605.1). Lineage (GTDB taxonomy): Bacteria > Pseudomonadota > Gammaproteobacteria > Burkholderiales > Burkholderiaceae > Paraburkholderia > Paraburkholderia fungorum_F. The sequence goes on from NZ_JAQQEF010000002.1 coordinate 31,117, forward strand.
CAGGATTCGTCGTAACCGCTGAGGTTGTCGAGCGCCTCGCGCAGCCGTTCGATCGCGACGGCGGGAATCTCGACGCTGGCTTCGACGCCGCTCGACAAACCCGCAATGCTGGCCAGTTGCACCAGCGCGTCGGCGGCTTCGGCGACGTCTGCCGCGAAAACCAGATGTGTGTTCAGCAACTCGACCAACCCGGGCGACGCCGCCACATCGTCGACGTTGAGTTGCACGGCCAGAAAGGTGGCTTTGTTCATCCCCAACTCCTCGCAGGATTCAGGCGTTTGCATACGGTGCGTCGCGGCAGCTTGACTGAGTATAGGCGAGGGTCGAAAGGATTCAATGATCACACGAATGTGCATTGCGGCCTCGCGCTAGCGGACGTGAGCGTTGCAACACCTATAATGGGGCCAGTCGGAACGCGTGCTCCCGCCGGGCCGGGCGCTTCGGTATGCGGCACGGATCACGCGCAGACAGCGTCTGCTTCTCAACCCGCTACTCATCATGAAGATCATCCGCAGCAAGAGCTTCACCGCAACGCGTCCATGGGGCGCGCTTGATATCGCCAACATACGCGGCATAACGACGCGTCTGCATTGGACCGACCAGCCTTATAAATGGCATGTCAACGACGGCGAGGAAGTGTTTGCCGTGCTCGACGGCCGCGTGGAGATGCGCTACCGCGAAGACGGCGTCGAACAGTCGGCCATTCTGGAAACGGGCGATGTGTTCTACGCGTCGGTGGGCACCGAACATGTCGCGCATCCAATCGGCGTTGCGCGCATTCTGGTGATCGAGGCCGCGGGCAGTGTCTGAGGGCTCAGTAGCCCATGCGGTGCCGAAGCCTGTGCCGACGCGCACGACGGCATAATGGATGCGCGCCGCGGTGAGCGTGTCGTGTCACGGAAGCCGAGTCGAGCCGGGCGGCACGGCAAATGCTTGGGGCTGGTTGAAACCGATTGAATCAACGTGTCGAGGAAATCACATGACAAGACAATGGCAATTCACGGCGAGCCGGCTGCTGATCGCGGCCACCTTCGGCGTGTTGGTCACCGGCTGTACGTCGATGCCGTGGGAAAGCACCCCGTTCTACAGTGGCGCGCCGTCCCAGCCAACTACCCTCACCACGGTCCCTGTGCCGGCCGGCTACTACCGCGCCAATCAGGGTGACACGCTGGCGGGCATCGCGTCGGCGTATGGCCGTAGGCCGCAGGAGATTGCGGCGTGGAACGGCCTCGCGGCTAATTCCGCGGTCAATCCGGGGCAGGTGCTGCGGGTGGCGCCGCCGATGGCGTCGGGTAGTGTGGTGACACCGCCGGTCAATGTTGCCGGTCAGAATGGTTCGGTCACGACGCCCGGCGCGACCGGCGCGGCCGCTGTTCCGCAGCAAGGCGTGCTGTTGTGGCCGCTGCGCGGTCCCGTGCTGAAAGCCTTCGCGCCCGGCAAGTCGAACGGCATCGTGATCGGCGGCCATCCGGGCGATCCGGTCAAGGCCGCCGCCACCGGCCGGGTGGTCTATGCGGGCACGGGTATCGAGGCATACGGGCCGCTCATCATCATCAAGCACGACGACTCGCTGATCACCGCCTACGGGCAGAACAGCACGCTGCTGGTCAAGGAAGGCGATGCTGTCGCGCAAGGGCAAACCATCGGCGAAGTCGGGGTGGATAGCCGCGGCGTGGCATCGATCCAGTTCGAAGTGCGTCAGAACGGCCAGCCGGTCGATCCGCTTGCGTGGCTGCCGAAGTCGGGTGGGTGATTCCAGATGATCGCGACTTGAGGAAGGTTGGATTCGAACCCTCATCCATCGCCGCCGGCGCACAAACCGATCACGGTCACAAACCATAGTGTTGCAGCGGTCGTGACGCCCGTGACCAGGCCGTCCTTGCGCAGAATCGCCCCGGCGCCGATGAACCCAACTCCGGACAGAATGCCGAGCGGCAGGCGCATCAGGTCGAGCTCCACGAAAGAGCCTTCGGGTTTGCCGGCCTGCGGCAGCAGCACGTTGACCTGAAGCATCGCGATGCAGGCGGCAAGGCAAACCAGCAGTGTCGTACGTAGGCCTGCCGCCTTGCCGGACTCGCCGCGATTCAGTCCGATCACCACGCCGGCTGCCAACGCGACCGCAAGGCGAACTGCTACGTCCAGCCAACTGACTGTCAGTGCCATCGCGTTCATCCCTGACCTCCACTGAGGCTGGCGCCAGGCGCCGTAACGCGCTCTATTTGTCGTGATGGCCGGGCAGTACCGCGCCGAGCACCTGTTTGGCCGTTTCGACGATTACATTGCCTTGATCTGGATCGCCCTTCATCAGCGTCGACGCAAAGGCCTTGGCCTGCGCGAGCGTGATATGCGGCGGCAGCGGCGCGATATTCGGATCGGCCTTGACTTCGATGACCACCGGCCGATCCGCCGCGAAGGCTTCGTCCCAGGCGGCGCCCATCTGTTCGGCGTCGTCGACGTAAATGCCTTTCAGGCCGATCATTTCCGCGAACTTGTGATACGGCACCGACGGAATGTTCTGCGAGGCCTCGAACTTCGGATCGCCTTCCATCGCGCGCTGTTCCCATGTCACCTGATTGAGGTCGCCGTTGTTCAGCACCATGCAGATCCAGCGCGGATCAGTCCAGCCTTGCCAGTACTTCGAGACCGTGATCAGTTCGGCCATGTTGTTCATTTGCATCGCGCCGTCGCCGACCAGCGCGATCACGGGCCGTTCAGGGTAGGCGAATTTCGCCGCGATCGCATAAGGCACGGCCGCGCCCATCGACGCAAGACCGCCCGATAGCGAACACATCATGCCGCGTTGCACTTTCAGATCGCGCGCGTACCAGTTCGCGACCGAGCCGGAGTCGCTCGTCACGATCGCGTCGGCGGGAATGCGCTTGGACAGTTCCCATACTGTGCGCTGCGGATTGACCGCATCCTTGCCGGCTTCGTGCGCGCGCTTGTCGAGCGTTTTCCACCAGTCCGCGGTCCAGCCTTCGATCTTCTTGCGCCAGCCGCGGTCCTTTTTTTCTTCAAGAAGCGGCAGCAGCGCGCGTAAGGTTTCGACGCTATCGCCGACCAGATTCACTTCCATCGGATAACGCAGGCTCAGCATGTCCGCCTTGATGTCGATCTGCACGCCACGCGCCGCGCCTTCCTTCGGCAAAAATTCAGCATAGGGAAAGCCCGAGCCGATCATCAGCAGCGTGTCGCACTCGCTCATCAGGTCGTAACTGGGTTTGGTGCCGAGCAGGCCGATCGAGCCCGTGACCCAAGGCAAATCGTCGGGCAGCGCGGCTTTGCCGAGCAGTGCTTTGGCGACGCCCGCGCCGAGCTTTTCGGCGACGGCGATCACGTCGTCAGTGGCGTGCAATGCGCCTGCCCCCACGAGGATCGCGACTTTCTTGCCGGCATTGAGGACGTCGGCGGCTTGCTGAAGGTCGTCGGGATACGGCACGAGACGCGGCGCGCGATAGCCGACACCCGAGTGCAACGTGCCGTGTTTGCGGCCGGGTGCTTCATAGGGCAGGTCCTGCAGATCGTTAGGCAGGATGATCGCGGTGACTTTGCGCTCGGCGAGCGCGGTACGAACCGCACGGTCGACCAGATGGCGGACTTGAGCCGGCACACTGGCCTGCTCGACGAAGGCACCGGCGACGTCCTTGAACAGGGAGACCAGGTCGAGTTCCTGCTGATAGTGGCCGCCGAGCGCCGCCCGGGCTTGCTGCCCTGCGATGGCGAGAACCGGCATGTGATCCATTCGCGCGTCGTAAAGGCCGGTGATCAGATGCGACGCGCCGGGGCCCGAGGTGGCGATGCAAACCCCGAGTTCGCCGGTGAATTTGGCATGGGCGGCGGCCATGAAGGCGGCCATTTCCTCGTGACGGACCTGGACGAATTCGATGGGACGGGTGGGATGATCCTGGTCTTTCTGCTGTTTCCTTGCCTTGGTCTGGGCACGGTTGAGGGCGCCGAAGACCCCATTGATACCGTCGCCGGGATAGCCGTAAATGCGGCGCACGCCCCAGGCGTGAAGCCGCTCGATGATGAAGTCGCCAACGGTCTCGGACATGCTCTCTCCTTGAGTGCGATTTAAGCGGCAACGGCTGAACGATTTGGCCGCGCCATCTCGCGCCGCCGGTTGCACACATCCGACGTGTCCCGCAAATCCCGTTCCGCTATATTGCAAGCTGTAATCGTCAGCGCCGACATCACTCTTTCGCGTCCCCTGAGCTGAACGCGCAACACAAGGGCGTTGGCAATACGTCAGCATTCAAGCCAACCACGCACATTGCGACATGCGTATGACGAATGCGCGACTGCAACGCTGAAGAATCGGCTAGGGAAAACGACTATTCTTTCAAAAGTGCCCGTACTTTATTTTCCTTGTGACTCTCGTATAACCGATCCGGCGTGACTATTCTGCTTCCTGGTTTCAGTCAGGACTGCCGGACATGCGCGCCAGCTGGGGTGACATTTTTTATTTTTTCGAAAGCGCTGTCGATTCTGTCGAACCGCGCGGCAGTGGTTCTTGGCCCACGTATTTTTAGGGAAACGATGACCACCGGAAATCGTAAAAGCGGAATTGCTTCACTTGGGCCCATTTCCTGGGGCACCCATCTTTGTCATTTCTATGAGACGCGCAACGAATTACTTAGCGTGACAGCGAATTTCCTCCAGGCCGGACTCGCTCAGCGCGAAGTCGGCGTATGGGTCGCGCCCGCGTTGCTGGGTCCGGACAAAGCCCGTCATATGCTCACGCGGGCAATGCCCGCACTCACCGAATATATCGACTCCGGTCAGTTGCAGATTCTCGATGGCGCGCAGCTCTATGCGCCGTCTCGCACCGGCTTCAACGGCAGTGCCACGGTGGGCTTATGGTCGGCGGCAATCAACGATGCACTCGGACGCGGCTTCGAAGGTCTACGCGTTGCCGGCGACGCTGTGTGCAACGAGAATACCGATTGGGCGGCACTGCTCGACTATGAAGCGACGTTGAAGCATAAGCTCGCCGCGAGCCCGATCGTCGGCTTGTGCACTTACTGCGTACAGGGCTTGCGCGCCGCCCAGACCCGCGAGATCGAACGTCTGCACGATGCGGCGGTTGCGCCTTCGCCTGCTGAATTCGTGGACCGGACCGCATCGAAAGTTGGACGGCGGGCGATACCCTCAGTTGAACCGCAGCAGGTCAGCGGTGAAACGCGGCAGACCACAGTGCTCAGCGAGTCCTCCATTGAGGCCACACATCAGTTCGCCGTCGGGCCGATGATCGGCCATGAGATCCGCAATGCGATTACGCCGCTAGGCCTGCTTGCGCGTTTGCTGAATACCCAATATGGGCACGACGAACAGCTCACGCGGTATGCGCTGGTGCTGTCACGGCAAGCCAGCCTGCTGGGGCAGTTGGCTCAGCAATTGATGGCACCGGCTCATATTCCGTGCGCGAACTCGCTGGAATCGGAGGGCGAGCTCGTGGTGGACGCGCGGCCAGCGCAGTCGGGACACGTCGACGTCGACGACCTGCTCGCGCATTGCATTCAGGTAGCGCAAGCGGGGGTCCCCGGGCATTTGCCGATCAATCTGGCGAAAAGCGTTACGCCGATCCTCGTGCGGGGCGACTTCTGCAAGCTGACGCAGGTGTTCGTCAACGTCATGGTGAACGCGCTCAAATATTCCTCTCCAACGGATGCGGTCTCGGTGACGGCGGCTCGTGCGGGATGCTCCTGCTATATCAGCGTGCGTGATAACGGCATCGGAATCACGTCGCGCGAACTGAAAACGATCTTCAAGCTCTATGCGCGCGGTCTCGAAGGGCGTGCGCTGGGTGTCGAAGGTCTTGGGCTTGGCTTGTCGGTGGTTCGTGACATCGTTGTCAGTTGCGGGGGCACGGTCGAGGCCTTCTCCGAAGGTCCGGGGACCGGGTCGGAATTCGTGGTGCGTCTGCCGCTTGCGAAGCCGCCCATCAGCGCGCCGGAGAATGAGGACGCGTTCGACGCAAATGTCCGCGACGAGGTTTGCGTCGCGCAGGCCGACGCGGGTGCCGTGCAAGTGTTGACGAATCTTTAGCGTGTTGCGACAGTAAAAGACGCTGCATGAGCCTTTATGCGGTTTTCCTTCATGCCGTTTCTCGCCGTGCCGTGGAGCGCCAACGCATCGAGCGTCAACTCAGCCATCCACACGCATAGCGTGCAGCAACGGCGGCGCCCATGCCGACGGTTGCCAGCCAGGCCAGCACGCGCAACGTCCAGTGTGAACTCAGATCGCCGACCGACGAGTGCCTTGTGCTGAGCAGCACCAGCAGCACCATCACGGGCGTCGCGGTCGTCCCATTGAGCACCGCGCTCCAGTACAGAATGCGCAGCGGGTCGAATCGCATTGCCGCCAGCGCGACGCCAATCGCACCCCCTAGTGCTACGACTGCAATGTGCGTGTAGGCGATGCGCCGGTCATTGGAGGCGTCGTTATGCCAGTTCAACCCACTCGCGACGGCGTGTGCCGCGGAACCGGCAAGCGGCGGTAACGCCAGCAATGCGCTGCTGAGCAACGCCAGCCCCAACAGGTGCGAAGCGAACTGGCCCGCGATCGGCGCAAGCGCGCCCGCGAGGGAGGCGCTCGTGTCGACAGCCCCGCCTACTTCATGGAGGCTTGCTGCCGCGGCGATCATGATGGATAGCGCAACGGCATTGGACATTGCGGTTCGAATCAGTGTGCCGGCGCGCAAGCTTCGGAAGCCTTCGTGGCGCGACCCGTTTGCTGAGCGATCGACATGGGTCCGTTGATCAGGGCGCTGCGCTTCTACCTGCTGTTCGGCCTGCGAATAGAGCAGGTACGGGCTGATGGTCGTGCCGAGTACCGCGAGGAGCATCTCCAGGTAATGCACGGACCAGGTCACGTGAGGTATCAGTGCGCTGATCGCGATTGTCGACCAGGGAAGATGGAGTGCGATGTCGACGACGACGTAAGCGAATAGCGACAGCGCCAGCCATCGCAGCACGCGCGCGTACTTCGGATAAGGAACGAACCACTGCAGCGCGGCGCAGAGCACCAGGAACACTGCTGCGAAGACGGGCACCGAGCCGTGCCACAGCAGTTGGGCAGCCACACCCATCGCGACGACATCGGCGGCAATATTGAAGGTGTTGGCGATCAGGAAGCGTGCAACCGCGAGGAAGAACCAGATGCGCGAGTAATGCTCTCGCATGTTGGTCGTCAATCCCTTGCCTGTCAGACGCGCGATACGCGCTGATACGAGCTGCAAGGCGACGATCAGCGGATAGGACAGCACACACGTCCACAGCAGGTCGTAGCCGAACTGCGCCCCCGCAAGCGAATAGGTGGCGATACCGCTTGGGTCGTTGTCGGCTGCGGTGGAGATCACGCCCGGCCCAATATCGGCTGCCCAGGAGTGTGCGGCGGTTTCACCTCGAGCACTGTCGTGACGGTAGGTAATGTTGCGCTCCTGAAATCGCTGAGTGGGCGATAGGCCGCTCACCTCGGCGTTCGATCGATTTTTCGCACCGGTTGCAAATATCACGCATAGCTCACGCGTGGCCACAGGAACATGGCTGGGGAGGCGAGTATGAGTCGTGAGTGCAGCAGCAAGATAAGTACCCGTGGCAGGGCATGAAAAGCACGGCAATTACCGGCAGCCGCTATGCCTGACATTTATGGCGTTCTACCCTATGCCGCCCGCGATCGAAGACCGCGTTCTGGCCTCGTCCCAAAGTGACGATCAAAGAATTGCTGAATTGATGGAGCGTCAGCGGGGCACGATGCTGCATCGCACCAATGACAAAGCACGGAGCACACCGCAAAATGTGGGACTCATCAGCCGGAGCGCCCCCCGTCCATCGAAGCAGATGACGCGGCACGCGAACCGGTTGCCACAGGCTGTCTTGCATTGTCACAACAGGGACACAAAGGCTCTCACCATGATCGATTTGCGCAGCGATACCGTAACCCGTCCGACCTCCGCCATGCTCGCGGCCATGTCGGCCGCCGAAGTAGGCGACGACGTCTGGGGCGACGACCCAACCGTGCTGCGTCTGCAAGCAACGGTCGCGGAGCGCGCCGGCAAGGAAGCCGGCCTGTTCTTCCCGAGCGGCACGCAGAGCAATCTGGCGGCGTTGATGGCGCACTGCGCGCGCGGCGACGAATACATCGTCGGCCAATTGGCGCACACCTATAAGTACGAAGGCGGCGGCGCGGCGGTGCTCGGCAGCATCCAGCCGCAGCCGCTCGAAAATGCCGCCGACGGTTCGATCCCGCTCGAGAAGATCGCCGCGGCAATCAAACCGATCGACGACCACTTCGCGCGCACGCGGCTGCTGGCGCTGGAAAACAGCATCGGCGGCAAGGTATTGCCGGCGGGCTATGTCGAGGAGGCCGTGCAGCTGGCGCGTCAGCGCGGCCTATCCACTCACCTCGACGGCGCGCGCGTCTATAACGCGGCGGTTGCCTCGGGCAAGCCGGTGGCCGCGCTGTGCGCGCCGTTCGATTCGGTCTCGATCTGTTTTTCGAAGGGCCTGGGCGCCCCGGTCGGTTCGGTATTGGTTGGCAGCCAGGCGCTGATCGATGTGGCGCATCGCTGGCGCAAGGTGCTGGGCGGCGGAATGCGCCAGGCCGGCGTGCTGGCGGCGGCTTGCCTGTACGCGCTGGATCACAACGTCGAACGTCTCGCCGACGACCACGCGAACGCGGCGCATCTGGCGGCCGGTCTGGAGGCGATCGACCAGGTCAAGGTGCAGTCGATCGCGACCAACATGGTGTTCGCGCAGTTTCCGCAGCAGGATTGCGCGGCGCTCGAAGCGTGGCTTAAGGAGCGTGGCATCCTCACGCAGATGCTGTACGCGTCGCGATTCGTCACGCACAAGGATGTGTCGCGTGCGGATATCGATACGTTTCTCGCCGCGGTGAAGGGGTATTTCGCCGCGCGTTGATCGAGCGGAATGGCTTTATTTATTTCGCCGACGCCTCCGCCTGCGCGCCCGCGCGATGCGACGGCGCGAACAGCCGCAGTCCGCTAGCGAGGCTCGCCGCACCGGCAAAGAAGGCGCCGGCGCCGAGCGCGAGTGTCGGTCCATGCCGGCCGGCGATGCCGAAGCTCAGCGCGACCAGCGCGGCGCCGGTGGTCTGCCCGAGCAGCCGGGCCGTCGCGACGATGCCGCTCGCGCCGCCGCTGCGCTCGGGCGGCGCGCTCGCCATCAATGCCTTCAGGTTGGGCGACTGGAAGAAGCCGAAGCCGGCGCCGCACACCGCCATCCGGATGCCGATGTCGAGCACGTGCGGGTGCGCCGGCAACAACGCCAGCGACGCCATCCCCGCCGACATCACAGCAAGGCCGATCGCACCGAGCAAGCCCGGCGGATAGTGGTCGGACAGTGTGCCTGCCAGCGGCGCGGCCAACGCGACGACCACAGGCCACGGCGTCATCAGAAAACCGGTCTCGACCTGGCTGCGATGCAGCACATCTTCGAAGTAAAACGGCAGCGACACGAACGCCAGCCCTTGCGCGGCGAACGAGCACACGGCGGTCACCGCCGACAACGCAAACACCGGCCGCTTGAACAGATCGACGGGCAGCATCGGCGCCGGATGACCCGCTTCACGGCGAATCAGCAACAGCCCGAACACCACGGCGATCGCCGCCGCGCTCAGCACGAGTTGCGCCGAAGCGCGCTGAGCAGCTTCGCCGAGCGCGAAAACCAGCGTGGCAAAGGTGATCACATTGAGAAGCGCTGCAATCGGGTCGAAGTTGTGCTGGCCGCGCTCGGTATGCGGCAGCGCGGGCCACGCGAAGGTCAGCGCCAGCAGACCGAGCGGCACATTGACCGCGAACAGCCAGGGCCATGTGCCAACCGACAGGATCAGCGACGCCGCCGTCGGCCCGATCGCGAACGATACGCCGACGACCAGTGCGTTGATGCCGAGGGCTCGTCCGAGCCGGTGCGGCGGATGCAGATAGCGGATCAGCGCGGTGTTGACGCTCATGATCCCGGCTGCCCCGAGGCCTTGCACCACGCGTGCGGCGGTGAGCACCGGCAGCGTCGGCGCGAGCGCACAGGCGAGCGAGGCCAGCGTGAACAGCGCAATCCCGCTGATATAAATCCTGCGATGCCCAAGGATGTCGCCGAGCGCGGCCAGCGGCAGCAGCGTCGCGACCATCGAGAGCTGGTAGGCGTTGATGATCCACACCGACGCCGCCGGCGCGGCGTGCAGATCCGCCGCCATGGCAGGCAGCGCGGTGTTGGCGATCGCGGTATCGATCGTGGCGAGCGCGACCGCGAGCATGATCGCGATCATCGCGCGGCGGTTGGCGGCGGACATCGGGCCGTCTGCGGGCAAGGAGTGGGTGGCGCTGGGTTTGTCGGACAAGGCGGGTTCGTCGGTTATGCATGCCGAAGCGCCGGACGCGTCGCAGGGACAGCGCGGCGCGCAAGCGGCAGGGTTGCGTGGCGTGAAACGGACGCGGCCTGAGCCCGGCGCTCAGGGTGGCTCGCGCGGCGAATGGTGCGATTGTTACAGAGACCTGGAAATCGTGCTGGGCGGGCAGCAGGGCGAGGGCGCCGGGTTAAACGTCCTAATGCAACTAACGGTCAAGTCCGTCCCCCGTCTTCGAACCGGCACGCGGCCACGTTGTCACAGACCACTTCGGCATAGCGGCTCAGCAGATGAGGTGCTTCGATTTGATCACGCATCGAACCTGTCGAAGCAGTCACCGGCAAGTCACACGCCGGAAAAATAATCGAGCTGCCTCTTCCATGCAGGCGGCTTTCAACGTTCGCCAACGTTTGCCTGTTTGGCGAGCCGATGCACGCGCACAGTGCCGCGAACTCGCCGCTTGCACCGCGCACGTGCGCAAAACCAGTCAGGCGCCGCGTATCGGCGGGCATGGCATGTGCGTGAGCACCCGCTCGTGCTCGCGAGTGTCCGCGGGCCGTAAAATGTCGTACTCTGTTTGTTCACCCGCCTGACCGGCACGCGCCTCCCGTCCGTCCTCTATGCGGTTTGCGTATGTCGCGTCGTTTTTTCCCCGGAGGCTTCGATGACAGCCGTCGATCTGGAATTCGACCAGCTCAACAGTACCGTCGACGCGCTACGGCGCTCAATTTCCAATCGCATGATGTACGGCGTCGGCAAGGACGCCGTCACCGCTCACCCGCATGACTGGCTGCACGCCGCGGCGCTCGCCGTGCGCGACCGGCTGGTCGCGCGCTGGATGAAGACCACGCGCCTGCAGTACGAACAGGACGTCAAACGCGTCTACTACCTGTCGATGGAGTTCCTGATCGGCCGCACGTTTACGAACGCCTTGCTTGCGCTCGGCATCCACGATCAGATGAAGGAAGCGCTCGCGAGTCTCGGCGTCGACATGGAGATGCTGGTCAATATCGAGCCGGATGCAGCCCTTGGCAACGGCGGCCTCGGCCGGCTCGCGGCCTGTTTTCTCGATTCGATGGCCACGCTCGGCATTCCGGGCTTCGGCTACGGTATCCGTTACGAATACGGCATGTTTCGCCAGGAGATCGTCGACGGCGAGCAGGTCGAGGCGCCGGACTACTGGCTGCGCGCGGGCAATCCGTGGGAGTTTCCGCGGCCCGAGATCAAGTACATGGTGCATTTCGGCGGCCGCACGGTGCAGCGTGGCGAGCACGTCGAGTGGATCGACACCCAGCATGTCAACGCCACGGCCTACGACACGGTGATTCCGGGTTACGCGACCAGTGCGACGAACACGCTGCGCCTGTGGTCCGCGCGCGCCACCGAAGAACTCGACCTCGGCGCGTTCAACCGCGGCGATTACCGCAACGCGGTGGACACCAAGAACATGTCGGAGAACGTATCGCGGCTGCTCTATCCGGACGATTCGACGCCGGCCGGCCGCGAATTGCGGCTGCGCCAGGAATACTTCTTTGTCTCAGCGACGATGCAGGATCTGATTCGCCGCTATCAGCGCACGCACAGCACGTTCGGCCGCTTCTCCGAGAAGGTCGCGGTGCATCTGAACGATACGCATCCGGTGCTGGCGATTCCGGAGCTGATGCGTTTGCTGGTGGATGTGCATCATCAGCCGTGGGACAAGGCCTGGCAGCACGTCACGAAGATCTTCTCGTACACGAATCACACGCTGATGCCCGAAGCGCTCGAAACGTGGGACGTCGAGATGCTCGCGCGCCTGCTGCCGAGGCATCTGGAGATCATCTTCGAGATTAATGCCGGCTTTCTCAAGCATGTCAGCGAGCAATCGGGCCATGACGCCGAGATGATCCGCCGCATTTCGCTCGTCGACGAATACGGGCAGCGGCGGGTACGGATGGCGTATCTGGCGATCGTCGCGAGTCATAAGGTGAATGGCGTATCCAAGCTGCACTCGCAATTGATGGTGCGCGATATTTTCGCCGACTTCGCGCGCATCTATCCGGATCGCTTCACCAACGTGACTAACGGCATCACGCCGCGGCGCTGGCTCGCGCAGGCGAATCCGTCGCTGTCATCGCTGATCGATCAGCGGATCGGCAAGGATTGGCGCAGCAATCTGCTCGAGCTGGAACAACTGCGCAGTCTGCGCAACGACAGCGGGTTCATCGACGCTTTCCGCGAAGCGAAGCGGCAGAACAAACTGCGCCTCGTGCAGCGGCTCGCGCATCACACGAAACTGCACTTCGATCCCGACGCGTTGTTCGACCTGCAGGTCAAGCGCATTCACGAATACAAGCGGCAGTTGCTGAACGTGCTGCACGTGATCGTGCGCTACAACCAGATACGCGCGAATCCGGAGCGTGACTGGGTGCCGCGTGTGGTGATGTTCGCCGGCAAGGCCGCGTCCGCGTATCGCATGGCGAAAACGATCATCAAGCTGATCGGCGACGTCAGCGAGAAAGTCAATCACGATCCGTTGGTGGGCGATCGTCTCAAGGTGGTGTTCGTGCCGAACTACGGCGTGAGCGTGGCCGAGTTGATCATTCCGGCTGCCGATCTGTCCGAGCAGATTTCGATGGCCGGCACTGAAGCGTCAGGCACCGGCAACATGAAGCTCGCGTTGAACGGCGCGTTGACGATCGGCACGATGGACGGCGCGAACATCGAGATCTGCGACGCAGTGGGGCGCGAGAACATTTTCATCTTCGGCCATACCGCCGACGAAGTGGACAGCCTGCGTGCCACCGGCTACCGGCCGCGCCAGGTGTACGAGGAGAATGCGGAACTGCGCATGGCGCTCGACCAGATTCGCACGGGCTTCTTCTCGCCTGACGATCCGCTGCGTTTCTCTGACATTTTCCATACGTTGGTGGATTGGGGCGATCACTATATGGTGCTCGCCGATTTCGCCGCGTTTGCAAAAGCGCAGGATGAGGTGGACGCGCGTTTCGTCGACAAGCGCGCGTGGGCCGAGAGTGCGATCGAGAACGTCGCGGGCATGGGGCAGTTTTCTTCGGACCGCACCATCGGCGAATATGCGCGCAACATCTGGCACGTAAATCCGCTCAGCATGGACTGACGCAGGCGCGTTCGTGTAGGGCGTCTGCTCAGATAAAAAGGCCGTGCGAGATTGATTCGCACGGCCTTTTTTCTATCCGCTGGTGAACATCAGGGAGCGAATCGTTCGCTCTCTTTCGCCGCGTGCAAACCGAATTGTCCGCGCGGGAAGTCGAACAGGATGTCGATGTTCTGCATCGCCATCAAACCGACCACGATGCGGTTAGCATCCGGCCTGGCCTTGACGATCGTCACCTGAGCGGCCTCGTAACGGTGCACCCATGGGCCCGTGCCGATCGCTGCCTCATAGTTGCCCTGATCGAGCACATTGCCGACATCGCCGTCACCGGTCCAGTTGGGGGCTTTGTCCGTTTCGATGCGGATCATGCCGGTGCTGCCGGTCGCGAACTCCAGCGGCGCGCAGAAGGTCATCTTGTTGCCGACATTCACGCAGCCCCGCGGCCATTGTGCCGTGCCGTCTTTCAGCACCGTCATCGGCACCATTGTGTAGTCTTTCGTGACGGCGCTCGACGGGCTCAGCACCATGTACGGCTTCGCGAAGTTCGAGTGCACCAGATAACGTTGGCCGATGTTGCCGGGCAACGCGCGCAGTGGTTGCGTGTAGACGTTGTCGTCCGGCCGCCCGGCGCCGACTCCGAAAATACCGGAGAACGCCCAGCCGAATTCACCGGTATAGCCGTCCATCCCGGCACAGCGCCGCGCGTTCGGCAGGCAGCGCACGACGTCCACCGCTTGCGCGGCGACCGGCGTTGGCGTGGTGCCGGCGAGGCTAAGCGGCACCTTGACGGCTGAGCCAAGAATCTCCACGCCGTTCGCGAATGACAACGACGTCACGCCGCCGGCGCTCGCATAGTTCGAACCCGGCAGCACCGATTTCAATACCCGCGCGCCTTGCGTTCCCGTGTCGAGCGCCATGTAAACCGCCTTGCCGTCGAGCTGGACCGGCAGGCCGAGGCGCGCATGATCTTCGTCGGCACGTTCCACGTGCAGCGGAATCAGCAGGCCGTCGTTGCCGCCGTTGATCAGCGCGGCATTGGGGGCCGGCGGCGTGGGAGTGGGGAAGGTGGTGGAGCAGCCTGTCAGCGCAACGAGCGCGCCGGTGGCAAGCAAGGTGGCCGTGGCTGAATGACGAACACCATGATGAAAACGCCGGCACGCGGCATCGAAAGACGACAGGAACATAAGATCACGCTTTGCAAAAGGGCGGGTCCCTGGCGAAGGCGATGCATCGTGAGCTGCAAATTGGACAGTCAGGACAGCACTGGCGGCAATCTCACTGGATTGCCGCGGCGTGGGCGGAGAAACCGGGACGCTTTGGGGCCTGCGGGAGGGAACACGCGATAACAGGAGCGGCGACTCTACACGGCCACCCGCGGGCAATTGCAAAAATGTGTCAAGGTTTGGGTGCGGCTAGTTACTTGCCCGTGCAAGCATTGATCTATGTCAATAGTTGCGCGGGCGGCGGATCACGGTGGTTTGCGCGCGGCCGAGCGTGGCGCGGTCGAGGGTGGCCGTCAGGAGGTCGATCACGTCGTCGAGCGAGCGCGAGGTGACTTCGACACGAAAGGTGACGCGTTCGTGTCGCTGGTCGACGGTGACGACGTAAAGGCGCAGATCGTCTCCGAGGGCGGTATGCAACGCGCGCCGTCCATTTGCCGACGAAGTGCCGGGCACGGTGACATCGATGATGACGAGGGGAACGACGACATGCGTGCGGCGGGGAAGGCGGGATTCGCGGCGTGCGCGCGGGGCGGAGGTTTCAGACGTTGCTACGGACGTGAGCATCATGGTTGCGCCGATTCGGCGAGGCGGCGCGCGTTGTTGACACCCAGCCACTCTAGCGGCGCGGGCCTCAACAAAGCGCAAAAGCTGCCGCGTCGCGAATCAATTTTGTGTTAACGCGCGATGCCGCGCATTTGCACACGGCACCCGTTCAAGCCCGGGGCGCCGCAGGTGCTGCCTTCGCCTCGTGCACGGCGGCGGCGACGCGTTCCACGAACTCGCGATCGGTGCTCATGAGCGCTTCGCGCACGCCATTGGCGGTTTGCACCATCAGGCGATGCGTGACGTCCTGAGTCGCCCACGTGAGCCAGCCGACCACCACGAGCATCGTGCCGCACACCATGCCGGGCGGCGAGCGGAATATCCCGCCGACAATCGCGCCGATGAGGCCGACGAGCGAGATTACACGTGGCAAGACTTTGTTCTTGTGCACGGTGACGACTTGTACGTCGACGATATCGCGCAGCGGAAAAACCTGGCCGGCGGACGAGAGTGCGTTACGCGTGACCGACACGCCACGATCGTTGAAAGGGGTTTCCATCGGGTTCAATGCAAGCGGTAGCAAAGGGCGCAGCGTAACAGACTTCAAATTCCTGACGTTACGGATTTTTTCGTCGGTGAGGCACGCATGCAGCGCGTCGCGCGCCTAAAAACGCAAGCCGACTCCGGCTTCAATCAGATCGGTATCGCGATCGTAGCGTGTGACGACGCGATTCCACGTCACGCGTGTCAACCAGCGTTGGCCGATCCGATAACTCGCCGACACTGAGACAAGCGCCGAAAGGCGACCGTCGCCGGTCCGGTTCTGCGGCAGGTCGTCGTTCTGCGTGATCGCGACGTACGGGCCGATACCGGCGGACAGTGTCAGACGGTCGCCGAAGAAGGCGCGCGTGGCCCAAAGCTGCGCCGCGACACCATCCCGGCGCGATTGAATATGGCCACCTTCATGAATGTATGAAGCGGTCACATCGACGTACCGCCATAACCCGCGCCTGTATTCCACGCTTTCGGCGACTGCCGAGTCCGAGCCGTTGCTGTTCAGGATCGTCTCGCCGACCATCGCGGTGACTTCGTTTTTTGTGACGTTCGTTGTGCGTGGGATGGGCCGCTGTCGTGGGCCAGGCTCGCCGTTTCCTTCCAGTTCGTATCCCACGCCGAATAGCAGAGCGGTCGTGTCATGGCCGCCAAACGCCTGGATATGGTTCAGTTGCATCTGGGCAATCCAGCGACTGTCGAAGTACCAGGCCGCGCGCACGCTCCACAATGCGCCCCAGCCATGGGTATTCGAATAATCTCCGCCGGCTCGCGCCGCAGTCGTGTCGAAATAGCGGTACGGTCCAACGCCCGCCGACAATTCCAGTCGATCGCTCCAGATAGGCAGTCGTCCCCAGATCTGAACGGTTGTGCCGTCACGATGATGATCGGGTATGTGCCCTTCGTTCACCCACGAAAAACTCCATGCTGCGTAGCGCCCAAGGCCCTCGCGATAACTGGCGGTCCATGAATAGGAGTTCGCGCTGTCACTGACAAGAGGGCCGGCGAGCAAAGAGAATTCTTGTGCGTTCGCGGATGGCGAAAAAATGAAAAGGCCTCCGATAAGAACGGGGGCCGACAAGAATGCGCCAATCGAAATGGTTCTTTTCGGCATTATTGCGGCGTGGTGCCGGTCGGTGAAAAATCCCGTGCCCGAATCTATCCATGCGATGGTCAGAGGGCCCGGGTCAACGAAAGATCGGTAGCGCGAGATATCCCTTGATGACGATGGCATTGGCAATGTCGATAAAGAATGCCCCAACCATCGGCACAATCAGAAACGCCAGATGCGAGTGGCCGAAGCGGTTTGTGACCGCCTGCATGTTGGCGATTGCGGTCGGGGTCGCTCCGAGACCGAAGCCGCAATGGCCTGCTGCCAGTACCACAGCGTCGTAGTTACGGCCCATTATGCGGAAGGTCACAAAGATCGCGTACAGCGCCATCAACGCGGTCTGCGCAGCAAGAATTGAAATGACCGGCAACGCCAGCAACGCCAGATCCCACAGCTTCAAGGTCATCAGCGCCATGGCAAGAAACAGCGCGAGGCTGACATTGCCGAGCAGAGCGACCGCGTGCCCGGCTACGGGCTTGCCCACCAATGCGAGTCCATTGCTTAGCAGCACGCCAATAAACAGCACGCAGACAAAACTCGGCAATTCGAAAGCCGTGCCCGCAAGCAGGTTCGAGCATGCCTCGCCGACGGCCAGGCTGATCGCGATCAGCGACAGCGTAACGATGAACGCAGCGGGCGTGGTGGGTTGTTCCGCTTTCGGTTCCTCGAAGGCGAGTGAGGGATCGGCCGGCATGGCAGCCTGTTGTGCGTCTGGCTTCGCGGCGCGACGCATCAACAGGCGTGC
The DNA here is from genome assembly GCF_046027605.1 of Paraburkholderia fungorum. Taxonomy (GTDB): domain Bacteria; phylum Pseudomonadota; class Gammaproteobacteria; order Burkholderiales; family Burkholderiaceae; genus Paraburkholderia; species Paraburkholderia fungorum_F. The sequence goes on from NZ_JAQQEF010000002.1 coordinate 48,768, forward strand.
CACCGGACCGCCCAGGATGCCACCCATCACGAGACCGAACGTCGCACACGCGATGGCGGCTTCGGTGGCGGATTGCAGTCCGTGATGTTCGGCGAAGACCTTGCTCCATGCGGCGCCCGTTCCATGGCCGCCCGACAGCGTGATCGAACCGCCCAGCAAGCCCAGCAGCGGGTCGACGCCGAGCGCATAGGCGAGGCCGATTCCAACCGCATTTTGCAGCACCAGCAAGCCGATCACCACGCCGAGAAAACGCAGCAGTGGCGGCCCGCCCTGTTTGAGGCTCGCGAGATTGGCATTCAGCCCGATGGTCGCGAAAAAGGCCAGCATCATGGGCGCTTGCATCGAGGTGTCGAAGCGCACCTCGGTGTGTGTCGCGACGCGCACCGCCAGCAGCACCATCGCGACGACGAGGCCGCCGGCGACCGGCTCGGGAATCGTGTAGGTATGCAGCACCGGAATCCAGGCGACGAGGCGGTTGCCGAGCAGCAGAACCAGCGAAGCCGCGACGAGGGTCCCATATATGCCGATGTTCATGTTTAACCCCCGTGAAGCAGAAATCGGAGTACCCGCGCGCTTTTCACACGTTCACCCACGCACCGCTTACCGCATGGCGTGAACGGCACAAAGGCCGTCGTCTGGTTCGATCGCCGACACCTGGTAGGGTCATCCACCTATGCCGTGCGGAGGAAAAGACCGTGGATCTTGGTCCAGAAATCTCCGCCGAGCACGAAGAAGCTCCCGATCAGCACCAGATCACCGAGCACCTGCAACTGCCAGATGTTCGGTCTAAGGCCTGGCCAGAAGTTGTCGACGTACGACTCGAGTAACGCCCACACGAGTGGGACAAAGAACATCACGAGGCCGATGGCGTGACGAACCGGCCCAACTGTTTTGCTAGGCGCGAGGCGCTTCGCATGACCAAAGATAATCTGCTTGAGACTTTGAAAACCGGCCTTCCCCATTACCGCAATACAGGTCACCAGCAGAACCTTGTTAGCGATAAAAATCGTGCCCGTCAGTGCCGCGATGCGTCCTGCGGACGCTCCCATGGAGCCTGCCAGAGGCAGGATCAGCCACAGCGCGAACGCAAGGACGAAGATAGCGATGCCAAGCTTGAAACGCCATCCGCCCGTGGCGGGAACCTCGGCTTCGATGTCTGACGTAGTCATGACACACTCTCCTGTTTGGGCGACTAAATGGCCCCGGACTGCCGCGGCACGCGGCGTGGTTGATCGAGAAGTTGCAGCACCAGGCACGCATAGAGGGAGACCGCGATAAAGAGTCCCATGCGCACCGCGAAAGCGGTGTAGACGTCTTTGCCTGCGACACTGTCCTGTACCGACTGACCCAGCAGAATGATCAGGGTAACGAACGTGTTGAGCCAGAAGCTCGGCGGATAGCGCGTCGGATTGAGCGCATACAGCTTGCGTGCGAGCAACAGGCCGAACAGCAGCATCCACAGGAAGAACATCCAGAGATGCACAAACAGACTGAGCGCGAACCAGAACAGGATGGCGAGTGCGCCGCCGAGCAGAGTCGAGCCGAGCAGTTCACGGGCGGCGCCGCGGGCCGTAGTCGTGCAACTCTGGCGGCCGAGGCTGACCGCCTTCATGAGGATCGGTATGTAGCTTGCCGGATCGGTGAGTGTCAGCAGAAACGCGGGTAATACGACGACAGTAGCGCGTAGCGCCATCCAGCTGGCTTCGTTGTACGGCAGTACCGGTGCGGCACGCGCCGCCGGCGCGCCGGCAGGTTCGGGGAACATCCAGTGACTGATGGTGTGCATCAGCACCGCGAGGAGCAGTCCTTTCACTAGCGCGCCGATCACCAGCACGCCCAGCGCAAAACTGGCCGTGCCGGCCGCCGAAATCATGGTCAACCCAATGGCGAGGAAGAGGACGACCAGATTGTTGCCGCCGCGCAGGCCACGGCGGAACGTCAGGAAGAGACCCAGGGCAACCAGTAGCACACCGCTGAACGGGTAGTAGCGCAGCAAAGGGGTGAGCATCAGGCCGCTGCCGGTGGTCAACATCGCCACCAGCGCCAGGCCCACTCCAGCCTTGAGCGAGAGAGGCTGGTTGAGCATGCTAAGGAGAAATACGCAGAGCACCGGGGCGATCATCGGGATCGGCACGTCCAGGCCGAAGCTCGTCGCGAGGCACAGCGCGGTGCCGCTCGCGAGGCGCAGCGAACGCTGACCGCGCAGGGCGAGCTGAACGGCCGTGGCGCTGTCAGTAGACATAGGAAAGCCAGCTCATCAGATACAGGAATAGACGCCCGAGCGGATTGAGCGGATTGCCCTGCGTCGGGAACGCCATGACTTCGGCCTGCCCGCCAACGCGGACGCCGCGCAACCCGGACAACTCACCCTGAGTGAACTCGACGATCACCGGGAATCGTTGGGCGGGGCGCAACCAGTCACGGCTGTTCTGCACGGTTGGCAGGCCGCCGGGCGGAGCGTTTGGGCCAACGCTGACGCCATAACCGACGCTGCGCACGCGGCCTTCGAATACCTGGCCCGGCAGCGCGTCCAACGCGATGGCAACCGGCGTGCCGGGCTCGACGCGGCCCAGATTGTTCTCGGTCATTTCCGCACTGATCCACATATCGTGGATCGTGATCAGTGTCATGACGGGGTTGCCGGCGGCGGCGAACTGGCCCGCATCGGTGCGAAGATCCGTGATGAGACCGGCCGAACGTGCTCGAACCCTGGTGTTGGACAGATCCAGTTCGGCCTTTTCGAGCGTGGTGGCGGCGCTTTGCAACTTGGCGTTGTCCTGCTCGCTGCCCCCTTCCTGTTCGCGCGCGCGTTGCACCTCGGCCTGAGCCGCAGCCACCTGACTGATCGCCTGTTCAAGGCTCGCCCTTGCCAGCTCGATGCGGCGCAGCGATATGGTGCCCGGGTCATCCTGGTAGAGGCGTCCGAGTCGATCGCTATCCTGGCGCGCCTTGACCTGGTTGGCCTGGGCGGCACGCAGCGAGGCCCGCGCCGAATCGATCCCGGCTGTACTGGCGCCGATCTGCCTGCGCATCGACTCCAGGTCGGCGCGGGCACGATCAGCGGCGATCCTGTAGTGCTCGGGATCGACCTCGAAAAGGAGCGCTCCCGATTTGACATCCTGATTGTTTCGCACGAACACCTGCGTCACCCGTCCGGACACTTCCGAGGCCACCGGCACGACAAAGGCCTGCACCCGTGCTTGCTGCGTGTACGGCGTCAGGCGGTCTGCCAGCAGGTACCAGAGGAGGCTGAGAACGATCAGGATAACTACCAGCATGACCCCCTTCCTTGATGGATCCGCAGCGGGCGCTGGTGCGCTCGGCGGAGGAGGGGCGGCGGGTTGCGGGGCGTCACTCATGGGAATTTTATCTCTGCAGAGGGAGGCCGGTGTCGGCGGACGGACGGTTCGGCTGATCCAGCAGATCGCCCCAATCGGTGCGCTTTTGCATCTGTTGGCGGTTAGCCGGGTCAACCAGGGGTTGTTCGCTGTGCCAGCCCCCGTCGAGGGCCTTATAAAGCGCAATCAGATCGCTCACGGCGTTGCTGCGGTTGACCAGATAGGTGTCCTGCTGGGTGGATAGCGCGCGCTGGGCATCCAGTACCCGCTGAAAGTCTGAGTAGCCTTCGCGGTAGAGTGCGTTGGCCAGCGTGAGCGAGCGCCTGGCGGAAATTGCCGCGTCGCGGAGGATAGCGTCGCGCTCGAGGGCCTTGGTCAGGCTGCTGGCCGCATCATCGGCCTCGCGTGCCGCCTGGCGCACGTCGTCCTGATAGGCGACGATCAGTTGTTGCAGGCGGGCATCCTGGACGCGTACGTTGTTCTTGATCGCGCCATGGTCGAACACGTTCCAGCGCAGGCTGGGGCCACCTATCAGCGTCAGGCCGTTGGGAATTCCCTCCAGCGAGCCGGCGGACCAGACGAGGGAGCCGAGTAAGGTCAGCGACGGATAGAGATCTGCTTTGGCAACGCCGATGAGCGCCGATTGAGCCGCAATCTGCTGTTCGGCGGCGCGTATGTCCGGACGGCGCAGCAGCAGGTTGGCGGGCACGTCTTGCAACACCGCGCGATCGACCAGCGGGACGACCCCTTCGTTCTGAGCCAGCTCGGGCAGCGGACCGGGCGGGCGGCCGATCAGGACCGCCAGGGCATTGCGCCCACGCATTATCTGGCTTTCCAGGTCGGGAATGCTGCTCAGCGTGCTCAGATACTGTGTTTTGGCTTGCTGAAAATCGAGCTCGTCAGTTTCGCCACTTTTGAATAGCTTTTCGGTGATCTCATAACTGCGCTTTTGCAGCCGGGCGTTATCGCGGGCGATACGCAGACGCGCCTCGGCCGTGCGCAGGGCGAAGTAAGTCTCCGCCATCTGCGCATGCAGCAGCACCAGCACATCTTCATAGTTGGCTTTGGAGGCAAGCCATGCGGCATCGGCCGACTCGATGGCGCGGCTGAAGCGCCCCCAGAAGTCCAGTTCCCAACCTACGTCGAAGCCCGCACTGTATTGCCAGAAGCTCTTGCTCTGCGGGTTCTGTCCGCCAGATTCCCTGCGGTCCCGGTATAGCACCTCGCCGCTGGCCACTTGCGCTTGCGGGTAGCGCCCGCTCTGGGCGATGCCCAGTTGGGCGCGGGCCTCCATCACTCGCAGGCCCGCAATCTGTACGCCCGCGTTGTGCGCGTCGGCTTCGGTAATCAGATGTTCGAGAGTTGGATCCGCGAACACCTGCCACCATTGCTGGACATCGGGTTGCGGGCGCGTCTCGCTGGCTTGCTCGATCGCTGTACTGCTCCAGTTTTCGACCCAGGCCTCGTGCTGCGGCTGGAAGTCTGGCCCCACGCGCACGCAGCCGCTGACGCAGAATGAGCAGATCAGCAACAATCGCTTCGGACGAGTCAAAGGCGACATGGGCATCCTGCAGGATCAAATATCCTTACAGCAAGACTGGCTGGCACCGTTGTCATTGGCCACGATCGAACAATCGGAACCCTTGAAGCGAACGTTTCGTGTTCCTACCCGCTCGAGCCGCTTTCCTGCATTCGCCTGCTGGCGGGCGGCCGTGCAATGACCTTCACTGAATGCATCCAGAAGCAGTCGTCCGTTTGCAATGCTTCTGCATCGGAGGTTAAACGCCCCGGCTACTCACCGATACTAGGGGCCGATTGCGCTAGAATCAATATTAGTAGTGGCGCAGGTAAAGGAGTATTGGACTTTGGTCGTGTACCTCACAGGGCATGGAGATGTTCCAACCTTCGCGAAAAATTGGAAGACCTGCGGCCTTGGCGCCCACGCCTGGAATCCGACACGGGCTGACCACCGCCGTGCAGTGACTCCAGCTACCCGCAACGCGTTTCAAGCGGCATTTTGCCGATCTTCGCGTTCGCAAACGCTGGCGTCTCGTTCGCTGGCATTACGGTGACGGCGCTGGCAGAGCCACATGACCAACCGATCCTCCGGCCCTGCATCCGGGCTCCCTGATCATGTCTCAGCATGGAGTCTGATCAGACCGTACTGGGTCTCCGAGGAACGCGGGACCGCGTGGGGGCTGCTGATCGCGATCATCGCAATGGACCTGCTTCTGGTAGGCATCAACGCCCGCCTGAACATATGGAACCGCGATTTCTACGACGCGCTGGAAAGCAGGAATGTGCACGAATTCCCGCAACTGATGCTGATGTTTGCGGGGCTTGCGTTCGCGTCCATCACGATCTCTGTCTATAACCGTTATCTGCGGCAGATGCTGGGCTTCCGATGGCGCCAGTGGCTGACCACGCGCTACCTGCAGGAATGGTTGGGCGACGGCACGTTTTACCGCATCGAGCGTGGCCGCCTCGTCGACAACCCCGACCAACGCATCGCGGTCGACCTCGATTTGCTCGCCACCGCCACGCTGTCTCTTACGCTCGATCTGCTCTCGACGGTTGAGACGCTCGTCTGGTTCTCCATCGTCCTGTGGAGCACGGCGGGCGCACTGGTCATCATGATGGGAGGCATGCCCGTCCAGATTCAGGGCTACATGTTCTGGGCGGCTGTTGCCTATGCGATCGTCGGCTCGCTCCTCACCAATAAGGTCGGTCACCCGCTTGTGTCGATCAACTACCAGTTGCAACGTGTCGAGGCGGATTTCCGGTTCGGCCTGATCCGTCTGCGCGAAAACGCGGAGCAGATCGCGCTTTACGACGGCATGCGGACCGAAAAATCCAACGCCGAGGACCTGTTCGGCCGGATTCGCGAAAACTGGTGGCGCCTCATGAGATATACGCGGCGCTACAGTTTCGTGGTCAACTTCTACGGTCAGATCGCCGACATCTTTCCGATCGTCGTTGCATCGCCCCGCTATTTTTCAGGCGCGTTGAGTTTCGGCACGCTGATGCAGATCGCCGACGCATTCGGTTCGGTCAGCGAATCGCTTTCGTGGTTCATCAACAATTACGACACGCTCGTCGAATGGCGTGCAACGGTTAACCGTCTGCGCGAGTTCAAGCGTGTTGTGCGGCAACCTCGTCTGAAGGAGTCGATGTCGCCTGCCACCGGGCATGGCGGCATCAAACTGCACTACGTCGACGAGATGCAACTTGTCACGCGCAACCTCGTGCTTGCGCTGCCTAACGGCGAAACGCTCGCGAGCGTACCCGATATCGTCGTAAAACCCGGTTCGCGGTGGCTTGTGCGCGGACCGTCCGGTTCGGGCAAGAGCACGCTTTTGCGAGCGCTTGCCGGTCTCTGGCCGTTCGGCAATGGCTCGATCGATGCACCCGTGGGCGCACGCATGATGTTCATCCCGCAGCAGAACTATCTGCCACTGGGCACGTTGAAAGCGGCGCTGGCGTACCCCGCGTCGGCCGAAGCCTTCAATGACGATGACTGCCGCGGGGCATTACGTGAGTGCGGGCTTGAGGACTATGTTGACCGATTGCAGGAGTCCGACCAATGGTGGCGTATCCTTTCGCCGGGCGAGCAGCAGCGGCTAGCGGCCGTGCGGGTGTTGCTGCACAAGCCTGACTACGTGTTCCTCGACGAAGCAACGAGCGCGCTCGACACCGAAAACGAAGCGCGTCTTTATCGCCTCTTCACTGAACGACTACCGCAAGGCGCGATTGTTAGCGTCGCGCAGCACGAGTCGCTCGAGCAATTTCACCAGGAGACGCTGGATATCAGACGTCCGTGCAAAAGGGGTAGCCATGATGAATCCGCCACGACGGGCGCCAGGTGAGCCGGGCGCCGATACCGCCCCGGTGCCTGGCTGATCCAGACATACCGGCAACGGTTCAACGAGAAGATCCAGCAGGATGGCAGGGACGGACTGATCCGGTTCCTCAGTCTCAAGGTGCGGGCACGACGCGATAGTAAACGCCGTTTGCGCCGTACGCTGGTTGGAACCAGGTATTGCCGCATAGATAGTAGGCTGTGCCGTGAACGTTCGGGGATAGGCAACCCGCCGGGAGTGCCGCATAGATCGCCCCCATCGCAAAGCCCGCGCTGCCGGCCGCGCCTGCAGCCACGCCGGCGCTGTATGCGTTCGAGGTTGCCGCCGCCGTGTTCGCGGAAGCGATCGCGGCGCCGGCCGCCACACCGACTACCGCGCCCGCTGCTGCGGCGCCTGCTGCAGACCAGCCGCCGCAGTTGTAGCAGCCCGAGCCATAATTATTCACGGTGACGGGCGGATGGTACGCCGGGTACTGCGCACCGTAATAGGCACTGTGATATGCCGTGGCTCCCGAGGCGCTGGTATAGGTCGTATAACCGGAGCCCGTGGCGTGATACGCGCTACCGCCATAGCCGTTGCTCGCGGAGGTCCCCTGGCCGTATGTGTGAGTTGCGCTGCCGCCATAGGGATTGGTCGCGGTCGTCTGGCCCGAGCCGGCCTGATGGGTTGCCGTGTCTCCGTAGCGGCCGGTGGCGGTGGTCCCTTGTCCATACGTATGAGTTTCGCTGCCTCCGGCATAGTTGGTGCGGGTCGTGGAACCCGAGCCGGGGGCGTGATAGGTACCGCCGCCGTAGGCGTTCGCATGCGACCACGCGCCCGCATCGGCAATCACGAGCGCCGGAACCAGCAGAGCCGCCAACCGGATGACGAGGTTCTTCATGTTCGTCTCCTTATTGGACTTTGTGATGCAGCGCTTTTGGCGGCGGCTTCATGCCGGGTGCATCCGTGGCGTCGGGACGCGCAAATGCGATGCGCGCCGAGCCGGCTATGTCGGGCGGCGTGAAAGCGTCCGCCGCCACAGTGACATCCAATTGCCAGTCGGACAATTCCAGCACGTGACGCAACTGCAAGCGATCGTTCAGATAGATCGCGTAAATGCGCCGCGGCAGCTTGTCTTGCGTGCCGATCCAGATTTGCACGAACACGCCTCCCGTAACGTAGGCCACCATGTCCGTAGTCGTTGCGCCCACAACCTTCGACTGGCCGATATAGAACGCCGTCGTCAAGCCGTCGGCGATGTCCTTGTAGGGATCCGCGACGATGACATCGGTGAACGGGAAATAGATGGCGCCGGAATCGAACGCGGTTTGGAGCGCTGCGTCGATGGTGGGGGGCGCGTCGGCAACCGCGACGAGTTTCTCCGCGGGGGCGACGGCCGTCATGGTCTTGCCGTCGTAGTAGAAATCAGAAGCCGGGCCGTCGCCGGATGTGACGACCCTCAGCTTGTCGGGCCGCTGCATGACGACTTCCGAGCGGGTGGAGTAGACGAGGGGAGGGCCGAGACGGCTCGGGCTTTCATACGAGACGACCGCGGTAAACGACATCGATTGGGCGGCAGCAAGACGGGCGCACGCTGCCTTCAGAATATCGACCGCGCGTGGCTCGAGCCCAGGCTTGAACGCGGGCGCCGCGCTTTTCGCTGTTTTCGTGGCTACTTTTGGACTGTGAGGCGGTTGTTGCGCGTAGCCGCCCGCGCTCAGAGCAAGGCCCAGTGCAATGACCGCAATGTGCCGAAGCAGGTTCGCGTGAGTCATCAGGGCCTCGTGGAGTCAATACATTTACGGCGTGCGTTTCAGGGCAGCGTCGACGACCGTCGCAATCACGGAATCATGCCGCACTCGAACAGCTTGTTGGCAATCGGCGCGGCGACCTTGTCGATGAAGGCGGCGCGCATCTGTGGATCGTCATGCAGCAGCTGCAACGCCTGCTGTTCCCGCTCGGGCTTGGGGGCGTTTTTTTTCTGCGCGCGTTCCTGCCACAACTGCTCGCACGTCGCCCCTTCGTACTTCTGAACCACCCTGCCGGCGACCATGTCGAGCATCGGATATTGCTGGGCGATGGCCGCGCTGGCGAACAGGGCCACAGGAACCGTCACCAGCCATTTGAGGCGCTTCGTCATGGTTTCGTCCTCACTTCGTTGAATTCATACCGCCGTGCTAAAAAGCACACTGCAAAGACGACGCTCCGCTTGCACAATTGTCGACTTGCGCAAGCGAAGCAGTACTTCAAGATCAAGGCGTGTATTTAGAGATCTTCTGGCCCTGCACGCCGAGGCCTGCCATCAATCCCTGCTGTCCGTAGATGAACGCGTAGACGTCGGACTTGAGCGTTGTAGTCGTCATGGACTTACCCATTCCCGCATCCACCACAACAACACTTGGCCCCATGCCGACTGACCACCCGTCGCTGGTGTTGAGGTAACTGAGCGCGGAGTCGCTCATCAGGAACATGGCTTCCGAGAACGTCTGGCCGCCGGCCTGCAGTCCGTAAGAGACCGCGCGTGCGGTGTAGTAGCCCATCACTGTCCCGTCTGGCGCGAACATCACACCCTTGCCGCCTTGCGCGCCGGCAATGAATCCGACCTTCAGAATATCGGGGAACACCAGTACGGCTTTGGCCATTTGCCGAAGTTGTTGCGTCCGCGGTGCGCTGACGGCCAGTTGCTGTAGGGACGCGCGTGCCTTCGCTTCGAGGTCCGGGTCGGTTCCGGGCGCCGTGCCTGCCTGTTGTTGCGTCGAACAGGAAACAGCCACTAGCAGCATGGGAATGGCAAGGGCAAGCCGAAGGTACTTGAACATGTTCGTGCTCCATTCAGGGAAATGACGTCACGTTAAAGACGCGGCTCGCACGTTGGGTTGTTCGTGGCTCGAATACGCTGCATGATCGGCGACCGATGCTGGTTGCAGCGCGCGTCGGTTGAAATAAATAGTGGTGTTGGCGAGACGTAAAGACAATTGGACCTTGGTCCAATATCGCGTAGGCAAATGGCCGTCGGCGGCGACGCTTCACGACGCATCTCTGCCGGAATCGTCGGCCGCGACGTGCAACGACACCAGCCGTGCCAGCACGATGGCGGGATAAAGCTGGCCGATCAGCGCCTCGAGAATCGCGAGCGATCTTGCGATGTGAGCGACCGGCGTGACGTCGCCATAACCGACTGTCGTCAGCGTGACGAAGCTGAAGTAGAGCCAGGTGGCGCGATCGTGTGGCGCGTTCTCATACGTGATGCCCGCATAAGCAGCCGCTACGTGACTATTGACGAGTTGCTGAGCCTCCGCCCACACCACGCCGATCAGGATGTATAGCGCGACCGCGCCGAGGATGCGGTCGAACGTTGCTCTGCCAGGGCCGAACACCTTGATACCGACCACGGCGCCCAGAATAGCCAGCGAAAGCAGTGCTGTGACGTCGAGCAGGCCGGCGATCCTGTCCAGGGGGAGAAACCACGACGTGCCGCGAATCATGATGGCCACGCAGGCGGCCACGGAGATCGTCGCGCATTGTCTGCGGTTGTCCGATACGGCCGCGATCCCGCTGAGCAGGATCAGCGACAGCAAGACGTCTCGCGCGATTCGTACCAGGACGCTGTTCGGAGCGAGGGCGAACGGCACGACGAACACATCGAGCACGAGCAGGCAAAGAAGCAGCGCCATGCTGCCGATGCGCATGCGTCCGGTGCGAGAATGCCGCCGCCCGAATGTCATCGCCGCTCCTGGTTAGCCGGCTGTTGGCGGCTATATCGCGTGGAATCGTTAGCGGCGGAAACCGCCTCCACCACCGCCACCGCCACCACCGCCGCCCCTTGCGCGCGAGCTGTTGCCTGCTGCTGCGCCTGCACCGCCGGATTGTGCGTAGCGTTGGGTTTGAGCGGCGCCTCGTTGACGGTTCTGCATCTGTTGATTCAGATCGTTGGAGGAGGGCTGCGCATTGCCGGTCCGGGCGCTGCTGCCGGAAGTGGGTTGGGTCTGCGCGACGGGCCTCGCCGCGGCCTGTGTCTGAGGACGCGGTGTCTGGCCTGACTGCACGGCCTGTTGCGGCGCTCGCGTACTGTTGGGCTGTGCCGTGACCGGTCGCGGCTGCTGAGCGTTCTGTCCATTCCTGGGTGCCGCGGCTGCATTACCCGATTGCGAACTCGTGGCGCGTGGAGGCTGCGTCCTCTGTGTGTTCTGCTGCGTTGCGCCACTGTTGGCCGCGGCGGTTGTTCGCTGCGTTTGCGTGGACGTTGGCTTTTGCGACACGGTTTGCGGTGTCGGCTTGTTCACCGAGTTCCATGATCCGTTGTCGTATTTCTGCCAACCGCCGCCGGTGTTCTTGTAGACGTTGCCGTCACGTCCCGCATAGAGATCGCCGTTGGCGGTCTTGCCCGCGACGGCTCTGCCGTTGGCCGTGCTGCCGCCCACCGCTTTGCCGCCCGCTGAATTCTGATAACGCCCGACCGAACCGTTCGCTGTTGTGGTGTGTTGGGTCGCGGCCCACTGATTGCCCTTCGTCACGACCGAACTGCCCCATTGACCGTATGCGTTCGATCCCTGACGGGTTGCGCCGTAGGCGCCTGTGTACGGGTTGTACGCCTGACCGGCGCTCGCGCTGCCGTATCGTCCCGAGGCCGTTGCGCCGCGCGCATAAGTGCCGGTATAGGGGTTGTACGATGCACCCCAATGGGCGCTGCCGGCCGGACCATAAACGCTGCCACGCACGCCGGACGCGCCGGTGTACGGGTTATAGACCGGATAACCGTACGGCGCGGGTCGCGGATAGTAGACCGGATACGGGCCGTAGCCGACACGTACATAAGGCGGATAGTAGTAGCCGTTGCCTTGCGCGACGATCGCACCGATCGCGGCGCCCGCGATGAACATGCCGAGATATCCGGCGGTATAGCTTGCCTGTACGGCGCCCCCCGGCACGACCTGTTGCGTCACATAGGTCACGTTATAAACAGGCGAGGACGGCGGGATCGTATAGATCACTTGCGGAACTGAAGTGCTGGTGGTCCATGGACCACCCGGCGCCGGCGAATCGAACCATACGCCGCGCGAGCAAACATAGTAATGGTTTTGAACCTTGATGACCTTGTCGGGCGTGTTGGTTGCATACGCGAGTTGCGTGCCCTGGATCGGCGCGAATTGCGGCTCGCCGCTGTAGGCTACTTTGACCTCCGCCGCTGCGGCGGCCGGGTCGACCTCGACAGTGGTCGGAATCTGCGCGAGCAGCACCGCATCGTTAGCCTCGGGCGTGCCCGGTACGGATGCGAGCACCCGCGCGGCCGGGCTGTTGCGTGGAATGGCGGTGAAATCGGTGGGCAGTTTGTCCGTCGCGTAAGTCCACGGGCCGCTCGGCGCGGGCGATGAAAACCAGCGCCCCGCAGTCAGATAGTAATAAGTCTTCGTCGGCGTATAGACGAACACGTCGCTATCGGTGTTCTTCGCGTAGACGAGCCCTGTGCCCGGGATCGTGGCATAGACCGGTTGGCCTTCGAAGCTGATCAGCTCAGCGGGCATGTTGCTATAGAAGACCGCTGGGGGCTTGCCGGCCTGTTTTGCGGGAGCCGGGATAAATGGCTTCAGATCGGACCAGGTGGGGTCGGCGGAGACTTTGGTCATTTTGCCGGGTAGCGTCTTTGTTTCCGCCCAGCCGGTTTTCATATCCGTCGACGTGAGCCACGAATTGCCGGTGAACAAATAGTACTGGTGGCTGGCATTGTCGACGAACAGCGGCCAACTCGCATTGACCACGAAGGTCATGTCCGAATCCTTGATTGGCGCAAGCACCGGATCGCCGTCGACGAATAGCAGCAGTCCGGGGCCGAAACTCATGAAGATCACCGGCGGCTCGCTTTTGATCGCCACGACCGGCGCAGTCTGTTTGTTATCGAGGCTGGCCGCGAGCCGGTCCATCGACAAGGTCAGCGACGCTTGCGGATTGAGGAACTTTCGCACCATCTGATCGAGCTTTTGCGCCGTCGCCTCGTCCGTGCCGGGAAAAGAAGTCCCCGTGATTTGCGGATTGCTCAGGCGTGCGTTGCGGCTATCGATATCCACGTCGGTGTGCGCCTGCAACGTGACCACGCCCACTTGCGGCTTGCCGCCGCGCGGTGTCACGCTCACCGCCATTCGACCGGTCAGTTCCCTGAAGTCTTTCCACTCGTCGATCTGCGGCTGGTAGTAGGTTAGCGTCGCGTCGTCGCGCACGATTTCGCGCGGCCAACCGGGGTCCAGTGTAGCGGCGCGGCCGGCCTGTAGCGTGGATAACACGAGCGCCAGTGTCAACGCGCGGCTGGGCAGTTTCAAGGTGGACATTTTGCACCTCACCGCGCGAGGCGGAATGAAAGCACGGGCTCAGCGCGAGCGCGGCGAGGAACAGCGAGCCAGATTGCCGGCACGCAAGCAACGTAGTGCCACGATTTCGCGTTTTGCTCGCGACAGGACAGCTAAAACCATAAGCGCGCTCGGGAAAGAGGGCAATTGGACCTTGGTCCAATTGCATGCTGCGATGCGGCGCGCAAGATGTCGAAGCGCTACGACCCTCGTCGAAGTCGGAGGACAGGACGGTGAATCATCTCGTCGACGCCTTGATCGTGTTCGTTTGCGTGGTCGGCAGTGCGCTGCTCGGCTCGCATCTGCGCCTCGTTCTGCCGCGACACCATCTCAGCGATGAGTCGACCGGTGTCGTCAAACTCGCGACCGGACTCGTCGCTACGATGGCCGCACTGGTGCTCGGCCTGCTGATCTCGTCGGCCAAGGGCTCCTTCGACACCATGAACAACGAGCTTCTCCATAGCGCGGCTGAAATCGTTCGCCTCGACCGCGTGCTGGCGCACTACGGTCCGGAAACGCAGGAAATTCGCAGCGCGCTGAAACGGACTACCGAAGTGTCCATCGCGACCATGTCCTCGGGCGATCCCGCGCAAATCGCCAAACTAAGTGGTCCCGAAGCAGTCGCGCGCGGAGAGGATTTCCAGCGCCGGGTTGAAGGGCTCACGCCGCGCGACGACGCGCAGCGTGAATTGAAGGCGCGGGCGCTGCTACTGGTCGACGATGTGCTGGCGACGCGCTGGCTCGCCCTGCTTCAGCAAGCCGGCACGATTCCGCTGCCGCTTCTCGTGATTCTCGTGTCGTGGCTGGCGATCCTGTTCGGCACCTTCGGTCTGTTCGCGCCGCGTAATGGCACGACCATGACAGCGCTCGTCATGTGCGCGCTATCCACATCCGGGGCGATCTTCCTGATCCTGGAAATGAATACGCCGCTCGGCGGGATCGTCAGACTCTCTTTCGCGCCCATGCGCGCCGCGCTGAACGTTCTTGGGCAGTGAATACGGGCGATGAAGCTGGCCACTGGCACACATTCGTCGCACATCCCGCATGGCCAGACATCGATCAGCGGTTAAACCACCTATATTGAAGCGCGACCGAGACAGTCTGAAAATTGCCGCCCACGCGTGTTTCCAGTCCGCGCGACCATGCCAGTTTGGCGGACCATGACTTCGTGAGCGGCACCGACAGCGTGACGCCATATCGCACACTGATCTGGACGTCCTGATCCTCGGCACCATCCACGCTCGTCCGTCCACCGGTGAAGTAGGTGACGTCCGCAGCAAGCCACAATCCGGGGCGCCAGGTGTAGCCGCCATGCAACTGGAAGGTCGGCATCGGTTTCTGGCTACGCCGGTGGCCGCCGAAGAAATCGTTGTTGTCGGTGAAGAGCCAGACGCCTGCCGCGCCGTCCATGAACCAGTTGCCGAACGGCTGCGACAGTCCGACTTCCGGCTTGAACGACCAACGATTTGCCCCGATATTGATCAAACGCGCCGGTACGTATTGCCCGCTCGGCGCCACCACGCTCAGGCTGACACCAAGATTAGTGCGGGGCGCGCGCCGCAAGAATTCTTCCGGTGAGACAGCGGGGTCGCCCAGCACGTTCATCGAGAACCTGAAGCGCACATCGCCCATCCCTGAACGGTACTGATGCTCGGCGACACGTGCGACATCGCCGTTCACATCTGCACTTGCGTAGGGAACCGACACGGCCATGGTCGCGGTATGCCCGGCGATGCCGAAGCTATGCGAGTAGCCGAGCGAAAAGAGGTTGATGCGGGCCTGTACGTTCGTGATCGGCAGTGACGAATCGAACGAAACATCGCCACTCGATCGTGCATAGTCGAACACCGCGAAATTGGTTCCGACCGGCACGGCGGAATAGGCACGCGGCTCCATCTCCTGCGCGTGAGCCGAAGTCACCGAAACGACAAGCAGCAGAACGACACTGAACTGCGGATAAACATCACATCGCGAAGACTGGTTCCGGCGGCGTGACAGGAACGAGCGTGGCTGCACGGCGGTGAAGTCCATTTCCATGAGCGACCCGATAAGCCAGTCGAGATGCTGGGAGAGCGAGGGTATACCAGGTGCGCGAACGCGAGCACATCAGCAGCGGCTCTATCAAGCGACGGAAATGCCGCTGCATACAATAGGACTAAGGTCCAATGCGTGCGAGTCTGGATGGGGCTAATCTGAAGAAGGTCGCGGGTACAGCCGTGTCGCTACTTGCTGCCTTAGGAGACCGCCATGAAAGTGCTGCTCATAGTGTTAGGAATTACGCTGTCTTCGAGCGTATTCGCGGAGTGCGTCACCAATGCCCGGGGCGTGACCGAATGCAACAACGGTCAGGCAGCCGGCGGCTATAACCCGAACACCGGCAATGCATGGAAGTCGCAAAGGAATGCGAACGGCGTCGCCACGACCACGACGAGCAAAGGTGGTGAGGCGAAGACCAAAAACGGTAAAGGCGTATATAAAAGTCCGAGTGGCAAGACCTGCTATCGCACCGCCGACAATCAGGGCTGTAATTGAAAGGGGGGCCACGGCGCTAACGCGCGAGAATTCGTTTCGCGCAATATGACCATGAGCATTTTCCGCAATCGGAGGATGGTTGTGTCGGCAACCGCTTAGGAGCGGCTAAGATGCGCCTATAGCGAGACCGACATGCGGTTTGGGTCAGCCACATTCATTGAACTCGAATTATTCGTCATTCGGCTTATCGTCAGCGCGGCATGCGGGAAATTGAACATTAGTCTTATTCGGAACATGCCAAGAATAGATGCCAAACAAATGTTTCAATCTCGTTTACATGTTCTCATTTTCGTACTAGGATAAATTTTACTGGCTGAAAGCTCTTCCAGTAACTATTTCCGGTTTCGGTCATTTGACCTGAAACCCGCACCGAAAACGTATCTTCGCGAATTTGTGCACGGTCTGATGGGACGATAAGCAGGTCCAGGACTGGCATTAATAACAGACCTCCTCCAGAGGCATACGTTCACGCCGACGTCCAGCACGAACTTTTGGCCGCCTATCTCGCGGTGCCGACTCTTAAGAGGCAGTTCGGTCATGAGTATCGTCATGCCTGCTATCGTCGTTCTGCAAACTGCGATCATTCTGTGGTTGCTGATGCGCACTTTCCGGCGCGGTATATCGCTACGCTTCGCCAGGCTTAAACCGCCAACTGTCCGCGCGAATAATCTCGAGTGCGCGGGGATTGATGGATCTGTGGCAGCCGCGTCGCTTCTGGCAATGGCGAATAACGCGGATCCAGGCGAATCGTCAACCATGTCTCGTCAGTCGCATCATGCAAGCCGCGAACATCGCCGCGACGCCGCCGTTTTCTCAAGTGCGGCAGACGGCGCGCAATCCGCGTCACGCACGCGGCGCCGTTTCACCGAGCGGCTGCGCAATATGACCTCCGCCAGACCCATGCACCCGCCGCCTTGCGTGGACGAGGCGCGCACGGCCGCCGCTATCGCCCCCGTCAGCGGCGAGCATTATCTTCGTGAAGCGCTGACGTTACTGCCGGTTGGAATTCTGATGCTCGATGAGCGGGGCTTGATGGCAGTGGTCAATCCGCAGGCACACCGCTTATTTGGTTATGAGCCCGAGGAACTAGTCGGCAAGCCAGTCGAGCTACTGGTTCATGCACTGGGTATCGAGAGCCATGTCCCGCTTTGGGCCGAGCCTTTCGCGATATCGCAATCGCGCCGCTGCGTGTCGTCAGACGATCTCTGTGCACGCCGTAAGGACGGTACCGAGTTGCGTGTCGGAATCGAGCTGAATCCGTTTCGCTTTGACGGCGCAGACGTCACGCTCGCCTTCGTGATCGACAGGACTGACCGCTACGAATTGCGCCGTCAACGAGAAGACCTCGCGCATCTCACGCGGGTATCGACAATGGGACAACTCGCGTCGTCGCTCGCTCACGAGTTGAACCAGCCGCTCACGGCGATTCTCAGCAATGTGCAGGCTGCCCAGCGATTCATGACGGCCGATCCAATCGATCTGGCTGAATTGCGCGAGATTCTGAACGATATCGTCCAGGACGATTATCGGGCGAGCGAAGTGATTCGCCGCATTCGCGCGGTAGTCAAGAAGGGCGATCTCGATGTCATTCCGCTGAATCTCGCGGGCGTAGTGCGCGACGTGGTGGCGCTCGTCCGTAGCGACGCGATCGTGCGCGGGGTGCGCGTGACGCTCGATATCGACAATGCGTTGCCGCTGGTGCGTGGAGACAGGGTTCAACTGCAGCAGGTGATGCTCAACCTGCTGCTGAATGCATTCGATGCCATGGACAAAGTGCCGCCCGTTGACCGGGCAGTGTCGGTTACGCTCAAATCCGCAGACAACGGCATGGTGTTAGCCGCGGTTCGCGATCGGGGCCACGGCTTGACAGCCGATAAGCTGGACAAGATCTTTAGGCCGTTCTTTACATCCAAACCCCAGGGGCTCGGGTTGGGCTTGTCGATCAGCCGTTCCATCATCGACATGCACCGCGGGCGACTATGGGCCGAAAACAACAACGATCGAGGCGCGACTTTCTACGTGGCATTGCCGGCCGGCAATGCAATGGAAGAGGATAAGTCGCGATAGAAGGCCATGACTGACTCCGATTCGCTTGTCTTCGTCGTCGACGACGACGATTCCGTGCGCCGTGCTTTAACGCGTCTGATCCACTCCGTGGGCTATCGTGTCGAAGCGTTCGCCAACGCCCGCGCGTTTCTCGACAGGTTGCGCGAGGTGACGTCGCCAGCGTGTCTGGTGCTCGACGTGCAGTTGCCCGATCTCGACGGTCTTGCCTTGCAGCGCGAGCTCAAGGCCGTGCTGCCGATTATTTTCATCACGGGTCACGGCGACATTGCAATGACTGTGGGCGCGATGAAGGCCGGCGCGACCGATTTCCTCGCGAAACCGGTGAACGATCTCGATCTGCTGCGCGCGATCGAAGCGGCTTTCGAACGCGTCGCGCAAGCCTATGCGATGCGCTGCGAACTTGATGCGATCCGTGTCCGTCTGAACAAGCTCACACCACGCGAACGGGAAGTCATGGCACTCGTGGTGACGGGCCGGCTGAACAAGCAGGTGGCTGGCGAACTGGGCACCGTCGAGAAAACCATCAAGGCTCATCGCGCGCGTGTGATGGCGAAGATGGAAGTCACGTCACTGGCCCAACTGGTCCGCATCGCGGACAAGGTCGGTGTCGGTGACGCCGGCAGAATTCACGCCTCAGGCTGAGGCAAACTCAGTCCGTCACGAGCGAGCGTATGGCGAGCCGGACCCGCGTCGGTCCGCTCACGCCTCGGCGCGCCCATGGCCCTTTGTGGCGTCCTCACGGGACCAAAGTCCACTATCCCAGAACCTCTCGGCCTCGTAGGCTGTGGTGTGGGGGAGTGCGTTGACCCGTGCGCTCCCGGACACCGGACTACTCTCAATGGGAAAACTCAAACCATTCGTGGTCGTCGTCGATGACGATGAATCGGTGAGCCGGGCAATCAAGCGATTGCTGCGCTCCATCGGGATCGCCTCGGAAAGCTTCGCGAGCGGTGACGCGTTTCTCGACGTCCTCGCGTCGATGCCGTCCTATCAGCCCGATTGCGTCATTCTGGATGTGCAGATGCCCGGGCTCAATGGGCTCGAAGTCCAGCAACGGCTGTCGGGCAGAAACATCCCGGTCATCTTCATCACCGCGCACGACGAGATTGGCGTGCGCGAGCACGCGCTCCTGGGCGGTGCTGTCGCTTATCTGCGTAAGCCGTTCAACGACGAGTTGTTTGTCAGGACCGTGCGCGCCGCGCTCGATGGTGTCTCGCCAGACTGATGCGATCGCAATGGCCTGCACTGTCCAATCAGACGCTATGGGACCAAAGGCCAATTGCCATCGCACGAAGCGAAATCCAATAATTGATTCACCGAAAAGGTCGACGCCGGCGGCCTCCGACTCGCTGCCGTTCGCATGCCTGAATGAGTCGGCGGCTGACGGTCGGACAATCGAACGGGACTCTCACCATGCTACGGAACATGCGGCGGTTGACAGGTGTGCTTGCGCTGGCGTTGGCGTGTTCCGTATCCGCGCAGCAGCCCATCATCTATCCGGCCAAAGGCCAAAGCGCAAGTCAGCAGCAGAACGATACCGGTCAGTGTCGGCAATGGTCGACGCAGACGACCGGGGTCGATCCGGTCGCGCTGGCGCAACAGGGCGCCAACCAGCCCAGTGCGCCGCAACAGCAAGGCCAGCGGCTGAGGGGAGCGGCCGGTGGCGCGGCGCTAGGCGCCGCCGTCGGCGCGGTGGCCGGCGATGCGGGCAAGGGCGCGGCCATCGGCGCGATTACGGGCACGGCGGCGGGCGGCATGCGATCAAGGCGCAGTCAGCAGAATGCCGCGGAACAAACCCAGGCGAACCAGCAGCAAACCCAACAGGCGTTGGCCACCTACAACCGCGCAGTAGCGGCCTGCATGACGGGTCGCGGCTACACGGTCCAGTAAAACTTGCGGGCAGCAGGAGAGAGACTTCCATGAACAGGAAAGGCATACGTCTCGCGCTTGCGGTTGCGGCGCTGACGGGCGGGTCCGGCTTGACCGTCCTGTCGGCCTCGGCCGCACCGGTCGACGGCAGCAAGCCGCTGCTGTGCGCAACCATCGACGCTCACGACTGCGATGCCGGCGAACTCTGTCTGCGCGCATTGCCCGCCGAGCTCGGCGCGCCGCAATTCCTGCGGATCGACTTCGCGAAGAAAACCGTGGTCGGGCCGGAGCGCACCACGGCGATCCGCTTCATGGACAGCGGACCCGAGCAGATCCTGATGCAAGGTACCGAGATGGGCTTCGCGTGGACGATTGCGCTCGACAAGGCGGAAGGCACGATGACGGTCACGCTCGTCAACCACGAAGACACGCTTGTGCTGTTCGGCGCCTGCATTGCCTCGTAGCCGCAACGGGTGACCCCATGACATCTGCAAGTTTCGCGATCTCCTTGTCCCGCTCCCGCTCGCTACGTGCTCGTTGGGTACTGGCCGCGCTCGCGTTATGCCTCGCCGCGTGCCATAAGGCGCCCACGCTGCCGACAGCGGGCCCGATCGAGGTCACCGTGATGGCGGTCAAGCCGGCCGACACGCCGGTCGATTTCGAATTCACCGCGCAAACGCAGAGTTCACGCGAAGTCGAAATTCGCGCGCGTGTAGACGGCTTTCTGGACAAGCGGCTCTATACCGAAGGGCAAATGGTTCACACGGGGCAGACGCTGTTTCTGATGGACGCGAAGCCCTTCGACGCGGCGCTGCAAACCGCCAAAGGCCAGCTCGCGCAACAGCAGGCGCGGCTGACCGTCACGAAGGCCAATCTGGCGCGTGTGATTCCGCTCGCCAAACAAAACGCGCTGAGCCAGAAGGATCTCGACGACGCCACCGGCAACGAAAAGCAGGCCGAAGCCGCGGTTATCGCTGCACAAGGCCAGGTGCAGACGGCGCAACTGAACCTCAGCTATACGACGATCAAGTCTCCGCTCAACGGCTTGTCGAGCTTCGCCAGGCAACAGGACGGCAGCTTCGTGACCGCTTCTGCGTCAGGGCTGCTGACCTACATTTATCAGCTTGATCCGATGTGGGTCAACTTCAGCATTTCAGAAAACGAGTTATTGAGGTACCGCGATGAGGTCGACAAAGGCCACCTGCGTTTTCCCGCCAATAACGATTTCGAAGTGACGCTGATCATGGCCGACGGCAGCGAGTTTCCGAACCACGGCCATATCAACTTCATGAATCCTGCCTTCAGCACGGAGACCGGTACCTTTCTCGTGCGCGCGTCGTTTGCCAATGCGCAAGGCGCGTTGCGCCCCGGTCAGTTCGTGAAGGCGCGCGTGTCCGGCGCGTCCCGCCCGAATGCGATCCTCGTGCCGCAGCGCGCGGTTTTGCAGGGCGCGAAGAGCCACTTCGTGTGGGTCGTCGACAACGACTCGAAGGCGCATCAACGCGTCGTGGAAGTGGGTGAATGGCATGGCGACGACTGGTTCATCACCGATGGATTGAAACCGGGCGAACGGGTGGTGGTCGACGGCGCGATCCGCGTGGCCGCCGATACGCCGCTGAAAATCGTCGCGGCGCCGGCCGCGCCCGCTGCGCTCAACGCGCCGCCCGGCGGTGAAAGCAGTTCGAAGGAGTCCCCGCCCGCCGCGACTGCCACCACTGCCGCGCAGTAAAGGGACCGCGAGATGAACCTCTCCCATTACTGTATCGACCGCCCGATCTTCGCGTCGGTGCTTTCGATTGTCATCACGCTCGGCGGCGCGGTGGCCATGCTGAATTTGCCGATCGCGCAGTATCCGGACGTCACGCCGCCGCAGATCACGATCTCCGCCACCTACCCCGGCGCCAGTGCCGACGTGGTGGCCAACAACGTGGCCGCACCGATCGAGCAGCAGGTGAACGGCGCCGACAACATGATCTACATGAACTCGTCGAGTTCATCGACCGGCAACCTGACGATCAACGCGTTCTTCCAGATCGGCACCAACCCGGAACTCGCGCAGGTGGATGTGCAGAACCGCGTGAATCTCGCGCTGCCGCAATTGCCGAGTTCGGTACAGTCGCAAGGCATTCAGGTGCAGAAGAAGTCGTCGGCGTTCATGATGGTGATCTCGATCTATTCGCCGAGCGATCGCTACGACGCGACCTACATCGCCAACTACGCGAACATCTACGTGCTCGATGCGCTCAAGCGCATACCCGGCGCGAATCAGTCGGCTATCTTCGGCACGCCGGATTACGCCATGCGTATCTGGCTGAAGCCCGACCGCATGGCGCAGCTCGGCATCACGGCGGGCGACGTGCAGAAGGCAGTCGCCAACCAGAACCAGCAGTTCGCCGTGGGCCGTCTCGGGCAGTCGCCGACCGGCGCGCCGGTCGAGCAGTCGTTCGCTGTCACCACCACAGGCCGTCTGAACGAACCCGCGGACTTCGACAACATCATCATCCGGGCGGCGAACGGCGACGCCGCCATCGTGCGGCTCAAGGACATCGGTCGCGCCGCGCTGGGGCAGAAAGACTACTCGATTCGCAGCCGCTACCAGGGCAAGCCGGCTACCGTCATCGCGGTGTACCAGCAGCCGGGCGCCAATGCGCTCGACGTGTCGAAGCAGGTACGCGCGACGCTTGCCGAGATGCAGAAGAGCTTTCCGGAAGGCCTCGAATACAGCATCGCGATGGACACGACGGAGTTCACGCGGGCGTCCATTTCGGACGTCGTGCATACGTTTTTCGAAGCCCTCATCCTCGTCGTGATCGTGGTGTTCGTGTTCCTGCAAAGCCTGCGTGCGACGCTGATTCCGGTGATCGCGGTGCCGGTGTCGATCATGGGCACTTTTGCGGGGATGCTCGCGCTCGGCTTCTCGATCAATATGCTGACGCTGTTCGGCATGGTGCTCGCAATCGGCATCGTGGTGGACGACGCGATCGTCGTGATCGAGAACGTCGAGCGGAACATGACCGTGCACAAGCTCAATCCGAAGGAGGCCGCCAAGCGCGCCATGGACGAAGTGGCGGGCCCGGTGGTGGCGATCGTGCTGGTGCTGTGCGCGGTGTTCGTGCCGGTGGCATTCCTCGCCGGCATCACCGGGCAGTTGTACAAGCAGTTCGCGATCACCATTGCGATCTCGGTGGTGCTCTCGGGGCTGGTTGCGTTGACGCTGTCGCCGGCGCTGGCGGCGCTGCTGCTCAAGCCGGGCCACCATGAAAAGAAAGGTTTCTTCAGGTGGTTCGACAGAAACTTCGCGAAGATGACGGATCACTACACCTCCGTCGTCAAGCTGGTGATCAAGCGCTTCGCGATCGCGCTATTGCTGTTTGTCGGCATGATCGCGCTGGCGGTGGTGATGATGCGCTCGATTCCGACCTCTTTCCTGCCGCCTGAGGACCAGGGCTATCTGCTTGGCGCGATCATCATGCCGGACGCGGCGAGTCTCGATCGCACCGGCGACGTGTCGCGACACGTCACCGATTACTTCATGAAGCAGCCGGCGGTGAGCAGCGTGACGATCGTCGACGGCTATAGCCTGCTCGACAGCCAGAACAAGAACAACGCCAGCACGTTCTTCATCGGTTTCAAGGGTTTCGACGAGCGCTACAAGTTCGCCAACATCAAGACCCAGAATGCCCGTGCCGTGTTGATCGACGCCTATGAGAATCTCTCGAAGATCAAGGAGGGGATCATCCTGCCGGTCAATCCACCGTCGATTCCTGGACTTGGCACGACGGGCGGCACCGAGATGTGGATTCAGAGCAAGGGCGACGCGACTACCTCGCAGCTGGCTGGCGTGGTGGACGATTTCGTCGCGAAGGCGAAGAAGCGGCCGGAGCTGTCGCGTGTGACGTCCACGTTCAACGCGTCCTCACAGCAGTTGCTGGCCGACGTGGACCGCGATAAATCCGAAACGCTCGGCGTGCCGATCGAAGAGGTGTATAGCGCCATGCAGACGATGTTCGGCTCGCTCTACGTCTCGCAGTTCAACCGTTCGAGCCGGCTGTGGCAGGTCATCTTGCAGGCCGAACCTGCATACCGTTTGACGCCGATGGATCTGAGCCAGTTGTACGTGCGCAGCAAGACGAACAGCATGGTGCCGCTCAAGGCGGTGATAACGACGAAGTATGTCACCGGGCCGGATCTCGTCACACGCTTCAACAACTTCCCGGCCGTGAAGATCACAGCTAACGCCGCGCCTGGCTACAGCTCGGGGCAAGTCATCAGCACCCTCGAGGAAGTGGCCGGAGAGGTGATGCCGCCTGGTTATGGCGTGGGCTGGAGCGGTGAGGCGTACGAAGCGCGGCAAGCGGGCAGTACCTCGGGGCTGGTGTTTGCGTTCGGTCTCGTGATGGTGTTCCTGATTCTCGCCGCGCAATACGAGAAGTGGAGCCTGCCGTTTGGCGTGTTGATGGCCGTGCCGTTCGCGCTGTTCGGCGCGCTGCTCGCGATCCTGTTGCGCGGCCTCGAGAACGACGTTTATTTCCAGATCGGTTTGACGATGCTGGTCGCGCTGGCGGCCAAGAACGCGATTCTGATCTTCGAGTTCGCGGTGCTCAATCGCGAATCGGGCGAGTCGGTGTACGACGCGGCCGTCACGGCGGCCACCGAGCGTCTGCGGCCGATCGTCATGACCTCGCTCGCGTTCATTCTCGGCTGCGTGCCGCTGGCCGTCGCGCTCGGCGCGTCGGCCAACAGCCGGCATTCGATCGGCACTGGTGTGATTGGCGGCATGCTCGGCGCGACGGTGATCGCCGTGTTCTTCATCCCGATGTTCTTCTATGTGCTCGAAACCATGTCGGAAAGGAGCGGCAAGAAGAAAAAGCCGGGCGAGAGCGGTGGCCCGAGCGCGCCGGGCGGTACGGGGCCTGTTACGCCGCCAGCGGGTTCCGGCGGCGGTCCCGCGACTACGCCGTCTGCGCAACGTGAGGGCGACTGACATGCGAGGCCTTGCGTTCCCGCTGCGTGTGGTCTGCGCCTCGATGCTTGCGATGGGACTAAGCGGCTGCCTGCTCGGTCCTGACTATGTGCGCCCGACCGTGGAGACGCCCGCGAACTATCGTTTCGACGCCGGTGAAACCGTCGAGGTCGCCAACGCGGCCTGGTGGGAGCAGTTCAAGGACCCGGTCCTGAACGATCTGATTCTGGCCGCGCTCGCGGACAACAAGGACGTGAAGATCGCCGCTGCCCGCGTCGACCAGTTTCTCGGCCAGTTCGTGACGACGCGTTCGGCACTGTTTCCGCAAATCAGCGCGGGCTTCGACGCCTCACGTCAGCATGCTTCCGTGGCGGGCCTGAACACGCTGCCGGCCGGCGTCAGTCCGGTGTTCAACCAGTTTCAGGCGCCGTTGACGGCGGCCTGGGAAATCGATCTGTTCGGACGGGTGCGGCGCGAGACCGAATCGGCGCGCGCGAGCCTGCTGGCGAGCGAGGAGGGCCGCCGCGCGACGATCCTTTCGCTGGTCGCTTCGGTGGCCACCGCTTACATCAATCTGCGCGATCTGGACCAGCAACTGACCATCGCCACGGCGACGACCGAGAGCCGCGCGGGATCCGTCAAGGTATTCCAGGCGCGTTTTTCAGGTGGCGACGTCTCGCAGATGGAACTCGCGCAGAGCCAGTCCGAATACGAAGCCTCGCTCGCCACGATTCCGCAACTCGAAACGCAGATCGCCCAGCAGGAAGATGCGTTGTCCGTGCTGCTCGGGCGCAACCCGGGCCCGATTCTGCGTGGCCGGGAATTGACCGACCTCGCGCTGCCCGCCGTGCCGGCCGGTTTGCCGTCCGATCTGCTCGAGCGCCGTCCAGATCTGCTGCAGGCCGAGCAAAACCTCGTCGCCGCCAATGCGTTGATCGGTGCGGCGCGAGCGCTGTATTTTCCGCAGATTTCGCTGACAGGCCTGTTCGGCACTGCCAGCGGGCAATTCTCGAAGCTCTTCACCGGACCCGCGCGCATCTGGTCGTATGCCGGCTCGCTGACCGTGCCGATCTTCACCGCGGGCAGCATCAGCGGCCAGGTGAGTCAGGCGCAAGCGCAGCAGCAACAGGCGTTGTTCCAGTATCAGCAGGCGATCCAGACCGCGTTCCAGGAAGTCGACGACGCGCTGATCTCTGTGCAGAAATCGCGTGAACAACTGGTCGTTCAAGGGCGCCAGGTGGAGGCATTGCGGACTTATGCGCGGCTTGCCCGGTTGCGCTTCGAGGGCGGTTATACGAGCTATATCGAGGTACTCGATGCCGAGCGCAGTCTGTTCAACGCGCAGCTCAGCTACACGCAGACCAACGGTCTCGTATTCAATTCTCTGATCGGTCTTTACAAGGCGATGGGCGGCGGCTGGGTCGTGCAGGCGGAAGCCATGACGGGCAGGGTGATGGGGCAAGGGCCCGGCGCGCAGGCGAGCAATCAGGCCGCCAGTCAGTTGCCGACCCAGCCGGCAAATCTGGCGCCGGCGCCGGCGCCAGCCGGCACGGAGCAGCCGAAATGACCGTCGTGACAAACACGCCCACTGCGGCGTCCGCGCCGGACGGTCCGATTTCCCTCGTCGCGTGCCACGAATGCGATCTGCTACAGCGTGAATCGGAGGTGCCGGGCAACGGCACGCTGCGTTGCTGCCGGTGCCATGCGGAGCTCTATCGCGCGCATCCGGACAGCACCGACCGCGCGCTCGCCTTTACGCTGACCTGCATCGTGCTGTTCGTCATCAGCAATCTGTACCCGATCGTCGGTCTGGCCGTCAACGGCGACCTCGTCGAAACGACTCTGCTCGGCGCGGTGCGCGTGCTCTACAAGGACGGCATGTGGCCGATCGCCGGCCTCGTGCTCGCGACGACCTTCCTGATGCCGCTCCTGCAGATGGCGAGCATGGCCTATCTGCTGGTGCCGTTGTGGTTGAAGCGCGCGCCGTATCGGGCCGATCTCGTGTTTCGTCTGATGCATCTGGCGCAGCCGTGGGGCATGACCGAGGTGCTGATTCTCGGCATGCTCGTGGCGCTGGTCAAACTCGCGCACATCGCGAGCGTCGTGCCGGGCGTCGCGTTGTGGTCGTTCGGCGTGCTGATGCTGCTGCTCGCGGCCGCCGCCTCCGCGTTCGACCCGCGCGCACTGTGGCAGCGCCTCGGCCGCTTCGACGACACGGCCTCCCGCACCGAGGCATCCGCCGCCGCGTCGGCTCATACAGCCCTGCGTTGCGGGCTGCTGAGCTGCCATAGCTGCGGACTGCTGGTGAAATCGACGGCGCACGAGCACGGCGCAAGTTGTCCGCGCTGCGGCGCCCATCTCCATGCGCGCAAACCCAACAGTATTGCGCGCACCTGGGCGTTCCTGATTGCCGCCGTGGTGCTGTATATCCCTGCGAATGCGCTGCCCGTGATGAACACCAGTTCGCTATTCGGCAGTGAGAAGGACACGATCATGAGCGGCGTCGTCTATCTGTGGACCTCGGGTTCGTGGCCGCTCGCCGTGGTGGTTTTTATCGCCAGTGTCGCTGTGCCGATGCTCAAGATTCTTGCGCTCGTGTACCTCGTGATCTCCACGCAGCGGCGCTCGGTCACGCTCACGCAGCAGCGCACCCGCATCTACCGGCTGGTTGAGCTGGTGGGCCGCTGGTCGATGCTCGATATCTATGTCATCACCATTCTGGTCGCGCTCGTGCAGTTCAACGCGCTCGCCACGATCCAGGCGGGACCGGCCGCGATTGCGTTCGGCTCGGTGGTCGTGCTGACGATGTTCGCGGCCATGTCGTTCGATCCGCGCCTGATCTGGGATGCAACGGAGGATAAAACGGAGGATCACCATGTCTAGGCCACCGGAGCTGCCCGAAGCGGTGGCGACGCCGCGCTCGCGCTGGCGTATGCAGGTGGTGTGGCTGGTGCCGCTGATCGCCGTGCTGATCGGCGGCTGGCTCGCGGTCAAGGCGATCCTCGACCAGGGTCCGACCGTCACGATCAGTTTCGAAACTGGCGAAGGGCTCGAAGCGGGTAAGACCAAGCTCAAGTTCAAGAACGTGGATATCGGCGTGGTCAAAAGCGTGACCTTGTCGGGCGATCATCGGCGTGTGGTCGCCACCGCCGAACTCTCGAAAGATGCCACTGGCCTGCTGGTGGACGACACGCGCTTCTGGGTCGTCCGTCCGCGGATCTCCGGCGGCACGGTCTCCGGCATCGGCACCTTGCTATCCGGTTCGTTCATCGGCATGGACGTGGGTACCTCCACCAAGGCGCGGCGCGACTACGTCGGGCTCGAGTCGCCGCCGGTGTTCGCGAGCGGCGTGCCGGGGCGCGAATTCATCCTGAAGGGCACCGACATGGGCTCGCTCGATATCGGCTCGCCGATCTATTTCAGGCGCTTGCAAGTCGGGCAGATCACGTCGTACAAGCTCGATGACAACGGCAGGGGCGTAACGATGCATGTGTTCGTCAACGCGCCGTACGACAAGTACGTGCAGAGCGATACGCGCTTCTGGCAGGCGAGCGGGATCGACGTTTCGCTCGATGCGACCGGTGTGAAAGTCAATACGGAATCGCTGGTGGCCATTCTGATTGGCGGTCTTGCTTTCCAGTCGCCCGACGAGACGCCCGATCAACCGGAGGCGGATGCAAGCACTGAGTTCTCGCTGTTCTCCGACAAGACCGAGGCGATGAAACGGCACGACCGCATCGTGGATCACTACGTGCTCAATTTCAAGGAGTCGGTACGCGGCCTGACGGTTGGCGCGCCGGTCGATTTCCTTGGCATCGTGGTGGGCGAGGTGGAGGCGATTCACACGCGATTTGATCCGGTCACCAAGCAGTTCAGCATTCCGGTCGACATCAAGCTGTTTCCGGAGCGCTTCACGTCGCGCTTCGCGTCGGGGGCTGTTGGCGGCAGGCTGGCCACCGATGCCGATCGGCAACAACTTGCGCAAGCACTCGTGGATCATGGCCTGCGGGCCCAATTGCGCACCGGCAATCTGCTGACCGGCCAACTCTATGTCGCGCTTGATTTCTTCCCGAACGCACCCAAAGCGAAGGTGGACTGGAGTTCGAGCCCGCCAGCTATGCCGACCGTGGCCGGCGGACTGCAATCGTTGCAGGATTCGGTGACCACGCTCATCGCCAAGCTGAACAAGATCCCGTTCGAAGCAATCGGCAACGACGCGCATAAGACATTGCGCGACGCGGATGCATTGCTCAAGCGGCTCGACACTGAGGTCGCGCCGCAAGCCACCCAGACGCTGGCCGCCGCGAAGTCCGCGCTCGACTCGGCGAACAACGCGCTGCAACCGGATTCCGCGCTATCGCAGAACACCGGCGATGCGATGAAGGAACTGGCGCGCACGGCGGCTGCTTTCCGCACGCTGGCGGACTATCTCGAACGCCATCCAGAGGCGCTGATCCGGGGCAAGCTGGAGGATAAAAAATGACGCGCCTGTCCTTATCGATCGCTATGGCGTTCGCGCTCGCCGCGCTGAGCGGTTGCGCCGGATCGCCAAAGTCGGACTTCTACACGTTGAGTGCACAGGTGCCGCAGGCGAGCGATTCACCCGCCGCAGTGCCGATCACGGTGGTGATCGGCGTGGTGACGGTGCCCGATCTCATCGACCGGCCGCAGATCGTGGTTCGCACCGGCGACAACAAGGTGGATATCGACGAATATGCCCGCTGGGCCGATCCTCTGAAAAGTCAGATCCCTCGCGTGATACGCGCGGATCTGGCCCAGTTGCTCAACAGTTCGATGGTGTCCACTTACCCGATGGGTGGCGATCCGGCGTCGGCCTACCGGGTCCAGCTCGATGTCCAACGCTTCGAGGCAGCGCTCGGCGATGCCGCGACGGTCGACGTATTGTGGTCGGTCTTCCCACCCGGCAAGAAGCCGCTGCTAAGCGGGCGAAGCACGGTCCGCGAGCCTTGCAACGGCAGCGGCTTCGATGCGGTGGTGGCGGCATATAGCACGGCGCTCGGAACGGTGAGCCGCGAGATCGCCGCGGCGATCCGCCCGGTTGGTTCGCCTTGATTTGCGCCTGGGTATGAGCTCGCGTGCCCCTATCGATTCGAAAGTGCGGCAATCCGGCTGCAATACCGGGCGACGCGCGATCAGGAGAGCCGCCCATGACAAAGTTGCTGATCGATGTGGTCATTTTTCTCATCGCCGCATTGATCGCGGTTCCGCTCGCTACGCGGCTCGGTTTCGGCGCGGTGCTCGGCTATCTGGTGGCCGGCATCGTGATCGGACCGTGGGTGTTGAGGCTCGTGACTGACGTCGATGCCATTCTTCACTTCGCCGAGTTGGGCATCGTGCTGATGATGTTCGTGATCGGCCTCGAAATGCGCGTGGAATTGCTGTGGGCCATGCGGCGCAGCATCTTCGGTTACGGTGCGATGCAGATGATCCTCTGCGCGGCCGTGCTGACGTCAACCTTTCTGTTATACGGTGCGCCGTGGCGTATCGCGTTGACGGGCGGGCTCGCGCTTGCGTTGTCGTCGACGGCGATGGTGATCGGCGAGCTTCAGCAGCGCAATCTGATGGACACGCCGACCGGCCGCGCCGGCTTCGGCATCCTGCTGTTTCAGGACATGGCCGCCATTCCGCTGATCGCGCTTCTACCGCTACTCGGGCCGTCGGTGGCCACCGCCGCCGCAGAGCCGGGCTGGCTTATGGCCATCAAGGCAATCGCGATGCTGGGAATCGTGGTGGTGGCCGGCCGCTATGTGCTGAAAGCGGTGTTGCCTGCAATCTCGCGCGCCGGCGTTCGCGAGATCTTCACGGCGTTTGCGCTGCTCTGGGTGATCGGTATCGCACTACTCATGGAGAGCGTGCATTTATCCATGTCGATGGGTGCGTTCGTCGCCGGCGTGATGCTCGCGGACTCCGAATTTCGCCATGAGATCGAAGCCGATATCGCCCCGTTCAAGGGTCTGTTGCTCGGCTTGTTCTTCATCGCCGTCGGTATGTCGATCGATTTCGGCGTGTTGGCGCGCGAGCCCGTGCTGGTGGTGGGGCTCGTGGTGGCACTCGTCGGCATCAAGACTATTGCGCAGTGGTTTCTGGCGAGCCGCTTCGAGGTACCGGCGTCGCAACGCGGCTATTTTTCAGTGCTGCTTTCGCAAGGTGGTGAGTTCGCCTTTGTGGTGATGGCAGCGTCACTGGCGGCGCGTGTCGTCGACCAGCGTCTTTCGTCGCTCGTGACACTGGTGGTCGCACTCTCGATGGTCTCGACGCCACTGCTCCTGCTTTTGCAGCGCAGATTCTCACGCCGCGATGGTGATGACGGACTGGATACGGCCACTGAGCGCAAGGTCTAGACATACTCAAGGTGCGATGGAAGCAAACCGTTACGCGCCCTGAATCCTTGCGTCCCTGCGATAGTCGCTCGGCGAAACGCCTTCCCAGCGCTTGAACGCGCGAGTGAAGTTGCTCGAGTCGCTAAACCCAAGCAGAAACGTGATTTCGGTAATCGACAACGCCGACTGCTGCACATAGCTGGACGCCAATTCCTTGCGTGTCGCGTCGAGCAGCTCATTGAAATTGGTATCGTGCTGCGAGAGCTTGAACTGCAAAGTGGTCGGGCTGATGCACATGGCACTGGCGACTTTGTCTCTTGAGCAGTCCCCGTTGGGCAGATACTCAATGATTTTCTGCCGCACTGTGCTCACCACATCGTGTTTGTCGAGACGGGCGATATAGCTAATGGCGAGGTTGTCGTGCAGTTGTGCGAGTTCAGCACACGCGCCGGCCAGTGGCTGTTGCAGTTCCGGTTTCGAAAACACGAGTTCCGGGGCCGCCTGTTCAAAATCGACGGGTGCCCGAAATAGCTTCTCATAGGGCCCGCTACCTTCGCGCGGCATCGCATGAGAGAACGCCACGCGCACAGGATTGAAATCGGCGTTGTAAAGCTGGCGCATGGAAAGCACGACAAAGCCCATCAATGCATCTTCCGTCTCGGCGCACACGGGCACCAGCAGTTTCATGCGTAGCGAGACCTCGTCGCCGTTTTCAACAATATTGATTTCGCAGGCCTGCGAAGCGAGCCTGAAGAAACGTTCCAGCCGTTGGCAGAATGCCATCAGGTTTGAACTGGCGGCGAGCGCGTAGCCGAGTGCGTGCAAATTCGAAACGTGGATGAACTTTGCGACCGTCAATCCGAAGTAGGGGTTGTGGGTCACGTCCACACAGACCTTATAAAGCCTGGCCATCGTGGCGACCGGCAGCCGCGTCATGGGATCGTTCTTCATCAGCGACGGCTCGATGCCGGCCGCTTGAAAGATCCGGGCACTATCGACCCCGTTGTGCTCGAGGGCGCGTGAAATCGCCAGTGCGTATCCACCGATCGTCGTGAGAACGGCTTCGCTGTCGAAGCGGGAGGGGGTGATTCTCTGCATGATGGACGGCAATCATTGCTCAACCGGTTTGCTGTCAATTGCCGGCAGGCAGTCTGTGGAAGAAATACGCTTGAGCGGCGATGCTATTGCGTCGACATCGCGATAGGGTAGCCGCGATCGCGTGGCATACCCATCGGCGTAAATGCCAGGTCAGGGATCGATATACGCATCATCTGCCGATCTGCATGAAGGTTAAACCACCTGAAGTGCTTCTGGCGTGCGTCTGGCTTTCCGTCAGTGTTTACCCGCCTCGTCAGCCAGGTTGCTCACAGCGCAACGCGCAAGACCATTGGATTGTCTTCAAAGACCAGCGTCTCGCGGGATGCCGTTCATAAAATGCCTCCGATTTGTCCATGACCCGCAGACCCGCTATCCGGCGTCTGGCGTCACGTTTCAGTCAATGACAGGAGACCATCATGACCCGCGAAACCAACCCTGCGGCAGCCGCTTCCGATCCGACGGAGCCGTCTGCGGAAGAGACGGGCTCGATCGCGCAGCCCTATCTCACCAGCGCGGCTGCGGCAGGAACGCAGGCTCTGCCGTTTCCCAAAACGCCGACCGCCAGTGCCGCCGGACGTACGCTCGCCGAGTCCAGGCATCAGTGGCGCAGCAAAGCCAGCCATTTGCGCGCGGATGCGCCGAATGTCCTGATCATCATGCTGGACGACGTAGGCTTTGCACACGCCGATACCGTCGGCGGCGCGATTCATACGCCGACGCTCAGCCGGATTGCCGATTCCGGCGTGCGCTACAACGCCTTTCACACCACCGCGATCTGCTCGGCGACCCGTGCGTCGCTGCTGACGGGGCGTAACCACCATCGCGTCGAATCCGGGACCATCACCGAGCTGGCGAGCGATTTCGACGGCTACACCGGCGAGATTCCGAAGACTTCGGCGACCATCCCGGAGGTGCTCCAGCACTATGGCTACAGCACCGCCGCATTCGGGAAGTGGCATAACACGCCTGCCCAGGACGTCTCTGCCGCAGGCCCCTTCGACCGCTGGCCGACCGGGTGTGGCTTCGATCATTTTTACGGCTTCATGGGTGCGGAGTCCTCGCAGTACGAGCCGAATCTGTATCGCAACACCACCCCGATCGAACGGCCCGACGATCCGAACTATCACCTGAGCGAAGACCTGGCGGCGCAGGCCACGAGCTGGTTGCGCCAGCAACATGCGTTGGCGCCGGACAAGCCGTTTCTGATGTATTGGGCGCCGGGCGCGGTGCACGGCCCGCACCAGGTCTTCGGTGAGTGGTCGGATAAGTACAAGGGGCAATTCGACGCCGGCTGGGACGTCTACCGCGCGCAGGCCTTCCGGCGTCAGAAAGCGCTCGGCTGGATTCCGGCCGACAGCGTGCTGACGCCGCGCCCCGACACGATGCCCGCATGGGATAGCCTCGGCGACGATGAGAAAAGATTCCAGGCGCGCCTGATGGAGGTGTACGCCGGTTTCCTCGAGCATGCCGACACCCAGGCCGGCAAGGTCGTGGATGAACTGGAGCGGCTGGGCCTGCGTGACAACACGATGATCTTTTACGTGTTGTCGGATAACGGCGCGTCCTCTGAAGGCTGGAGCGGCACCATCAACGAGATGCTGACACTCAACGGCGTGCCGATGCCCTTCGCGCAACAGATGAAAATCCTCGACGAGGAATACGGCGGCCTGCCGGCATTGGGAGGGCCGAAGGTAGCGAACATGTATCACGCCGGCTGGGCCTGGGCCGGAGAAAGTCCGTTCCAGGGCACCAAGCTGGTGGCGGGTTATTTCGGCGGCACCCGTGTTCCCATGGCGGTGTCCTGGCCCAAGGGCATCAAGGCCGATGCCAACGTGCGCGGGCAGTTCCACCATGTCAACGATATCGCGCCGACGATTTACGACGTCATCGGCATTACGCCGCCGGAGTCGGTCAATGGCCTGAAACAGGATCCGCTGGATGGCGTGAGCCTCGCGTATACGTTCGCCAACCGCGACGCGGCCACGCAGAAAACGCATCAGTACTTCGAAGTGTTCGGCAGCCGCGGGATCTACTCCGAAGGCTGGATGGCGTCTGTTTTCGGACCACGCGTACCCTGGCTGCCGGGTGCCTACGCGGCCTATGCGAACTGGAATCCGGAGGAAGACGTCTGGGCCTTGTACAAGCTCGACGGCGACTATTCGCAGTCGAATGATATTTCGCGCGACTACCCGCAAAAGCTTGCGGAATTGAAGCAGAAGTTCGATAGCGAGGCGCGCGCCAATCACGTTTATCCGATCGGCGCGGGCTTAGGGCCTCTTCTAAATCCCGATGCGCGCGTGGGAACGACTCAGACCGAATGGCACTTCAACACGGAGGTCACGCGTCTGCCGGAATTTTGTGCGCCCAATCTGCGCGCGCGCAACAACCGGGTAACGGTCGACGTCGAGGTGGCAGCGGTTGGCAGCGGCGTGCTCTATTCGCTGGGCGCCGTCGCCGGCGGTCTGGTGCTCTATATGAACGACGGCTACCTGCACTACGAATACAACTTCCTGGGCGTGGTGAGAACACGCTTACGTTCACCGGACAGGATTGCGCCGGGTTCGCATCGGCTCGATCTCGAGACCGTGATGAGCGGACCGGCACCCGGCGCGCCTGCAACCCTGGTGATGGGCGTCGACGGCGTGGAAGTGGCGCGAGGCACGACACCGTTCACCGTCCCGCTTGCGTTCAGCGCGAGCGAAACCTTCAATGTCGGCGTCGACCTCGGGTGTCCGGTTACGCTGGACTATCGTGACCGCGCGCCGTTCAGATTCAACGGCCAGATCAACGACGTGCATATCGTGTACCTGCCATGATCGACTACATCGTCGTTGGCGGTGGGTCGGCGGGCTGCGTGCTGGCAGCCCGTCTGAGCGAGGACCCAAGGGTTCGGGTTTGCCTGCTCGAAGCGGGCGCAGCCGATAACAGTGCGCTGATTCAATGTCCGGCCGGTCTTGCAGCGTTGATCCCGTATCGCATCTTCAATTGGGCATTTGACACGATTCCCAATCCCGGGCTTAACGGTCGCATCGGCTACCAGCCTCGCGGCAAGGCGTTGGGCGGGAGTAGTTCGATCAACGGGATGATGTATATCCGTGGAGACCAGGCCGACTATGACGGCTGGGCAGAAGAGGGCAACGTCGGCTGGCGTTATGCCGAGGTGTTGCCGTACTTCAGGAAGTCGGAGAACAACGAGTTCTGGGGCAGCAATCCATATCACGGCGC
Organism: Paraburkholderia fungorum; assembly: GCF_046027605.1. GTDB lineage: Bacteria > Pseudomonadota > Gammaproteobacteria > Burkholderiales > Burkholderiaceae > Paraburkholderia > Paraburkholderia fungorum_F. The sequence goes on from NZ_JAQQEF010000002.1 coordinate 84,378, forward strand.
CGGCGGTCCGCTCAACGTAGCGGATGTGCTGGAACCGAGCGTCTATGCAAGAGCATTCGTCGAGGCGGGCGTGCAGGCAGGTCACTCGTCCAATCCTGACTTCAATGGCGATCGCCAGTTGGGTGTGGGGCTGACGCAGGTCACGCAAAAGAACGGCGAGCGTTGCAGTACCGCCAAAGCGTTCCTGACACCGAATCTCAGCCGGCCGAACCTGCAGGTCATCACTGGCGCGCATGCCACGCGAATCTTGATGGAGGGCAAGCGCGCGGTCGGCGTCGAGTATCGGCAAGGGCGCGAGGTCAAGGTCCTGAAAGCCACGCAGGAAGTCCTGTTGTCGGCGGGCGCCTTGCAGTCGCCCCACATCCTGATGTTGTCGGGCATCGGGCCTGCCGCGCATTTGCAGCAGCACGGCATTGCCGTGGTCCACGATTCACCGGGCGTGGGCCAGAACCTGCAGGACCATATCGATATCGTTCACAGTTACGAAGCCGGGGCGTCGCGAGGGCTGTTCGGCCTGTCGCTGTCAGGTGTGTGGTCCGTCGCGAAGGGCATTCGCACCTGGATGAAATATCGACGGGGTGTGCTGACGTCCAACTTCGCGGAGGGCACGGGCTTTGTGAAGACGCTGCCGGAAGAAACGCGCCCGGATGTGCAACTCGTATTCATCGTTGCAAAGCTGATCGATCACGGTCGAAAGATCCTGATCGGCAATGGATACTCGGTTCACTGTGGCCTGTTGCGTCCCAAATCCCGGGGCAGCGTCTCATTGGCGAGCGCCGATCCGCTGGCGCCGCCGCTGATCGACACGAATTTCCTTGCCGATCAGGATGACGTGAGCCGTCTGATTCGCGCGTTCAAACTGGTGCGTGGAATCATGCGCCAGCCGGCGCTGGCGCGATTCGGCGGTAAGGAATCCAGAAACTCGGCTCGCGCACAGACCGATGCGCAGATCGAAGCATTCATTCGCGATCACGCTGACTGCGCTTATCACCCTGTCGGAACCTGTCGCATGGGTAACGGCGCGCTCGATGTGGTCGACGATCAATTGCGCGTAAGAGGGGTGCGGGGCCTGCGCGTCGTCGACGCGTCGATCATGCCGAACATCGTGTCCGGCAACACCAATGCGCCGACCATCATGATCGCGGAGAAAGCCGCTGACATGATCAAGGCAGCGGCGCTGGCCGCTACCCGGGAGGGCAAATGCTGCGCGTCCTGAAGTCTGCGTGCCTCGTCATCTATGGATTCGGGCTGGCAAGCGTCGTTTTGCCCGGACCGACAAACGGACTCGCACATGCTTTTGAGCTTGTGGCGATGACATTTCTGTTTATCCATGCGCTTGAAGTCGTCTTCGCGTTCGAGCGAGTGCGGCGGTATCGGGGGCCGCTGGTGCTCAGTGTGCTTCTGACGCTTCTGTTCGGCGTGCTGCACTGGATGCCCCTCATGAAAGCGCGACCGAGCGGCACAAAAAACTAGAGACGCGGCGGCTTCGGTCAAGCGGCGAAAGGCACAGCGCCATTTCGCCTCGTTTCACCGTTCGCCGCGCGCTGCGACAGCTCATCATCTTTATCTTCGAGGAACAGAACCATGGGTGTTCTCGACGGAATCCGCGTCGTGGAAATAGCGGGTATCGGGCCGGCGCCTTTTTGCGGCATGTTGCTCGCCGACATGGGCGCCGAGGTCATTCTGATCGAACGCGCCGACGTTGACGGCGGCGGCATGCTCGATCTCGGCAAGAGCGCCATCGTCAATCGCGGCAAGCAGTCCATCGCGCTGGATCTCAAGGACGCGCGCGCGATCGACGCCGTTCTGCGGCTGATCGACGGCGCGGACGCACTGATCGAAGGGATGCGTCCCGGCGTGCTCGAGCGACTCGGTCTGGGACCGGACGTCTGCCTGACGCGCAATCCGCGCCTCGTGTACGGGCGCATGACCGGGTGGGGCCAGACGGGGCCGCTGGCACAGGCGGCCGGACACGACCTGAACTACGTCGCGCTCTCCGGCGCGCTCTGGTTCGCAGGCGAGCCCGGCAGGCCGCCTATGCCACCGCCGACGCTATTGGGCGATCTGGGTGGCGGTGCGCTGTATCTGGCAATGGGCGTCCTCGCAGGCATTCTGAGCGCGCGTCGCACGGGCTGTGGGCAAGTGGTGGATGCCGCCATCGTCGACGGCAGCGCCAATCTGATGAACCTGTTGCTGTCGGTGCACGCCGCGGGGCATCAACCCATCGAACGCGGCCGCGGTCTTCTGGATGGCCCGCACTGGAGCGGCACCTACGCATGTGCCGACGGTCATTTCGTCAGCGTGCAGGCGCTGGAGCCGCAATTTAATGCGCTGCTCTTCAACAAGCTGGGGCTGGGCGAGGATCCGGATTTCAGGCAGCCCTATCACCCGCATCGCTGGGGCGCGCTGCGCGAACGACTGGCCGCCTTGTTCGTCACCCAGCCTCGGCAGCATTGGGTCAGCCTGCTCGAAGGCAGCGATGCCTGTTTCGCGCCGGTGCTGACGCCGCTCGAAGCCATGGCGCATCCGCATATGGCAGCGCGTGGCGTCTATGTCGAGCGCGACGGGATATTGCAGGCCGCACCGGCGCCGCGCTTCTCCGCGACCCCGTCTGCCTCCGTCAGCGCCGTGCCGAAGCGTGGCGAGCACGGCGTCGAGATGCTTCGCGCCGCTGGCATGAGCGAAAGCGAAATCGGGCAATTGCTGCCCGCTCTCTGAGGCACCGTCCCGCGCGATATATCGCCGGGACCTGCGTCTTCATTCCAATGACCTGTTGCGCGCGGCAGTTCTCCCTACGATCAGCACACTCGCCAATTTCTTGAGGGCGGCGCATTCGTCGAGCGTCCTGATCACTAAAAAAGTATGGAGATGTCATGAACGAAGACGTTCTGTTGTACCAGGCCGAGGGGTCTGTCGCCCGTTTGACGCTGAATCGCCCGAAGGCGATGAATTCGCTGAATCTGGCCGTGCTCGCGGAGCTGGATCGCCGGCTGACTGAGATCGCAGCCGACAATGAAATGCGCGTGCTCGTTCTCACCGGTGCCGGGGCGGCCTTCTGTGCCGGCGCCGACCTGAAGGAAGTCCTGGCGGGCCAACACCTCGGCCCCGGCGAAGCGGATTTTCTCGATCGTGCGAACCAGGTGTTCGGGCGTCTGCGCAACTTCCCGAAGCCCGTGATCGCAGCGTTGAACGGCGTCACGATGGCCGGCGGTCTTGAACTGGCGATGTGCGCCGACCTGGTCGTCGCCGCGGAGAGCGCCACGCTTGCCGATGCACACGCCAACTTCGGCGTGTATCCGGGCGCAGGTGGCGCGGCTGTGCTGCCGCGGCTCATTCCGCTCAACATGGCCATGTATTTGCTGTTGACCGGCAAGTCCCTGTCGGCCACCGAGATGAAGGCATGTGGCCTTGTCTGCGAAGTGCATCCGGATGCGGCCCTGGCTGACGCCGTGATGAAGCTGGCCACGCACATCGCGCGTAAGAGCCCGATTGCGCTGCGCCGCATGAAAGAAGTGGCACGCCAATCCGCCGACAAAACGCGCGACGACGCGTTGCTGCACGAACAGGTGATGCTGCGTCAACACATGCGCACATTCGACTTCAACGAAGGCTTGCAGGCCTTCGCCGAAAAGCGCGCGCCCCAGTTCCAGGGCCGCTGAATCAAATCGTAACGGGAACAGAAACATGAACGATATCTATGTGGCCGGCGTCGGCATGACTGCCTTTGGGCGCCTGCTTGAAAAGTCCGTGTATGACCTGGTGGGGGAAGCCGTAACGCTTGCGTTGAAAGATGCGGGCTGCAGCACGGCTGACATCGGCGCCGCGTATTACGGAACCATGACGAATGGCCAGTTTCAAGGCCAAACCGCGATCCCGGGTCCGATTGCGATGCGCCGCCTCGGGATTGAGGGCGTACCGGTGTTTACGGTGGAAAACGCCTGCGCCACGGGTTCGTCGGCATTCAATCTGGCGACGCTGGCGTTGCGCTCGGGCAGCTGCGATATCGCGCTGGCCGTCGGCGCGGAGAAGATGAATATTCCGGACAAGGCGAAGATGTTCGCGGCGTTCGACGGCGGCTGGGACGTGTCGACGGTGGAGCGTAACAAAGAGACGCTGCTCGCCATGGGCGAGGGCGTGACGCCGCCGCCGGGCACCATGTCGGAGCGCCCGTACAGCGTTTTCATGGACGTGTACGCCGCCATCAGCCGCAACCACATGCTGCGTTACGGCACCACCCAGCGGCAGATCGCGGCCGTCGCCGCGAAGAACCATCAACACTCGGTGCACAACCCGCTGGCACAGTTTCAACAGCCCTTCAGTATCGAGGAAGTATTGGCGTCGCCGCCGATCGCCTATCCGTTGACCACGTTGATGTGCTCCCCCATCAGCGACGGCGCGGCTGCGGTCGTGCTGTGCAATGCGGCGGGCCTGAAGCGACTCGAGGGCGCGGCGCGCCGCGCGGTGCGTGTACTCGCCAGCATCGTGCAAACCGGTACGACACGCGGCCTCGATGAACCGCACAAAATCGTTGCCCATCTCGCGGCCAAACGGGCCTACGAACAGGCTGGCGTCGCGCCTGCCGACGTCGATGTCGCAGAGGTTCACGACGCTTGCGCGATTGGTGAAATTCTCAATGCCGAGTCGCTGATGCTGGTGCCTTTCGGCGAAGGCGGCCCGGCGGCCGGGCGAGGCGATTTTACGGTCGGCGGCTGCATGCCGATCAACCCTTCCGGCGGTCTGGAATCGAAGGGGCACCCGATCGGTGCAACCGGTCTCGGCCAGATCCACGAACTGGTGACCCAGTTGCGCGGAGAAGCGGGCAAGCGCCAGGTGGACAACGCCCGCGTCGCGATCCAGGAAAACGGTGGCGGTCTCTACGGTATTGAAGAAGCCGTTGTGGCCGTGACGATCCTCGCCAAACAGTAAGTCATTCAGGGAAGCCGAGAAGATGGGACACGTATTCAGAACGGAAGAGCAGCAAGGCGCGGTAGACGGATTGCGGCGCTATCTGGCAGACAAAGCCGATCCGCTGTTCAACAAGGAGTATCGCGACAGGTTCGTGCCGAAGGAACAGATGGGCGAGTTCATGCGTGAGCTCACCCAGTTCGGCCTGATCTCGGGTGTCGTCGGCGAAGAACATGGCGGCCTGGGCCTCGATTGGCTCACGATGATCATGCTGTTCGAAGAAGTGGCGGCCACCTCGATCGATTTGTCGGTGCCGGTGCTGATCAATAGTTTCTGCGCGCAAATGGTTGCGAGGCTGGCCCCTGCGCATCTGCGTGAGCGCTATCTGCCGGGGCTGCTCAAAGGCGAATTGTTTTGCAGCGCGGGTATCTCGGAACCGGACGTCGGCTCCAACGTGCTGGAGATCAAGACGCGGGCTCGGCGGGATGGGGATCATTACATCATCAATGGCGAGAAGACCTGGATCAGTAATGGTGCCTATTCGGACATTTTGATTTGCACATGCCGGACCGGTGACGATCCGCGCCGCGGCCTGACGCACTTTCTGCTCGACCGTAAAGAGCACCCGTACGAAGTTCGGGACATTCATAAGATCGCCTGGAACAGCCAGTCGACCGCGCAGATTTTCCTCACCGATGTCCGCGTTCCGGCGAGCAACATGCTCGGCAACGAAGGAGAGGCGCTGAAGAACACGCTGACGATGTTCGAACGCTCGCGCGTTTTCGTTGCCGCCCAGGGTCTGGGTATCGCCCGGCGTGCGTTGGAAGAGGCGACGCGCTATGCCACGGAGCGCAAACAGCACGGCAAGGTGATCGCGGGACACCAGTTGATCTCCGCGATGCTGGCTGAAATGGCCACGAATGTCGACGCGGCGCGCCTCCTGACTCAACGCGCGGCATCGATGATCGAAGCCGGCGTGCCGGCCGAAATGGAAGCCGCGATGGCCAAATATTTCGCGTGTGAAGCTGCCGTGACAATCGCCCGCCAGGCTGTGCAGATTCACGGCGGTAACGGGGTCACCAAAGAGTTCCTGGTCGAGAAGCTGGCACGCGAAGCGATTGTTGCGCCGATTCCCGAGGGCACGAGCCAGATCCAGCAACTGATCATCGGGCGAGCGCTGACCGGGGTCAACGCATTCTGATGCATGGCGGCGCGCCCAGCGCCGCCTGCACGAACCACTTTCAATTTCTCAATTTCCAGTCGGAACTCTCATGCGTATTCAGGACAAAGTCGTCGTTATCACGGGTGGTGCTTCGGGGCTTGGCCTCGCCACCGCGCTCTACCTCACGCAAGAAAAAGGTGCCCGTGTTGCCATTTTCGATCTGAATGTCGAAGCCGGCGAAAAGGCGGTAGCGGACATCGGCGCCGATCGCGCGATGTTCGTGCAGACGGACGTCAGCAGCGAAGAGTCGGTGCAGAAGTCGGTCGGCGAGGTGATGGCCCGCTTCGGTGCCATTCACGTCTGTATCAACGGCGCGGCAGTGCCGACCCCGTTCAAGGTGCTGGGCAAGGAAGGCAAGGCCGCGCCCCTCGCCAAATTTGCACAGACGACCGCGGTCAACCTCAACGGCGTGTTCAACGTCATGTCCAAATGCGCGGAGCAGATGGCGACGAACGAAGCGGAATGCGGCGAAGAGCGTGGCGTGGTGATCAACATCTCCTCCGGCGCTGCGTACGAAGGCCAGATCGGGCAGAGCGCCTATGCCGCGACGAAGGCAGGCGTTATCGGTTTGAACATGCCGGCCGCACGTGAACTCGGTGCGATCGGCGTTCGTGTCAACGCGATTGCTCCCGGCCTGTTCATGACGAGCATGGTGGCGGCACTCGACGAGAAAGTGCTGACGATGCTCAAGGAGCAGATGGAAGCGCCCAGGCGTCTAGGCGATATGCGGGAGTTTGCTCACTGCTGCGCGTTCATCATCGAAAACGCTTACCTGAATGGCGAAACCATTCGTCTCGATGCGGCGTCACGCATGCGAGCGAAATAAGATTGGTTGTTCCCTGATCGTTTCAAAGCTGGTGCTGGAGGAAATGAATAAAATGAGATTGGCAGACTATTTCGACGCTGTAGCGACGCTTCACCCGGACAACCTGGGTTTTGTCGATGGCGCCACTCGCATGACGTACGGTGAAGCTCAACAATACGTTCACGCGGTAGCTCACGGGTTGACGCGCGCGCGTGAAGCGGGCGCGGGCACGCATGCGGCAATCTATGCGCCGAACGACTACCGCGTCAGCCTTCTGCACCTGGGTATCAACCTGGCTGACTCCGCGTGGTTGTCCGTCCACATTCGCAATTCGGTTGAGACCAATGCCGAGGTGCTCGAATACTTCGACACCGACATCGTGTTCTTTCACAGCTATTTTGAAAGCAGCGTTCCCGTGCTGAAAGCTGTGCTGTCGAAAGCCAGGCTGTATGTCTGCATCGACCGCGAATCCGAGCATGGCGTGTCGATGGATGAATGGCTCAAGGATTGCTGGAAGCCATTCCGCAACCAGCCGGAAAACCCGGCTACGCGCGCTTTCCTGCAGCCGACCGGCGGTACCACCGGGCCGTCCAAGGGCGCGGTGCATACGCATCGAAGCCTCGAATTCATGGGGCAGGGACTCGCTTCGGCCTTCGGCATTACGTCCAGTTCGCGGCACTTGTGCGTGGCGCCGCTGACGCATGCTGCAGGGCTGCTGGCCCTTGGCTTTACGATCAAGGGTGGGGTCAACATCATCTTGCCGAGTTTCGATCCAGAGGTCTTGCTGGGCGTGATCGAAGCGGAAAAGGTCACGCATCTGTACCTGCCGCCCACGGCGGTCTACGGTCTGCTGGCGCATCCGCAGACGAAGCAGACGGACTTCTCGTCGCTGCAGGCGTTCATTGTCGGCGCGGCGCCTATCGCACCGGAGAAGTTCAAGGAAGCGGTTCACGTGTTCGGCCCGATCATGTACGAGAGCTTCGGGCAAACCGAAACGCTGGTGCCGATCCTGGTCAAAGGTCCCGCCGACTACCTGAAGCATGACGGCAGCTTCGACGAAGACGTGGTGAAGGCTGCCGGGAAAGCGGTTGGCGTGGCGTGTCTTGCCATCATGGACGAAGCCGGCAATCTGTTGCCCGCCGGCGAACGTGGCGAAATCGTCGTGCGCTCGTCGATGGTCATGCAGGGCTACTACAAAAAGCCGGACGACACGGCTGCCGTCTCGACGTTCGGCTGGCACCACACCACCGATGTCGGCGTGCGGGATTCGCGTGGCTATATCACCATCGTGGACCGCATCAAGGACATGATCGTCACGGGCGGCTTCAATGTTTTCCCCGTCGAAATCGAGAAAGTCATTCAGAGCCATCCCGCCGTTCTCGACTGCATCGTGATCGGCGTACCGGATGACAAATGGGGCGAGGCGGTGAAAGCGGTAGTTCAACGCAAGCCGGGGCAAACCGTCTCCGAAGAAGAGATCATGGCGCTCTGCAAGGAACATCTGGGGAGCACCAAGACGCCGAAGAGCGTCGAGTTCTGGGTCGACTTGCCGCGTAGTGCCGTGGGTAAGTTGCTCAAGAAAGACGTCCGGGAAAAGTATTGGGGCGAGCAGTGGCGATCGGTGTGAGCGCCGTCGCTTCGACGCGCCGGCGGTGTGCCGGCTGAAGCGCACGGTGAGGTAGGATCAGTACTCGATCGAAGCCGCGTCGAGAACAAGGGTGAACGGGATTGCCGAGATGAATGACGCCGTTGAGAATCTGCAGGATGTATTGGCCCGGCAGCGTGATGCATGCCTCGCCAGCCCTTATCCGGAACTGAAGCAACGCAGACGCGAGTTGAAAGCGGTGCGGGAGGCGTTGAGCCGCTACCAGGATCAGCTCGCAAGCGCGATGAGCGACGATTTCGGTCGCCGCTCCGAATTCGAATGCAAGATGCTGGACGTGATGTTCCCAGCGCTGCAGATCGATCACGCGCTCGCCAGTCTGCGGCGCTGGATGAAACCCCAAAAGCGGCGCACCGACTGGCTGTTTCGCACCAACGGCGCCAAAGTGGTCTACCAGCCCAAGGGTGTCGTCGGCGTGATTGCGGCGTGGAACTTTCCGGTTGTCGAGGCGGTGGGACCGATGATCATGGCGCTTGCCGCGGGCAATCGCGTGATGATCAAGATGTCGGAATTCTCGCCACGCAGCACGGCGGTCGTGCGCGAAATGCTGGCCGAAGTATTTCCGGAAGAGCAGGTGGCGGTGTTCGGCGGGGGCGTGGAAGTCGCACAGGCCTTTGCGAGTTTGCCGTTCGATCACATCGTATTTACGGGTTCGCCGGCCGTCGGCAAGGAGATCATGCGGGCGGCTTCGGCGAACCTGACACCCGTCACGCTGGAACTCGGCGGCAAGTCGCCGGCCATCGTCGCTGCGTCTGCGAGCATCGCGGCCGTAGCGCGTTCGATCGCGCACGGCAAGGCTTTCAATGCCGGTCAGGCTTGTGTCGCACCGGATTACGCTTTGGTGCCGCGCGCTCGGATCGACGAGTTCGTTGCCGCCGCACGGAGCGCGTTTCAACAGATGTATCCCAACCCGGTCGACGATCCGAATTACACCTGGATTGCGTCCGATCGTCACGCGAAGCGTGTGCATGAACTGCTCGACGATGCGGTTGCCAAGGGCGCCACGGTGGCCTCGTGCGGCACCGGAGACGGCCGGCGAGTCGTGCCGATGCAGATCGTGACAGGTGTGACAGCGGATATGCGCATCATGCAGGAAGAGCTCTTCAATCCGATACTGCCTGTGGTGGCTTGCGATTCGCTGGACGAAGCTATCCGGTATGTCACGGCGCGACCTCGTCCGCTGGCGCTGTACTACTACGGTACGCACGCGGACGAAATCAAACGTCTCGAGCGGGAGGTTCACGCCGGCGGTATGACAGTCAACGATTGGGCATGGCATGTTTTCCAGGGCGACCTGCCGTTCGGCGGTACCGGCAACTCGGGAACTGGAAGCTGGCGCGGGCCGGAGGGATTCAAATCCCTGTCGCACGGCAAGTCCGTACTGACAATGAAACGCTGGTTCCCGATCGGCCTGTTTCGGCCACCTTACGGCACACGCGTTCAACGGCTTATCTCGGCGCTATGTCTTGGGCATCCCGACCCGGCGTTGAACCTTCCATCTTCGTATGAGCCCGGCCGATACGATTCGACGGCACACGAATCCAGCAGGGAGTCAGCATGAGAACCCTTCACCTGATCCAGGTCCGCAGGGCCGGCGGCGCGAGCGCATTCCAGGGATCGAAGGCTTACGCGTGGACCGTGTTCGCATTGAGCTTCGGTTTGATTCTGTCGGATTACCTGTCGCGTCAGGCCGTCGGCGCTGTTTTTCCATTTCTCAAGCCGGTGTGGGGCGTCTCGGATTCGCAACTGGGCGCGCTCGTCAGTATCGTGTCGCTGGTGGTCGGCGTGATGACCATTCCGTTGTCGTTCATCGCGGACCGTTGGGGGCGCGTCAAAAGCATTACGTTGATGGCATTCGTCTGGTGTTTCGCCACGATCGCGTGCGGACTCGCGACCAGCTACACGCAAATGCTCATCGCCCGTGCCATGGTCGGGTTTGGCGAAGCCGCCTACGCGGCGGCCGGCGCGGCGCTACTCGCTCACACGTTCCCCGAAGGCAAGCGCTCCGCGGTGCTGGGGGCGTTTCAATCGGGCGGCATTTTCGGCTCCGTTCTGGGGGTGGTGATTGGCGGTGCGGTCGCGAGCCAGTTCGGCTGGCGCTATGCGTTTTTCGCCGTCGGCGCACCGGGTCTGCTGCTCGCCATCCTTTACCCCATCTTTGTTCGCGACTACGAGGTTCCTCCCTTGCACCGGGGTGAATCAGATGCATCCGTCAAGAGGCGGCTGCGTTTTGCCGAAGTATTCAGGCAAGTGTTCGCTGCGCGCTCCGGCAACTTCACGTTTGCCGCGTTCGGTCTGCAGATGGGTATTCCGGCCATTTTGATCGCATGGATGCCAACGTATTTCAATCGCTTCTACGGCTATGACCCGAAAAAGGCGAGCTTGATCGCGGCGGTGGTGGTGCTCGTGCTGGGTGTGGGCATGCTCTTTGGCGGTGGCCTGGCCGATTGGTTGAGCCGGGGGCGGCCACGCCATCGGGCGCTCGTGCCTGCTGCTTACGCGCTGATTTCCGGGCTGATGCTGTTCGCGGCGTTCGCGTTGCCGCCTGGTCCAGTTGCGCTTGTCCTGCTCATCGGCGGCGCGCTGTTCGCGGCGGCGCATGGGGGCTCCGCGGTGGCGATGCTGATCGACGTCACCAATCCCGCTGTTCACGCCACCGTGACGGCAACCGCGGTGCTGGGCGTCAGTCTGCTTGGCGCGGCGCCGGGGCCTTATCTGGTTGGACTTTTGTCCGACGTGGCGAATCTGCGAACGGCGCTCAGTGTTGCGCCCCTGATGTCGCTGAGCGCAGCGGTGCTGTTTCTGCTTGCATCGCGTTACTACGAAGCGGATATCGCCGCGCGAAACGCGGCCGGCTAGAACCAGCGGCCAATTCTGTTTGTGCCTCACGCCGGGTGATTCTGGCGTCCCCCTGAAAGACTACCCTTTTGGCCGCAATGACAGGCGCGGGATTCGCTCGTCCCATACGATGAACCATCGACGCAAAATGGCCAGAACGGGCCGTGATGCAGTGGTGATTTAGCCAAATCTCAAGCGGGTTGCTTGTTCGTCCAAGGTCATAGCCATGATTTCTATTTCGTATTCCCGAGCGGCCCGCGGCTGCTATCAAGCATGAACGCCGAAGCCGCGGTATCGCTGACCGGTATTCATCTGATGGCCAAGCCCATTGGCGCGCTTTGCAATCTGGATTGCGGCTATTGCTTCTACCTCGAAAAGCAGAACGCGTTTCCGCCACGCGAGCGCTTTCGCATGTCCGATGAGGTGCTCGAAGCTTATGTCCAGCGATATATTTCGGCCCAGTCGGCGCCTGAAGTCGAATTCACGTGGCAGGGCGGTGAACCGACCTTGCTGGGGCTGGCATTCTTCGAGCGCGCCGTCGCGGTGCAGCGCAAGTTTGCTCAGGGCAAGCTGATTCGCAACACCTTGCAGACCAACGGCACGTTGCTTGACGACGAGTGGGGTGCGTTTCTTCGGCGCGAGCGTTTCCTCGTGGGCGTCAGTCTGGACGGTCCGCGTGCCCTCAACGACGTGGCACGCCCTGACAAGCGCGGCCAATCAAGTTACGACGATACCCTGCGTGGGTTAGCCGTCTTGTCGCGACATGGCGTGGATTTCAACGTGCTGGTCACGGTATCCAGCGCCAATGTGCATCAGCCGCTTGAGATTTATCGTCATCTGAAAGAGCTAGGGGCGAATTTTATCCAGTTCAATCCGGTCGTGGAGCGCGTGGCTCAGCCTGAGGAAAAGGTCATCGGGCTGCATTTTGCCGTTCCCCCGTCGCTCAGCCTGTCTGCCGTCGCGAAAGCGAAGCCGGTGGCGCGTACAGCAGCAGAAGTGACTTCGCACACGGTGGATGCGCTTGCGTACGGCACATTCCTGTCCACGGTGTTCGATGAATGGGTTCGTCACGACGTCGGCGTGGTCCATGTGATGAACTTCGAATGGGCGCTCGCGTCGTGGTGCCAATTGCCCGCAGGCGCGTGCATTTTCAGTCCGCGTTGCGGCAAAGCGGCCATCGTCGAGCACGACGGCAGTGTCTACTCCTGCGACCATTTCATGTACCCGGAATATCGCCTTGGCAACGTCATGTCCGACGACGTGGCCGGCATGATGTCCTCGCCGGCACAGACGGACTTCGGCATGGCGAAGGAAACCTCGCTGCCAGCCGACTGCCTGCGCTGCGAATTTCGCTTCGCCTGCAACGGGGAGTGCCCCAAAAACCGCTTTATCGAAACCGGGGATGGCGAGCCCGGCCTCAATTATCTGTGCGCCGGCTATAAGGCCTATTTTCGCCATATCACGCCCGCCATGAACGTCATGGCGCGCTTGCTGGGGCAGGGAAGGCCGGCGGATGAAGTCATGGACTTCATTCGCCATTGAAGCGGAACCCATGACGTTTCACCTAATCGTCGCGGCGGGACGTCCGGTCTGACTGACCATCCGATACAGCCGACGCGAACGACCTCAAGCGCGTATTGGACGGCGGTGCTGCTTCGACGATCCGTCGTGCCGCGCCGCCCGTTGAGGGCTGAGGAGCGGCTTACACAAGCTGTTCGACGGCTGACTGCTGACCACGAGTCTCGCAGGTTGCTGGTTTTAGAAAGTGATGCACAAAAAAATTTCCGGTTGCCGCGTGGACACCGGATCAAGTAATCCAAGGAGACAAAATGAAAAGAGGCTTTGCAGCAGCGATCGTGTTGGCAACAGTTGGTAGTACTGCGCATGCACAATCATCGGTGACGTTGTACGGAGCGGTGGATACGGGGTTGCTTTATCAGAATACGTCGGCGGCTTCGTACAGTCCCGCCGCGCCGAATACCGGTCACATTTTCAAATTGAAAGACGGCGGCATTTATACCAGCTTTCTCGGGTTCAAAGGAACGGAAGACCTGGGAGGTGGGTGGAAAACCAACTTTAAATTGCAAGGCGCGTTTGACAGTACCAGCGGCAAATTTGGTTTGAGCGGTACCGCCGGCGCGGCGGCGCAATTCAATCAGGAGGCGTCGGTTGGCCTGGCTGGCCCGTACGGGTCGCTCACCATGGGCCGGCAGATCATTCCGATGACCTACGCGATGGCGTACACCGATGTGCGCCAGGGTGGCTACTTCGGCAGTATCTTTACTGCGCTGGTCAGTATGAATTCCGCCGCGGGTTGGCCCGGCACCAGTACCAACGCACAGCTCGGGGCGGTGTTCGACGACAACGCCATTGTCTATGTCTCCCCGAACTTCGGCGGCGTGACGGCAAGCCTGGAATACGCACCGGGTGGCGTAGCGGGACAAGCGCAGGGCGGCACACGGGAATCCGCGGTTTTGCAGTACGACAACTACGGACTGAAGCTCGCGGCGGCCTATTACAACGGCCACGATACCAATCCCGGTCCGACCAGCGTGGCGACCGGGCTGGACAACAACCGGTTCTACTACCTGGGCGCGCTGTACACCATCAATGGCTTTACGGTCAGCACGTCGTTTAGCAACGGCCGCAATCCAGCGCATCCGAAAACCACCAATTTCGACATGATTTCCGGCGGCCTCGGCTATCGGTTCACGCCCGCGTTCGAGGTGACAAGCGGCGTGTATTACATCAAGGACGAAAACAACTCGGCGAACAAGTCGACCGAATTTGTGCTTGGCGCGGACTATAGTCTTTCCAAGGCGACCACGCTGTATGCGCAGGTGGGCTACGTCGACAACCGTGGCAAGATGAATCAGTCGATCGAGTATGGACAGCCGGTCGCGCCGGGCGCCAATACGACGGCGGCGATGATCGGGATCAGAAAGCGGTTCTGACGGCTGCTGCGCGGGTGCCACTGAAAGCTGCACATTTGCGCGATTGAACTCCTATGATGCCGATGTCCAGGTCGTTCTTCAACGGACTCGATCGCCTGGCAAAGGAGGGTATTCCATGGTTGATTCAGGGCAGCCCGTGTCCGTCGTGACGGGGGCGACTGGCGGGATTGGACGCTGGATCGCTCTCGGGCTCGCGCAGGCCGATCACCACCTGGTGTTGGTCTGCAGGGACGCCGTGAAGGGGCGCGCGCTCGCCGGCTGGATCAGGCAGCATGCGCCTGCCGCGAGCACCGAACTGAGGCTCGCCGATCTGAGTTCGCTGTGGGCGGCACACCGTCTCGGTCAGGAGATCGCCGCTATGCACCCGCGGCTCTCCGTTCTGGTCAACAACGCGGGCATGTTCACCGCGCGGCGGTCGACGACAGCGGAAGGCCACGACATCGTGCTGGCGCTCAACCATCTCGCGCCACTCGTGCTGACTGATGCGCTGGAGCCGGCGCTTCGGGCTGGAAGCCCCTCGCGGATCGTGAACGTGGGTTCGTCGACCTCGGACCGTGCGCGAATCGATCCCGACGACCTCGAACTCGTTCGGCACTGGGCCATGGTACGCGCCTACGGATGTTCGAAACTGGCGATGATGATGTCAACGTTCGCGCGGGCGCAACGGCTGCGCGGCAGCGGCGTCGTGGCGAACGTCGTGCATCCGGGGGCCGTGGCGACCGGTCTGGTTCGCGAAGGTGGCGCAATCGGCGCCGCGTGGCGGCTCATGGGGCCGTTCCTGCGCACCGCGCAGCAGGGGGCGGACACGCCGCTCCACGTCGCATTGGCGCCGGCCTGGGAGGCGGCCACCGGCCTGTATGTCAAAGACCGCGCCGCAGTACGTCCGAACCGGCGGGCACTGGACCCAGCGCTCGTGGAAAAGGTCGAAGCCGCTTCGAGGAAGTTGGCGGCACGCACCACCGTTGTGGATCTACCGCGTTAGGCGAGCGCGCGAACCATGGCCCGCAGCGCTCAACGCACCGCTCAATCCAGCGCATGTTCCTGAACCGGCGCTTCATCCGCCGGGCGGCCAGGCGAAGCCTGTCTTCCGGACTGCAGTTCCCTCCCGGCATGTTGCCGCAGCTGCGCGAGCACACTCAGGATACGGATGTGCAGGCTGCCGGAACGCGCCTGAGCGTCGAACGCGCCCCGCACGGGTGAGGGCCGATCGGAAGCGTCGAACAAGGTGGGTGCGTGCCGCTTCTGCAGTGCGGCCTCATCCGTCAGTTGGCCGCTGTAACCGAGCTTGCGGATGGCCGCGGCGACAAGTCCCGGCACGAGTCGAACGCCGAGCGAGAACAGAATCGCCGTTGAGGTCACCGGCATCTCCGCACGTCCGCTGATTAGCGCGAGGCGGATCGCCTCAGCGACGACCTCCGGCTGGTAGACCGGGGCCATCGGCCGCCCGAGTTGACCCATATGTGATATCGCGTGGTCGAAGAACGGTGTGTTCACCGCGGGCGGGAACACGCTTGTCAGACGCACGTGGCTGCTATCCTGGGACAACTCCGCGCGAATCGACTGGCCGAAGCCGCGCACCGCGTGCTTTGCGCCGCTGTAAGCGGACAGCAACGGCATGCCATGAAACGCGACCGCGGAACAGACGTTGACGATTGAGCCGCGATCGCGCGGTATGAACCGCCGCAATGCGACGCGCGTGCCATTGACCGTGCCCATGTAGGTGACGTCGGTGACGCGCTGGAACTCTTCGGCGGGGGTATCCAGAAAGCGGCCATAAGTGCCGTTGCCCGCGCAGTTGATCCATGCATCGATGGGGCCGAGTACCGCCTCGATGCGCGCGGCCGCTGCTTCCAATGCATCAAGATCGGCGACGTCGGCCTGTTCCATCGCGGCGATGGCGCCATGGCGATGCACATCGTCGCAGACTGCCTCGAGACCGGGGCGCCCGCGGGCAATGAGGCCGATCCGCCAGCCATATCGGGCGAACAGGTTGGCCGTGCCGCGCCCAATGCCCGAGGATGCACCGGTGATCACTATCACGGGCGTCTCAGCCCGTGGGTTCGGACATTCGCAGTGGCTGGATTGCATCAGGAAATCGGGGTCGCTCGGCATTCAGATATCCCTGTCGGTCTGCGCTCTGTCATTGCTAGCTAACCTGTCTTTCAGGCTTGAGAAAGTTGCAGCGTCATGCGGCAGCGATGTGCGGACTCGCGCCCGTGATGCCGGGCCTCTGCGACTTTAACGGTGAGCGGAAATCTCCGGCACAGAGTATTTCAGGCCGGTGGTTCACGATATTGGACCTTGGGCCAATGGAGCCTTGTTTTGCGCGGCGTCTGCAAAGGAGCCTCTGTTCGAACCTCCGCAGCGGAAGACCGCGTTCCGCCGATGAACGAAACCGCTCGCGCGGTGGAGGGCGCCGGCCATCAAAAGACGATGAGGCTGCGCCCCTGATTGTCCGTTAGTCGAGCCATCGCAGCCATTGAGTCCGTGAGTACTTGCGTGCGGCCACCCGAAACTGAAGAACCGGTCCCCCAAAAGAAAAACGCCCCGCAGGGCGTTTTTCATCATCCTGGCACGGCAAGGAACTCGCGCGCCTCGCCGGCCAGGACAAGACTCGCTTAGAACTTGTGACGGATACCGACGCGGAATGCCAGCTGGTTGTCCGCACCCGTGCCCGACGTGTTGAAGAAGCTCGTGCTCGAACCGATCTGTGCTTGCAGATCCTGCGTGCCGTTGCGGCCGGACGCGAGCTGGTAGATGCCCAGTGCGTAGACGTCCGTACGCTTGCTCAGTGCGTAGTCGACGCTCAGGTCGGCCTGGTTGAAGTGACCCGTGTTGGCGTCGCTCAGATGCATGTACGTATAGCCCGCGCTTGCCGTCAGTGCCGGCGTGAACGCGTACTTCGCGCCCGCTTCGTAGGCCGTGAACGTCGTCGAACCGCCCGTGATCGGTTCGAAGCGCGTGTTCGTGTACAACGCCCACAGCGTAGCGGCGCCGATCGAGTAACGGCCGCCGACACCGAACGTGCGCAGATCGCGGATATTGCCCGTCGACTGGTTGGCGATGCTGGTCGAGAACGCCGGGGTTGCCTGGCTCGGGTAACGGATGTCCGTGTACGCCGCGCCCACGCCGAACGGGCCGTTTGCGTAGTTCGCGCCGAAGCTGTAAGCACGCGACGAACCTGCCACCGGTGCCGCGGTCGTGCCGGTCGCCGGTGCGCCGGCGAATGCGCCAGCCTGGTTCGAGAAGCCGTACATCGCGCCGAAGGTCAGGCCCGCGAAATTCGCGCTGCTGAACTTGACCGAGTTGTTGATACGGCTCGACGTCAACTGGTCGAGGTCGTTGATGTGGTAAGCGTAGTTACCCGCGACGGTCTGGCCGCCGGTCGAGTAGCTGCCGCCCAGATAATCGGTCGAAAACGAATACTGGCGACCGAACGTCAGCGAGCCGGCGGTGTCCTTCGACAAACCGACATACGCTTGACGGCCGAACAGCGCGCCGCCCTGGCCGAGCGTGCCGTTGCCGCTGTTAAAGCCGTTTTCCAGCACGAACAGCGCCTTCAGGCCGCCACCGAGGTCTTCGGTGCCGCGCAGACCCCAACGGCTGCCTTGAGCAACGCCGTCGTCGTACTTGACGAGGTTGTCGTGACCGCCGGTGGCGGTCTTCGAATTGTTCACGTAGCTGATACCGGCATCGATCAGGCCATACAGCGTGACGCTGCTTTGCGCGTGGGCGGCGGTGGCGAAGACGGCGAGCGTAGCGGCGGTCAATACTTTCTTGTTCAAGACTTTCTCCGATAAATAGTTTAGCGATCGCGACGCGGTGCTCTGCGGCAGGGTCGTGCGATGGCCCGAAATTTAAGGGAACGCAGAGTAACGTATGTGACAGCCCGTCGATTTTTGAAATCTGTCGCGCCGGCGCGACACTCACATCGCGTCGCTGACTGAAACATTCATGTCACGCCGCTCATAAGCTTTTTCCGGATCGGGCAGCGCGGCTACAAGATCGTCAACGTCGGTTTGACCTACGTTTCGCCGATGGGCTTCTATTCGAAGAAACTCAAGTCGCTCAAAGTCGACACGCAGTTCAAAGGCGCGATCATTCCGGCTTTCTGAGCGGTTTTTATAAGCGGTTTTTCAGCCGCCTTTGAGCAGATCCGTTCTCTCGCCACAGATGCGTAAACGCAGATCGCCCGCTGAAATAGCGGGCGATCTGCTTTGCGGCGGGCATTGCCTGTGTAGGCCAATACGCGTGGGTCAATACGCGTAAGCGCGGCCTCCGGTGTTCGCCAGAGATTCCTTAGTTGCTCAACAACGACCCGCTTCTGAACGCCTTCGCACCCGCAATGCGCGCGAATTCCAGCCCGGCCGTCGCAAAGCGCGTCAAATGCCGCGCATACAGCACACCGGCGACGGTGCTTTTCAGCGTCACGATGCGATCGGTCAACGGATCGACGATGTCGGCGATCTCATGGCCGACATCGACCCAGGTACCCACTTCGCAGCGATACACCAGCACACCGCTGATCGGCGCAACGATTGGTTCGGTGCCGGCCAGAGGCGTGGCCGCGAATTCGAGCGCCGGCAGCGGCGCGGGCGTACCGTCGATCACGCCGCGCGAGGTCAGGTATTCGATAATCGCCTGAGCGTCGCGCTCGGCGTACTCGTACGACACTTCGCGTTGACCGCGCAGTTCGACCGTGACCGAGATCGAGCCGTTCGGAATCGGGAAACGGTCGCCGTAACGGCCGCGCAGATCCGACCAGCAGAAGCTGTGGATTTCGTCGAACGGATTGCCCACCGAATTCAGCGCCAGCAGCGACGCCTTTGCGTCCAGATAGCAGGCCAGCGGCTCGACTTCCGGCCACAGATCAGGGTTGGTATAGAGGTGCAGCGCGGCTTCCCAGTCGCAGTGCAGGTCGAGTACGACATCGGCGTCGCACGAGAGCTTTTGCAGCGCCAGACGTTGCGATTCGAGTTCGTTTGCCGGCTTTTGCTCATCGAGCGCCTCGCGCATCGCCGCGCGGATCGCGCTGCGATTGGCGTCGATGTTGTCGGTCAGACGCGCCTCGATACGCGGCTGAATCAGCGCTGCGAGTTCGTAGAAATTGCGATTGAAGTTCTGCGCGCTGTTGGTCTCGAAGCGGCCCGTCAGATGGCCGAGAAAATGCTGATTCAAGCCGATCGGATTGGCCACCGGCACGACCACGACTTCGCCGCGCACCTTGCCGGCGCCTTCCAGCGCGGCGAGTTTGCGGCGCAATGCCCATGAGACCAGCATGCCAGGCAACTCGTCGGCATGCAGTGACGACTGGATGTAAATCTTCTGCCCGCCGCCGGGACCGTAGTGAAAACTCGTCAGATTACGGGCGGTGCCGAGCGTCGGGGCAATCAGCGGATGGGTTTGGGTTTGCATGGTTTTCGAATCCGCGGGCAACGGGAGATGCCGCGCTATGTCGTTGATTACAGGGGGAAAGGGTGTTTCATGGCCGATCATTGGCGGGCCGGATCGCGGCGCCGCTATCGCACGATCTTAGCCGATATGACGCGATGCGGGGTCTTATGCGGTGTCGTGCGGCATGCGGGCAGGCCGGTTCCGCCCGATTGTGGCCGAGCTTGAACCGCCAGGCGGTCCCGCAAACGAAACGGGCCCCGCATGGAGCGGAGCCCGTTTCAGCAAGCCGGCAAGCGCGCCGTCAGACGCGCGTGGCCGATTCTTAGCTGCCGTACACGTTGAAGTCGAAGTACTTCTTCTCGATCTTCTTGTACGTACCGTCCTTGATGATGTCGGCGATCGCCTTGTCGACCTTCGTCTTCAGATCGGTGTCTTCCTTGCGCATGCCGATGCCCGCGCCTTCGCCGAGGATCTTCGGATCGTTCAGATCCTTGCCGACGAAGTCGAAGCCCGCGCCGCGCGGCGTCTTCAGGAAGCCGATTTCAGCTTGCACGGCGTCCTGCAGCGCTGCGTCCAGACGGCCCGACAGCAAGTCGGCGTAGACCTGGTCCTGGTTCTGATACGGCACAACCTTCGCGCCCTTCGGTTCCCAGTAGGTCTTTGCGTAGGTTTCCTGGATCGTGCCCTGTTCCACGCCAACCGTCTTGCCCTTGAGCGAGTCGGCTGTCGGCAGGATGCCCGAACCCTTCTTCGCGACGAGGCGCGTCGGGGTATTGAACAGCTTCGACGAGAAGGCGATCTGCTCGGCGCGTTGCGGCGTCATGGACATCGACGAGAGTACGCCGTCGAACTTCTTCGCCTTGAGGGCCGGAATCATGCCGTCGAAGTCGTTTTCGACCCACACGCACTTGGCCTTCAGGCGCGCGCAGATTTCATTGCCGAGGTCGATATCGAAGCCAACGAGCTTGCCGTCCGAACCCTTCGACTCAAACGGGGGGTAGCTGGCGTCAACGCCGAAACGGATGGTCGACCAATCTTTAGCGTGTGCGCCAATCGAGACGGTGGCAAGCAGAGCAACCGTCAAAGCCGCTAGCAGTTTTTTCACTGTTTAACTCCTCGGTGTGGTTCAAATACTCCCGTATGCGGTTGTACCGCTGCGGGACGCCCGGCGCGACTTACGACCGGGCTTGGGTTGAAGCTGCGGGCCGGGGCGGCCAGCAGCGCGCGCCAAGCTTATCAGTTCAAAAAGATCGGGAAGCTAGTGAAACACCGGATGGCGTACGGGAATAGCTTTTTAAGCCTAAATGTGGTCGAGATGCGACGGCGGCGCGAATGCGGATCGCATTGCGGTTTGCTTTGTTCGTTGCGTTGTAAAGGCGCTGTAAAAAAGTTGGCTAATGAGCTTGGCAAATTCGGTTGCCAACGCCTGATTCGAAACCCGTTTCCTGGCGATATTGCCCGCGTGGCGGCAACGTCAAACCCGCCACGGACGGTTTCAGAATCTGCTTCAGAAGCGTTCGAGATAGTGTTGTGCCGCGCGCATCACATGCCGCTCGGCGAGCAGTGCCGAGAGTGTCGCGTCGCCGGATTGCACCGCGCGCAGGATCGCGGCGTGCTCTTCCCAGGTGGTACGCACTTCGGCGTCGTTGGCGTTGACGAACAGCATGCGAGTGCGGTCGCGCAATGAGCGCATCAGGTCGGACAGCATCGAATTGGCACCCGCCGAGTACAGCAGATCGTGGAAACGGGTATTCAACTCCAGCAGGCCGGCGGTTTCACCGGCCGCCACCTTGACGTTGCCTTCCTGCAATACGCGCTCGATCTGCCTGACGAGTTCCGGGGTGCAGTGCTCGGCGGCGAGGCGGGCATTGAGCCCTTCCAGCGTGGCGCGAATCTGCACCATCTCGCGCGCCGCGGAGGGATCCAGCGATGCCACGATCGCGCCATGGCGCGGGCGGACCTCGACCAGACCTTCCGACGCCAGCGCGCGCAACGCCTCGCGCACCGGCACCCGCGACACGTTGAGTTCTTCCGCGATGCGGCCTTCGACCAGACGGTCGCCGGGCGCATAGGCGCCAGACGTGATGGATTCCCGCAAACGGGCGATGACGAGTTCCGACAACTGCTTATGCAGTATCGGTTCGCGCCCGCTCGCGCCAGAGGCTTCCCGCTCGCTACTCATTCCATCCCCCGAAAAAATGGCCTTGCAACAATCATGCAATAGGCCACGCATAGCCATGCATCTGATGCGCCGATTTTACCGCATAGGTTGGATTCAGTAGACTGTAGACGTCATACAGAAGCAGTTTTTGTTGGTAAAGCACGCCCGGGCGGGTTCACTGGCTTGGCCGGCCGGCGCCCGGGTCGCCGCGGGGGGATTCACCACGAAACGCTGACGTCACCGTTGACGAACGTCTGGCAGGCCATCCGGTAGCCTGCTTCAAGCTCTTGTGCGTTGAGATGGCGCAGTTCCTTCTGTTTCACCGTGTCGGTATTTTCACGTCCTTCCTCGACCCTGCATTTGCACGTGCCGCACAGGCCGCCGCCGCATTTGAAAGGGATGCCGCCTTGCTCGCGCAGCGAGACGCGCAGCAGGTTGCTGTTGGCCGGCGCTTGAACCGTTTTGCCGCCGTTCGTCAGAAATGTGATTTGAATCATCGAAAGCCTGTCAATCAAATGCGGTTGTACCGTGTTCAGCCGAAGTATTTCGCTTGACTAACCGTGCGTCGGCCTGAGTGACGCCCGCGAGCGCCTGGATGGAGACCAAGGCAGCCTCACGTGTGGAAAATTTCTCGAAGAACTTGGTGGGCACCAGGTTTACTGTGGGCGCCGAAGACTCGTCGACGATCCTCACTCTGCTGTCTTTCTCGATCGAAGCAAGCACGAAAGTGGCGATGTGACGATCGCAATAGAAGTAGTCATAGGCGCCGAGCGGCGTGATGCCGTCCGTTGCTTCACTACGGTACTGCCCGGGTTTGCTGGTGAGAATGATGTACATGAGCGGCTTTTAGAAAATGCGATTCATTGCGCGTCCCCGGCTTCGTCCTGCGTGAGTTCGATGTCGTGTTCGATCCAGAGCTGACAGGCGAGCCGGTAACCGGCGTTCAGCCGTTCACCAAGTTGCTTCTTCTCTTTCCAGTTGGGCGGCGGCAACTGCTCCGCGCCGGCGATGACCCGGCACGCGCATCGGGAACACTTGCCCATGCCGCACTCATAGCGCAGATGCGGAAAGGGAAATTGACGGATGCCGGCACGCACAACGAGATTGGTGTTCTCTTTGACCGTGTCTCGGTACACCTCACCGTTTTTGTGGAACACGACGTTGGGCATGGGTTGGCTCCTCGGCAGCTGGGCAATATATGTACACCGTATACAATAATCGAAAACATTCGTAGACTGTTTTTCAGTCATCGAGCGCTTTCGCGCCATCGATTTCGAATGTTGAGTTGACTAAAGTATACCGTATACTCAAATTGTGCGGTGTGCATTGTATCGATCGCATTACGCAGTCATCGCCGCAAACCTGAAGTCCTACCCATCCGATCCGACAACGCTGACAAGGAACCACGACCCATGATTCATCTGAACGATCGACAGATCGACGAACTGATCGATCTCGAGCAAGCCATTCCCGCCCTCGACGACGCGTTCCGGCAACTCGGCCGAGGCGAGGCCGCGGTGCAACGCCGCGTCAGAACCGAAGCAAACGGCGTAAAACTGTCGACGCTCGGCGCGGTTGTGCCGGGCGCCGAGGTCGCGGGCGCGAAGGTCTACACGACGATCGCCGGCAAATTCAACTTCTCGATCGTGCTTTTTTCCACCTCGGACGGCAGCCTGCTGGCCACACTCGATGCGAATGCGCTGACGCGCCTGCGCACGGCGGCAACCACCGCGATCGCGGTACGCGCGCTCGCTCGGCCGGCCGCGACGAGCGCGGCGATCTTCGGCACGGGCGTGCAGGGCGCAGCGCACGCGCATGCGCTGGCAAGGTTCACGACGCTGCAATCGCTGCATATCGTCGGACTGGAAGGCAGCGATGCACTCGCGGCGGAGCTGAACGCCCGCTATGGGGCGCGGGGCTTTAGCGCGCAGGCCTCGCAAGCCCAGGAGGCCGTCGCGCAAGCCGACGTGATCGTTACGGCAACACGCGCAACGGGTCCGCTATTCGACGGCCACGCCGTCAAGCCAGGCGCGTTGATCGCGGCGATCGGTTCCAGCTTGCCGACCACCCGCGAACTCGACGACGCGACCCTTGCGCGGGCCGCACGCATCGTCGTCGAATTGCGCGAGCAGGCGAGAGAAGAGGCGGGCGATCTCGTGCAGGCCGCGCCAGGTATCGTCGACTGGACGGCCGTGGTGGAACTGGGCGACGTGCTCGAAGGAAAAGCCGCCGGCCGCGAGCGCGACGAAGACGTGATCGTCTATAAGGCTGTCGGCATCGGTTTGCAGGATGTGGCGCTGGCCGGTCTCGCGTATCGCACCTATCTCGCGAGCCGCTGACTCGGATGCTCCGATGCCGCGCCGAGGGGCGCGGCGTCATCTGATGCGAGCCGATGCGTCTGCGCCGATGTGTCAGCTTTCGCACTGGCGCCGCGTGCCGAGGCGACCGGCAAGCGGAACCCCTGCGGCGACGAGCACACACAATGCGATCCGTAGCGCGTTGCCACCGGCGCTGTCACCGGCTACGGCGGCCCACATCTGCCGCAGCGCGCCGCTCACCTGCGAATCCGCCAGCAGCATCTCGCCAGCGATCCATCCGAGGAGTGCCGCTCCCGCATAAGTGAGCAGCGGAAACCTGCCGAGAAGTTTCAGCATGAGTGTGCTGCCCAATGCGATCACCGGCGCGCCGGCCGCGAGTCCGGCCAGCACCACCAGCATGCGTGACGATTGCGGCAGCGCTTCGGCGATCGCCGCCGTTGCGAGGCCGTTGTCCAGACTCATCGAGAGATCGGCGACCAGGATCACGACGATGGCGCGCCACAGCGCCGTCGAGCGGCCCGCGCTGGTTTCGCCGTCGCCGTCATCGGTTCGCAGCAGCTGGATACCGATCCACACCAGCAATAGCGCGGCTATCACGTGCATGTAGGGGATCGCGAGCAGAAAGCCGATCGCGTAGATCATCGCTAGGCGCAGCACGATGCCCAGACTCGTGCCGATCCACACGCCGAGCCGCCGCTGCGTTGCCGGCAGCGAACGGCATGCCATTGCAATGGCGATCGCGTTGTCTCCACCGAGCAGAACGTTGATGAAGACGATCTGCAGGATCGCCATGCCCTCATGCATGAGTTGCGGTGAAACGAAGTTCAATTCCATGCCGGCGCGACCGCTCAACTGATCGAAACCGCGACCAGCGTGGCCACCACCAGACCGCATACGACAGGCAGGAACAGCACCCGCACGGCCTCGAGGACAGGGACGCGCGCGAAGCCCGTGACCGCAATCAGCGACGACCACGCGACCAGCGTGCCACCGCCCGTCCATACCGCGCCCATCTGTCCGATCGCGGCGAGCGTGGCGGCCGGCATATGAACCATCGGCGCCAATGCACCCGACAACGATCCTGTCAGCGGCAAGCCGGCGAACCCCGAACCGTCGATGCCGGTAATCATGCCCATCAGCAGCACGCCGAACGAAACGAACAACGGGCTCTTCGGGATCAACTGGCTACAGGCCTGCACGAGTTCGAACAGGAACGACGGCACGTGCGCACCGGGCGCGATGCCGAGAATGGAACCGGCCGTACTGCTGTCGCCGACGAAGAAGAAGCCCGCGATCGGCAGCACGGCGCCCATTGCCTTGAAGGCAAACACCAGGCCGTCGATGATGTGCTCTGCAGTCCGGTCCAGAAAGCCTTTGCGGCCACGCGAAAGCGTCGCGAGCATCATCAGCACGGCTGCCATGCCGCCGATCAGCGCGGCGGCGTCGCCGCCGCGTATCACTTCCGCGCCGATCATGTGGGGACTCGTCATCACCACGACGACCGCGAGGAAGGCCAGCGGCGTCACCACGGAGAACACTTTCGACCACATCTCGCGGCGATCCAGTGGCGTGGCCTGCGCAATGCCGCTCAAAGGCAGCGCCGCTGCCGCGCCGGCGGCGAGGGGCGCATGAAACAGTTCGTCGGGCGCGCCGCTGGTGCCGCGCGCCAGTTCGACCTTCGCGAAACTGCCCTGGTGCTCCTCGGCGGGTGAGACGCCCGCCGGCACGCCCGTTTCCCACGCGATCAGATTCGCGGTGCCGGGCGCCTTCACGTTCTTGCGGACGAGGAACAGATACGTCAGACCGAGCGCGACGGCGCCGACCACGATCGACAAAGTGAACGCCATGTTCGCGACCGACAGCATGTCGGCGCCCGCTGCCTTCGCGCTAATCCCGGGCGCCACCTTGATGACGTAATCGGACGAAAGCGCCATGCCTTGACCCGCAATGGCGATCGCGGCAGCGGCGCCGAGCGGCGGCAGTCCGGCATACACGGCGGCTGGAATCAGAATGGCGCCGACCAGCGGCACGGCGGGCGTGGGCCAGAAGAACAGCGAAATCAGGTAAGTAATGAGCGCGAGAATGAAGAACGCGACATGGCCGTTCACCATGATCCGTTTGAATGGTTTCACCATCCGCACGTCGGCGCCGAGTTCGCGCAAGCCGTTAAGTAACGCGGTCATCAGCGCGATGACGAGAAAGATGTTGAAGAGTTCGTGCGCCGCAGTCAGGCTGCCCATGAAGATGGCCTGAAGACCGACTAGCAGTTTCCCTGAGAAGGCGAACGC
Organism: Paraburkholderia fungorum; assembly: GCF_046027605.1. GTDB lineage: Bacteria > Pseudomonadota > Gammaproteobacteria > Burkholderiales > Burkholderiaceae > Paraburkholderia > Paraburkholderia fungorum_F. The sequence continues at coordinate 110,926 of NZ_JAQQEF010000002.1, forward strand.
GACCGCGAACGTGGCGAGGATGGCCGGAACGACGACATTGGCACGGAAAATCATGGTCGCGATAATCGCGACCACGCCCACGAGATAACAGTAGTGGGCTAGGGTGAGTGATGCAACGGGATGCATGAAATCCTCGGCTCTGTATGTGGGGCGATGGATGGGGGCTTTTGCGAGACTATATTCACCAGCGGTTTTTCAAAAAAAATCTGCGGTACTTTTTCATGCACGATTCGCGTGGCCGAACATTTCATTTGGTAAGGATGGCGAAATGGTGCGCACGTATGAACTGCGTCAATAACCAGCGCCGATGAGATCGCTTCCGGACCTCAGGGGCCGCCCGGTAAAGGGCGGCGGCGCGCTGCCTCAACGTCTAAAGCCCGGCGGATGACGTCTGTGCGACGCCGGCGTCCGCGTGGTGGAAGCTGAAACCATCCGAATAGAAGTAACGCACGCTCGCGCCATGGTCGACAAAGACACGCTTCGCGTCGGCGATCATGTCCGGTGAACCACACAGGTAGAGCGCGTGTTCCGACAGGTCGGGACAGGCCGCGACGACCGCCTGCTGCACGTAGCCCCGTGCGCCGTCCCACGTGTCGTCGGCGCGTGACAGCACCGGCGTGTACGTGAAGTCGGGATAGCGCGTGGCGAGTTCCGTAAGCGCGTCGTGCAAATACAGATCGGCGAGGCTGCGGGCGCCCCAGAACAGCGCCACGGGCGGGCAACCCGGATCGGGCAGCATCTGCTCGAGCATGCTCTTGAGCGGTGCGATGCCCGTGCCGGTCGCGACCATCAGAAGCGGGCGAAAGTCCTCTTCGTGATAACCAAAACCGCCGAGCGGCAGTTCAACGTCGAGTTGATCGCCGGCTCGCAGGTTGGCAAGCAGCTGGCCGGTGAAATAGCCGCCCTCAATACAACGGATGTGAAAGTCCGCCGTGGCCGCGCCGGGACTGGATGCCATCGAAAAGCTTCTTGCGCCGGCCTCGCCTAACAGTACCCGCATGTACTGGCCGGGGCGAAAGTCGAACGGCGCGGCACCATTTATCGAGAGCGTGAGTTTGACCACGTCATGAGCGAGCAGCTCCAGCGCTTCGACCGTCGCGCGGCGGCGAATGGGCGCGACGGGCGAGGCGAGCGGCCGGTCGGTGCTGATGCGCAGATCGGCGGTGGGCCGTGCCTGACAGGCGAGCGCATAGCCCGCGGCTGCTTCTTCCGGCGCGAGCCCCAGGGGTTGCTCGTCGTACTGCACGCGTCCCTCGACGAGTTTCACGCGGCACGTACCGCAGCCGCCGAACCGGCATTCCGACGGCAGCGGCACGCCGGCGCGCAGCGCGGCGTCAAGCACGGTTTCCGATGAAGAAGCCTCGAAGCTGCGGCCTTCCTCGATCCATGTCACCTGATAGTTCACAATGCCGCCCCTCGCGTTTAAAGCTTGATGTCGCTCTGAACCAGCACTTCACGGTTCGTGTCGCGTAGCAGATCGCGCAAGGCGGCCAGTCCGGCGAGACCGGCAGCGGTGTCCTGTTCGCCGTTGCCGCCGGACAGGCCAATGCCGCCCACCACCTGGTTGTCGACCACGATCGGAAAGCCGCCGACGAAGGCTGCGAATTTCCCCTCGAAGCTCCACTGAATCCCGAAAGCTTCATTGCCAGGCAGCGCCGGACCGTTGGGCGGCGTGGTGAAAAGGTGAGTAGAGCGCTTGTGGCCGGCGGCGGTGAATGCCTTGTTCCAGGCGATCTGCGGACCGGTAATGCGGCCTCCGTCCATCCGTTCGAGCGCAAGCGGAAAGCCGCCTTCATCGACGACACAGACGGACTCGAGTACGCCGATCTCCGTGGAACGGGCAATGGCGGCCTGGATCATATGGCGAGCTTCAGCGAGCTCGAGTTTGAAAAATGCTTTCATGGTTTGCGAATGTGAAGAGGTTGTCGGTCATGCCGCTGTTGCGGATGCTTTGCCGGTCATGTGCTTACACGCCGCGATAGACGGTCTTGGTCTGCAGATAAAACGCCAGACCCTCGCGGCCGGATTCGCGAAACGTCGCAGTGCTTGAATTCTTCAGTCCGCCGAACGGTGCATTGATCAGATTGCCGGTGGTGGTGCGGTTGATCTTCACCGTGCCGGCCGCGATGTCTTCCGCGAAGCGGTGCATCAGCTTCGGATCGCGCGTGACGAGCGCGGCGGACAGTCCGTATTCCGTGTCGTTTGCCACCGAGATGGCGTCGGCATAGTCGTCGACGTCGATGATCGCAATGACCGGACCGAAGATTTCCTCGCGTGCGATGCGGGCGGTTCGCGCGACGTCGGTAAACACGGTGGGCTCGACGAAAAAGCCGTGGCCAAAGTCGCCACTTGTGATCCGGTTGCCGCCGCTCACGAGCGTCGCTTCGCGCTTGCCGATTTCGATGTAATCGAGCACGGTGCGCAATTGACCTTCCGTGGCGAGCGGGCCGATCTCGGTGCCGGGCGTCATGCCATCGCCAATCTTCAGCGCCCGGGCCTTTTCAACCAGCCGCGCGATGAAAGCCTGCTTCACCTGTGCGGTAACCAGCACGCGGCTCGTGCCGGTGCACGCCTGGCCGGTCAGGGAAAAGCCGCCTTTCACGGTGAGGTCGACGGCGCGTTCCACGTCCGCATCGTCGAGCACGATCAGCGGATTCTTGCCGCCCAACTCCATCTGGGTACGCGTCGACATCGCTGCGGCGCGGTGAATCTGTTCGCCGGCCGACGTCGAGCCTGTGAATGAAATCGCGCGGATTTCAGGCGCTGCGACGATAACCGGTCCCACTTCGCTCGATTTGCCCGTCACGAAGTTCAGTACGCCTTTCGGAATGCCGGCTTCCACGAAGGCTTCGGTCAGCCGAAGTCCGCTGAGCGGTGCATCGGACGACGGTTTGAACACCACGGTATTGCCGCACACGAGCGCCGGCACGATTTTGCGAGCGGGGATCGAGACAGGAAAATTCCACGGCGAAATCACCGTCACCACGCCGAGCGGCTCGCGCAATGTGTAGACGGTCATGTCCGGATCGTCGTTAGGAAAGGTTTCGCCGCCGAACGATTGCGCCTCGATCGCGTAATAGCGAATGGTTTGTGCGGAGCGCAGGAACTCGTCTTTCGCGAGGCTTTTCTGTTTGCCTTCTTCGCGCGTCAGTTCTTCCGCGAATCGCTCAGCGTGCTGCTCGAGGTACGTGGCCGCATTCAGCAGAATCTTCGAGCGTGCCGAAGGCGACAGTTTTTTCCACTGCGCGAATGCGCCCGCCGCCGCTTTGACGGCAGCTGTCGCATCGGCGGCGCTGGAGGCCTGAAAGCGGCCTACGACGTCGCGCGTGTCGGCGGGATTGAGATTGTCGAAGGTCGCGCCGCTCAGGCTTGCGCACCATTCGCCGTCAATGTAGTTCAGATACGTTTGAACGTTTGTCATGAAATACCGGCCCTGCAAGAAAAGAAGCAAATGCCCGCCGTCGACGCCGTGGCGCTATGCCGGCGACCTTGGCGGGTCGTTGTGCTGTACCGAGTGCGCGAACTCAGGCGGCCATGCCGAGTTCAGGAAGCGGGATTTCCTTTTCGACGTAGTCGTAATAGAGCGCTGTCGTATAGAGCAGGCGCATCTGCGCACCGACCTCGCAGATCTTCAGGCAACGTTGCTGCAATTCCGGCGTGTTCGCGTGTTCGAGCACGATCTGGTAGCCACGCTCGCCGTGGATTTCGTCGGAGACGATGTGCAGGTCGAAGAACTCGACTTCTTCGTCGGTGAATTTGTATTGCTCCCGCAGCGTCGGTGTCTGCTTGCGATAGATCGACGGTACCTGCGATTCCAGGCCGACCACGAGCGCCGCGACCGCGACCACCGGATCTTCGCGCATGGCCACGGAATAGCACCAGCCCTGCAAGCCGCGCGTGGTAGGCGACATGTTGTCCGGATTGACAACGCGTTCACGGGTGGTGCCGCAGGCTTCGGCAAAGCGGATCAGCAGATCCGTGTGACGATCACCGCCGATCTCTTCTTCGTACATGTTCGCCAGCAGAAAGTCTTTCGCCTCGGTCATGTGGTCGGGCGTGCGTGCGTACAGATACCCGAGGTAATCGGCGAACGGGCCAACGTAGTGGTAATGGTTTTCGGCCCAGCGCGCGAGATGAGTGCGCGAAAGCTTGCCGCTCGCCCATGCCACGCTGAACGGCGCCTGGTTGGCGCTCTTGCCCTTGATTGCCTGTTCGAGCGCCGCGCGAAACGCGTCGCGGTTCATCAGTTCTGCCATGTCTGACTCCTTCGATTGGTGGGATATCCGCGCTTGAAAAGCATGCGGCGCAGATATCAGTACACTGTATACAGAAATTTGCGATATGCCAAGTCGCGAAAAAAGTGTTTGCCGGCCTTAGAAGCTGTGGCGCAAACCGATGCCGAGAGCGCCCTGTTTGTTATTGCTCGAGGCGGCGATGAATTGCGTTACCTGGGCGAACTGCGCGTCACTGAAGGCGCGCTGGAAGGTCGCGAAGCCGTACAGTTGCGTGCGTTTGGACAGCGCGTAGTTGACGATGGCGTTGTACTGCAGGTAGCGCGGATCGGCATTGTTGGCATCGACCTGGCCGTCCGTGTAGGTCAAGCCCAGACCGGCGGACAAGGCCGGCGTGAAGTTGTAAAGCGCATTGACCTCGTAATTCATGAAGTGGACGTTCTGGCCTTCGAAACCCTGCTTGTAGCTCGCGCTAGTGATGTCGGCGCTGATCTTTGCCGGGCCGATCGTGTACGAGCCGCCGCCGCCGACCGTCAGGAATGAATGAGCGGCCAGCGCATACGAGCCGACCGCCGAGTTGGTCGATTTCCAGAATGTGCCCGGCGACAGATCACCTGGCTGCCTTGCATAGGTCATGCCGAAGCCGAGATACACGGGGCCGTTCGCATAGCTGCCGCCAAGGCTCCACATGCTGTCTTCGCCGAAACTGCCGGGCTGGCCGCCGAAGCTGTACATCACACTGCCGGTGAAGCCGCCGAAGCTGTTGCCGTAGCGCACCGAGTTGTTGACGCGCACGCCGCGGTTGGTCAGGTCCATGTCGCCGGGGTGTTCCATGTACACGGACCAGTCGGCGGCGGTCAGCTGCGCGACGTAATCGACCATCGACTCATACTGCCGGCCGAGCGTCAGCCGCCCATAGCGGTCGTTCTCGATGCCGACGTAGGCCTGTCGCCCGAACATCAGCCCGCCCTGGCCCAAGGAGCCGTCCGTAATGTCGAAGCCGTTCTCCAGGCGGAAGATCGCCCGCGTGCCGCCGCCGAGATCTTCCGAGCCGACGAAGCCGACCCGGCTTCCGCGCGTGGCGCCGCTGCCCATGGCCCACGTTTTTCCGCCGCCCTGGTTGGTCGTATAGGCGACCGATCCGTCGATAAGACCATATAGCGTGACGCTGCCTTGAGCGTGAGCGGTGACCGAGAGGGAGGCAAGCGCGGCGGCAGTGCAGATACTCTTTTTCATCAAAGTCGTTCCTGTTATGGGCTCTCGCCGTTCCCGGGCGAGGGCGAAGCGTTGCACGAGGGGTGTGAATCCAACAGCAGTATGCTGTATACAAAAATACGAAATACTTTTTTGCGGTGGAATTTTGTCGTCTTTTTAATCGGGGTGGTTCAGAGGACGCGAATGGCTGCTGTGGCGTGCCGGCGCCCTGCTACAACAGCGCAGACCGGACCGGTCCGCGGTACTGAATGCCGGCTTGGCGCCGGCAATTAAATCCAGGGGTGAGCGGCGCCCATAGGGCGCCTAATCGATGGCGTGCTCAGCCCGGGCGTTTCTGCGCCGCGCGCGCGGCTTCGGGTTCACTAGCGAGCTCGCGTTCGATGTCCGCGCCCACATCGTCCAATGCGACGCCGTTCGTTTCGGGCAGTAACCACGCCGTTGCGATCACGCAGCAATAGCCGACGCCCGCGACGGCCGGAATCGCCAGTCCTAGCGACAGGCGCCCGGTGCTCAGCCAGCCGGCCGCGAACGGAAAAAGCGAGCCGATCACCCGGCCGACGTTGTAGGCCACGCCATAACCTGTCGCGCGGATCGCATTCGGGTAGGTCTCCGAGATGGTCGCGGCGACACCCGAGAACATGCCTTGCATCAGCACCCCGAGCAGAAAGCCGAGCAGTAGCATGACGGTGTTCGAGGCCGGAATCACCATATAGGCGAGGCTCATCGTAAAGGCGCCGGCCGCGAAGATGATGTACGTCATGCGACGGCCGATGCGGTCCGACGAAAAAGCGCCGAGCACATAGCCGACGAAGGAGCCGAGGATCATCACCGTCAGGTAGGCGCCGGTGCCGAAGATCGAGAGGCCGCGCTCCGCTTTTAGCCACGTCGGCATCCAGGTGGCGATCGCGTAGTAGCCGCCCAGCATGCCGCCGGACAGCAGACTGCACAGGATGGTTTTACCCAGCAGTGGCCGGCTGCATACCTGGCGCAGCGCGCTGGTGGCGTGCGCCGCGCCGCGGCTTTCAAGCGAGCGCGAGAACAGTTCGGGTTCCTGCAGATTTCGGCGCAGATAAATGACGAGCAACGCCGGCAGAACACCGATGAAAAAGCAGATGCGCCACGCCCATTGCGCGGGCACCAGCGTGAAAAGCGTGCTGTAGACGATCGCCGCGGCGGCCCAGCCGAATGAATAGCTGCTCGCGGTAAATCCTGAATATTTGCCGCGATGCGCCGGATTTTTGATCATCTCGGTGACAAGCACCATGCATAGCGACGATTCGCCACCGAAGCCGAGTCCCTGCACCATCCGCAGTATCGTGAGCTGCGTCGGCGAATTGGCCAGCCCGCACGCGAAACATGAGAAGGCAAACAGGACGATGGTCCAACGCAGGATGCGTACGCGTCCATAGCGGTCCGCCAACAGTCCCGCGCCGATCGCGCCGACCAGCGAAGCGATCAGCGTCCACGTGACGATGCTGCCCGCTGTCGCCTTGCTCATGTGCCAGGTCTGGACCAGTACCGGAATCAGAAACGAATAGATCATGAAGTCGTACACGTCGACGGCGTGACCGGTGAATGCCCCGGCAAACGCCTTCTTTTCGTTTCTTGACAGTGACTCGAACCAGACCATGATGCATGTTCCCCCGTGGCGAAAAATCGCGTTGATTGCGTGAGCCGTGTTGCAGCGTGACTGATGGCTAGGCTGGCAGATGAGTGGGCAGATCAGCCGACTGAGCAGCCGGCAGATGAGCGGCCGGCGGCACGAAGCGATAGCCGGCCTCTTCGAGCAGCCGGGCGACCCGCAACGAGCGCAAATCGTGGTAAAGCGGTGCGACGATCTGCACGCCGACCGGCAGGCCGGCCGCCGTGGTGCCGGCTGGCGCCACCGTCGACGGCAAACCGCAGAGTCCCGAATGGCCCGCCCAGAAGAGCTGGGTGGTCAGCGGCTGTTGCCTGCCGTTTACGGTCAGCGTGCGTTGCCACGGCGCGCCGGTTTCGTCGAGCGGGAACGCCGCGGTTGCCGCGACGGGGCAGAGCAGCACATCGATATCCTCGAACAGTCGGCGCCATGCCGCGCAAAACATCTCGCGCAGAGTTTGCAGATTCAGCCAGTCGCGATGACGCAATGCGGTCCCGACGTATTGAAGGCCGGCGTAGCTGTGGTCTCCGGGAGTCACCGATTCGCTCGCGGCAAGCGCGGCCGCGAAGGCGTTGTCGTCCAGGTAGTGCGAGGTCGAAGCACGCAGAAGCAACGTGTAAGTACGCAGCAATTGCGCCGCGTCGAGCGCGGGGCGCGCGTTCCATACCACGTGTGCGCCTTCGCGTTCCAGCCATTTCGCCATCTCGACGATGCAGTGTTCGACTTCGCCGTCCACCTCCGCGAGTGGGTGATTGGGCAGCACGCCGAAGCGGAACGCACGCAGGTCCTTTTGTTCACACGGCGGCAGAACGAGACGCATCGGAGCGTATGGGTCGGGGGGGCCCGCGATCACATTCAGCACCGCTTCGAGGTCACGCGCTGATCGCGCAAGCGGACCGGCCACGTTGATATCGGGCACCGCAACCCCGCCCGGCAGCCCATGTCCCTTGAGCGAGACGATGCCGTGCGTGCTCTTGTGCGAAAAGATGCCGCAATAATGCGCGGGATTGCGTATCGACGAGCCGACGTCCGAACCGACGTCGAAGAACGACATGCCGGCGCACACCGCGGCCGCGCTGCCGCCTGATGAACCGCCCGGGGTCCTCGCAAGGTCGCGTGGATTGCGAGTGGTGCCGTAAATGTCGTTGTAGCTTTGCCAGTCGCGCAGATAGATTGGCACGTTGGTTTTGCCGAGCAGCACGGCGCCGGCGTTGATCAATCGCTGCACCACGTCGGCGTGCGCGGTTGCGTAGTTGTTGCGATGAAGCGGATCGCCGAGCGTGGTCGGCCAGCCGCTGACGTCGAACGATTCCTTGATGGTAAAAGGAATGCCATGCAGCGGTCCGCGTGTTTTGCCGGCGTGCCGTTCATCGTCGAGCGTTCGCGCGGCGGCGTGCGCGGCGTCGAAGTCCGTTACAACGAGTGCGTTTAAACGAGGGTTGCTGGCAAGAAACGCCGTTTCGCATTCGGACACGAGCATCGCGGCGTCCACGTTGCCGGTCCGCATGGCGTCGGCCGCCTGGCCAATCGTTGCGTAGCGGTAGCCGGATGAAGTGAGCGCCTGAGCGGTCGGATCGGCAGGGGGGACCTGCGTCGACAGGGGGTCGGTCATAGAGGCGGTGACTTACGGTTGGGAAGTATTCTGTATACCGTCATCCGCCAAATTTCCTTTGTCAAGCGATAAGAGGCGATCAAGGCCGCGAGTTTCGGTTCGCGGAGTCCGCATTTCGAATGTTTCCTCGACTCATTCGGTTAAAGATCGCACGAAACCGACCGTTATAAAGGTCAGCGCGAGATGAGCGCGTGGGTGCATGCCAGCAGCGTATTCCTGCCGACCCCGGCGAGGCCCGACAAAAAACGCCCTGCGTAGCGCTATCATCGATACGCTGCGTGCAAGCCGCGCAGGGCAAGCGATATCTGTCTGAACAAAGTCATCGAGTACCGCGCTCGCGGGTAAGCGCCGCGCGCCTGTCTGCGCTCGTCGTAGCAGCCTTCTGCTAAGTGGTGTTATATGCACGTGATTTTTACAGCAGATGAAATGCGCGGTTTCAATTCGCCGTTCCGGTGCCGCGTCGCAACCGCTGCGGTTCGCGGAAATTCGCCACGCCGTGGCGGCTTTTTGACGTTACTGATAAGCGCCGTTTTCTGCTGTAGCCTTTTATCGTCCGTGCCGGTTGCGGCCGCCGAAAGAATCCTGCGTGTACTGGCGTGGCCTGGTTATGCGGACGCCGACGTCGTGAAGACTTTCGAAGCACGCTATAACGCGAAGGTCGAAGTCACGCTGGTCGATTCCGACGAGGCCCTGTGGGCGCAGATGCATACCCAGGGTACGCCGCCGTTCGATGTGCTCGCCGCCAATACCGCTGAAATCCAGCGCTATACCCGCGCGAATCTGCTGGCGCCGCTCGATCCCGCCAGTCTGCCGAATACCAAAAGGCAGATGCCGCGTTTTCGGGCAGTGTCGTCGATCGAAGGGTTGACCTCGGCGGGCAAGGTGTACGCCATTCCGTTCACGTATTCGTCGATGGGGCTGATCTATGACCGTAAGCAGATCGCCGTTGCGCCGCGCTCGATGCGCGAGTTGTGGAACCCGCGCTACCGCGGCAAAGTGCTCGACTTCAACAGCGCCCAACATAATTTCTCGTTCGCCGCACTGGCGCTGGGCTACCCGCATCCGTTCCAGCTGGACGCCGCGCAGATGCGCGTGATCGCTCAAAAGCTCGTCGATTTGCGCCGCAACCTGCTGACCTATTACACGTTGCCGGAAGAAGCGACCGCGTTTTTCATCCAGCATAAAGTGGCCTTGATGTTCGGTAACTATGGCACCCAGCAGGTCGAATCGCTGCGCCGCGCCGGTGCGGATGTGGGCTACGTGATTCCCGATGAAGGTGCGCTCGCGTGGCTGGACTGCTGGTCGATGACGCGCTCGGCAACAGATCGCCCGCTCGCGCTTGCGTGGATCAACTACATGCTTGAACCGGACGTCAGTGCGTTGTTGACGCAACGTCAGGGGCTTGCCAATACGTTGACGGCGCCTGCCGAAAGCCGCGACAACGCGCACATCGTCTGGATCGGACCGGTGGAAGACATTCAGCGGCGCGAGGACCTGTGGCGCAGAATCGTATCCGGCGACCGCTCGGAGCGTTTCTGAAGATGCGCCCCGGCCTGACAATCAAGTTATCGATCCTGCTTGCGTGCATCGGCGTGCTCGCGTCCGGCGCGACCGGTTATTACGCGTACCGTGCGAACCGCACGATGCTCGTGAGCGAAGCCGAACGCAGCCTGCTGACGTCAACTGAATTGCTGGGCCAGCGTTTTTCCGTCGCGATCGACGACGTCGCCGCGGACGCGCTGGTGCTCGCGAGCTTGCCTTCTTCGGCGCGCGTCGCGCAGACCGACGACGGCTCTGGCGCGAATGCGTCGCGCGAACGGCTGGCGCAGGTGTATGCCAGCTTCATGGTTCACCACCCCGAGTACCTGCAAATCCGTTTGATTACCCGTCAGCACCACGGCCTCGAGCTGATTCGTTTCGACCGCGACGCGGACGGCCTTGTGCGGGTCGAAGGAAAGAATTTGCAGGAAAAAGGCCAGTTCGCGTATGTGTTCGACACGCTGGCGTTCTCGCCCGGCCGAATTTATTCGTCGCCGATTCTGGTCAATCACGAGTACGGTGCGCATGCGGCCGAGGGCAAACCGACGCTGCGGCTCGGCACGCCGGTGGCGAGCGCGAGTGGCGCGGTGGTGGGCGTGATCGTTATCGACGTCGATCTGGCCGGTTTGTTCAAACGTTTGCAGAGCGATTTGCCAAGCGACTATCAGGTCTATCTGGCCAACGAATGGGGTGACTTTCTGGTCCATCCGGATGCCTCGAAAACATTCGGCTTCGACAGGGGTCGACGCTTCCTGATGCAGGACAGCTTCTCTGTCACCAAGCCGCTCTTTGAGCAATCGCAAAGCGAAGAGCTGGTGAACGGTCTTGCATACCCGCGGCAGGCGGCCGGTCAGGTGCTCGCTTTCGTACGCAGACCGTTCGGCGCGTCCGAGGGCAACCGCTTTGTCGTGCTCGGCCTCGCCAAGCCGCTCGCTCATGTATTGTCCGGCGCCCACCTGCTGGGTGACAGCATTATTCGCATGGTGATGGTTTTCAGCGTGTTGGCGCTGTTCCTGGCGGTTCTGTTCGCCCGTGCGCTGACAAAGCCTTTGCACAGCCTCGCGCACGCGGCCACGCATCTGTTCGCCGAGCACGCGATGGAAACGCTGCCGCTCAAACGTACCGACGAGATCGGCGTGCTGGCGCGCTGTTTCGATCGTCTGCGCCGGGAAATCAAATCGCAAATGGACGTGCTGCACAACAAGCAGCGCGAGCTCGTGCATCTTGCCACGCACGACGGGCTGACCGGCCTGCCGAACCGCATGTTGTTCATGCAGAAACTCGAGGCGGCGATCGAGGAAGCGACGCGGCGTAAGGAGCGGCTCGCCGTCCTGTTCGTCGACCTCGACCGCTTCAAGCAGATCAACGACCAGTTCGGTCATTCGATTGGCGACAAGGTGCTGGCCATCGTGGCGCAACGGCTCAAGCGCGTGCTTTGCACGGCGGATCTCGCGGCGCGCCTCGGCGGTGACGAGTTCATCGTGTTGATCGAAGGACCGCGTTCCGCGGAAGCCGCACCGGGGATTGCCGCGCGGATCATGGGCACGTTGAATGAAGAACTGCGGATCGACGGACAAAGCATGACGGTGGGCGCGAGCATTGGCATCAGTCAGTTTCCGGACGACAGCGCCACGGCGGAGGAACTGCTGTTCCACGCCGACGCTGCGATGTATGCGGCCAAATCCGGCGGGCGGTGTGCGTATCTGCGCTACCGGGATGTGATCGAGGCGCGGGAGCTGAAACAGTCGCAGGCGGGCGAAGGGGCAACGCACGGCCGCGAGGCGGAGCCGACTGCGTGACTTCCCCAACGCGCGGATTCATTGCGACGCGTCTATGGCTCCCCGCGCACGCTCTGCCTGAAGGGTGCGCGAAGGGCGCTTCATTCGCGAAGCGATCGAGACGGCGGTAGTGCGCAAGGCCGCCGTGTCGATCACCGACGAGCAATTGCAGGCCCTCGCCGACAATCTTCGCGACCAGAAGCTTGCGGCGAAATCGAACGACACCGCGGCTTTCCTCGCGCTCGACGAGGCATTTCATTACGCGATTGCCCAGGCGATCGACTGCACGGCGGCATGGGAAACGATTCAGGACATCAAGGCGCAGATGGATCGGGTGCGCTATTTGAGTTTGCCTGACGTATCGCCGCTCGATCTGCTGATCAAGCAGCACGCGAAAATTCTCGCGGGTCTTCGCGCGCACGACCCGAGCGGCGCCGAAGAGGCGATGCGCAGCCACTTACGCGAGATTCTGATGTCGCTCGGTCCGATTGCCGAGCGCAATCCAGCGTGGTTTGAAGCGGATGAACCGGAGCGCGTGCCGCTATCCACCTGACGTGGTGCGCTTTTGAATTGCAATCGATATGCTGCGGTGCAGCACGTTACGTGCTTTTCGGCTATAGTCGGGTTACGGCATATGTCCAGAGAGGTACAGAATGTACGACGCCGAAATCGCCGCCACCCTCCTGAATCGTTGGGCCACCCGTTCCTCTACGACTGACTTCGCCGCCTATCTCGAGTTACTGCGCGAAGGCAACCTCAGTTTCACCTTTCAATCCGGACACGTGCGCGAGGTCGGCATTGAAGCGGGCCTCGAAGCGGGCATTGAAGCCGGCGTCGAAGCGGGTACTGAAGCGGGGAGCGCATTCAATATCGAATCGCTGGTCTTTGGCGACGGCTCGCGCACGCTGCGCGTCGAAGCGCCCGACCAGACGCCTCGCTGGACGCGCTGGGCCGCGGTGGAACCGCTGCTGCCCGCACCCAGCGAGACATGAACACCTAAACGTCAGACGATCCGCACGCCGCCGCGATACGTCGCGCGCGGCACCGGCAGTGTGTCGAGCATCGTGACGCGCACGAAGTCCGCCCGCAAACCCGTTTCGATCGCCCCGCGGTCATGCAGGCCCGCCGTGCGAGCCGGCTCGGCCGAGACGGTTGCCATAGCGCGCGGCAGGGTCCAGCCGGCTTTACCGACCAGCTCGAACACGGCCGTCATCAAACTGGACGGCACGTAATCCGACGACAAAATATCGAGCAAATCGGCCTTCGCCAGTTCGAGCGCCGAGACGTTGCCCGAATGCGAGCCGCCGCGCACGATATTCGGCGCGCCCATGATGGTCGAAATACCGTGCTCGCGGGCTGCTTCGGCGGCGATGCGCGTGGTCGGGAATTCGGCCAGCACGATGCCTTCGGCCTTGGCCTGTTCGATGTGCTCGATCAACGTGTCGTCATGGCTCGCCACCGGAATGCCAAGCCGCTTGCAGCGCGCCACGATCTCGCGGCGGTGCGCATCGGCATAGCGTTCCTGCTCGACCGACAGCTCCACCAGCGCGGTCGCGACGTGTTCGTCAGTCAATTTGCCGTTGCGTTCCTGAAAGCGCCGCCATTGTTCGCGATCGTGCCATTGACGCTGGCCGGGCGTGTGATCCATCACCGACGCAAGCCGCAGCAACGGATGCGCGCACAACGAATCGAACACCTCGACCACGTCGGCGGTAGCGATTTCACAACGCAGATGCAGAAAGTGTTCGGCACGCAGCAGCTTGCGCTCGGAGAAGCGCGCGAGGGATTCGGCGCATTGCGTTTGCTGATCGCGCCCACGCAGCCCTACTTTCGAGCGTGAACCAATCGCGAGGGCGTCGAACACCGTGGTGATGCCGGCCGCCGCCACTTGCGCGTCGTGGATCACAAAAGCGGCATCGGTATTCCATTGGACGCCCGGACGCGGCGCCAGATGCTTCTCGAGGTTGTCCGTGTGCAATTCGATCAGACCCGGCAACAGATAGTCGCCGTCCCAATCTTCCGCTTCGAGCGCCGAGGTCGTGCCACGCTCGACGTCGCGAATCACGCCGTCTTCAATGCGTACCACGCCGGTAAATACTTCATCTCGCGTCACGATGCGAGCGTTCCTGATCAACATCGACTTGCTCCGTAGTCTGTCCCGGGCGTTACAGCGCAGTGCTTCGACCCGGTGTTTCAGCTCAGTGGTTCAGCTCACTGGTTCAGTTTAGTGCCGTTCCGTGCCGGTTAGTGACGCAGCGGCGGCTGAAGTTCGAGGCGGCGCGTGGCCACCTTGTTGCGAGTATCTTCGTCGTGAAAGATGCCGACGATCGCCGCGCCACGTTCGCGTGCCTCGACGATCAGATCGGCGACCACGTCGCGGTTCTCCGCGTCGAGCGAGGCCGTGGGCTCGTCGAGCAGCAGCAGCGGATGCCCGGCGATCAAGCCACGGGCGATGTTCACGCGCTGCTGTTCGCCGCCGGAGAAGGTGGCGGGCGCGAGCGACCACAGCCGCTCGGGCACGTTTAACCGCGCGAGCAGCGCAGCGGCGCGGGCACGGGCTTCGTCTTCCGCCACGCCGCGCGACAGCAGCGGTTCGGCGACGAGCGTCAGCGTCGGCACGCGCGGAATCACGCGCAGAAACTGGCTGACGTAGCCGACCACGCCGCGGCGCAGACGCAGCACGTCGTGCGGCTCGGCGCCGGTGAGCGACACCGGCTGTCCGTCATCCGCCGCCGCGTCGCGAATCGCAATGGAGCCTGTACTGGCCAGATAGTTGCCGTACAAACAGCGCAGCAGCGTACTCTTGCCGGCGCCTGACGGCCCGACCAGCACGACACACTCGCCACGTTCGACATTGAGCGACACACCCGCGAGTGCTTCGATCTGGACGCCGCCCTGGCCGTGCAACGTGAAGGTCTTGCCGATGCCGACCGCGCGCAGCATCAGTGCATTGTTTTCGATGAACGCGCGTTCAGCGGCGTGTGATTCCTTGCTTGTTTCAATGGATCGCATTGTGAGCCTCATACCGGCAGAACCGAGGAAACCAGCGTTTGCGTGTACGGATGTTGCGGATCGTCGAGTACCTGGTCGGTCAGACCGGCCTCGACCACTTCACCGCCTTGCATGACCATCAGGCGATGGGCCAGCAGGCGCGCCACGCCGATATCGTGCGTCACGATCAGCACCGACAGATGCAGTGTGGACGTCAACGTGCGCAGCAGATCGAGCAGGCGTGCCTGCACCGAGACGTCGAGACCGGCGGTCGGTTCGTCCATGAAGACGAGGCGCGGACCGGTGACGAGATTGCGCGCGATCTGCAAACGCTGCTGCATGCCGCCGGAAAACGCGGCCGGAAATTCGTCGATGCGAGTGGCGTCGAGTTCGACGCGCTCCATCCACTGGGTCGCCGTGTGGCGGATATCGCCATAGTGGCGGGCACCGACGGCCATCAAGGGCTCGCCGATATTCGCGCCGGCGGACACGCCGCTGCGCAGGCCGTCGCGCGGATTCTGCTGCACGAAACCCCACTCGGTGCGCATCAACAGACGCCGGCGCGGTTCGGACAAGGCGAGCAGGTCGAGCTTTTCGCCATGCGTGGCCGTGTAGTGGAGCGCACCGCTATCGGCTGCGGTTTTCAGGGCAAGCGTATTCAGCAGCGTGGTCTTGCCCGAGCCGGATTCGCCGACGATGCACAGCACTTCGCCCGGATACAGATCGAAGCTGACGTTCCTGCAGCCGTTGCGGCCGCCAAATTGTTTGGTGAGCGAGCGGGCGCTCAGCAGCGGTGTCATGCGGTTTCTCCTTTGCGCGCTTCGTATGACGGCAGCTCGAGGTCCTGATCGCCGCGGCGTTCATGACAGTAGTCGCTATCCGAGCA
Organism: Paraburkholderia fungorum; assembly: GCF_046027605.1. Classification (GTDB taxonomy): domain Bacteria; phylum Pseudomonadota; class Gammaproteobacteria; order Burkholderiales; family Burkholderiaceae; genus Paraburkholderia; species Paraburkholderia fungorum_F. The sequence goes on from NZ_JAQQEF010000002.1 coordinate 126,818, forward strand.
CACGAACATGCGCTTGCCGGCGTCGTCGACGATCATCTCGTCGAGGAAGCTTTCCGTCGATCCGCACAGGGCGCACGCGTGCTGCCACTTCTGTACTTCGAACGGATGATCGTCGAAGTCGAGACTGCGCACCGGCGTGTACGGCGGAATGGCGTGAATGCGTCGTTCGCGGCCGGCGCCGAACAGTTGCAGCGCGGGGTTCATGTGCATCTTCGGATTGTCGAATTTCGGAATCGGCGACGGCGAAGTCAGATAGCGGTGGTTGACGATCACCGGGTAGTCGTACGTGGTGGCGATGCTGCCGTGATGCACGATATCCTCGTACAGCTTCACACTGATCAGCCCGTAGTCGGCCAGTGCGTGCAACTTCTTGCATTCGGCGACGCGCGGTTCCAGCCGGAACAAGGGTTCGGGCATCGGCACCTGGTAGACCAGAATCTGCTTGTCGGTGAGCGGCGCTTCGGGAATCCGGTGGCGAGTCTGGATGATCGTTGCTTCGGTCGTGCGGCGCGTGGTCGCCACGCCCGTGGTGCGCGCGAAGAAGCGGCGGATGTTGACCGCGTTGGTGGTTTCGTCGGAGCCCTGATCGATGACCTTCAGCGTATCGCTCTTGCCGATGATCGCCGCCGTCACCTGAATGCCGCCCGTGCCCCAGCCGTACGGCAAGGGCATTTCGCGCGAGGCGAACGGCACCTGATAGCCCGGCACGGCGACCGCTTTGAGCACCGCGCGGCGCAGCATGCGCTTGGTCTGCTCGTCGAGGTAGGCGAAGTTGTAGCCGTCCGCGGCGCTGTCGTACGAAGCGGTGGCGAGAGAGGTGTCCGGTGCGTTCATGCGGCTTGCTCCTGCTGATCCTGATCCTTGCCTTGATGTTTACCCGCTGCGCCGTGTTGTGTCCGCAAGCGCCGCACGAGTTCGAGTTCGGACTGGAAGTCGACGTAGTGGGGCAATTTCAGATGCTGAACAAAGCCGGACGCTTCGACGTTATCGCTATGCGAGAGCATGAATTCGATGTCCTGAGTCGGCGAGGCGAGCGTTTCGCCCAGCTCCTCGGCGCGCAACGCGCGATCCACCAGCGCCATTGCCATCGCTTTGCGTTCCGAGTGGCCGAACGCGAGGCCATAGCCTTGCGTGAAAGCAGGGGGCACCTCGCCGTTGCCGGCGAACTGGTTGATCATCTGGCATTCAGTGATGTCGATGTCGCCGATTTCGACCGCCTCGCCCAATTCGTCGAGTTCCATTTCGACGGCGATCGTGCCAAAGCGGATCTCGCCGGCGAACGGATGCGTATGCGCGTAGCCACGTTGGGTGGCGTAGCCCATGGCGAGCAGGAAGCCTTCGTCGCCGCGAGCCAGATTCTGCAAGCGCGTGGCGCGGCTCGCGGGAAAGGCGAGCGGCTCGCGCGAGAGGTCGCCGGGTTCCGGCGCGTTCGGCGTGGGGCGTTCCTGTTCGATCAGGCCTTCCTTGTCGAGCAGCGTGACCACGCGCGGCATGGCTTCTGCCGCAGCCTCACCGTTCTGAATGGAAGAGGTCGTTGCGGCCACATCGGTTCCGGCATCGCCATCGCCTTCGGCGAGCAACGCGAAATCCAGCAGACGTTGCGTGTAATCGTAAGTCGCACCGAGCAATTGGCCGCCGGGCACGTCCTTGAACGTCGCCGAAATGCGGCGCTCCACTTGCATGTCTTCCGTGTCGATCGCCTGCGTGTAACCGAAGCGCGGCAATGTGGTGCGATACGCACGCAGCAGAAAGATCGCCTCGACCAGATCGCCCGCGGCCTGTTTGATCGCGAGCGCGGCGAGTTCTTCGTCGTAGACCGAACCTTCGGTCATCACTCGCGCGACGGCGAGGCGCAATTGCTCGCGAATCTGCGCGACGCTGAGTTCGGCCAGCCGCGTGTCGCCGCGGCGCGCCTTGTCGAGCAAACGCCACGACGCTTCGATCGCCCGTTCTCCACCTTTGACGGCAACGTACATCAGTTCACCTTCGCTTGAGTTGTGCGCGGCAGGCCGATCAACGTATTGCCGCAGACGAGATAACAATCGACGCCGCACGGAAAGAGCGGCGCGAGGGCGGCGCGCTCACGCCAGAAATGCTCGGGCAGGCCGACCGGCGCGATCGTCTCCGTGTGCTGGATGCCGGGGCCGCTCAGTACGACCGGCGCGCCACCCGTCAGCGCTTCGACACGGATCAGCAGGGTCACCGATTGCTCAGGCGATTCCGCGGCGCCGAGCGCAAAGCTTTCCAACGCCGGCATCGCGCTTGCATCGTGGATGTAGGCGAAAGCGGCTTGCTCGGGTTCGCTGACGAGCGGCGCACCGGTATGAAAGCGCAGCGCCGTACTCAATGCCGTATCGGGTTGCGCGAGCCAGACGGGCGTGGCGTAGTCGCACAGCGTCAGCAGCGCGGCGAAGGCGGCGAGCTCGGCCCGCGTGGCCCGAACCTCCGGCAAACCATGTTCGACCACGCCCACCGTGCCTGGACGTGACAGCGCGTCGAGCAGGATCCGGAACACTGCCTGGGTGTCGTGCACCGGGTCTGCGAAACCCGGTGTCAGCGTGGACAATGAAGAAGCCAATGCAATCTGCGAGTTTTCCATCAGTCGCCCCTGACCATCGTGAAGAATTCAACGCGTGTCGCCGCGACGTCCTGCCTGCGTTCGACGCGTTGCGCGGCTTGCTGTGCGGCAAACGGCTCGATCAATTGCCGGTGTAAGCCGGCGTGATGCTCGGGCATTTGCAGCAGCGCGTCTGCCAGAGCGGCCAGTTCGGCGCGACGACGGTCGCGGCCCAGATGGCACGCAACGCCGACGGCGGCGGCAGTGCCTGCGCTTGTGTTACCCGTGACGCGCAAACGCAACGTGGCGCGCGTGACGGTGGCTTCGCCGAGATTGAACGGGTCGCCGCTGCCGCCGACCCGGCCGCGCACCATCGCGAGGCCGATTTCGGGTGGCCGCAGCCAGTCGTAGGCGGGCGCCGGGACGCCTTGCAGCGCGTGTTCCAGCGCGGCTTCGAGATCGGCGCGCGGCATGCGGGCCAGCACGGCCATCCATGCGCGCCGCATGGCGGAGGAAGGCGAGGCGGAAGTGACACTCATCGAATTTCCTGTTGATCCAGCGAGTGGAGATTTGACCATCTATTCATCTAAACGTCTAGACGTTTAAAGGTATGCTTGCGGGGCGTTGTCGCGCATGGCCGGCGTTTCACATTTCCATCACGGCTCGCGCACTACAATGCATGGCACAGCGGATATTTGAACCCAGGGGAATGACAGCACCATGACATCGAACGACAACGCGAACCCGGGCACCTTGCTCGAACGCGGCGCGGGCGTTGCGGTCTGGCGGCAGATCGAACAGATTCTGGCGACGGAAATCGCCGCAAGCGGCTTCGGCGAAGAAGGCCGTTTGCCGAGCGAGGGCGAACTGGCCAAACGCTTTGACGTGAACCGGCATACCGTGCGCCGGGCCATGCTCGGTCTTGCCGCATTGGGCCTCGTCAGCGTCGAACAGGGACGTGGCACGTTCGTGCAACCCGGCGCGATCGACTATACGATCGGCCGCCGCACGCGGTTTACAGAAAACTTGCGGCAACAGAATCACGCGGCGGCGGGCACGATGTTGTCGGCGGCGCGCGTGAAGGCCGAGCCGAATGTTGCGAAGGCGCTCGGCCTGCGGGCGAGCGCCTCGGTCTACCGGATCGAGACGCTGCACGAGTCGGACGGCGTGCCGCTCACGTTCGCGCGCAACTGGTATCCGGCCGCGCGCTTTGCGGACTTGCCGGACGTGCTGGAACGCACCGGCAGCATCACCAGGTCGCTGGCTGAACTCGGCGTGAGCGACTATCTGCGCAAGTGGAGCCGTATCGGCAGCGTGTTGCCTGAACCGGAAGTGGCGCGGCGTTTGAATATCAACCGGCAGCAGCCGGTGTTGTGGGTCGAAAACGTCGACGTCGATCTGCAGGGCACGCCGATCAAATACGGTTTTACGCATTTTGCGGCCGACCGCGTGCAATTGCTGGTGGAGCATGATGTATGAGCGGCGCGGCATGGAGCACCGCGGCGCGTTTTGCGCTGTATTACGCACCGTCGCGCGAGTCGGCATGGTGGCAGGCGGGGTCGGCGTGGTTGGGGCGTGACGCGGAAAGCGGTGAACGATGCGTGTCGCCGCAACCGCAAGCCTTGGGGCGTCCTCTGGCCGATCTGACCGAGGCGCCGCGCCGCTATGGTTGGCACGGCACATTGGTCGCGCCGTTTCGTCTTGCAGAAGGCGTCACGCAGCAACAGGTTCTCGACGCGGCGCGTGACTGGGCTGGCACGCAAAGTCCATTCGCATTGCCTGTCGAAGCCGCGACGCTCGGCGATTTCGTGGCGCTCCGTCCTGCCGATCCAGATGGCGAAGCGAATCTTCGTCACGTCGCAGCCAGTGCGCTGCGAACGCTTCACCCATTGCGCGCGCGGCCTTCCCCAGCCGACCTCGCGCGCCGTCTCGCCGCGCCGTTGAGCGAACGGCAACGCGCATTGCTGATCGAATGGGGATATCCGTATGTCTTCGACGAGTTCCGTTTTCATATGACGCTCTCCAGTTCGCTCGCGGATGCGGATGAGCGCGCGCTGCTCGTCTCGTGGTGGCAGGCGCAAACGCCCGCGCTCGGGCCACTCGCCATCGATCACGCGGCGCTCTTTGTTGAACCCGCGCCCGGCGAGCCGTTCGTTTTGTGGCAACGTGTGCCCTTTCAGACCCGTGAGGTGAAGTAACAATGTCAGGCCGTTTGATCTACGTAATGGGGCCGTCCGGCGCGGGCAAGGATTCCTTGCTGAGTTTTGCGCGAAGCCGCCTGGCGGGCGAGCCGATTCTGTTTGCGCATCGCTACATCACGCGGCCGAGCGGCCACGGTGAAGAGCATGTTGCGTTGAGCGTCGAAGAATTCGCGGCGCGTTCGGTGCTCGGTCTGTTCGCGCTCGAATGGTCGAGTCACTCGCTGCGCTATGGCATTGGTATCGAACTGGACGCGTGGCTTAAACGCGGTTGCACGGTTGTGGTCAACGGATCGCGTCAACATTTGCAGCATACGTTGGCGCGTTATCCGCACACGGAGGTCGTTCATGTAGACGCCGCGCCGCATATTCTCGAAGCACGGCTTGGCGCGCGGGCGCGGGAGTCGGCGGAGCAGGTCGCGGCCAGGCTCGCACGGCGGGCACCGTTTTCGTTGCCGGAAGGGCTGCGCTGTACGACGATCGATAATTCCGGGGTGCTGGAAGACGCGGGGCACGCGCTGATGGCTTTTTTGCAGGCGGAAGCCGACGTTCGATAAAGTGGCCGCCGCAGGCATTGGCGCGCATCGAACGGGTTGCGCAGCACGACGACCAGCGCCCGTGCGCTCCCTGATTTCACGGCGCATGGATTAAATTTTTCATTCAACCCTCAAGTCTTTCAAATTCATTCCGATAAGAAAAGCGGAGGCGGAATTTGCGCGCATGCGGGTAAAAGCCCTACGGCTATAGCTACGGCCTCGACGGTCGCGGCTGGCAGACTGATTGGGCCAGCCAGTCGGCCAATGCAATTAGCCGGGCCACGCGGAAAGCGCAAATTCAATATCTACATTCTTATCTCGAGTGAGTTCAATGATTAAGCGATTTATGTTTTGCGCCTTGATTGGCGCGACTTTCCAGGCGCACGCATGCAACGTTGCGTACAGCACGGCATCCGACAGTGTCGATAAAGCCATCATGGAACAGGGATGGGATTTCAAGAACTACGACACCATCTGCGAAAAATTGAAAGCGGCCAATGCCTCGTTACTGGTTGACGGGCAAGCTACCGTTTTGAGCGGCAAGTCGATTGCATGGGCGTCGGTCAAGCTGAGGGAAAAGAATCTGACGATTTTCACCTCTGACTACGGCGGAAAATCAACGCAATCGAATGACTACGCAAGCATCGATAAGGCGGAGTCGATGATGATAACGGCGATCAATAGAGCCGTTGAAAGTGTTGACGTCGATAAGGCTCTCAAATCCCTGGCCGAACAACGTAGCATGATAAAAGCCGCTTACTCAAAGTAAGCCTGTCAATCCGGTAAGCGTTCCGCTTGTCGCCTGGTTGAGCGATCGTGGGCAGGGCGCCCGTCTTGCCCCATGATCGCGAGCGCCCCAACCAGGCGAATCGAGCAATCTATCCGTGCGTTCCGTAGCGCAGGCCGAGTGTGTCGGTCATGCGTGAGTAGAACGGCACGTCGAGTCCAGCCGTGGCGCCCGACTTCTGGATGGCCTTCGTGTACGTGAGGTTCGCGTACGCGTCGAGGCCGCTCAGCACACTGTCTTCCGCGAACGCGTAGTCGATCGCGCGCACTTCCGCGTGAATCCGCCTGCTCGTCCAGCGCGCTCCGACCTCAACATCTTCGCCAGTTGCGACTGCAGCGGATTGGTTGCCGATTGCGGTTATAGCTGATGTCGTTGTCGCGTTCACCGATGTAGCGATAGCCGACGGTCACGTCGTTCTGTAGCGGGCCGAGCGAAAAACGCTGCGTGAAGCGTCACCGCGCCCGCGCCAGGAAGCGCTCGGACTTGCAAAGTTACGATTGATCCGCCGGTATCGCAGTCCTGCGCCTACCGCCGCCGATGCGGCAAGAGGCACGGCGATTCGGCGCAACGTCAAAGCTTGCGTTCCGGCATCGCGGGATTTGCGGTGATACGTGATATCGCCGAGTGCATCCTTCGACGGCGAAGAGTCGCGGAACAATTCAGTCTTTGTCACAATGGGATCTTTGCCGGCCGGTGCTAACCCGGCCGGCATCGAACAACACGGCGTAGCGAGGGTGCTTGCCTGTTTGCCGCGTGATGCGGCGTGAATTCCCATGGAGCGATAGATGAGCGAAGCCGCACGTTTTACCGAAGTGTCCGACCTGGCGCCTGCAACCGAGAGCCTGCGTGAGATCCGCCATCACATCCATCATCATCCGGAGCTCGCCTACGAGGAAGTGCAAACCGGCGCATTGGTCGCGCAGAAGCTCGAACAATGGGGCTGGCTGGTCACACGCGGCGTCGGTCAAACCGGTGTGGTGGGGACCTTGAAGGTGGGCGACGGCACGCGCAGCATTGGCATTCGCGCCGACATGGACGCGCTGCCGATCATCGAGCAAACCGGTCTGCCGTACGCGAGCGGTACGCACGGCAAGATGCACGCATGCGGCCACGACGGCCACACGACGATGCTGCTCGGCGCCGCGCAACACCTCGCCGCCACGCGCAATTTTTCGGGCACCGTGCATCTGTACTTCCAGCCGGCCGAGGAAAGCGGCATCGACAGCGGCGCGATGAAAATGATCAACGACGGCCTGTTCGAGCGCTTTCCGTGCGACGCGGTATTCGGTCTGCACAACCATCCGGGCGAAGAGCCGGGCGTGATGCTGTTCCGTAAGGGACCGTTCATGTCGGCGGGCGACAAGGCGATCATCACAATCGAAGGGGTCGGCGGACATGCGGCCCGTCCGCACCTCACGGTCGATCCGGTGGTCGTGGCGGCGAGCATCGTGATGGCGTTGCAGACGATCGTCGCGCGAAATGTCGATCCGTCGCAGCCGGCGGTGGTGACTGTCGGCTCGATGCATGCGGGCACCGCGAACAATGTGATCTCCAGCAGCGCGAGGCTGGAATTGAGCGTGCGTTCGTTCAGCCCCGAAGTGCGCGCGTTGCTGAAAAAGCGCATTACCGAGCTTGCCGAGAGCCAGGCCGCGAGCTATGGCGGCAAGGCGGTGGTGGAGTACATCGAAGGTTATCCGGTGGTCGTCAATTCGGATGCCGAAACGGATTTCGCGGTACAAGTGGCGCGCGAACTGGTCGGCGACGACAAGGTAGTCGCGCAGACCGATATTCTGATGGGCAGCGAAGATTTCGCCTTCATGCTGCAGAAACGGCCCGGTACGTTCCTGCGCATCGGCAACGGTGCGGGCGAGGACGGCTGCATGGTGCACAACCCGCATTACGACTTCAACGACCGCAATCTGCCGGTCGGCGCGGCTTTCTGGACGCGGCTGGTGGAGCGGTATCTGGGGCAATGAGGAGCGCATGAGGTGTAAATCAGGCGCCTCAGCTGCGCATGACGAGCCGATGAACGGGCAGTAAGTTCGCCCGCTCGCCCCCTTCAGCCAAACAACCATGACGACGGGGAAGACCCACGATGCGCGCTGCAACGGATGCGGGCCGCGGTCGGCGCCATCCGGACAGGTAGCGGGCGCGCGTGAGAGGCGCGTGAAAAGCACGTGAAAAGCGCGTGCCTCTATCGCGACCCCTGCATCTGATCACCCCCTCCGCGCCACCATCTCCGAGACCGTCTGCGCGGCCTGCTGCAATGGCTCCAGAAACGCCTTCACCATCTGCCTCGCGGAATTGCGCTGCGCGTTGCCGCTAATATTCATCGCCGCGATCACGCGCCCCTGGCGGTTGCGAATCGGCGCGGACAGCGAGATCAGACCGCCTTCCAGCTCCTGGTCGACGATCGCCCATCCCTGGCGGCGCACTTGTTCGATCAGTTTTTTCAGCTCTTCCTTGTCGGTGACCGTGCGCGGCGTGTGCGCGTAGAGCGGCGTCGAGTTCAGCGTTGCTTCGAGCGCTTCGTCGTCGAGAGCGGCTAGCAGCACGCGGCCCATCGACGTGCAATACGCCGGCAAGCGGCTGCCGATCGACAGATTGATGGTCATGATCTTGTGCGTCGGCACGCGCAGCACGTAGACGATTTCGGTGCGGTCGAGCACGGCCGCCGAGCAACTCTCGTGGACCTGCGCCGACAGGCTTTCCATCACCGGTTCGGCCAGATTCCAGAACGGCATCGAGGTCAGATACGCGAAACCGAGGTCGAGAATCTTCGGCGTGAGGCGGAACAGGCGGCCTTCGGCCTCCACATAGCCGAGCGTCTGCAAGGTCAGCAGGATGCGGCGTGCGCCGGCGCGGGTCAGGCCAGTTGCGGCGGCGACGTCGGTGAGCGTCTGCTCGGGACGGGCGGCACTGAATGCGCGAATCACCGAGAGGCCTCGCGCGAACGACTGCACATACGAGTCGCCCGGTTTGTCCGCGGCCGGTTCGGCGCTGACAGGATCGGCGGAAGACGGCGGCAGGGCTTTGCTCATGGACCTTGAAAGATGCGTTCGAAGAAGGGGCGCACGGCGCTCGCGCGATTCCGCGGGCACGATGCGGCACAAAGGCGTGACGATAGCTTAAGCGTTCTGTTTCGCCAACTTTGCCCGCTTTTGCTAAAAAACTCAGGGTTTGCATGGATGCGGCCAAATTCTCAAATTTGTATGATGACCCGACAACATGACACATTGGCGCATCCATGTTCGAGAAGATTCCTGCCCGCGCGCTGAGCGACACCGTCGCGCAGCAGTTGCTCAAGCAGATCGACAAAGGCACCTTCGCGAGCGGCGGCAAGCTGCCGACCGAGGCGGTGCTGGCGCAGCAGTTCGGCGTGAGCCGCACGGTGATCCGTGAGGCGATTTCGCGGCTGAAGAACGAGGGCGTGGTCGAGCCGCGCCAGGGGAGCGGCGTATTCATCGCCGCGCACGGCGCGATCCGGCCGCTGCGCATCGACTACGCGGAGGCGGTCGAAGCGGGCTCGGTACTGCAAATCCTCGCGCTGCGGCGGGCGATCGAGGCGGAAGTCGCCTCGGAAGCCGCGCTGCACCGCAGCGACGCGGACCTGATGTCGATCGACGCCGCGCTCGCGAAAATCGACGAAGCGGTGGCCGAAGGCGAGAACGGCGTCGCCGAAGATGTCGCTTTCCACCGCGTTATTGCCGCGGCCACCGGCAATCCGTATTTCCTCAAGACGCTCACCTTCCTGAATCAGTACCTCAAAGCCGGCACCGTGGTGACGCGGCGAAACGAGGCCCTGCGCGACGACTTTTCACGTCAGGTGCGAGACGAGCATGCGGCGATCGTCGCGGCGATCCGGGCGGGCGATCCGCTGGCGGCGCGCAATGCGGCGAGCACTCATATGTACAACGCGGCACGGCGGCTCGCGGAGGCGGGTCTCGGCTGAACTGAACTGAACTGAACTGAACTGAACTGAACCGAGGCCGCCCGGGTTCCCCCGGAGCCGGTTCCAGCGGGGCGCTTGCGGCTAACCAACTGGAGTCAAGCATGTCCAGAAATGTCGGTGTTATCGGGCTCGGAGCGATGGGCATGGGCGTCGCCCGCTCACTGCTGCGCGCGGGTTTTCAGGTCCACGCGTGCGATCTGCGCAGCGAGATCCTGCAAGCGTTCGTGGCGGCTGGCGGCGTCGGCTGTGCGTCGCCGGCCGAGCTTGGCGCGCAATGCGACGTGGTCGTCACGCTGGTCGTGAATGCGGCGCAAACCGAAACGGTATTATTCGGCGCGGAAGGCGCGCTCGCTGCGATGAAACCCGGCAGCGTGGTGATTGCTAGCGCAACCGTCGCGCCGGACTTCGCGATCGACCTCGGCCGGCGCATCGAAGCGGCCGGCTTGCAGATGCTCGACGCGCCGGTGTCCGGTGGCGCGGCGCGTGCCGCGTCCGGCGAAATGACGATGATGACGTCCGGCCCGGACACCGCCTACGCCGCGTGCGAGGACGTGCTGGCCGCGATGGCCGGCAAGGTCTATCGGCTGGGCGCGGCGCACGGCGCGGGGTCGAAGGTGAAGATCATCAATCAGTTGCTGGCGGGCGTACATATCGCCGTGGCCGCCGAGGCGATGGCGCTCGGTTTGCGCGAAGGCGTCGATCCTGACGCGCTGTACGAGGTCATCACGCATAGCGCGGGCAATTCGTGGATGTTCGAGAACCGCGTGCCGCATATTCTGAGCGGCGACTACACGCCGCTCTCCGCGGTCGATATCTTCGTGAAGGATCTGGGCCTCGTGCTCGATACCGCGCGCCGTTCGAAATTCCCGTTGCCCTTGTCGGCGGCGGCGCATCAGATGTTCATGATGGCGTCGAGCGCGGGGTACGGCGGCGAGGACGATGCCGCGGTGATCAGGATTTTCCCCGGCATCGATTTGCCGGCGGCCAGGTAAGCGCGGGAGCCCGCCATGACCACTTCCTCCGGATGCGCATTGCTCGGCTGCATCGCCGACGATTTCACCGGCGCCACCGATCTCGCCAACATGCTGGTGCGCGGCGGCATGCGCACGGTGCAGACGATCGGTGTGCCCGCCTCGAACCACGCCGTTCAAGCCGATGCGTTGGTCGTCGCGCTGAAATCGCGCACGATTGCCGCCGCCGACGCGGTCGCGCAATCGCTCGCCGCGCTCGAGTGGTTGCGCGCGCAAGGATGCCGCCAGTTCTTTTTCAAATACTGCTCGACCTTCGATTCGACCGATGCCGGCAATCTTGGTCCTGTCACGGATGCCTTGCTCGACGCATTGTCCGCTGAGGGCAGCGCGACGGCGTTCACGATTGCCTGTCCGGCATTTCCCGAGAACGGCCGCACGATCTATCGCGGCTATCTGTTCGTCGGCGATGTGTTGCTGAACGAATCGGGCATGGAAAATCATCCGCTCACGCCGATGCGCGATGCGAATCTCGTCCGCGTGCTGCAACGGCAGACCGGCTCGAAAGTCGGCCTTGTGCGCTACGACACGGTGGCAAAAGGCGTCTCGGCCGTACGCGAATCCTTCGACGCACTACGCGGCGACGGCGTGCGAATGGCGATCGCCGACGCGGTATCGGACGCGGATCTTTACGTGCTGGGGGAGGCATGTGCCGATCTCACGCTGATCACGGGCGGTTCCGGCGTTGCGCTGGGCCTGCCTGGCAATTTCCGTCGCGCCGGCATGCTCGCGGAGGGCAATGACGCCGCGCAATTGCCGCGCATTGAAGGATTGTCGGCGGTGCTGGCCGGCAGCGCTTCGAAAGCGACCAATGCGCAGGTGGCGGCCTGGCGCGAAGGCCGGCCCGCGTTCCGCATCGATCCGCTTGCCGCGGCGCGCGGCGAGGCGGTGGTCGAGCAGGCGCTGGCTTTTGCGCAGCCGTATCTGGATAAAGGCGAGCCCTTGCTGATCTATGCCACCGCCACGCCCGACGAAGTCAAAGCGGTGCAACGCGAACTCGGCGTCAACGAAGCGGGACACCTGGTCGAATCCACGCTGGCATCGATCGCACGCGGTTTGCGCGAGCGCGGCGTGCGCAAGTTCGTGGTGGCGGGTGGCGAGACCTCGGGCGCCGTGGTGCAGGCGCTCGACGTGCGCACGCTGCGGATCGGCGCGCAGATCGATCCCGGCGTACCTGCCACGGCAACGACGGACGCCGAACCGCTCGCGCTCGCGTTGAAGTCCGGCAACTTCGGCGCGATCGACTTCTTCGAAAAGGCGCTGCGTCACCTCGATGGAGCCGCGTCATGACCGGCACAGTTGCACTCCACACGACGAAGGAAACACGCGTGCGCGAAGAAATCTGCGTGACGGGTGCGAGTCTTTATCAACGCGGCTATACGGTGGGCAGTGCCGGCAACATCAGCGCGCGCCTTGAAGACGGCTGGCTGATCACGCCGACCGATGCGTGCCTCGGCCGGCTCGACCCCGCTGATATTGCCAAGGTCGATTTCAACGGCAATGCGCTGTCCGGCGGCAAGCCGTCGAAAACGCTGGCGCTGCATCGGGGCATCTATGCGCGCAACGGCGAGGCGCGTGGCATCGTCCACACGCATTCGACCCATCTGGTTGCGTTGACACTCGCCGGCGTCTGGCGCGACGACGACGTTTTACCGCCGATCACGCCGTACTACGTGATGAAAGTAGGTCACGTCCCCCTGATTCGCTACAAACGTCCCGGCGATCCGCAGGTGGCCGAGCAGATCGCCGCACTTGCGGACACCGTTCGCGCGGTTTTACTTGAGCGCCTGGGTCCCGTTGTGTGGGAGCGCTCAGTGGCGCAGGCGTCTTACGCGCTCGAGGAACTCGAAGAGACGGCGCGCCTGTGGCTGATGACGAATCCGCGGCCCGCGCCACTCGACGCTGCGGCGCTCGAAGAACTGCGAACGCTGTTCGGCGCGCGCTGGTAGATCGACCCACCCGTCGCGAGATAGAAATCTTGTCTGCGGAGCGTGCATTCATTGCCGCTTCCGCATACTGAACCCAATCACTTTTAAGGAGTTGTCGCCATGCCTCGCTTCGCCGCCAACCTGACCATGATGTACAACGAACACGCATTCCTCGACCGTTTCGCCGCCGCGGCAAAAGACGGCTTCACGGCAGTGGAGTTTCTGTTTCCCTACGATTTCCGTGCCGGAGAAATCAAGGCCCGGCTCGACGCGAACGGACTCACGCAGGCGCTCTTCAATGCGCCGCCCGGCGACTGGGCCGCGGGCGAACGCGGCATCGCCACGCTGCCGGGCCGCGAAGACGAATTTCGCCGCAGCGTTGAAACCGCGCTCGATTACACGCGCGTGCTCGGCAATCGCAAACTGCATGTGATGGCCGGGTTGATTGGTGCGGATCAGTCGCGGGCCAGGCATCGCGAGGTGTACCTGAAAAATCTCGCCTATGCCGCGCAGGCCGCGCAAGCGGAAAACGTCACCGTCGTGATCGAGCCGATCAATACACGCGATATGCCGGGCTTCTTTCTGAATCGTCAGGACGATGCCCAGGCGATTTGCGCGGAAGTGGGCGCGCCGAATCTCAAGGTGCAATTCGACTGCTATCACTGCCAGATCGTCGAGGGCGACCTTGCGGTGAAGCTCAAACGCGATATGGCAGGCATCGGCCACATTCAGGTCGCCGGTGTGCCCGAGCGCCATGAACCCGATATCGGCGAAGTGAATTATCCCTATCTTTTCGAGCTGATCGACACGCTTGGCTATGACGGCTACATCGGTTGCGAGTACCGGCCGCGGGCCGCCACCTCGGCCGGGCTCGATTGGCTCAGGCCATACATGAACGCCGCTCGCTGATAAGAACAGGCACAACACCAAACTGGGGCAACGTCAAACCGGGGCAACGCCAGGATAAGGGCAAGGACAAAGCACATCATGAAAGTACTGATCACCGGCGGTGCGGGTTTTCTCGGCCAGCGTCTCGCACGCGAACTGTTGACCCGTGGTTCCTTGAAGGACACGGACGGCAAGCAACAGGCAATTACCGAACTGGTATTGCTCGACGTTGTGCAAGGCAGCGATTTTGGCGACAGCCGCGTGCGCACGGAAGTGGGCGACATCGCCGAGCGCAGCGTGCTCGACCGTGTGATCGACGACCAGACCGCCGCCATCTTCCATCTCGCCGCGATCGTGAGCGGACAGGCCGAGGCGGATTTCGATCTCGGCATGCGCATCAATCTTGACGCGTCGCGCCTGCTGCTGGAAATCTGCCGGCAGCGCGGGCACACACCGCGGGTGCTGTTCACGAGTTCGGTGGCCGTGTATGGCGGCGATCTGCCCAAGGTCGTGCAGAACGACACCGCGTTGAATCCGCAATCGTCGTACGGCGCACAGAAGGCGATCGCGGAACTGTTGCTCAACGATTACACGCGGCGCGGTTTCGTCGACGGACGGGTAGTGCGGCTGCCCACCATTAGCGTGCGGCCGGGCAAGCCGAATGCGGCGGCGTCGTCGTTTGCGAGTGGCATCATTCGCGAGCCGTTGAACGGCGAAACCTCGGTGTGTCCGGTGGCGGGCACGACGCGTTTGTGGCTGCTGTCGCCACGCAAGGCCATCGAAAGCCTGGTCGCCGGACTCGAGCTCGATTCCGCCGCGCTCGGCAACCAGCGCGTGTTGAATCTGCCGGGGATTTCGGTGAGTGTCGACGAGATGGTGGCGGCGCTGCGCGAGGTGGCGGGCGACGAGGTCGTCAAGCGCATTGTGTGGCAGCCGGATGCGCGGGTGGAGAAGATCGTCGGCAGCTGGCCGGGGCAGTGGGACCACGCGCGTGCCGAACGGCTCGGCTTGACCGGCGATCGCAGCTTCGCCGATGTGATTCGCGCCTATATCGCGGATGAGGGGATTCAGATCCGCTGAGAGCTTGATGATCGATGTATCGGCTCGGTGTTGCCGGCATGCTGAACAGCGGAACGGTCCAAAGCGCTTTGCCGGCGGGCGTAATGCACTTTGCGCCCCTGCCGGCAGGAGCGCGTCAATCTTCAGACTTTTTTATCGGGCCATTGTCCAATGGCCGGCGGTCGACACGTATTCCCTGATCTGGGGGCGGCCTTCGCTTGACAGGGTTTCGGGCACGCGCCTATTATCGAGCCTGGTTGTTCGATATATGACCTTGTGTTCATGTAACGAACAAATTGCCTCAATCCCGAGCCCATCGTTCATCATCCTGCGCTAAGCTGATCTATCGCGACGGCTGTCATGCAGCCGTTTCCGTCGCGCCCGCCGGTTCGATGCCGCACGGCATCCAGCCGCGTAACGCGCAAGCGGCCGGCGCCGCGAAGCGATCGCTACTGGCGGCGTAGCGCACGCAGCACATCAACTGGAGACATCACATGACCGAAGCATTCCTTTGCGACGCGATTCGCACCCCCATCGGCCGCTATGCGGGTTCACTGTCGTCGGTGCGCGCCGACGATCTGGGCGCGGTGCCGCTCAAAGCGCTGATGGAGCGCAATAAAGACCTCGACTGGAACGCGATCGACGACGTGATCTACGGCTGCGCGAACCAGGCGGGCGAAGACAATCGCAACGTCGCGCGCATGTCGCTCCTGCTGGCCGGTTTGCCGCAAGGCGTGCCGGGCTCGACGGTGAACCGTCTGTGCGGTTCAGGCATGGACGCTGTCGGCATTGCCGCGCGCGCGATCAAGTCGGGCGAGGCCGCGTTGATGCTGGCCGGCGGTGTCGAAAGCATGAGCCGTGCGCCGTTTGTGATGGGCAAGGCCACCAGCGCGTTTTCGCGCCAGGCCGATATCTTCGACACGACGATCGGCTGGCGTTTCGTGAACCCGTTGATGAAGCAGATGTACGGCGTGGATTCGATGCCGGAGACCGGCGAAAACGTCGCAACCGACTACAAGATCAGCCGCGCCGATCAGGACGCGTTTGCGCTGCGCAGTCAGCAGAAGGCTGCACGCGCGCAACGCGACGGCACGCTCGCGCAGGAAATCGTCGGCGTGACGATCGCGCAGAAGAAGGGCGATCCGATCACCGTCTCGCAAGACGAGCACCCGCGCGAAACCAGCCTTGAAGCGCTCGCCAAATTGAAGGGCGTGGTGCGCGCGGACGGCACGGTCACGGCAGGTAACGCGTCAGGCGTGAACGACGGCGCCGCGGCGCTGCTGCTCGCCAACGAAGAAACCGCGAAGCGCTTCGGCCTGACGCCGCGTGCTCGCGTGCTGGGTATGGCAACGGCAGGCGTTGCGCCGCGCGTGATGGGCATCGGCCCGGCGCCCGCCACGCAGAAATTGCTGGCTCGCCTGAACATGACCATCGACCAGTTCGACGTGATCGAACTGAACGAGGCATTCGCTTCGCAAGGCATTGCGGTGCTGCGCACGCTCGGCGTGGCGGACGACGACGCGCGCGTGAATCCGAACGGCGGCGCGATTGCGCTCGGCCACCCGCTCGGCATGAGCGGTGCGCGCCTCGTGACCACCGCGATGTATCAATTGCATCGCACGCAAGGCCGTTTTGCGCTGTGCACGATGTGCATCGGCGTCGGTCAAGGCATCGCAATCGCGATTGAACGTGTGTAACGGTCTGGCGCTCGCGCAGCGAGCGCCCCGGCGTGTTTGGCGTTGAGGCTTCGCGGATAGCGCGGCCGTGGTCCCTTGATGAACAGCCCCTTCGCTCAGGCGACGGGGCTGTTTTATTTGGTGCGCGTTGCATGAATTCACCGGCTATTGAATTTGTGTTTAATCGGTGTTAATGACGGATTCGATTGCATTGCGCTGAATACCAGCGATAAGAATTAAAGCGCTATCGGACTATCATGCAGTATGTATTTAATGCTTTTCGCATATCACGCATGTTGCCGTATATCTGGATTCCAGAGAGACTTAAAGCAGTATTGTCAACCGGCAAGATGGCGCTGCGACGCCATGTTGCGGTATTTCGTATCAAGCCGCCGGGTAATTTAAAAATCACGATATAAACAATCGTAGCTTCTTGTAAGGCATGTACAATCGTTGCGCCATACTCGTTTCAGTAATGGATATCCTGAAGATGTATGCATTCGGGGCGTTAATCGGCATCCTGCGGTTTCAGATCGCCATCACGCCAGATCGAACAATTTCTCGAGGAGCGCGTAAATGAAGGCAGCGACGATTGGAGCAGCGTTGATGGTAGCGGCTTTCGCCGCGGCACAACCGGTGTGGGCGCAAGATGCGTTGGCCAGTGCCGCGCAAGGTGTCGTCGGCGCAGTGCAGCCGGTGCATGTGAAGGCGGAGATCGTCGGTATCGATCCGGGCACCCGCACGCTTACGCTCAAAGGGCCGGGTGGTAATGCGGTGATCGTGCTGGTGAGCCAGCAAGTTGCCGGCTTCGAGCAACTGAAGATCGGCGATCGCGTGGATGTGCTGTACAAGAATGCGCTGCTGGTGAAGGCCGACAAGGTCACCGGCAAGGACAAGGGCATTCGCGCGCGCGTCGATACGCAGGTGTATGCGCCGGCCTCGGGTGGCTTTGAATCCGCACGCCAGATCGAGGTGCTCGCCACCGTGCAGAAGATCGATCACAAGAAACGCCTCGTCACGCTGCGCGGCGCGTATCAGACGCAAACGCTCGAAGTCGGACCGGACGTCGATCTGAAGGGCGTCAAGGTCGGCGATACGATTCATGCGGTATTCGTTTCGGCAGCGGCCGTACAGGTCACGCCGCAATAGCTGCAATAGCTGCCATTTCCGCAAGCGCGGCAAGCGCCGCGATGGTGGTGAAGTCAACGCCACGCCAGTAAGCGGCACGCGTTCAAGTAGCACGACGCAGCCGCTTAACGCAGCTGCTCAACGCGGCATGCCTTCGCTCTTCGGAGCGAGGCATGACCGATCAGCAAACACCCCTCGCTGCAGGGGTGTTTGCTTTTGCGCGGTACGAAAGCCCAATCATGCGTCGTATTCCTACGGGACATCACTACCGGGTCGCCGGGGCGCCCAGACCGAACCATGCGAGCCGCCCGAGCCAACGCCTGACGAGCCCCTGTCTGGCAGGCAGCGCGCAACTCAACGACACGCGCGCGGTGCGCTCATCATCCGTGCTGAGCCACACGCGTTCGCCGCGCTGCAGGCGGAACACGTGGCCCGGGTCGAGCCAGTGATCGTAAGGCGCTGAGTCTGTGCGTGTTGCTTGCCGCGACATTCCAGCGAATCCGCGCGGCGATGGGCTTCGCAATGCGTAACGTTGCGGTGCGTAGGCATGGCTGAAAACAGGGCAAGCATGTGGAGTGAACCAGGCGGACACGGCGTATCGGAATCGCATTCAAAGGCTCAAGGACGAATACGCGACGCTTGCCAGCCGCGGGGCATTCTGACGAGGAGCCTGCGGCGTGCGACTCGTAACAAGTTGTGTCGAGCTATGTCACGGCGCGTTCAAATCGCCCTAAAGCCCTTGTCCAGCAAGCCACAGTCACGGTGACACAGGACGACATATCTTCGCTGCTGATTAAATTCAGGCGTCCTTCTATAGTCCGTTTGTCGCCACGCCGCAGTGCTCGCAAGTGGCCCGAAACCAGGAAGGACATACCGTGAAAAACCGTTCGTTCGACGCTCCCGCCACCGCCGCTTGCTCTGTCTGCGTGACCCCCTCCACATCCTTGCGCGGCATGCTGCGCAAGTTCGTGTGCTCCGCCACCGTCGCCGTGCTCGCGTTTGGCAGCGCTTCGGCTTTCGCCTGGTCGCAACATGGCACCGCCTACACCTCGCACGGCACCTACAACGGCGCGCGTTACGGCTCGTGTGGCGGCGGCAGTTGTTCGCACGCCGGCGGCGTGGCCGGCCCTTACGGCGGCGTGGCGACCAACACCGGCACGGTGACCCGCAACGCGCCGGGCCAGTTCTCGAATTCGGGCACCGCGACAGGACGCTACGGCAATCAGGTCCAGCACGCCGGCGATACCAATTGCGCGGGCGGCACCTGCTCCCACACCGGCACGCTCACCGGACCGGACGGCAAAACCGCAACCACCTCCGGCGATGTGACCAGGACCGCGCCGGGCCAGTATTCGTCGTCCGGGTCGATCACCGGATCAAACGGCAACACGATCGACCATTCGGCATCGACTAATTGCGCCGGCGCTTCGTGCTCACGTTCGGGCACAGTGACCGGCTCCAACGGCGGTACTGTCGATCATGCCGGTACGGCCACGCGGGTTGCGCCGGGCGTTGTGACGACGTCGACGAGCATGACGGGTACCCACGGCAACACGGTGACGACGAGCGGAACGGTTGTGACCACCGGCGTCGTCACGACGGGCGGCACGGCAGTCGTGGTTGCGCCGAAGCCGGTCGTCGTCGTAGCGCCGCCGGTGGTGTATGCGCCGCCGGTTGTGTATGCGCCGCCGAAGCCGGTGGTTGTCGTAGCGCCGCCGGTTGTGTACGCACCGCCGAAGCCGGTCGTTGTCGTAGCGCCGCCGGTTGTGTACGCGCCGCCGAAGCCAGTCGTTGTCTATGCACCGCCGCCGCCCCCGCGTGCTGTGTATGTCGCGCCGCGCATGGTCTATATGGCGCCGGCGCCGCGCCCTGTCGTGTGGGTGCCGGCGCATTGGGTGGGGAACGTCTGGGTGCCGGCGCACTGGTCATGAGTGAAGCGCGCGAGTGATAACTGGCGACGAGGCCGGGCAAATCGGTCCGTCGTCGACGAGTGAGCAGGGAAGTGCGCAGGCGGTCCGGTCACGTCAAACCGGTCACGTTAAACGACGCCGGCAGGTTGTTCCGGCCGGCGTTCTACGTTGATGGCGAATGGTCCGCTGATGCCGCAAGTTAAACCGCTTCGTGCCCGGCAATTTTTTTCGTTCGAGCGCGCGGGAGTAAGGGCAACGGCTCGACCTTGCCGACAATGAACAGATACGACAGGGCGCCGACGATGCATAACGAGCCCGCCACCATGAGCGGAATCACAAACGAGCCTTTTGTGATCGCCAGCATGACGCCGGTAAACGTGGTGATGAAAATGCCGGCGAGATTCCCCGCAAAGTTCTGAATGCCGCCGAGCGATGCCACGTGAGCCGGTGTCGGCGCCACTTCGCCCACCAGGGTCCACACATTCGCGCCGGCGAACGACAAGCTCGCATAGGCGAGAGCGAACAAGGCAAGACATGCCCACGTGCTTTCAACGAACACCGACAGCGCTATCGACGACGACAGCAGCATGCCGAGCACAAGGCAGGTCTTGCGCGCGGCGGTCGCGCTCCAGCCACGTTTGAACAGATTGTCCGACACCAGGCCGCCAAGCCAGCCGCCAGGAATGGCCAGCAGCGCCGGCAGCATGCCCCAGGTCCCGAGTGACGCGAGCGAGAATCCACGCGACTGCAGCAGATAACTCGGGAACCACGTGATAAAAAAGTAAATCGCGAAGTTAAGGCAGAAGAGCCCGATCATCATGCCCCACACCGTGCGATAGCGAAACAGATCGAGCCACGAGACGGTGCCGGTTTGCCCGGAGGCAGTGGCCGTGGTGGCCGTGGCAGAGGTCGCGGCGCGTTGTGCGAGCAGGGCGTCGACGGCCGCGGGCGCGATCGCCCGATACCGCTCCGGGTCACGATAGATGAACCACCACGCGAGTGCCCACACGACGCCGAGACCCCCCGTGATCACGAACGAACCGCGCCAGCCGACGATGGATATCAACCACGCAACGAGCGGCAGCGAGAGCGCCGAACCGACCCGCGAGCCGCTGTCGAAGATACTGCTTGCGAGGCCGCGCTCGCTGCGCGGAAACCAGTTGAACGCGACCTTGGCGAACGACGGAATCGCCGCCGCTTCACCGACGCCGAGCATCAGCCGCACGCCCACGAGTTGCGCAAGACCGCGGGCCGCGCCGGTGGCGATCGTGAAGGCCGACCACCAGCCGACCGCCAGCGCCAGACTCACGCGCACGCCGACCTTGTCGATGAACCAGCCGGCCGGCAGTTGCAGGAACGCGTAGGTCCAGAAGAACGCGCTGAGCACGAGCCCCATGCCGACCGCGTCCAGACCCAACTCCGCGCGAATGCTCGGCGCGGCGATCGCCAGGTTGGCGCGATCGACGAAGTTGATGACGTTGGCGAGGAAACACATGAAGATCATGGTCCATCGGATGCGTGGCATGGAAGTCTCCGTCCGGATTTTATGGTTATGACGACGCCGGCCAGGGAGTCCGCCGGCGCCTTGTTTGCAAAGTTTTATGCGGGCTTCAGGAACGGCTTCAGGAGAGCTTGTCCATCGCTTCCCACAAGCCGTTGATATACACGGCACCGAGCGCCCGGTCGTACAAACCGTAGCCGGGCTTGCCGGTTTCGCCCCAGATCATGCGGCCATGATCCGGCCGGAAATAGCCGGTAAAGCCAGTGTCGTGATAGGCCTTCACGATGGCGGCGATATCCAGCGAACCGCAGCTCGACAGGTGGGCCGTTTCTTCGAAATCACCGTCGGCGGTGATCTTCACATTGCGGATATGCGCGAAGTGGATGCGCCCCATCCCGCCGAATTCACGCACGAGTGCTTCCACGTTGTTTTGCGGTCCGGCGCCGAGAGAACCCGAGCACAAGGTGAGGCCGTTCGCGGGTGAGTCCACGATCTTCACAATGCGCGCGAGGTCATCGCGGTTCTTCACGATACGCGGCAAGCCGAAGATAGGGCGCGGCGGATCGTCCGGATGAATCGCCATCTTCACGCCGCATGCTTCGGCCACGGGAATGATCGCTTTCAGGAAATATTCCAGATGCTGCCAGAGCCTGGATTCGTCGACCTCGCGGTACTCGGCGAGCAGGGCCTTCAATTGTTCGGGCTGGTAGCTCGAATCCCAGCCGGGCAGCGCAATGCCCTGGTTCGGGTCGATCTCTTCGATTTCTTTCGTGCTGAACGCGAGGCACGTCGAACCGTCTTCGAGCGTCTTCGACAATTCCGTGCGGGTCCAGTCGAATACCGGCATGAAGTTGTAGCAGATCACCTTGATGCCGGCTGCCGCGAGGTTGCGGATGGTTTGCTGATAGTTGGCGATGAGACGATCACGGTTCGGCTTGCCGAGCTTGATGTCTTCATGCACGGGCACCGATTCGACGACTTCGAACCGAAGGCCGGCCTGCTCGATCGTCGACTTCAGGGCGGCGATTTTGTGCTCCGGCCACACTTCGCCCACCGGCTCGTCGTAAATGGCGGACACGATGTCCGTCATGCCGGGAATCTGGCGAATGTATTGCAGCGTGACGGGATCGGACTCGCCGTACCAGCGGAAAGACATCTTCACGACTTCACTCCTTTGATTGACTGCACAGCCTTTGGCTCGGGACGGGGGCGTGTTGGTCAGCCTCCCGATTCCGGCGGGATTATGATTGGTTGACCAATTTGAGGCGATAGTGGTTTACCAGTCTATCACCGCGGCAAGCCTTGTCCCGGCGCGGTCTTCGGGTGATTGACGGAAGTTTGAAGGGCATGAAAGGGGTTCGCGCAAGAAATTGGTGTACCATTTTTTGCGCGAGGGCCGAAGGCGGCGCCTCGTCATGTCTATCCGCGAGCACTTTGATGACCGACTTCTCAACCCAGCCATTCGCCCACCGACAAGACGCAGAAGCCGCGGACCGTTCCTACATCGGCCTTGCGAAACAGATTCATGTGTTGATCGCGGCGTCCGGAGATTTCGAGGCGGGCTCGAGGCTGCCGTCGGAGCGCACCCTGGCCGACAAATTCGGCGTGAGCCGCACGCAGGTTCGCGAGGCGATCATCGCGCTCGAGGTGCAGGGTGTGGTTGAAGTGCGCGGCGGTTCCGGCATCTATGTGTCGGCGGGTATCGGCGCCAAGCCGGTGACCTTCGACTTGCCGCGCGGCCCGGGTCCGATCGAAACCTTGCGCGCGCGCGCGCTGATCGAATCGGAAGTGGCGGCGCTCGCGGCAACCGAGCGCAAGGACAGCGACCTCGACCGCATCTTCTCCGCGCTCACCACGATGCGCGAGCAGATGCATGACAAGCAGGCTAACGACGCGGCCGATCGTCAGTTTCATATGCGCATTGCCGAAGCCACCGGCAATACGGTGCTATTGCATATGGTCACCGCGATGTGGGACTGCGCGCGCAGCGACCCACTCTGGGCCAAGATCGAAGAGCACTTTCATACGCCGGCGATGCGTGCGGCGTCACAGGAAGATCATCAGCGTATTTTTGCCGCCATCATGAGCCGCGATCCGGTTGCGGCGCGAGATGCGATGCAAGCGCATCTGTCGCGCGTGGTGGGCGAGTTCACGCAGGCGTGGCGCTGAGAACTGGCTAATGTAAATCACGGGTGTTCTTTTGACGCAACGTCACTTTATTTTTGACGTGTTATTTATTTGCTAAGTCATATCATCGCGCTGCTCGTTTTCGGCATTGCTCGCAAGACGCGCCTGTGTAACCCAATTGAAAACCTTACTGTAGTCAGCATGCGCCATTCGCAAATCATTGCAACGCGCTACACGCAATAATCAACTAACTCTATTGCACGTTTTAGCAATTCGCGGGGTAGGCCACGCGAATGCGTTGCCTGTCCGTTTCCGCGTCTTGCTGGCGGTCAACGCGCTTGCTAATGGGTATTGAATGCACACAACTGATTACGCCATCACCGCCCCTTCACGGAGCCAAACAATATGAAAAAGTCTTTATTCGTGGTCGCGCTTTCCGGCGCCTTTGCTATTTCGGCGCATGCGCAAAGCAGCGTGACGCTCTATGGTCTTATCGATACGGGATTGATCTACACGAACAATCAGTCCGGACATAGCAATTGGCAGGAAGTGAGCAGCTCGACGCAAAACACGGTGTTCGGCCTCAAGGGTTCGGAGGATCTCGGTGGTGGCTTGCACGCGGTCTTCAAGCTGGAGCAGGGATTCCTTCTGAATAATGGCGCCCAGGCTTTCTCCGGCGATGGTTTCGGCTCACAGGCATGGGTCGGTTTGCAAAGCGATACCTACGGCACCGTGACGTTCGGCCGCCAGTTTGACGTGATGAACGACCTGGTCGGTCCGCTCACGGCGGAGTTCAACACGTGGGGCGGCAACATGGCTGCGCACCCGTTCGAAAACGACAACCTTGCTGCCAATTCGGTCGTTGTCAACAACACGGTCAAGTACGCGAGCCCGACGTACCGCGGCGTCACGTTCGAAACGATGTATGGGTTCAGCAACCAGGCGGGCAGCTTCGCGAACAACCGTTCATATGGTTTCGCCGTCTCCTATGCGCAAGGGCCGGTCAATCTTGCCGCCGGCTACCTGCAATTCAACAACGCAGGCGGCGCCGCGGGCGGTGCCGTTACCCAGGGCGACGCGAGCGCGAACTTCCTTGCACAACGCCAGCGTATCTGGTCGCTTGGCGGTAACTACACGTTCGGACCGGCTACGTTCGGCCTGGTCTGGAGCCATACGCAGATGGACAACGCGTCGGGTGTCTTCTCGTTCGGCACCGGCACGTATCTCGGTGCGAACGACGCTTCCGCCGGCAGCCTGAGTGGCTCGCTGCGTATGGACAACTTCGAAGCGAACGCGAAGTATGCAATCACGCCTGCATTGACCGTATCGGGCGCGTATACCTATACGCGTGGCGCCTACAACGGTTCGTCGCCGGGCTGGAACACGGCGATGCTGCAGACCGATTATTCGATCAGCAAACGCACCGACTTCTATCTTGAAGGCGTCTATCAGAACGTGCACGGTGCACCTGCGGACTCCGTGCTCTCGCATGCGATGATCAATACGCTCTCGCCGTCGTCGTCGAACACGCAAGTGGCGGTTACGGTGGGCATGCGCCACGCATTCTGATCGGCCTCGCGTGATGTGAGCCGCAATTGACGTATGCCTGCTCAGCCGGGCATACGTCGATACCGGCGATCTCGCGTGTTCACCTGGCCACCGAGTCCACAATGCATTCCCGCAGCCATTGATGCGCCGGATCGCGATGCGAACGCTCATGCCAGAGCATCGCCATTTCATAACCCGGCACGTCAACCGGCGCCTCGACGATCTTGAGCGCACTATTGTCGCGCACCAGACGCGCCGGCAGCATCGCCACAAGGTCCGTGCTCGCGAGGACCGACCTCATGAACAGGAAGTGCGGGACTGAAAGCACCACTCTGCGCGTGAGGCCGCTCTCAGCCAGCGCGTCATCCGTGACGCCGCTAAACCCACCGCCATCCGGCGAGACGATCACGTGCTCCAGCTTGCAGAACTGCGCCAGCGTGGGCCGCCGCTTCAATCGCGGATGATCGGCGCGGCCTACCAGTACGTAGCGCTCCTTGAACAGCAATCGCTGGCGCAGTCCCGGCGGCGCGCCTTCGCGGGTGTGGAAAGCCAGATCGATGTCGCCCTGTTCCGCTTGCCTCGCGATGCGTGGCGGAGCGGCTTCCACGATCGCAAGGCGGGTGCCGGGCGCCGCCGCGCGCAGACCGGCCAGAACGGGCAGCAGGATCGTCGATTCGGCGTAGTCGGTCGCGGCCACGCGCCACGTATGAGTCGCTTCGGCTGGATTGAATGGGCTGGCCGGCGACACCGCGTGTTCAAGCGCCTCGAGTGCCAGGCGCAACGGTTCGCGCAATTCTTCAGCCCTTGCGGTGGGGCGCATGCCGCGTGGCCCCGGCAACAACAACGGGTCGCCGAAGACATCTCGCAGTTTGGCAAGATGCACGCTCACCGACGGCTGGGAGAAGTTCAGGCGCTCCGCGGCACGGGTTACGTTGTGCTCCGACAGCAGGACATCGAGTGTCACCAGCAGGTTGAGGTCCAGTCTTCTGAGATTATTCATGGCTATACCTGACATATTGGGAATTCATTTCCAATATACCTGACCAGGACCTATCGTATTTCTTTCTGGCAAAGGAGCTCAGGTCATGAATGTTCTTCTCATCTATGCGCACCCGGAACCCCGGTCATTGAACGGGTCACTGAAGGATTTCTCGATCAAACGACTGGAGGATGCCGGACACGTCGTCCAGGTATCGGATCTGTATGCGATGAAGTGGAAAGCCTCACTGGATGCGGACGACAGTCTGAACCGGCAAGGCGACGCGCGTTTCGATCCTGCGCTCGACTCGAAGCATGCTTTCGAGGCAGGCATGCAGAGCCCGGACATCGCACGCGAGCAGGAGAAACTGAAGTGGGCGGATGCCGTCATTCTGCAGTTTCCGCTGTGGTGGTTTTCGATGCCCGCGATCCTGAAGGGCTGGGTGGAGCGTGTTTATGCGTACGGCTTCGCGTATGGCGTCGGCGAGCACTCCGACGCGCGCTGGGGCGACCGCTATGGCGAAGGCTCCATGGCAGGCAAGCGGGCAATGCTGATCGTTACAACCGGTGGCTGGGAATCTCATTACAGCCCGCGCGGCATCAACGGGCCGATCGACGACGTGTTGTTCCCGATCCAGCATGGGGTCCTGTATTACCCCGGTTTCGCCGTTCTGCCGCCGTTCGTGATTCATCGGACAAGCCGGATCGACGAAGCACGCTTCTCAACGATCCGTGACGCGCTCGGCCAACGCCTCGATCATCTGTGGACAACCGCGCCGATCCCGTTTCGCCCCCAGAACGCCGGCGCGTACGATGTGCCCGCGCTCACCTTGCGCCCCGATGTCTCGCCGGATCAGATCGGCTTTTCGGCGCACATTGAATAGACGATTAGCTGCGCCGTCCCCCCTTCGGCGCGGGCCAAGCTGACGAGACCGTATGCTTCGCTGAAATTTGGTTGTAAGTCGCCATTGCTAGAGTCATCGTCAGAATTTTGCCGCCAGATGCCGGACAGTGTTCTTTGGACACATAGAAAGGGAGAGCGACAAATCATGAAGATGAATCGTGTGTTCTGGCTCATTCTGACGCTGCTTTTCGCGAACCCGGTCTGGGCGTTTCAGTCCAGAGTCGTCACCATTCCCAGCGCCGCCATGCATAAGTCGTTCGATGCAACGGTGGTGGTGCCCGACCAATACACGCACGGCAAAGCGGCCGATCGCTTCCCCGTCGTGTATCTGCTGCACGGTTCCGGTGGCGACTATACGGACTGGACCGCGAATTCTCACATCGGCAAACTGGCCGATCGTTATCACGTGATCCTCGTCATGCCGGACGGCGGTCACGAGAGCTGGTATATCGACAGTCCTGTCGATCCGCGCAGCCGTTACGAAACCTATGTGGGTTCCGAGGTCGTCAGCTACGTCGATACGCATTTCCGCACGATCGCGACGCGGCAAGCCCGTGCGATTACCGGGTTGAGCATGGGTGGATTCGGGGCGTTGCATATTGCGCTGGACCGGCCGGATGAATTCGGCGCCGCGGGCAGTATTAGCGGAGCGGTCGATCCGCGCGGCTGCGAGGATGAACCCGGGATCGACCAGGTGTTTGGCGATCCGGCGCGTCACGCCGACTTCTGGAACAACGAGGCGATCATCGAGAACGCGGGTGGTTTTGGAAACGCGCATATTGCGCTGACGATCGATTGCGGCGTGAGCGACTCGCTGGTTCAATCGAACCGGACGCTGCATGCGCGGCTGGTTGAGCTTGGCGTGCCGCATGATTACGCGGAGCGGCCGGGCGGCCACACGTGGAAGTACTGGGCCAACGCGGTGCAGTATCAGGTGCTTTTTTTTGCCAGTTCGTTCAAGCGGAGTGGCGGCGCGGCGCAGACGTGAGGCGCGCCTGGAAACCCGCAGACCTTCTCGAAGCGCACCGCGTTTAGCGGGATGGACCACCCAGGCCGGGACGTGCGCTGGGTGGCTTCGCGGGCAAGCCGATCACGCGTCCCGCAAACCTGGCCGACGGCAATGCCGCATGCGCTTGCGCCAACGCGCGCACGCGCGCCTCGATATCCGCGTCGAAGGCAACCGCGCGCGGTCCGGCCGTATCCACATGCAGCAACATCTGCTCTCCCGCGGCGACCGGCTCCACGCCATCATCGGCGAACATCTCGAGGTACAGATGAAGCCGCTTCGCATCATGTCCAAGCACGCGCATATCGACGCGAACCTGCGTGCCTTCCTTGATTTCATGCAGATAGTTGAGATGCGCTTCGAGCGTATAGATCGAGCGGCCACGTTGCTTGCGCACCGAATCGGGCAGGCCGATCGCATCGATCAACTCATCGGTCGCGAAGCTAAAGATCAGCATGTAGAACGCGTCGCGCAAATGACCGTTGTAGTCGACCCACTCAGCGCGCACGACGTCGCGATAGCAGGGCAGCGAAGCAAAGTGCGGCGCAGGCATAGGTGATCGCCTCCTTTTTTCTATGAACAATGCTAGCCGCGGCGGCCGTACGCCGACCTGCTGCTAGAGCTTATTCCCTACTTTCGGATATGTCCGATTGAGATTGTGCCGATTATCGCAACAGTGAATTTGTTTATTAGGGGTTTACCCTAGGGTCGCCAACTCTTAGACTACGTTCACTGGCTGCAAACAAACAGGTTTGCAGCACGGCAAAAAACAATCTCTGGAGGTAGTCGTCATGAAATCGCTGATCGAAGCTGTTGTTATCGCTGCTCTCATCACTGCGCCGCTCGCTGCGTTTGCCCAATCCAACCAGCCGGTGACCCGCGCTCAGGTGCGCGCTGAGCTGGTGCAGCTGGAAAAAGCCGGCTACGATCCGGCGATGTCGAACGCCGACGATTACCCGGCAAACATTCAGGCTGCCGAGGCGCGTGTCGCCGCGCAAAGGGCTGCCGCTCAAACCAGCGGTTATGGTTCAGCCACGAACGGCTCGTCGCAAGCAGGCAGCCACACCGCGAGCTCGTACTCGGCACCGGTTGTCAACGTGGGTCATTAATGGACCACGGCGCGAGCAGTCGTCTCGCGCCAACTTGATTCGTGTTGTTGGACAGGCGGCCTTGCTCTCACGTCGATGTGAAAGCAGGGCCGCTTTGCAATTGAGCGTGGTGAACGAGGCAATCTGCCTGAATACTTGCATGCAGGGACTTATGCCTGCACCGCAGTCAACTGCCTGAGTTGCTCCAGCAACTTCACTGCCGGACTCGGCAGAATGCCCTGACGGCGGCGAAACGCCGTCAATGTGCGGCGTGCGACCAGGCCCGGAATCGGTAATGTGTCGAACACGCCAGCCGCGCTTTCGGTGTCGTACATCGGCGTAGCCATCCAGCTCAGAAATCCCGCCCGCGTCACCAGGCTTTTCAGCACGGTGATTGAGCGCGTCTCGACCGCAATCGGCGGCATGCCGAGCCCATGCTCGGCAAACACGTGTTGCATGTGCTCGAACGGACCCGTGCCGCGCGGCGGCACGCACCACTGCTGATCGAGCGTGTCGCCGAGACACAAATCCACTCTGCCGCGCAGCGGATGATCGAGCGCGGCGACCACATAGCTCTCGTCTTCCCATCTGCAATCGGCAATCGCGGCAATCTCGTCCGTGTCCGGCACGGCCATGCTGAGCGCGAGATCGATCTCGTGTTTCATCAGACTGTCCGCCAGCCGGTCCCACACCCCCTCCATGATCTCCACGCGCAGATTCGGCCAGCGCGCGAGCACGCCGCTCACCGCGAGCGGCAGCACGAGCGTAGCGATGCTCGCCACCGCGCCGACGCGAATCGTCCCCTTCGCGAGGCCGCGCATCGCGTCGATTTCCTCGCGTGCGTAATCGGCTTCGCGTTGCAGCAGGGTGGCGTGCGGCAGCAGCGCGCTGCCGATCGCAGTAAGCTGCATACCCTTCGAGTGCCGTTCGAACAGCGGCGCGCCGACCTGGTCCTCGAGTCGCTTGATGGTGCGGCTCAGCGCAGGCTGCGTGACGTGCAGCACTTCCGCGGCACGGCCAAGGCTGCCACTCGCGACGATGGTTGCGAACGCATGCAATTGCTGAAGATTGAAAGTCATGCGTAAAAGTAATGCCTTTTCTCAAAAAAGGCAATTTTCAATCAACTTCGAGCTTCCGATAATGAGCCATCAGGAAACGGCGCTCATTGGCCGCAACTCATTTTGCATGGGAGACAGGCATGACCAGCACCGCGCCCCGTTCAGACGCATCGGGACTCTCTCAACACGCATCGTTCACGGTGCGCGACGCCGTGATCGATTTCATGCGCCGCGTCGGCATGACTTCGGTGTTTGCCAATCCGGGGTCGACGGAATTGCCGTTGTTCCGCGATTTTCCGCAGGATTTCCGCTATGTGCTGGGCTTGCAGGAAGCGGTCGTGCTCGGCATGGCCGACGGTTATGCGCAAGCCACCCGCAACGCTTCGTTCGTCAATCTGCATTCGGCCGCGGGCGTCGGCAATGCAATGGGCAATATCTTCACCGCGTTCCGCAATCGCACGCCAATCGTGATTACCGCCGGGCAGCAGGCCCGCTCGATTCTGCCGTTCGACCCGTTCCTGGCGTCGACACAAGCCACCGAATTGCCGAAGCCGTATGTCAAATGGAGTATCGAACCGGCGCGCGCCGAAGACGTGCCGCTGGCTATTGCGCGCGCTTATCACGTAGCGATGCAGGAGCCGCGCGGGCCGGTACTGGTATCGATTCCCGTCGACGATTGGGACCGGGCTGCCGAGCCGGTGCCGGCTCGCGTCGTCAGTACTGAAATACGGCCCGAGCCGTTCGTGCTGGAGCAGATCGGCGCGGCCCTCGACGCCTGCGAACGGCCGGCTTTCGTGGTGGGCGGCGCAGTCGACCGGGCCGGCGGCTGGGACGCCGTCGTCAGTCTCGCCGAACGCCACAACGCCCGCGTGTTCGTCGCACCGATGACAGGCCGTTGCGCGTTCCCCGAAGACCATCGCCTGTTCGCCGGCTTCTTGCCGGCCATGCGCGAGAAGCTCGTCGAGCTGCTCGGCGGACATGACCTGATCTTCGTGATCGGCGCGCCGGCCTTCACGTATCACGTGGAAGGTCACGGCCCGCATTTGCCTGCCGGTGCAACGCTATGTCAGTTGATCGACGATCCGGCTATCGCGGCATGGGCGCCGGCCGGCACCGCGGTGGTCGGCAATATTCGCCTCGGTGTGGCCGATCTGCTGGCCCGGCCCGCGCCGAAGGCACGTCCGTTGCCCGCGCCGCGCGTTGCCTGTCCGCGCGCGGAACCGTCCGCACTGATGTCGGTGGCATTCGCGTTGCAGACCCTTGCCGACGTGCGCCATGCGGACGATATCGTGGTCGAGGAGGCGCCGAGTTCCCGCCCGGTAATGCAGAACACGCTGCCGTTCACGCGCAGCGGCACCTTCTACACGATGGACAGCGGCGGTCTCGGCTATGGCATGCCGGCTGCCGTCGGCGTGGCGTTGGCGAAGCCCGGCACGCGCGTGATCGGCGTGATTGGCGACGGCTCCAGCATGTATTCGATTCAGGCCATCTACAGTGCCGTGCAGATGAAACTGCCGATCACATTCGTGATCCTGAACAATTCCCGCTATGCCGCGCTGCAGGACTTTGCGCCGGAGTTCGGTTTTGGTCCGGCAGACCCTGTGCAAGGCACCGATCTGCCGGGACTCGATTTTGTGGCGCTTGCCGCGGGCATGGGCTGTCCCGGCACGCGCGTGAGCGACGCCGAACGTTTGCATGACGTTCTACGCGACGCGTTGGCGTCGTCCGGGCCGATGCTGGTCGAAGTCATCGTGGCGTGAGCGCGAGCTCAGCTCTCGCCCGCATTCATCAAACTTTCCGCAGGAGACAAACACGATGCAAAGCATCTCGATGCTGATCAATGGCGCAGCGGTGCAAGCAAGCAACGGTGCCACCTTCGAGCGCCGCAATCCGCTCGATGGCGAGGTCGCGACGCGCGCGCCCGCAGCGACGGTCGCCGACGCGATCGCCGCCGCCGACGCCGCGGCGGCAGCATTCCCGGCATGGTCCGCGATGGGGCCGAGCGAGCGTCGCGCGCTGCTGATGAAGGCCGCGCATGCGCTGGAGGCACGCAGCGAAGCCTTCGCCGCGGTGATGGCGGCCGAGACGGGCGCATCGGCAATGTGGGCGGGCTTCAACGTGCACCTCGCCGCCGGCGGTTTGATTGAGGCGGCAGCGCTCACCACGCAGATCGGCGGCGAGCTGATTCCTTCCGACGTGCCCGGCAGTCTCGCGATGGGCGTGCGTCAGCCGGCCGGCGTCGTGCTCGGCATCGCGCCCTGGAATGCGCCGGTGATCCTCGCGGTGCGTGCCATTGCGTTGCCGCTCGCCTGCGGAAATACGGTCGTGCTGAAGGGTTCGGAAATCTGCCCCGGCACGCACGGCCTGATTATCGAAGTCTTGCAGGAAGCAGGCTTGCCGAAGGGCGTGGTGAACTTCATCACCAACGCACCGGCTGATGCAGGCGCGGTGGTCGAAGCGCTGATCGCGCATCCAAAAATCCGGCGCGTCAATTTCACCGGTTCCACGCATGTCGGCAAGATCATCGCGGCCACCTGTGCACGCTATCTGAAACCATCGGTGCTGGAGCTCGGCGGAAAAGCGCCGCTGATCGTGCTCGACGACGCGGATCTGGATGCCGCCGTCAATGCCGCCGCATTCGGCGCGTTCGCCAACTCGGGGCAGATTTGCATGTCGACGGAACGGATCATTGTCGATGAACGGATCGCGGATACGTTTGTTGCGAAGCTCGCGCAGAAAGCGCGCGGCCTGCCGCTCGGCGACCCGCGCAAGGGGCCGCTGGTGCTGGGATCGGTCGTCGATATGAGCACGGTGGAACGCTGCAACGCGTTGATCGACGACGCGTTGGCCAAAGGCGCCACGCTCGTTTGCGGCGGCAAAGCGGACAGCACCTTGATGCCTGCCACGCTGCTCGATCACGTCACGCCCGCCATGCGCATCTATGCCGATGAATCGTTCGGGCCCGTGAAGGGCATCGTGCGCGTCAACGGTGAAGATGAAGCCGTCGCGTGTGCGAACGACAACGAATATGGGCTTTCGTCAGCGGTGTTCAGCCGTGACGTGGCGCGCGCGATGAATGTCGCGAGGCGCATCGAATCGGGCATCTGCCACGTCAACGGGCCGACTGTTCACGACGAAGCGCAAATGCCGTTCGGCGGCGTGAAGGGCAGCGGTTTTGGACGTTTTGGCGGGCAGGCGGCCATCGCTGAATTTACGGATTTGCGCTGGATTACCGTGCAAACCACGCCACGTCATTATCCGTTCTGAAGCGCGGAGTGCCGCATTGGCCGACGTGTATTGCTGCAATACACCGCGCGCCAGATCACCGCAGCAAGACGAGCGTCGTTACAAGCCATACCTAAAATGTCATGGCTTTTGCGCGAAACGGCAATGCCAAAAGCCGGACGCTCGCTCACATACTGATTAAAAACCGTGACAACTAAAGCGCGGCGGGAAGAATCGCGCACACAACTCTGGAGACAGCTTCATGACCAGTTATGTACCGCCGGCCGGATCGGCCAGTGCGGCCGCCGGTGAGGCCGGCGCGCCGCTCGCCGGCTATCAGGCAGGTGTCGAGGAAGGGCGCCATGCCGTCGACATCGGCCGTACGCTCGACGAAGGTCCTTACACCACCATGCAGAAGATGGTGGTCTTTCTCGCGGCGTTGTCGATCGTGTTGGACGGCTTCGATAGTCAACTGATCGGCTTTGCGATACCCGTACTGATCAAGGAGTGGGGCGTCTCGCGGGCGGCGTTTGCGCCGGTCGTTGCAGCCGGATTGATCGGCATGGGCATCGGCAGCGCGTGTGCCGGACTGCTGGCCGATCGCTTCGGCCGTCGCTGGGCCGTGATCGGCAGCGTGCTGGTGTTCGGCGCCGCCACCTGCGGCATCGCCTTCGCACCCGATATTGTGACGATTGCGCTGCTGCGCTTTATCGCTGGCCTCGGCATCGGCGGCGCGTTGCCGAGTTCGACAACCATGACCGCGGAATTCACACCGGCTCGCCGCCGCACTTTGGCCGTCACCGCGACGATCGTCTGTGTGCCGCTCGGCGGCATGGTGGCCGGTCTGTTCGCGCATGAAATTCTGCCGACGTATGGATGGCGTGGCTTGTTTCTGATCGGCGGCGTGATGCCATTGGCACTTGCTGTGTTGCTGTTTTTTACGTTGCCCGAGTCACCGCGTTTTCTCGCCCGGCAGCCGCAGCGCTGGCCGGAACTCAAACGCCTGCTTGGCCGGATGTCGCGTGCGGTGCCAAGCGGCTGCGTGTTTACCGACATGCGCGAACAAGCCGTCGAAAAGCATACCGGCTTTACGGCGCTGTTCCGCAACGGGCTGGCGCTCGATACGGTGGCGATCTGGTGCGCGTTCTGCCTGTGTCTGCTGGCTGTCTACAGTGCTTTCAGCTGGCTGCCGACCATGCTGAGCACGCAGGGCTTGTCGATGTCGGTTGCCGGTGCGGGACTCACCGCGTACAACCTCGGCGGCGTGGTGGGCGCGTTGCTGTGCGCCGTGGCGATTGCTCGCACCGGCTCGCGTTGGCCGTTGATTCTCTGCAGCGCGGGTGGTGCGGCGAGCGCATTGCTGCTGCTAGGCGTGAACATCTCCGATCACACCGGCTTGCTGATCTTCGGTCTCGGCGTGCATGGCCTGTTCGTCAACGCTGTCCAGTCGACGATGTTTGCGCTGTGTGCTTACGTCTATCCGACCCGTGTGCGCGCAACCGGCACTGCATCGGCGCTGGCGTTCGGCCGGCTCGGCGCGATCGCCAGCGCGTTTGCCGGGGCCGTGGTGATTACGGCCGGTGGCGCGTCGTCGTACTTGTGGATGCTCGGCGTCGCGATGCTCATCGTGATGGTCGCGCTGATGGTGGTCAAGCGCCATATTCCGAAGTCGGGCGTTTAGCGCACGGGGTGTCCTGAAACGCGGCGACCGGGCGCGACGCGCGGATCGCCGCAGTCGGTGAAAGTCAGTCTTTAACGTATCGGACGGCTTGAATAGCGGTCGGTATCGTCACGTCTGTCATTAGTATCGCTACATAAAAAAGCGCTTCGTATGAGTCGCGTTCGGATGGTTGCGCGCTCACGCAAAACACCTACCACGGAGAGATGGAGAAAAATGAAATACAAGCTCGCTTTAGGCAGTCTGTTGCTGGGTATCAGCGCTTCATCGTTCGCACAGAGCAGCGTGACGTTGTACGGGATTATCGATACTGGCATTGAACTGGTGACGCATGCAAACGCGGCGGGCAATAGCGTCGTGCGCATGCCGGGCATCACCGGCGAATTTCCGTCGCGCTGGGGGATTCGCGGTAAGGAAGGATTGGGCGGGGGGTTGTCCGCGGTTTTCGTACTGGAGAGCGGCTTTAACACCAAAGGCGGCACGCTCAATCAGGGTGGGCGGCTGTTTGGGCGGCAAGCCTACGTTGGTCTCGAGAGTCCGTACGGCACGTTGACGTTCGGGCGCCAGTACACGATGACCTATTGGGCGATCCTCGATTCCGATCTGCTCGGGCCTGACATTTACGGCGGCACAGGGTCGTTCGATCAGTACATGCCGAGCGCGCGCAGCGACAACACGATTGCGTATAAAGGCACCTTCTCGGGGTTCACGTTTGGTGCGACTTATTCCTTCGGCCGCGATTCAGCGGGTACCGGCAATTCGCCGGGGCAGGGCACCTGTGTAGGGTCGATCCCGGGCAGTTCGCAGAGTTGCCGCGAATGGTCGACGATGTTGCGCTATGACATGAACGGTTACGGTGTGGCCGGCGCCTACGACGAACAACGCGGCGGCCCTGGCGCGGCCGCCAATCTGTATGATGGCACGGCACCTTTTGCGCTGACCGAATCGGGTGACAAGGACGTGCGGATGCAGTTGAACGGCTATGGACACATCGGGCCGGTCAAACTCGGGGCCGGCTGGCTTGGACGTCACGTCGAAACGGTCTCCCCCGCATTGCCGGACGTGCGCTCGAATCTCTACTACGTCACGGCGGCGTATAACGTCACGCCCGCATTTATTCTGGACGGCGGGGTGTATCGCATCATCAATCGCGCCGACGATACGCGCGGCACGATCGCCGCGTTACGCACCACGTACCTGCTGTCGAAGCGTTCCGCGGTTTACCTGCAAGGTGCCTATCTGTTCAACAGCGCGCATGCCGCTTATACGGTGAGCCAGGGCGGTGGAGGCACGACGCCCGCACCGGGCATCGGGCAACTTGGGATGATGGCCGGCATTCGGCATTCGTTCTGAGGAGAACGCCGCCTTCGGCAATGGCCGTACGGGTTCTTGCACGAGCGTAAAAAGGCCGCCTTAAAAGGCGGCTTCATTTGCCTGGCGGACTTCCTCGGACGTATTCCCCACGCTGGACGCAGCGCTGAGCCGAACCGCTACTCGTCTTCGCTCTTGCTCTCGCCAATGATCGGCGGTCCGACATAGTTCGCCCGAGGCCGCAGCAGACCGCGGTTGGCCGATTGCTCGATGGAATGCGCCATCCACCCGACACTTCGCCCGATCGCAAAAATTGAGAACGCTGCGCCCTCGGGTAACTGGCAGTGCTCGGCAAGCGCGGTGAGGGCAATGTCGATAGATGGCTTCAGGCCGCTCACCCGGTCGACATGATCTATCAGCTTGCGCGTATCTTCGGAAGGCTCGAATGCGCCGAGCAGGTTCTCCGCGCGCGGGTCGCCCTGCGGGTAGAGCTCGTGTCCGAAGCCGGGCAACGCTTTGCCAGCCGACCTCCAGCGCTTGACGGTTGCCTCGACACCGAACTGCCGCGCGTCGTCCGTCAGCGCCTGTACACGCACCATCGCATCGCCGTGCAAGGGGCCCGACAAGGTTGCCAGACCCGCCAACGCGCATGCTCCAAGCGATGCACCGGTAGATGCGGCGACGCGCGCAGCAAAGGTCGAACTCGTCAGTTCCTGATCTGCGAGCAACACCAATGCGCGACGAAGCAGGTCGGCATACCGCTCACAATGCCATGCGCGTGCGAGACGCAGATGCAGCGGGCCCTCGGCACTGGCGAGCGTGACAAAGCTGCTGGCAAGCCTTCCGACCAGCTTCTGCGCCTCCTGGCGCATGCGGTCGACATCCAGCGTGCGAGCTGAATCTCCTTCGGCTGCGGCCAGCCCCATTGCGGCGTACGCACGGGCCCGCAGCGGACCGGTGTTCAGCACCGGCTCGGAAACCGGGAAGCGCGGCGGCTCCGCCGAATCCCACAGGAGTTGCGCGACCTCCTCCAACGTCAGACAGGCGGCAAGCTCCATCGCATTCTTGCCCCGGTAGTAAAGCCGTCCTCGAACAATGGTCGAAATGCGCGTGTTGATGATCGGCTCGCCCCATGCCATCGTGCTGGCGGCAATGTTTTTGCGGGCGCGTCCCAAAGAGCGCTTCTTGAGGAGCGCGGCAACATCGGATTCGCGGTAGAGCTTGCGGCTTGCATGGTCGGGATCCCAGCGCACCTCGATCTGTCCGCGGCTGACATACGCATAAAGCGTTTGCTTGCGCACGCCCAGGACTTCGCATGCCTCTTCTTGGGTAATCCAGCTATTCACGTTGATTGTCTCAATCAAGGTTGACGCTCGCTGATTGCATGCGTCTAATGCAAAACTTACAACGACTCTAAAGCAGATCACGCACGCGCAACCCTACGCGGGCGTGTCGATGCAGGCAATCATAGCGTGCGCGTTTCGTACGCACCATGCAGCCGGCACGTGAGACATAAAGGAGGAGATCTCGATGTTCTCAGACAGGACAGCCCAGTATGCGGCGACGGATTCCGTTCGCCTGACCCATACGCGCTACACGCTTCTCGCGACGATATTGCTGGTGGCGACCGTGGCCTATGCCGACCGGGCAATCCTGTCGATCGCCGGACCAGGCATCGCGAAAGAATTCGGCCTGAATCACATTCAGCTGGGCTATATCCTGTCGGCCTTCAGTTGGGCGTACGTGATCGGACAGATTCCCGGTGGCCTGCTGCTGGACCGGCTCGGTACCAAGGCCGTGTATGGCGCAACGCTTGTTTTGTGGTCCATCGCGACAATTCTGGTTGGCTTTATCGGCAAGATCACGTCCGACCTTTCGGTTGCGCTCGGTCTGCTGTTTGCGCTGCGCTTCGCGCTCGGCTTCATCGAAGCGCCTAGTTTCCCGGCCAACAGCCGCGTGACCGTCATGTGGTTTCCGAAAGAGGAGCGCGGGCTCGCCACCTCACTGTTTGCCTCGGCCTCGTACTTCGCGGTGGCGATCTTCTCGCCGCTCGCGGGGTGGCTGGTGGCGAAGTTCGGCTGGCCCGCGCCGTTCTTTGCCCTCGGCCTGGTCGGCATTGCCTCGGCCGGGCTCTGGGCGGTGGTCATGCACGAGCCGCGCAAACATCCCCGCGCGTCGCAAGCCGAACTGGACCACATCGTGGCGGGCGGCGCGATGGTCGATATCGATTCGTCGCAGGAGCGGCTGTCCCGTCCCGTGGTGTCGTGGAAAGTGTTGGGCGTGCTGCTGAGTAACCGGATGCTGTGGTGCTCCTACATCGGCCAGTATTGCGCCATTGCGCTGAGCTACTTTTTTATCACATGGTTTCCGATCTATCTGGTTCAGGCTCGCGGCATGAACATCATGCAGGCCGGTCTGGCCACCATGCTGCCAGCCATCTCGGGATTTCTGGGCGGCATCGCGGGCGGCGTGATTTCGGATCTGCTGATTCGTCGCGGCTGGAGTGTGTCGTGGGCTCGCAAGACACCGTATATCGTCGGCATGGCGGTGGGTTGCTGCCTGGTTTTCTCCGCCTTCACGGAAAGCAACACCGTGATCGTCCTGCTGATGACGATAGCGTTCTTTGGCAAAGGCACCGCCGCTGGCGCGGGCACGTGGGCCATCGTCAGCGATACCGCGCCTCGGGAAGCCGTGGGCCTTGCCGGTGCGATATTC
Organism: Paraburkholderia fungorum; assembly: GCF_046027605.1. Taxonomy (GTDB): domain Bacteria; phylum Pseudomonadota; class Gammaproteobacteria; order Burkholderiales; family Burkholderiaceae; genus Paraburkholderia; species Paraburkholderia fungorum_F. The sequence continues at coordinate 165,604 of NZ_JAQQEF010000002.1, forward strand.
AATTGCGTGGGCAATATCGGCGGTATCGTTACACCGATCGTCTTCGGCTACATCGTTCAGGCGACGGGCGACTACACGGCCGGCCTTTATTTTGTAGCGGCACATTGCCTCGTGGCCGCGGTCGTCTATCTGCTCTTCATGGGCAAAATCGAGCGCGTGAAGATGAGCTGAATGGAATGCATCGACGGGGCGGCGTGTTAGCGTGCTGCCGCGGATGAATCGTTAAACTGGATGAACAACTAAACGCACTATGGAAAAGCCGATCATTCTGAAAGCGGCCGAGTTGCCGGATTGGACCACGGCCGAGCTCAACGCACTCTTCACCGTTCTCGAACTGCCTGAGGAGCCCGCGGCGGCTTCGACATTCCTGAAGGAGCACGGTGCTGCTATTCGGGGAATAGCGTTGCGCAAGACGAAGATCGACGCTCCGTTTCTCGACGCTGTTCCTGCGCTGGAAATTATTTCGAGTTACAGCGCAGGCCTCGACAACGTCGATGTGCAAGCCGTGAAGGCGCGAGGTATCGTCATCGAAAACTCGTCGCATGTGCTCGCCGAGGACGTGGCGAACACCGCGCTCGGACTGGCGCTTGCGGTCACGCGCGATTTCGTCAAGGCGGATGCGTATGTTCGGGCAGGGAAATGGCCGGAGCACGGACAGTTTCCGCTTGGCCGTTCGATCTCGCGGATGAACGTCGGAATTGTCGGCCTTGGCATGATCGGCTCGGCCATCGCACGGCGCCTGCAGGCGTTCGGCTCGCGCGTGGCGTACTTCGGGCCTAAGCGCAAGCCAACGGACCTCCCGTACTACGATAGCGTGGTCGGCCTCGCGGCAGCGTGCGATATGTTGATTCTGAGCTGTCCTTTGTCTCCGTCCACCTATCATCTGGTGGACGCAACGGTGTTCGATGCGCTCGGTCCCGGCGGCTTTCTGGTGAACATCTCACGCGGCCCCGTGGTCGACGAAGCGGCGCTTATTGCCGCGCTTGCCGCCGATCGGATCGCCGGTGCGGCGCTTGACGTATTCGAGCGGGAACCCGAAGTGCCGGCCGCGCTCATCGAGGACGACAGATTGGTTCTGACGCCGCATATCGGCTCGGCGACGGAAGAAACGCGGCGCGGCATGGCCGAAAACGTCGTCGATACACTCGCTAGACATTTCGGCATTGCTGGCCCGCGCAATGCTATGGAGGCTTCCAGGTTGACCGTCGAGCAGGTGAGTACGTCGAGCGAGATCACACTCTGACAGATCAGGTGTTTTGTGTCGCATCACAGAGGGTCCTAACGCAAACGTGCCGCTGAGAGCAGCCGCACGTTGCCAAGCCGGGCGATGCCTGGACCAGATCGCACAAATTGTCGAACCGCGCAACGTCGTCGGGATCGGCCAAGAAAAAACCGCCCGGGCCTCACAGCGCGAGCGGTCTCGTCTTCAAACGTTGGCCCGGCAACGCGGCCCGCTTCCTCAGAAGATGTTGCGGAGACCGACGGCGACACCCGTCTGGTTGTTACGGCCAGGATAGTCCGCAAGGAACGAGCCGGTGCCACGCGTGAAGTCGACCGTGCCGTAGACCTCGGTGCGCTTCGACAGCGAGTACTCGGCCAGGATCGTCGCGGAATAGTTGATGCCGACGCCGAGCGTGCCATCGAGATTCGCCGCGTTACGCGCGTGATCGTAGTACCCGGCAAACGTCAGCGCCAGCGGCGAGGTGACCTGCCATGTCGAGCCGACATAGGCACTGTCGTCGATGCGGTTCGGACTCACGTGCGCCAGCGTGGGAGCGCCGGACTGCTGCATATCGATGTCGGCGAGACCGGTGTTGTCCTGCGAATGCAACCAGCCTGCCAGCAGCTTCAGCGTGGGCGTGACGGCATATGAAGCGCTCACATTCACGATGTTGAACTTCTTGCCGGACACGTCATTCTGCTGGAAGCCGACGTCAGCCATCAGGTTGCCGAGTGCGTACTCCGCGGTAAAGCCGTACATGCTGTTCGCACCGACGCTGCCTGCCACTCCGCCGAAGCCATACATGCCTTCCACATGCAGGCCACCAAACTGGCCGGAGTACTTCGCGGAATTGTTGGTAAACAGGAACGGCCCGACCGGGTTATAGATCCAGCTATCCTGCCAGAAGTCACCCACCGTCATCGGATCATAGGTATTACCCATCACGTCGAAGAACGGCGTCTGTTGGCGTCCGAAAGTCAGCGTACCGTACTGGTTGTTCGAAAGACCTACATAGGCGTTGCGCTGGAACAGCGTGTTGTTGCTGTTGTCGAGCTTTCCTGACCAGAGCTGAAACTGGTTCTCGAGCCTGAAGACCGCCGATGTGCCGCCACCCAGATCTTCGCTTCCTTTCAAGCCGAAGCGGCTGGGCGTCTCAACGCCTTCACCCATGGCAACTTGACTGTCGTTATTTGAATTGGCGTTGGTCAGGTAGCGCACGCTCGTGTCAACCAGCCCGTAGAGGGTGACCGAGCTTTGCGCGAAAGCGGATTGAGCCGAAAGCGCGAGTAGAGCAACGCCGAGTGCCGCAGTGGTCTTCTTCATGAGGTTTGCGATCGTTATTTGAGCCGGTGATGCAAGAAAGCTCACTGGCCGAGTTATGGAATTTCGACACGCCGATTGGGGTCGGCTCTAATGGTCTGAATGATATTTCCCGAACAGGAAGCGCAGTAATAAACAGGGGGCAGTGTCGTCCGCTCGCAACAGTTCTTGATTACGCGAGTACCAGGCATTAGACGATCGCGTAGTTCACTATGCACAAGCGATCTGAAAGCTTCGCGCGCATTGGCGCATTTTTTTGAGCACGCGATGAAAGCTAATTCGAAGACACCGCAGGTCCGCCACGCTACGCCGATTTCATTTCAAGCGATCTGCAGTGCCTCCAGTATCGGTAGATGAACTCGTGCAAAGCGGTTTGCTTTCGCTATCAGATCAGCGAGAGAAGCTTCTGCGCCCGATGGCAGCCCTGTGGTTGCTCGCGTAGACTGGGGAGTCGCGCGCAGCACGGACTCAGCGAACTCGGCCCACTGCGTCGGCTGATTCATGAGATGCAGTCGTGCTAATAAAAAGAGCTGCGCCACACGCGGCATCAGAACCCCCGAACCTGAAACCGGACTCACCAGAAACTGAACTTCGTCATGATGGCGCGCCTGTTCGCAGATCGCCGCGTTCAGTCTCTTCGCCAATGGCTGGGCGGCACTGATTTGCGCATCATCCTGGGCATTTAGCAACACGCCCATACCAACCAGTAGCGTCACCGCCTTGACGATCTGCGTCAGTACGATGCCCCGTCCACGAACGCAGTTTTCGATATCGGACAGGGTCATCGGACGATAGCTGTCCAGCGCGTCGAGAATAGGGCCGTAGAGCGTTTCCGGTAACTGCGTCTCCCCTAGCGCACCGCGCACTTTCAGCACCACGGAATCCCTCGGCAAGGCCAGGATCACCCGATGGGCGCGCAGTTTGGCGTCCCGCTCTTCGTCATTGAGCGTCTGTGGGGCCTTGATCCAGTAATCGCGCCGCAGCGACCGGTTCACGCAGAAATCGCGCACCGTTTCTCGCAAACTCGTATCCGCGATGTCCGCTAATAAAGCGCGCTGCGCCGGGTTGAGGTTGATCTCATCGACGTGATCGCGATAGTCCGCAGAGCCACCATAAGTCAAACCCGCCGCGACAAGCGACGAGGCGACCTGCGAGAAAGACATGGGGTGCCAGTCACGGTTGAAATACTCATGCGCGAGATAATTAGGGTTCTCCAAGGACAACGCCTCGACGCGCTCGGCAAGCAGTGGGCTCACCAGTGCATAGCCCGGCTGCGTCGCAAATACGGCCCGCGTAAAATCGACGGCGGCTTTAATGCGCACCTGCGTGCGCTCTTCGGTGCCCGTCTCGTCGTGCGGCCCGGATCCTGAACCGATCTGAAAATGCCGCTGCATCAATTCGCGCACGGGCAGCATCGCGGCCCATCCGGGCTGGGTGTTGTAGCTCAGATACAGCACGCCGCCGGCCTTGAGCTTGCGGCGTATGAATTCAACAATCAGCGCACGATTTTCGTCGGAAATCCAGCTCCAGATGCCGTGCATGCCGATGAAATCGAAATCCGGCAAATCGTCGCGCCGGCAGAACGCCGAAAAAGACTCGCCGAACAATTGCGCCTGCGATTCGGCACTGTCCGCAAGTCGTCGGGCGAAGTTCGCGTGAGGCGGGTGGAAGTCGGTGCCGTACCATTGCGTAGGAGAGCCGGCCGCGTGAATATTTACGCTCACGCCGTGGCCAAAGCCGAGCTCGCAAGCGGTACGTACAGTTGGCAACGCAAGTTGCGCTTGCAGCAACGGAAGTCTCAGCCGTAACGGATTCAGCTCGTCGCAATAGCCGAATGTGTATGCAATCTCATCAACGTAACCTGTGTCCGACTCACTCACGTTTTAGCTCTCGTTCTTTGCGCGGGTAGCCGCATGGGCCCCGCAGATTGCCGAACCGGCTGTCCGGCGATGGCGCACACGATACCGGTGGGTGGCATGTAATGCAAAGCATCTTTGATGCGGGCTTGAGCCTCGAATCTGAGGCGATCTTCAGCGTGCTGAGCCGGGAGCGCAGTCGCGCATTCACTCCCGCGCGAACACGGCTGGCATTGGCAAAAAATAAGCGAGTTGCCTGTCAGATCGGCCGCTTTCAAGCGACTAACCCCGATTCCTCGAGCCTGGCGGTAGTCACATGGGAGGGCGGACGCTCGCGTGTGTGCCTGCCAGGCATGAAACTGGACAACTCGGAACGCGTCGCGTGACGCAAGGGCTATCAGGCATGGATATCGATTTTGAGTGCACGATGTGTGGCAAGTGTTGTCACGATCTGCGTTTGCCGTTGACCGTGGCGGAGGCGGTTGCATGGCTGGAGCGTGGCAACGACGTGCAGATTCTCTGCGACGCGTCGCCGTGGCTCGAAGAGCCACCTGGGGACAAGCTTCAGGCAGCGCATCGACGTCGTCGTTCGTTTGCCGCGATGAGTGGGTCGCTGCCAACGAGGGTCGTGGTCATTCTGGCGGGTGCGTATACGGGCCCATGCCCGAATCTTCAACCCGATATGCGCTGCGGTATCTATGAGCAAAGGCCACTGGTGTGCCGAATCTATCCGGCGGAAATCAGTCCATTCGTCGAACTGACGCCCATGCACAAGGCATGTCCGCCTGACGCGTGGACGCCTGGATTGCCGCCGCTGCTGCGTGCTGGCAAGCTGGTCGACGCGGGCATCCTGTCGCTGATCCAGCAGTCGCGCGATACCGACGCTAACGATGTCCCCATCAAGCAGCAGGTGTGTGCGTTGCTGGATATCGATCGCGCTGCGATGTGGAATGAAGGCTTTGTCGTCTATTCGCCTGATCGCGCCGATCTGCTCGCAGCGCTACATCAGGCTGGCAGCGAACCCGCCGTGCCCACGCTGTCACCAACGTGGCGTTTCATATCCAACCGCCGAACGATGGTCGATACACTTGTGTCGGCTGGCGCGCTCGGTTCTCTCGTTGACGCGAACAGTACGGCGGACTTCGAATACCTGGGTTTTTACGCGGCATCTGAGTAAACGCCGCCTCCGGCAATTGATACGCATTGAGCAATTGCGCTCGCGATTCGCCGGGTGAGGCTCGGGTTGACGCAGATGCCATACCGTCTCGTCGTCGATTCGGTCGCGTATCCTCGGCCACGATCCGCAATGGCCGATGACTTGCGTCCGATTTTGATCAGGGTTGGGCCGGGTGCCGTTCGGCCGATGTCGTCACTTCTCCAGGGCGGCGCAGCATCTTGTCGACTTCGCCTGCGCGCATCTCTTCGACATGGATCATCTGACGGGCGAACTCCTCGAGTGCGACGGAACGGTCCTCGACCAGCGCGAGCAGTTCGCGCTAGAGCCCCAGCGCGAGGTGCTCTGCATGCAGCGACTCGCGGAGGATCGAAGCGATATCGAATGTGTGCGAATCGAGGACGGGGCCGATCGCAAGCGACGGATAGGCGCCCAGCGTGGTGATCCATTCTCCGACCTGCTGTGCGTGCAACAGCGACTGATTGAATAGGCTACCGCCAGACGGCTCGGCGGCAGCGCTAGATAGAGAGGTGGAGTTTGCGCACGAACTGATCTGCGTGCCAGGGGCACTTCACTTAGGCTACACGCGACAGAATTTCTGTCGGCGTAGCTTCCGGCGTAAGTCCGATATTCTGATCTTTACAGTAAAGGATCAGATCCCGCCCACGCACATGTACTTGATGACGACGTAATCGTCGATGCCGTAATGCGAGCCTTCGCGGCCGAGGCCGGATTGCTTGACGCCGCCGAACGGTGCGACTTCGTTGGAGATCAGTCCGGTATTGATGCCGACCATGCCGTATTCGAGCGCTTCGGCGACACGCCAGACGCGGCCGATATCGCGGCTATAGAAGTACGACGCGAGGCCGAATTCCGTGTCGTTGGCGAGGCGGATCACTTCTTCATCCGACGAGAAGCGGAACAGCGGCGCGAGTGGCCCGAAGGTTTCGTCGCGCGCGACCTTCATGGCCGGCGTGACATCCGCGAGCACGGTTGGCTCGAAGAAGCCGTGACCGAGCGCGTGACGCTTGCCGCCGGTGACGATGCGGGCGCCTTTGGCGAGGGCGTCTTCGATATGCGATTCGACCTTGAGCACGGCGGATTCATTGATCAGCGGGCCTTGCGTGACGCCATCTTCGGTACCGCGGCCTACCTTGAGTTGTTCGACGGCGGCGCGCAGCTTTTCGGCGAACGCGTCGTAGACCTTATCGTGCACATAGAATCGATTGGTGCAGACACAGGTCTGGCCGCTATTGCGGTATTTCGATGCGATGGCGCCTGCGACGGCCGCATCCAGATCCGCATCGTCGAACACGATGAAGGGCGCATTGCCGCCGAGTTCGAGCGACACTTTTTTGACCGTCGGCGCGCACTGCGCCATCAGCAGACGGCCCACCGGCGTCGAGCCCGTGAAGGACAATTTGCGCACGATCGGATTGCTGGTCAATTCCGCGCCGATGGCTTTCGGCTCGCCGGTGACGACGTTGAACACACCGCGCGGCACACCGGCGCGTTCGGCCAGCACGGCCAGCGCGAGTGCCGACAGCGGCGTGGCTTCGGCCGGTTTGACGATGATTGGGCAGCCGGCGGCGAGGGCCGGGCCGACTTTACGCGTGATCATGGCCGCGGGGAAATTCCACGGCGTGATGGCGGCGCAGACACCGATCGGTTCTTTCGTGACGACGATACGTTTGTCGCTGGCCGGCGTCGGGATGGTGTCGCCGTTGACGCGTTTGCCTTCTTCGGCGAACCATTCCAGGAACGAGGCGGCATAGAGGATTTCGCCTTTGGCTTCGGCGAGGGGTTTGCCTTGTTCGGCGGTCAGGATCTTTGCCAGATCGTCGGCGTTTTCCAGCATGAGGTCATGCCATTTGCGCAGGATCGTGGCGCGTTGTTTGGCGGTGGTGGCTCGCCATGCTGGCCAGGCGGTGTTGGCCGCGTCGATTGCGCGGCGGGTTTCGGTTGTGCCCATGCGGGGCACGGTGGCGATTGTTTCGCCTGTGGCGGGGTTTTTTACTTCGAACGATGCGCTGTCTTCGGCGGGCTGCCATTCGCCCGCGATGTAGCTTTTGGTTTTTAGAAGAGTCGGGTCTTTTAGGATTGGCGTCGGCATTTTTGGTTTTGCTCCTGGGTTTTGAATTTTGGGTTTTTTGCCTGCGGGGCGATTGTTGTCTGTTTGCCTGCGGCGTTGGCATTTCCTTGATTTGTTATTGGTCTGTTTGTCTGTGGCGTTGGCATTTCCTTGATTTGTTATTGGTCTGTTTGCCTGTGGCGTTGGCCTTTCCTTGATTTGTTATTGGTCTATTAGCGTCGCCCCTGTGCGGGGCGGGCACCTACTTTTCTTTGCCTGCCGCAAAGAAAAGTAGGCAAAAGAAAGCGGCTCAAACCGCTAATCCTTAAGCGGGTCCCTCGCACAGTCTCGGTAGTGGTGCATCTGGAATCAGTGCTCTCGCACATTCGACGTGAGTGACAAGGCAGTCATTCTTCCGGCGGCGCTGCGCGCGCCGAAGAGTACTTCATAAACCGTTGCCATATTCGTACGTCACGTTGTTGAGCCTCGCGGAGGCGAGGCGAATGACCCCCACCACACCCAAACGAAGCCCCTGTTTCCTATGCAAACCCATCCGCGACGCACGCAGTGCGGAGTGGGAGCTAATGAGTCCTTTGCCACTGGTCTCGAATGTGCGAGAACACGGATTCCAGATGCACCACTACCCCCTCCAAGCCAGGGGACCCGCTTAAGAGTTAGCGGTGTGAGCGGCTTTCTTTGCTTATCTTTCTTTGCCGCGGCAAAGAAAGTAAGTGCCGCCCCGCACAGGGGCAACACTAATAGACCACTAAGAAAACAAGGAAAGGCCAACGCCGTAGGCAAACAGCCAAAACCAGCACCGCTAGCCTCAAACAGCTACAACAACACTCTCCTTAAGCACCGCTTCCAGAATCCCCATTGCCTCATCAAAGACGGAATCCTGAATCGTAAGCGGGAACAGAAACCGCACCACATTCGAATACACACCACAAACCAGCAGCAACAACCCGCGCTCAAGCGCCAACACCTGCACCCGCCTCGTGAAGTCAGCATCCGGCTCCGTCCCACCTGCCTTGCAGAACTCAACAGCAACCATCCCCCCCGGTCCGCGCACATCGGCGATCTGCGGAACTTCGCTTTGCAGCGCGATCAGCTTCGCCTTAATCCGATCACCCAGAACAGTAGCGCGCTCGCAAAGCTTCTCTTCATCGATGATATCGAGCACAGCATGCGCCGACGCAACCGCCAGCGGGTTGCCCGCATACGTGCCGCCCAAACCACCCGGCGCCGCCGCATCCATCACATCAGCCCGCCCAACCACGCCCGATAACGGCATGCCGCCCGCAAGGCTCTTGGCCATCGTCATCAGATCAGGCACCACGTCGTAGTGATGCATTGCAAACAACTTGCCGGTGCGGGCAAAACCCGTCTGCACTTCATCGGCAATCAGCAAAATGCCATGCTCATTGCACAGCTTGCGCAGAGCACGCACGAACTCGGCCGGCGCCGGATAAAAACCGCCTTCGCCCTGAACCGGTTCGAAAATAATCGCCGCCACGCGCTTCGGATCGATGTCGGCCTTGAACAGAAACTCGATCGCCTTCAGCGAATCAGCCGTCGTCACGCCGTGCAGCGGATTCGGGAACGGCGCATGGAATACGTCCGCAGGGAACGGACCAAAGCCGATCTTGTACGGCGCAACCTTGCCCGTCAGCGCCATGCCCATCATCGTGCGACCATGGAAGCCGCCCGTGAACGCAATCACGCCCGGACGGCCAGTCGCGGCACGCGCGATCTTGATCGCGTTTTCAACCGCTTCGGCGCCAGTCGTGAAAAAGGCGGTTTTCTTCGGGTAGTCGCCCGGCGCGCGCTGGTTGATTTTTTCAGCCAGTTCGACGTACGACGCGTAAGGCACGATCTGATACGCGGTGTGCGTGAAATGATCGAGCTGGTCGCGGATCGCCGCCAGAATCTTCGGGTGCCGGTGGCCCGTGTTGCACACGGCAATACCCGCAGCGAAGTCAATGAAACGGCGGCCTTCGACGTCCCACAACTCGGCGTTCTCGGCGCGCTCGGCGTAGAAATCGCACATCACCCCGACGCCGCGCGGTGTGGCGGCGTCTTTGCGGCTCTTCAGTTCAGCATTCTTCATGGTTGTCTCCTTTGCTCCTCGGTTTTGCGGGCCGCTGGCGGGGGGCCGCCTGCGGACGCTGCGCGCTCAGCGCAGCACATGCAGCGACTATAATGAGATTTGGCTCTTAACTTCAGAGCCATTTCAATAAAAATGTAGGAGCCATTCATGCGCGCGAGCGTTTTGTCCGACTGGCTGGCGCAGCGCCTCGACCGTGGCAACGGCCAGCCGATCTATCGTCAGCTGCATCGACTGTTGCAACAGGCGATCCTGTCGCGCGAATTGCCGGCGGGCAGCAAGGTGCCGTCGTCGCGGCTGCTGGCGCAGGAATTGGGCATCGGGCGCAATACCGTCACGCAGGTCTACGAGCAATTGGTGCTCGAAGGCTATGTGAGTTCGGCAACTGGCCGGGGCACGTTCGTCGCCGATAGCGCGCCTGACGAAATCGTCGGCGTGCCGGACGCCGAAGCACCGGCTGCGGCGCTCGAGTCATTACCCTCGCCGCCGCCACTGCCGTTGCGGGGCAACCGCGCGTTGTCGACGCGTGGCGCGCGGCTCGTCGCGGGGGCGGGCGTGTCGAAGCGGCAATGGGGCGCGTTTATGCCCGGGGTGCCGGATGTCACGAAGTTTCCGGCGCGGGTGTGGAGCCGCCTGCACAACAAGTATTGGCGCCGCTTGCGCCCGGATTTGCTGACTTACGCGCCGGGCGGCGGGTTGGCTTCGTTGCGGCACGCATTGGCGGACTATCTGCGAACCTCGCGCTCGGTGCGCTGTACGCCCGAGCAGATCATCATCACGACCGGAATCCACCAGTCTGTGGACCTGGCCGTGCGTCTACTGTCCGATCCAGGCGATGTGATCTGGACCGAAGACCCTTGCTATTGGGGCGTGCGCAGCGTGCTGCACGTGTCCGGCCTGCAATCGCGGCCGATCGCCGTCGACGAAGAAGGCATCAATCCCTGCGCCGACGATCTTGCGCAGCCGCCGAAGCTGATGCTCGTTACGCCGTCGCATCAATATCCGCTCGGCATGGTGATGAGTCTCGCGCGGCGGCGCATGCTGCTCGAGTACGCGCGGCAGAACCAGTGCTGGATCATCGAAGACGACTACGACAGCGAATACCGCTACGGCAGCCGGCCGCTGGCATCGCTGCAGGGGCTGGATACGTCAGGGCAAGTGATTTACGTGGGCAGCTTTGGCAAGACGCTGTTTCCGGGGTTGCGCATTGGCTACCTGGTCGTGCCCGAAGCGCTGGCCGAGAGCTTTGCGACCGCGAGCGCGGAGTTGTACCGGGAAGGCCAGTTGCTGCAGCAGGCGATGCTCGCGGAGTTCATCGCAGAAGGACATTTCACCTCGCATATCCGCAAGATGCGCACGCTCTACGGGCAGCGTCGTCAGACCTTGCTGGACGCCGCCGCGCGCCGTTATGGCGATGCGCTGCCGGCGGTGGGCGGCGATGCCGGTTTGCATCTGGTGATGCAATTGCCCGAGGGCAGTGACGACCGCGCGGTGGCTGCCGCGGCGCTGGAGCGCAATATCGTCGTGCGGCCTTTGTCGGGGTATTACGCACAACCGTCGCTGGCGCCGTCGGGCTTGTTGATCGGCTATGCGTGCGTGCCGGACGAGGAGATCGCGCCGGCGTTCAATACGTTGGCTGATGCGATTGATGAGAGGCTTGTGCAGTTCGCGTGAGCTTGGGGGGGCGTGCGCGAAAGCACTTCTCAGATAGCTACGCTATAGGGGCGGCCTATTGAAACGGTTTGCGTTAGGCCAAGCCCGGCAAGAGTGCCGAAGTATTCCTCGACCGACTTGGCCGGGTTTTTCAATGATTTTCTATGCTCAGCCATCGCCTCCAGAGCCTTGGCCTGATTCAGGCCGAAGAGATCGGCGATAAAGTCGTCAGGATGCTGAGCGGTCACGTTGAATGTGGCCAAAGCGTCGGCTGGAAAATCCTTCAGATTAAACGTGACGATGAGTTCCGCGCCGCAATGCACCGCGGCAGCGACCACATGTGCATCATCAGGGTCCGGTAAATCAATGGCCGGTATCAGATGTTCATAGTTGTCGACCAAAGCGTCCCGAACATGCGCGTCCATCAGGTCACGGACGCGATAGATCTTGCCGGGGTCGAGGTCAGGGCGATTTGCAATCAGATTGCGTGTCCACTCGTCATGAATAGCCGGTGTCCAACGCGCCCGATAGAGGTCGGTGAGCGCCAGACGCATCAACAAGTTTCATAATGGTTTGGAGTACAGAACGCAAGCGTCGTAGATCGCGGTGAAATGTGACGACATCGATTATTCCAGACCCATTTCCTGCGACAAGGCTGCGAGTTCGTCCAACGCCTTGCGGCGTTCCGAGTCGATTCGGTTCTTATAAGCCATCACATCCTCATAACGGACGCGCCGATGCGTGTTCACCTTCCGGAAAGGGATCTCCTTCTTCTCCAGCAGTTGCACGAAGTACGGCCGCGACACATTAAGCAGGTCGGCCGCTTCCTGCGTGGTCAGCTCGGCATGAATAGGGATGATCGACACAGCATTCCCCTGGCCGATTTCCGCGAGGACGTCGACGATCAGACGGACGACCGATGTCGGTAACTCCACGCTGCGCGTTTCGCCCTTGCTGTCCTTGAAGTCGAACTGTTGCGTTTCGGCGCGGCTTGAAAGCACCACCGACAGATTCCGACCGGACACTCGGGCGAGCTCAGCCTCTTCTGCCGATGGAAGCGACGTGGGATGGATCGAAGTGTTCATGGCACGGTTCCTTGCGAAGTCGATAGTCTAAATCGAAACATTCGAAATCGTAATAAACGAAACAAGCCCGGCCGTATGCTTTAGCCTCTCAAATCCGAATCAACACAGCCCCCAGCGTAACCAACGCGCACGCCGCGATACGCTGCGTGGTCAGCTTCTCTTTCATGAACAGCCACCCAATCAACACCGCGAAGATCGAGCTCAGCTCGCGTAGCGCGGACACCATCGCGATGGGCAGATAGCGATAGGCCTCGATGATCAGGCAATAGGCGATGAGGGCGAGCGCGCCGGAGGCCATTCCCTTGAGCACCACGGTGCGGCCGATGAACAGCCCTCTCGCGCCGCCGCGCCAATGCCAGGCGAGCAGAAACTGCGGGATATTCCAGATCAGATAGACCCACATGATGTAGCTCAAACCATTGCCCGCCACGCGCGCGCCGATCCCGTCCACCACCGAATAGGTCGCGATGAAGAAGCCGGTCAGGAGCGCAAACGGCACGCTTTCGCCGGAAAACCGCATGCCGCGGCGAAACGCCAGCGAGACGATGCCAAGCGACACCAGCGCCACGCCGATCGCCGCCAACGGTTTGAGCGCTTCGTGCGCGAACACCAGCGCGCCGACGAATACGAGCATCGGCGAAAGCCCGCGCGCAATCGGATAGATCTGCCCGAAGTCGCCACTCCTGTACGCGCGGATCAGCGCCAGCAGATAGCCGAACTCGAGGACCACCGACGCAACGATGTAAGGCCACGCCGCCGGTTCAGGCAAAGGCAGTACGATCACCCCGACCGCGCTGACGGCGATATACGGAATTGCCATCATGCCGAGCAGCCATACACGGTCTTCGGAGAGATGCAGAAACGCGTTCCAGGTGGCGTGAAGCAGCGCGGAAAGCAACACCAGCAAGACGACAAGGGTGTCCATCGAAGACCAGGGGAGGAGAAGGAAGGCCGAAGACTGGCCGCAAGCACGTGATTATTCCAGCAGAACGCCGGAATGGACGGGGTGGACGACTAAAGTGAAGGGGCTTTATGTGGCGAAAACGGGAAATTTGTGGCGGCCGGGCCCCCGCTACCTGATGTCAACTCAATGCTGAGCCGCTGAGCCGCTGAGCCTCTGACCCACGGCGCCAAAGCGACCGCGATGAGGGCTGGCGAAATCGCGTCTCGCCAACCCCCAGCACTCAAGAATCGCAAACAGTCACGTCACGCGTTCGCGCAGCCACGCGGACGCCAGATCGATCACCGTCACGACCACGATCACCATGATCAACACCGCGGCCGTCTGCGCGTAATCGAATGAGCGGATTGCCTCGTACAGCACCACGCCGATCCCGCCCGCGCCGACCATGCCGACCACCATCGCCGAGCGCACGTTCGATTCGAAGCGATATAGCGCGTACGAGATCCACAACGGCAGCACTTGCGGCAGTACGCCGTAAATGATTTCGTCGAGACTGCTCGCGCCGGTGGCGCGCACGCCTTCGGCCGGACGCGGATCGATTGCCTCGACCGCTTCTGCGAAGAGCTTGGCGAGCACGCCGGTGGTGTGCACCCACAACGCCAGCACGCCGGCGAACGGACCGAGTCCCACCGCGACGATGAACAGCATCGCGAAGACCATTTCATTGATCGCGCGGCACGTATCCATGACGCGGCGCATCGGTTGCACGACCCACATCGGCGCCATGTTGCGAGCGGACATCAGACCGCACGGCACCGCGCATACCAGCGACAGCGCCGAGCCCCACACCGCCACCGAGAGCGTCACCATCATCTCGTGCAAATAGCTGCGCCATTCGGTGAAGTCCGGGGGGAAGAAGTCCTTGGCGAACTCGCCCATGTTGCCGGAGTCGGAGAGCAGGTCCCACGGCCGCATATCGGCGCCGTGCCACGTGCCACCCAGCACGGCAAGCACGGCGATCCAGCCGATGAGCGACAGCCAGCTGCGTTTGCCCGCGGCGGGAGCGGCAACGCGTGCCGTCTGCGCGGCGAGCGTTTCGCTCGCACGCGCGGGCGACGTGATCAGATCGACCGAGTTCATTGCTTGGCAACGGCGGTGTTGAGTGCATTCAGCTGCGTATCGAGCGCGGCCAGCTGGGTCTTGCGGTCGTTATCGGAAAGATGCGTATCGCTTTCGATCTTCTGCTTCTGCTGGAACAACGCGACCTGGCGAATCGGCAACAACTGCTCATTCGACGATGCGGCGAAGCCCCCGTAACCGGTAATCGCGGCCATCACGGCCTTTTCATGCGGATCGGTCTTCGCATAGTTCACGAAGAAGTTGCGGATCTTGTCCTTGGTAGCCTGCGGCAGGTCCTTGCGCCACACCAGCGGGTCGGACGGAATCAGCGGCGAGGTCCACAGCACGCGCACTTGCGCGAATTTGTCCGGATGCTGTTTTTTCAGCGTATCGAGCATCTCGCTGTTGTTGGTCGCGATGTCGATCTTGTTGTTCACCACGGCCAGAAGATTCGCTTCATGGCTCGACGGCAGCACCGTCTTGAACGACGTGTTGACCGGCGTGTTGTGTTTGGAGAACAGGTAATAGCCTGGGATCAGCGTGCCCGAGGTGGAGTTCGGATCGCCGAAACCGAGCGTGACGTCCTTCGTATTCTTGAACACGTCGTCGAGCGTCTTGAAGCGGCTGTTCACGTTCGTGATCAGCACCGAGTAATAGCCGGCATCGCCGTTCGCATACTGGACCTTCGCGAACACTTCGCCTTGCGAGCGATCCACCGCTTCGATCGCCGACGCATTGCCGAAATAGCCGACCTGTACCTTGTTAAAGCGCATCCCTTCGATGATGCCGGCGTAGTCGGTCGCGAAGAACGCTTTGATGTTCAGGCCGGTCTGCTTGTTCATGTCGGCGATCAGCGGTTCCCAGCGCTGTTTCAGCACGGAGGACGAATCGGTCGAGATGATGCCGAGGTTGATGTCCTCGGCTTGTGCGGTGGCGACGCAGGCGAATGCGGCCGCGCCGACGGTCAGCGTAATCAATGAACGCAGGAATTTCATCGCGTAGAGTTCCGGTTGAGTGAACAGAATGGGTGGGCGCGCTCAGCTCGAGTGCGCCGGTTTGAGGGCGAACGCATAACGCGTCGAGGCGGGTACGGTGCTTTGCGTCGCGGCGCCGGTTTCGATACCGCCGGCATTGCTGGCCGTATCAGCGGCACTGCTTTCGGTGGCTTCCTGATCGAGCAGTTCGCGGGCGTCGTCGCCGTAGAGTTTCTTGAGCAGGGCGGGCGTGAGCGCGGTGGAAGGGCCGTCGTAGACCACCTTGCCGTGTCGCAACGCAACCGTGCGCGGGCAATACTGCATCGCGATGTCGACCTGGTGCAGCGAGACCAGTACCGTCAGTTGATGCTCGACGTTGAGTGCGCGCAGCATTTCCATCACCCGGCGCGACGATTCGGGATCGAGCGAGGCGATCGGCTCGTCGGCGAGCACGATGCGCGCACGCTGCACCAGCGCACGCGCCAATGCCGCGCGCTGCTGCTGACCGCCGGAGAGGTTGGCGGCGCGTTCGCGCGCATGGCCGCCGATGCCGACTTCATTGAGCGCGGCCAACGAGAGCGCCCGCTCGGCAGCCGGAAAGCGTCCGGTGAGACGGCGCCACAACGGCAGCCGCGCGAGCGCGCCGATCAACACGTTGCTCTCCACGGAAAGCCGGTTCACCAGATTGAATTGCTGGAACACGAAGCCGATATCGCGGCGAATGCTGCGCACTTCCCGCACGATGCGGCCGTTCTGCTGGATCGGCCGGCCAAGAATCGCGATCTGCGAGGGCTGCGCATCCGAGGGCGTAAAGCCCGCGATATGGCGCAGCAGCGTCGACTTGCCCGAACCCGAAGCGCCGATCAACGCAACCATCTCTCCCGGCTCGACGCGCAGATCGATTTCGTCCAGCGCCTTGCGGCCGTTGCCGAACGTCTTGCTCAACCTTTCGATACGAATTGCTTCCCGAATTGCTTCCATGAGTACCCCTTGATGCATCCGGCCATTGCCGGCATGTGTGGAGCACATTCTAGGAAGCGACTGTGACGGTTGAGTGAAGGTGTCGCAACGTCTAGACGACTATATCTTCGCATGTCATTTTTGCGTCGCCAAAAAGGCAGCTGGAAGTCATTCGTTCGAATGAAAAGTGACACCCGTATGACACGATTTGCCTCGGATAGCGCCGGCTGTGCATGATCGCCGGCAGCCAGGCTATATTGCGTCATCCGGCGTGCCGTCCCCAATAACCTTGCAGTTCCTTTCGACGTCGTCATGCAGCCTTTGAGCTTTCTTCCCGACAGCTTTGCGGAGTACGAAGATCTCAAGACGATCCTCGATCAGGGCAGCGCCAGCTTCGAGATCCGCACTGCCTGCGAAACCACGGTGCGTGGCCGGCAATTCGCCGTGCACACCGCGAGCATCGGTTCGACCGACCCGCTCGCGCCGGCTATTGGCTTTTTTGCCGGCATTCACGGGCTCGAACGGATCGGCTCGCAACTCGTGCTCGACTACATGCGCGCGCTGCTCGCCCGGCTGGAATGGGATGAACTGCTAGTGCGGCAGTTGCAGTCGATTCGTCTGATCTTTATGCCGATCGTCAATCCGGGCGGCATGTGGGCTGCCACACGCTCCAATCCGAGCGGTGTCGACCTGATGCGCAACGCGCCGCAGAATGCCGACGAACGCGTGCCGCTGCTTGCCGGCGGTCAACGGGTCGGTGCATGGCTGCCCTGGTATCGCGGGCGGCAAGGTGAGCCGATGCAGCCGGAGGCCATGGCACTCCTGCGGGTCGTTGAGACAGAAATGAGCGCGCGGCCGCTGAGCATCGCGCTCGACTGTCATTCGGGTTACGGCTGGAGCGACAGCATCTGGTTTCCCTACGCACGTACCCGCAAACTGATGCCCCATCTGCCGGAAATGTACGTGCTGAAAACCATGTTCGAGCGCGCGCATCCGCATCACGGCTATGCGTTCGAGCCGCAGAGCCACCAGTATCTGTTGCATGGCGATCTGTGGGACTTCGCGTACGACCGTACGCCTGCGCCGAACGTCTTCCTGCCGATGACGCTCGAACTCGGTTCATGGCTGTGGATCAAGAAAAATCCACGTCAACTGTTTTCACGTCAGGGCATGTTCAATCCAGTGAAAGCGCATCGCACCGCACGCGTGCTGCGGCGCCACGCGAATCTGCTCGATTTCCTCGCACGCGCGGCGTTCTCATCGCAACGCTGGCTGCCGCAAGGCAATCGTCGCGAGCAATTGCTGCAAAGCGCGATCGACCATTGGACCAAACCGGAAGCGTCATGAGCACGTGGATTCTGCTGCGTGGACTGACGCGCGAAACACGCCATTGGGGGCGTTTGCCGGGCTTGCTGCGCGAGGTGCCCCGCATGGATCGGCTGTTGCTGCTCGATCTGCCCGGCAACGGCGAGTTCGCGAACTTGCGCGCACCGGCGGTGGTCGAGGATATGGTGGGTTTCGTGCGGATTGCTGCGCTGCAAAGCGGAGCGGCCGCGCCCTACCGCGTGCTGGCGATGTCGCTGGGCGGCATGGTCGCGACCGATTGGGCGCAACGGCATCCCGGCGAGATCGAGCGGCTCGTGCTGATCAATACCAGCATGCGCCCATACAGCCGCATGCACGAGCGCTTGCGTCCCTCCGCATGGCCGGGCCTGCTGGGCGTCGCAGCCCACTGGCGGGACGCGCCGCGCGCGGAAAGCGGCATTCATCGGCTGACCTGCAATAACGTCGAAACGCTGGACGCGGATCTCGAGGCATGGGGCGAAATTCGCCAGAGCGCGCCGGTGAGCCGCGGCAATGCGTTGCGGCAGCTTTGGGCCGCCGCGCGCTTTAGTGCGGCGCCCACGAAGCCGCCTTGCCCGTTGCTGATTCTCTCTTCACGCGCGGACAAGCTGGTCGATCCGGTGTGTTCGGCCAAACTCGCGGCGGCGTGGGGCGCAACGCATCGCGAGCATCAATGGGCCGGTCACGACTTGCCGCACGACGACCCGGCGTGGACCAGCGAACAGGTTCACGCGTGGCTGATAGAAGAGGCTGGTGAGCCGAAGGCCGCGCTTTAAACAGATGACGGCACTGCTGCAGCGCTGCCACGAGCAACGGGTATAACCCAGGTGAGCTCGCGCATCGCTTTCCGGGACGGCAGGCGCATAATCCCCGTTCAGACGATGCATGCGAATCAAGCGATACTCGCTATTGCCGCCCGCCGGGGGAGTTGATCATGCAAGCAAAGAATGAAGAAGCCGTCACGCACCTGCTAAACGATGTTGTTGAATTTGCACGTGGGCGTTTGCCGGAGCCGACCTTCAACGTCGTCGAACCGTTCTTGCGGCACTACTACGATTTCGTCGATGCCGACGATCTGCAGAGCCGCTCGATCGCCGACCTATATGGCGCGGCGCTCGCGCACTGGCAAACCGCGCAGCGCTTCGTGCCCGGCAGCGAACGGCTGCGTGTCTACAACCCGATACTCGAACAGCACGGCTGGCATTCCGATCATACGGTGATCGAGATCGTCAACGACGACATGCCGTTTCTGGTCGATTCGGTGTCGATGGCGGTCAATCGCCTCGGGCTCGCGCTGCATTCCGTCGTGCATCCGGTGTTCCGCATCTGGCGCGGACCGGACGGCAGCATCGCGCGCGTAGGTCAGGGCGCCGAAGAGGCCGCCGACACGCGCTCGCAGCTCGCCTCATTCATTCACTTCGAAGTCGACCGTTGCGGCGACGCAGCGAAGCTCGACGCCTTGCGTGAGGAGATCGCGAAGGTGCTGCGCGATGTACGCGCGGCAGTGGAAGACTGGCCGAAGATCGTCGAACTCGCGCGCCTGACCATCAAAGGCATGAAGGCCGGCGAGGCGGGGCCCGAAGGTCTCGAAGCCCGGGCGTTTCTCGAATGGATGGTGGCCGATCATTTCACCTTTCTTGGCCAGCGCGATTATGAACTGGTGCAGCAGGACAGCGGCTTTGGCTTGCGCGCGGTGCCGGGCTCCGGTCTCGGTATTCTGCGTGATGCGCTGCGTCCCGAAGGCGCCGCTGAAGTCACGCCATTGCCGCCGGCGGCCGCCGAGATCATCTCCGGCTCTTCGCCGATCTTCCTGACCAAGGCCAACTCGCGCGCGACGGTGCATCGGCCGGGCTATCTGGATTACGTCGGCATCAAGCTGACCGGTGCGGACGGCAAGGTGACCGGCGAGCGGCGTTTCATCGGCCTGTATACGTCGACCGCGTATCTGGTGTCGGCCGCGGAGATTCCGATTGTGCGGCGCAAATGCGCGAACATCGTGCGGCGGGCCGGCTTCCTGCCGAAGGGCCATCTCGCCAAATCACTGGTGACGGTGCTCGAAACCTATCCGCGCGACGAACTGTTTCAGGCCGACGAAAACCAGCTCTACGATATCGCGCTCGGTGTGTTGCGTTTGCAGGAACATCAGCGCACGCGCCTGTTCGTGCGGCGCGACCGTTTCGACCGCTTCGTGTCGTGTCTCGTGTTCGTTCCGCGCGACAAGTACAACACCGATCTGCGGCAGCGCATTGCCAATCTGCTGGCCGATGCATTCAACGGAGAAAGTGTCGAGTTCACGCCGCTGTTGTCGGAGTCGACCCTCGCGCGCATTCACTTCGTCGTGCATGCAAAGCCGGGTGGCATGCCCACGGTCGATACACGTGAACTCGAAGCGCGCCTCGTGCATGTCACGCGCCGCTGGCAGGACGATCTCGCCGACGCATTACTCGACGCATTCGGCGAGGAGCAGGGCAACCGTCTCCTGCAACACTATGCGGATTCGTTTCCGCCGGGCTACCGCGACGATTATCCAGCGCGTACGGCGGTGCGCGATATCGAGCTGATCGAACGCGTGCAGGGCAGCGAGCGGCTCGCGATGAACCTGTACCGCCCGATCGAAGCCGGGCCGCGCGCGTTTCGTTTCAAGGTTTATCGTGCGGGGTTGCCTATTGCGTTGTCGCGCAGTTTGCCGATGCTCGAACATCTCGGCGTACGTGTCGATGAAGAGCGGCCTTATCTGATCGAAGCGCCCGACGCTGCGCCCGCGTGGATTCACGACTTCGGCCTCGAACTCGCGGACGATGCGGAGTTCGATATCGAACGCGTGAAGGATCTATTCGAAGACGCATTCGAACAGGTGTGGACCGGCGGAATCGAAAGCGACGATTTCAACCGCCTGGTGTTGCGCGCGCAACTGAATGCGCGCGAGGTGACGATTCTGCGTGCTTATGCGAAGTACTTGCGGCAGGTGGGGTCGACATTCAGCGACGCATATATCGAACGTGCGGTGACCGGCAATCCGGCGATTGCCCGCATGCTCGTGGAGCTATTCATCGCGCGCTTCGATCCCGCGCTCGGCGAGACCCGCGAGGCGCGCGTCGACGGCTGGCTGAAGACGATCGACAGCGCGCTCGATCAGGTGCCGAATCTCGATGAGGACCGGATACTCCGGCAATTCCTGGGTGTCATCAAGGCCACGCAGCGCACGAACTATTATCGTTTCGACGCCGACGGTCATCCGAAACCGTATCTGTCATTCAAGTTCAATCCCGCCCAGGTGCCCGGTTTGCCTGAACCGAAACCGATGTTCGAAATCTGGGTGTATTCGCCACGCGTGGAAGGCGTGCATTTGCGCGGCGGCCGTGTCGCGCGCGGCGGGCTGCGCTGGTCGGACCGCCGGGAGGACTTCCGCACGGAAGTGCTCGGGCTGATGAAGGCGCAGATGGTGAAGAACGTGGTGATCGTGCCGGTCGGCTCCAAGGGCGGCTTCGTCGTGAAGAACCCGCCGCCGCAGATGGAACGTGACGCGTGGATGCGCGAAGGCATCGCCTGCTATCAGACGTTCCTGCGCGGCCTGCTCGATCTGACCGACAACCTCGCGGGCACGGCGGTGGTGCCGCCGCCGGATGTGGTGCGTCACGATCCTGACGATCCCTATCTGGTCGTCGCTGCCGACAAGGGCACGGCCACCTTCTCGGATTACGCGAACGCGATCTCGCAGGAATATGGTTTCTGGCTCGACGACGCCTTCGCGTCGGGTGGTTCGGTCGGCTATGACCACAAGAAAATGGCGATCACGGCGCGCGGCGCGTGGGAGTCGGTCAAGCGGCATTTCCGTGAAATGGGCGTCGATACGCAAGCCACCGACTTCACGGTGGTGGGCGTCGGCGATATGTCGGGCGATGTGTTTGGCAACGGCATGCTGCTGTCGCCGCATATCAAACTGGTCGCCGCGTTCGATCATCGGCATATCTTTCTCGATCCGAATCCCGATGCGGCGGTAAGCCTTGCCGAACGCGGGCGCCTGTTCGTTCTGGATCGGTCGAGTTGGGCCGACTACGATCCTTCGCTGATCTCGGCGGGCGGCGGCGTGTTTCCGCGCTCGGCCAAGACGATTCCGCTGTCGTCGGCGGTGCAGTCGGTACTTGGCATCAGCGCGCCCGCGCTCGCGCCTGCTGAACTGATGCGCGCGATTCTGCAGGCGCCCGTCGATCTGCTCTACAACGGCGGTATCGGCACCTATGTGAAGGCGAGCCGCGAAACCCAGTTGCAGGTCGGCGACCGCGCCAACGATGCGATCCGTGTCAATGGCGCGGACCTGCACTGCAAGGTCGTGGCGGAAGGCGGCAATCTCGGTCTCACGCAACTCGGGCGTATTGAATTCGCTCAGCGCGGCGGCCGCATCAATACCGATGCGATCGACAACTCTGCCGGTGTCGACTGTTCGGACCACGAGGTCAACATCAAGATTCTGCTGGGCCTCGTCGTCTCCGATGGTGAAATGACCGAGAAGCAGCGCAACGCACTGCTCGCGGAAATGACCGATGAAGTCGGCTTGCTCGTGTTGCAGGACAACTATTACCAGACCCAGGCGCTCTCGATCGCGGGCCGCTACGGCGTCGAATTGCTCGATGCCGAGGCGCGGTTGATGCGTTACCTCGAACGCGCGGGCCGCCTGAACCGCGTGATCGAGTTCCTGCCGACCGATGAGGAAGTCGCTGAACGCCAGGCCGCGAAACAAGGGCTGACCACGCCCGAGCGCGCGGTGCTGCTTGCCTACAGCAAGATGTGGCTGTACGACGCGCTGCTCGAATCGTCGATGCCGGAAGACCCGCTCGTCAGCGACATGCTGGTCGAATACTTTCCGAAGCCGTTGCGGCAGCGCTTTAGCGAACCGATGCAACGCCACCCGCTGCGGCGCGAGATCCTTGCCACGCATTTGACCAATGCGTTGGTGAATCGCGTGGGCTGCGAGTTCGTGCATCGCCTGATGGAAGAGACCGATGCGAAGCCCGGCGACATCGTGCGGGCCTGCATCATGGCGCGCGACGTATTCGATCTCGACGACGTGTGGCGCAGTATCGACGCGCTCGATAACCGTGTCGCCGACGATGTGCAGGCGCGGATGTTCGTCGAAGTGGCGCGGCTCGTCGAACGCTCGGCGCTGTGGTTCCTGCGGCACTTGCAATCGGGCGCGATCAGCGACGGGGATGTCGCCGGCTTGCTCGCACGGTGCCGCGACGCGGCGCAACGCCTCGCTGCGCAATGGCCCGTGCTGCTGCCGGCCGCCGATCTCGAGGCGCTGTCCGAGCGGCAACGGGTGCTCGTGGACGCGGGCGTCGATAGCGAACTGGCGGTGCGGATCGCGAGCGGCGAAATCTCGGCGGCCTTGCTCGACATCGCCGAGGTGGCATCGACCTGCGGGCGCAGTCTCGAACTCGCGGCGGGGGTCTACTTCGCGCTCGGTACGCTGCTGAACTACGGCTGGATCAGCGAGCGCGCGGCGGCGCTGCCGGCACCCACGCATTGGGACATGCTGGCGCGCGCCACGGCGCTGGCCGAACTTGCCCGTCTGAAGCGCGCGTTGACCACGAGCGCGCTGGCCGGCGCCGATGATGCATCGACGTCCGACGCATTGGTCCAGACGTGGCGTGAGAAGCGCGCCACGCAACTGGAGCGCTATGCGCGCCTGCTTGCCGACTTGCGGGCCACGGGCGGTGCGAGCCTGTCGATGCTGCTGGTGATCGTGCGGGAGATGGCCGCGCTGGAGCGCGCATAACACGACGCGAGGCCGGCGAGGGGGACCGTTGCAGAATACGGTGCAAAACAGCGCCGGGGTTGGACGCATGCCGTCTGGCATGTCCATAATACGAACTATTGCCAACCGAAAGCGTTCTGCAAACTCACGGATCCCCTCCACGACGATGAAAGAAGAATCGCCGAAAGCCATTTTCTATGCGCTCGCCGCCAATCTCGGCATTGCTATATGCAAGTTCGCTGCTGCCACCTTCACCGGCTCCGGCTCGATGTTCGCCGAAGCCATTCACTCGACCGCCGACTGCGGTAACCAGCTGCTGCTGCTCTTTGGCCTGAGTGAGGCGCGCAAACCGGCGAGCCCGTTGCATCCCATGGGCAGTGGCCGCGAAATCAATTTCTATTCGTTGCTGGTGGCGTTGCTGCTGTTCTTTGTCGGCGGCGCGTTTTCGGTGTACGAGGGCGTGCATCGTCTGTTTGCGCGCGAGCCGTTGCAGTATGCGTATGTGGCGCTACTCGTGCTAGGCGTTTCGGTGGTGCTGGAAGCCCTTTCGCTGTGGGGCGCGGTCAAGGAAATCCGCAAGACGCACCCCGACAAAAGCATGTGGCGCTGGTTTCGCGAAACGCGCGAGTCCGAGCTGCTGGTGGTGGCAGGCGAGGACATCGCCGCTTTAGCGGGTCTGGCGATGGCTTTCGTCGCCGTGCTGCTGACCATGGTGACCGGCAATCCTGTCTATGACGCATTGGGTTCCATCGGCGTGGGCGTGTTGCTGATGGTGATTGCGTGGCTGGTGGCGCGCGAGGTGAAGTCGATGATCGTCGGCGAATCGGCGAGCCCGGAAGTGCGCCGCGCGATCGAGGCGCATCTGCGCGCGCGCGCCGAGATTCGCAGCGTCATCAACATGATTACGCTGCAGTGGGGCCGTCACGTGGTGGTGGCGGTGCAGGCGGAAATGGTCGACTACGCGAGCGGCCGCGCGATGGTCGATGCAATCAATGTGATCGAAGCGGACTTGCAGGCGGCGTTTCCGCAAGTTCGCTGGGTGTTTTTTGAACCGGACGTACCGCGGGGTTGATGCGTTATCCCGCCTGGTGAAGCACGTCCGGTACATTGAAGGCCGGGGGATTTCGCATCGGTCTGCGCTCAGGCTTTTGCGTCCGCTGGCAGGGGCATTGGCCGCCTAGTTGAAACCGGCCACCGCGTGCGGCACATACAGTTCTTCCAGTTGACGGATTTCGTCCGCGCTCAGATTCAACGACAGTGCCGCGACCGCATCGTCCAGATGATGGAGCTTGGTCGCACCGACGATCGGCGCGGTGATCGGCTTCTTCTGCAACACCCATGCTAGCGCGACTTGCGCACGCGGCACGCCGCGCTCCTTGGCAATCTGACTCACCCGTTCGACGATTCGCCTATCCGCGTCTTCGGTATGCGCGTACAACGTGCGGCCGAATTCGTCGGTCTCCGAACGTGCGCTTTCGGTGTTCCAGTCGCGCGTCAGGCGTCCGCGCGCCAGCGGGCTCCAGGGGATCACACCGATGCCTTCGCTTTCGCACAGCGGCAGCATCTCGCGCTCTTCTTCGCGGTACAGCAGGTTCACGTAGTTCTGCATCGTGACGAAGCGCGTCCAGCCGTGGCTTTCGGCCACATGCAACGCCTTGGCGAACTGCCACGCATACATCGACGACGCGCCGATATAGCGTGCCTTGCCGGCCTTCACGACGTCGTGCAGGGCTTCCATGGTTTCTTCGATCGGCGTGCCGTAGTCCCAGCGGTGGATCTGATACAGATCGACGTAATCCGTCCCGAGGCGCCTCAGGCTGTGGTCGATTTCCGCCATGATCGCCTTGCGTGACAGACCTGCGCCGTTCTGACCCGGACGCATGCGGCCATGGACCTTGGTAGCCAGTACGATTTCGTCGCGCTTCGCAAAGTCCTTCAGCGCGCGGCCGACGATTTCCTCGCTGGTGCCGTCGGAGTACACATTGGCGGTATCGAAGAAATTGATGCCGTGGTCGAGTGCCTGCTTGATGAAGGGACGCGCCGCTTCATCGTCGAGCGACCAGGGGTGGGTGCCGCGAGCGGGCACGCCGTAGCTCATACAGCCGAGACAAAGACGCGATACATCGAGGCCGGTGCGGCCGAGTTTCACATAATCCATCGTGGTGCTCCTGGGTTGAAGTGCACAAACGCGGTGCGTGCTGAGGCCCTCCATTATAGAAACGGTTGCCTCGACGTGCTGGCGGCGCGACAGCCAACCGGACACGCAGGCCCGCGGGGGTCGATCGCGGCGGAATGCGCTAACGCGTAGTGGCAAATAATTTCTTCGCACCTATACTTCTTTCGGCTTGAAAGCAGCACCTTCTCCCAATTCGCATCACAGGCAAAAAGGAAGGATCACGATGCTGACTCGCACACTTGGCGCAACCTGCGCCATTACACTCGCGGCTTGCGCCGTTTTCACATCCGGCCCCGCCAGCGCGGACGGCAGCGACGGTTTCTCGCAAGGCGATGGCGGCTCGCACGGGCGGCCGGTCAAGGTGATGATCATTTCGATGTTTGGGCCGGAGGGGCAGGTGTGGCTCGATCGGCTGGGGCCATGGCGTGAGATTCCCGTCGACGGCCTGTCGCCCGACTACCCGACGGTTCATTGCAACAAGCAGGAGGTGTGTGTCATGACCACTGGCATGGGGCATACGAATGCTGCCGCGTCGATCATGGCGTTGACCTTCTCGCCGCGTTTCGATTTGCGGCATACATATTTTATGGTTGCGGGGATTGCCGGGATCGATCCGCAACAGGGTACGGTTGGATCTGCCGCGTGGGCGAAGTATCTGGTCGACTTTGGGATTCAGTGGGAGATCGATGGGCGGGAGATTCCGCCTGGCTGGAATACCGGGTACCTTGGGATCAATACCACGAGTCCGACGGACAAGCCGCCGCTTGATTATCGGACTGAGGTGTTTCAGTTGAATACCCAGCTTGCCGATACGGCGTTTGCCTTGTCGCATAGCGTTGTGCTTTCCGATGATGCTCAGGCTCAGGCTGCGCGGGCCAGGTATTCTTATGCGCCGGCGAATCGGCCGCCTGCTGTTATTCAATGCGATACGCTGGCCGGGGACACCTGGTGGTCAGGGACGCTGCTTGGGCAGCGGGCTCGCGACTGGACCAAAATCTTGACTGATAACAAAGGGGTTTATTGCACGACGCAGCAGGAGGATAACGCGACGTATGAGGCGCTTAAGCGCGCGGCCTCGGTGCATAAGGTGGATTTGAATCGCGTTGCGGTGCTGCGGGCTGGGTCGGATTTTGATCGGCCTTATGATGGGCAGACTAGTGCGGATAATTTGCTGAACTATGCTGCGCAAGGGGGGTTTACGATCGCTATTGAGAATTTGTTCAGGAGTGGGAATCCGGTTGTGCAGGATATTGTTATGCATTGGGGGGAGTGGAGGGAGGGGGTGCCAAAGAGGTAGTAAAAATGGGTTTTTTTGCCTGCGCGGCGCTTGGCTGTTTGCCTGCGGCGTTGGCCTTTCCTTGCTTTGTTATTGGTCTATTAGCGTCGCCCCTGTGCGGGGCAGGCACCTACTTTTCTTTGCCTGCCGCAAAGAAAAGTAGGCAAAAGAAAGCGGCTCAAACCGCCAAATCTTAAGCGGGTCCCCCGCACAGCCTCGGTAGTGGTGCATCTGGAATCAGTGCTCTCGCACATTCGACGTGAGCGACAAGGGCGTCATACTTCCCGCCTCGCACTGCGTGCTCGCCCGAAAGGGTGATCATGCAAACCAGTGGCTTCGTTTGTGCGGGGTGGGGGCATCGGCCAGGCGCTCAAGTAACGTAGTGACGAAGCCGCGAGCTAATGAACGCGGCAAGCGGAACATGACATGCGGAGCGTGGCCAACGAATGAACGTGGCAAACACGGTTCAGATGAAACGGGCACCTTGCGGTTGCGGAGGCGGCAATCGCGCTATCGGTAGTAAGGGCGGTGACGATTCGATGCGAGCCACTGTAGTGAGCACAAACGCGAGTGTGAAAACGCAGCGACGGTTGGTGCGGTACCCTTCGGCGCGCGAAGCGCCGCCGGAAGCATGACGGCTGTGTCACAGGCGCGGAGTGTGCGAGAGCACGGATTCCAGATGCACCACTACCGAGACTGTGCGGGGGACCCGCTTAAGGGTTAGCGGTTTGAGCCGCTTTCTTTTGCCTACTTTTCTTTGCGGCAGGCAAAGAAAAGTAGGTGCCTGCCCCGCACAGGGGCGACGCTAATAGACCGACAAGAAAACAAGGAAAGGCCAACGCCCTAGGCCCACAGAAAACAAAGCGCTGTGCAGGCAAAAAAAAACCACCAAAAGCCCAACGCCGTAGGCAAACAAACCCAAGCGCCCCGCAAGAATTCACCGTTGTGGCGCCCGATACGGCGTCCAAACAGCAACATCTGTATCCCAGTTATCGAGTTCAGAGGGAGTCATAATGCAATCCTTTTTAAAAAATGCCTATCCGCCACCGCGATGATCAGTTACTTTGGAAACCGAACCATCGCGGCGGAGCCGCCTTACTGCCCATTGGCAACACGAGTCACATCACCGCTTCTGCCTTCCTGCAAGGCAATCCGCGCAGCCTGCGTCTGCCCAATCAGACCTTTATTCGGATACGACGTGCGATTCAGCGCAGGCAACGATCCATCGCGATACGCCGCGACCAGTTCAGCCTGAACTTCAGCGCGAGTTTTCCCACCCGTGCTAGCCGCAGGTTGCGTCTCATACGTGCCCGCATGACCAATGCCGCCACCGCCGTTGCTTTGAGCAAACACCGGCGCGCTCGCCAGCACCGAAAGAGCCAGACCTGCTAGAAGATTGCGTTTCATGATTCACTCCTGTCGATTCATTTGCAGCACAGGCAGCGCTGCGACAGGGTGAAATGTAGACTTCGAGGCGAGTCGGATAAATCGCCGTTTCGCGAAATGAATTGTCGCAATTCCAGAACAATCGCGATCACCATCGAGTAAATCAGGCAACCGCGGCATTAGCGCCACGGTTGGAATTCACTGTTCCACATTCTGTACTTCAACTCGCGCGAATCACGCGACCCATTCCGTCATCACCGGCGTGTCGAGCATCGGAGCAGATTCGCGCTCTTCGAAAGTGCGCTTGGTGCATGTCGCGTCGAGACTGCCGCGTCCGCTCAACAACGGGCAGCGGTCGAATACCTCGGCAATCCAGTCTACGAAAACACGGACTTTAGGCGACAGATGGCGGCTGTGCGGATAGACTGCGGAAATCGGCATCGGCAAAGGCTTCAACTCCGGCAGTACTTCAACCAGCTGTCCCGACCGCAGATGCGGCAGCACCATGAAGAGCGCCGGCTGAATCAGTCCGAAGCCTTCCACTCCGCAGGTTACGTAGGCATCAGAGTCGTTCACCGACACAATGCCCTTCATTTTCACTTCGACTTCTTTGCCATCAACCTTGAAGGCCCAATCGAGCGTGCGTCCCGTGCGGCTCGAAAAGTAATTGACTGCTTTGTGATTCTCGAGATCCTCGAGCGAAGTCGGCATACCCGCGCGCTCGATGTAGTCCGGGGCCGCGCATGTCACGCCCTCGAACAAACCGATACGCCGCGCCACTAGCGACGAATCCTGTAGCGCACCCACACGTATCACGCAATCCACGCCTTCCTGCAACAGATCGACAGGCCGGTCCGTCAATCCGAGTTGCAGGTCGATGTCCGGGTAGCGCGTGTGGAATTCACACAGCGAAGGAATCACCAGCAAGCGTCCGATCGATCCCGGCATGTCGATGCGCAGCTTGCCATGCGGCTTCTTGTTGCCGCTCTGGAAGCTGGCCTCGGTCTCTTCGACGTCCGCGAGGATGCGCACGCAGCGTTCGTAATACGCAGCGCCGTCCGGCGTCAGCGACAAACGCCGCGTGGTCCGGTGCATCAGACGCGTGCCGAGGAACGCTTCGAGGTTCTGAATGATGGTGGTAACGGATGCGCGCGGTAGATCGAGCGTTTCCGCTGCACGGGTAAAACTGTTGGTGTCGACGACGCGCGTGAACACTTGCATGGCCTGAAGCCGGTCCATTGCAAACCTCCAGATAGGGGCGGGCGCTCTGAGCAGAAATCGAATCCGCAGAGCAATCGCATTCGATTGTTCAGGGGCGCCGAATTGTGTTGCCGGATTATAGGCATTTATTTGCGAGTCTGCCGAACCCACAATTCGCACCATTGAAGTTCTATGCGCATTGCGCGGCTCGACATGGATGCATTTAAACCGCCGTACTCCTTCGTGCCCGCCGGCAGCGGCCCGGCACAGGCTGATAGCACGGCACTCGACGTCACCGACGTGCAGATCGAAGGGCACGCGCAGGACATCACGTTGCGTTTGTACCGGCAGCCCGAGAAAACCGCACTGCCAGTACTGCTTTATTTCCACGGCGGCGGCTTTACCAAGGGCTCGATCGATCAGGCCGACTACGCCGCACGTTATTTAGCAGAACACTTACCGGCTCTCGTCGTCTCGGTCGGTTACTCGCTGGCGCCGCAGTTTCCGTTTCCGGCGGCGCCTGAAGACGCGCATCGCGCGGCACTCTGGGTGCAGACTCGAGCACGCGCGTTTGGCGGAAATAGCAAGAAGGTCGGCGTGGCCGGCCACGATGCCGGCGGGCAGCTGGCCAACTGCCTCGCTTTCATCGCGCGTGACCGTGGCGATGTGCGCATCGCCGCGCAAGCGCTGTTCGGACCGATGCTCGATCCGAGCCTCACGCGCCTCGGCGATGAGCAACGGCTCGGCTCGGACATCACCGCGAAAGAGTGCGCGGCGTGTTATCGCGCGTATCTGCCGCAAGCGTCGCAACGCATGCATCCGTATGCCGCGCCGCTCGAATCGTCGCGCCTCGCGGGCCTGCCGGCCACGCTGATCGTGACGGCGCAAAACGATGTGCTGCATGTGGAAGCGGAGAAATACGCGAGCAGTCTGATCGACGCGGGTGTGCTGACCCAGGTGGTCCGCTATCCCAGCATCTCGCACGCCGCGTTGGCCGACCATCCGCCCGCATTGCAGGAAGCGGTGAGATTTTTTCAATGGCGCTTCGATGCGCGCGCCCATCGCTGAAACAGAAATAAACAGAACTTTAATCAACGATACCGGGAGCTTCTCATGACTATCCTTCCTCTTTCCCGTCGCCGTGTGGCGATTGCCGCGCTAGCCGTCGCCGTGGTGGCCGGGCTGGGCACGTTCGGCGCGATTCGCGTCGACGCGAGCTCGCCCGCCGCGCCCACCATCGTGCCGGAAGTCGATGTGGCCACTGTGGTGCAAAAGACCATTACCGACTGGCAGAGCTATTCGGGCCGTCTCGAAGCGGTCGAAAAAGTCGACGTGCGCTCGCAAGTGCCTGGCACGATCGTATCCGTGAACTTCAAGGACGGCGCGCTCGTGAAGAAAGGCGACACGCTGTTCGTGATCGATCCGCGTCCTTACGCAGCCGAAGTCGATCGCGCCGAAGCACAACTTGCAGCCGCGCAGGCGCGTACGGGCTACACGCAAAGCGACTGGGAGCGCGCGCAGCGCCTGATCGCCGACAACGCCATCGCCAAACGCGATTACGACGAGAAGCAGAACGCCGCGCGCGAAGCGAGCGCGAACCTGAAGGCCGCGCAGGCCGCCGTCGAAACCGCGCGCATCAACCTCGGCTACACGAAGATCGTCGCGCCGGTCGCGGGCCGCGTGTCGCGTGCGGAAATCACGGTGGGCAACGTGGTGTCCGCGGGTGCAAGCTCGGCGCCGCTGACCACGCTGGTGTCGGTTTCGCCGATCTACGCATCGTTCGACGCTGACGAACAAACCTATCTGCAGTACCTGAGCCGCGCAAAGGACGGCAGCAAGGTACCGGTGGAACTGGGTCTCGCGGACGAAAGCGGCTATTCGCGCAGCGGCGTGATCGAGTCGGTGGATAACCGTCTCGATACGTCGTCCGGCACGATCCGCGTGCGGGCGAAATTCGACAACCAGGATGGTGCATTGATTCCGGGTCTGTATGCACGCGTGAAGGTCGGCGGCAGCGAGCCGCATCCGGCACTCCTGATCGACGACGCAGCCGTGGGTACCGACCAGGACAAGAAATTCGTGCTGGTGGTCGACCAGAACAACCATGTCGTCTACCGCGAAATCGCGGTGGGCGGCATGCAGGGCAACCTGCGCGTCGTCAACGGCGGCCTGAAGGCGTCTGATCGAATCGTCGTGAACGGTATCCAGCGGGTGCGTCCGGGCGATGCAGTGCGCGCTCACATGGTGCCGATGACCGCCGATCAGGATCCGAACAGCGCGCCGCTTGCGCAGACGCGAGCGAAAGCAGCGGACAAGAACTCGTGAGCCCCGTGCGCCGCGCTTATCTGACCAGAACTGGCCACATTGCGTAGCCGTAGCGGGCGCATGCTCCAACGTTAAGAGCTTCCCATGAACATATCCAAATTTTTCATCGATCGACCGATCTTTGCCGGCGTGCTATCGGTATTGATCCTGCTGGGGGGCATCATTTCGCTCTTCAAGCTGCCGATCTCGGAGTACCCGGAAGTCGTGCCGCCTTCGGTGGTGGTGCATGCGCAGTATCCGGGCGCTAATCCGAAAGTGATCGCCGAGGCCGTCGCGGCGCCGCTCGAAGAGCAGATCAACGGTGTCGAGAACATGCTGTACATGCAGTCGCAAGCCAACAGCGACGGCAATCTCACGCTGACGGTGACCTTCAAGCTCGGCACCAATCCGGACCTCGCGACACAACTGGTGCAGAACCGCGTCAACCAGGCGTTGCCGCGCCTGCCGGAAGACGTGCAGCGTCTCGGCATCACGACCATCAAGAGTTCGCCGACGCTGACGATGGTGGTCCACCTGATCTCGCCGAACAATCGCTACGACATGACGTATCTGCGCAACTACGCGCTGTTGAACGTCAAGGATCGGCTCGCGCGGATTCAGGGCGTGGGTGAAGTGCAATTGTGGGGTTCGGGCGACTACGCGATGCGCGTCTGGCTCGATCCGCAGAAAGTGGCACAACGTGGTTTGACCGCGACCGAAGTGGTCAACGCGATTCGTGAGCAGAATATCCAGGTGGCAGCCGGTGTGATCGGCGCATCGCCTTCGGTACCGGGCACGCAATTGCAGTTGTCGGTGAATGCGCGTGGCCGTTTGAAGACTGAGGGCGAATTCGGCGACATCATCGTCAAGACCGCGCCGGATGGCGGCGTGACGTACCTGCGTGATATTGCGCGTGTCGAACTGGCGGCGTCGGAATACGGGCTGCGTTCGTTGCTCGACAATAAGCCGGCGGTTGCGCTCGCCATCAATCAGGCGCCGGGTGCGAATTCGCTGGCGATTTCCGACCAGGTTCGTTCCGCGATGAAGGAACTGGCCGAAGACATGCCGGCGGGCGTCGAATACAAGATCGTCTACGACCCGACGCAGTTCGTGCGCTCCAGTATCGAGGCGGTGATCCACACGCTGCTCGAAGCGATCGCGCTGGTGGTGATCGTGGTGATCGTGTTCCTGCAAACGTGGCGGGCGTCGATCATTCCGCTGATCGCGGTGCCGGTGTCGATTGTCGGTACGTTCTCGTTGCTGCTCGCCTTCGGCTTCTCGATCAACGCCTTGTCATTGTTCGGCATGGTGCTCGCCATCGGGATCGTGGTGGACGATGCGATCGTGGTGGTGGAGAACGTCGAGCGGAATATCGAAAACGGGCTCAGTGCGCGCGATGCAACGTATAAGGCGATGCAGGAGGTCAGTGGGCCGATTATCGCCATCGCGCTGACGCTGGTCGCGGTGTTCGTACCGCTCGCTTTCATGACCGGCTTGACGGGGCAGTTCTACAAGCAGTTCGCGATGACTATCGCGATCTCGACCGTGATTTCGGCGTTCAACTCGCTGACCTTGTCGCCGGCTTTGTCCGCGTTGCTGTTGCGCGGCCACGGCGCGAAGGAAGACTTGCTGACGCGTGTGATGAATCGCGTGCTGGGCCGCTTTTTCAAGGGTTTCAACAAGGTGTTCCATCGCGGCTCGACCGCGTATGGCGGTGGCGTGAAGGGCGTGCTGCGCCGTAAAGGGGCGATGCTCGCGGTGTACGCGATCCTGCTGGGCGCGACGGTGCTGATCTCGCGCGTCGTGCCGGGTGGCTTCGTGCCGGCACAGGACAAGGAATACCTGATTGCGTTTGCACAGCTACCGAACGGCGCATCGCTGGATCGAACGGAAAAAGTGATCCGCGACATGAGCTCGATTGCATTGAAGCAGCCGGGCGTGGAAAGCGCGGTGGCGTTCCCGGGTTTGTCGGTGAACGGTTTCACCAATAGTTCGAGCGCGGGCATCGTGTTCGTCACGTTGAAGCCTTTCAAGGACCGCGGCAACAAGAAGCTCTCGGCCGGCGCGATTGCCGGTGCGTTGAACCAGCAGTACGCTGCGATCAAGGATTCGTTCGTCGCGGTGTTCCCTCCGCCTCCCGTGCTGGGTCTCGGCACGCTTGGCGGCTTCAAGATGCAACTGGAAGATCACGGCGCGGTGGGCTATGCGGAGTTGAACAAGGCGGCGGAAGCGTTCGTGAAGAAGGCGGCGCAAACGCCTGAACTCGGACCGACGTTCTCGAGCTATCAGATCAACGTGCCGCAACTGAATGTCGACCTGGATCGCGTGAAGGCCAAGCAACTCGGCGTGCCGGTCACGGACGTGTTCAACACGATGCAGATCTATCTGGGCTCGCTGTATGTGAACGACTTCAACCGCTTCGGCCGCGTGTATCAGGTGCGGGTGCAGGCGGACGCGCCGTTCCGTCAACGTGCCGACGACATCCTGCAACTGAAGACTCGTAATGCGGCGGGAGACATGGTGCCGTTGTCGTCACTGGTCACGGTGACGCCGACGTACGGTCCGGAAATGGTGGTGCGCTACAACGGCTATACCGCCGCTGACATCAACGGTGGACCGGCGCCAGGCTTCTCGTCGGGCCAGGCTCAGGCCGCGGCCGAACGCGTGGCGGCCGAGACCTTGCCGCATGGCGTGAAGCTCGAATGGACTGACCTGACGTATCAGCAGATCATCGCCGGCAATGCGGGGCTGTGGGTGTTCCCGATCAGCGTGCTGCTCGTGTTCCTCGTGCTGGCCGCGCTGTATGAAAGTCTGACGTTGCCGCTCGCGGTGATCCTGATCGTGCCGATGAGCGTGTTGTCCGCGCTGACCGGAGTGTGGCTCACGGGTGGCGACAACAACATCTTCACGCAGATCGGTCTGATGGTGCTGGTGGGGCTGTCGGCGAAGAACGCGATTCTGATCGTCGAGTTTGCTCGCGAACTCGAACATGACGGGCATTCGCCGTTGTCGGCGGCCATCGAGGCGAGCCGCTTGCGTCTGCGTCCGATTCTGATGACGTCGATCGCTTTCATCATGGGTGTGGTGCCGCTGGTGCTGTCGAGCGGAGCCGGTTCGGAGATGCGTCATGCGATGGGTATCGCGGTGTTCTTCGGCATGCTCGGCGTGACGCTGTTCGGCCTGATGCTGACCCCTGTGTTCTATGTGGTGCTGCGTACGCTGGCGGGTGGGACGATTCACGTCGCGCAGAAGGATTCGCCGCACTATGGGGCGCCGGTGACGGACGTCTGAGGAGAAAATAAAAATGAATCGCTTTGAATCTTTAGGCGGGTGGGGCCGGGCGGCTGCCAGCGGTTTGCTGGTGGCATTGCTCGCGGCCTGCTCCGTGGAACCCACGTATAAGCGGCCGGAGGTGGATACGCCGGTCGCGTTCAAGGAAGCGCCTGCTGCTGCATCGGGTGCATCCGCTACTCCGGCTACGGGCGCCGTTTCGGCTCAGGACACCGGCACGTGGAAGCCGGCTCAACCCGCCGACGACGCGCATCGCGGCGAATGGTGGGCGATTTTCGGCGACCCGCAGTTGAATGCGCTCGAAGAGCAGGCTGCCGCTGCGAACCAGGACCTGAAGGCGGCTGCGGCGCGCGTGCAGCAGGCGCGTGCGGTCACGCAGGCGGCGAAGTCGGACTGGTTTCCGAAGTTCGACGCGGGCTTCGGTCCGACGCGCGAACGGGCGTCGGCGGCCTCGCAATTCCAGCCGGATAGCGTGGGTGGCACGAACGGCACGATCTGGCGCGCGCAGGTGGGCGCGTCGTATGAGGCCGATCTGTTCGGGCGAGTCGGGTCGAATGTGAATGCGACGCGTGCGGACGAGCAGCAAACTGAAGCGTTGTTCCGTTCCGTGCAGTTGTCGCTGCAGGCCGACGTCGCGCAGAACTACTTCCAGTTGCGCGAGCTCGACACGGATCAGGACCTGTACCGCCGTACCGTGGCGTTGCGCGAGGACACGCTGAAGCTGGTCGAACGGCGTTTCAAGGAAGGCGATATCGGCGAACTGGACGTTTCTCGTGCCCGCAACGAACTCGCCAGCGCGCGTGCGGATGCAGTGGGCGTGGCGCGTCAGCGCGCGGCCTCGGAGCACAGCCTCGCGATTCTGCTCGGCAAGCCGCCGGCGGATTTCTCGTTCGCGGAAGCGCCGCTCGCGCCGGTGACGGTGCGTGTGCCGGCGGGTCTGCCTTCGGCGCTGCTCGAACGTCGGCCGGATATTTCGGCGGCGGAACGGGCCATGATTGCAGCGAATGCGCGGGTGGGTCTGGCGAAGTCGGCGTTCTTCCCGAAACTCGATATCACCGGCGCGGCTGGCTTTGAATCCGCGACGCTCGGCGACCTGTTCATGTGGTCGAGCCGCGCGTTCATTCTCGGCCCGTTCGCCGGTACGGCGCTGACCTTGCCTTTGTTCGACGGCGGCCGGCGCAAAGCGAACCTCGCGCAAGCCCGCTCGAAGTACGACGAGGATGTGGCGCAATATCGTCAGCAGGTGCTGGTGGCGTTCCGGGAGGTTGAAGACAACCTCGCCGATCTGCGTTTGCTCGACGATCAGATGCGCGAGCAGAACGATGCGGTCGTGGCCTCGCAGCGTGCGGCGCATCTGTCGCGCACGCAGTACACGGAAGGCGCGGTCAGCTATCTGGATGTGATCGACGGCGAGCGGCAGGTGCTGATTTCGCAACTGCAGGCGAGCCATCTTTCGGGCACGCAAGCGGTGGCGACGGTGAATCTGATTCGGGCGCTGGGCGGCGGCTGGGGTGAGGGCAAGGCGGCGGGCGACGAGGCGGTGGGGGCGGTTGCGCCGGCTCCGGGTGCGATTGATGCGTCTTCTGCATCTGCTTTTGTGTCGGCAGAGCAGGTGGCAAAGCGCTAGGAGTTGCTGTACCAATAGAGGGTGACGGACGCTGGGTCACGCGGTAGCGTGGCCCAGCGATTTCTATCGTTTCTGACTGCTGCCGGCAAACGGACTTTATCGCCGGCGCTTGCCCAGTTGCACAACGTCTAGCGCCTGCCTTTCCATTGCATTCGGTCGATTTCATCGAGGTCCTGTCTGGCGTGTTTCGCGAGCAGCAAATCCAGGCCAAATCCTTCGGGGGCTGCATCGCGTAACACGCCGAAAATGCCGTTCATCAGTGTTGTGGTTGCAGGCTTGGTCGAGCGCGAGAACGGCAGATTGCTGGGATCGATAAGGAAGGCGTCTGCGCGTGTCCTATATTCCGGCGCATAGGCGAATTGCCCGATCCCCGGCGACCATCCGAAAGTGCCGCAGGCAACGGGTGCAACTTCGCCTGGGAGCCAGATCCAGACTGGCCGTGTTTTTTCAGCCATTCGATCCTCGTACGCGTTTCGGCAGGCGACTCAGAGCTGCTTTCTGAATGATGGGATCATCTTCCGGGCGTGCCGCTTGTCGAAGTATGTCCAGAGCATCCAGCAACCATAGCGCCATTACCACTTGCCCAAATGCCACAGACGGCCGGCCCTTCTCAAGGTTGACCACGGTGTTCACGCTGACGCCCATCTTCGCGGCGAGGTCGGCCTGAGTCCATGATTGGGCCCGACGTGCGAGCGCGATCTTGTTTCCCAAGGCAGTGATAACCTCCTCCGCTTCGAACGGCAGCATATCGAGTGGCTGCGACTTTTTCACAATAAAATCAAATTTAGGTCGTTAAATTTTGATTTAATACATATTCTCTGTTTTTTCAAGGCCGCTTCGTAGCCCTCTTCCCCCAAATCATTTTTCCCGCTTTCCTTCCAAAAATCCGTTCGTAGACCGCTGGTTTCCCGCCATCTATGATGATTCGCACCTCATCTGGAGAGAGGCGATGACCTGTCCGACCTGCCGCTGTCCGCGCTGATCCGCTCACGCGTTCTATTGCTGCTGCACGCCGCTTGACCCGCGCGCCGCAGATTTCCGTTGCCCGATCCTTTTAGGCATGCGCAGCCGCGTGCCGTTGGATCGGCACGCCCCGAGAATCACTTCGCCCGAAATCTAAACGAGCTCACCATGCGCATTTCCTTATCCACTGTGCGGCGTTTCTTCCACGCGCCGGCTTTCACCCTCATCAGCGTGTTCGGCCTCGCATTGGCGTTGTCCGCCGCGCCTGCACGCGCGGCAGATACGCCCACATTGAAAATCGGCACCGCCACCAGCCCGCAAATCGAGGCGCTCAAAGTGGCTGCGCGCGAAGCGAAAGAGCAGGGGCTCGACGTGAAGATCATCGAGTTCACAGACTGGAATACGCCGAACGCGGCGCTCGCCAATAAGGATATCGACGTCAACTACTTCCAGCACATTCCGTTTCTCGAGAACGCGAAAAAGCAGGGCGGCTATAACTTCATCGCAATCGCGCCGGGCACGATCATGAAGATCGGTCTGTACTCGAAAAAGATCAAACGCTTCGACGAATTGAAAGACGGCGCCACGGTCGCCATCGCCAATGATCCGGTCAACGGCGGTCGCGGGCTGCTGTTACTGCAACGCGCAGGTCTCATCAAGCTGAAGCCGGGCATCGACTATCGCGCCACCACGCTTGACATCATCGACAACCCGAAGCATCTGAAGATCGTCCAACTCGAGGCATCGCAACTGGCGCGCTCGCTAGACGACGTCGATCTCGCCCAAGGCTACCCGAGCTTCATCAAGCTTGCGGGCACCGCCGATCCGAATAGCGCATTGCTGTTCGACGGTCTGGAAAACAAGAACTACGCGATCCAGTGGGTCGTGCGTCCGGAAAGCGCGAACGACCCGCGTATCCGCAAGTTCATCTCGATCTATCAGCATTCGCCCGCTGTGCGCGCCGCGCTCGATAAGGCCTTTGGCAACCTCTACGCCGTTGCCTGGTAAGTTACACCGCCAGGTTATGCAACTGGGCCGCGTGACTGAGTCACGCAACCAGACCGCGCAGCCAGCAACGTTGTATTTGCAAGGAGCCGTACGATGGCGAAGAAAAAGATCCTGCTGAACGCGTTCAACATGAACGCGGTCGGCCATATCAACCATGGTTTGTGGACGCATCCGCGTGACCGTTCCGCGCATTACACCGATCTCGACTACTGGACGAGTCTCGCGCAAACGCTCGAGCGCGGCAAGTTCGACGGGATCTTTCTCGCAGATATCGTCGGTGTGTACGACGTGTACCAGGGCGGCCCGGAAACCCCGTTGCGCGAATCGGTGCAGATTCCGATCAACGATCCGTCGCTGATCGTGCCCGCCATGGCGCATGTGACGAAGCACATCGGCTTCGGTGTCACATCGAATCTGACTTACGAACCGCCGTATCTGTTTGCGCGCCGCATGTCGACGCTGGATCATCTGACCAAGGGCCGGGTGGGCTGGAACATCGTCACCGGCTATCTGGACAGCGCGGCGCGCGGCATGGGTCTCGCGCAACAGATCAGCCATGACGACCGCTACGATCGCGCCGACGACTACATGGAGGTGGTCTATAAGCTATGGGAGCAAAGCTGGGAAGACGACGCGGTGGTGCGCGATCGTGCGGCGCGTATCTTCTCGCATCCCGGCAAGGTGCACCGGGTGAAACACGACGGTCCGTTCTATTCGATCGACGCAATTCATTTGAGCGAGCCGTCGCCGCAACGCACGCCGGTTCTGTATCAGGCGGGTTCGTCGAGCCGGGGCGTCGATTTCGCCGCACGTCACGCGGAATGCGTGTTTGTCGGCGGCCAGAACAAGCAGCTCACGCGCTCCATTGTCGATGACATTCGAGCACGGGCGGTGAGCTTCGGGCGCGCGCCTGACGATATCAAGATCTTTGCCGGTATCACTGTTGTAGTCGGCGAAACAGAACGCGCCGCGCGGGAGAAATTCGAAGAGTACCGCCGTTATGCGAGCGCCGAGGGCGGTATCGCGCATTTCTCCAGTTCCACCGGCATCGACTTCTCGCAGTACGAGCTGGATGAACCGATTTCGTATGTGAAGACCGAATCGATGCAATCGGCGGTTGAAGCGATTTCGAAGAAGAGCGTGAGCGGCGTGTGGACCAAACGCAAAGTGCTCGAACAGATGACGCTCGGCGGCCGTGCGAAGCCCGTGGTCGGTTCACCTCAACAGATCGCGGATGAGCTGGTGTCGTGGATCGAAGAGGCCGGCGTCGACGGCTTCAATCTGACGCGTACCGTCATGCCCGAATCGTTCGAAGACTTCGTCGATCTGGTGGTGCCGGAATTGCAGAATCGCGGTGTCTACAAGGAAGACTACGACCCGGCGCCGAC
This sequence comes from Paraburkholderia fungorum, assembly GCF_046027605.1. Taxonomy (GTDB): domain Bacteria; phylum Pseudomonadota; class Gammaproteobacteria; order Burkholderiales; family Burkholderiaceae; genus Paraburkholderia; species Paraburkholderia fungorum_F. The sequence continues at coordinate 205,767 of NZ_JAQQEF010000002.1, forward strand.
GCTGCGTGAAAAGCTGTTCGGCGGCGGCCGCGCGCGACTGCCGGAGGTGCATGCCGGCGCGCAGCATCGGCGTCACGCGCAAACCGGCGCACGATCAACCGTGGAAGCCTGAGAGGAGCGAAACCATGGCCAATCTCTTCGACGTGCCGCAGTTCATTGAAGATGCGCCGTCCCTCGGCTTGAATCACATCGCGGCCGATACCACGCAAGAAGCCGTCGTGTTCGACGACGTGGGCAAGGTATTCGCCAACCCGCGCGGCTTGTCGACCGCGGCGCTGGCGAACGTCACGATGAAGGTGGCGCGCGGCCAGGTATTCGGCATCATCGGCCGCAGCGGGGCGGGCAAGTCGACGCTGCTGCGGCTCGTCAACGGTCTGGAAAAGCCTAGTTCCGGCGCTGTCCGCGTCAATGGTGTGAGCGTCGGCGAACTCGACGAACGCGGGCTGGTTACATTGCGGCGGCGCATCGGCATGGTGTTCCAGCATTTCAATCTGCTCTCCGCAAAAACGGTGCGCGAGAACATTGCGTTGCCGCTGAAAATCGCCGGTGCGCCTAAAGCGGCAATCGACAAAAAAGTCGACGCGTTGCTCGAACTGGTCGGCCTGTCCACCAAGCGCGACGCTTATCCGGCGAGTTTGTCCGGCGGCCAGAAGCAGCGCGTCGGAATCGCGCGCGCCTTGGTGACCGACCCGGACATTCTGCTGTGCGACGAGGCGACATCCGCACTCGATCCTGAAACGACGCAGGCCATTCTCGCATTGCTGCGCGATATCAATCAGCGGCTCAATCTGACCATCGTGCTGATTACGCACGAGATGCAGGTGATTCGCGAAGTCTGCGATGCGGTGGCGGTGATCGAACGCGGAGAAGTAGTGGAGACCGGTCCGGTGTGGCGCGTGTTCGGCGATCCGCAGCATGACGCGACTCGCGCGCTATTGCGCACCTTGGTGCATGACCTGCCGGCGGACCTTGCCGCGCGCGTCAAACCGTTGCACGAGATCGGGCAAGCGGATGCGCGGATTCTGCTCGACGTGCGCTTCACCGGCAGTAATGCGAATGAGCCGGATCTCGGCGGGTTGACGTCCGCACTGAGTCTGGAAGGTGGCCATGTGAGCTTCGTGCATGGTGGCATCGACCGGATTCAGGGCCATGCGCAAGGGCGTCTGGTGATGTCGGCGCAAGTGCGCGCGAAGGCGGACATCACCGTGCAAAAGCAGATCGCGACATTGCTCGAGCGCGCGCGTCAATATGCAAATCATGTCGAGGTGCTCGGCTATGTCTGATCTTTGGCTCTCGGAACTCGCCGATGCCATTCGCGACACCATCGTCATGGTCGGTGTATCCGCCTTCGTCGCGGCCCTGGTCGGGATTCCGCTTGCGCTGGTGCTGGTCACCACGACGCGCGGCGGCATCTTTGAAAAACGCGTGGTCAACAGCACGCTCGGTGCGCTCGTCAATGCGTTCCGCTCCACGCCGTTCATCATTCTGCTGGTCGCGTTGCTGCCGCTCACGCGTTTGCTGATCGGCACCACGATCGGCGTATGGGCGGCCATCGTGCCGCTCAGCATCGCGGCCATTCCTTTCTTTGCGCGCGTGGCAGAAGTGAGCTTGCGCGAGGTGGATCGCGGATTGATCGAAGCCGCGCAGGCAATGGGCGCACAACGCCGGCACATCATCTGGCACGTGCTGCTGCCTGAGGCGCTGCCGGGCATTCTCGGCGGCTTCACGATCACCGTGGTGGCGATGATCGGTTCCTCGGCCATGGCGGGCGCGGTCGGCGCCGGCGGCCTCGGCGACCTGGCGATCCGCTACGGCTACCAGCGTTTCGATACCACCGTGATGGTAACGGTGATCGTGTTGCTGATCGTGATAGTGACGGCGGTGCAGTTCGTCGGCGACCGCTTCGTGCGACGGCTCGCGCAGCGCGCATAATTGCGGTTTCGCTTGCCAAACTTCTTCACGTGGACATTGCATGAACGAACCTCGTCATCCCGAGGCACTGGGAAACTTGCAAGCCGGCGCTGCGCCCGTGGTGCGCGATCTCAGCGGCTTGCTCGACGCGTTGCGTGCCAATGCGGCCGAGCGCGATCGCGACGGTGGCCACGCCGCGCAGGAAAAACAATGGATCGCCGACGCGGGTCTGCTGACGCTCGCCGTGCCGCGTGAATTCGGCGGTCCCGGCGCGCGCTGGCCCGAGATCTACGAGACGATTCGCAAGATCGCGCGAGTCGACAGTGCGCTCGCGCACTTGCTGGGCTTCACGTGCCTGCAGGTGGTCAGCGTCAATGTATGGGGCAATCCGGAACAACGCGCCCGTTATCTGGGCGGCACCGTGGAAGGGCGCTGGTGGTGGGGCAATGCGGTCAATCCGCTCGACACGCGGCTCGTTGCAAATGCAACCGGTGACGGCGGCTATCGTCTCGATGGGCAAAAAGGCTTTTGCTCGGGCACGCGCGGCTCACACATGATGACGGTGTCCGCGCACGATCCGGCCACCGGCAAACCGGTGTTTGCCGTCGTGCCGACCACGCGCGAAGGCATCACCGTCAATGAAGACTGGAATCCGATCGGTCAGCGGCAGACCGACAGCGGCAGCGTCTCCTTCGTGCAGGTCAAGGTCGAGCCGCATGAGGTGCTGGAGCGGGCCGACACGCCGTACGCGAGCCTGCGCACGCTGATCTCGCAGCAGGTGTTGACCAATCTGTTCGTCGGCATCGCCCAGGGCGCGCTTGAAGAAGCACGCGCTTACGTCACGCAGCATGGCAAGCCGTGGATCTCTTCCGGCGTCGACAAAGCCACCGACGATCCCTACCTGATTCAGCGTTTCGGCGAAATGCGGCTGCAGGCGGTCAGCGCGGAAGCGCTGGCGACGCGTGCCGCCTACGCGCTTGAAGATGCGTGGCAACAGGGCTTGGCTCTGGACGCTGAAACCCGTGCACATGTGGCACTCGCCACTTCAGAGGCGAAAATCGTCGCGCACCGCGCCGCGCTCGACGTCAGCGAAAAACTCTTCGACGCCTGCGGCGCGCGCGCCACGCATGCGCCGCTCGCGCTCGACCGCTTCTGGCGCAACGCGCGCGTGCACACGCTGCACGATCCGCTCGACTATCGCGTACGCGACGTCGGCCGGTATGCGCTGAACGGAACGTTGCCGGAAGTTTCTTTGTACACTTGAGGCGGTTCGCGGCGTCCGGCACGGAGCGCCGCGGTTTGTCCCCTTCAAGAGAGCATCGGATTGCAGTTCAAATTACCGACCACCGCCACGGCGCCGTTTTGCCCGTCCGAAGTGCAAGGCTCGGTCGCCGTCACGCAGGGCGCGCCGTTCTGGAAAAAAATCCTGCAATTCGCCGGGCCCGGTCTGCTGATTTCGATCGGCTACATGGACCCCGGCAACTGGGCCACCGACATCGAAGCGGGTTCACGCTACGGCTACAGCCTGCTGTTCGTCGTCATGCTGTCGAGCCTTGCAGCGATGGCACTGCAATGCCTGAGCATGCGTCTTGGCATCGCTACCGGCCGGGATCTCGCGGAATTGTCGCGGCTGCGTTATTCACCGGGTGTCGCGCGTTTTCAGTGGCTGCTTGCCGAGTTGTCGATCGTGGCTTGCGATCTGGCCGAAGTGCTAGGCGGCGCGCTGGCCTTCCATCTGCTCTTCAAGTGCTCGCTCACCACCGGCGTGTTGCTGACCGCGTTCGACACGCTGATCGTGCTTGGTCTGAAGGGCAAGAATTTCCGCGATCTCGAAGCGATCATGCTCGGCTTGATCGCGACGATCGGCGTTGGCTACATCATCGAACTGGCGCTGGTGCAGCCGCATTGGCCGTCAGTTGCACAAGGACTGATTCCTTCGTGGCAGGCGCTCAGCAGCCGCGAGCCGATGTATCTGGCGATCGGCATTCTCGGCGCCACCGTGATGCCGCACAACCTCTATCTGCATTCGTCGATCGTGCAGACGCGCGCGGTGAAGCGCGATTCGGCCAGCATCAAGTCGGCGATCGGCATGTCGCGCATCGATACGATCGTCTCGCTGATGCTCGCGTTGCTGATCAACATGGCGATCCTGATTCTCGCGGCCGCCGCGTTTCATGCCACCGGCCACAATCAGGTCACCGAGATCGAAGACGCGTACAAGCTGCTGGCGCCGATCGTCGGTACGGGTTTCGCGGCGGTGCTGTTCGCGATCACGCTGCTGGCGTCAGGGCAAAGTTCGACCTTCACCGGCACGGTGGCGGGGCAGGTCATCATGGAAGGCTTTCTTAAGCTGAAAATTCCGTGCTGGCAGCGGCGCTTCATCACGCGGGCACTCGCCTTGATTCCGGCGCTGATCGGCGTGCAAATGATGGGTAACGGCGCGGTTGGCAAATTGCTGGTCGCAAGCCAGGTTGTGCTGAGCCTGCAACTGCCGTTCGCGCTTTATCCGCTGATCCGCATGACCAACGACCGTTCGCTGATGGGTGAATTCGCCAACCGGCTGCCGACGCGGCTCGTCGCCTGGTCGCTGTTCGTAGTGATTAGTGCGGCGAACCTGTGGCTGGTGGTGCAGACGGTGGGATTGGTGGGTTGACTGGGCGTTGGGGGGGCGTCTGTCACGTGATGCCGGGTTGAAGAACCAGCTCACGCCGCGCCAAGGTCCGGCCGCGACTTTGACCGCGGGAAGCACAAATTAAAAAGGTCCGCGCGGTGGCGGACCTTCTTCCGGGCTGCTTCAGTTCGAATCAGGCTGGACCGGCCTTCATCGATTCAAACTCAACTTAGGCGGCTTGCGCGATCTGTGCGGCTTCGAGCGCTTCCTGGCGAGCGGCGGCGGCCTTCTTGGTCTTGCCGGCGCGCGATGGCGGTTGGCAAGCGCCACACACCACGTTGTGTTGCAGATCGTGCCTGTGCGCGACGAACTTGCCGGTGCAACGGCAGCATTTGGTCAGTTGCAGGATATCGGCGTCGAAAAAACGCACCAGCGTCCATGCACGCGTCAGATCCAGTACCGGTTCGCTTTCGCTGTGCTGGCAATGTTCCAGATACAGCCGATACCCTTTGGTCAGCGCATCCAGGTGCGAGCAGCGCGCTTCGTTCTTCAGAAACAGGTACGTGTTGTAGAACAACGAAGCGTGGATATTTGCGAGCCACGTCATGTACCAGTCCGCCGAGAACGGCAGCATGCCCTTGGGCGGCGATACGCCTTTCACCTCGCGGTACAGGCGGATCATGCGGTCGCGCGAAAGCGTCAATTCGCTTTCGAGCACTTGCATGCGCGCGCCGAGTTCAATCAGCGCGATCGCACGGAAAACTTCTTGCGCGTCTTCTGTCAGGCTACGCTTGAGCATCGCGGTCACCTCGATTAAGCAAACTGCTCAGCAGGCTGGCCTGCAAGCAGGATCGCCGCGTGAGTCGGTGCAACGGCTGCGTGCTTCGTCGTTTGCGTCAACGCCGACAACATCGCGTGGTCGTTGAAACGGAAGAAGCATAAAAGCTGATCGGAAGCGGCCAGCTTGACGATCTGCGCGAGCGACAGCCCAGCAAGCAAATCAGCCAGTTCCGACGACAGTCCCAGTCGGAACATCCCGACCGGTTTGTCCTCACGCAACATGCGTTGCGCGAGCATGATGTAAGACAAGTTAATCTCGCGGATTGAATCCAGCGTCTCGCTGCTACGGTCCATTTTTTTGTGTTTCCGAAGCCCCGAATTACTATGTCGGCTTTTTTTGCCGTTATGTCTTTTGTGCCTCGCCGGAAACGAGAACCTCCGGCTACATGTCACCACCTGATACATCGCGTTACATTTCGTAACAGCTTGGGTCGAATTGTATGAAGGGTAAAACAAGAAATCAATCCCTTCTCAAAAAAATATCTCAAAAAGATACATCAAATATCGGTAAGTCTTTCACGGACTTGTAATAGAGAGCGCTTGGGGGGGTTTTCACGCCCTGAGAATTCCATCTAATCCGTGGAAACCCTTGTGCGATGGGGGCTGGAGTAATTTGTCCGAGGAAAGCCGCAGGCGCGGGCGGCAACGGGAAATTCAGGAATGACCCGGAAAGGAAATAGAAAGCGAGATCAATTAAAAGTAATAAATACCGTTCGTTGACCTTGCTATGGGGACACATTGGAGATGTAACAGATTGGTGGGGCCCCAGTTACAAATGAGGCCGCATTTGTAACCTCTAGCAACCGCTGGCGCGGACCCGTTCGACTGCGAGGCCGAATGCCGGGCGCAGGCGCGTGCCGAGCACGTTGCCGGCGAAGGCGGCGACCAGCCACAACCAGCCGTGCAAGCTGCCTGACACGATGCCGCTGAAATAGGCGCCGATGTTACAACCGTAGGCCAGACGGGCTCCGTAGCCGAGCATCAGGCCGCCGACCACGGCCGCGATCAGCGAACGGGCCGGTACCTTCCAGACCGGCGCGTAACGGCCGGCGAGTGCCGCGGCCGTCATCGCGCCGAGGACGATGCCGATGTCCATTACCGTGGTGACGTCATGTGTAACAGGCGCGGCCAGGGCCCCGGCGTTGGCGTGAGAAGCCCAGTATGGCCAGTTGGCCACATCGATACCCAATGCGGCAAATAGCTTGGCGCCCCACAGCGCGAACGCCGACGTCACACCCCAAGGGCGGCCGGACAGCGCCAGTGTCGCGAAGTTGAGCAAGACCAGGGCGATGGCGCCGACGAACAAGGGCCAGGGGCCGTGCAGCCACGGTGACGCGTGCGGTTCGCGCAGCGGTTCGTTGACCAGCCGGCCATGACGGCGTCGTTCAACCCATACGGTGAGCGCCGCGATCGCAGCGAACATGATCAGATTCAACACGATGGCCCAGCCGGCTCCGAGCGCGGTCACCATCGAAAGCGGTTTGAGAGACGGCAACGCGGTCCAGAACGGCATGTGCGCGGTAGCGACAACCGATCCGATGACGAACGCCACCAGCGTGACGATCATGCGTGTGCTGCCGCCGCCCACGGTGTACAACGTGCCGGACGCGCAGCCGCCGCCCAACTGCATGCCGATACCGAACATGAAGGCGCCGACCAGCACGGACGTGCCTGCCGGCGCGACCAGACCGACCACCGGCTGGCCGAACAGCGTGCCTGCGGCGAGCGCAGGAAAGAACAGTAGGACGCCGAGCGCCAGCATCAGCATTTGCGCGCGCAGACCGGCGCCGCGGCCGTCGGCGATAAAGACCCGCCATGCGGAGGTAAAGCCGAACGCCGCGTGATAGAGCGACACGCCGAGCAATGCGCCAACAATGTAGAGCGCCGCCTGGCGGCCGCTCACGGTTTGCGCCAGATAGACTGCGCCCAGCGCGATTAGAACGAGCGCGGCGCCTAGCGGTTTCGGATTGATGTCGAAACGGCGAGGCACGCGCGGAAGCGAAGTGGAAAGATCGGACATGGTATTTGACTGACGAGCGGCAAATCGAAGGTAGCCCGAGAACGGCGGGTGAGCCGCTTCAGGGTTGGTGTGGCGGAAAGGTAATTAAAAAAGATAGCACGGATCGCGCGCTTAAGCAGGGCGGCCGGATCTCTACCCGATAGCTGTCACATGAAGCGCGCCATCAGATCGGCGTCGTGGAATACTCCGTTGACGTTCAAAGCGCCGATCTCGCAACCGTATTTGCGAAAACCAAGCGACTCGTAGAGTTTGCGGGCTGCCTCGTTCTGGCTGCCCACCATCAACTGGATCTGCCGCAGGCCTTCTATTTGCGTCGCGCGCGCCAGCAACTCGTCGAGCAATGCGCGCCCGACGCCGCGGCCCGCAGCTTCCGGCGCGACATACATGCCGACGACGGAGGCCTTGTGCCGTTCCTTGTCACTCTGGCTGCGCAGCAATCCGACCACGCCGATCAGCGGCGCATTGGCCGACGCGTATGCGCCGAGCAAAAAGTCGCCTTCGGCAGCGCGTGCGCCCTGCAACATCGCGTCATGCCGTGCTGGGCCCTTGGATAGCGCTTCCTCGTAGCTTTGACCGAATGACTCCGGATGTGCCTTTAGTCCCCGCAGCCGAAGCTGGAAGTAGGCATCACGGTCGGTTGGACCGAGCTGGCGCACCAGTGGGCCGTTGTTGATCAAATGTGTCTCCGTGTGGTTTGGATGATGGTGCAAGCGGTAACGACTCGGTGTGCATGTTGCCGGGATTCTACGGTCCCGCTGCCATGCTATTGCTTCACGGCTTCACGGCTTCACGGCTTCACGGCTTCACGGCTTCGGTTTCATGCCCGTTGGCCCTCGGCGCGTTGGGTTTCGGCAAACTCGCGCAATGCTGCCGCCGTTTGCTGGTTGGCGGGAAAGAACGCTTCAATGGCAAGTTCCGACAGTGTTACATCCACCGGCGTCCCGAATACCGTGGTCGTGCTGAAGAACGACAGCTCGCCGATCGGCGTGCGCAGCCGCAGCGGCACGGCGACCTGATTGATCGCGGTGTCGTCGTGGTCGGCCGCTTCCGCGCCGGGTGGAGCGGGGTACGTGGCTAGCTCATCGCGCAGTGCGCTCAACGTATCGTCACCGCTCACGTCGATTTGCCGCTGGAGCCGGGACAGCGCGTGTGCGCGCCAGGCATGCCAGTTGACGATCGACGCCGCGATACCTTCCGGATGCAGGCTCAGTCGCATTGCATTGACCGGCGGTTTCAGCAGTTCCGGGCTCGCGCCCGCAAGCAGTGGCGCAAGCGCATTGTTCGCGGCAACGATGGTCCAGTGGCGGTCGATCGCGAGTGCCGGATACGGCTCGTGACCTTTGAGCACCAACTCCACTGCCTCGCGCGCGGCGGCCAGTTGCGGGTCTGTCAAGGGACGCTCGCGGAACAGCGGCGCATAACCCGCCGCAACCAGCAGTGCGTTGCGTGCCCGCAGTGGCACGTCGAGCCGCTCGGCGAGGTGCATGACCATTTCCCGGCTAGGCACCGCGCGCCCTGATTCGACGAAGCTCAGATGCCGCGTTGAAATATCGGCTTCAGCGGCGAGCAGCAACTGACTCATTCTTCGCCGCTGCCGCCATTCACGCAGCAGATCGCCGACCGTGCGGCTTGCCGTCGGCACGTTCGACGGGATGGTTTGCGCGAGAGAGAGTGTGTTCATGTTGCCGATGATAGCCAAAGCGCGTGAGCGATCCATTACTTGAGAGGTAATGGCAGACCCGAGCAGACCCGAGCAGACCCGGGCAGACCCGGGCAGACCCGGGCAGACCCGGAATATCCGAGAAAACGTAGGATCATCCACAAATACGCAGCACATTTGAGGCGTTGTCCCAGGCGACGAACGCGGCGAGCGCGAGTCAGGCGTGCGCCACGCCTTCCGGCACGGCGTTGAGCTTGACGCCTAACGCGCGCAGCAACTTGAACACGGTATCCATGCGCGGTTTGGAGCCGGGCGCGAGTGTTTTGTAGAGGCTTTCGCGCCCGAGCCCAGCGTCGGCCGCAACCTTCGCGATGCCGCGTGCTTTTGCGATATCGGCGATCGCGGCGAGGAGGAGGTCAGCGTCGCCTTCTTCCAGCGCTGCGTTGAGATATTCGGCGATCATCTCCTCACTATCGAGGTAGTGCGATGCGTCGAACCGTGCGGTTTTGACTTTGCTCATGACTATTCCTTTCTGATTGCTGCCCACATTGATTTGGCGTGCTTGATGTCGGCTGACTGTGAGGACTTATCGCCCTCGCAGAGCAGCAGGTACACCGAGCGCCCTTCGCGCGCGAAGTAGACCCGATAGCCGGAACCGCAATCGATGCGCATCTCGGACACACCGTCTTCCAGCAGCTTGACGTCGCCGAAATGACCTCGCTCCGCACGCCGGACCCGCACCAGGATTTTTGCCCTCGCTCTTAAGTCTGCGAGGTCGGCAAGCCAACTGTCGAATTCCTCGGTGCGGTTGACCGTGTACACAGGCGGTGAACCGATTTGCTGATGAGTGTATCCTGGTGGATACGATCTTGCAAGCGTAAAAACCATATTTAAAAAGCGGCTCGTGTCCGCACCCGTTCAGTTCATCACATGCCGCGTGTCAACGCTGCGCGGCTCCCGTTAGCCCAACGAGATTAGCGGCTGACGCCGCCTGTGACGATTCGGCCGGATGGCCAATCCGGCGGGTAAAGGGCGTGGATCACCGTAGTGCATCCGGATGCTTACCTCCCACGTAATCGACGCGCTGCGATCGAGGCGCCAATCTTTACTCCGAGCCCGCCGCATACAACGTGTCTGCCGAGCGTAGTGCTCAGTCATGCCAATCAAGGAGTTTGAGATGAATGCGCATACCGATCTGATCGACCGTTATTTCGACGCATGGAATGAAACCGATGCAATGCGCCGCCGCGAGCTGATCGCGGCGACATGGGCAGCCGATGCCGACTATCGCGATCCGCTGCTGGCAGGAGCGGGCCACGATGGTATCGACGCGATGATTCGTGCGGTGCATGAACGTTTTCCGCATCACACGTTTCGCCGCACGACGGAAGTCGACGGCTTCGCGAACCGGCTGCGCTTTTCGTGGGCACTCACCACGCCGGGCGGTGAGGCGATCGTGAAGGGATCCGACTTCGGCGTGCTCGACGCACACGGCCGCCTCCAGGCGGTGACCGGCTTCCTCGACCAGGTGCCCGCCGCCGCCTGACCAGCCACGATTTTTACGGAGACGATCATGCACGAATCCGCTGCCGCCACGGCTCCTGGAGTTGTTCTCACGGTCGCGCGCCTCGCGGGCGCCGTCGACGCGCTCTCCAGCGCGATTGCCGGCTTCGCTTTGCTGGCCGGTGCGCGCGCGTTCACCTTCACTGCGTTGCTGGCCTGGCGCGAGCCGGTGTTGGGTGGCGCGGGTCTCGTGCTGCTCGCGCTGGTCGGATGGCTGCGGTGGCAATGTCGTCAGAATCGGCCTGGCGCTTCGTGCGCAACAGCGGATTGACGATCAGGCATCAGCACCGGACCGTGCGCTACGGTCTTGCTACAATCAATCTCAGTGCGCTGGAAGGACAGCGCTACAAGGACACAGCCTTCGGACCCGGGCAGCTAGCCACCAAAAACGGACCGCAAGGGCCCAAAAGAACTCAAGGAGACAACGCGTGCTGAAAAATCTGGACCCGCTGCTAAATGCCGATGTGCTGCATGCGCTACGCGCGATGGGACATGGCGACGAACTGGTGGTATGCGACGCCAACTTCCCGGGCGCGTCCGTCGCGCAGCAGACGGTGTTGGGCAAGCTGCTGCGACTCGACGGCGTGAGCGCACCGCGCGCGATTCGTGCGATTCTTTCGGTCATGCCGCTGGATACCTTCATCGAACACCCTGCCTCGCGGATGGAAGTGGTAGGCGAGCCGAATACGATTCCGGCCGTTCAGCGCGAAGTGCAGATCGAGATCAATGCGGCGGAAGGGCGTGAGGTCCCGTTTGCGTCGGTCGAACGTTTTGCTTTCTACGAGCGGGCGCGCAACGCTTATTGCGTGATCGCAACCGGTGAAGCGCGCGGTTACGGCTGCTTCGTTTTTACCAAGGGCGTCCTGCTCGCGCCGGATGCGCCGCAACAGTAGCCCGTCTCCATGGCGACGAAACCTATGAGCTTCTCGATAGACAGTCTCGATCATCTCGTTCTGAATGTCGCCGACGTGGAAGCGAGCGCGGCCTGGTATGCGCGCATGCTCGGCATGCGGCGCAGCGAGTTCGAATCGCGCACCGGCACGCGCGTGGCGATGACGTACGGCAATCAGAAAATCAACTTGCGTCCGGCGGATGCGGACACGGTCGCGTGGTTCACCGGGCGCGAGCCGGTGCCGGGCAGCGCCGATCTGTGCTTTGTCACCACTGCGAGTCCCGCCGAGGTCAAGGCCCATTGGCTCGCTCAGGGTGTCGAGATAGAGGCCGGCCCGGTTGAGCGCGACGGCGCGCGCGGCAAGATGACTTCGGTGTACTGCCGCGATCCGGACGGCAATCTGATCGAGGTCGCGACGTATCCTCGGGCATGAGCATGGCGGCACGAGCCGTGGCGCGTCACGCGGAATCGGGCGCTTGCTGAGCCGCTCGGACACCTTTTTTGCTCCGCTGAGACGGCGCGGATTGCGCCGTTCGCTCGGACCCGCACTTGGAAATGGCGGGCAACGTGGCTATTCCCAGGCGCAAAGTGGGGAACTGCGGCCGCCTGGCAGGGTCTGCTGCTTATTCATTTACAGGAGCCCCTCATGACGCGTCCCGTCGATTCCGGCGTTATCCTCATCGCGCGTATCGCTCTTGCCGTGCTGTTTTTGTGGGGCGGCGTGATGAAACTGCTGGGCTATGCGGGCTTCGTCGGCTACCTGCATTCGAAGGGCGTGCCCTTCGTTCAGGTCGCCGCACCGATTGCAACCGCGGTCGAGGCGCTCGGCGGCCTGCTGCTGATCGTCGGCTTCAAGATCCGCCCGCTCGCGCTCATCCTGGCTGTGTACGCCGTGGCGACCGCGGTGCTGGGCCACGATTTCTGGAACGTTACCGATCCCGCCTTGCAACGCGATATGGTGATTCACTTCTGGAAGAACATCGGTATCGCCGGTGGTTTCCTGCTGTTGTTCGTGACCGGAGCGGGCCGTATCAGCATCGACGGCGCGCGTGCGCCACGCGGCGGACTGAGTCTCTGATCACGCAGTTGAGGTAGTCTGTGCGGGTTGCTATCGATATTGATTCTGGCTGTCATCAAGGGAGCACATAATGATTCAAAGTTTTGAGCAAACCATTGGCGGCAAGGTTACGCAGTTGTGCGCAAGTCTTGGCGAAGGGCCTACGCCGCATCGCGTGATCATCAGCCTTGCTGATTCGGCGAAAACACTGGTGGTGCTGGATGCTTCGGGCCTCATCAGCACGATCAAGGCCGAGATCGAGGAGCCGGAAAAGCTGATCGCCGACGCGATTGTCAAGGCGCAGAACGAAGGGCTGATCGAGCGCGCAATCGACACCGGCACGATTCAGGAAGCGGCGCTGTAAATCGTGTGGCGCTAGTGCGAGGGTATTGCAGCTGCTCGCGCCGTCTAGCGCTAAAAAATGACCCCTACGGTGCGTAGGCATCGCGGGGGCATTTTTTTGTACTTTCGACGAAGTGGGTGAGACGCTTCGTGCGATTCGCCGATTCGCCGATTCGCCGATTCGCCACGCGCCGGTCAAAGCCATGAGACGCTCAGCGCGATTCGCCCACTTGCCCAGAGCCAGTCTTGTGCGGCTCTGAGGACGACGCATGCGGCTCCGGATGTACAAGGCAGCCCATTACGCCTCCGAGCACCAGTAGACCGACTGAGACGGCGGTCGCGACCTGCATCCCCGAGACGATCTGCGTGGCGGCCGCGCCGCCCGCCAACGCGCCGAAAGCGGCGACACCCACCGCGCCGCCTGCTTGTCGGGCGGTATTCAGCACGGCAGACGCAGTGCCGGCGCGCTCTGCGTCGACGGAGGCGAGCACGGCGGTCGTCATCGCCGGGACCGCCAGGCCCATCCCTGACGGGACTAGCAGGAAGGGCAGCAGCAAGCCGACTAGTGGCGTGGAAGCATCGATGAAATGCAGCAGGCCATAGCCGAGTCCCGCGGTGATCGCGCCGGCGATCATCGGCACACGGACGCCGAAGCGCCCGACCACCCAGCCGCTCGCCACGTTCGACACCAGAAAGCCGCCGGTCAACGGTAAGAAGGCAAGGCCCGCCTGCAGCGGGGTATAACCGCGGACCCGCTGAAGATACAGACTCAGCACGAACACCATGCCGTAGTAGGTCAGATTCACGCACATGCCGAATAGCACCGCGGCATTGAAGGTGCGCTTGCTGAAGAGCGAGAGCGGCAGCATCGGGGCCGCGACGCGCGATTCCACGGCGATGAAGGCGCCTGTTGCGATCAGCGAGACGATGAAACCGCCGATTATCAGCGGATGGCTGAACCCCAGCGGCCGCATTTCGATCACGGCGGCGACGAAGGTGGTGAGCGCGACGATGGCGAGGATCTGGCCAGTCAGATCAAGACCACGTGGGCCAAGCTTGGCACCGGCACCAGCACCAGCACCGGCACCGGCACCGGCACCGGCACCAGCACCAGCACCAGCACCGGCACCAGCACCAGCACCAGCACCAGCACCAGCACCAGCACCAGCCCTGGCTCCGGTTCCAGCACCCGTTCCAGTTTGATATGGAGCCCCAGCTCCGGTCGCCCCCGCGCGTTGCGCATTTTTCGGTTCGGCGTCAGGCCGCGGCACCCAGAGCAAAGTTGCCAGCAAACCGGCGGCGCAAATCGGCAGATTGACGAGAAAGATGCTGCGCCATCCGAATGCCGCGATCAGCAGGCCGCCGACCACCGGTCCAGCCGCGATCGCAATCGCGCCTGCCCCGGTCCACAGCCCCACGGCACGCGCCCGGAGCTTCGGATCGTGACCGTATGACTGATTGAGCAGCGCCAACGAGTTCGGCAGCATGGCGGCGGCGCCGATGCCCTGAATCGCGCGCGCCGCGACCAGCATGGTGGCATCGAGCGCCAATCCGCAGGCGAGCGACGCGAGCGCGAACAACACGATGCCGGCCGCGTACATGCGCCGCGTGCCGAGCCGGTCGCCGAGCGCGCCCGCCGAGAGCATCAGCACGGCGAACGCGAGCGTGTACGCATCGACGACCCATTGCAGACCCGCGACATTCGCATGGAGATCCGCGCCGATCTTCGGCAGCGCGATGTTGACGATAGTCACGTCAAGTTGCGTGACGACGAAGCCGACGCTGACGGTCGCGAGAATGCGGCTGAGGGCGGGCGTGAAGGACGTATTGGGAGAGTTCATGCAACACATCGTAGGCCGATACGTCGCACGATGTTTCGGGCCGACGTGAAGTGTCGATGCCGCCGAAACTGCCCGAAAGGCCCGAAAGGCCCGAAAGGCCGAAGCTGCCGTAAACGCCAGCCGCGAAGCCGATGCAAACAACGGCGCACCACGCGGCGCGCCGTTACGAACACCCCGCTTAGCGCGTCTGCGGCGCGTCCTTAATAAACAGCGTAGCCAGCGCACCGAGAACGCAAATCGCACCGACATACAGCGGCGCGGCCATCGGGTTCGACTTCATCATCAGCGAAACGGCGATCGGCGTAAGGCCGCCGAACACCGCATAAGCGACGTTATACGAGAACGAGATCCCGGAGAAACGAATGATCGGCGGGAACGCCTTGACCATTACGAACGGAATCGCGCCAATCACGCCGACGAAGAGACCGGCCACGGCGTAGAGCGGCACCAGTGCCGACGTATCGACGGCAAGCTGCTGGAACATCACGTAGTACGTCACGGCCAACGCAAGGCCGCCAATGAAAATCGTGCGCCCCGCGCCGATCCGGCCGGCGATCGAGCCTGCCATCACACAGCCGATCGTCAGGCACAGCGTCGCCACGCAGTTCGCCAGCAGCGCGGTGGCCGGAGCGATGTGAAACTGCTTCTGCAGCAGCGTGGGCGTCATCAGAATCACGACCACGATCGCGGCCGACAGCATCCACGTGAGCAGCATCGACACGATCACGGCGCGGCCATGGTCGCGCAGCACGGCTTTGAGCGGCACTTCCGCGGCAATCGCCTTGCGCTGCTTGAGCTCGGCGAACACCGGCGTCTCATGCAGCCAGCGGCGCAGGTAGACCGAGAACATGCCGAACACGCCGCCTACCAGGAACGGGATGCGCCATGCGTAGGCGGAGATTTCCGCCGGTGCGAAATGATGGTTCACCGCCGATGCGATCAACGAGCCGAGCAGGATGCCCGCCGTGAGGCCGGCCGTCAGCGTGCCGCACGCATAGCCGACGTGCCGCTCGGGCACGTGCTCGGACACGAACACCCACGCGCCCGGCACTTCGCCGCCCACCGCCGCGCCTTGCATCACGCGGAACAGCAGCAGCAGGACCGGCGCCATCACGCCGATGCTGGCGTAGGTGGGCAACAGGCCCATCATCAGCGTCGGCACGGACATCAACAGCACGCTGAGCGTGAACATGCGCTTACGGCCGAACAGGTCGCCGAAGTGCGCCATGATGATGCCGCCGAGCGGGCGCGCCAGATAGCCCGCGGCAAAGATGCCGAACGTCTGCACCTGACGCAGCCAGTCGGGCATCGCGGCGGGGAAGAACAACTGGCCGATCGCCGGCGCAAAGAATACGAAGATGATGAAGTCGTAAAACTCCAGCGCCCCGCCAAGCGCGGCGAGGCCGAGCGTCTTGTAATCGCTTCGCCCAAGAGGGCGTGGGGTGACAGCCTGCGCTCCACCCAGATTGGTCGCTTGCATTGCTTGTGTCTTGTCTTTAATTGGGAACCACACGTGGCGTGTGGAAATACGGCGGTCGTCGGGCGAGAAGTGTGGCAAGCGCTGGGTAGAGCACGGGACACCGCCGCGCCTGCCCGGATAGGGTAAACGCGGTGACGACTGGGACCAGGGCCGAGATTTTACAGGACGGAAGCCATTTGTTTCGGGAGGTGTTTAATTAGATGGGGAAAAGTTCCCCGAAACCTGTCCTTTCGACGACGCCCGGACGACGAAGGCCGCACGTCGTGCGAGCCGCAGCCGTCGAGTGTAGGAATGCCGCGTCCACCTGTCGGAGCGGGGCGATTGGGACGCAAATTAGGAATGCTCCTATGGGATGACTTGGGCGTCCCTCTGAGAATCGCGTCCGAGCTATCAGTTAAGAGTTATCCCATGCGCATTGCCATCCTTCAGCGTGACCCCGTCATGCGTCAATCGATCGAAAAGGTCCTCATGAACGCCAACCATACGTGTATGGTCTACGACGATGGTTTGACCATGTCAAAGGCGCTCGCCCGTTCCACCGTGGATCTGCTGGTGCTGGACTGGCAAGGCTCGCGCCTGTCCGGCGCCGAGGTGCTGCGCTCGGTGCGCGCGGTCGGTGGCGACCGGCTGCCCGTCGTGTTTGCTTCGGCGGAGACGTCGGAAGAGAGCGTAGTGCGCGCCTTTGCCAGCGGCGCAGACGAGTATGTGACGCTGCCGTTGCGGCCGGGCGAGTTCCGCGAACGCGTGGCGGCGTTGCTGCGCCGTGCCTATCCGGACCGTTTCAGTGTCGCGAATTTCGATGTCGGCCCCTACCGTTTCGACACGCATCGGCAGCTCGTCATGCTGCGCGGTCAGCCGGTGCAGCTATCGGGTACGCAATACCGGTTGGCGTCGTTGTTCTTTTCCAATATCGGCCGTGTGCTGTCGCGCGACCATATCTTCGCGATGGTGTGGGGTCGTGAGTTCCGCGAGTTCACCCGCACGATCGACAGTCATGTGTCGCGCCTGCGCTTGCTGCTCGAGATCGAGCCGCAAAACGACTTCCGGCTGCAGCCCGTTTACAAGAGCGGCTATCGCTTGCTGCATCTGCGGCAAGGCGAAGAGGGCGTGCAAAAGCAGGCGGCCTGAGCGCGGCAACGCGCACGCGCTGGCCCCGCGCGCAGCGACGACTTCATCGGCGCAGACGCGCACGACGGCCTGATGCCGATGGACTATTACGTGTGGCTCGCAAAGAGTCCGACGCATACCTTCGTCATCGATCTCGGCTTTACCGCGGAAGTCGCCGCCCAGCGCAAGCGCGACTATCTGCGTTGCCCGACCGAAGGCCTTTCTGCGCTCGGCATCGATTACTTCGCATCGCAACGTTCGCCATGTGTGCAATGCCCGCGACGGCGATAGCCGCATCGAGAATCGATTCCGCGTTGTTGACATTCAGCCACCCCGAAGCCGATATCGCGATGCGTTCGCCTTCGCGCTCGAAATTCCACTCACGATAGTGCCGCACGCGCAGTGCGGACACGGGCCTTCAGTCAACGGATTGGTCCGGTCACGTCTCAAGATATAGCATTTATGCATATCTGAAATAATCCTTATAGCATTGTTCAGTGGCTGCGAATCGCTAATCATGCGGCAGTCCATTCGCGACTCGATCAGGAAATCAAAACGGGGACGAGTCGCGGCGCGCGACGTGTGAGCGGGGCTGACGCCTTCTGAACGCTCCGTGCCGCGTGTGGCAAGACGGGCAGTCGCCATCGTTTGTCGCTGAAAAGCGAACGCCCGGCGTGGCGATAAAGAAACGTGGCAATAGAAAATCTAGAGATCTGGAGACTTTTAGTGAAAAGGTTTTTTGTGGCATCGGTGGCCCTCGGCGCATTTGCCGGCGCGGCCCATGCGCAATCCACTGTGACGCTGTACGGGCTGATCGACAACGGGCTCAATTACGTGAGCAATGCCAAGGGGGCGAAGCAATTTGCGTTGACAAGCACGACCGGCACGCCACTGGGCAGCCGCTGGGGCCTGTTGGGCAACGAAGACCTGGGCGGCGGTCTGTCGGCGATCTTCAACCTGGAAAACGGTTTCGATACCGATACCGGCAAGCTCGGTCAGAACGGCCTCCAGTTCGGCCGCCTTGCCTATGTCGGGCTGAAGGGCGGATTTGGTTCGGTGACGTTGGGCCGCCAATATGCGTCGATGGTCGATTTCGTCGGCAATTCGATCGTGGCCTCGGGCATGTGGGCCGGCTCGTTCGGCGCGCACGCAGGCGACGTGGACAATCTCTACGACACCTTCCGGGTCAACAATGTGCTCAAGTTTACGAGCGCCAACTACGGTGGCCTGACGTTCGGCGGCATGTTCAGTTTCGGTGGACAGCCAGGCGGCTTTAACCAGGGTTCCGGTTTCGGCGCCGGGGCGAAATACTCCAACGGCGCGCTGCAACTTGCGGTGTCGTACTCGGATATGCAGGACCCGTACGCGTCGGCATACAACAATGGCGCGAATGCGCCCGCCGCTGAGGCCTCGCCGATTTACTCGGGTTATGCGTCCGCGGGCAGCCTGCGGATTTTCGTGGCCGGCGGTCAGTACCGGTTCGGCAATGCGCTCGTCGGCGTGAACTACTCCAATAGCCGCTTCAAGAATCTCGGTGCGGACTCCGGCAATCTTGGCGCGGTAGCGAACCTGTCCGGCACCGCCACGTTCAACAGTGTCGAACTCAACCTCGGCTACCAGTTGACGACGGCGGCGTCGGTCTATACGGCGCTCAATCGCGTGACACGCGGCTCGGTCAACGGCGACGCTGGAGCGGCATACAATCAGGCGGCGATTGGCGGAAACTACCGCCTGTCGAAGCGGACGACGCTCTATCTGATCGGTGCCTACCAGCACGCCTCCGGCCGCAATTCCAATGGCGGGCCGGCTGTGGCGTCGCTCGATCTGGCCACGCCGTCGAGCAACAATCATCAAGGCGCCGTGCGACTCGGCATGCGTCACACCTTCTAGATTTGCAGCGGTTCAATGCCTGGCGCAGTTGCGTCGACCCGGCCCGCTGACCTGGCAAACGAGCAAAAGGACGACGTGAATGCGTATCGATGCACTGACACCCGAAAAGATGGATGCCGCCCAACGCGAGGTGTATGAAGAAGCGGTGGGTGGCCGGCGCGGCAAGGCGCCGTTGCCGTTGACCGCGTGGATTCACAGCCCCGCGCTTGCCGCCCACGCACAACGTCTGGGAGAGGCGATCCGTTTCGAGGTGTCGCTGCCGCCGCGCGTGGTGGCGCTGGCCGCGCTGATTGTCGGCGGGCAGTGGCATTGCGCGCATATCTGGTCCGCGCAGGAAGCGAAGCTGCGCGCGGCCGGCATGCCGGCCGCCACGCTGGCGCGACTCGCCGCGGACAAAGTCCCGATCCTCGACGATCCGCTGGATCTGGCCGCCTACACGACCGTGCGAACGCTGCTCGAAAAGCAGTCGCTCGACGACACGACCTACGCGATGGCTGTCGCAACCTTCGGTCAGCGGGGCGTGGTCGAACTGATCGCGGCGTGCGGCTACTACACGATGGTCGCGATGACGCTCACCACGTTCAAAATCGACAGCGACAATACCGGCGCAGGTTGAACATTCAGATGACCTCGGAGAAACCTCACGACATGAGCCATCCATTGACGTCAACGCCGAGCGCCGCCGACTCAGGCTCGCTCGAAGCCGCGACGATCCGGCGTATCAGCGCACGCTTTCTGCCGCTGCTCATCATCGCCTTTCTCGTGACCTATCTCGACCGCGTGAACGTCGGCTTTGCCGCGCTCACCGCGAACCGCGATCTCGGCATGACGTCGCAGTCGTTTGCGCTCGGCGCGGGGATTTTCTTTGTCGGCTATTTCCTGTGCGAGATTCCCAGCAATCTTGCGCTTGAACGCTTCGGCGCCCGCCTGTGGCTGGGCCGCATTCTCATCACGATCGGCATCGTGTCAGCCTGCACGTCGTTCGTTAGCGGCGCGCACGGCTTCTACGCCGTGCGTTTTCTGCTCGGCATGGCCGAGGCGGGCCTTTTCCCTGGCGTGATCTTCTTCATGACGCGCTGGTTCCCGCGGCGTCATCGCGCGAACATGATGGCGCTTTTCATGCTCGCGATTCCGCTGTCGAGCTTTGTCGGCGCGCCGATTTCCGGCACGATTCTCGAACTCGACGGCGTCGGTGGGCTGCATGGCTGGCAGTGGCTGTATCTGCTGGAGGGCATTCCTGCCGTGTTGCTGGGCCTTGCCTGCATGTTCTGGCTGACCGACTCGCCATCGCAGGCACACTGGCTGAGCTCCGAACAACGTAGCTGGCTGCTCGCCGAACTCGAGAGCGAGCACGTGCCGGCAGCCCATACGGGTTCGCGCTGGCGTCTCGCTTTCAATCCGACCTTGCTCGCCTATGCCGTGATTTTCTTCGGCGTGACCGCCGGCACTTACGGATTGAGCCTGTGGCTGCCGCTG
The DNA here is from genome assembly GCF_046027605.1 of Paraburkholderia fungorum. Classification (GTDB taxonomy): domain Bacteria; phylum Pseudomonadota; class Gammaproteobacteria; order Burkholderiales; family Burkholderiaceae; genus Paraburkholderia; species Paraburkholderia fungorum_F. The sequence goes on from NZ_JAQQEF010000002.1 coordinate 226,457, forward strand.
ATCCTGAAGACGCCCGGGCTCGGCAATATCCAGACGGGTCTGCTGGTCGCGATTCCTTTCGGCTTTGGCTGTGTCGCGACGATTTTCTGGAGCCGCAATTCCGACCGGACCCAGGAACGTGTCTGGCACACCGCGATTCCCGCGTTCCTGTCGGCGCTCGGTCTGGGCGCCTGCATCATGCTGCACTCGGTCGCCGCGCAAATCGCCGCATTGTCGCTGGCCTCGCTCGGTCTGTACGGCATCAAGGGGCCTTTCTTCGCGCTGGTCACCGAACGCATGGCGCAATCGGACGCCGCGCCCGGGATCGCCGTGATCACATCGCTCGCCGGTCTGGCGGGTTTCGTGGGTCCGTATGCGGTGGGCTGGATCAAGGGACGCCCGGGCGGCAGCTATGCGCAGGGATTGCTGTTCCTCGCCTTTCTGTGCCTCGTCAGCGGCGTCGTTACGGTGGCGCAGGCGCGCCGCAAGGTGGTTTGATATGACATCGCAGATGGGCTTGATGCTGGCATTGATGGAGCCGCCCAGCGGACTCGAAGAAGAGTTTTCGGACTGGTACGACACCGAACATCTGCCGCAGCGCCGGGGTTTGCCCGGCTTTGTGAACGGCTTCCGATGGGTCGCCGTGGAAGGCTTTCCCAAATCGCTCGCCGCTTACGATCTGAACTCGCTGGCGGCGCTCGACGAACCCGCCTACCGGGCGGTGTCAGGCGCCAACTCAACGCCATGGAGCCGACGGCTGCTCGCGCGGACGGCGCGCGGCGGCCGCATGCGGGTCGAGGTGATGCAGGTTTGGCCAGGCGCGGCGCCGTGTGTGCCGCCGCACACGCTGGCGCGTTTGCTGGTGGCCCGCTACGCGCGCATAGCGGCGCACCAGGTGCAAGCCTTCGTTGCCGAGGCTCGCGAGCGTGTCGCCGCGTTGCAGGGGATCGCGCAGTTACGGATTTTCGCGAGCCGCCCGGCGGACGGCGGCGCGCCGATTGAATGCTGGATGCTCATCGAATTCGCTGCGCCGACCACACTGTCGATGCTGACGCCCGTGCTGGGGCAGGTGGCCGGGTATGGCGCGGACGTATTCAATCTTTACACGCCCTGGGATAAGAGCGGCGCTTCCTGACGGGCGAGTCAACGTGGTCAACGGCGGCTCGACGCCGTTGCACTACGTCAAGGCCGGCCAGGTTTGAAAAGGCTCGCAATATCGAGCGCGCGAATCAGATCGGCCGTTCCGTCCGCCAGACGGGTGCTCGGACGATTGCGAGGCGTGGCTAGCAGCAGGTTGTTTTTGATGCTCGGCGACACCAGCGCAGCGATCGCCAGCGCGCCGCTCAATGCCGCGCCATGCGTTGCCGAACGCGGCAGGACCGCGCATGCCTGACCCTGCATCGCGAGTTCGGTCATGGTCTCGACCGCATCGACTTCCGCGACCACTTTCAACTGCACGCCGCGCGGCCGGCACACGCCTTCCACGAGATTGCGGATCGCATTCGGCCGGCTCGGCAGAATCAACGGATACTTCTCCAGATCGTCGACCTTCACGCGTGCGGGAAGACGCAATGGTCCAGCCTTGGCCGTGACCAGCACCAGTTCTTCGCGAAACAGCGATTCGTAAGCGAGTTGCGGCGACGCCGGCGGATCGTAGAGAAGGGCGAGTTCGACACGGCCCGCGAGCAACCATTCGCGCACCGCGGTGCTGAGGCCTTCTGCCACGGCGATGGACGCATCCGGAAAGACTTCGCTAAAGCGCGCCACCAGCGGCGCCGTGACCACCCGCGCGATACGCGGCGGCAAGCCGATGGTGACCTTCCCGGTGGGCGCGCGGCGGAATGTCTGCAGGTCTTCTTTGGTTCGCGCAGCGAGTGCGAGGAGAGCCTGCGCATGCTCCATCAGGCGCAAACCTGCTTCGGTCGGTTCGACACCACGGCCGTTGCGCGACAGCAAGTGCTGGCGCAGTTCCTGTTCGAGCAGACCGATCTGCCGGCTAAGCGATGGCTGCGAAATACCGAGGAGTTCCCCCGCCCGCGAAAAGCTGCGCAACTCCGCGACGCGCAGGAAATATTCGATTTGCTTGAGGTCCATCGGGATATAGAAAAAGTTTATATCTGAAATGCCAACTATAGCATTGCCTACGTATGCCGCATCGCCAATGATGCAGGCTTCCTGCTGGATGAGCAGAGCGTTCGCGTACAGTTTTTTGAGGCGCGAAAAACTCGCTGCATCCGCATGGCTCTTTTGATTCTTCGTATTGCCAGTCCCACCTGAACGAGCGGCGTGGGGCGTAGAAACAGTCACCAAGGAAAGCTTATTGTGTCGGTGGATTTTTTTCGATCTGATGAACCTGTCTCGCGTACGAAGCGCGAATTGCCTGCCGGGGCCTGCGATGCGCATTGCCATGTGTTCGGACCGGCCATGCAGTTTCCCTACGCCGCGGAGCGCTCATACACGCCCGCGGATGCGCCCTATGAAACGCTGGCGGCCATGCATCGGAAGCTGGGATTTAGCCGTGCAGTCGTTGTGCAAGGCAGTTGTCATGGTTACGATCATTCGGCCTTGCTCGATGCGTTGACGCGCAGCGGCGGCGCTTATCGCGGCGTCGCGTTGTTGCCGGCCGACGCGAGCGACGCGGATGTGCGCGCGCTGCACGAGCAGGGCGCGCGCGGCGCGCGCTTCAATTTCGTGCCGCACCTGGGCGGCGCGCCGTCGCCGGACGCTTTCGATGCGGTGGTCGCGCGCATCCTGCCGTTTGGCTGGCACGTTTGCGTGCATACCGACATCGCGTCGCTGAAGACATGGCTGCCGCGGCTGGCCGTGCTGCCTGTGCCGTTCGTCATCGATCACATGGCGCGGATCGATGCCGCGAAGGGCGTGCACGATGGTGACTTCCAGTTCCTGCTCGAGGTCCTGAAGCTGCCCGACGCATGGATCAAGGTGTCGGGCATAGACCGCATCTCGCAGTCAGGGCGGCCGTTCGCGGACGGCGTGCCGTGCGTGAGGAGGTTGATCGAAGCCGCACCGGAGCGTGTGCTGTGGGGCACCGATTCGCCACATCCCAACGTCGCCGGGGCCGTGCCGGACGAAGCCGATCTGATCGACGCGCTATTCGAGGCCTGCCCGGACGAGCGTGTGCGGCGCGCCGTGCTGGTGGATAACCCGGCGCGGCTGTATGGATTCGAATAGGCGGCCGTGATTCATCGCGGCTCGTAGTGGTCCATAGTGGCCCGTCGTGGTTCATCGCGTTCGAGCCAACCATTTTTGCCAGAGGAGCACCATGTCCGATTTGCCCAGAATTGCGCCGGTGATACCGGGAACCCGGCCCGAACTCGCCGTTGTCGAAGCCCGTATCCATGCGGCGCGCGGACAGATTTCGCCGCTATACCAGATCCTGCTCAACAGTGCGCCGGTCGTCGACGGCTGGGAGGCGATGTTGACGGCGATCCGCCAGAAGACCTCGGTGACGCCGCGTGTGCGTGAGTTGACCATCCTGCGCGTTGCCGTGCTGAATCACGCGCCTTATGAATTCGACGCGCACGTTCCCCACGCCGAGCGCGCGGGCGTGCCGCACGCGTTGATGGAGCAGCTGCGCCAGGGATTGGCGCCGGAGGCCATCGTCGATATCGACGCCCACACCCGCAACGTGTTACGGCTCGTCGATGCGATGACGCGCGATATCGAAGTGCCGGATGCGATTTTCGATCCGGTCTGTGCAGAGATCGGATCGACCGCGATGCTCGAACTGGTTGCGACGATTGCCGCTTACAACATGGTGTCGCGCCTGCTGGTGGCGTTGCGCATCGGACATTGACCGATCGCTACGCCCCACGCCTTGTTCACTGCTTTTCAGCAGCAAGCTCGGGCTCGCGGTGTAGCGAAGCGGGTTCCTTTCCCGGCAGCGTCAGGGTAACGATCGCGCACAGCACCGTGCACGCGGCGAGGAACGCGAACGCGCCGTCATAGGAGCCGTGCCGCGCGACGATGAGAAAACCCATCACGGCGGGCGATGCGACGCCCGCCAGTTGGCTCCCGAGATTGACGATGCCCGAGGCCATGCCCATGTCTTTCGCTTCGATCAGCTTGAGCGGCAGCGCCCACAGCGCGATGAACGAAATCTTCATGCTGAAGGCGAGCACCAGTTGACACGCAATGACGACCGGCAGATCCCGTACGTTCAGCATCACGAACAGGCTGATCCCGGCCAGCACGACGCTTGTCAGCAGCAGATACTTCTCGCGGCCCGCGAAGGCCTTGTCGGCGAGCCAGCCGCCCGCCAGCATGCCGACGATGCCCGCGACGCCCGGCAGCGCGGAGACAAATCCGGCATGCACGAGATCGAGCTTCTGCACCTTCATCATGTAAGAGGGGAGCCAGGACAGAAACCCCCAGATGAGAATGTTGACCCCGAAGTTGATCACCGAGATCTTCCAGATGTTGCTGTCGCGAACGAGTTCGCCAAAGCCGCGTGGCGCTGCGTAGGCGCCGCCCGCCACCGGCTGATTGCTCGGCGCCGGATGCGACTTGCGCGTGCCGAACAGGTACAGCGCGAACGCGACGAGCCCAACTACCGACGCGCCGAGGAACATCCCACGCCAGCCCAGATAGGCGATCAACGGCACCGCGAGCAGCGGCGCGACGACGAGGCTCAGTGGATTCGTGGCGAGCATGAACGACTGGACCCGCGCGCGCTCGTTCTTCGCGTAGCCTTCCGCGACCGCCTTGTACGCGGCGGTCGGAAAGCACCCTTCAAAGATGCCGAACAGGAAACGGATCACGAACATCGCCGTGAGTGACCACGCCAGTCCGCTGGCGGCGGTGAAGATCGCGAACATCGCGACCGAGAACAGGATGGTCTTGCGGGTGCCGATCTTGTCGGCGATCCAGCCGCCTGGCAGCTGGATCAGTGCGTAGCCCAGGAAAAACACGCTCAGCAGCAGCCCGAGCCCGGATTCGTCGATCTTGAACTCGGCGCCGATAAAGGGCAGCGCCAGGTTGATCAAAAAGCGCTCCAGGTAGCTCGCGAACCAGCACACGAACAGGATGGACGCGAACTGGAATTTCTGATTCGAAACGTTCATACGTTCCTCACTTTGGAGTGCGGGGCGCGCCTGCCTGGCCGGCATGTTGTTTCGATGAGCCGCGCGTTCCCGGACTTCGATGTCTCCTACCATGGATCGACCCGCTGCGCGAACGGAATGCGCTCTTGATGACGCTCTCGTTCGCGTGGCGTGTTGCGTGTGCCGTCAGGCTCAGTCGAAGATGACCGGCGCGCCCGGCGGCGGGCTGAAGCCCAGGTCGCCGCGAGCGATCACGGCTTCCCGGCCGCCATGAGCCGCCAGCAGTTCCGATTGACGCTCGCGCACCATGCGGTCCACGTCGTTCGGATCGCAGATCCTTAGCAGCCGCTCGTGGCATTCGCTCAGTACGGACGCATAGTGCGGGTCGGCGGCGCGGTCCTCCAGTTCTTCCGGATCGCTGGCGAGATCGAACAGTTGCGGCGGGTAATCGACGTAGTACACGTACTTGTACTGCTTGTGGCGGATCATGAACGCGCCGGTGGCCGAGCCCATGCCGTGATATTCCGTCAGCACGTTGCGCTCGGGCTTCGCGCCGTCGGCGATGTCCTCCAGCGACACGCCAGGGAAACCCTCCGTCAGTGCGGGATCGGTTTCGCCTACCGAACGCAGGATAAACGGATAGGCATCGACGTGACTCACGGGCGTATCGACCACCTTGCCCGGTTCGATGCCCGGACCCGCCAGAATCAGCGGCACGCCGGACGCTTCCTCGAACATCGTCGATTTGCCCCACATGCCGCGCGAGCCGAGGTTGTCGCCGTGATCGCTCGTGTACATCACGCGCGTGGTGCCGGTGAGGCCGGCGTCCTCCAGCGCCTTCAGCACGAGGCCGATGTTCTCGTCGAGGAACGAACACAATCCGTAATAGCCCGCGAGCGCCTTCTTGAGCTTGTGCTCGTCGAAGTAATCGTCGTAGTTGAAGCTGCCGCGATAGTCGACCAGATACGGATGCGTTGGCCGCTCTTCCTTGCGATAGAGCTTCGGCAGCGGCAGATCGCGGTCGTAGTACTTGTAGAAATGCTGCGGCGGCGCGGTGAGCGGAAAGTGCGGCGCGACGAATGAGACGAACAGTACCCACGGTTTGTCCGCATGCTTCTGCGCGGCTTCGCGCAGCCACACCTGGGCGCGCGCGGCGATTTCGCGGTCGTAGAACGTGTACTGGCTCTCGCCGGGACCGGCCATGTTCGCCATCTTGTACGCGCCCTTGCGCACCGGCAGATCGCTGCGCACGAGGCCCATCAGATCGCCCTTGCCCTCGATGATGTGCATCGGAATGATTTCTTCGCTAAAGCCGTGGTCTTCGCCCGTCAGCTTGAAATGCAGCTTGCCGATCGAGGTCACGTTATGCCCGCGATCGCGCAGCTTGTGATGCCAGCTCGGAATGTCGCCGTCGTAGGCGTCGGCGTTGTCCGCATAGCCGATCTGATGGATGTACTTGCCGACCGCGAACGAGGCGCGCGCCGGAATGCACACGGGGCTCGCGCAGTAAGCGGAGCTGAAGCGCGTGCCGCGGGCGGCGAGGGCGTCGAGATTCGGCGTCTCGACGATACCGTTGCCCGCGCAACCGAGCATCTTGGGGTTGTGCTCGTCGGACATGATGATGAGCAGGTTCTGCGAATCTTTCATTGTTCCTCCAACTATGTAGGACTATAGTTCTCGCCCGGCAAAATTTTTTGGGGCGGCGTGCCGCCCCAGCCAAAAGCTAGCGCGATTGATGAACCATTCTCGGCAATTGATCGGGGATGCTGAGTACGCGATCGGTTGTCGGAATGGAAAACTCCTGGTAGTACACGCACGCGGTTTCGCCCATCAGCGCCGCGGCCTGCATGAAAAGTCCGGCTTCACCCTTGCGCGTGCCGATGACCTCGGCCGTGGCTGCGTCGAATTTGACGAGGCTCACGTCATGCGTGATGCGGGTGATCGGCACGTTCAGTTCGCCGACAATGACCGTCTTGAAATTCAGCCCGTCGAGCGAGCGCAGCGATGCCTTGGACAGGCGCGGCAGAGTGCGGCTATCCATGTAGAAGCGCACGAGCACGTCGAATTCGCCGTTCACGTTGATGACGCGCGTGATCAGCGTGAGGTTGTCGCCCGCGTCGGGAAAATAGCGGCTCCATGCGCCGCGTGTCTTGATGCGCTCGCGGCTCAGCACCTTCGAATAGACCGGCAGGAAGCTCACGCCGTCGGTGTCGAGGAAACGGCAGTGCCACGGGTCTTCCAGGCGCAGATCGTTTTCGGCGACGAAGCTGCCGAGCCCGTGATGCCGCACCACGACGCCTTGATCCACCAGCGTGCGCAACGCGCGTTGCACGGTGCCGAGGCTGAAGGGTGTCAGGACCGCGAGTTCTTCCTCGGTGGGGAGCCTGTCGCCGGCTTTCCAGTGGCCGTCGGTGATGGCCTGCATCAGCACGCTGGACAGGCGCATGTACTTCGGCGCGCCGCTGCGGTCGGGACGGGTAAGCGTGGCAAAAATGTCGGGACTGGCGGCTGCGGACTGCATCGGAAGCGGTACCTTGATCGGGGAGAAACGATAGAACTATATAGTTCTATAGAACGGTACGCTTGCGACGCGGTTTACGCAACGGGCGGTTGATGAGGGTTAACCCAGTCGAATCGGCTTTTCATCCGAAGCTCATTCGGAGCGAACCCGCAGTTCAGTCGAAGCTCACCGGATCAGAAACGCCGCCAGAGGAAGAAACAACGTCAACGCAACGGTCCACTTCAACAGGTCCTTGAACGTCTTGTCGTCGCCATGCAGCTCTGCCAGCACGAGGCCGCCTCCCAGATGAAACGGGCTGGCCGTGATCACGACGATGCTGGTAGCCGACAGCGCCAGTTGTACCGACGCAAGCAACGCAGAGGGCTCATGGGCGAGCGAGTGCGTCACCACCGGAATCACGAGTCCAAGCACCACCACCGACGACGCCTCGAAGTTCGCCATGAGCGTGCCGAGGTAAGTCATTCCCACTCGCACCAGTGACTGTTGCTCCAGGCTTTGCAGGAGCTCGCCGATTGCCTGCAATACCCCGACCGTCTCGAGCATGCCGATATACATCAGGATCCCCGAAATCATGATGACCATGCTCCACGGCAGATCGGCAATGACCTTGCGGGCGTCGGCCTTCACCGCGATGTTGAGCAGAATGCCCATCGAGAACGCACTCAAGCCGACGTCGTGCCGGGTCAATACGAGCGCGATAAAGCCGACCAGCGCAGCAAGCGCGGTCCATTGCTGCCACGTGAGCGCCAATCGGGAGGAGGGCGCGGCGAGGTCCGTTTGTGTCGTTGCATCGCGCGGCCGGCGGCGCGCGATCAGTTCCGCACCGCCGAACGCGAAGAAGGCCAGCAGCGCGAAAGTGAGATTGAGCGCGAACTGGCACAAAAAGAATTCCGTGGGGAGCAGTGTCACGCCACCTTTGGCCGCTTGCGCAATGACCACCTTGGCCCATGGATTGAACGGCGACAGTCCGCCAATGCAGCCTCCCTGGATGGTCACGATACCCATCAACGCGGGACGGATGTTTTCGCGCCGCGCAATCTCCAGCGCGACCGGCAACGTGATGACGAGCGCGGCGATCGGCAGCGCGCCGAGCGCGCAGATCAATGCGGTGAGGATGCAGGTGGTCCACGGCAGCAGCCAGGGGCGCCCGCGCGAGAGCGCGACGGCCCGTTGCACGATCAGTTCGGCGAGACCGCTATCGCGCACGAGATTCCACAGGTACATCACACCGAGAATCAGCAAGACCAGATCCGTCGGGAACGCGGCAAATACCTGCTTTTGCGGTACGCCCGCGATCTGCATCAGCAGGAAGCTCGCCGGAATGGCCACCAGCCCGAGGTTGATGCCGCGCCACAGGCTGATCGCAAAAATGACGACCAGCAGGACAAGCGCAAGGATATGGAGGGTGGTCATACCGGTGTCTCCTTTTATTTGTCTTTCGTCGTGAATGGCGAGCGCAGGCGCATTCACGTCATCGGCAACGATGGGGAGGGGGATGCGCGTGGCAACGGTCCCGCTATAGCCCGCTTCCGAGCGGGGCGCCATGGATGCCGGCCCTCCGCGTCAGACAAGTGGCCAGAATCTTGTATGATCATGTATCAATACATCGAGAGGCATGCTATCGCCGGGCTTTCGCCCGTGTCAACTAGCGTAATCGCGAAGAGGGTGCTGAAAGCTGCTTGGCGATGAGGCTTGTCCGGGTGTGCACCGGCACGGCATGCCCTCATCGGGAATCCGTGCAGAAACCGCCGTCCGGCGATGTTGACATCGACAAGGCGGGTCGCTAGTATTCGCTCTTGTTGTCTTAATACAAGATAATACAAGATCGCAATGACATGGGCCTGCACCGCAGCAGGTGTCGCTGCCCACGCCTTGCCATGGTGACGAAATCTGTACGGAGACTGCCCATGCTGCTGAACGATGAAGAGACGGCCATGCTCAACGGTGAGCAAGGCAAGGTCCTGCAAATGGCCATGCGCCATCAAGTGCAGGTCGGCGAATTTTTTGGTGCTCACGATCTGGTGCCGGTCACCCAGGCGCACATCATGGCCGATACCGAAAGCCTCGGCCAGGCGGGCGTCATGTGGCTCGAGCGGCTTTCCGAACTCAGTGACGGCCGCCACACCGTATGCATTCCCACCATCACCGATCCGCGCGGCACCGATTTCGCGAAGGCCAACGAACTCGGCCAGCGCGACTGGATGATCGAACTGGAGCGCCGCACGATTCACGCGTTCGAACGGCTCGGCGTCAGCATGACCGACACCTGCATCAACTATCAGACCGTGCTCGCGGCCACGCGCGGCGAACACGTCGCGTTCGGCGACACCGGCGTCGTGATCTACTCGAACTCGGTGAGCGGCGCCCGCACGAATTTCGAAGGCGGTCCGTCGGCGCTCTCCGCGGGTCTCACAGGGCGCACGCCGCGCTATGGCTATCACCTCGACGAAAAGCGCCGCGCGACGATGCGCTTTCGCGTCGATTTCACGCCACGCTCGCTCAACGAATGGGGCGCGCTCGGCGGCGTGATCGGCCGTCTCGCCGGCAACTATTGGCAGGTGCCGGTCATCGAAGGCATCGAAGCCGCGCCGACCTCGGACCAGCTGAAACATTTCGGCGCCGCGATGGCGAGCTTCGGTTCGATCGCGCTCTTTCACATGATCGGCGTCACGCCGGAAGCGATGCGTCTCGCAGACGTCGGCGGCGACAGCTTGCCGGTGCATCATCGCGTCGGCCGCGCGGAAGTCGAGGCGCTCACCGCCAGCTATGCGGTCACGAAGAAGGTGGACGTGGTGGTGTTTTCCGCGCCGCAACTGAGCCTCTACGAACTGCGCGCGCTCGCCGAGATCTGCGACGGCCGCACGTTCAAGGTGCCGATGCTCGCCATTACCAGCCCACAGGTGGCGCCCGACGCCGAGCGGTTCGGCTACACACGCCGCATCGAAAGCGCGGGAGGCACAGTGCTCGCGGGCATGTGCTTCTACCAGTCGTACGCGCGCGAGATGTCCGAAGCCAAGGGCTGGAAAAATCTCGCCACCAACAGCGCGAAGCTGGTGAACATTCTCGGCGGCTACGGCTATACCCCGATGCTCGCCTCGATGCAGGCGTGCGTGAATGCAGCCGAGACAGGAGAACTCGCATGAACAGAATCGTGTTGACTGCGCGCCACGCGCTCGGGAACAAAGTGTCGGCCGAGGCGCTGGTTGCCAAGGACGGCTTCTCGGCCCGTTACGATCTGAACCGTCTGGAAGGGGTGTTTTCGCGCCCGTCGCACAAGCTCGTGGGGCAGTCGTACATTGGCCGGATCCTCGTGCTGGATACCGCAAAGGGCGGCGTGGCAAGTGCGTGGATGCTGCACGAGATGCAGTCGCGCAACATGGCGCCGGTCGCAATCGTGTTCAATACCGTGAACCCGATCCTCGCGCAAGGCGCGGCGCTCGGCAACATTTCGATGCTGGCGGGTTTCGATTGCGACGTGACGGACGTCGTGCCACAGGGCGCGTTGGTCGAGATCGATCCGCAGGCGAAGACCTTGACCGTGCTGCGTGCCGCCGCCGGTGAACCCGTGTCCGCCGAATTCGCACAAGGGCAGCAAGGGACATCGACGGTACACGTGAAGCCTGCGCATCGCTAGGCGTCTGGCGTGGTTCCGGCGGGCTTGCCGCGCAGCTGTTTCGCGTGGCCGCCCGCTGCGCGCGGTCACTTCGTGTGATCGTGCGCGGCGGTGGCGTTGACGTTCTTGATCGACGAGCCGACCGGCAGCGGTCCTTGCACGCTCAGCGTGAACTCGTAGTTTTCCGGGCGGATATAAAACGAGGTTCGCTCGCGCAGCCGGCCGTTCTCGCCGAACGATTCGCGCTCCATCACGAGCAACGCGGCACGCGGCGACAGGCCGAGCGCCTGGCCCACCGATGCGCCGGCCGAGCGCGCCCGGATATGGATTTCCGCTTTGGTGACCGGCAGGGAAAGCAGGCTTTCGAGCAGCACGTAGATCGGATTGCGGTTGACCTGCTCCCAGGTGAGTCCGCTTGCCTGCGGCGGAAGATACGAGTCGACGAGCGCGATCGGCTCACCGTCGACGAGATACAGCCGTTTTAACCGGAAGCACTCGCCTTCGCCTTCGTCTGTGCCGAAGGCTTGCCTGATCGCCTCCGGCGTCGCCACCGGACCGAACTCGAGCAACTTCGTTTTCGGCTCGACCCCTTGCGCGACGAGTGCATCGTAGAAGCCGCGCATTGGCTTCAGGTCGTGCACGAACTTGTTGCGCGAGACAAACGTGCCTTTGCCCTGCTTGCTGACCACGTACCCTTCGGCAAGCAACTGCGCGATGGCCTGTCGCACCGTGACGCGGCTCACGTCGAAACGTCGCGTCAGTTCGCTTTCGGCGGGCAGTTTGCTGTCAGTTGCGAAGGTGCCCTCGTCGATTTGCGTGCGCAGACGATCGGCGATCTGCGTATAAAGCGCGGTCGCACTGTCGCGGTTGAGTAGCGGTTGGACAGCCGAGGCGGCAGCCTGCCCGGCGGTAGGTTGCCTGGCGGCGCCCGGTGTGGAGCGTTGCTGGGCGGTGCTGCGTTTTCTGGAATTGGCTGGCATGGGATGGTTTGCCGGAGGCGGCTGTCGAACTGCCTTTGAACCCGCGTCCTGGTTGTTTTTCATCATGGCTCTCGTGATGGAGACGCGCGACGTGCTTGTATTAAAATAATAAGACATCCTCATACAAGTTGCAATTGACCCATGTCTGCGATGCGGCCGCCTGACTGAGGTGCTGCGCGCCGCTTTATTACGCGCGGTTGCGAGCTTTGCTGAAAGCACCGGAATACGGTAAAACCCTGGTCAATGAATAATGACGCAAAGGTTTGCGCGTCGCGATTATATTAAGGTAAGATTTGCCGCACCCCCTCAATAACCGGCTTGCACGCCGGCGCGATTAATAACCCGGGTGCGGCAAACCGGTCAAACGCTCGCTCGTGCATTTCCCCCGCCCCTTGCAGGCGGGGTCTGGCCAAGCAAGCCCAGTAAAAGAACAGCGGCCCGGGCAAAAATATTTTTACAGATCAGGGCTAAAGTTTTTTAAATCGCCGCCGATTACGTGCGCGTATGGCATTGCCACGCGTTTCTAAATGCCGATTAGAAGCAAAAAAAGCCCTTAAATCGCCGTTGCTGCGGCTTGTAATCCGGCTGAAAATCTCGCGAGCCGTGTGAGCTGCCAGTCCGTCAGTAAAAGTCGACCCAACTGGAGCAATACCCGCATGTTCGGTCTCCGATCGCATCGGCGTCCGGTTTTCATCCAGTTCTGGTCCGATTCATGACTGCTTCGATTCCCCACAACATCCTTGCTGTGCCGGCTGGCGAGAGCGCGTCCACCTCCGCATCCGCATCCGCCGTTCACCTCGTGTCCGCGGGCGCACCGTCCAAACCGCCATTCCCACGGCCCGCGCGCGTGCCCACGCAGGAAGCGCTGCAGGGTGTGCGCTTCGACTTCAACGACGGCTGCCGCGTGGTGTTGCCGCAAGGCGAATGGCATGTCGTGCTGCGTGACTACGAGACCGACAACGTACTGTTTGAGACCGACATCGGCGAGGGCGTCGTGGCGAGCGCGAAGAAGTATTTCGTGCCGATCGAAGTGCAGATCCAGCAGCGCGGCAAGCAGACCGACGCCGCCTTCATCCATCGCTTCGACGCGAAGGATCGCGAGGTGCTGATTCAGTTTCCGGTCGGCACGCTGGGCGATCTGATGGGCTGGTTTCCGTACGCGGTGAAGTTCCAGCGCAAGCACGGCTGCCGTCTCACCTGCGCGATGTCGGCGCTGATCGCGCCGCTGTTTCGCCGTGCGTATCCCGAGATCGAATTCGTCACGCACGAAGAGGTTGCGCCCGAGCGCTATTACGCGACCTACAACGTCGGCCTCTTCTTCGACGATACGAACCACGTATTCCAGCCGTGCGACTTCCGTCACGTCGGGCTGCATCGCACGGCGGGTCACATTCTCGGTGTCGATCCGGCGGAGATGAAGCCCGAGATCATGCTCAAGGACGAGAGCCGTCCGATCGAGGAACGCTACGTCTGCATCGCCGTGCAAAGCTCGACGCAGTGCAAGTACTGGAATCATCCGACCGGCTGGCGCGAGATTGTCACGTTCCTAAAGGAACAGGGCTATCGCGTGATCTGCATCGACCAGAAGGCGACGCACGGTTCGGGCCTCGTGTGGAACCACATTCCGCACGGTGCCGAGGATCAGACCGGCGATCACCCGCTCGAGGAGCGTGCGCGCTGGCTGCGTCACGCGGACTTCTTCGTCGGGCTGTCCAGCGGCCTGGCCTGGCTCGCGTGGGCGTGCGGCACGCCGGTCGCGATGATCAGCGGCTTCACGATGGAAAACAACGAATTCGACACGCCGTATCGCGTGATCAATTACCACGCGTGCAACGGCTGCTGGAATGACGCGAGCCATCGCTTCGATCACAAGGACTTCTTCTGGTGTCCGCGCCACAAGGACACGCCGCGCCAGTTCGAATGCACGCGGCTCATCACGCCCGAGCAGGTGAAGCGCACCTTGCGGCGCATTCCCGGCTTCGGCGCGCACGCTGCTTCGCAAGACGGGGCCGCTGCCACGCCTGCGGCTTCAACGGGGCATTGATGCGCTGACGTGATGCGCTGACGCATCGCCGTACCCCAAAAACGATTTCCGCCAGTTCAGAAAGACGGATACCACGAGAGACCTTCGTTGCCTCGCGCCACGCTTGCGCGAGGCAACGACATAACCGCACGTTCCAACCATGAAGCCGATCACTTTTCGCCGTAAATTCTGCCTCCACGTCTTCGGTAGCCGCAGAAGCCGTGTTTCGCGCCTGCTCGCGGGCCTGTTTTCGCTCGTCGGCATGCACGCGGTCATGGCGTCGCCCGCACCCACCACCTACACCGCGAACGTCACGAGCGGCGTGACCGTCTCCAACGAGTCGGTGACGAGTGGGCAGCAAAACGTGAGCGCATTTGGCCACACCACCGACGTATCGGTGAGCGACGGCGGCGTGCAGAACGTCGCGTCGGCGGGCACGACGTTGCGGACCACCGTGAACGATGGCGGCTTGCAGATCGTCGCCGGCTCCGCAACCTCGACAACGATCAACGCGGGCGGCAGCCAGACGGTGCTCGGCAACGGGTTCGCGCCGGCGATCATGATGGGCGGCAACACGAACGTCGCATTAACGCCCGTTATCGGCGGCTCGGCGACCTTGTCGACGGTGTATGGCACGCAGACCGTGAGCTCGGGCGGCCTCGCCATTTCGTCGACGATCGAAAACGGCGGCGTGCAGGACGTGCTTTTTCGCGGCATCGCCTCGGCCACCACGGTCCTGAACGGCGGCACCCAGGACGTCGCTGCGGGCGGCCGCGCCGCGGGCGTGACGGTCTCGGCGGGCGGCAGCGCGGTGATCGAGGCCGGGGCGACGGTCACGGGCCTCGTGCTTTCGTCGGGTTCGGTGCTGTCGGCGAACACCTCGGGCACGATCTCCGGTACCAACGCGGACGGCTCCTCACTCAGCGTGACCGGCGGCGTCGCCACCCACGTCGTGCTGACCAGCGGCAGCGAACTCGACGTGTTGAACAGCGACAGCTCGAGCGGTACGGTCGTCAGCGCGGGCGGCACGGAAGTCGTGAGCAGCGGCGGCACCACCGCTGGCACGCAGGTGCTCGGCGGCACACAGAACGTCAACGGCGGCACCACGGTCGGGACGCTCGTGACGAGTGGCGGCGTGCAGAACCTCAACGACGACAGCCTGGACCTCTTCGCGACGGTGACGAGCGGCGCCACACAGATCGTGACAACGTTGAGCGAGGCCAATTCGGCCGCCGTCAACTCGGGCGGCACGCAGATCGTCTCGGCCACTGGCGTGGCCACGGCGACCTCGGTCGGCAACGGCGGCAGCCAGATCGTCGCGGGCGGCGAGGCCGCAGGCACCCTGGTCAATTCGGGCGGCAGCGTCACTGTCTCGAGCGGCGGCGTGCTGTTCGCCGCGAACATCAACGCCGGCGCCTCGGCCAACATTCTTGCCGGCGGCAGCGCAACGGGCTCGTTTCTGAGCGGCTCGTATCCTTTCTTCGCGTCGCAGACCGTAGCGGGCGTCGAAAACAACACAGTGGTCGGCCCTGCCTCGACCGACACAGTGCTCGCGGGCGGCGTCGCGAATTCGACGACCGTGAGCGGCACCTACGCGACACAGACAGTGAACTCCGGCGGCGCGACCAACCATGCTGTGGTGTCGACCGGCGGCACCGTGGACGTGCGCGCGGGCGGCCACGCCTCGGCGGCGACCATCAATTCGGGTGGCACGCTCAATATCGAATCGGGCGCGACGGCAATCGGCGTCGTGCAGAACGCGGGTGGCGGCCTCGTCGCGACGACCTCGTCGACGCTGACCTCGGGCACCAACACGCGTACGGACGGCACCGGCTTCTCGATTTTCGACAACGTCGCCTCGCACGCGCAGATCGTGGGCACGGGTCATTTGAGCGTGCTCGCGGGCGGTTTCGCGGTGGACACCATGTACTCGGCGGGCGGCATTTTAGAGGTGGACACTAACGGCACAGCCGGCGATATCGTGCAAGGCGAGGGCGGCCAGCTCGTCACCAATACTTCGGCGACCATCGTCGGCGCACAGACCAGCGACGGCCGTACGTTCTACGTTTCGAACAACGTGGCCTCGGGCGTGATGCTCGACGGCGGCGCGGCCAAACTCACGGTCAACAGCGGCGGCTTCGCGAGCAACACACTGCTCGCGGCCGGCACGCTGGAAGTCGACGCGGGCGGCTCGGCGGATAGCGTCGTGCAGAGCTCGGGCGGCGCGCTCATCACCAATACCTCGGCGACCATCACGAACGGGCAAAACCGCATTGACGCTTTCACGGTATCCAACAACCTCGCCAGCAACGTCGTGCTCGAGAACAACGGTAGCCTGACGGTACTCAACGGCGGCTCGGCCACGTCGACCACGGTCGGCATGTACGGCAACACCACCGTCAACAGCGGCGGCGTCGCCACCTCGACGACGGTCGCCAACAGCGGCCGCCTCGAAGTCGACGCGGGCGCGCTTGCTGACACCGTGAGCATTGCGTCGGGTGGCGCGCTCGTCACCAACACGTCGGCGACCATCATCAACGCGTCGAACTCGATCGGCACGTTCACGATCAGCGGCAACTACGCCTCCAACGTCATCGCCGAGGACGGCGGCAAACTGACGGTGCTCGCCGGCGGCACGGCCAGCGCGACCTCGGTCGGCAGCGGCGGCAACCTCACGGTCTCGGGCGGCGTTGCCCAGGACGCGACGATCAACGCGTGGGGCACGGCCGTGGTGAGCGGCGGCATGCTCAACAACGCGATTGTCAACAACTCGGGCACGCTCACCGCAACCGGCGGCGTGACGAGCAACGCGACCGTCAACGCAGGCGGCATCGTCAACGTGCAGGGAACGGGCGTCACCAGCGATACGCAGCTCGAAAGCGGCGGGCTCGAGCGCGTCTACGGCGGCACGGCGGTCGGCACGATCGTCTCGACGGGTGCGACCGATATGATTTACAGCGGCCAGACCAGCGGCACCGTGATCGCGGGCGGCGCGCAGACGATCTCCGGCGGCACGACCCACGACACCGTCTTCAACAGCGGTTCGCTGACTGTGTCGGGCGGCGTTGCCTCGGGCACGCAGGCCGCGGCCGGTACGACCGTCAACGTGGTCGGCGGCACGACGGTGGGCACGCTACTCTCGAGCGGCGCGAACGAAACCGTGACGAGCGGCGCGGCGAGCGGCACCGTGATCAGCAGCGGCGCGACCCAGTCGATCAGTCAATACGCCCGCGCCTCGGGCACGCAGATCCAGAGCGGTGGCGTCGAAAACGTGAGCGGTGCGAGCGTCGGCGCGATGGTGTCGGCGGGCGGCAGCCAGACTGTCAACGGCAGCGCGGCCAGCACGACCTCGGCGACGGTTCTCGCCGGCGGCACGGTCACGCTCGCCAACAGCGCGTCGGCCAGCGGCGTGCAGCTCGACGGCGGCGCGCTGCGCGTCTCGGCAGGGACGTCGGCGACGCACACCGGCGTTTCGTCGGGCGGCAGCCTGTCGATTCTCGCCGGCGGCTCGGGCAGCTTGAACTCGGTCGGCTCGGGTGGCACCGAAATCGTCGCAAACGGCGGCGTGACGACCCGCGACACGATTTCCGGCGGCACCCAGTCCGTTCAAGCAGGCGGCGTGGCCAACGCCGCGACGATCACGGCAGACGGCGAACAGGACGTGCTGGCGGGCGCGCTGGCGAGCGGCACCACGGTCTCGTCGGGCGGCTTGCAGAACGTGAGCGGCGGCGTCGCGAGCGGTACCTCGGTGAGGGGCGGCACGCAGTCGATCGTCTCGGGCGGGCTCGCTTCGGGCACGACGATTTATAGCGGCGACCAACAGGTGAGCGCGGGTGGTCTCGCGAGCGGCACCAACATCCTCGGCGGCACGCAGGAGGTGCAGGCAGGAGGCCACGCGAGCGGCAGCACGGTGCAGAACGGCGGCACGATTGCCGTTTCGTCGGGCGGCGCACTCTCGGGCGTGACGATGAACTCGGGCGGCGCGCTCACGCTGAGTGCGGGCGGCTCGGCACTCGGTGTCAATGAACAGAACGGCTCGATTCTCACCGCCGACACCGCCGGCCTGCTCTCGGGCACCGGCCCGAACGGCTCGTCGTTCCGGATCAGCGGCAACGTCGCGTCGGGCGTGCAGGTCATGAACGGCGGCCAGCTCACCGTGCTCTCGGGGGGCTCATCGATCGGCACCGTGGTGGGCAGTGCGGGTCAGGAAACCGTGCAGACGGGTGCCGTGACGAGCGGCGCGAGCGTGCAGGCATCCGGCCTGCAGAGCGTGGCAGCCGGCGCGCAGTCCGTCTCGGCGACGATCGCGGGCGAACAGGATGTTGACGGCAGCGCGACCGGCACGGTGGTCGCCGCGGGCGGCAATCAGTACGTGAACGCGGACGGCGTGGCGTCGGGCACGGTCGTCCAGGCGGCGGGTTCGATGACGATTTCGGCAGGCGGCTCGGCTGCCGACGCCGTGATCTCGGGCGGCACGCAAACCGTCCAGGCAGGCGCGACGGCGGCCGGCACGGTGATCCAGTCGGGCGAGCAGGACGTGAACGGCTCGGCGACCGGAACGGTGGTGAGCGGCGGCGCGCAGAACGTGAGCGCGGGCGGCACGGCTGCCGGCACGCAGATCTACGCGAACGGTACGCAGAACGTGGCGGGCGGCACGGCGAGCTCGGCGGTGGTTCACTCGGGCGGCACGCAGCTCGTCAGCGACAACGGCGAGGCGGGTGGCACGCAGGTGCTCTCGGGCGCTGTCGTGAGCGCGGTGGCGGGCGGCACGCTCGATGGCGCGGTGATCTCGGGCGGCGGCGTGGCACGCCTCGGCGACGGCGGCGTGTCGAACTCGGCGTCGGTACTCTCGGGTGGCACGCAGGCCGTGCTCTCGGGCGGCCAGGCCAACACGACGACCGTTGCGGGCGGCGGCCGGCTCGACGTCCAGACGGGCGGCAGCGCGGGCTCGGCTTCGGTGGCGAGCGGCGGCACGCTGGCGGTGTCGGCGGGTGCGACGGCCACGGACGTCGATCAGTCGGCGGGCGCGGCGCTCGTCACGGACACGGGCGCGAACGTCAGCGGTCAAAACGCCAATGGCCAGTTCTCGATTGCGAACAACGTCGCGAGCAACGTGGTCGTTGAGAACGGCGGCTCGCTGAATGTGGCTTCGGGCGGCAGCGCCGACGCCACGCAAGTGGGCGCGAACGGCGTGCAGAGCGTCGCCTCGGGCGGCGCGGCGAGCGGCACGCAGGTGCGCTCGGGCGGCGCGGAAAACGTCGCGCAAGGCGGTAGCACGAGCGGCACGACGGTGTTCTCGGGCGGCTCGCAAACAGTCGACGCAGGCGCTGTCGCGAGCGGCTCGGTCCTTTCGGGCGGCATGCAAAATGTTTCGGGCAGCGCGGTGGGCACGCTCGTCGCGGACGGCGGTGAGCAGGCGCTGTATGGCGGCGCGAGCGCGACCAGCACGAGCGTTGGCTCGGGCGGCCAGCAGACTCTGTACGGTGGCGTGGCGAGCGGCACCACGGTGGCCAGCGGTGGCGCGCAGGGCGTGATGGCGGGCAGCGCGCTGGGCACGGTGCTGAGCGGAGGCATTCAGGTCGTCGGCCTTGCCGGCACGGCGAGCGGCACGCTGGTGGGTGACGGTGGCATGCAGTACGTCCTGTCCGGTGGCACGGCCTCGGATACCGACGTGCAGTCGGGCGGTGGCCAGCATGTCGGCGTGAACGGCGGGGTCTCGGGCACGCATATCGAAGGCGGCGCGGCGCAGACTGTCGATGCGGGCGGCGTCGCCTCGGCCAGCACTGTCGACGCAGGCGCGACCCAGGTGGTCTCGGGCGCGGTCTACGGCACGGTGCTCTCGGGTACGCAGACGCTTTACGGATCGGCATCGGGCACGACCGTCGCGGGTTCGGGCGCGTTGCAAACGGTGATGGCGGGCGGCTCGGCGACGGGCGGCAGCGTCGACGGCGGCGGCGTGCAGAGCATCGCAGCCGGCGGCCGCGCCGATGGCGCGACGATCGGCGCGAGCGGCACGCAGAATGTCTCCGGCGTGGCCTCGGGCACCGTCGTGTCGGGCGGTGCGCAGAACATCGCGGCAGGCGGCTCGGCGAGTGGCACGAGCTTCGACAGCGGCACGCAGACGGTGCTCGGCACGGCGACGGGCACGACACTCGTCAACGCGACGCAGAACGTCAGCGCGGGCGGCGTGGCGGATGCGACCAGCGTGGGCAGTGGCTCATTGCAGACGGTTGCGAGCGCGGCCTCGGCGAGCGGCACGAACGTCGGCGCGGGCGGCCAGCAAAGCGTGCAGTCGGGCGGCTCCGCGACCACCACGACGCTGGCCTCGGGCGCGCAGCTCACGCTGCAGGGCGGCGGCACGGTCGATGGTCTCAACCAGCAGGCGGGTGCGACGCTCGTCGCGGATACGTCGGGCACGATTCTGAACGGCAGTAACGCGTCAGGTGCGTTCTTGGTGCAGAACAACGTCGCTTCGGGCGTGCTCGCGGAGAATGGCGGCAGCTTCACGGTGCTTTCGGGCGGCAGCGCGTTCGGTGACTTCGTCGGCAGCGGCGGCACGGAAACCGTCGCGGCAGGCGGTATGGCGAGCGGCACCTCTGTCAATGGCGGTACGCAGACGGTGGCGGGTACCGCGAGCGGCACGATGGTTGGCGCGGGTGGTACGCAGAACGTGGCAGCGGGCGGTGTGGCTGACGCCACCTCGGTCAGCAACGGCGGTGCCATGCAGGTCGCGGGTGTGGCAAGCGGCACGCTGGTCGGGTCGGCAGGCACGGTTGCGGTCGGCTCAGGTGGCCAGGCGCTGGCCACGCAGATTGGCAACGGCGGCGCGGTCACGGTGTCGGCGGGCGGTCTGGCCTCGGGCAGCCTGCTCACCAGCGGCGCCACGCAGACGGTGTCCTTGGGCGGTGCCGCGAGCGGCACGCAGGTCGGCGCGGGCGCACTCGAAACGGTCGCCGCAGGCGGCATGGCGAGCGGCACGGCCGTCTCAGGCGGCGGTTTGCAAAGCGTGCAGTCGGGCGGCATCGCGGCGGGCACGCAGGTGCTTTCGGGCGGCATCCAGGACGTCGCGGCCGGTGGTAGCGCAGTGTCGACCATGGTCTCGGGCGGCGGCCTGCAAACCGTGCAGACGGGCGGCACGGCGATCGATACGACGGTGGCGAGCGGCGGTGTCCAGAACGTCGCGTCGGGCGGCACGGTGAGCGGCACGGTGGTGAGCGCGGGTGGCGTGCAGAATGTGTCGTCCGGTGGCAATGCGGGCTCGGTCACGCTCGGCAGCGGCGGCACGCAGTATGTGTCGTCGGGCGGCGTGGCGAACAGCGCGAGCGTCACTAGCGGTGGCACGCAGATCGTCCTCGATAACGGGTCGACGAGCGGCACGGCGGTCTCCAGCGGCGGTAGCCAGGCGGTCTCGTCGGGCGGCAATGCGACGGGTTCGGTCGTGTCGAGCGGCGGTACGCAAACCGTGGCCTCGGGCGGCCAGGCGAGCGGCACGCAGGTGCTGAGCGGCGGTCAGATCACAGTGTCGAGCGGCGGCGCGGCGGGCAGCGTCACGGTGTCGAGCGGCGGCTCGGCGACGGTCACGAGCGCGGGCAGCGCGACCATCGCGCAAGGCGGGGGCGCGGCCTTCATCGGCAACACCTCGGCGACGGTGAGCGGCAGCAACGCCAACGGCTCGTTCCAGGTGTCGGGCAACGCAGCGTCGAATGTGCTGGTTGAGAACGGCGGCGCGTTCACGGTGCTGTCGGGCGGCGTCGCGAGCGGCACGCACGTGAGCACGGGCGGCGCGGAAATCGTCTCCGCGGGCGGTCTTGCGCGCGGCTCGCTGATCGCGGGCGGCACGCAGACGGTGTCGACGGGCGGCACGGCGATGAGCGCGACGATCAGCGGCACGGGCGTGCAGCAGGTCGCGGCGGGCGGCAGCGCGCAGAACACGCTGGTGTCCTCGGGCGGCACGCAGACGGTGGCGGGCACCGCCAGCGGCACAACCGTCGCAGGCGGCGCGCAGAATCTGTCCTCGGGCGGCGTGGCGCAGAACACCGTGGTCTCCAGCGGCGGTGAGCAGCATGTGAGCTCGGGCGGCCTCGCCAGCTCGACGACGCTCGCCACGGGCGGCACACAGACGCTGCATGAAGGCGGGGTCGCAAGCACGACCGTCGTCAACAGCGGCGGCACGCAGAACGTGCTGGGCGGCGGCACGGCCAACGACACGACAGTCAACGCCGGCGGCCTCCAGTATGTGGACGGTGTGGTCGAAGGCTTCGCTAACAACACCGTGGTCAACAGCGGCGGCGTGCAGCAGGTCGCGTTCGGCGGCACGGCCACCGGCACGACGGTGAGCGGCGGTGGTCTGCAAGAAGTGCAGGCCGATGCCATCGCCAACCAGACGCTGCTGGCGGGCGGCACGCAAGTGGTGAGCTCGGGCGGCACGGCGAGCGCCACCATCGTCGATGCGGGCGGCGTGCAGCTGGTGCATTCGGGCAGCACGGTCTCGAACACGGTGGTCAACAGCGGCGGCACGCTGACCGGCGACGGCGACGTGGCCGGTGTGACGGTCTCGACCGGCGGTCTGGTGAAGAACCTCGCGAGCGCGAGCCTCGGTATCGTCGACGACGGCGGCACCGTGCAGGTCGACACGGGCACCGCGGCCAACGTCGCGGTGAACGCGAGCGGCACGCTGTTCGGCAGCGGCACGCTGACCGGCAACGCCGCGATCAACGCGGGCGGCACGCTCGCGGCGACGACGCCGGGCAGCACGCTGCACATCACGGGCAAGCTCGCGATGAACGACGGCTCGACCTTCGTGGTCGGCGCGAACGCCGCGGGCCAGGTGGGTAGCGTGGCCGTGGCGGGCGACGTCGATCTCGTGTCGAGCGGCGCCAATGGCGGCGCGAAGGTCGTCGTCAACGCCGGCCCCGACGCGTGGAAACCGAACACGACGGCCGCGATCCTGACTTACACGGGCACGCGCACCGGCGAATTCGCGGGCGTCTCCACCGACTACGCGTATCTTGCGCCGACGCTCAGCTACGCCGGCCAGGAAGTGGACCTGACGCTGAACATCGCGTCGATGTTCTGGCAGACGGGGCAGTTCTCGGGCTTCGGGCTCGTCGGTCAGAACCAGAATCAGCTACAGGTGGCGAGCGCGCTCAACCGCATCTACGCGGGCGGCGCGGGAGGCAACGCGATCACCGACAAGCTGCTGATGGAATCGACGGCCGGCGCGCGCGCCGCGCTCACGGAAATGGCCGGCGACGAAGCGGCGAACCTGCTGCGCGTCGCGCGTCAGAACACCGAGGCGTTCCAGAACGCCGTCGGCGACCGCCTCACGGCGGCGGCGATGACGCGTCCGTCGAACGATCTGTGGGCGCAGGTGCGATACGGCCAGGCGCACAACTCGGGCGACGCGTCGCAGGGCAGCTCACCGCTCGACGTGCGCACGAGTTCGCTGACGATCGGTTACGACCGTGTGGTGCTGCGCGACGTTCGCGTGGGGGTCGCCGTCGATACGGACTACAGCGACCTCGGCTTCAACGAGCCGGGTGCGAGCGGTCATGCGAATGGCTGGCAGGC
This sequence comes from Paraburkholderia fungorum, assembly GCF_046027605.1. Classification (GTDB taxonomy): domain Bacteria; phylum Pseudomonadota; class Gammaproteobacteria; order Burkholderiales; family Burkholderiaceae; genus Paraburkholderia; species Paraburkholderia fungorum_F. Next base: position 250,206 of record NZ_JAQQEF010000002.1, read on the forward strand.
GCTCATCTACGGTGCGTGGACGCCGGCGGCTCAACCGTTCTACGCGCGGGCGATGCTCGGCACGGGACGCTGGAGCAACGCGGTCAACCGCGCGGTGGCATTCAGCGATCTGTCCGGCAATCCGCAGGGCAGCGTGCAGACGCAATCGACGACGGCCTATGCCGAAGGCGGCCTGAGCCTGCATCTGCGCGACGACATGACGTTGCAGCCGTATCTGGGCGTGCGCTTCGGCCACTACGGCCAGGCGGGCTACGGGGAGAGCGGCGGCAACCTGTTCGACCTCGTCTATCAGGGCACGGGCCAGGCGGCGACCACCGGCGTGGCGGGTGTGCGCTATCTGTTCACGCAGCAGCGCGGCGATGGCGGCACCAACACGTGGGAAGTCGACGCGAACGTGCAGCAGCGCTTTGGCAGCGTGAGCCAGACGGTGAACGCGGCCTTCGCGAGCGCGCCGAACTATGTCTACCAGGCTGGCGGCACGCCGCTCGCGCGCACGATTGGGCATGTGGGGACCGGCGGCGAGTGGGCGATCGGCCATCACGCGTCGGTGTTCGCGCGTGTCTCGGTGGACCTCGGCAATCACGAGCAGAACTACACCGGGGTCGCTGGGCTGAACTGGAAGTGGTAAGGGAGACGCCGAGCCTTTGGCGCTGACGTGTGATCGCCTATCGCCGTACGAGGGCGATCACATAAACACAGGGCTCGGTACCTGGATTAAAAAACGTACACGGTGCCGGCAGGCCGAGTTGAAGGCAATCTCCAACCGCCAATTCATGGGTGAGCTCGCCTTCCTTGAAGCTCAGCGTGCCTTGCCGGACCCAGATCTGCTGATGCTGGAACGCGAAGGCCGACGACGGGTAAGACACGCGCACGCCCGGCGGCAGCGTGACTTCCAGCAACTCCAGCATGCCGCCATTGCGCGGCGATATCGCACGCCGCACATAACCGGTTTCGGGATCCTGCCAGACCGGTTGATCCGCCTCACGGCTCAGCCGCTCCCCGGCTTGCTCTGCCAGCGACAGCAGCATCGACAACTGCAGCCCGAACGCACCGGAAAGACGCCCCAGCAGAGTTGCTGTCGGGCTCGCTTCGCCGCGCTCGATCTTGCTGATCATCGCCTTCGATACGCCTGAACGCTCCGCCAGGTCGCCCAGCGACCAACCGCGCGATTCGCGCTCGAGCCGAACGCGGTTGGCAATGGCGGTGGTGGGATCGGTCAGTTCGCGGTTCATGCGCAATTCACACAGTTCAGGTCCACGAAATTATACAGGCCGGTCGTTTTACGGCTTTCAGCATGGAGCGGTGCACCCGGATCTCGTCGAAACGGCCCGCGTTTTCTCTGTGGCAAGCGTGTTAACACTGACACCAATTTTCTTTTATCGTGGTCTATCGTCTACTATAATAAACGGCATCCGCGAGATGAATTCGCAACCTGCTTGCTATCGCTTGCTATCGCTCGCTATCTTTTCGCCGCTGACGAGGAGTCGACATGCCACGTGAAATCCGTCTGAACGCCTTTGACATGAATTGCGTGGGCCACATCCAGCAGGGAATGTGGACTCACCCGCGCGACCAGTCGAGCCGCTACACCGAACTGAAGTACTGGGTCGACTATGCCAAAACGCTCGAAAAAGGCCTGTTCGACGGCATTTTCTTTGCGGATGTGGTGGGCGTTTATGACGTGTACGGCGGCAACGCGGACGCCGCGCTGCGCAGCGGCGTGCAGGTGCCGGTCAACGACCCGACGCTGGTGATTCCGGCCATGGCCGCCGCGACGGAGCACCTGGGCTTTGGCGTGACGGCGAACCTTATTTATGAACAGCCGTTCCTGTTTGCCCGCCGCATGTCCACGCTCGATCATCTGACGGGCGGCCGGATCGGCTGGAACATCGTCACCGGCTACCTGGACAGCGCGGCACGCGCCATCGGTATCGAAGGGCAGGTCGCGCATGACGATCGTTATGATCTCGCCGATGAATACATGTCGCTGGTCTACAAGCTTTGGGAAGGCAGTTGGGATGACGAAGCAGTGCGCGCCGACCGCGCCGGCGGCGTGTATGCCGACCCGTCGAAGGTGCGTGTGATTCATCATCAGGGCCCCCAATACAAGGTGGACGCCATGCATCTGTGCGCGCCGTCGCCGCAACGCACGCCGGTGCTCTATCAGGCGGGTTCTTCCACACGCGGACGCCGTTTCGCCGCGACGCACGCCGAGTGTGTCTTCGTGAACGGCCAGAAGAAAGAGGCCGTGAAGGAGATCGTCGACGACATCCGCGCGCAAGCCGTGCAGCTCGGCCGTCTCGGTGACGACGTGAAGGTATTCCTTGGCGCCACGCTGATTGTCGGACGCACCGATGCCGAGGCCGAGGCGAAGTTCGAAGAATACCGCCGCTACGTGAGCTCGGAAGGGGCACTGGCGCACGCTGCCGCGTCGCTCGGGATCGACTTCGCGAAATACGACATCGACGAGCCGATCGAGACGGGCAAGAGCCAGGCGATCGTCTCGAACGTCGAGGCGATGACCCGCGCGGCCGGCCCGCAGTGGACGCGCCGCAAGCTGCTCGAACAGATGGTGCTCGGCAGCCGCCAGACGCCGTGGGTCGGCTCGGCCGAACGCATCGCCGATCTGATGATGGCGTGGAGCGAAGAGACCGGCGTGGACGGCTTCAACCTGTCGCGCACGGTTGTCCCCGAGTGCTTCGAGGACGTCATCGATTTGCTCGTCCCGGTTCTGCAGGCACGCGGCGCTTACAAGACCGCGTATGGCGACGGCACGTATCGCGAGAAGCTGTTCGGCCGCGCTCGCCTGCCCGCGACGCACACCGCGGCGCAGTATCGCTCGCCAGGCGCGCAGGGTTGAGGCGTGCCGTATCAGTAACGAAGCAGCGATGAATCAGCAATGCCAGGCGAATGGCACGAACCGATGAAATCCCAGCTAACGGACACCACCATGGTAGATAAAGCGATTTTCCGTGAAGCGATGGCGGGCCTGGGTGCCGCCGTCAACATCATTACGACCGATGGCGCGAGCGGGCTCGCGGGCTGTACCGCGTCGGCGGTATGCGCGGTCACGGACGAACCGCCCACGCTGCTGGTCTGCATCAATCGCGCGAGCCGGAACAACATGGTGATGCGCGAGAACGGCACCCTGTGCGTGAACGTGCTCTCGGCCGATCAGCGCGACGTCGCGCTGCAGTTTGCGACGAAAGACGTGCCGATCGAAACCCGCTTCGCGAGCGCCGTCTGGGATCGTCTGGAAACGGGCGCCCCGGTCTTGCGCGGCGCCGTGAGCGCGCTCGATTGCGAAATTGCTTCAGTCAAGGAAGTGGGCACGCATACGGTGTTCTTCTGCGAAATCAAGGCGGCGCGCACCACCGACGATCGCGATGGCCTGATCTATTTCGGTCGCGGATTTCATCGGGTCGGCACGCTTGCGCCGTCGGTCGCGGCTTGAGCACGGGTCGTTCATGACACGATCTCCCGTGATCAACACGGCCAAACCGAAACCGTCGCCTGGGCACGGCAGGCAGCACGGCACGCAGCGTGGCAAGACAGCGTCACTGATCATCGTCCTGCTCGCGCAGGTGGCGGCGATGGGCGTGTGGTTTTCGTCGACCACCGCGATTGCCGTGATCAAGCTCTCGCACACGATCGCGCCGTTCGAGGAAGCGTTGCTGACGAGCGCCGTGCAATTGGGTTTTGTCGTGGGCACCATCGCTTCGGCCTTGCTCTCGTTGCCGGATCGCTACGATCTGCGGCGCCTGTTCATGGGTTCTGCTCTCACAGCCGCCGTCGCCACGGGTGTGCTGGCGTTATTGCCGCCCACGGGCGGTGCGGTCATCGGCTTGCGTTTTCTGACCGGGATGTGCATGGCCGGTGTTTATCCGGTCGGCATGCGGCTCGTCGCGACATGGGCCAAGGCTGATCTCGGTCTGCTGATCGGCTTGCTGGTGGGCGCGCTGACACTCGGTTCGGCCAGCCCGCATCTGGTCGCCGGCATGCCGGGGCTCGATTGGCACCTGATTTATCTCGTGGCAGCAGGGTTCGCCGCCGTCGCCGCCGCCGCGATCGGCTTCGCGGAGGTTGGCCCCAACATCAAGCGCGCCACTCACATCGACTTGCGCAAGGTTGCCCAGGCATGGCGCGACCCCGCCGTGCGGCTCGTCAATCTCGGGTATCTCGGCCACATGTGGGAGCTCTATGCGATGTGGGCGTGGCTCGGCCTGTTCCTGCAGCAAACGCTCGCCTCGCACGGCATGGTCGATGCGCGCCCCCACGCGGAAGCCCTGACGTTTTGTGTGATCGCGTTCGGCGCGGTGGGTGCGTGGGCCGGCGGCTGGCTCGCGGACCGCGTGGGACGCACCGTCGTCACTATCGGCGCGATGGCGGTGAGCGCGTCATGCGCGGCGGTGATCGGCTGGCTGTCGGATGCGCCCATGCCGGTGCTGATCGCCGTGGCCTTCGTGTGGGGATTCTCGGTCATCGCCGACTCGGCGCAATTTTCCGCCAGCGTGGCGGAGCTTGCCGAGCCGTCCTCGGTGGGCACCTTGCTGACGGCACAGACGTGTGCGGGATTTCTGCTGACGCTCGTGAGTATTCATCTGGTGCCGGACGTTGTCGCGCACCTCGGCTGGAAGGCTGGGCTGGGCATGCTGGCCATCGGCCCGGCGCTCGGCTGTGTCGCCATGTGGCGGCTGCGCGCTCATCCGGACGCGCGCCGGCTGGCGGGCGGCAAGCGCTAGCCGACTCGGCTTCTCTCGTGGGTCGTTGACGGAGAAGTCGATGGCTTCACCTTTCCCCACGGCCGGGGACTTACGTGCTGATTGGCAATGCGCCGCTTGCGGGTACAGCGTCCGGCTTGCATCACCCGTCGTATGACTTCGACGACGAGATCATGCCGGCCGGGGTGCGGTATTGGATCGGCCTGGCGCAGGCGTATTTTTCGCGGCGCTGAAGACCGGGCGCGAATCCGAAGCGGATATTGTCGGCGCCGGCGTGGCCCTATAATCGAGCGCACCGACCACGGAAATCCGCACGATGAACACGCTGGCTCATCCGCTCGAACTGGACGACGCAACCTTGTCCGGCATGTTGTCGCATTTCACGCTGCTCGAGCCCGTGTTCGACGCGATGCCGGACGTCGTGTTCTTCGTCAAGGATATGCACGCGCGCTACGCGCTGGTCAATCGCACGCTGGTCTCGCGCTGTGGCTTCAAGGAAAAAGCCGCGTTACTCGGCAAGACCGCGGAGGATGTCTTCCCGCGCCGCTTCGGCCGCATCTACACGGCACAGGACAAAGCGATCATCAACGTCGGCAACCAGATGATCGATCAACTGGAACTGCACCTGTATCCCGGCCGTCAGCCGGGCTGGTGCCTGACCTGCAAGCAGCCGTTGCGCGATCCGGCGGGCAAGGTGGTCGGGCTCGCCGGCATCTCGCGCGACCTGAAGGCGGACGAGAGCCGTCATCCCGCGTATAGCCGGCTCGCCGCGGTGGTGCAGTCCATCCAGGAAAACTATGTGCAGCCGCTGAATCTGAAGCAGCTTGCTGCGATGGCGGACATGTCGGTGGCGCAACTGGAACGCTACTTTCACAAAGTGTTTCATTTGACGCCGCGCCAGCTGTTGCTGAAAACACGGCTGGATGCGGCCACCGCGCTGCTGGTCTCGCACGACAAAGTCACCGACGTCGCCGCGCTTTGCGGCTACACCGACCACAGCGCCTTCACGCGTCAATTCAAGGCGACCGTCGGCGTCACGCCGACCGAGTACCGCATGCTGCTGCACGGTACCGCTTCGCGCAGCTGAGCGGTCTGCCGCACATGGTTCGTCGCAGGCATCATTACTATGTCTATGTCGTCGCGCTCGACGACAAGGTCTGGAACGAGGCGCGCTTTCGCCGCGCGAATCCGGATTACCGGTTCGACAAGCCGTGCGTGTACGTGGGAATGACGGGACTGGACCCGGATCTGAGATTCGACCGGCACAAGGCCGGCATTCAGGCAAATCGCTATGTGCGCGATTACGGCCTGCGGCTCGTGCCCGAGTTGTATGAAGTGTTCAATCCAATGCCTTACCGCGGCGCACAGGATATGGAGGTGGAATTGGCGATTGGACTACGTGAGGCGGGGTACGGCGTATGGCAAGCGTAAGGTGCGTGCCGGGTGACGGGACAAGTGACCGGTTATTTCACGCCCAGGCCGCGCAGCACGGCATTACCTTCATGCGTCAGACGAATATGCGAGTCGCCCGCGTCGCTTGAGACCGTTTCGATCAAGCCGGCTTCATGAAGCTGCGGAATCTCGGGTTTCGCGGAGGCATCGATCGGTGCGTGCAGCAATAACAGCAGCGTGGCCAACTCGTGATGGCTCAAGAGACGCCGCAGAATCGTGGGCCGCTTTGCCGGCACCGGCGTGTCGTTCGTGTTGTGATCGGGCTGGTTCATTGGGCCGCACCTTGTGCGAGGGTTGTGACGGGTGGATGATGCAGACGAAGACTTAAACGATTCTTAAGAATCATTGTCCTGTAACACCGTGACACGAAGATGGCATGGCAAACCGTTACTTATCGTTACATCCCCCCGATCATTCCGCTGATTACCTTACGGCGCGCAGGTTTTGCTCGCCGCTTCGATCCACAGATTGCCCACGTGACGCTTGCCGGCGTAGAAGCGGTAGGTGGTCGCGCCGTTGTCGCTGCGCACCTTGACGATATTCGAATCGCCGAAGTCGAGCATCTGGCCTTGCGGGATCGCGGTGGATTTGAACGCGGCGTTGTGGCTGGTTGCCACCTGAGTCAGGCAGGCGACCACGTCGTTGACCGAGCGCTGCGTGTTGGTGTCCGTGACGGGCTCCCCGGCATCGGGATTCTTCTGGAAGTACGCGCAAGCGCTGAGAAGGAGGGGAACTGACAGGACTACGGCAAACTTCTTCATATCTCTCCTGGCGTTTCATTCGGCCGACGGAACGTGTGTCGCCCGCATGGGGCAGCGTGCGCGCCGCAGTGGCCGTGGATCAACCGCCATTATATCGGTGCGGCGTGCACGCCTGAGCGGGTGCAGCATGGGCTGTGCCCGATGAGAGGGAAATTGGCGCAGTCCAACCGTTACTTACGGCGCTGCGCCTGCGCCGCGAGCCGCACAGCCGCATTGGCCGCGCCATACCCGTCGTAACCGCCGCGTCGCTCGACAATTTCCAGGAAAAAGCGCTGATCCAGTTGTTCGGTGTAAGCGTGGAAGAACTCGCCGCCGCGTTCGTCGCGGTCGTACAGGATGTTGTGCGCACGCAGCGCCTCGAGCGTCTCGTCGGGCAACGCGTAGCGGGCGGCCAGGTCTTCGTAATAATTACGCGGAATGCGTAACACCGGCAGACCGTCGGCGACGAATTCGGGAATCGCGCTGAAAATGTCGCCGGTGCTGAACGCGACGTGGTTCAGGCCCGAGCCGTGGTAGGTGTGCAATGCTTCGGCCACCGCTGTGTGATGATCCACCGACGCATTCAATATGACGCGCACCGATCCGTCCCGGCTGCGCAGCGCGCGGCTGCGCACGAGCCCGTACGGGTCGGGCACCAGTACGCCTGGCTCGGCCTGAAAGCCAAATGCGGTGCGCAGAAACAGAACCCACGTATCCAGCGAAGGGGCCGGCACCGACAGGCAGACGTGGTCGATCCGCGAAAGCGGCCCTACTTCAGTCGGTCCATTGACGTCGGTCAGCACGAAATCGGCTTCGAACAAGGTGGGCTGGTCCGGTGTTTCGTCGACGAAATAATTCAGGCTGCCGTCGGGCGCCTGAACGGCGGGCAGCACGCGTTCGTTCGGGCCGATCTGACCGGAAAACGGCGCGTAGCCGAACCCGGCGGCGCGCTCGAACGCCTGCCTGGCGTTGTCCACGCGAAACGCCGACGCGCATAGCGACAGACCATGCTGCTGGAAGAAGGCATTGGCGAATGAATCCGGCTCGGCGTTCAGCACGATCGACGCCGCGCCGTGCTGAAACAGCGTCACATCTTTCGAACGATGCTGGCCGGCCTGGCGAAAGCGCAGCTTGCCGAGCCAGTCGACCAGTTGCGCGCGGGTGGTGTGGTCGACCGCGAACTCGAGAAACTGGTAGCCGACGTGCGCGGGCGCGGCGGGCGACTGATAGAGATCGCCGGGCGGCTGCTGCGTGGCGTCAAGCAGCGCGCGAGTCTGTTCCTCGAGGAACAGCAGCGAACGATGACCGTCCGCCGCGGTGATCGTGGTTGGTGCGGCGCGGAAACCGTCGTTGAAAATCTCGAGCGAAAGCGGCCCGCTGTAGCCGGTTTTCACGACCTGCGCGGTGAAACCGGCCAGATCGAAATCGCCCTGGCCCGGGAAGCAGCGGTAATGACGGCTCCATTCGAGCACGTCCATGGCGAGCTTCGGCGCGTCGGCGATTTGCACGAAGGCGATCCGCTCGCCCGGAATCGCGGCAATGCCGTCCACCGTATCGTTTAGCGACAGCGTATGAAAACTGTCGAGCACGAGCCCGAGATTCGGATGATTGACCGCGTTGACGAGCTTCCACGCATGGCGGTAGGTCTTCACATGCTTGCCCCATGCAAGCGCTTCATAGCCGGCGATCACGCCGGCCGCTTCGGCCGCGCGGGCCAGTGCGCCCAACTGGTCGGTCATCAGCGAATCGTCGCCGATGGTGTCGGGCGAGACGTTGCTGCACACCAGAATCCGGTCCGTACCCAGTTCGTGCATCACGTCGAACTTGCGCCTCGCCCGGTCCAGATTGCGTGCGAGACGCTCCGGGCTCACCCCGTCGAAATCGCGGAACGGCTGGAACAGCATGATCTTCAGCCCGAGATCCTCGGCGATGCGCCGCACGTCGGCGGGCGAGCCGTCGAAATACAGCAGGTCGTTCTCGAAGATTTCGACGCCCTCGAAGCCCGCCGCCTGGATGGCGGTCAGCTTCTCGACGAGGGTCCCGCTGATCGACACGGTGGCAATCGAACGTTGCATGAACGGCTCCTGCAAAACAGTGAAACGGCTGTTGGGGCGGCGCGCAGCGGGCGCGATGCCGCGTTCGCATGTCTGACGGGGCGTCATGCTGCAACGCGGAAAATGGTCTAGCTGGTTACCGGAGACTATCTGGACACAGGCAACAAGCGCCTACACACCCCCACACTAACCGAAATTTCCGACAGTTTATACAAACTAACTAGATGGTACAAATTCGTATAAACCCCGAATGACGATTGCCGCCAATGCGCGCACACTGCATTCACGTTGTAGAGCCGCGGCGCGTGGCTCGCTTCATGCCTTACCTTTTTGCAGGAGTGGTCGTCATGAGTTTTGCATCGGTGCTGGTCCTCAACGGACCGAATCTCAACCTGCTCGGCACGCGTGAGCCGGCTATCTATGGCTCGGAAACACTCGACGACGTCGCGAAACTTTGCCGCGACGCGGGCGACCGGCTGGATCTGTCGATCGACTTCTGCCAATCGAACGCTGAACATCAGCTCATCGACTGGCTGCATGCGGCGCGTACCAAGGTCGACGGCATCGTGATCAATCCGGCGGCTTACACGCATACCTCGGTGGCGCTTGCGGACGCGCTCACCGCGATCGAAAAGCCCGTCATCGAGGTGCATATTTCAAACGTGCATCGCCGCGAAGCGTTCCGGCATCACTCGTATGTGTCGGCGGTGGCCGAGGCGATCATCGTCGGTTGCGGCACGCAAGGCTATGTGCTCGCTCTGGAGCGGATGGCGACCATCCTTAAAAATAAGGTGGCTAAATGAACGCACAAGCGCACACCCAGGCGAGCCCAGGCTCCTATTTAGTAGGTCTGATCGGCTCGGGTATCGGCGGATCGCTCACCCCCGCGATGCATGAGGAAGAGGGCGGCAAGCTCGGCCTGCACTACGTGTATCGGCGTATCGATCTGGACGCGTTGAAGCTCGACATCACGGCGCTCGCCGATCTGCTGGTTGCCGCGCAACGCATGGGCTACAACGGACTGAACATCACGTACCCGTGCAAGCAGGCCGTCATTCCATTGCTCGACGAATTGTCCGACGACGCACGCGCCCTCGGCGCGGTCAACACGGTGCTGTTCAAGGACGGTAAGCGTATCGGCCACAACACCGATTGGTCCGGTTTCGCGCGTGCGTTTCAACGCGGGTTGCCGGACGTATCACTGGAGCGCGTCGTGCAGCTGGGCGCGGGCGGCGCGGGCGCGGCGGTCGCGCATGCCGCGCTGACGATGGGCGCGCAAACGCTCACGCTCTTCGACGTGGATGCCGCGCGCGCCGCCGCGCTCGCCGCGGAATTGCAGAAGCGTTTCCCGAACGCCACGGTGAGCGCCGGCAGTTCGCTGAAGGAGGCGCTCGCCGCCGCCAACGGCCTGATTCACGCGACGCCGACCGGCATGGCGAAATTGCCGGGCTTGCCGTTGCCGGTCGAATTGCTGCATCGCGATCTATGGGTCGCGGACATCGTGTATTTTCCGATTCGCACGGCGTTGCTGCAGGCCGCCGAAGCGCTCGGCTGCCGCACGCTGAGCGGCGGCGGGATGGCGGTGTATCAGGCAGTTGACGCAATGCGCATCTTCACAGGGCTCGAACCCGACGCCGAGCGCGTTTACACGCATTTCCAGTCCTTGTTGCCACGCCCCGATGGAAGTCCCGAAGCGGGACGCTAAGCCGGAAGCACGCGCACCCTACATATCCGGTACGAAATCAGACCGAGGAGACAGAACGCCATGCCGCAACCGATCCACTCCACGCCCGCCGACCCGGCAGGCCAAATGAAGGCCACGGTGAGCAGCGCGCGCCGTTCGAAAGCCCGCTACCAGATTCTCTCGCTGCTGGCGGTCGGCACCATGATCAACTATCTGGACCGCACGGTGCTCGGCATCGCGGCGCCGCAGTTGACCAAGGAACTCGGCATCAATGCGGCGCTCATGGGGCTGCTGTTCTCCGTGTTCTCGTGGAGTTATGTGGTGGCGCAGATTCCGGGCGGCCTGTTTCTCGACCGCTTCGGCAGCAAGCTCACGTATTTCCTGTCGATGACGTTCTGGTCGCTGTTCACGCTGGCGCAGGGGCTCGTGCATGGCATCGGCGCGTTGTTCATATTCCGGCTCGGCCTCGGCGTGTCGGAAGCGCCGTGCTTTCCAACCAATAGCCGCGTGGTGGCCACCTGGTTTCCGCAGAGCGAACGCGCGATGGCGACCGGCACGTACACGGTCGGCGAATATATCGGCCTCGCGTTTTTCAGCCCGTTCATGTTCATGCTGATGGGCGCGTTCGGCTGGCGTTCATTGTTCTACGTGGTGGGCGGCGTGGGCCTCGTGTTCGGGGTGATCTGGTGGATGTTCTATCGCGAGCCGAAGGATCATCCGAGCGTGAATCAGGCGGAGCTCGACTATATCGAGGCAGGCGGTGGCCTGACGCATCGGAAGAAGGACGTTGATTCTGCCGCAGCACTGGCTGCAGCGGCTGCGCCGGCTGAAAAGGCCAAAAGCGGCTTCGAATGGCGCACGATCGGACGCCTGCTCAAGCATCGTCAGCTGAGCGGCATCTGCCTCGGCCAGTTCGCCGGCAATTCGACGCTGGTGTTCTTCCTCACCTGGTTCCCCACCTATCTGGCCACCGAACGCCATATGGCGTGGCTGAAGATCGGGTTCTTCGCGATCATGCCGTTCATTGCCGCGTCGATCGGCGTGATGTTCGGCGGCATCTTCTCCGATTGGCTGCTGCGTCGCGGCAAGTCGCCGAACGTGGCGCGCAAGCTGCCGATCATCGCGGGCCTCCTGCTCGCGTCGACGATCATTCTCGCCAACTATGTCGAGAGCAACGTGGTGGTGATCGCGATTCTCTCGGTAGCGTTCTTCGCGCAGGGGATGGCGGCGCTGGGCTGGACGCTGGTATCGGACATCGCGCCCGACGGCCTGCTCGGCGTGACCGGCGGCATCTTCAACTTTGCCGCCAATCTGGCCGGCATCGTCACGCCGCTGGTGGTGGGTTTCATCGTTGCGGCAACCGGTTCGTTTGTCGGTGCGCTGGTGTTCATCGGCGCGATCGCGTTGATCGGTGCACTGTCGTACATTTTTATCGTCGGCGATATCAAGCGGATCGTGCTGGTGGATTGAGCGGCTCAGTGCGCGCAAATGACGTGCATGAATGACGTGCGCAAATGAAAAGCGGGAAGTGGCCAAGCTACTTCCCGCTTTTTTGCTTCAGGCCTCGCTGACTCGAGCTTGCCCGACCTTGCCCGGGCTTGCCTTCAGCCAGCCTCGCCTCAGTCTTCCTTGCGCACGAAACGCAGCACGGCGTCGACGATCATCGCGCGATGCCGCGCACGCAGACGCGGGTGCGACGGATCGCGGCCGAACGCCGTACCGAAGGTATGACGATTACCCACGCGGTGAAAGCACAGCGAACTGATCATCAGGTGCAGGTCGATCGCATCGACGTCGCTGCGAAACTGTCCCGAGGCAATACCGCGTGAGAGCAGATCTTCGATCGTATGAATGACGGTGACGTTGCGGCCTTTGAAGCTTTTTACCTGCTCGACATACTTGGCGCCGTGAATATTCTCGATCGTCACGAGCCGCACGAAATCGCGCTGGCGATCGTGATAATCGAACGTGAATTCGACCAGCGCGCGCATGCCCTCGATCGGATCGAGCTCGCTGACGTGCAGATCCTGTTCGAGCGCGCGAATGTCGCCGTACACTTTTTCCAGCACGGCCTGGTACAACCCTTCTTTACTGCCGAAGTAGTAGTACAGCATGCGCTTGGTGGTGTTCGTGCGTTCCGCGATCGCGTCGACGCGCGCCCCGGTCAATCCCATCGCGGAGAACTCCTGGGTCGCGACCTCGAGAATGTTGCGCTTGGTCTGTTCGGGATCGTACTTGCGTCGGGCGTCGGTACGTGGAGCCTCGGACGCGATGCCGTTGGTATCAGGCTCGGCGGCCTTGCTTGCCTTTTTCATTGTGTATTCGAGCACCAGTGACGGCGCATTCTAACATGGCGAAACCGGCCTCTGGCCCGGCTCTCGGGCATCGGCGGCCGGGTCTTGCGCCGCGTATCGAGTCGCGTCATGGCGTGAGTCATGGCCTGAGTCATGACCCGAGTCACGGCGCCGGCCGGGTCGAGGGCCGCCGGGCGGCGAGTGCGTCGCGCGTCTGCATGGTGGTGTAGGTGAGTTGCGCGGCCGCGAGACCGAGCGCGCCATAGGCGGGCGTCAGACCGAAGGCCGCGAATGCGTCGGGCACCGGCCGTTCGCCGGAGATGGCCGCCGCCAGCAATTCGCCCGAGACGGTGGTCGGTGCCATACCGTGTCCGCCGAAGCCGACCGCGTACCAGACACCGTCCGTGCTGCGGCCGATTTGCGGCATCTTGTGCCGCGCGTAGCTCATCAGGCCGCCCCACGCGTGTTCGATTCGCACGTCGTGCAGTTGCGGATAGACCTTCAGCAGATCGCGCCGTAACAGCCGCGCGATCACCTCGGGAGCGCGATCGCGCACCGAGATGCGGCCGCCCCACAGGATGCGGGTGTCGGGCAGCGGGCGATAGTAGTCGAAGGCGAAGCGGGTGTCGTAGACGGCGGCGCGGGTGTCCATCGCCTCGTTCAGGCGTGCGCCGAGCGGTTCGGTGGCCATCACGTAGGTGGCGATCGGCAGCACCGCGCGCTCGACCCGTGCGTAGACGTTGCGCGCATAGCCGCCGCCGGCCATCACCACGTGGCGCGCTTCGAGCGCGCCGTGCGCCGTATGCACCACGAAACCGGCACCCTCGCGTCGGACGCCTTCGCGCCGGGCGTCGTCGCGCCGGGCGTCGTCACGCCGGGCGCCGCCGCGCTCCAGGCGCACAACCGGCGACTTCTCGTGAATCTGCACTCCCGCATGGGCCGCGGCGCTGGCGACCCCGAGCACATATTTCAGCGGATGAAAGTGGAACGCGTTGCGCTCGAACAGACCGCCGTGATAACGGCTCGTCTTCAGTTGTGAAGCGAGCGCCGTGGCCGACACCGGTTCCCACTCGACGCCGAACGAATCGCGCATCAAGCGCCGCTGCGTGTCGAGCCTCGCTGGTTCGTCGAACCAGTTGGCGAGGATCACGCCGGCGTCGGTCGCATCGCAATCGATACGGTAGCGCTGGATACGCTTGCGCATCAGATCGACGGCGTCGGTGGTCAGCGTATAGAGTTCGCGCGCGCGGACCGGCCCGAGGGTTTTCAGCAGATCCGCGCAATCGAGGCTGTAGCCGCCGAACACGAAGCCGCCGTTGCGGCCGGAGGCGCCGAAGCCCACCTGCTCGGCTTCGAGCACGGCGACGTCGGCGACGCCGCGCTCGGCGAGTCCCAACGCGGTGGACAAACCCGCGAGGCCGCCGCCAATGATGCAGACGTTGACGCTGCGCCGGCCGTTGAGCGGCGGGTAAGGGGACGAGTAGTGTCCGGCGGAGCGGGCAACAGTGGCTTCGTAAAAGCTTTGCATGGGGTCAAGAGTAGCGGGAATCTCACGCTCGCGTCCAGCCGTCTAACCCTGTCTGGATGTCGAACCGTCAAACGAAAGGCCGGCACCCGCATGCAGCGAACGCCGGCCTCGCCAGCCGCGTCTGAAACAGATCAGGACACCGGCAGCAGCTTGCCGCTGAACACCACTGGACCCGTCGGCGCGTTGTGATTGGGCGAGCCGCCCGGCGCTTCGATCGAGACCGCCAGCGCCGCGTAGCTTTCCGGCTTTTGCTGACCGGCCGTCACCTTGCCGCTGGCGCTGTCCGGCAGTAAGCCGAGCGACACCGGATGGCCATTGGCCGGAATGCCCCACAGCTCCATCGCCCGGCCGGCTGGCACATCGACCTTGCCGAGCGGATGTAGCGTCATGGTGGAATGGGCTTCGTCCCATGCGACCAGCATGACCGGATGCGTGTCCTTGTCATTCAGCACCGCGACGTGCGAAACCGCCGTTTCCGCTTGCTGCGCGACAGTCGGCGCGGTGGAAGGCGAAGGCGACACGCCGGCCGGCAGCAGCGAGCGCACGGCGACCACGACCGCGACGATGGCCAGCCCAGTGACGCCGAGTGCCCAGCCACGCCAGAACGCGAGATTCTCGAAGAGGCTGCCCGACGGACGCGCGGGTTTTTCGACCACGCTGCGTGGCCGTGCCGCCTCACGGGCGGCGCTTAAGCCGAGACGCCGTTCGATGGCATCCCACACGGCGGCCGGCGGCATGCGCGGCTCCGCGAGTTCGGCCAGCGGCGAGATGCGCCGCTGCCATTCGTCGACGGCCTGACGGACGACGGCGTCGCCGTCCACGTAGCGTTGAAAGCGGCGCCGGGCCCCGCCGCGCAGGGTGCCGAGCACGTACTCGGCGGCCAGCATATCGACCAGCTGAGGATCGCGATGGAGATTCATCACTCGCCTCCCAGACAGGTTTTCAGCTTGGCCAAGCCGCGCCGGATCCAGGATTTGATGGTGCCGAGCGGCACCGCCAACACTTCGGCGATCTCGCTATGGCTTTGATCGCGCAGGTAGGCGAGGGCCACCGCCTGGCGCTGCGCCGGTTCCAGTTGCTGCATGCAGCCGGCCAGCAAACGCGCCTGCAGGCTGACTGCGGTCAACGCTTCGGGATCCGGATCGCCGGTGGCCACGAGATCGTCCAACGCATCGCTCCATTCTGTTTCCTGCGTGTGGACCCGCCGCAGGTGATCGAGAGCACGGTTCCGGACGATCGCCGACATCCACGTCATCGGCGCGGACAATGCGCGGCGGTAGTCGCCGGCAAAGCGCCAGATATTGACGAAGCTGTCCTGCAGGACTTCTTCGGCCCACTCATGCTTGCTCAATATACGGAGCGCAAGGCCAAACAGTTTCGGGGCGGCGAGATCATATAGCTCGCGCAGTGCCCCGGCGTCTTCCCTGGCAATGCGTTCGAGCAGCTCGGCGAGGGTTTCCGGCGTCAGTTCTCGAGGATTGGCGGTCATGGAAAATGGAGTGGTGGGCTTGCGGGCCTATGTTACTCAATTTCCTCCTGATCTAATTCAATTTCCTGCTGGTCTTATCTATCCCACCGCAGCACCAGAGGATCGAGCCGGCGCGCGACCTTCAGCAAGCCCGCGCGCGTCGCCGGATGCATGGGCGGCAAGGGGTGGCGTACCGCGTCCGATCGAATCACCCCGCCTTCCTTCATCAGCGCCTTGCACGACGCGAGACCGCCCTGGCGGTTTTCGTAGTTGATGAGCGGCAGCCACTGCTGATAGTGGGCGGCGGCCACTTCGGTGTCGCCTGCCGCATAGGCGTCGATAATCAGACGGATGCCGTCCGCGTAACCGCCGCCGGTCATCGAACCGGTTGCGCCCGCATCGAGGTCGGCCATCAGCGTGATCGCTTCTTCGCCGTCCCAGGGACCCACCACGGCGTCGCCGCCCAGTTCGATCAGTTCGCGCAGCTTGTTCGCTGCCTGCGGCACTTCGATCTTGAAGTACGACACGTTCTGCAGTTCACGCGCCATGCGCGCGAGAAACGGCGCGGACAACGCCGTGCCGCTAACGGGCGCGTCCTGGATCATGATCGGAATCCCGATCGCGTCGGACACCGTGCGATAGAACTCATAGATGCCGCGCTCGCCGATGCGGATCGTCGCGCCGTGATACGGCGGCATGATCATCACCATCGCGGCGCCCGCGGCTTGCGCGCTGCGGCTGCGTTCGGCGCACTGGTGCGAGCTGAAATGCGTGGTCGTGACGATCACCGGCACGCGGCCGGCAACATGCTCCAGCACCAGATGCATCAGCGTGTTGCGCTCGTCGTCGGAGAGCGCGAACTGCTCGGAGAAGTTGGCCAGAATGCACAGGCCATTGGAACCCGCATCGATCATGAAATCGATGCAGCGTTTCTGCCCTTCCAGGTCGAGACGGCCGGCCTCGTCGAAGATGGTCGGCGCGACGGGGAACACGCCGCGCAATGGAACAGGGTGGTGGGTTTGGGTCATGGCGATGTGTGTTGCAAGTTATGTTGGGGTAGTCAGGCGTGGGTCTTTGAATGTCTCCTTCGCTGACTATACGGCTGTGGGTGTGGCGGGTATATTGAATTGTTTCCATCTTGTGATCGCTTTTGCGACTCACCCCGCCGCTGCCCGCCAATCCATGAAAGACACCCTGAACGTTCTGTTGTCCAGGCTGCGTATGAAGCAACTGCAACTGCTGATCGCGCTCGACGACCACACCTCGCTGCACAAGGCCGCGAGCACGATGTCGATGACGCAATCGGCCGCCAGCAAAGCGCTGCAGGAGCTGGAGTCGATGCTGGAGGCGCCGCTCTTCGAGCGCTCGAAGAGCGGCATGATTCCGAACCAGCTCGGCCATTGCGTGATCCGCTACGCGCGGCTCATGGCAACCGACCTCACCGCGTTGTGCCAGGACGTTGCCGAGATACGTTCCGGGCGCGGCGGGCGTCTCGCGATCGGGGCGATCATGGGCGCGATTCCCGAACGCGTGGTGCCGGCGCTGAATGAACTGCATGCCGGGCAGCCGGGCCTGTCGATCGAAGTGATGGAAGACACGAGCGCGCGCATGCTGCTGCAACTCGACGAAGGCCGGCTCGATCTGGTGATCGGGCGCGCAACGGTTGCCGCCGATCCGTCGAAATACCACTATCGTCCGCTGGGTGATGAGCCGTTATCCGTGGTGGTCGGTTATAGCCATCCGCCCTTGCCCAGGAAGGAGATGAAACTGCGTGAGCTGGCCGGCCATCGCTGGGTGATGTATCCGTCGCATATGCCATTGCATGCGTTGCTCGAACGGGAGATGGACCTGGCGGGTCTGGAGATGCCGGATAACCCGATCTCGACCGCCTCCACCTTCGTGACGGTGGCGCTGCTGCAAAGCAGCGCCGATCTGGTTTCGCTTTTGCCGACCGAGATCGCGGCGTTGTTCGTGCGGCAGAAAATGTTGCGCTTCGTGCCCGTCAAACTGAAGTCGCCTTCGCAAACTTTCGGCATTGTGACGCGCAAAGGCGGCGTGCTGTCGCCGGCGGCCGAGCAATTCATCGAGTTGCTGCGTAGCCGGAAAGTCGGGCAGGCGCTGACGAAAGGGGGGAAATCGACTGACACAGAAGCAAAAAACCGCCTGAAACAGCGGTTTTCCGACGCGTGAAAGACGTCCAATATCTCACGCCAATCAACGCTCCGCCATGTCGCGTGGTGGGGTGTTGCTGCGGCGACACTGTCGGGTAAATCCGAACCGATTACCCATTCACGTTCCGCGCTACACTTGACCGAAGGTGCGCCAGGTTTTAGAGCATGGCGCCCGCTCGGGGGGAGCAGCCATGAATCGGCCACTGGTTCGATTACCGCTTCGCGCGACAGGCACGGCGCCCGTCAGGAAGTGGCTCAAATGGGGGCTGGCGGCGGCATTTCTGCTCGCGCTGGCGGTGGCGGCCCGCTTGATCCAGGTCGAGATCGAAACGTCGCGGCTGCAGGCACGCTATCTCTCCGAACTCACGCGCGACGTGGGTTTTTCCGTCGCCGACGGTCCAAGCCATTCCATCCGCTTTCCTCAAGCTGACAAAGGCCCCTACGACAGCCGCCTCGGCTATGCGTTGCTGCCGTCGTTCCAGCAGCGTTTGCTCGAACGCGGGTTTGAAGTCAGCGCGCAATCGCGCGATTCCGAGCGGATGCTGTCGCTGGCGGATAACGGTTTATTTATTCCCTACGCCGAAAAAGATCAGGCGGGGCTGCAACTCTTCGACGGGACCGGCGCGCCGCTCTTTGGTGCGCAGTTTCCAAGCCGCGTTTATGACGGTTTCGATTCGATCCCGCCGCTGGTCGTCAATTCGCTGCTTTTTATCGAAGACCGCTATCTGCTCGATCCGGATCAGCCGAACCGCAATCCGGCGATCGATTGGGGGCGCTTTAGCCATGCGCTAGTCGATCAGGGGGCGCGTGTATTCAACCGTCATCAATCGACGCCCGGCGGCAGCACTCTGGCTACCCAGATCGAGAAATTCCGCCACTCGGCGGGCGGCCGCACCGCGACGCCGCCGGAAAAATTGCGGCAAATCGCTTCGGCCTCGGTGCGCGCTTATCTGAATGGTCCGCAGACCATGCCCGCGCGCCAGCAGATCGTCGTCCGCTATCTCAACTCGGTGCCGCTTGCGGCGCAACCGGGCCTCGGCGAAATCAACGGGATGGGTGACGGGCTCGCCGCCTGGTACGGTCGCGATTTCAACGACGTCAATCGCATCCTGAAGGCGCCGTCGACGGAAGCGAACCTGCCGGAGCAGGGCGTGGCGTTTCGCCAGGTGCTCTCGCTGATGATCGCGCAACGTGCGCCGTCATATTTCCTGCATCGCGACTATGCCGAACTCGAACGTCTGACGGATAGTTATTTACGGTTGCTGGGGAACGGCGGCGTCATATCGATGCCGTTGCGCGATGCCGCGCTGTCCGCGCAAGTGGCGTTGCGCCACGCGCCGAACCCGACGCAGAACGTGGACTCGTTCGTGTCGCGCAAGGCCGTGACGTCGATGCGCTCGCATCTATTGGCGGCGCTCGGCATCCCAAGTTTCTATGAACTCGACCGGCTCGATTTGCAGGCGAAGGGCACACTCAACAATGCCGTGCAGCAGGCCGTGAGTGACCGGCTCGCCGCGGCCGCAACGCGCGACGGTGCGAAAGCCGCCGGTCTGGTCGGCTATGAAATGCTGCGCGCCTCCGACGATCCGTCGAGAATCGCCTATAGCTTCACGCTGTTCGAACGGCGCGATGGCGCCAACCTCGTGCGGGTGCAAACCGATAGCGTGAACCAGCCGTTCGACATCAACTCCGGCGCCCGATTGAATCTCGGTTCGACTGCAAAACTGCGTACCGTGGTGACCTATTTGCAGATCGTCTCCGATCTGCATGCGCGTTATGCACCGCTGAGCACCACGGAGCTGAAAGCCGTGAAGCCCGATCCGAACGATCAGCTCACGCGCTGGGCGCTCGATTATCTGACGCATACCTCGGACCGCTCGCTGCAGGCCATGCTCGATGCGGCCGTCGAGCGCAAATATTCGGCCAGTCCGGGCGAAACGTTTTACACGGGCGGCGGCGCGCAAACCTTCAACAACTTCGAAGCCGACGACAACAGCCGCATTCTCACCGTGCACCGCGCATTCCAGCATTCGGTGAATCTGGTGTTCGTGCGGCTGATGCGCGATATCGTCCACTACGAGATGGTGCAGACCACCGGAGCGTCGTCGCAATGGCTGGGCGATCCGGCGATCCGCAAGATGTATCTCACGCGTTTCGCCGATCAGGAAAGCCGCGTGTACATGAATCGTTTCTACACGAAGTATCACGGCAAAACCCCCGATCAGGCGCTCTCTTTGCTGTTGCTCGGCGTACGCAAATCGCCGCCTAAAGTGGCGACGGTATTGCGCAGCGTCGCGCCGGATGAATCGAATGCATGGTTCAACGCGAAGATGCGTGCCGCGCTGAAGAACACACCGGCGGCCTCCGTGCTTGACGATGAGGATCTGGCCAACCTGTACGCCAAATACGCAATCGACCGTTTCAATCTGAACGACCGCGGCTACATTTCGAGCGTGCATCCGCTGGAACTGTGGACGCTCAACTATCTGCGCGCCCATCCCGAGGCGACGCTCGATCAGGTACAGAAAGCCAGCAGCGAGGTGCGTCTGTCGACCTATTCGTGGCTCTTCAAGACGCGCTATCACGCCACTCAGGATCGCCGCATCAAGCGGATGGTCGAGCTGCGCGCCTACGATGCGATCGGCAAATCGTGGCAGGCGCTTGGTTATCCGTTCGCGACGCTCACGCCCTCGTATGCAGCGGCGATTGGCGCATCCGGTGATCGGCCGGCCGCGCTCGCGCAACTGATCGGCGTGATTGCCAACGGCGGCAACAAGGTGCCGACCGAAAGCCTCACGCAACTCGATTTCGCGAAAGACACGCCATACGAAACGCATTTCCAGCGGGCAGCCGTGGCGCCGCAACAGCAGTTGTCGCCAGAGATTGCCGGGGTGGTCAGAGTGCTATTGCGCGATGTCGTATTGGGCGGCACGGCCAAGCGTCTCGCGCAGGGCATGACGTTCCCCAATGGTCAGACACTCGAGATTTACGGCAAGACCGGCACCGGCGATCAGCGCTTCAATGTGTGGGCCAAAGGCGCGCGGCTGATCGAGTCGCGCAAGGTGAATCGCAGCGCGACGTTCGTCTTTGTGATGGGAGACCGCTTCTATGGCACGCTGACTGCCTACGTGCATGAACCGTATGCGGCGCGCTACGAGTTCACGAGTGCGCTCTCGGTGCAGTTGCTGAAGTCGCTCGCGCCGGTGTTGCAGCCTTTGCTGAATGATCCGCCTGCGACAACCGCTTCTATCGCGAAGGTGGCCGCGCAATGAGCAACGCGGTCTAATAACCCGCGTCGGTCGCCGGCTTGAGGAATAGCTCGTGCACGGGCGCGAAATGCGCGTACAACGGCAGAATCGCACCGCCCATCGCGCGGGCGTCGGCACCGATGGTGCCTTCCAATAGTTGCGGGCGCACCATTCCCTCCCATTCAAAGCGATCGAGCACGCGCTCGGTCCGTCGGATGATTTCGCGGACCAGTTGCCGGTCGAGTTCGCCGTCGATCACCACCGCTTCCAGGTCGAGCAAGGCGGCGGCATTGGTCAACGCACTGGCGATCGCGGGGCAAGCGGTGTCGAGCCATTGTTCGGTCTGCCGCCAGAGTTCCGGCGACAACGCGCGATGGTCATGCGCGGCGGCGGACGGCGCCCCCGCGTTGCTCAACAACTGTTCCAGAACGAAACCCGATGCCGCGTGCAGCAGTTGCCGCGCCGGTTTGCGCGCGCTGCCGTCTTTCAACGGAATCGAGCCCACCGCGCCTGCGTTGTCATGCGGTCCGCTATGCAAACGGCCGTCGATCACCAGCCCGCCGCCGATAAACGTGCCGACGAACAGGTAGAGAAAGTTATGAATCCCGCGGCCCTGGCCCATCACGAGTTCGGCGGCGCAGGCGGCGGTAGTGTCCTTGGCGAATTCGACGGGTAAGCCTGTCATGGTCGCGACGCGGCTGCGCAAGTCGATCTCATGCCACGCTTCCAGCGCGTCCGGCGGTGCGCCGAGAAAGTCGCGCCAGCCGCCGAGCCACAACGGCGCCGCAACACCTACGCCCACCACTTTGTTCGCCTTCGCGCCGAGCGTCTGGTTCATGCGCGCCAGTTTGCTTTCGAGCGCAGGGAACAGTGCGTGCGGATCGGGATAGGCATACTCGACTACATCGCGACACACCACGTGGCCGGCGAAATCCATCGCCAGCACGTCGAGACTGCGCCGCCCCACCTTGATGCCGATGGTGTACGCGCCATCCGCATGCAACGCGATCGGCACCGACGGCTGGCCGATCCTGCCACGTACGCGCGCCTGCTTCTCGAGCAGGCCGTCGTCGATCAGACGGTCGACGATCATCGACACCGTCTGCATCGACAGACGCGTGAGGCGGCCCACGTCGGCTTTCGGCAGCGGGCCATGCAAGCGGATCGCCTGCAGGACGATCCGTTCGTTGAACTGCCGCATGCCGACCTGATTCGAGCCGACCGTGCGTTTGAGCGGCGAGCGGGTGCCGGTGGTGTCCATCGTCGTGCGCCGCTCAGATGAGTGCGGGCATCATGCAATCGCCTTGACGTCCGCTTCCTTCGCGCCCGTCATGATCGCCACGGCCTCCGACATGTGAATGTCTTTCGTGTTCACCACTGCCGCGCGCCGGCCGAGCCGCTGGATATGAATGCGGTCCGCGACTTCGAACACGTGCGGCATGTTGTGGCTGATCAGGATCACCGGCAAGCCGCGTTCGCGCACGCGGCGGATCAGTTCGAGCACCATGTTGCCTTCTTTCACGCCAAGCGCGGCGGTGGGCTCGTCGAGAATCACCACGTGCCGCGCAAACGCAGCGCTGCGCGCCACGGCAACACCTTGACGCTGACCGCCAGAGAGCGTTTCGACCGCCTGGCGCATCGAACGGATGCCGATCTGCAGATCCTTCATATGCGCGGTGGCTTCGTCGAGCATGCGGCGCTTGTCGATCATCTTGAAGATCGAGCCGCGCCAGCCGGGTTTGACAAGCTCACGCGCGAGAAACAGGTTTTCGGCGATGCTCATGGCGGGCGCCACCGCGAGTTCCTGGTAGACGGTTTCGATGCCTTGGGCGCGCGCATCCAGCGGGCTGCGGAATTTGACCGGCTTGCCGTCGAGCAGGATTTCGCCTTCATCGGGGACGGTGGCGCCCGAAAGCGCCTTGATCAACGACGATTTACCCGCGCCGTTGTCGCCGATCACAGCGAGAATCTCGCCGGGCAAGACCTCGAAATCACAGCCGTCGAGCGCGGTGACGTTGCCGTAACGTTTGACGAGTCCGCGCGCCTGCAGAACCGGCATCACGGCAGAAGCGGAAGTAGGTGTCGACATGACAGGCCCCAGGCAAAGTAGTTGCGGTGAATGCTCAACCGCGACGATGGGAAAGTTTGTCCGCGGCCACCGCGAGAATCACCAGCATGCCGGTGATCAACACCTGGTAGACCGAAGAGACGCCGATCAGCGTCAAGCCATTGCGAAACACGCCGACGATCAACGCGCCGAGCAGCGTGCCGACAATCGAGCCGCGTCCGCCGAACAGACTGGTGCCGCCCAGCACCACGGCCGTGATGCTGTCGAGGTTCTCGGTTTGCCCGGCCTGCGGATCACCGACGCCGGTGCGCGACACCGACAACAGCGCGGCAATCCCGTAGATCGCACCGGCCAGCGAATACACGATCAACAAAATCTTCTGCGACGAGAGGCCCATCAGGCGCGCCGCTTCGGGGTTGTTGCCGAGCGCGTACAGATGCCGGCCGGGCACCGTGTCGCGCAGGACGAACCACGTGGCGAGATACATCAGCAGCGTGAGCACCGTGCCGTAGGTGACATCGGCGGGGCCGAGCTTGAATGTGTTGCCGAAGAACATGATCGCGTCCGGCAGGTTCGAGACGCTCTCCGCGTTCGAATAGATCTGCGTGAGCGCGAACGCGATGTTCAGCGTACCCAGCGTGACGATAAAGGCCGGCAGTTTGATGCGGGTGATCAGCACGCCGTTGAGCGCGCCGAACAGCGTGCTCGCGGCGATCCCGCACAGAATCGCGAGAACGGGCGGCACACCGAGTGTGACCGCGAACTTGGTCATGATGATCGAACCGAACGCCATCACCATCCCGCACGACAGATCGATCCCGCCGGTCAGGACGATCAGCGTCTGGCCGATGGCGATGACGGCGACCACCATCGTCTGTTGCAGGATCAGCGAGAGGTTCTGGAACGACAGGAACCGGTTGCTTTGCGAAATGAAGAAGCCGCAGGCCAGCACCAGCGCGATCAGCGGTCCGATTTCGGCGAGGGACGGCAAGCGGTCGGCGAAGGTGCGCGAGTGGGCGGCGGGCGCGGAAGGAGTCGACATGATAGGTGTCCTCGATGCATGAGCGTGGCGGGCTGGCCACGTGGCGAATACGGAGGCCGGCTGTCCGGCGGGCGGCAATCCGGCGGCCGGCTGTATAGCAGGCGGCGATCCGAAGGCAGGCGGTCCAGCGATCCGGCGATCCGAGGGCGGCCCCGCGCAGCGGGCCGCCACTCAACGCTGGTTACTTATTGCCCCAACAGTTATCCACGCCGAACTTCGTATCCTTGCTGTCGACGCCGGACATCGGCTTGTCCGTGATCAGCGTCACGCCCGTGTCCTGATAGCCGGAGACTTTCTTGCCGGTCTTCGCATACTCGACACCCGCCGTCACGCCGAGCGAGGCCATCTTCAACGGATACTGCTGCGAGGTCGCGGCAATCGCGCCGGCCTTCACGTTGCGTACGCCCTCACAGCCGCCGTCGATGGAAACGATCATCACGCTCTTATCCTTGCCCGCCGCTTTGAGCGCGCGATACGCACCCGCCGCGGCCGGTTCGTTGATCGTGTAGACCACGTTGATATCGGGTGACTTCTGCAGGCAGTTCTCCATCGCCGTCTGCCCCTTGGCCTGATCGCCGCGGGTGTCCTGGCTGCAGACGATCGACGCATCGCCTTCCTTCACGCCGAAGCCTTCCAGGAAGCCGTTGTGACGCAGCACGCCGACCGATACGCCGGGCGCGAGATCGAGCGTGGCGATCTTCGCGGGCTTGCCGTTCATCGCGGCTTTCGCGTACTTGCCGATCAGCACGCCGGCCTTGAAGTTGTCGGTGGCGAAGAGGGCGTCGGTGGCGTCTTGCGGATCGGTCGGCGTATCGAGCGCGACTACCATCACACCGGCGGCGCGCGCTTTCTTGATGCTCGGCACGATCGCCTTGGTATCGCTCGGCGTGATCAGAATCGCTTTCGCGCCGGCTGTCATCATGTTTTCGATGGCGGTGACCTGGCTCGCGTTGTCGCCGTCGAACTTGCCGGCCGCGGTGATCAGCTTGGCGCCGTCTTTCGAGGCAGCCGCTTCGGCGCCCTGTTTCATCTTCACGAAGAACGGGTTCGTGTCGGTCTTGGTGATGAGGCCGACCACGGGCTGGTCGGCTGCCTGGCTCGCGCTCGCGCACCACACGGCCGACGCCGCCACGCACATCGAGACGATTTTCCTGGCGACAGGATGCCTGCGGGAATTCAGATTCATGGGACGCTCCTCCGGTTATTGGCCACGCGTTGTGAAATGCGGGCAGCCATTTCTGTTGCGCACTAAATCATTCAGAGTGATTTAGTATGGCCTTGTGCCGCCGAACGTCAAGTTGCGCCGCAACGACGGGTAGCGAGAAAAGGCCTGCTCAAAATCCGGGGGAGGGCCTTGCGTGACAGGCTTTGCGGCAATTGGGCCGCGGCTCGCGTCAGGTCGGAGCCCAGGGTAAATCGGTAGTCACTTCGTCCTGCAATGCGCGCGTGGCGTGCCAACAGTGCGGCCGCATGCAAATCCCGCAAGCCGTTCTGGAATCCGATGCGATGGCGAGTCAGCCGGTGACTAAGGGTGCTTACCCGCGCGGCACGAGCGTTTGACGCCGGGTTTCGAGCTGCGTGACGACGCGCTGCAAGGTCCGCTCAGCCGGCCCCGGCATCTGCACGAACTTGCAGCCGATCACGAAGCGAAGATCGCCCTTGGCCGTTGTCAATCGACGCGGGGCGATGATTTCCAGATCGAGTCGCAGCGTGCCGAAGCTGCCGAGTTGCAGCGTCACATCGCGCAATACGGTGCCGCTTTCAAGCGAGCCGAAGCGCGTATCGGCGGTCTTCAACGCCACGCCGCCCAACGAAAGGTCCTGTAATTCCAGCCGGAACGAACCGCTGTCTTCATAGACGCCGCTTGCGATGTACGGATCCAGCACGGGTGTTGGCACGCGGAAAAACTCGCGGCGTTGAACGTAGTACAGGAGCGCAGGAAAGGAAGCCTCGAAAGCGGGGCGTCCTTCGAAGATGATCGGGTCGGCGTTGAGCGTCGTGAACTCCGTGCGAATGCCACCCGGCAGACTGCTGAAGATCAACTGGCGCGCGGACGCAAGCGCGTGATTGTCCGCCTCCACACTGCCCGCGTCGAAGATAAAGCGCGCGGCGCGCGAGTCGACTTCGAGTACCTGGGTGACGATCTGGCGGCCGTTGAATTCCATCGTCATGAAATCTTGTCCAGTCATCAGTTTGCGCAGACAAACCGCGATTTGCAGAGGATGTTGCAGTGCGAAGCGCGAGTCTGCTTCAGTAACCTGTTCAGCGACATCGGCGTCCAGAAGATCGGCAATCATTTGAGTATCCATGCTCGTTATGGCCTTGGCCCGGCCGGTTGGAGGAGCGCAATCGGCATGTAAGTCCCGCCGGCGCTCGGCCCTTTCCTGTTTGCCTGCCTGATTGCAGGGACCGTGCCAACTGCATGGATGGCTTGAACAAAGCTTTGGAATTGCCGCGAAGCCCCTTCATACGGGCGTTTGCGGGCGGCAGCGCCCGAGGCGCGGAGCGCTGTGGGTAGGGTTCGCTACGTAACGTGCCGAATGCTGTTACGGCCACATCACTTCGAACGCGGCGCTCCGGTCGATGCGCGCACAACCAGCTTCGGCGGCGAGGAAACCCGCATCGGCACGCTTGCCGGAGCCTTGCGACCCGCCTGCCCATACGACGATTCGATCAACTCGCGCAACAGCGATACCGCGAGATCGGCGACTTCGACAGTCGGCACGGCGACCGTCGTCAACGCAGGCCGTGACTCGCGCGCCAGCTGGATGTCCGTGATGCCGATCACGGACAGGTCGCCCGGCACGTTCAAACCGAGATCGGCGGCGGCATGCATCGCGCCGAGCGCCGGCAGATCGTTGGTCACGAAAATGGCGGTGAGCTTCGGATCGGCTTCGAGCAGCGCGCGCGCCGCGCTGTAGCCGCCTTGAATCGTAT
This sequence comes from Paraburkholderia fungorum, assembly GCF_046027605.1. Lineage (GTDB taxonomy): Bacteria > Pseudomonadota > Gammaproteobacteria > Burkholderiales > Burkholderiaceae > Paraburkholderia > Paraburkholderia fungorum_F. Next base: position 277,613 of record NZ_JAQQEF010000002.1, read on the forward strand.
CGGGCGCATGCTTGACCCGGCCTTTCGGCACGCCGGCGGCACGCACTGCGTCGACAAACCCTTCGTAACGGGCCGCATGAATGCCCGAGGCCTTGCTGCCGACAATCGCGCCGATCCGCCGATGACCGAGCTCGAGCAAATGCGTGCCGGCCAATTCGCCCGCGAGACGAAAATCGACCGCCACACACGGTAGCCCCGGCGGATCATTGGGCCGCTCCCACATGCACAGCACCACCGGCGTCCCGCGCGTTTCGATCGTATGCAGGTCGGCGAACTCGAGGTTCGCATTCGTCACGAGCACGCCCTCGGAAAGCGTCCCGGCAATCTGGTCGAGATACGCGCGCCCGGTCACGGGGTCTTCGTTCGTATTGCAGATGATCAGGAAGTGGCCGCTGCTGCGCGCCGCGCGTTCCACCGCGAGCGCGAACTCCGGATAGAACGGATTGGCGATGCTCGACACCATCAACGCCAGCGTCGGTGCGCGGCCCTCGGCGAGCGCGCGGGCGGCGAGATGCGGGCGGTAGCCGAGCGCGTCGACGGCCTCCAGCACGCGCTGCCGGGTGGCGGCGCCGACCCGGCCGCGGTTGCGCAGCACGTTGGATACCGTGGCGGGCGTGACTCCCGCTTGACGCGCGACTTCACTCAATGTTGGCATAACATTCAATATTTGGGATGGGTGCCCGACATTTGCGTCGCGGCCCAAGGCGCGGCACCATTCGCCGCATACACAAAACGATATCGGAGACAGGCAAGGCCCAACGATCGCACGCGATCGATTTTTTCGGCCATGCTGATTAAGCGCTTAATCTCCGACATCGAGCCGATTAAATCACGGAGTCGAGGCGATGGCGAGCATTTCGTTGAGAGGCGTGCAGAAGGCGTATGGCGACGGCGCGCTGGTGATCCGCGAGGTCGACCTGGAGATCGGCGAGAACGAATTCTGCGTGTTTCTCGGTCCCTCCGGTTGCGGAAAATCCACCTTGCTGCGGATGATTGCCGGCCTCGAAGACGTGACCGACGGTGACCTCCTGATCGCGGATCGCCTCGTCAACGACGTGCCGGCTGCGCAGCGCGGCGTGGCGATGGTGTTCCAGAGCTACGCGCTGTTTCCGCATATGACCGTGTTCGAGAACATGGCCTTCGGCCTGAAGCTCGCTAAAACCCCCAAGGATGAAATCGACCGCAAGGTGCGCGAAGCCGCGCGCATTCTGCAACTGGAGGCGCTGCTCGAACGCCGGCCTAAAGCACTGTCAGGCGGCCAGCGGCAGCGCGTGGCGATCGGCCGGGCCATCGTGCGCGAACCGGGCGTGTTTCTGTTCGACGAACCGCTTTCCAATCTCGATGCGACGTTGCGCGGCCAGACCCGCGTCGAAATCGCGCGGCTGCATAAGCAGTTCGCCAAAGCCAGCGTCGTCTACGTCACGCACGACCAGATCGAAGCGATGACGCTCGCCGACAAGATCGTGTTGCTGCATGCCGGCAAGGACACCGAGCGCTACGGCAGCATCGCGCAGATCGGCGCACCGCTCGAGTTGTATCACCATCCCAGAAGCCGCTTTGTCGCTGGCTTCATCGGCTCGCCGCGCATGAATTTTCTGCCGGCGCGGGTGGCGTCGCTCGATCCGCAAGGCGTGCTTGTCACGCTCGACGGCACTTCCGAAACCGTGCGCGTGCTGGTTAGCGGCACTGGCCTCGAGGTCTCGCAAGCCATCACGCTCGGGGTGCGCCCGGAACACCTGGAATTTATCGACACAGCAGTTTCAGGAAACGCGCAAGACGCGATTCTGACCCGCACGGTGTCCCTCGTCGAACAACTCGGCGAGCACAGCTATGTGCACCTCGATCAGCCCGGCGGCGCCGCGCTGATCGCCAAGGCGCCGGGCGACACACGCCTCGCCTCCGGCGACAGCGCCAGCTTGCGCGTGCCGAGCCGTACCTGCCATCTGTTCACCGAAGACGGTTTTGCCGCCGCTTCGCTCGAATCCGTCGAACACTACGCATAAAGGACATTCGGATGCGCCTTGGAGTCTGTTATTACCCGGAACACTGGCCGGAGTCGATATGGGAAGACGACGCTCGCCGGATGAAATCGCTCGGCATCGAGCAGGTGCGGATCGCGGAATTCGCGTGGAGCCGGATCGAGCCAACGCCTGGCGAATACGACTGGGGCTGGCTCGATCGTGCGATCGACGTACTCGGCACGGCCGGTCTGCAGGTGGTGATGTGTACGCCGACCGCGACGCCGCCAAAATGGCTGATCGACCGCCATCCGGACATTTTGCCGATCGGTGCGGACGGCCGTCCTCGCGCCTTCGGCTCACGGCGTCATTACGATTTTTCGTCGCCTTCGTATTTCACGGCGTCGCAGCGGATCTGCACGGCGCTCGCCGAGCGTTATGGCAAGCATCCGGCCGTCGCTTACTGGCAGACCGATAACGAATTCGGTTGCCATCACACGGTGGTCAGCTATTCGCCGGCGGCAGTAGGGCGCTTTCGCGAATGGCTCAAGGCGCGCTATCAAACGATCGACGCATTGAACCGTGCGTGGGGCACGGTGTTCTGGAGCATGGAGTATCGCGGCTTCGACGAGATCGACGCACCAGTCGCCACGGTCACCGAAGCGCATCCGTCGCATCGGCTCGATTACCGTCGCTTTGCGTCCAACGAAGTGGCGCGTTACAACCGCATGCAAGTCGGGATCATCCGCGCGCATTCGCCGGGGCGGCCGGTTGCGCATAACTTCATGCAACTCTTTACCGAGTTCGATCACTACAAGGTGGCGGCCGATCTCGACGTCGCGACATGGGACAGCTATCCGCTCGGCGCACTCGAAGAGCAGTGGTTTGCGCCGGAGATAAAGGCGCGCTGGTTGCGCAGCGGGCATCCCGATTTCGCGTCGTTCAATCATGACGTGTATCGCGGCATGTCGAAGCTGCCGTTCTGGGTGATGGAGCAGCAGCCCGGTCCGGTGAACTGGGCGCAGTGGAATCCCGCGCCACTGCCGGGCATGGTGCGGCTGTGGAGTTGGGAGGCGTTCGCGCACGGCGCGGGCTGCGTGTCGTATTTCCGCTGGCGCCAGGCGCCGTTTGCGCAGGAGCAGATGCATGCCGGGTTAAACACGCCCGACAACCGGCTCGACGTAGGCGGCAGCGAGGCTGCGCAAGTCGCAGAAGAGATTCGTACGGTGCTCGCGGCAAATGTGGATGCGAATGCTGCGATTCGTTCGAAGGTCGCGCTGGTCTATGACTACGAAGCCAAGTGGCTCTTCGAGATTCATCCGCAGGGTGCGGATTTTCACTATCCGCGTTTTGCCTTCGAGTATTACTCGGCGCTGCGCTCGCTCGGACTCGATGTCGATATTGTGCCGGTCGATGCATCGCTCGACGGTTACCGGTTGATCGTCGTGCCGCCGTTGCCGGTCGTGCCTGACGATTTCGCCGCGCGGCTGGCAAGCTCGGGCGCGCAAGTCGTGTTTGGTCCGCGTACCGGTTCGAAGACTCAGGATTTGCAGATTCCGGCGAACCTGCCGCCGGGCGCGCTAGCTTCCGTGCTGCCGCTGCGTGTGTGGCGCGTCGAATCGCTGCGGCCGAATGTGACCGAAGCGGTGCGGCTGGTGGACAACAAGGACGCGACCGTGACGGACGGCGTCGCGCGCCACTGGCGTGATTTCATCGAGGGCGCCGCCGACGGCGCTGCAACGGATTGTCGTCTCGACGTGCGTGCCCGTTTCGCCGACGGCCATGCCGCCTACGTGAAAAGTGGCGCGTTTCACTACCTCGCGAGCCTGTTCGACGATGCGCTCACGGCGCGTCTGTTCGAGCGGATCGCCGAGGAAGCCGGCCTCGGCACGATAGCGCTCGGCGACAGCGTGCGCGTCAGCCGGCGCGGCGCGCTGACCTACGTATTGAACTACGGCGCTCAGACACACACGCTTGGCCAGATCGCGGACGATGCTTTCGTGATCGGTTCACGCACGATCGAACCGCAAGGCGTCGCCGTCTATCGCGCTGAAAAATGATCTGAAGTGCTGAATCAGGATTCCATGCAGTAACAACAACGACGCAAAATCAATGCATAAAGGAGACAGCAACATGGCACTGAAACCTCGCAAGATTCTGCTGGCACTTGCGCTCGCCGCGGCGGCTGCGGGAAGCGCCGTCGTCAGCACGGCGCAGGCCGGCACGCTCACCGTCAACATTGCGTTCAAGGGCGCGAGTCAACGCGCCGTCTGGCAGTCGATCCTCGACGACTTCAAGAAAACGCATCCCGGTACCGACGTGAAAGTGTCGTTCGTCGACGAAGAAGCGTACAAGGTCCAGTTGCCCGGCTGGCTCACCACCGTCGCGCCCGATATCGTCAACTGGCATGACGGCGAACGGATGGCGTATTACGCGCAGCGCGGCCTGTTCGAAGATCTGAGCGGCGATTGGGCGAAGAACGGCTGGAACGACATGTATGCGTCGACGAAGGAAGCCTCGTCGTATAAGGGCAAACAGTATGCCGCGCCGACCGTGTACTACTCGTGGGGGATGTTCTATCGCAAGGATCTGTTCCAGAAGGTCGGCATTGCCGGTGAACCGAAAACATGGGACCAGTTTCTCGACGACTGCAAGAAGCTGAAAGCAGCAGGCATTACGCCGATTGCCGTGGCGGGCCGTGATTCGTGGACGCTGGCCGGCTGGTTCGATTATCTCGACCTGCGTCTGAACGGCAACGCGTTCCATCAGAAACTGATGGCGGGCGATATCGCGTACACCGATCCGCGCGTGAAGAAGGTCTACACGACGTGGAAGCAACTGATCGACGCGGGCTATTTCATCGACAACTCGCTCTCCTACGATCTGGATGCGGTGCAGCCGTTCCTGTTCCAGGGCAAGGCCGCGATGATGCTGATGGGCACCTTCATCACCGCCGGCTTCCCGCCGAACGTGAAGCCTGAAATGGGTTACTTCCAGTTCCCGATCATCGACGCGAAGGTGCCTACCGCCGAAGACGGTCCAGTCGAATCGCTGCATATTCCGTCCAAGGCGAAGAACAAGGCCGATGCGCACGCTTTCCTCGCGTTCGTCGAGACGCCGGAGAATGGCGCGAAGCTGGCAGCCGGGCTCGGCTCGCTGTCGGCGAACAGCAAGTCGCCTGAACCGGAAGATCCGATTTCGAAGATCGGCTTCCAGATTCTCGCGAATACGAAGGGCGGTATTGCGCAGTTTTACGATCGCGACATGACGAAGGAAATGGCCGACGAAGGGATGAAGGGGATGCAGCAGTTCATTTCCGATCCTTCAAAGCTTGATGAGGTGCTCGCGCAACTTGAGCAGACGCGTAAGCGGATCTATAAGAAGTGAGCGGTGGCGGCTCGGGCTTTGGGCCGCTACGCGTTGCATCGGATCGGCAATTACGTTGCATGGGAGCTTTGCATGGGACGGGAGTAAGTGCTAAAGCACTGACTCCCGTCGACAGCTTTGCATGGGACCAGAGTAAGCGCTAAAGCGCTAACTCTGGTCGACACCGGAGAATGAACGTGTCGCACTCTGTCACCCGTCACACCGTCGGCGGTCCTGCAGAACCTGGCGGTCCCGGCTTGCCCGCATCCGGCGGACCGGCATCGGGTGGTGCATTCCGTAACGGTTCGCCTGGCGCTGCGCGCCGTCGTCGTCCGTCGCCGACCGCGCGCCGGCAGCGGCGAGCCGCGTTCCTGTTTCTCGCGCCGGCCTGCGTGATGGTGGCAATCTATGTGGTATGGCCGATCATCTCGACCATCCGCCTGAGCTTCTTCAACTGGGACGGCATGACCGATCCCTCCTTCGCCGGCCTCGCAAACTATATCGAGTTGTTCCACGCGCCGACCTTCTATACGGCACTGAAGAACAACCTCATCTGGCTGCTGCTGTTCCTGCTCGCGCCGCCGATGGGCCTCGCCGTCGCGCTCTATCTGAACCAGGCAGTGGCCGGCATCCGTATCGTCAAATCGCTGTTCTTCGCGCCGTTCGTGTTATCGGGCGTGGTGGTCGGCCTGATCTTCTCGTGGTTCTACGACCCCACCTTCGGCTTGCTCGCGGTGATTCTCGGGCATGGCGTGCCGGTACTCGGCGACCCGCGTTACGCAACCCTCGGGATCGTATTCGCGGCACTGTGGCCGCAAACCGCGTATTGCATGATTCTCTATCTGACCGGACTGACCTCGCTGAACGCCGAGCAGATCGAGGCGGCGCGTATGGAAGGCGCACGTGGCTGGTCGATGCTGTGGCATGTGATCCTGCCGCAATTGCGGCCCACCACGTTCATGGCGATCGTCGTCACAGTGATCGGCGCATTGCGCAGCTTCGATCTGATTTCGGTGATGACCGGCGGCGGACCGTTCGAGAGTTCGACCGTACTCGCGTACTACATGTACGACCAGGCGATCAAGTATTACCGCATCGGCTACTCCGCGGCGGTGGCGGTCGTGCTGTTCGGGATCATGCTCGTGTACATCGTCTATCACTTGCGCCGCATGCTGCGCACCGAGCAATAAGGAGCCGACCATGTTTCCGATCCCGATCGACAAATGGAAGCCGGCGACGCGGCGCATGTACAAGTTGACGTTGCCGCTCGCGCTGCTGATCTGGCTCTTGCCGATGATCGCGGTTCTGGTGACTTCCGTGCGTTCGACGGAAGAACTGAGCGAGGGCAACTACTGGGGCTGGCCGAAGCATTTCGCGATGCTCGACAACTATCGTGAGGCATTGACGACGTCGCCGATGCTGCATTACTTCTGGAACAGCGTGCTGATTACGGTGCCCGCCGTAGTCGGCTCGATTGCGCTGGCGGCTATGGCGGGATTCGCCTTGGCGATCTATCGGTTTCGCGGCAATTCGACATTGTTTGCCACGTTCGTGGCGGGGAATTTCGTACCAGTCCAGGTGTTGATGATTCCGGTGCGGGACCTGTCGTTGCAGCTCGGTTTGTTCAATACGGTAAGCGCGCTGATTCTATTCCACGTGTCATTTCAGACGGGGTTCTGTGCGCTGTTTCTGCGCAATTTCATCAAGCAGTTGCCGTTTGAACTGATCGAAGCCGCCCGGATCGAAGGCGCCAATGAGTGGACCGTGTTCTTCCGGATCGTGTTGCCGCTGATCCGTCCCGCGCTGGCGGCGCTGGCTATCCTCGTGTTCACGTTCGTGTGGAACGACTACTTCTGGGCGCTATGTCTCACGCAAGGCGACGACGCCGCGCCGATCACCGTCGGCGTCGCGGCGTTGAAAGGGCAGTGGACCACCGCATGGAATCTCGTGTCCGCCGGGTCGATTCTGGCCGCGCTGCCTTCCGTCGCGATGTTCTTTGCGATGCAGAAGCATTTCGTGGCGGGGCTGACGTTTGGCGCGACGAAGGGGTGAAGGGGCGCGCTATGGAAACGCGTCGGCGGAGAAAGAAGCACTTGCGTTGTCTACACCTTGACCTTGCTCGCATGAGCCTCGAGAGGCCGCGCCGGTGAGGCAGTCGTTGCGGGCCCAGTCGCACAACGCTCAGCGCGCTAGTTCACATTGAAATGCACACGGATGTCCTGGCGGCTTTCCACTGGATGCCCGGCCTGCATTGCCGGAAAGAAGCGCCATTTATGAAGCGCTTCTAGCAGGATCTGATTGAGCCTCGGGTTCGGTGTCGGTTTGATGAGTTCGACGTCAACTGAGCCGTCGGCGTGAATCATGAAGCGCGCCGTTGCGACCGTTTGATAGGCCTGGTCGCGTAAATCGTCAGGGAGTTCGGGCAACGGTTGAGCCATGGCGTGCGCGCTTGTATCGCCGGACGTATCGCCGGACGAAGTGGCCGATGACGGGGTGCCCGCGCTTTGTTCGGACGAGGGCTTAGCAACGCGCGCCGGTGGGTCGGCCGCCAATATCGGTTTGCTTGCAGCAGGATCTGGCTGAACGGGTGCAACGCTTTGCGCCGAACGCGCATCCGGCTGCGATGGTTTAACTGGCGTCGTACGTAGTGGTGTTGAAACGTGAGTATGCGTTTCGGCAGGTTGTCGCGACCTGGCCGGTGTGATCGATGTAGGCGTGATGGGCGAAACCGGGACCTCTTCCTGGGGTTTCGGCGGATCGAGTTCTACCACCCGCATCTCAATTGGCCTTGCAGATGCGTGTTCGGACGTCGTTGTGCTCAACCAGCGCCCGAACTGAAACAGGAACACGATCCATACGATCAGCGCGACTAATAACGCCAGCGCGATTCGTATTGGCGGGGAATCGGCCATCACTGCCGCGACGCGCATCCGGCTACTCACGGCGTATAGCGATCAGGAACCGCTCCGCCCCAGCGCGGCGTGCCGCCAGCATGGCCTGAACGACCACGCCATGGCCTGCTGCGTCGTCGGCGGCGATCACCACGTTGCCGTCGGGCAGCAGCAGTCGTTTCACCGTCGACTCGACCTGATCGGGACGAACGGCCTGATGGTTCACAAATACATCATTCCTGCCGTCCACCGAAATGGTCAGTGGTTCGTGCGCAGCCATCTTTTGCGCGCTGCCGGCGGGCAGGTTGACTTTGACCGCGTCGAGTCGCTGCATCGCGAGCGAGGCGAGCATGAAGGTTGCCAGTAGAAAGAACATCACATCGATCATCGGAATGATTTCGATGCGGCCGCGTTTGACCGCGCGCGAGCGCTTGAACTTCACGGCAGCGCTCCCGCGGCCGGGTCGGCGAGACGGGTTTCGCTAAGCCGTGCATTGGCGAACGACTCGAGTTCATCCATGAGCCGTTCGAGCCGGCGAGAGAAATAGTTGAACGCAAACAGCGCGAACAACGCGACCACGAGGCCGATCGCGGTTGCCACCAGCGACTGTGCCACGCCGCCCGTCACGCCACCCGGATCGACGAGACCGTCGCCGCCGAACAACTGGAACGAATGCATCATGCCGACGATGGTGCCCAGCAGACCCAGCAGAGGCGCCGCGGTCACGATGGTCTCCAGCACCCAGAAGCCTTTGCTCATGTCGCGTTCAATCTGCGAGGCGACCGCTTGCGCCTTTGCCTCGCGTAGCCACAGCGGTACGGAAGGATCGGGTGCCCATGGCGCGCTCATCCGCGTGAAGGCGTTTTGACTGGCAACATCTTTTAACCTGCCGGCCCAGTCAAGGGACGACTCCGGTCCACCGATTTCGTGCGTCCCACGCATGGCCCCCGGTAAGCGGCCAAAGCGCAGGAATACGTATGATCGATCGAGGGCGATTGCGACCGCCAGAATGGCGAGTAGCGTCAGAGGATAGATGACCCATCCGCCTACGCGCACCGCCGCCAGAACACTTGCCCAATCTTGCATGACCTACCTCTTCGTAGCCTGACGGAATCAGAAATTCTTGGTGATACCCGCGTAGACGGCGAAATGTGGGCCGTATTGCGGTGCGCCGACGCCGATACCCGATCCGTCACGCAACTCATAGACGCGATTGAACGCATTGACCAGCAGCAGGCGTGCATCGAATTTTCCGATGAGCGGCTGGTTGAAATGCTGTATCACACCGAGATTGACTTGCGCATAGAGCGGCAGCCGATCCGTGTTCGCAAAGCCGCTACGCAAACCGCTGCCCACCATGCCATCGAAAGTGAAGGTCGTTCTGCCGAGCGCGTAGGCGCCCCCGAATGACGCGGTAATGCGCTGATCGTGATCCAGGTAGACCCAGTGACTGTTGATATAGGCGAGTTCCGCCGGGTCGAAATTGAACTGCGCCGAATCGATCTGGGTTCCCTGCGCGCGGCTCCACGCGAGATTCAGGTACGCGGACACGTTGTCCTGCTTGTAGTTGGCCGTGAACTCGACCCCATACACGCGCCCCTCCTGGTAGTTGAACGGCGTGTAGATGAGCGCGGAGCCGAACTGGCCTTCATCGAGCAGATTCGTGGACTTCTTGTAGTAAGCGTCGAGTCCGACCGTCACGTTCGATCCGAGCCGCTGGGTCACACCGAGATCGAAATAGTGGCTGCGTTCCGGCTGCACCGGGTCGTTCTGGTTCGACGGACTTTGGTTGGTCGTGCCATTGAAGCGGCTGATGGTCGAACCGGACACCAACTCGAACGCGGGTGGCGTGAAATAGCGCGAGTAGCCCGCATGGAGCGTTGTGGCGGGCGTCAGCGCATAGACGAGGCCGATGCGAGGGCTGAGTTGGCTCGCACTGACGTATTCGTCCATCTTGTCGTAGCGCAGGCCGTAGTTCAGCGTGAGCTTGTCCGTGATCTTCCACTCGTCCTGCACATAGGCGCTGTACAGATAACCGGTCTTGCTGCTGGAGTCCTGAATATTGAAGGGCTGGTCGGACAACTGGTTGCCATCGGCGTCCGCCGCGAATACGCTGACGTTGTCGTTGAACACCGCGTGTTCCTGCTGGAAAAAGAGGCCGGCTCGAATCGTATGCTTGTCGTTCAGCCGCCAGGTCGTATCCGCTTGTGCGCCATTGGCCGAGTTGCTGTGAAAGTCCTGCGACGCCACACCGTTAAAGAGCAGATCGCCAACCGGGTCCGGATTGAATTGCGTACGCGTGTAGCGGGTAAACAGCGCCACCTGATAGTCCAGCGCGCCGCCGTTGGTGCCCTGGAGCGCGACCACGGCGAAGTTGTTCAACTCCGATTGCGTTTCGTTCAACTGGCTCGAGTCAAATGTGCTGCTGCCGTTAAGCGTGAAGTTGGTCGGCAAGCCCGGCGTGTTGGGAAGCTCGAACTGGTTGCTGGTCGTGCCGAACATCACGCTCACGCGCGTGAGCGGGTTGATGATGTAAGACATGTAGCCGAACGCGTCGCCCTGGCGCGTGTGGTCATGAATCGCGTTGGCACTCGCGGTGGGATTCTCGATCCCGAGGTTGTTCATGCCGAGCGAGCCGCTGAAGTAGTAACTGAACGGCCCCTGATTGCCGAATACATCCGCGCTGGTCTTGATGGTCTGATGGCTGCCGCCGAACACGTCGATGGAGCCACCGTTGCCCGCATCGCCCGTTTTCGTGCGGATGTCCACCACGCCCGCTGTGCGGTAGCCGTACTGCGCCGGCAACGCGCCGGTCAGCAGGTTCACCTGGTCGATGATGCGAGTGTCGAGTGCCTGGCCGAAACCGCTGATCGGCTCCGGAATGATGATGCCGTTGATGCGGTACTGCAGATTCGCGTGATCTCCGCGCACGTGCAACTGGCCGTATGAGTCGCTTGCCACGCCGGGCGCCTGGAGCAGCACCTGGTTTAGCGGCGTGTCTTGCCCCGCGGGCAGCGTATCGATGTCGGCCTGGCTGAAGCGGTACACGCTGCTGCCGGTCTCCGGCAACAGTCCGTTGCGGGCTCGGTCGAGCCGTTTGGCATTCACCTGAACGTCGAGTGTGTCGCTTTGAGCGAGTTTGACGCTTACCGCGCTTTCTGCGCCCGCCGTCGTGGTCGTCATGCTGTTGCCGCTCGCGAAGCCGGGTGCGGTAACGACGATCGCATAGGTGCCCGGTGTCACGTGAGCGATCGCGAAGTGGCCATCTGCGTCCGTCCTGGCCTCATTGACCGCGGCGCCGCTTGCGTTCTGAACGCTCACGGTGGCGTTTCGGACGGGTTTGCCCGCTGTGTCGGTGACGGCGCCCGTCACCGAGCTTTCGTTGGGAGTGGCATGGGCGTGGGCGGAGATAGCGAACAGGAGCAGGGCTGCATGGGAGACGCGCGTGCGGTTTTTCATCGTTATTTATTCAGGGTTGACCACGGGGTGAATGCGTTTCCGTCTTGTTGACGTTTTTTTCGCGCGACTCGGATGACGGGCGTGCGCTTACCGGCTCCCGATCTGGCGGGATCCTCGTCATCGTTTGTCGCGAAGAATGTTATATCATTACATCGCAAAACGAAAATGACAACTGGATAGATGGCACTGCGGGTGATTTGGGGGGGGCGGGGCGTTTGACGTGTAAGTGGAAGCCCGGATTTGGGCCACCGGAATCGGTTGGCAAGGGGGGCGTGCCGTGATCGAGTCTAGATTCCGATGATTCCGATGACGGCGCGAGGCGGACCGTCATCGAATTCACAACTGAGTTGCTCCGCGAGCGTACTGCTCATCGGCCCGCTCACAATTGAGCGTGCCTGGCCGCGTCTTCAATCACCGCGGCGACTTCTTTCGGACGCGATTCATAGACCGAGTGACTCGCGCCGGCGAGTACCGTCGTGTGACTATGCGCGCGCGCGTAATACCAGCGTTCGAGGTCGGGGTTGATGATTTTGTCGTCGGCAGCGACGATGCCCCAGCTCGGCTTAGTGGTCCATGCGGCCTCCGTCAGCGGCGTCGAGAAGACTTTTGCCGCGGTCAGGATTTGCGCATGCGATTCGAACTGGGCCTGTTTGAGCGGCAGATCAGCGGCGAAATCCGTCGGGAAATCCGCGGGGTTCAGGTACGTGTAGCCGTCGGCGGTCTTCATGATTGCGCCCGCCTGTTTCGAGGTGTAACTCGGCATGCCTTTGCCAAGCGTACTTTCATCTTCGCCGACGGCCGGCGCGTGCGCAGCCACGTACACGAGGCCGACCACGTTCGGATGCACGCCGGCTTCCGTGATGACGGAGCCGCCATAACTATGGGCCACGAGGATCGTCGGGCCATTCTGCTGGTCGAGGACGCGCCTGGTTGCGGCGACGTCGTCTTCAAGCGAGGTCAGCGGTTCCTGCACGATGGTGACGTGGTAGCCATCTTTCGTCAGCCTGTTGTAGACCGGCTGCCAGCCCGATCCGTCCACCCATGCGCCGTGCACGAGAACGATGTTGTGGACCGGGACAGTGTGCGGCTGGGCATCTTGGGCCATTGCTCCGGTGGACGCGAAAAGACAAGCCGATAATGACAAAGCCGCGGCGACGAGAGGCAAGACTTTCATGACACACTCCGTTTGTAGTTAAGAACGTTGCAATATTTCTGTTGGGTTAGATAAAAATAGCAGGACTACTGTGCATATTGAAGACGGCAGGGAACTGCATTACGCACCGGTCAGCTGCCGAAGAAGATATTGCAGAAGCTGACTGGACCCACACAGGAAGAGGGCGTCGACATGTGCGTGGACGTGCCTGACGAAGCGCTGCCAGTCTGTGCAACGCCACCATAGGATTGCTGCGCCATCTGCTGATCGCTGTGCGCGACGATCTTCGCTTCAGCGGTTTGAATGTCGGCCGGATAGTTGGCGTCGTCGCCGCTCGACGGGCTATAACCCGCCTGTTCGACGCGCACCAGATCGGCGTGGACTTCTGCGCGTGTCACCGGCGCATTCGATTGCGCGAAGCTCAGGGCGGGAGCGGCCAACGTGCCGACAGCGAGAGCGAAACAAACAAGAGCGTTTTTCATGATTGATACTCCTTCTGCGAATGGACGAATTGGGGGAAAGCGATTGTCGAAAAAAGTGCTTCTTTAGCTGCCGAAGTACGGTGTGCAGAATCCTGCCGGGCCGACACATGCTGTCATCGCCGCGGTGGATGCTTCGACGGGTGTGTTAGAGGAGGAAGCGCGGTGGCCCGCCCCCGTCGAACCGGACATTGCCGGACCCTCGCCACTTGTGTTCATCTTCAGACGCGCAACCTGTTGCGAGAAGATCGGGTTGATCTCGGGGTACGACGTATCAGTCACGAAGCGTGAACCGTTAGCTTCAGCCTGAACCAGTTCCTGGCGCACTTCCGCGCGGGTTTTTTCCTGTGCCGAGGCCTGGGTGACTGCGCCAGCCGATGCAAGAAGAATCATCGAGAGAGTCATTGCAAGTTTGAGTTTCATTTTGGACGCCTAATTGAGGGTGATTGAATCTAGCTAACTATGTGATTGGGAAACTACGTCGTTACTTATACATCCATGTGGTCCGCGTGCTGCTGGCATTGCTCGGAGGCGCTGCTGCTTTCGCTCGTGGAGCCTCTTTTTTGTTGTCGTCTATGCAGGGGCAAACACATCGAGGTGCCGCTTATTCCCATTTTTTTTACAGCGCTGGGGAAGGGCGACAACCTCACATTTCCCTGAGCACATTGGCATACAAACGGCTGACAACCGGCGGGACCGGATTGCCGCGCAATCGCAGGGTGAGTTTTCCCGCTTCGCCGCAGGACGCTTTCTCTCGGCCCCGTTTGCGCCGGCCAGCCCTGTACGCCACCGTACCGACTTCCTCCCCCCACGCGAGCACCGTCATTACAAGCCTTTCGTTTTTCCCCGTCGCCGCGATCGAAGCAGCTCGCGTGACAAGGCTTCCCTGACCGATTTGTGCGCCAGCCCCATTCCGTCCGAAGCGGCCAAACCCGGGAATCGCCCCGATCATGCGGGTCGCCTTGCTGCGCCCGCTCGACATTCGACACCCGGCGCGGCAAGGGCCTCGTGACTCGCCGCACCGCACTCATCGAGCACGCGCGAAAGCGTGCAAGGGACACACCATGTCAACCAGTGATTCGATTCTGGAGGAGCCGCAGGCCTTCCCTCCCCATCCCAGTGTGGCGGCTTACGCCGCGATCTCCGGCATGGACGCCTATCGCGCGCTGGTCGCCGAGGCCGAAGACGATTACGCGGGATTCTGGGCACGGCGCGCCCGCGAGATGCTCGACTGGAAGACGCCGTTCTCCAAGGTGCTCGACGAATCGCGCGCGCCGTTCTATGAATGGTTCAACGACGGCACCCTCAACGCGTCGTACAACTGCCTCGACCGCCATGTCGAAGCCGGCAACGGCGAGCACGTGGCCGTGATTTTCGAAGCCGATGACGGCACCGTCACGCACGTCACCTTCCGGCAGTTGCTCGAACGGGTGAGCCGCTTTGCGAATGCGTTGCGCACTCGCGGCGTGAAGAAAGGCGACCGCGTAGTGATCTATATGCCGATGTCGATTGAGGGCATCGTGGCCATGCAGGCGTGCGCGCGCATCGGCGCGACGCATTCGGTCGTATTCGGCGGCTTTTCATCGAAGTCGCTCAACGAGCGGATCGTCAACGTGGGTGCGATCGCGTTGGTCACCTGCGACGAACAGATGCGCGGCGGTAAAGCGCTGCCGCTGAAGAACATCGCGGACGAAGCCCTCGCGATGGGCGGCTGCGAAGCAGTGAAGAGCGTCATCGTCTATCAGCGCACGGGCGGCAAGATTGCGTGGCACGAAGGCCGCGACCTGTGGATGCACGAGTTGACGCAAGCCGAAGCAAACACCTGCGAACCCGAATGGGTGAGTGCGGAACATCCGCTCTTCATTCTCTATACATCCGGCTCGACGGGCGTGCCGAAAGGCGTGCAGCACAGCACGGGCGGTTTCCTGATGTGGGCCGCGCAGACCATGAAGTGGACCTTCGACGCGAAGCGCAGCGACGTCTTCTGGTGTACCGCCGACATCGGCTGGATTACTGGTCACAGCTATATTGCGTATGGACCGACCGCGATCGGCGCGACCCAGGTCGTGTTCGAGGGCGTGCCGACCTATCCGAACGCCGGCCGCTTCTGGGAAATGATCGCGAGACATCGGGTGACGGTGTTCTACACCGCGCCGACCGCGATCCGTTCGCTGATCAAGCTGGCCGAGTCCGATCCCGCGGTTCATCCGGACCGTTACGACCTGTCGACCTTGCGTCTGCTCGGAACGGTCGGCGAACCGATCAATCCGGCCGCGTGGACGTGGTTCTACGAACACGTCGGCCGCAGCCACTGTCCTGTCATCGACACCTGGTGGCAAACCGAAACGGGCGGTCACATGATCGCGCCGATGCCGGGTGCGACGCCGCTGGTGCCGGGTTCGTGCACGCTGCCGCTGCCGGGCATCATGGCCGCGGTGGTCGACGAAACCGGACAGGACGTGCCGAACGGGCAGGGCGGCATTCTCGTCGTCAAACGGCCGTGGCCGTCGATGCTGCGCGGCGTCTGGGGCGATCCGCAGCGCTATGCGAAGAGCTATTTCCCGGAGGAACTCGGCGGCAAGCTGTACCTCGCCGGCGACGGCGCAGTGCGTGACGCGGACACCGGCTACTTCACGATCACCGGGCGTATCGACGACGTGCTCAACGTATCGGGCCATCGGCTCGGGACGATGGAGATCGAGTCGGCGCTCGTGGCCAACCCGCTGGTGGCGGAAGCCGCGGTGGTCGGCCGCGCCGACGAGACGACCGGCGAAGTCGTCGTCGCGTTCGTCGTGTTGAAAGGCGAGCGGCCAACCGGCGACCAGGCGATCAGAATCGCGACGGAATTGCGCAACTGGGTCGGCAAGGAGATCGGGCCGATCGCGAAGCCCAAGGAAATCCGCTTCGGCGAGAACCTGCCGAAAACCCGCTCAGGCAAGATCATGCGCCGCTTGTTGCGCTCGCTGGCCGCCGGCGAAGAGATCACGCAAGACATCTCCACGCTGGAAAACCCGGCGATTCTCGATCAGCTCGGGTGATGACTCGCGAAGGCCGCGAGCTCGCCGGAGCGACGGAGCGCCGGAACGTCGGAACGCCGGAACGCCGGAACGCCGGAACATTTCAACCTTCAGGAGCAGGCCATGGCCACCGCACCGATCCGAACCACATTTGCGAACCCCGCGCCACTGGGTCTCGCCGGTTTTGCATTGACGACGTGGCTGCTGAGCATGATCAACGCCGGCTGGTTCCCGGGCGAATCGATGGGCCTGGTGCTGGCCTGCGCGCTCGCTTACGGCGGCACCGCGCAGGCCATTGCCGGCATGATGGAGTTGCCGCGCGGTAATACCTTCGGCGCGACGGCCTTTCTGAGCTATGGCGCATTCTGGTGGTCGTTCGCGCTCTTCGTGCTCTTTCTGCATGACAAGGTGCCGCCCGCGTTCGTCGGCTGGTATCTGTTTCTCTGGGGCGTTTTCACGTTCTATATGTGGCTGGCCACGTTTCGCTCGCCGCGCGCGCTGCAGTTCATCTTTCTCGCGCTGTGGATCACCTTCGGCCTGCTGGCAGGAGGAGAGTGGACGGGCTCGGCGCTCGTGCGAATGGCGGGCGGTTACATGGGACTCGTCACGGCGGCGCTCGCGTTCTACCTCTCCGCAGCCGACGTGATCAACGAGGTGCACGGCCGCGTGGTTCTGCCGGTCGGCGATCCACGCATACTGAGCCGGCACGCCGTGGCGCTCTGAAGATGATCAGCGCGGCCTAGTCGCTCGTCTTGACCGGATGGGTGCCGCGCTCACGCGGCGGCATCTCGTACATTGCCGCGGCGACATCGGCGTGGCCCGGTTTGGCGGACTCCACCTGCGTGGTCTGCGCCTGCCGGCTCGGCACCAGCAACACCGGACAGCACGCGCTGCGCACCACGCGCTCGGCCACGCTGCCAAGAAACAGACGTTTGAAGCCACGCCGGCCATGCGTGCCGAGCACCAGCAGGTCCGCGTTGAACTCGTTCGCCGTGATGCGGATGCGCTCCGAAATGTCCTCGCCGACCGGCGCGACGTCCACCATCCGCGGCGTGCCGGCCACGTTTTCGTGTTTCATGCGGGCCAGCGCGTCCGCCAGCAATTGCTGACCTTCTTTCACGAGCGCGTCACGCAGGATCGTCGGATCGTAGCCGGAGGCGTCATACGCCATCAGCGGATTGTCGACGACATAGAGCGGTTGCAGTTGCGCGCCGGTCTCGTGCGCGAGCTGTAGAGCGGCGTCGAACGCGTGCTCGGACGTGTCGCTGCCGTCGATCGCTACCAGAATGCGTGTGTACATGTGGACCTCGGTGAGTTCAATCGCAGTGCAAGACAAGCGGTTAAGTACATACGCTGTGCGCGGCGTCTAGACGGCTTTCAGATCGGGCAGCAGGCGGTCGAATTCCCGTCGCACCACCCCGTAACATTCGCACACCCGTGCTTCGAGACCCGGGCGGTCGATCACTTCGATGTGGCCATAGCTGTAGCGGATCAGCCCTGCATCCTGCAGCTTCATGGCCGCTTCGGTGACGCCCGAACGACGCACGCCGAGCATGTTGGCAATCAACTCCTGGGTCATGCGCAGTTCATTGGACGGCAAACGGTCGACGCTCAGCAGCAGCCAGCGGCACAGTTGCTGGTCGATCGAATGATGCCGGTTGCACACCGCCGTCTGCGCCATCTGCGTGATGAGTGCCTGCGTGTATCGCAAGAGTAGTCGCTGCACGGGCCCCGCACGATGAAATTCCTGTTTCAGAACCCGCGCGTCGAGCCGGTACGCCTGTCCGGCGCTTTGCACGACCGCACGGCTGGGCGTCGTTTCGCCGCCCATGAAGAGCGCGATGCCGATCAGCCCTTCGTTGCCGACAATCGCGATCTCGGCGGAGGCGCCGTCTTCCATCACGTAGAGCAGCGAGACGATTGCGGTGGTGGGGAAATAGACATAGTCGAGCCGGTCGCCCGATTCGTACACGACTTCGCCGAGCGGCATGTCGAGCGCGAGGAGGTGTGGCGCGATGCGCTCCCATTCTGCCTTCGGCAGCACGGAAAGCAGATGATTATCTTTCGGTTGATGTGTGGTCAACATAAACCACCTCCCGATGTCCTGCTGAACAACGACTTCGTCTGCGCAGAATTGATCTGAGAATTTGCCGGCCCTCCAGGCGGGCTGGGTGTGAAATCGACGGAATGGAGGGTTCGATGATCGCGCGTTCGCCGATGCCGCACAGCGGCCAGACTACCCTTGTAGTATAGTTCGCGCCGCGCGATATTCGGCGTGGCGCGCCGCGTGAACGCGGGTGCATACCGACTCAGCGGCCACTCTGGCACGTATCGTGAAGGGCGTCTGTACGGTGGCGTTCACGACGCCTCCTAGCGAAAGATCTCGGCGATGAGATTGGCCACCGTCCGGATCCGCTCGCTATCGCGCAAGGCGGGGTGCAGCACCATCCACACGTCCTGGTCGAGCGCCTTGATGTGCTTCTCGACGCAGACGAGATCGCTCGTCGTGTCGCCCGCGAGCTGGGCGAGCACGCCGAGGCCGGAGCCGCCCAGCACGCCGTCGAATACGCCCATGCCGTAGCTGCTTCGAAGCGAAGGCGCGGGCGCGCCGGCCAGGGTTTTCAGCCATTGCGTGGCCGGATGATCCGGTTGCCGGTCGTCATAGCCGACGAACGACAGCTTGTCCCATTCCTTGCGCGTGATCGCGGCCTTGTGGCGCAGATAGTAGTCGCGCGAACCGAACAGCCCGAAGCGGATCCTGCCGATTCGCCGCACGTACAGATCGCCCTCGTCCGGGCATTCAGACCACAGCGCGATGTCCGCTTCACGGCGCGCCAGGCTATAGGGTCGCCGCGAGGTCAGCACTTCGATGGCGAGCCCGGGCAGCCGGTCCTGGAACGAGCCGAGCAGCTTAAGCAAAATGTAAGACGGCCATTCGACGGCATTGATCCGCACCGTGCCGTGCGCTCCCGCGCCGCCGGTCACGTCCGCGGCGCGCTCGATCTGGTGCGCGAGATCCTCCATCTGTTCGGCCCACGCCAGCACGCGCGCGCCGAATGCCGTCACCGTACAGCCTGACGGCACCCGGTCGATCAGCGGCTCGCCCAGCCGCCGTTCCAGTTCGGTCAGACGGCGCGACAGGGTTGGCGCGCTCAGATCGCAGGCGGCGGCGGCCCCTCGCATCGTCCCCTCGCGCGCGATCGCCACCAGAATCCGTAAGTCGTCCCAGTCCACGTGTTCCATTTTTGAAACGCCATATTTTGAAATTGGGCATAGCATAACGTGGGTCGCGAGGATAGCATTGGACCTGGCCACACTCGTCCCGGCATCTGGCAAGGAGACCCTGAGGTTTCATCGGCGGGCGGCAAGTGTGGCGAACCTGCCCATCACACGACTCAACGGCTATCAGTACGTAGACCGAACGAGCGATACGGAGACATCAATGATTCGTCATTTCCAACCGGCGCGGCGTCGCGCCATCGTAGCCAGCGCAGCCTTCCTCGCAGTGTCGATCTTGCCGGGCGCAGCGTTCGCTCAGGCTGCTCACAAGCCGAAAGTCGCGCTGGTGATGAAATCGTTGGCGAACGAGTTTTTCCTGACCATGGAAACCGGCGCGAAAGACTATCAGAAGCAGAATCCCGCCAGGTTCGACCTGATCACGAACGGCATCAAGGACGAAACCGATACGGCTAACCAGATTCGCATCGTCGAACAGATGATCGTTTCGAAGGTCGACGCGCTGGTGATCGCCCCGGCCGATTCCAAGGCGCTGGTGCCGGTTCTCAAGAAGGCGGTCGACGCCGGCATCATCGTGGTCAATATCGACAACAAGCTGGATACGGACGTGCTCAAGTCGAAAGACCTGAACATCCCGTTCGTCGGCCCGGATAACGCGAAGGGCGCCTTGAAGGTGGGTGACTACCTGGCCAAGCATCTGAAGTCGGGCGACAACGTCGCCATCATTGAAGGCGTGTCGACCACCACCAACGCGCAGCAACGCTCGGCCGGCTTCAAGCAGGCCATGGCGACGGGCGGCATGAAGGTCGTTTCGCTGCAATCGGGCGAGTGGGAAATCGACAAGGGCAACGCCGTGGCGAGCCAGATTCTCAATGCGAACCCGGACGTCAAGGCGCTGCTGTGCGGCAATGACAACATGGCGATCGGCGCGGTATCGGCCGTGCGCGCGGCGGGCAAGGCCGGCAAGGTGCAGGTGGTGGGCTACGACGACATCAACGCGATCAAGCCGATGCTCGCTGACGGCCGCGTACTCGCCACCGCCAATCAGTACGCCGCCAGACAGGCCGTGTTCGGTATCGATACGGCTTTGAAAGCGCTCTCCGAACACAAGAAGCAGTCGGAATTGTCGGGCGTGGTCGAAACGCCTGTCGATCTGGTCACCAAGTAAGACCGGCACGACGCATGGCCCGCGCCGTATGGCGGGCCTCGTTGCCTGATCTTTGTCTGGCTTTGTCAATCTGATGTCTACTCCCAACCCATCCCTTACCGACGCCGCGCCTGTGCTGAGTGTTCGCGGCATCGGCAAGACTTACGCCGGGCCCGTGCTCGCCGATATCTCGCTGGATCTCTACGCGGGTGAGGTACTGGCGCTGACCGGCGAGAACGGCGCGGGCAAGAGCACCTTGTCCAAGATCGTCGGCGGTCTCGTCACGCCGACCACCGGTTCGATGACGCTGGGCGGCGTGGCCTACACGCCGGCCAGCCGCAAGGACGCCGAGGCGCTCGGCGTGCGCATGGTCATGCAGGAGCTGAATCTGCTGCCGACGCTCTCCGTGGCCGAGAACCTGTTCCTGAACCGTTTGCCGCAGCGCGGCAGGTTCGGCTGGATCGATCGCGCCAAACTGCGCGAAGACGCCCGGCACGCCATGGCGCAAGTCGGGCTTGACGCGATTCATCCCGACACGCTGGTGGGCACGCTGGGCATCGGACATCAGCAGATGGTCGAGATCGCGCGCAATCTGATCGGCGATTGCCGCGTGCTGATTCTCGACGAACCCACCGCCATGCTGACCGCCCGCGAAGTAGACCTGCTGTTCGAGCAGGTCGAACGGCTCAAGGCGCGCGGTGTCGCGCTGGTGTACATCTCTCACCGGCTCGAAGAATTGAAGCGTATCGCGCGGCGTGCCGCCGTGCTGCGCGACGGTCGGCTCGTGCATGTCGACGAGATGACCCATCTTCCGGCCGACCGGCTCGTGACCTTGATGGTCGGCCGCGATATCGGCGAGCGGATCGACCTGGGCGAACGGCGCATCGGCAAGGTGGCGTTCAAGGTGGCGGGGATGACCCGCGAGCCAGTCGTGCACGATGTGTCCTTCGAAGTGAAGGCCGGCGAGATTTTCGGCATCAGCGGCCTGATCGGCGCCGGCCGCACGGAACTGATGCGGCTGATCTACGGTGCCGATCGCGCGGATGCCGGCACGGTGTCGATCGCCCATGGCGGCGGCCCGCTCGAAGCCGTGAAGGTCTCGTCGCCAACGGACGCCGTGCAGAACGGCATCGCGCTCATTACCGAGGATCGCAAAGGCGAGGGCCTCCTGCTGACGCAGCCGATTGCCGCCAATATCTCGCTCGGCCATCTGCGCGCGGTGTCGAAGCACGGCGTGGTGGACGGCCGTCGCGAGGCGGCGCTGGCGCGCAAACAGATCGACGCGATGAGCATCCGCAGCGCGGGGCCGTCGCAACCGGTGTCCGAGCTGTCGGGCGGCAACCAGCAGAAGGTCGTGATCGGCCGCTGGCTCGCGCGCGATTGCACGGTGTTGCTGTTCGACGAGCCCACCCGCGGCATCGACGTCGGCGCCAAATTCGATATCTATGCGTTGATGGGCGCGCTCGCGCGCGAAGGCCGCGCCTTGGTGGTGGTGTCGAGCGATCTGCGCGAGTTGATGTCGATTTGCGACCGGATCGGCGTGATGTCGGCCGGCCGGATGACGGGCCTGTTCGAGCGCGGCAGCTGGACCCAGGACGCGCTGCTGGCAGCGGCGTTCGCGGGCTACGCGAAACGCGATGAATTGCTGCACGAGCCGATCGAACCCGACGCCAAAGCGCCCGACGTGATGGTACCCGGCCCAGCGGCACCCGGCCCAGCGGCGCCCGACTCAAAATCTGTGGAGTATTGAAGCATGACCGTACCAACCAGCCTGCCTACGGTGCAGAACGAACCGCCCAAGGACGCGAAGCCGGTCGGCACGCGCCTTGGATTTTCGAATTACCTCGGCCTGCTCGGCGCGTTGCTCGGGATGATCATCCTGTTCTCGCTGCTGAGCTCGCACTTCCTGAGCTACGACACCTTCAGCACGATCGCGAACCAGATTCCCGATCTGGTGGTGATGTCGGTCGGCATGACCTTTGTCCTCATCATCGCCGGCATCGATCTATCGGTCGGCTCGGTGCTGGCGCTCGGCGCGGCGCTTACGAGCGTCGCTGCCTTGCAGTGGCACTGGCCGGCCTTGCCCGCGGCCTTGCTCGGCATGGCCGGGGCGGCTTTGACGGGCTGCGTGACCGGTGCGATTACCGTGGCCTGGCGGATTCCGTCGTTTATCGTGTCGCTCGGCGTGCTCGAGGCGGCGCGCGGCCTCGCATATCAGCTGACCAACTCCCGCACGGCCTATATCGGCGATGCGTTCGATTTCCTGTCCAATCCGATTGCGTTCGGTATTTCGCCGGCGTTCCTGATTGCGATTGTCGTGATGGTCGTGGCGCAACTGGTGCTGACCCGCACGGTGTTCGGGCGCTATCTGGTCGGCATCGGTACGAACGAGGAAGCGGTGCGCCTCGCGGGCGTCAATCCGCGGCCCTACAAGGTTGCCGTATTCGCGATGATGGGCCTGCTCTCCGGCCTCGCATCCCTGTTCCAGATTTCGCGGCTCGAGGCTGCGGACCCGAATGCCGGCTCGGGCATCGAATTGCAGGTGATCGCGGCCGTTGTGATCGGCGGAACCAGCCTGATGGGCGGGCGCGGCTCGGTGATCAGCACGTTCTTCGGCGTATTGATCATCTCGGTGCTGGCCGCGGGCCTCGCCCAGATCGGCGCGACCGAGCCGACCAAGCGGATCATCACGGGGGCCGTGATCGTGGTGGCCGTCGTGCTGGATACTTATCGAAGCCGGCGTCGCGCCGCATAAGTCGAACATACGCGATCGTGAGCGGCCCTGCGTGGACGCTCAGCAGGAGAGTGAAAAGTGTCGAAAGAAGCAAAGCAGGGCCGCGTGCTCGTGGTGGGCAGCATCAATACCGACCTGGTTGCGCGCTCGCCGCATTTGCCGCGGCCGGGTGAGACGATTGGCGGCCATGAGTTCTCGCAGGTGGCCGGCGGCAAGGGCGGCAACCAGGCGGTGGCGGCCGCCCGCATCGGCGCGCGGGTGGCGATGGTCGGACGCGTGGGGAAGGATGCGAACGGCGCGCAGCGGGTCAAGGATCTGGAAGCCGAGGGGATTGACTGCGCGGGCATCGAGGTCGACCCGGCGCAGCCCACCGGCGTCGCGATGGTGACCGTGTCGGACGACGGGCAGAACACGATCGTGGTGGTGGCGGGCAGCAACGGCGAACTCACTCCGGAGAGCGTTGCCCGTCACGAGGCGGCGATCAAGGCCAGCGACGTCGTGGTCTGCCAACTGGAAACGCCCTGGAACTCCGTTCACGCAACCCTGGCGCTCGCGCGGCGCCTGGGCAAGATCACCGTGCTGAACCCGGCGCCGGCCACCGGCCCGCTGCCCGCCGAATGGCTGCCTCTGGTCGACTATCTGGTGCCGAACGAGGTCGAAGCCGCGATACTCGCCGGGCTGCCGGTCGAATCGCAAAGCGGCGCGCGCAGGGCGGCGCTGGAACTGCAACGCGGCGGTGCCCGCAACGTGATCGTCACACTCGGTGCGCAAGGGGCTTATCTGTTGCCGGAAGGTGGCGAAGGCACGCATTTCCCGGCGCCGCAGGTGAAAGCGGTGGACACGACCGCGGCCGGCGACACCTTCATCGGGGTATTCGCCGCGCAACTCGCGGGCCGCCAGCCACTGGAAGGCGCCATCGGTCTCGCGCAACGGGCGGCCTCGATCTCGGTCACGCGCGCGGGTGCGCAACCGTCGATCCCGACGCGCGCGGAAGTCGATAGCGCGGCTTGAAACGGACGCCTGTTGTGACATGAGGCCGTCCGATCTGTAACGCTGAGTGGTTCGACGTTGAATGACCGGCGCCATCTCGCGATGGTGTCTGCTGGTTTGATCGCGATCTCTACTAGACGAAACGAAACGGACGGAACATGAAATCACAATACGTAGGCATCCTCATGACGACGCTGCTCCTCGGTGCCTGTGGAGGCGGCGTATCGACCACCGACCCGCTTGTCACCGCGCCGAAGCTCATCATCGATTCAGACTTCAATACGATGGGCGACGACGGCCAGCTCTTCGCCATGACCACGCAGTTGATGGGGCAGGGCAAGGTCAATCTGCTAGGACTCACCGTGGTGACCGGCAACGACTGGCTGCTCCAGGAGGAGGCCGATGCGCTCAAGGCGGCGGAGCGCATGGGCGTGCAAAACGTGGTGGGTGTGTACGGTGGTGCCGACTATCCGTTGCAATACGACGTAGCGAGCATTCGCGCGCAGCAGGCCGCCAATCCGCAAGGCTATTTCGGCGCATGGAGCCGGCCGGAACCGACCCAGCAGTCGCAGCTCGTTGCACCGCCGGACGGCTTTGCGGTGTCGACGAAACTGCAGACGCAAGGCGCCGCGGATTTCATGATCCAGACCATCAAGCGCTATCCGAATCAGGTCACGATTCTGGAGGTGGGGCCGCCCACCAATCTCGCCACGGCCATCATGAAGGCGCCGGAGATCGTGCCGCTGATCAAACAGATCGTCTATATGGGCGGCGCGATGGCCGTGCCGGGCAATGCGAATGCCGTGGGGGAACTCAACTGGTGGTTTGATCCGCTTGCCGTGCGCACGGTTCTGCAAACGACGATTCCCCAGGCCGTCATTCCGCTCGACGTCACGAATACAGTTCCGCTTACGCAGAGCGTGTACGACCAGATCGTCAACAACCCCAGCAAGCAGACCGCGGTGACGAGAGCGTATGGCATCGCGAATGCCGGCGCGTTCGCCAGCAATACCGATCTGTTCGACACGCTGACCATCGCGTATTTCACGGACCCGACTTACGCCACGCAAACGAAAAGCGCCTACCTCGATATCGACACCACCAGTGGCGAGGACCAGGGGCACGTGATGGTCTATCCCGATCAGCCCGCGCCGGGTGCGTCACCGAAGAAGATCACCTACGTCACGCAGTTCGACAACAATCGCTTCTTTAGTCTGTATGTCGATCTGCTCACGCGTCCTGTGCCGATTAAGTTGCCTTGATGGCGGCACGGCCGGACGAATGAATGCTTCGCAAGCCGGGGCCGCGGTCTCTCAGATGCGGCCCGGGTCGAGCAGGTTCGAGCTGAAGTCGCAGCACTGGGCCGCGAGTTGCGCGATTTCCGCATTGAGCGAGTGCGGCCGCTCCGCCCGGTGCATTGCAACGTAGGCGACCGGCGGCAGCGCGGGGCGCGTCTGAATCAGACCGAGCGCACCGCGGGCGACCATATGGTTCAGGCATGCCTTAGGCAAATAGCTGACGCCAAGGGCTGAGAGCGTCAGTCCGATCTGTGCGATCAGACTGTTGCTCGCGAGGATTCTTTGCATGCTGATCCCGTGCTCCTGTAGAAAGCGGCTGTAGATAAAGCCGGTTCCGGACAGGCCGCCCTGCAGGATCAACGGGTACTGCGCAATCTCGGCCAGTGGGATGGCCGCCTTTTTCGGCGCCAGGGCCGGCGCACACATCCACGCGTTGTCCACTTCGCCGACCTTCGTCATCGCAAAGGACTCGGTGCTGTGAATCTGCGGCACGACGATGATGTCGATCGTGTCGTCGGCGAGCCGGTCGCGCAGCGTCGCGTTCAAATCGACCTCGGCTTCGACCAACACCTTCGGATACGCCGCCTGGATCGCTCCAATCAGGCGAGGCAGCCACGTCAGCGCCGTCAATTCGGTCACGCCGATACGGACTTGCCGCACCAGTGCCTCTTTCGAGCTGATCCGCTCGACGATCTGGTCGCGCCGTTCGAGCAGTTCCTTCGCGTAGGCGAAGAACTCGGCGCCTTTCTGGGTCAGCCTGGCGCTGCGGTGCGCGCGGTCGAATACGGTCAGCTCGAAGGCGCGCTCGAGCTCCTGAATCCGCTTCGACACGGCTGACTGCGTGGTATTGAGGCGGCTTGCCGCCGCTTCGAACGAGCCGAGCTGAACGATCCAGTAGAGCGCTTCCATCTGCTTGAACGTCAGCATCGCGCCGTCCTTCTATGAAATAAAGCGATAGTTTCTCATAGATAAAAATCGCTTTTTCTGCTTATTTCGGCTGCTTAAGGTTCTTCCATTGCCCGCCCAAACACTGGAGAAAGCATGGATATCGTCGTCGAAAGCCCGCCCACCAACCCCGCCGCGCGCAAATCGCGGATCGGCCTCGCGTGGCAGATATTGATTGGTCTGATCATAGGCATTGCGATCGGACTCGTGCTGAACCACTTTCCGCAGATGCGGGAGGCGACCGTTTCAGGTCTGCTGCAGCCCGCCGGCGACGTCTTCGTCAAACTGATCAAGATGATCGTCGTGCCGATCGTTTTCACGAGCATGGTGGTCGGAATTGCCGGCGTGGGCGACGGCAAGTCGCTCGGGCGCATCGGCCTGAAGACGCTGGTGTACTTCGAGGTGATCACCACGATCGCGATCCTGCTCGGCCTCGTTCTCGGCAACGTGCTGCAGCCGGGCGTGGGCACCGATATGTCGCAACTCGGCCATACCGACATTTCGCGCTATCAGCAAGTCACCCAGCAGGTGCAGGAGCATCACGGACTGATGACGCTGCTGCTCGGTGTGATTCCCGACAACATCCTCGCTTCCATGGCGAAGGGTGACCTGTTGCCGGTGATCTTCTTTTCCGTGCTGTTCGGCCTTGGCCTGCAGTCGGTGCCGGACGAATTCCGCAAGCCGGTCATTGCCATGCTCAAGGGCGTTGCTGAAACCATGTTCAAGGTGACGAACATGGTGATGCATTACGCGCCGATCGGAGTGTGCGCGCTGATCGCGGTGACGGTCGCGAGCTTCGGCTTCGGTTCGCTGCTGCCGCTGCTAAAGCTGGTGGCCGTCACCTATCTCGCCATCGTTCTGTTCGTGCTGATCGTGCTCGGCGTCACGGCCCGGCTGTTCGGCTTCCGGATTTTCACGCTGCTGCGCGTCATCAAGGACGAGCTGATCATCGCGTTCTCGACCTGCAGCTCGGCGACGGTACTGCCGCAGTTGATGAAGAAGATGGAGGACTACGGCGTGCCCAAGAGCATCGCGACCTTCGTCGTGCCGACCGGTTATACGTTCAATCTCGACGGCGCGTCGATCTATCTCGGCATCGGCACGCTGTTCGTCGCGCAACTCTACGGCATTCATCTCGGCTGGCAGGAGCAGATGGTCCTCGTCCTGACGATGGTCGTGACGTCCAAGGGCGCGGCCGGGGTGCCGGGCTTCATGTTCGTGATTCTTCTCGCCACGCTCGCGAGCGCGGGTCTGCCGCTCGAAGGGCTCGCGTTCATTGCCGGCGTGGACCGGGTGATGGACATGGGACGTACCGCGCTGAACGTGGTGGGCAACGCGCTTGCGCCGCTTGTCATCGCCCGATGGGAGGGCCAGTACGATGCGGGAAAGGGCAAGGCGTATCTCGCCTCGCTCGACGCATGAGCACGCACGATTCGCCACACTACAAGCAGACACGACAGTCATTTAGCAGAAAGATCGGGAGCATTCAGATGAGCAGTAGCCAAGGCGAGCTTTTTTCCGCGTCGTTGATCGAGGAGATCAAGGTACGGTTTCACCATGTCGATCGCGACATCGACGGCAGCGAGCGGCTCTTTTTCGACAACGCGGGCGGCTCGTTCCGTCTCAAGGCGGCCGTGGAAGCGTTCGCGCGCGTGGACGCGCTGCCCGACTGCCCGGAGCGCATCCACGCCCGCGCACGTCATCTTCAGGAGATTCAGGCGCGCGGCGAGGCGGACATCCGCACGATCCTGAACGCGCGTGACGGCAGCATTTACCCATCGCTGACCGCCTCGGGCGCGATGTTCGAGATGGTGCGCGCGATCATGGAGAACGTGCCGGGCACCAACGCCGTCACCACGATCCTTGAACATCCGTCGTCTTTCGACGCAATGACGTATTACGCGCAACGCACCGGCAAGTCGTTGCGGGTTGCGCCCAGCAATCCGGAGACGGGCGGGGTAGACGTGGACCGGATTGTGTCGTTGATCGACGCGGACACGGCGTTGCTGAGCGTGATGTTTGCGTCGAATATTTCCGGCGCCAAATTCGACATTGCGACGCTCGTCGAGCGGGCGAGAGAGAAAAAGCCTGGGCTCTTCATCGTCGTGGACGCGGTGCAGCACGCGCCGCACGGCGTGATCGATCTGCAGAAGACGCCGGTGGACGGCATCAATTTCGCGCCCTACAAGTTCTTTGGCTGCCGCGGCTCCGGCATCTCCTGGCTGTCGCCGCGCGCGGCCGTGCTGCCGCATCACCGGCTCAACGCAAAGCACGAAGACGTGTGGGAACTCGGTAGCCCGGCACCCGCTCAGTTTGCGGTCGTGACCGAGATCGTCGAGTACGTGACATGGCTTGGTGGCCAGTTCAACGGCACGGACAATCGCCGTGAACGGTTCGTTGAGGGGATGGAACGCATCGAATTGCATGAACGCGCGCTGCTTGCCGCCATGCTCGACGGTTGCGGCGGCCGGCGCGGGTTGCGGCGGCTCGATGGCGTGAACGTGTTATGGGATCATGCCGATCTGAAGAAGCGCGACCTGATACTCGGGATTGGTTTCTCGAACCTGAGTCCCACCGACGCCGTGCGCGAATACGAGAAGCGCGGCGTGATCGTCTATGAACGAATTGCTTCGAGCCTGTACTCCGGGCGAATGCTGAAGTCGTTCAATCTCGCGGGCGCAGTGCGGATTTCGCCGCTGCATTGTCATGCGCCCAGCGACATCGAGCGCTTTCTTGCGATTACCGAAGAGCTGACGACGCTGTGAAGCGACGGTCCGGGTCTTGATGCGCAGCATGTAAGCACACATGAAAAACCGAACGGGTGCGTGATCGGCGGCAGACCTGATTCGCCAGTGACCACGGCCCGTGCGCAGCCCCTCATTACGGCGCGCCCGGAAACTGTTGCAGGCCTTTACGCCCGTTCTTCCCCCATCGCCTCTGCCGTGCGCCGCGCCAGCGGATTGCCGCCGACGCTTACGGTTTCGCAGGTAAGCCAGCGAAACGCAACCGTAGCCAAACTGTCGCGAGAGGTGTCTAGGATGACCCCATTGCCCATGTATCGATCAATGGAGGTGCCGGATGCTCAGTCATCACGAACTCGCAACACTGATGCTGCTTGGCGACACGGACAGGCGGCTGGAAGCTTTCGATCCGGACGTGCTGGCGTTGCGCCGTTACGAACTCGTGGAACTGCGGCAGCGCGATCCGCACGGATCGACGCTGCAATTGACCCGGCAGGGCCGCGAATTGCTGGACCGTCTGCGCACCGGGGCAACGGGATGAGCGGCGCGCAGCCCCAGCAGCCGCAACTGCGACGGAGGCGGCCGACTCGTCGCGGGAGGGTGGCGAGGGAGGGTAGCCGTCAAGGCAAACGTCTCGCTAAACGTTTGCGCGCTCGCGGCGGATGTTTGGCGGCGCATCGCTCTCGATGCTCCACAGGAATCCAGAACGCTCGGTTTACGCGCTTATTACTCAGCTTATTACGCAGCGCTGAATTAAGCCGGACATCGGCGGCTTCGCGGGCATTCATCGTGCGCCGCCGTGCGTGAATCGAGATGTTTTTTATCGGCCGATCGCGAAGCAATGTCATTCGGAATGCTCGGGCTTCGCCGCGTGACGCACTGCCAGTAAGGCGCTCCTCGTAGCGCGAGTCGAAGCGGGCGCACCGCTTACATCACACAAAAAAGACGTCGGGGCGCGCCACGTGTTCCGCGTCCAGCCGATTCACAAATCCTCCGTCAATCCCCGTAATGCGGGCCAGCGCACATAGCGATGCATGGGCCGATCATCTCAATCCCGCGACAGATCCGCCTCCACGACGGCTTTCCGTCTCAAGGTTGCGACATGTTCGTCCACGCCCCGTAAAAGCTACTTCATCGCACGACGTCGCAGCATATTTGACCGGGGTATTCGTCAAACCATTGATAGTCATTGGGGTCAAGGGTTTTCCTTCATCCGCTTGTGACCTGCGGCACATCGCGCCGGGCCGCCGCGACCGCCATCTGTGGTGTGTCAAACACGAAACATCGCACGATGCGAACCCCCGTTTGCGCGGTCCGCCGCATTGCCATTCACCGTCCGGTAAGGCTTTGAGCCCACATGGCATAGCCCGTGCAATAAGCGAGTCACACAGCGAAACACGTTGCGGCCGGGAAGCAGCAAACAAGCAGCAAAGAAGAATCAAGCGGACAAGCGGCAAGAACACCTCCCGGTGGCAGCAAAAGTCTTCGTAAAGACGCGTCGGGGAAATCAACGCGCTTTACGGGGTGCGGCGGGGCCAACGAAAAACGGATGTCGAAAAAGAACGGCGCGAATGATCGATACGGGGTATTGGCCATTCGCGACCGGGACGACGTGAAGCGCTGACCTCGCCACTTTTTCCGTCCTCATGGACGGATCTGAACGCCGCGCCAGTGAGTCTGTTTTCAGGCAGCTGTCACGGCACAAACCGAAGTCAAATTTCACTCTTACGGGGGTTAGCATGAAGAACACGATCCAACAATTTCTGCGCGAAGAAGACGGTGTTGCAGCGATCGAATACGGCCTGCTGGCCGGGCTGATTGCGGTGGGGATTATCGCCGCGGCGACAACCTTGGGCACGGACATCTCCAGTCTCTTCACCAAGATCGCGACCAAGCTCAACGGCATCAAGGTCGCCTGATCACTGCGAGCAGAAGTAGGCGGTGAGTCCGGTCGTCTGCTTTATCTCATCGAGCATGTTGAGGTAATGCGACGGCTGGCTCGCTCGCGAACGGCGTCGATCCCGACAACGGAGCGTGCGATGAACGGTGTGCCCTTTCCCATTGGACCTTGCGTGTTGGTGATCGTGATGATCGCGGCGTTGTCGGACCTGCACACGCGGAGGATTCCGAACTGGCTCGTTGCCACCGCGCTCGTCGTCGCGCTGCCCGTGCAGGTGGTGCTTCACGGGGCAGTCGAAGGGATGCAAATGTGGTTGGGTGGTTGTCTGACGGGTGGCCTGCTGCTCCTGCCGGGTTATCTGATGCGTTTGATGGGTGCCGGCGATGTGAAGCTGATGGCCGCTGTCGGTGCGTTCTGCGGCGCATACGGCGCATTCGAAATTGGACTGGCGACCTTTGCGATTGGTGGTGCGTGGTCGCTGGCGGTGTTGCTCCGGCGGCGCCAGATGTTGACGGGATTGATTGGGGCGGCTTCACTGCTGGTCGAGACTGCGGTGCCCGGCGACGGCGTGGTGCGGCGACGCAGCGGCCTCGCACACGGTTCGATCGGAACCATCCCGTACGGTGTAGCGATAGCGATAGGCAGCACGGTCGTGTTATTCGCGAGCGTGTGACGAGGTAGACCAGGAAAGATGCGGCGCACGGTCCTGACCAGCCGGCGCGAAGAGGCGAAGAGCCGAGACTGGGTCTCCGTAGAGAGGCTCACGTCAAGAGGCTCACGTCAAGAGGCTCACGTCAAGAGGACAACCAGGACGCCGTGTTTTGCGCGGGTGCGCGAACACGATTCACCTGGAGGGCGCCTTCGCAGGAAGGCCAACCAGATTCGGGGGATGTGATGAGCATAACGATCAAGCCGGCCACGCTTCTGGCCGCACATGGGTTGAACCGTTCCGCAATGACTGGCGCTCAATCGATCGACCTGCTGATGCTGGTGATCACCCAGCAAGCGCAACGCAAGCTCAGCGAACAGGTGCGGCGCGAATCGCGGCACGCCACCTCGCATCCCGATCGCGCGGCAATGGCCGGACAGGATGTCATCGCGGCGCCGCCACTGCACCCCGTCGAATTCAACTGATACGCCGTCATCGGATGCTGTAGCTCCATTCTCATAGCGTCGTCGAGCGACGACAGGATGCAGGAGAACGAAATGAAAAACGCCCGCGCTTTAATCATGCTGCTGATCGCGACGATGGCCGGCTTGACCGCCGTGGTCTTCGCGGCGCGCTGGATGACGTCGCAGACTTCGAGCGCGACGACGAAAGTCGTCGTGGCCGTGTCCGACATCAATCTGGGTCAGCGCATCTCGCCTGATTTCCTCAAGGTCGCGGACTGGCCGTCGAACAGTGTGCCGCCGGGTTCGTTCTCCGACATGCAGAAGCTCGACGGCCGCGTGCTGAAGGAAAGCCTGTTGCACGGCGAGCCGATCCTCGAGGCGAAGCTCTCGCCGGTCGGCACGCTCGGTGGTTTGTCGGCGGTGATCAACGAAGGCAAGCGCGCGATCACGGTGCGGGTGAACGATGTGATCGGCGTCGCCGGCTTCGCGTTGCCCGGCAACTACGTCGACATCATTGTCAATACACAGAAAGACAGCAAAGACCCGGGCACGCAGCGCGATCAGAACATCTCGAAGATCGTGCTCGAAAAGATTCTGGTGCTGGCGGTCGCGCAGGAAGTCGGGCGCGACGAGACCAAACCGAAAGTCGTCGATGCGGTGACGCTCGAAGTGTCGCCCGAGCAGGCCGAGAAGATCGACCTGGCGCGCAGCATCGGCACGCTTTCGCTGGTGTTGCGCAATCAGGTCGATCCGCAAGCCACCGACACGACCGGCGCCACCAAGGCGTCGCTGCTGAAGATTCCGGTGGCCGTACCGGCGGCACCTGCATCGGCACCGGCGGCGCACATCGTACGGAAAGTCGCAGCGCGGGCGCCGGGCAACTGCGTGCGGGTGCTGGACGGTGCGGACTCAAGACAAGAATGCTTTTGACAGGCTCAGCCTGCAAGCCGTGACACACACACGGCGCCATTACGGGGGTAGGACATGAACGCCAGACCGAACCATCGCGCGCATGCGGCGAGTGCTCCGCACGTCACGCAAACCAGGACCCGGTTGCGGATCGCCCAGGCGAGCGCCTGCGGATTGATCGGCACCTGCCTGTGGGCGCTGCCTGCCACGCAGGCTGCCGCGCAGGACGTGCCGGCGCTGCCGGACACGCCGCTCACCGTCGCGGCCAGCGGACCCGTGCATCGGGCCACCGGCATGAGCGGCAGTGGCGCATCCACCAGCGGCTCGTCGCAAGCCGGCAAAGGGCCGAACTGCACGGGGCCGCTCGCTGACCATACGTCGGTGCAGATTCCGGTCGGCAAGTCGACCATGGTCGATCTGCGCGAACCGGTGCGTACCCGCACGGTCGGCAACCCGTCGATCGTGCAGGCGATGCTGGTGTCGCCGACCACCCTCTATCTGCTCGGCTCGGACGTCGGCACGACCAACATGATCGTGCAGGGCAAGAGCGGCTCGTGCACGATCATCGACGTGAATGTCGGCGCGGACCCGGCAGGTCTGCAACAGACGCTCGCGGTGCTGATGCCCGAAGAAACCGGCGTGCGCGTGAAGGCCGCCGCCGACACGCTGGTGCTGACCGGCGTGGTATCGGATTCGGTGAAGGCTGAACGCATCGTCGAGCTCGCGCACGCGTTCGTGGCGCGGCCTACCGCGGCCGTGCCGAGCGCTGCGCCGGCCGCGGGGCCGCTGCCGATCGGCGGTGTGCGTGTCGCCATGCAGGCGCCCCCGCCGTCGCTGGGAAGCGGCAATTCGGAACGCGTCATCAATATGATGCATATCGCCGCGCCTCAGCAGGTGATGCTCGAGGTGAAGGTTGCCGAAGTGTCGAAAACGCTGATCGACCAGTTGGGCATGGCAGCCAACCTCAACGGCGGAATCGGCAGCTGGAGCTTTGGCTTGCTGGCGAACTATCTGTCCGGCGGGCTCAGCGCAATCACAGCGTCAAAGGCCAATAACTCGCCGCTCAATCTCGCGTTCGACGCCCAGAAAACGGACCAGCTCGTGAAGATCCTCGCCGAGCCGAACCTGATGGCGATCAGCGGCCAGGAAGCCAGCTTCCTGGCCGGCGGCAAGGTCTACATTCCGGTGCCGCAAAGCAACGGCGCGAATGGCACGACGATCGTGCTGCAGGAAGAGCAATACGGCGTGGGCCTGACCTTTACGCCGACCGTGCTCGAAGGCGGCCGCATCAACCTGAAGGTCGCACCGGAAGTGTCCGAGCTGTCGTCGACCGGCGTGGTGGTGAGCGCCGGCAACTCGAACAACACGACGATCCTGCCGCTGATCACGACCCGCCGCGCTTCGACCACGCTGCAGGTGTACGACGGGCAGAGCTTCGCGATCGGCGGTCTGATGAAGAGCAACGTGACCGGTACGCTCAAGGGCTTGCCGGGCGTGGGCGAACTGCCGGTGCTCGGCGCGCTGTTCCGCAGCACGAGTTACGAACAGGACAAGACCGAACTGGTGTTCGTGGTCACGCCGCGCCTTGCGAAACCCCTGCCGCAGAACTATCCGCTGCCGACCGACGGTTTCGTCGACGCGGCCGAAGGCAACGTCTATCTGACCGGCAACATGGAAGGCAAGAAGCACGCGGCGCCTGCTGCAGGAGCCTCATCGGGCGCTACAGCGACGTCGCCCGTGCTGGCCGCGCCCACGCTGCCGTCGCAACCGGCACCTGCCCCTGATCGCAACCCGCTACCGGTCTCCGGGCCCGCCAGGGTGCCGGCGCCGGACGACAACCACGGCACGCCCGAGTCGCAGCCGCTCACGTCGACCAAACCCAATGACGCGCCGCATAGCGAACCGGTCCCCGCCGCGGCGGTGGTCAGCGCGGCGCTTCCGGCGGACGCCGACTCACACGCGGCGCGATGAGCCAGGCGCGCATCTAACGGTTATTCGGAGAACGACATGAAAGCCATTCCCACACTGATCCGCCTTGCGCTGTGCGCAGGCGTGAGCGCGACGCTCGCCGGGTGCCTCACCTCGACACCCCACTGGGACGCGACCTTCGGCGATTCGGTCAGTCAGATCAAAGCAATGCAGACACTCAATCCAGAAGCCTCGGCCAACACGGATCCGGTTTCGGGCATCGACGGTACCGCGGCGGCCGCCGCGCAAAAGGGCTACGCCAAATCGTTCACCGCGCCGACGCCGCCAACCAATATGTTCACGATCGGCGTCGGCTCGGGCAGCAGTTACTGAAACAGGTCCTGGCAACAGCATCTTGCAGGGTCAGAGCGGAGACTTGAAATGATTGACATCCTCATGATTTCGTCCAGCGCGGAACGCTCGACGCACATCGGCGCGCGGCTCGAAGCAAGCGGCGTGGCCTACCGGCTGCGCTCCGTGCACGGCGAGGCGCGCCAATTGCGCGCGCATGCGGCGGCGATCAAGACCGCGGATCTGTTGATCGTCGACGACGTCGATCTGTCGGAGCGCGAACTGAGCGGCATCGAGGAGGCGCTCGTCCACACGCCGCATCTGCATTGCATGCTGATCACGCCCGCACCATCGACCAACCTCCTGATGGCCGCAATGCGCGTTGGCGTGCGTCACGTGTTGTCGTGGCCGCTGGATGAACGCGAAATCGTCGACGCGCTCACACATGTTGCCAACAAGAAAAACGCAGGCTTGCGCCGCGAAGGGCGCGTGGTATCGGTGAGTTCGTGCAAGGGCGGCAGCGGGGCCACGCTGATCGCCGTGAATCTCGCTTACTCCCTCGCTGCGCAGCGCGACAAGCGCGTGCTGCTGATCGATCTGAACCAGCAGTTCGCCGACGCGAGCCTGCTGGTGGCCGACAAGGCGCCGCGCGCGACGCTGACCGATCTGTGCTCGCAGATCGACCGGCTCGATGCCGCTTTCTTCGAGGCTTGCGTGATGCACGTTCACGCGAATCTGGACGTGCTGGCCGGCGCGGGTGATCCGGTCAAGGCGGCCGATCTGCGTCCCGCGCATCTGGAACGGATGCTCATGCTGGTGCGGGAACAATACGACGCGGTCATCGTCGATGTCGGCCAGAGTATCAACCCGCTTGCGATTCATGTGCTCGATCACAGCGACTCGATTTGCATGGTGATACGGCAGAACATTCTCTATCTGCACGCCGGGCGCCGCATGCTCGATATCTTCAAGGAACTCGGTTATTCGGCGAGCAAGGTGCGGCTGATCGTGAACCAGTACGACAAGAACGCACGCATCAGCCTGGCGACGCTCGAGGAAACCCTTGGCGCCAAAGTCGCGCATCAGTTGCCGCGCGACGAAAAACACGCGAACGACGCGCTCAATCACGGCATACCGGTTGTCACAGCAGCCAAGGGCAGTCCGCTGGCCCAAGGCATCGGCGCGCTCGCCTCGATGTTGTGGCCGATCGCCGCCGCACCGCGCAAAGGCGTGCTGAGCCGCTTCTTCACGGCCCGGCCGAATTCCCTTCAACAGTTGAAGACCGAACACTGACCTGCGAAGGCCACGGAGATCATCATGTCATTGCGCGAACAGATGTCGATCCAGAACGGGTTCATGCCGACGGATACGGCGGGCGCCGCGGCGGCGGGTGCCGCCGCCGAGAGCCTTGCGGCACGGCGCGCATACCAGCAGCTCAAGATGACGATTCATCAAACGATCATCGAGCGCGTCGAACTGGACAAGCTGCAACGCCTTTCACCGGAGCAGGTCAAGCGTGAACTGGCGCAACTCGTCGAGCGGATCGTCGAGGAAGACAAGATTCCGATGAATGAGCTGGAGCGCCGCCGGCTCGCGCAGGACGTGCATGACGAGATGGTCGGACTCGGGCCGCTCGAACCGCTGCTCAACGATCCGACCATTTCCGACATTCTGGTCAACACGTCCCAACACGTGTATGTAGAACGGCGCGGCCGCCTCGAACATACCGACGTGACCTTCTACGACGATGCGCATCTGATGAAGATCATCGAGCGGATCGTCTCGCGGGTGGGCCGCCGCATCGACGAATCGACGCCGATGGTCGATGCGCGCCTGCCGGACGGCTCGCGCGTCAACGCGATCATTCCGCCGTCGGCGATCGACGGCCCGCTGGTGTCGATTCGCCGCTTCGCGGTGAATCCGCTGACCGTCACCGACATGGTGAACAACCAGAGCTTTACGCCGGCGATGGCGCAACTGCTCGAGGCGCTGATCAAGTCGAAGCTCAACGTGCTGATTTCGGGCGGCACGGGCAGCGGAAAAACGACCTTGCTGAATCTGCTGTCCGGTTTCATTCCCGACGACGAACGGGTCGTCACGATCGAAGACGCGGCGGAACTGCAACTGCGCCAGCAACACGTTCTGCGCCTCGAGACGCGGCCGCCGAATATCGAAGGCAAGGGCGAAATCTCGCAGCGCTCGCTGGTGCGCAACGCGCTGCGGATGCGGCCCGACCGCATCGTGCTCGGCGAAGTGCGGGGCGCCGAAGCGCTCGACATGCTGCACGCGATGAACACCGGCCACGAAGGCTCAATGGCGACGCTGCACGCCAACACACCGCGCGATGGTTTGACGCGGCTGGAAAACATGGTCGGCATGGCCGGCCTGACGATGCCGATCAAGGCGATCCGCCAGCAGATCGCCTCGGCGATCACGGTGGTGGTGCAAGCATCGCGGCTCACGGACGGCCGCCGCAAGCTGATGAGTATTCAGGAAATCACCGGCATGGAGGGCGACATCATCAACATGCAGGAGATCTTTACGTTCAAGCGCACCGGTGTCGACGAGAACGGCATGATCAAAGGGTACTTTTGCGCAACCGGTGTGCGGCCGAAGTTCTGCGACCGGCTGGCCGGCTTCGGCATCACGCTGCCGGATCAGATGTTCGATCCCGCGCGGCGTATGGACGTATAAGCACACGACGCGAACCGCAAGGTCTGCGTCATCCAGGGAGTCGGGCATGAATACATCGTTTATCGGTTTCGCGGTTCTGGCGTTTCTGGCGATCGTGCTGCTGGTCGAGAGCATCTATCTGTTCTGGAGCAGCCATCACAGCCCCGTCGTCAAGCGCCTGGACGAGCGCATCCGGGCGTTGTCCGCGGGCGGCAGCGTGAGCGCGGAGCAACTGTCGATTCTGAAGCAACGCATGCTGAGCGAATCGCCGCTGCTCACGCGGCTTCTGCTGGTTTTGCCGCGCGTGCATGCGCTCGACCGACAACTGCAACAGTCGGGATTGACGTGGTCTGTCGCGCGGTTTGCGACCTATACGTTGTTGTCCGCGCTCATTGGCCTCGTCATCGGATTCGTGCTGCATGCGGCATGGACCGTGATGTTCGGGCTCGCCGCCGCTAGCGCGTTGCTGCCGTTGACGATCCTGCGCCGCAAGCGCGGCAAGCGTGTATTGCATCTTGAACGGCAACTGCCGGACGCCGCCGATCTGATCGGCCGTGCGCTGCGCGCCGGGCACTCGTTTCCCGCTGCGCTCGGGATGGTCGGCGAAGAACTGCCCGATCCGCTCGGCGGAGAGTTCGCGCTGGTGTTCGATGAGATCAATTACGGGGTGTCGCTGAACGATGCGCTGCTGAACATGGTGAACCGCGTGCCGGTGGACGACCTGCGCTATTTCGTGATCGCCGTGCTGATCCAGCGTGAGGCGGGCGGCAACCTTGCAGAGATTCTTGGCAGCATCAGCAGCATTATTCGCGAGCGCCTGAAGCTGCTCGGCAAGGTGCGCGTGCTGTCGGCGGAGGGACGGCTGTCCGCGTGGATTCTTGCCCTGCTGCCGTTTGTCGTCATGGGGATACTGTCCCTGCTCAACCCGGGTTATATCAAGGTGTTCTGGAACGATCCGCTCGGCATCCGTCTTGGCGTGTCCGCGCTCACGATGATGCTGTTCGGCATCTTGTGGATGCGCAAGGTGATACGCATCCGGGTGTAGTCGCGGGATCGGACAGAGCGATTTCAAGCCGGCCACCAGGAAAAAACGCAGGCAACCACGAATCGAGGAGGGCGGGGCAACCCCG
This sequence comes from Paraburkholderia fungorum, assembly GCF_046027605.1. Classification (GTDB taxonomy): domain Bacteria; phylum Pseudomonadota; class Gammaproteobacteria; order Burkholderiales; family Burkholderiaceae; genus Paraburkholderia; species Paraburkholderia fungorum_F. The sequence goes on from NZ_JAQQEF010000002.1 coordinate 317,012, forward strand.
CAGACCATGAAAACCGAACAGATCGTCGTGCTGGGCCTGATGTTTATCATTGTGTTCGGCGCCATGCTGAAAGCGATGATGCTGCTGCGGCCCGATCCGTTGCAGCGGCGTATCGATCGCGTCGGCGCACCTGCGTCCCCCGCCGAGTCCGACACGGGCGATCAGCAGACGTGGGTCGAAGCCGTCACGAAGATGTCCCACCATGTCGCCAAACTTTCTTTGCCGAAAGACGATTGGGACAAGTCGACGCTCCGGCTCCAGTTTGCCAGAGCAGGCATTCGCAATCCGTCCGCCGCGTCGCTTTATTTCGCCGCGAAGACCCTGTTGGCGCTGGCGTTGCCGGCGATTGCCCTGATTTTTTGCGGCAACCTCTTCACCCCTGAGCGGCGCATGTTGCTGCTGCTTGCGGTGCTCGCTGCGTCCGCACTCGGCTTCTATCTGCCGAATCTGGTCCTGTCACGGATGATTGGGCAACGGCAGCGCAAGCTGTTCGAAGATCTGCCTGACGCGCTCGATCTGATGACCGTCTGTGTGGAGGCCGGCCTTGGCCTCGACGCGGCCATGATGCGCGTCACGCAGGAAATCGGCGTAAGGAGCCGCGCGCTGAAGGACGAATTCGAGTTGGTACTGCTCGAACTGCGCGCAGGTTCGGGGCGCGACAAGGCGCTGCGCAATCTGTCGCTGCGCACCGGCGTGGAAGACATCGACACGCTCGCTGCGATGCTGATTCAGGCCGACCGCTTCGGCACCAGCGTCGGCGATTCACTGCGCGTCTATACAGACAACCTGCGCACCAAACGTCGCATGCGCGCCGAAGAGAAGGCCGCCAAGATCGCGCTCAAATTACTGTTTCCGCTGATGTTCTTTATCTTTCCCGCATTGATTACCGTATTGATCGGTCCGTCAGCAATCCAGGTGATGCGCCAACTGGTGCCGACAATGAGCGGCATCTAGGGTGGCTTGAGATCATGCTTACTCGGCCATCGCTACGGTTTTCGGCCTGGTGACACTTAACGAGGAGGCGATATGAAAGCTGCTCGCCCGCAATTGAAGCAAGCGCCGAAGCGAACGCTCAAGGAGCGTGGCGTCGTCACGGTTGAGTTTGCGCTGCTGGCACCGCTGCTGTTTCTGCTGCTGTGCATTGCGATGGATCTGGGTATTGCGCTGTGGGTCAATCTGACCATGCAATACGCGGTGCGTGAAGGCGCGCGTTACTCGGTGACCGGGCAAAGCAATCTTGATCCGAACGCAACCAATCAGCAGCGTTATCTGGCCATCGTGCAGGAGATCAAGGATAGTTCGATGGGTCTCTACACGCTCGTTTCGCCGAGTTACGTGATCACCATCAACGGCGGCGCGGCCCAAACCTACAACACGCAAGGGAGCTACGGAACGGGCATGTTCGGCAACCCGGGCGACATCGTGGTGCTGCAGATCAATTGCATCTGGCCGCTCCTGACGCCACTGGTCAGCCCATTCTTCACCGACGGCAAATATACCTTCAGCGTCGCGACGACGATGCGCAACGAGGGCTTCTAACATGAAGAAAAAACCATGGGGGAAGAGCCGCCGCAAGGCTACCGGTATTGTCAGCGTGGAACTGGCGCTGTTGCTGCCGATCCTCGTTGCGCTGGCGCTGCCGGTCGTCGACATCGCGCGCAACATCCAGGCGCAGATGATTCTGATCAACGTGAGCCGCGAAGGGGCAAACCTGTCGTCGCGCGCGTCGCTGACGTATCCGATGCAGACGATCATGACGTCGCTCACCGCGACGACGCCACCGCTCGATATGAACGCAAACGGCATGATCTACATCACCGAGATCATGGGCAACAACAACTGCGACGCCAACGACAACAACTGCACCGGGGTGGTGGTCGCGCAATATCGCTGGAACGGCGGCAACTACGCGCCGGCGAGCAAACTGTGGACCTGCGGTGAGAGCGGCGGCACGATCACGAATTGGGCCAACGACGGCACGGGCAGTTGCAGCGGTTTGCCCGCGCCGGGCAGCAAATCGCCGGTGGTGAATCTGTTGCAAGGCAAGCTGTCGAGCGGGCAGATTGCGTTCGCCGTCGAAGCGTTCTATCTGCAAACACCGCTGATCGGAGCGCTGGATCTGGGCGGCGGTATCACGACGCCCGCGCTGTCGCCGAATCTGTATGCGATGACGGTGTTCTGATTCAAAATAAAAGCAGATCGGGGGATGCAATGAAAACAGCAGCACACAAACATCAGAAAGGCTCGATCAGTATCATTGTCGCGGTGTCGCTGGTCGCGCTGCTGGGTGTTCTTGGCCTCGCGATCGATTCTGGCCTCGGCTACATGATCAGGGCGCGGCTCGATGCCGCCACCGACGGCGCGGTAGTCGCCGCGGGGCAGGCCGTTACGCGCGGCAACAATCAGTCGGAGCAGACCACCAACGCGACGCAGGCCGCCAACGCGTTTTTCACGGCCAACTATCCGGCCGGCTTTCTCGGCTCGACTGCCACGGCCGGCACGCCCTCGGTCGTGTTCGATAACAAGGGGACCGTGACGATCAACATGTCGGCGCAGGCACAGGTGCCGGTCACCTTCATGCCGGCGCTTGGCTTCAAGGTGCTGAACGTCAGCGCATCTTCGCAGGCGATCCGCAAGACGCTCGATATGGCGTTTGTGATCGATACGACTGGGTCGATGGCAACGGACCCGACCGAGCCCCCTGTGGTGCGAGCGAACGCCACCTCGTTCCTGAACAGCTTCGACATCACGAACGACCGCGTTGCCCTGATGCATTTCGCCTACGGCACGATCATCGACACGCCGTTCAAGACGGATAGCTCACGGGGTTTCGACCGCGCGAAGATGACCTCGCAAATCCAGAAATATAATTTTTCCGGCAGCACCAATTCGTCGGAAGCGTTCTGGAATGCGCGCAATCAGATGGACCAGTTGCAAAATCCGTCGAGTCTACGCGTGATCGTTTTCTTTTCCGATGGTGCGCCGAATAGCTTTGCGTCGGCGTTTGCGAACAAGGTCAAGGCGTGCGATAACGTTGTCGGCACGATAGCGTCGCCCGACAGTAACGGCAAGATGTCCGGGCTTTGGCGTTACGATCAGCTGCAGACAGCGTTCAGTTCGCCGTGTTACGACTCGGATCTGCGAGCCGATTCGAGCAAATTCATCCCGTCACTTCCCGCCTTCTACAACGCGCACAATCCGACCGACACGACCTTTCCGATCATCACGAATAGTCCACGCGTCGTCACGGCGGCCGTCACCTATCAGAATGTCAATCGAGCTTCACGCAACCTGCTTGAAGCGATGGCGGCGGACGCACGCAACAACAACATCTACGTGTTCACGCTCGGCCTGGGCCAGCCGCTAGTACAACCCGCGGGCCCGGACAACGAGTTGGGCCAGGACGTTCTCAAATGCATGGCCAATACGCCCGATTCGCTACCGCGCTGCTACAACCCGAAGCAACCGGTCGGTGTGTATTGTCACGCGGCGACGCCCGCGGACCTTGCACCGTGCTTTTCGCAGCTAGCTTCGCAAATCCTCCGCATTTCACAGTGAGCGCACCATGATAACGATTACACCTGAACGACCGCGCGCAAGCGCATTCGCTGCCAGGTGCGCTGAGCTGTCCGCAGCGCCCGCAAGCCGGGCGTGTTCTACGCGCGGCTCGCGTTGCGCACCGCCTTACCGCCGGTCAAACAGACGATCAACGTGGCCACGACGAGCACGCACAACGCCAGGCGCAGACCGAGCAAGCCCGCGCCGAGTCCGATCAAAGGCGGCCCGACCAGGAATCCGGCATAGCCCGCCGTCGCCGCCATCGAGACGCCGACCGCCGGCGTGACGGTCGAGCGGCCCGCCGCGCTGAAAATGACCGGAACGATATTCGCGAGCCCAACGCCGACCATCGCGAAGCCCACGCAAGCCGTGAGCACGGTCGGCAGGCTCAGCACCAACGCAAGCCCGGCCGCCGCCAGAAGACCGCCGAAGCCGATCACCTTGCTCGAGCCGAAGCGGCGCACGGAGACATCGCCGACGATCCGGCAAGCCGCCATCGACAATGCAAACGCGGAATAGCCGACCGCGGCGACGCTGGCTTCCTCGCTCAACGTGGCGCGCAAATACACCGCGCTCCAGTCGGCCACCGCGCCTTCCACCAGCATGCAAAGGAACGCGAGCAGGGCAAGTTTCATCACCGCGGCATTCGGCAACGCAAAGCCGCTGGAGGACGCGGCCGCGCGCGGACCGAGATCGCGCAACGCAAGCGTCGCGGCGGCGGCGATGAGGACGGCGATGACCACGTCCGGCAGCACAAGACCGCCAATCACGCCGACGCCGCCCTTCTGGAGCATCGCGCCGGTGGCCGCGCCGAGCAGGCCGCCCGCACTCCACGCCGCATGAAACGACGACATGATCGGCGACTTCCATTGCGTTTCGATCGTGCTGGCGTGGCCGTTCATCGAGACGTCGAGCGCGCCGTTCGCCGCGCCGAGCGCGAGGAGCACGATACACAGCGTTGCCAGGTTCGGTGCGAACGCGGGAAGCGGCAACGCCACGACAAACGCCGCGCCGAGCAGCGCGGTCGCCCGGCCGCTGCCGAAGCGCGGCGCCAACTGTCCCGCCAGCGGCATCGCCACGATGGCGCCCAGCGCAAAGGCGAACAACGCGATGCCCAACGAGGCGTCGCTGAGCGCCAGGCTTTCCTTGATGCGCGGCACTTCGACTGCCCAGGCGCCGATCCCGAATCCGTTGGCGAGGAACACGCCGAGCGTGGCGACCCGTTCCTTGAGCGGCTTGGTGACCGGCTGAACAAACGGCTTGGCGAATGATTTCATGAGCGCGCCACCATCACGTTGTCGCAGACTGTCTGGAGGAGGGCGCGCCGCTCGGCCGTCACGTCCGCTTCGACGAACAGATAGTCGACGGCGGCTGCAGGTGCCACGAAAAACGGCGCAGCGGTCATCAGCTTTTCCGACGTCATGGCAATCGCCACCTGGCTGCTTGCCTTGACCATGGCCCGTTTGAGTTCGGCCTCTTCGGCGTCGAACGCGGCGACGCCTTCGTCCGGATCGAACGCGCACGCGCCCAGGAAGCACAGGTCGGCCTTGATCTGCTGAACCTGCAGCAAGGCGGTGGCGCCGGTCGAGCCGGCCGCGTGCCGGACGATGCGCCCGCCAATCAGAATGATGTCGAACCCCGGCCGGTTCAGGAGGATTGCGCAAGCCTCGGGCGAGTTCGTCACGACAGTGAGATCCGCGTTGTCCGGGAGCGCCGCGGCAATGGCGGCGTTGGTCGAACCGGTATCCAGCAAAACAATCTGCTTCGGCCGGACGATGGAGGCAGCGGCAACGGCGAGACAGGCCTTGCGGTCCACCGCTTCGCGCAGGCGGATCGCCGCACTCTCGCCGGACGGCGAGATCAGCAGGGCGCCGCCGTAGACGCGCTTGCAGTGACCCTGCTCGGCCAGCTCGCGCAAGTGGCGGCGCACCGTGTGTTCGGAGGTCTGGAATTGAGCCGCGAGTTCGGACGCGAGGACGCGGCCCTGCGCCCGCAGCCGTTCCAGAATCAGCCGCTCGCGTTCCTCGGGCAGAAGGCCTTCCATTGCATCCTGTCGCGTTCGTTGCATGACTTCACCTTGCCTGAGTGCAAAACAAAACGATCATAATCGAGCAAAATGTAGCGTAAACGAACTGGCGGCGCAAGGATTGGCTGGACAGCGCGAATGAAGCTTCAGGCAGCTTGCCGCGCGGCGCGGCCGAAAAGCGTGCGATCGGCGAGCCATACCGCGAGCAGCGTGGCACCCATCAATGGGAAGACGATGCCGAGCAGAACGAGACCGGTTTTCCAGCCGCGCATCGGCGGCGCGGCGCGCTCGCGCGACGGTGCGCCGAGCGAGCGCTGCGGGCGCCGCTTCCACCACATCACGCATCCAGTGACGACCATGGCCGCCAGACCGAGTGAAATCGCGGCGCAGAGAATCTGATTGGCGAGGCCGAAATAGCGGCCCATATGCAACGACGTACCGTACGACACGGCCTTCGACACCGCGCCGTAGTCGCCGTAACGGATATCTTTTAGCACCGCGCCGCTGTATTGGTCGATGTACAGCGTGCGCTCGTCTTTCGGGTCGGCCGGAAAGTACGAGACGGTGTAGACACCGGTGGCGGAGGCCGGCAGCACGATGTCGTAATCGGTCGGGATACCGAGCGATGTGACCAGGCTGACAATGCGTCCGAGGGGCAGCGCTTGTGCTGCTTGTGCTGCTTGTGCCGCCTGCGCATCGGCGGATACCGGCACCGGCGTATTGCCGACGGCCCATGGCGTGAGCGGCAACGGCAGGTCGTCCATCACCATGCCCGGCATCGAGTCCATGTTCGCTGCGTGCGCGCTGTGCTCAGCATGTTGACCATGTTCAGCGGTGCGCGTGCCTGGCAGCGCGGAGCGCAACGGCAAGCCGCCGCCCCACGATCCCGGCGGCGCACCGAGATTGGCGGCGCTCGCGAGCGCCTTGAACTGCTTGCCCCATGAACCCGACCACGGCAGACCGCTCAGCACGAAAGCGAGCGCGCCGAGTGCGAGCCAGATGCCCATCACGCCGTGAAGGTTCTTCCACAGCGCGCGTCCTTGTAGCGAGAAACGCGGCACGAGCGCCGCCCGCGCCGTGGTTTTCCCGCGCGGCCACCAGAGTGCGACGCCGGTGCCGATCATCACCAGGGTCCAGCACGCGGCCAACTCCATCAGTAACTCGCCGGGTTTGCCGAGCAGCAGCTTGCGGTGAAGCATGCGATCCACCTGCATGAAGCGGCGCTCGACGCTCAGCGTGCCCAATACCTCACCGCTGTACGGGTTCAGATAGACGCTCTGCTTTTCGCCGTTGGCGAGACGGAAGATGAACTCGGTGCTGCGATCCGGGGCGTTCGCGATCGGGGCGGTCACTGCGCGTGCATTGGCGGGCATCGCCGCGCGGGCTTTCGCGAGCAGTGCATCGTCGGTCAGCCTGGCGGAGGCTTGCGGTTCGACGATCAGGCGATGCGGATAAAGTAGCGGTTCGATTTGCGGCTGGAAGCAATACACAGTGCCGGTGATCGCAAGCACGACCAGAAACGGCATCACAAAGAGCGCTGCATAAAAGTGCCAGCGCCAGAGCGTCCGGTAGCCGGCGCTCGCCGTGGCTGTTGCCGAGGGCGTGCGTTGTGCGGTGGTGGTGGACATTCAAATCCTCCTGAAGTAATGAGTAGGTCGATTGATTCGTGCGGCGATGCGCAGGTGGGTTTGCAAATCGCCAGTGCCGGAAGTACCAGGCGAGTTACCGAGAGAACACCATGCAAGCACAGCGGCAAACGCAGCAGTAAACACATCAGCAAGCACAGGGCAAACACAAACCGTGCAGGCAAACCGCGTGTTCACATGCGCAGCTTCGCTTCGACATAGAACGTGCGGCCCGGATACGGGTGATAGACGAAGTAACGCGCGTCGAACAGGTTGTCCACGCCGATGCCGACTTCACTCAGCCTGGTCGGTTTGAACGTGAACTTCGCGTCCGCCACCGTGTACGAACTGGTGCCGCCGAATACATCGGGATTCGTGTCGGTATTGGTGAGCGTGTTGTATTCGCGGCCGGAGTAGCGCGCGGCGAGCGTAACCGCCGCGCGTTCGTCGATGTGATACGTCGCGGCGAGATTGGCGCGCCACAGCGGAATCCGATAGAAGTACTTGCCGACAGTCGCCGGGTTCTGCGCGTTCGCGATGATCTTGGACTGCGTGTAGGCCACGCTCGCCAGCAGATCCAGGCCGCGCACGAACACATCCTGTCCCGAGTAGCTCGTTTCGACGCCACGCGAGCGCACCTTGCCGATGTTCTGGAAGTTCGTCACGTTCGGAATCACGGTTGTATCGGTCTGACTGAAGATCGTGTTCTTCACGTCGTCCTGAAACAGCGAGAAGCGGAATACGCCGTTCCAGTGCGCCCATTCGGCGGTGAGCTCTTTTGACAGATCGTCTTCGGGCTTCAGGTTCGGATTGTTGTTGATGATCGACGAGCCGTTGATTTGCCCCTGGAACATCTCCCCCACAGTCGGAAAGCGATAGGCGCGGCCAATGGATGCGCGCAAGCTCAGATCGTCGGTGACATCGAACGACAACGAGGCTTTCGGCGAGAAGTGATGCTGGCTCGCGTCGCTGTACGGAATGGCTGTGCCGGGCAGCGACTGCGAACCGCCATAGGCTTGCCAGTCTTCATACCGTACGCCGTAGACCAGCTTCCAGCGCGGCAGGAAACGCCATGCGTCCTGCGCGTACAGCGCCTGAGTCTGGGTCTTGCCGGCGAATGCATTGGCAAACGAGGTGGCCGCGCCGTCACGCCAGTTCAGCGTGTTGTAACTCTCGTTGTCGAGGAAGTAGTTGTCGTAGTGATAGCCGAAGCTCAACGCATGGTTCATCCATCCCGCTTGCGTCGTCACGGGGGTGTACGTGGTGCGCAGGTCGAGTGTTTTCCAGCCGGTGCCGTCGCCGAATATCACCGTGCCGGCTCCGTTGCCTGGCGCACCTGAATTCGCGGTGCGCGCCACGCTATTGCCGATGTCGTAGTACGAAGCGATGGCTTCGCCGTTCCAGCCGGTGGCGTTGCGAGTCTTCAGCGTGAGCCCGTAGAGCCAGTTCTCACTGTGGCCGAGACTCGGGGCAAGGGCGGCCGCCGGAATCGTGTACTCGTAGCCGCCGATCGCGACCTTGCCGCTGTACACGGGGTTGCCGTTCGCGTCGCGCAGGAAGCTCGACGTCTCGCTGTTGTAGGTCTGGTGCCAGTAGCCGAGTGTGAAGGCGGCCTGCAGTGTCGGCGTGAAGTCGTACTGCATCTTCAGCTTGAACTGGTCCTGCACCGTATGTTCGATCCCTTCGCCATTCACGCCGAGCACCGCGGTCGGCGTATTGGTCTGGTTGTTGTAGAAGTACGCGCCGGTAACCGGTATGTCACCGGCTTTCGCGGGCGTGCCCGACTTGGCGAGCGTGGCGAATTGCAGCGGCTGGCTCGTGTTCTCCAGGTGGTTCACGCCGAGAAAATACGAGAACTTCCCGAGCCGGTCGCCGATCGACGCGCTCGCTTCGCTGCCGTTGAAATTCTGATTCACACCGAACAGGCTGAAGTGCTGGGTGAACGCTTTGACGTCGGCGTCGGCTTCGAATTTGTTCGGCATGCGCGTGCTGATGAGGACCGTGGCGCCCAGCGAATTGCCTGGATAGAGCGCGGAAAACGGTCCGTAGATCACGTCGACCTGCTGGATTTCGTCGGGGAACACCATCGACCAGCGGGGCGGAAACGAATAGCTGTTGCCGAGCAGATTGCTGAGCAGCAGACCGTCCGCATAGACGAGGCCGCGGGCGCTCTGCGTGTTGCTGGTGCCGCGCACGGCGATGATCGAATTCAGATCGCCGATGAAGCGCTTACGCACGGCGAGGTTCGGCATGTACTTCAGCACGTCTTCGGTGTTGACGACGTTCCAGTTGTCGAACTGGTCGCGCGTCACGGTTTCGACCGAGGCCGGCAGGTTAGGGTCGACGGGGTGTGGGCTGCCCCCGGCATTGGCATTGGCGGTAACGCTGACAGCGGGCAGGGTGGCATCGGCGGGCGCGGTCTCTGCGTGGGCCGGGGCCGCCATGAATGCCGGCGCGAACGCCGGAACAAGCGCGGGCCAATACGCCTGAAAATTCGACAGCGAAGGCCGGCCGGTGGCAAAGCGCCGGGCGCCACGACGGACGCTACGGCGGGCGCAAAAGGGCAGCCTTCGCAGGGCGAAGTTGAACATGAACGTTTCCTCGATGCATTGAACAGGCGATCGCGCGCCCCTCAACGGATGCGACGAGACGCGCGATCAGGAACAACAGCGATCAGGAAACGGCGGGTGGGTCTCTTGGGCGTCCGGACGGGAACGCGCCAAGCGGTGTGAAGCGGGTGGAGAGGGCGGGCGGCGCGGTGCCGGTAAGCGCGAGTGCGGCTGGCGGCTCGACAACCGCGATACTCGGCATGGCGACGTGATGTTGGAGCAGGTGGCAGTAACCGCATGCGCCGAAGGCGTCGTCGTGGCTGAGATGGACCGGCGCGGGGCTCGCCTGGGTGGACTGGCTCGCGAGGCTCTGGCTGGCCGGTTGCAGCGCCGAACAGAGCGCCGCGAAAGGCTCGTGCGCGCGGTTCGATACCAGCATCTGACTCACGATCGGCGCGAACACGACAAGCCACATGGCGATCAGGCCAAGCCATGCGGTCATGCGGTTGCGGGAGTGTGGAGTCATGGGGATGAGCGTAAAGACGCCGGCGATTCTAGCATTGCCTCGCGTTTATTTCTCGTGTGATTCCGTTTATAGCGTTGGATGAGCCCCCGTGATTCGCGACGCGAACCCACGCGAGCCGAATACCTTTGGATTCCTCACTTGACCCGTTAAGCCCGCTTTCGAGTCGAGTCAGGCCGCCATTGCATGGCGAAAAAACCGCTAAGTGGGATTACAAAAAGCTTCACCGCGCCAGTGGAATTAACGAGTACGACTCGAGTACGACTCGTTAAGGGTATACATCGATTAGTAGCCAAAGTGCCGTGATATAGCATTTTCGGAGGGTCGTCATGTGTACGCGCGTGCACGCGGGTTTCATGGGGTAGCGATACCCGCCTCCGGGGGCTTTTCCGGTCTGCGCCGTCACGCACAGTGAAGTGTCTAACAACTGAGAGACGGAGACTGAGATGGCGCACAAAGGGGAAGACCAGGATGAAGTGCAGGGCATGCGCCGCGGCTTGCTGCAAGGCGCCGGCCTCGCCGCGGCGCTGGCGCTGATAGGTGGCGTGATCACGCCGGCCCAGGCAGCGGAAGCAGGTTCGTTTCCGGCGCACAAGCGCTGGAAGATCGTATTCGTCAACCATGTCACGACGAACCCGTTCTTCGTTCCCACGCAATACGGCATTCAGGACGCCACCGCTTTGCTGGGCATGGACTATCAATGGACCGGCTCGGCTAATGCCGACATCGCCGAAATGGTGAATGCGGTGAATGCAGCGATTGCCGGCAAGGCGGACGCCATCGCGGTACCGATCGTCGACCCCAAGGCATTCGACAAACCGATCCAGGCCGCGCTCGACGCCGGCATTCCCGTGTTTGCCTATAACGCCGACGCGCCGTCGGGATCGACCAATCCGCGCCTCGCCTATATCGGCCAGGATCTGTACCTGTCCGGCTACCAGATGGGCGAACGCATCGTGAGCCTCGTCGACAGCGGGCTCGTTGCGCTCTTTATCGCCACGCCCGGCCAGCTCAACATCCAGCCGCGGCTTGACGGCGCGGTGGCTGCAATCAAGAAGTCGGGCAAGAAAATCGACGTGCAAACCATCGCGACCGGCGCGACCGTCAACGAAGAACTATCGAAGATCAAATCGTTCTTTCTCGGCCACCAGGATCTCAAGGGCATGTTCGCGGTCGACGCGGGCAGCACCCAGGGCGTGGCGACGGTGATGAAGGAGTCCAACCTGCCGTCCAAAGGCGTGCATGGCGGCGGTTTCGATCTGTTGCCGCGCACGGTCGATCTGATCCACGAAGGCTTCCTCGACTTCACGATCGACCAGCAGCCGTACGTTCAGGGCTTCTATACCGTGCTCGAAGCGTTCATCTTTCTTGCCTCCGGCGGGCTCGTTGGACCGGGCAATATCAACACGGGCCTGAAGTTCGTCACCAAAGACTCGGTCGATCCGTATCTCACCACGTCGACGCGCTATGAAGGCAAGAGCACGAAGGCGCAGATCGTGCCGCGCACGGGTGCGATCAAAGGGTGACGTCTTCCGTGACGGACAGCCAGAAAGCCGCGCAACGCCCGAGGCGCTGGTCAGGCGTGCTCGGGCGTTCCAGCGAGATTCGCATCTTTGCGGTCGCGCTGATCCTCTGCATTTACTTCGAGACAGTCAATCACGACTTCCTGCTGACCAGCGCGAGTCTGCAGAATCTCTCGCAGTTCATCGCGCCCGTGGCGATCATCGCGTTCGGCGAAATCATGCTGATGATCGGCGGCGAGATCGATCTGTCCGCCGGGATGGTCTTTGCATTTGCGCCGTTCATCATGCATTTCGCCATCGAGGCAGGTTTGCCGGCATGGCTTGCGATGTTGACCGGCGTGATTGCAGCGGGCCTCGTCGGGCTGATCAACGGCGCGGTGACGGTGTATCTGCGCATCCCGTCTTTCGTAACGACACTGGGCACCTTGTTCTTCGTGAACGGCCTGACGCTGACCATTTCGCGCGGTACCCCGGTTTCGCCGCCGGAGGATTCGGTTTTTGCGGCGTTCATGGGCGGCTGGGGCTACAGCGAGATCATCTGGACGCTCGTCATTGCAGCCGTGATGCACGTACTGCTTCGCCACACCCGCTGGGGCTTGCACACGATCGCGTCGGGCGCGAATCCGCTTGGCGCCAGCGAAGCGGGCATTCAGGTCAGACGCCTGAAACTCGGTAACTTCATTCTTGCCGCGTTCCTTGCCGGCCTGACCGGGATTCTGGAAGGCTTCCGGATCACCTCGATCGATCCGCAAGCGGGCGGCAACCAGATCATGTTTCTTGCGGTCGCCGCAGCGGTGATCGGCGGCACACCGCTGGCGGGCGGGTCGGGCACGATCATTGGCGGCTTGATCGGTGCGGCGGTGCTGGGCATTCTCAACGACGGCTTCACGCTGATCGGCATCAATGCCTTCACTTTCAACATGATTCTCGGCGCGGCCATTCTCGGGGCCATGATCTTCAACATCCACGTGGTTCGTCTCGCGCGCAAGGGAGAGTTGTGATGGCCGAGGTGGTGGAGGCGCTGCGCGGCGAAGATATTGTCAAGCGTTTCGGCGCGGTGACAGCGCTCGATGGCGTGTCGCTGACGCTCAGGCAGGGCGAGATTCTCGGCGTGCTTGGCGACAATGGCGCGGGCAAGTCGACGCTGATCAAGATTCTCACCGGGTTCCATCAGCAGACCAGCGGCAAGCTTTTTGTAGGCGGCGAGGAAACGCTGCTTCGCTCCGTCGATCACGCCCGCTCGCTCGGCATTGAATGCGTCTACCAGGATCTGGCGCTGGCCAATTCGCTGAGCATTTATCACAACATGTTCCTGAACCGCGAAATCATCCACCGGGGGCCGTTCCGGTTGTTGAACAATCGCGCGATGCGTACGCGCGCCGCGGAGTGTCTTGAGGAAATCGGCGTGCATGTGCCTTCGGTGGACTTGCCGGTCGAGCAGCTTTCCGGCGGGCAGCGGCAGGCGATCGCGGTCGCTCGCGCGGTCAATTCGAATGCACGGATACTCCTGCTCGACGAGCCGCTCGCTGCGATGGGCGCCCGCGAGGCCGCGCTGATCATCGACCTGATTCTTCGGCTCAAGGAGAAAGGTGGACTGTCGATCGTGATGATCATGCACAACTACGCCCAGACGCTCGACATCGCGGATCGTGTGATGCTGATGCAGCGTGGACGGGTGACTTATCAGCGCGAAGCCGCCAGCACGTCGGTCGAGGAATTGATGGATATCGTGCGACGCGAATATCGGGCCATGCGGACCGCGCCGCGCTGAGTGGCGGTAAAAATCCTATTACATGCGAGGTAATTGGCGAGCCGCACGCTCACGCCTACTCTTCGGTCATCGCGCAACTCATCCCGAGCGGCGCTGACGATCGAGGACACCTCATGACGACGTTTCACCTTCATACGATTGAATCCGCGCCTGAACAATCCAGGCCGGTGCTTCGGCAACTGCAGCAGACCTTCGGCCTGATTCCCAACATTGCGGGCGCCATGGCCGAATCGCCCGTGTTGATCAGCGCCTTCATTGGTTTGTTCCAGAAAGTTCATGCCGGCACTTTCACGGAAGCACAGATACAGACACTGCTGCTGACTAACGCCGTGACGAACGCGTGCTCCTGGGCGGTTGCGTTTCACACAGCGCTCGCCCTGAAAGAAGGCCTTTCACCCGCCGACGTCGACGCCATTCGCAACGGCCGCGCGCCGGAGGATCGCAAGCATGCGGCGCTCTCCACCTTGACGAAAGCCGCGATCGAAAAACGCGGACATCTGGATGACAAGGACGTCGGCCAGTTTCTCGAAGCCGGGTTCCGTCACGACCAGGTGCTCGAGGTTCTGGCGGTGCTGGCCGCCTCGACGATCACGAACTACGCCGGCAACATCACCCGGCCTCCGGTGGAAGCGCCGTTCCAGGCGCATCTCTGGAACGCGTAGCGATCCGCTGAACGCGCCGCCCGGCGGCAAGGAGTATGCTGACCGGCGCGGTTCGATCGACCGGTCGGCGCCGGGTGTCCACGACCCAGCGCGCCGCCGGCTAACCAACCTGATCTATCTGAATTCACCACGCGGACAGGAGACCGATGAACCCTGCGAATCCCGAAAGAAAGACGCCGCCGAATGAACTCGGCGCGTTGTTGCGTCACTGGCGAGACATGCGCGGCGTCAGCCAACTGGACTTGTCGTTCAACGCGGGTGTCTCACAGCGGCACATCAGTTTTATCGAAAGCGGACGCAGCGTGCCGAGCCGTCAGATGCTGATGGATATCGCCCAGACGCTCGACATTCCTCTGCGCGAACGCAACACGCTGCTGCTGGCAGCGGGGTACGCGCCGATGTATGCCGACAGCGCGTGGAACGCACAGGAAATGCAGGGCGTCACGAAAGCACTCGGACGCATGTTGCGTCAGCACGAACCGTTTCCCGCGCTCGTCATGGACCGCTACTGGAACGTGCTGATGACCAACGAATCCGCGCCACGCTTTTTCAACTGCTTCATCGATATGGCGGCGCGCAAGGGGCCGCGCAACATGCTGCATCTGATCTTCGATCCGCACGGGATGCGTCCGTTTGTTGCCGATTGGGAAACGGTGGCGAAGAGCCTGATTCAGCGTGTTTACCGGGAGTCGGTCGGCCACGTGGTCGACGACCGGACGCGCGAGTTGCTCGACGCGCTGCGCGCTTATCCGGATGTGCAGGCTGACTTGCAATCTGCCAGGGGCACCTCGGAGGGAGCCGGGTCCGCTACGGCAGCCATGCCGGTGATACCCATCGGCTTCGTCAAGGACGGGCAGGTTCTGAACTACTTTTCAATGGTCGCCACCGTGGGCACGCCGCAATCGGTCGCCGCGCAGGAACTGCGTATCGAATGCATGTTCCCCGCGGATGACGCGACCGAAGCACTACATCTACAGATGATCGAACGTGCGGCGCAGCGGCCCGATTCCGCGCGTCATCACGCTTGAATCGGGACCCGGCACTCCGCTCGCGCGCTGCGCTTCGAGCGTCACCAGCGCACCTGAAACACGGCCTTCAACTCGTCGATCGCCGCATCGTCCAAGGGCTCCGGCCGCGGCGCCGACATCAACCACAGACGCGCTGTCTCTTCCAGTTCTTCGAGCACATACGAAGCGTGCGAGACCGAACGCTCCCATGCCACAGGTCCAAGTCGTTCGAGCAGCACCGCGCGCACTTGCGCCGCCAGCGCGGCGATCTGATCGGCTACCTGAGGATCGCCAGGGCGCCGGTAGCCGATCAGCGGTACGTGGCCCACTTTCATCACGTAGTAAGGCGTGAGCGGCGGCAGCACGTCGGTGTCGCGCCAGACACCGGCTAGCGTCAATGCCACCAGGTGCGTGGAGTGGGTGTGTACGATGCCTCGCGTGGCGGCATTGTTGGCGTAGATGCCGCGATGCAGTGCGAGCGTCTTCGAGGGCTGGCCGCCGGACACTGACTGGCCGCTCAGATTCACCTTGGCGATGCCGGCCGGATCGAGCCGGCCGAGACACGCGTCGGTGGGCGTGATCAGCCAGCCGTCATCAAGGCGAGCGCTGATGTTGCCCGCGCTGCCTACCGTGTAGCCGCGCTCGTACAGACTTGTGCCGACCACACAGATTTCTTCTCGCAGACGTGTCTCCATACTGCTCACATTGAGCATCGTGCCCGTCATGGGTGGCCTCCGTTCAGTCGCGCAAGGGCTTTGTCGAAGAAGTCGAGCGCGCCGAAATTGCCCGACTTCAGCGCGAGGGCGAGTGGCGCTTCGTCCGGATGAGATGGAACGCTCGCCGTGGCCGGCACGCCCGGATCGATTTGCGCGCCAATGCGCAGCATCCGCACGTCGAGCGCCTGGACCACTGCGCCCGATGTCTCACCTCCTGCCACCACGAATTTGCGCACGCCCGCTTCGCGCAAGCGCACGGCGATCGCCGCTAGCGCGTCTTCCACCAGCTGCCCGGCGCGCGCGACACCCAGCTCGCGTTGCACGGTCTTCACCTGGTCCGGCGTGGTCGTCGCGTAGATCAGCACGGGCTGGGAACTGCCGGAGGTTGCAGGGTCCAGCGCAAAAGCCACCGCCTGATCGACTACCGGCTCGCCGCGTGCGAGCGCGAGCGGATCGATCCTGAAACCGGGGCGCGTGGCCAGCCATGCGGCCACCTGAGCGTTGGTGGCTTTCGAGGCACTACCGGCCAGCACGACCGACGGGCCCGCGACGGCCGGAAGCGCATCGGCCGCGTGGCTCGCGCGCAGTGAGCCGGACGCCTGGAAGTTGGCGGGCAAACCCAACGCGGCACCGGAGCCGCCGGTTATCAACGCAAGCTCGGCGCACGCCGCGCCGAGCGTATGGAGATCGGCGTCGCTCACTGCATCCGCGATCGCGATCCGCGTGCCCTCGGCGCACATCTGTTCGATGGCGTTGCGCACCGCCTGCGCGCCTTGCGCAATCGTGTCGTAGCGCAGCAGGCCGACCTTCGAACGGGTCTGGCGCTGCAACACCCGCACGAGGTTCGCGTCGCTCATCGGCGTAAGCGGATGATTTTCCATGCCCGACTCGCTCAACAGCGCGTCGCCGACGAACAGGTGGCCGCGATACACCGTGCGGTGATTCTCGGGAAACGCGGGGCAGGCGATTGTGAAGTTGTGTGAAGCCGGGGTTGAGTTCGGCGCGGCGCTCAGCGTATCGAGCAATGCGTCGGTCACCGGACCGATATTGCCGGCCTCGGTGGAGTCGAAAGTCGAGCAGTACTTGAAGAAGAATTGCCGGCACCCTTGCGCGCGCAACCATGCCAGCGCGGCGAGCGATTGCGCCACTGCGTCGGCGGCGTCGACCGTGCGGGATTTGAGCGCGACGACCAGCGCATCGGCCTCGATGAGCGTGTCGGCGGTCGGCACGCCGATGGTCTGGACGGTTCGCATGCCGCCGCGAACCAGCATGTTCGCGAGATCCGTCGCGCCGGTGAAGTCGTCGGCGATGCAGCCCAGCAACGGGCGAGAGGTCGAAGTCATGGATATCTCCTTTGCCTCGATTGTAGCCATCAACCTGTTGCGTGTGAATCGATGTTAAATAATTTGACTGAGATGGTAAATCTCGTTAAGGTGGCCGCTGCTTGGGAGTGGCGGCATCGATGCTCCCTGGCTGCCTATTCAGCGCCGGGCGAATCGCCGCGATACGGTCGCGGCGCGCACTGGGGTGCAGTCATTGCAGGGGACTTGAAATGAACTACGAGTTGCTGTTTCGCGCCGGCGCCAACG
This sequence comes from Paraburkholderia fungorum, assembly GCF_046027605.1. GTDB lineage: Bacteria > Pseudomonadota > Gammaproteobacteria > Burkholderiales > Burkholderiaceae > Paraburkholderia > Paraburkholderia fungorum_F. Next base: position 334,561 of record NZ_JAQQEF010000002.1, read on the forward strand.
CCGCCATGCGTGCAGAAAAGGGCGCATCGGCCGCGGGAACACCGGAGGTTCGCTACGCGCTGACCGGCGCGAAGGGCGGCTTCGCTCGCACGCTGCTCGCGCAAACGCGTCTGATGCCGCGGCTTGCGCCGACACTGCTGTGCGATCTCGACATCGCGGGGCTGCGCGCCCTGTGCGAGGAGCTCGGTTACCCGGCTGCGGACCTGGTCGAATGCACCACGCCGGACGAGGTCGCCGCGCTGCCGCAGAACGCCATCGGTCTGATCGCGGACGTCGCGTTGCTCGACCCGGCGCGTTACAACATTCTCGTGGAAGCAACCGGCAATCCGTCGATCGGCTATCGCTGCGCCCGCCGCGCGTTGCAGCACAAGCGTCACGTGGCGATGGTCAGCAAGGAAGTGGATGCGGTGGCCGGTATCTCGCTCGCGCAACTCGCGGCGCGAGAAGGCGTGGTCTACACGACCGCCGACGGCGACCAGCCGTCGAACCTGATCGGTTGGGTGAGCTGGGCGCGCACGCTGGGTCTCGAGGTCGTCGCTGCCGGCAAATCGAGCGAATACGATCTGATTTTCGATCCCGCCACCCACCGCGTGACGCAACTGGACGAGAGCTTTGCCGCGCCGGAACTCGCCGGGCTGATGAAACTCGGCGACGACGTGCGCGCCACGCTCGCCGCACGCCGCGCGGCGTTGAACGGCCGCAAGACCTCGGCCACCGCCGACTACTGCGAAATGGCGGTGGTCGCGACCAGCACGGATCTGATTCCCGACGTCGAACTGCTGCATTACCCGGTCGCCCGCACGGCCGAACTCGCGGACATCTACGCGCTTCAGGAGGATGGCGGGGTGCTCGGCAAGCGCGGCGTGATCGATGTGTTCAACATGCTGCGCCTGCCGGACGAAGCGAGTTTCGCCGGCGGCGTGTTCGTAGTGGTCCGCACGCACGACGCGCCGACCTGGGCGCTGCTGGCGCAGAAGGGTCATGTGGTGAGCCGCAACGGCCGCTACGCGTGCATGTACCTGCCGTATCACTTCATGGGCGTCGAAACGCCGATCTCCCTGCTCGACGCCGTGCTGCACGGCCGGCCGTCGGGGGCGGAAACGCCGCGCCAGTGCACGATCCTCGGCGGGCGCGCGAGCGTCGATCTGCCGGCCGGCACCGTGCTGAAGATGGGCGGCCATCATCACGACGTGACGGGTGTGCAGGCCGTGCTGATCGCCCGCAACGATGCGCCGCGCGACATCGCCCCGTTGTATCTGGCCGCGCATGCGACGCTCGCACGCGACGTAAAGGCCGGCGCGTTGCTGAGCGTCGACGACATCGCAGGTTACGACGCCGAACTGCTGTCGGCATGGCAGGCCGGTTTCGCGCCGGCCTGAGACGGCTCGCTGTCCGGCAGAAAAGCATGACGCCGCGGCGAAAGCCATTTGCCAGCGGTGCTAAACATCAAAACAAGGAGACGGTATGCACGGGGACGCAGTAACGGTCGTCATGGCGGTCATTGCCATTGCGGTGCTGGTCGTTCTGATTGCGCGGTTCAAACTGAGTCCGTTCGTGGCGCTCACGCTGACCGCGATTGGCCTCGGTATCGTCTCGGGTGTCACGCCTGAACATACGGTCGACGCTTTCGCCAAAGGGTTCGGCGGCGCGCTGGCGCGTACCGGACCGGTGGTCGGCCTGGGCGCGCTGCTCGGCGGCATTCTGATCGGCACCGGCGGCGCCGACCGCATCGCGAATGCTTTCATCGGCACGCGGCCCATCTACTACGCACCGTGGACCGTCTGCGCCGCGGCCTTGCTGATTGGCATGCCGCACCTGTTCGACGTCAGCTTCATCATGCTGGCGCCACTCGTCTATACGGTGGCCAAGCGCACCGGCAGCCATCTGCTGTACATCGGTTTGCCGCTCGCTGCGGGTCTCTATGTTTCGCATGGTCTGTTGCCGCCGCACCCGGCGCCGATGCTCGCGGTGGTCGCTTATCACGCGAACACGGGGCTCACGCTCGCCTATGGTTTGCTGATTGCGATTCCGACCGCGGTGATCTGCGGTCCGCTGTTCACCCGCGTGATACGGCCTTATTTCGGTCCGGCGCCCGACCTGGATACGGGACCGGTTGCGGCGAGCGAGCCGGCGGCGAATCGTGCGCAGGTGTCGCTGGCGCTCTCCGTGACGAGCGTGCTGATTCCGCCGGGACTGATGCTGATCGGTACGATGGGGATGGCGTACAGCGTCAAGGGAAGCCCCGCGTATATCCTGTTCCAGTCGGTCAACGATCCGATCCTGTCGCTGCTGGCAGCGGTGATTTTCGCGTTTTTCGCCCTTGGCGTGCGCGGCGGCTTTACGCTGGTCGACGTGCAGAAAATGGCGAGCAAAGGCCTGGGCCCGCTCGGCGTGATCCTGCTGATTCTCGGCGCCGGCGGCGGTTTCAAGCAGATGCTCAGCGCGATTCATCTCGACGCGATCATCGTGCACCACACCGCGGGCTGGCCCATCAATCCGCTCATCCTCGCCTGGGCGATCGCTGCGTTGCTGCGCATCTGCGTCGGTTCCGCCACGGTTGCGACGGTGGCCGCGAGCGGCATCGTCGCGCCGCTCCTGCTCTCGCATCCAGGCGTCTCGCCTGAACTGATGGTGCTCGCCACGGCCTCGGGCGCGGTGATGCTCTCGCACGTCAACGACTCCGGCTTCTGGCTTTTCAAGGAGTATTTCCAGTTGACCGTTGCGCAGACCTTGCGTACGTGGACCCTGATGCTGACGTTGCAGTCGTTCGTGGGGCTGGCCGGGGTGCTGCTGCTCGAGGCATTCATCCGCTAGGCGTCGAGATCAATCCGTTAAGATGGGATCCCGCCGTGTCATCCCGCTCGGGTTGAGCACGGCGCGTCACAGCTCGCATTCAGGATCTGCCATGCCCAGTCACACCGAACCCGGCGCATCTGCCGCGCTCGACACCCCGCTGATTCCGGATCAACGGCGCGAATCGATGTTGCGTCAGTTGCGACGCCACAAAGTGTTGAGCGTCCATCAACTCACGGTCATGTTCGACTGCTCGCACATGACGGTGCGGCGCGATATCGCCGTGCTCGAACAGGCCGGGTTGGTCTATTCGGTTCCGGGCGGGGTACGGATTGCGAGCCAGTTGAACAGCGAGCCGAGTCACCAGTCGAAAGCGCTGATTGAGCAACCGCAGAAACAGGCCATAGCCGTGTGCGCGGCCGCGTTCCTGCGTGCTGGCATGACGGCGTATCTCGATGCGGGCACGACCACGCTCACACTCGTGCCGCACATCCTTGCCTTGAGCGATATGACGGTCGTCACCAACGACTTTCCGATCGTGCAGGAGCTGGCCGAGGCGACCCATGTGAACGTGATCCATACCGGCGGCATGCTCGACCACGCGAATCGCTCGGGCGTGGGCGGTCTCGCGGCCGCCACGCTGCGCCACATCGCGGTCGACGTGGCGTTTATCTCCGCCAGTTCGTGGGATTTGCGGCGCGGCGTGACCACGCCGTCCGCCCCGAAAGTGGAAGTCAAACAGGCCGCCATGGCGGCTGCGGCGCAAACCGTATTGCTCGCGACCAGTTCCAAATACGGCACGTTCGGCTTGTACAAGGTCGCCAGGCTCGAACAATTCGACCACGTGATCAGCGACGAAGGACTGACTGAAGCTGCCGCGGTGGGGATCCGCGAAGCCGGCGTCGATCTGACGATCGCCAAGGGCGAGTGAGCGTGCGGCGCATGCCGTCGGGTGGGTACGGGAGGCGCTTTTAAGCTCTTGACGGCGCCGGCCGCAATCGCGCCGGCGCGAGATCGATAACGTAGCGCGGTCGTAGTCTGGACTCAGTGCGCACTCAATGCGGACTTAGCGCGGCGCCGGGCGGCATCTCGGGCGCATGCACCGTGACGGTCTTGCGGACCTTGGCCACCTCCGCCGCATTGATTGCCGGAGCAGTGTTGCCCCAGCTATTGCGCACGAAGTTCGTGAGGTCGGCGACTTCCTGATCGTTCAGGCGCCAGCCGAACGCCGGCATCGTGAACGAGGACGGCGCGCTCTTCGTGCCTTCGAGCGCGTTGCCGGTCAGCAGTACGTGAATCAGCGAGGTCGCATCGCGGCTCTGCACGACCGGATTGCCGCCCAGCGCCGGGAAAACGCGTGTGTAGCCGCGGCCGTCGCTGCGGTGGCAGGCGGTGCAGTTGTCGCGGTAGACCGCGGCGCCGGGCGCGCTGGCGTCGCCGGTGCGCAACGCGTGAGCCGCCGTATCGTCGTACACATAGGGCGTTTCCTTCGGATCGGTCGACGGCAGCGTCTTCAGGTAACGTGCGATCGCAATCAGGTCGGCGTCGCTCATGTGCTGCATGCTGTGCTGCACGACGTCCGTCATGCCGCCGAAGGCCGCGCTATGCTGGGTGCGGCCGGTCTTCAGGAATTGCACGATGTCGGCCTCACTCCACGTGCCGATGCCGGTGCGCGGATTGCCGCGCAGGCTCAATGGAATCCAGCCGTCGATCGTCGCACCGCCCGCGAGGAACGCCGTGCCGTCCTGGTCGCTCAGCGCGCGTTCCTGCATCGTCGGCGCGCGCGGTGTATGGCAGGCGCCGCAATGGCCGAGGCCTTGCACGAGATACGCGCCGCGTGCGATTACCGGGTCGGTGTAATGCTTCGCGTCGAACGCCACGGGATCGGGCGCGAACATGTAACGCCAGATGCCGAGCGGCCAGCGCATCGACAGCGGCCAGACGATGTCGACCGGACGGTTCGGCTGGTTCACCGGCGCGACGCCTTGCGTGAAATACGCATAGAGCGCGTGCAAGTCGTCTTCACTCAAACGCGCATACGACGGGTACGGCATCGCCGGATACAACGTGTCGCCGTTCGGCCGCACGCCGGCACGCACCGCGCGCTCGAACTGCGCGAAGGTCCACGCGCCGATGCCGGTGTCGCGATCCGGCGTGATGTTGGTCGAGTAGATCGCGCCGATCGGCGTGTCGAACTTCAGGCCGCCCGCGAAGGGTTTGCCCGATTGCGCCGTGTGACATGCAATACAGTCACCGGCTCGGGCGAGATATTCGCCGTGTGCGATCAGGGGCGCGTCGTTTTGCGCAGGGGGCGTCGCCGCATGCGCGGCGAACGGCGTGGACAACGTCACGGACGTAACAGCAGCGCAGACCGACGCCGCGCTGACTCGCCTGAATGCCTGACCCAGGCGCTTGATATCGATCTTTTTCTTAACGCTCATACGCTCACCAGCGGCCCGGGGTTCTTCAGATACTGCGAGCGGATCGCGCGCGCCGACCAATAGGCCAGCGCCGCGACGAGACCGGTTGGGTTGTAGCCGATGCCTTGCGGAAATGCCGATGAACCCATCACGAATACGTTGTGCACGTCCCAGCTTTGCAGATAGCGGTTCAGCACGCTCGTCTTCGGATCGGTGCCCATGATCGCGCCGCCCACGAGGTGAGTGGTCTGATAGCGTCGCGAGTCGAAGTGCGCGCCGAATTCACGCGTATAGACGTTGATGGCCTTCGGCCCCATCTGCTGCGCGATCTTGTGCATCTGTCCGGTCACGTAACGCGCCATCTTGATGTCGTTGTCCTTCCAGTCGAAGGTCATGCGCAACAGCGGCTGCCCATACGAATCGCGATAGGTCGGATCGAGGTCGAGGAACACGTCGCGGTACGACATGTTGGAGCCGTGCGCATCCATTGAAATCGTGTGCGCGTAGTGGTCCTTCACCGCCTTCTTCCAGTCGGCGCCCCAGTTCGGTGTGCCGGCCGGCGTGGCGATGCCGCTGACCGGTTTGGTGCCGGCCTGATTTACCCACAACGGCGAGCCGCCGACAAAGCCGAGCGGACCGTGATCGAAGTTGTCGGCATTGAAGTCGTCCACCGCGACGCCATTGCCGCCCGCGCCGATGAACGGATTGGTGAAGGTGTCCTTGTCGAAGAACGCGGTAATGGTCGACAGGTTCTGATACGCGAAATTGCGGCCGACCACGCCTTCGCCCGTGACCGGATCGTACGGCTTGCCGATGCCCGACAGCAGAAGCAGATGCACGTTGTGATACTGGAACGCCGCGACGATCACGAGGTCGGCGGGCTGGAACACTTCGTTGCCGGCCGGGTCGACGTAGGTCACGCCCGTGGCGCGCTTTTTCGTATCGTCCAGTTCGACGCGCAGCACGTGGCAGCGCGAACGCAGTTCGAAGTTCGGCGACAGCTTGAGTGCGGGCAGAATGTTCAGATTCGGCGAGGCCTTCGAATACATGTAGCACGCGTAACCGCTGCAGAATCCGCAGAAGTTGCACGGTCCCATCTGCACGCCGTACGGATTCGTGTACGGACCCGACGTATTCGCCGAAGGCAAACGGTAAGGGTTTAGTCCGAGTTCGCGCGCGGCCTTGCCGAAGCGCTCGGCCGAGTACGTGTTCAACTGCGCGGCGAGCGGGAAGTTGTCGCTGCGCGGCGCGTCGAACACATTGCCGTCCCCGACCACCTTGCCGTTGACCTTATAAGCCTGCCCCGAGGTGCCGAATACTTTCTCGGCGAAGTCGAAATGCGGTTCGAGCTCGTCGTAGCTGACGCCATAGTCCTGGATCGTCATGCCTTCGGGAATGAAGCGCTTGCCGTAGCGTTCTTCGTAATGGCTCTTCAGGCGCAGCTCTTCCGGCGTAATGCGGAAATGCACGCCCGACCAGTGCAGCCCGGCGCCGCCGACGCCTTCGCCCGGCAGGAACGCAGCCAACTGGCGATACGGCAGGGCTGTGTCGTTCGGCGTATGGCGGATCGATACGGTGGTCTTCGAGAGATCGAGGAACAGCTTTTTGCGGACGTTGTAGGTCAGCTCGTCGATCGTGTTCGGGTACGCGCCGTCCGGATAGGTGTCGCGATACTCGCCGCGTTCGAGCGCGACCACTTTCAGGCCGGCCTCGGTGAGTTCCTTCGCGAGGATCGCACCGGTCCAGCCGAAGCCGATGATCACCGCGTCGGCGTGCGGTTTGGTCTGGTTAGTCATCAGGTGCGCTTTCCATCGATCGACACGGGGCCATACGGGTACGCCTGACCGTTCTGATTGACGAAGTCCATGAAATCGGCGCGTGCGCCGGGGAAGCCGATCATCTTCCAGCCGCCCATGTCGCGATTGCCGCCGTGGATCGGGTCGCAGAAGTAGCCTTCGCGGGTGTTTTGCAGCAACTGGCCGAAGAACACGGTAGCCGGCACGTCCGCGAGATCGATCTTGCCGGTCTCGAGCGCGGCGAGCACGGTGTCGCGCGTGGGCGCGTCGAGGGCGTCGAACGAATGGGACCAGGTCTTTGTGCAATAGCCGTTGACCGCTGCAATGCCCAGCCGGTACAGGTCGCGCGGTACGAGCTTCAACTGGTAGCCGAGCTCCGGCACACCTTGCTGGAATGGGCCCTGCATGTACCAGAGCGTCCCATGCGCGTAGGGCGTGTCCATTTGCCGGTCGATGAATTCGGGCACGCCGGCTTCGACCGCGCCCGGGCCTTCGCTGTCCGATGGAATCAGGCGGTCGACCGCCGCGTGGATGAACGCCCATTCCTTCGCGTCGAAGAAATGCGGCTGGTAGTCGGCGCCGGATGCCTGGGCCCCGGCGGGGTTCGCGCCCGACGCCGGCGCGACCGTGGTCGCGGATTGCTTGACTTCGCAACCGGCGAGCGTGCCGGCCGGAACCAGCGCGATGGCCGTGCGTAAAAAGCCGCGGCGAGAGCTGAGAGGGGATTGCGACATAGTCCTTTTCACCAGATTGGAGCGCGCTATCGCGCCTCCGTGACCGTCTTCGGATTGCCGGCGTCATAGTAAATGGAACCGGTTCCAAAGTCTTTTTACTTTTTTACAACAAGCTATTTCGTGAACTGACGAATCGGCGCTTATTGGGGAAAAATCGCTTTTGAATCATAGGTGTTTTTTGGCAGGCGTGACGTAGAACGGGGTGCTTGCGGTCCAGGTGAAACTGACGCGAAAAAGCCACGGTTGAGCGGGGTGCTTGAATAGGCGTGAGGCCGATGAGTCCATCTGGTGTCGCGTGCTGAAAACCGCGCCGTTGCGGCCGGTGCTTTTGTGATTCGTGCAAGGCGAGTCACAATCGGGGCTTCACCGTGAAGCGATCGCATGGAAAACCTCCTCAAGAAACTCGACCTCACTTCGCTGCGCCTGTTCGTCGCCGTCTGCCAGGAGCAGAACATCGCGCGCGCGGCGGAGCGCGAGTTCATCGCGTCCTCGGCGGTGAGCCGGCGCATTGCCGAGATCGAGGCGGTGATCGGCCTGCCGGTCATTCAGCGCCAGTCGCGCGGCATTACCGTGACGCCGGTCGGCGAGACCGTGCTGCGCTATGCGCTCGCGATCATCGGCAACATCGAACAGATGAGCGCCGAGTTGTCGCGCTTTTCGTCAGGCGCGAAGGGGCGGGTGCGGGTGGTGGCGAATCTGTCGTCGATCGTGCAGTTTCTGCCGGAAGATGTGGCCGCATTCGGGCGCGTGTTTCCGGAGGTGTCGATCGAACTGGAAGAGGAAAACAGCGCGGATGTGCTGCGTATCGTCGACGAACACGGCGCGGACTTCGGCATCTGCAACCCGGTGGCGGGCAGCGAGGCGTTCGAACAGCTGCCGTATCGGGAAGACCGGCTGGCGGTGCTGGTGCCGGGCGGGCATCGTCTTGCAAGTGTTCCACGCGTGGCGTTCGCGGAATTGCTCGACGACAGCTTCGTCGGCCTGCGCAGCGAGAGTGCGCTGACGAAGCTGCTCGCGCAGCAGGCGGCCAGCGCGGGACGACAGCTCGATGTAAAGATCCGCGTCAGCAGCCTCGATGCGCTATGCCGGATGGTCCACGCCGGCCTCGGCATCGCGATCGTGCCCGAACAGGTGGGGCTGCTCTATCTGAATGCGCTCGACGTGCGCTTGCTGTCCCTGAGCGATAGCTGGGCTGTCCGGCATCTCATCATGATCTTCAAGTCGCGTGATCAGTTAAGCGCGAGTGCCGCGGCGCTGGTGGGCTTTCTAGGCAGCAAGCCCTAGCCTGCAAGACACCTCGCATCGATCTCCAGGCGAGACGTCTGCGTTGCCGGACCGGCACTTCGGCATCGCGCACGCGCGCCGTATAGTGGGCGCAAGGAGAACGCATATGAGCGATACGATTCGTCTGGACGGCCGCGTGCTGTACCTGTCCCAGGACCCCGCGGTGATCGAGGCACAACTGGCCGGTGAAAATTTCACGCGGGCGAGCGCCGGCCCGCTGCGTGACAACGTCTCCACCGACGAAATCACGCCGGTCACCGTCATGCTCACCTATGACGAACGCCTCGGCCAGTATCCCTACGTCGGCTTCAAGGCGGGCGAGCGCATGCCGATCGGCCGCAACGCGATCAAGGACGGCGGCTTTCAGGTGACAGTGGCGGGCAAGCGCTACGGCAAGGGTTCGTCGCGTGAATCGAGCCCGTTGGCGGAGTTGTCGGCGGGCATTCGCCTGATCGTCGCGGAGAGTTTCGAGCGCATCTATCAGCAGAACTGCGACAACATCGGCATTCTCACGACCACGGATTTTTCCGTGCTCGACCGTCTGAGCGCGGGCGAGGCCGTGCCGATCGATGAGTTTCTCAAAGGCCGCGATGCCCTCACGCAGCAGATCATTCGCAGCGGCGGCCTGCTTGCGTACAGCAAGTTCGCGGACTGGCCGGCGCCGCGTGTGCGGGAGACGGCAAGCGCGGCAAGCACCGCAAACGCAACAAACACCCCCGAGCCGAAGACACTCGTCGAGAAGATCATCGAGCGCCATCTTCATCCCGGCATTGATAGCGCGCGGCGTGGCGACGGCGTGTTCATCGCCGCCGACTGGCGCTTCAGCCACGACTACTTCACCGGCATGTGCGCGCATCTGATGCATCGCGCGTTCGGCAAGCCGGCGCCGCTGCATGCGCCGGATCACATCATCGCGTTTCAGGATCACCTGGTACTCGCTTCGCAAAGCATTCCCCACGTACGCGACGGCTTGCTGCCGGGTGTCGCCAATCTGATGGAAGGGCATACGTCCTTCTCGCGCGACTATCCGGTGCGCTCGCATGGCGCGCTCGACAACGCCCCCGGCTCTGAAGGCATCTGCCATGCGCTGATGGCCGAGCAGTACGCGTTGCCGGGACAGGTGGCGTGTGGCACCGATTCGCACACGCCGCATTCCGGCGCGCTCGGCTGCCTCGCATTCGGTGCGGGCGCAACGGAAATCGCCAATAGCTGGGTGACGGGTTATGTGCGCTGCAAAGTGCCGGAGACCTTGCGGATCGAGATCGGCGGCGCGTTGCGCGACGGCGTCACCGCGAAAGACGTCGTGCTGCATCTGTTGCAGATGGATGCGATCCGCTCGGGCGGCGCAATCGGCCTCGTGTTCGAATACGGCGGCGCGGCGGTGCGCGCGATGTCGATCGACGAACGCGCGACGCTCACCAACATGGTCGCCGAGCTGGGCGGCTTCACCGGCATCGTGGAACCGGACGAACGCACGGTGGCGTTTCTGAAGGAACGCCGCGGCGTCGATTTCACCCTTGAAAACTGGATGAAAAGCGATTCCGGCGCCGCCTATCGCGACACCATCCGCATCGACGCTACCGCCATCGAACCGATGCTCGCGCGTCCGGGCGATCCGGGCAACGGCGTGCCGGCGCCGCAACTGGAGCAGGACGTCGCGATCGATATCGCGTATGGCGGCTCCTGTACGGCGGGTAAGCGCGAAGACTTCGACTTCTATCACGAGGTCTTGCGCTGGGGCGTGGAGCAGGGTCTGCGGGTCCCTGACGGGACGCGTCTGTTCCTGCAATTCGGCACCATGGCGGTGCGCGCGTATTGCGAGAGCCAGGGCTATCTGCCGGTCTTCGAGCGCGCCGGTGTGACACTCGTGATGCCGGGCTGCGGCTCGTGCGCGAATTGCGGACCAGGTCAATCGGCCGAGGCGAACGAGGTGACGATCAGCGCGATCAATCGCAATTTTCCCGGCCGTTCGGGGCCGGGTAATGTGTGGCTGGCGAGCCCATACACCGTCGCGGCGAGCGCGCTGGCGGGAAAAATCACCACCTTCGAACAATTGAAGCGCGCACGCGGCTAGAATGCTGGCCGGACCTTGCGGCCCGGCATCGTGGTGCGCGTGACGCGCGAAGTACGAAAGTACGACTATACGAAAGGCCGGCACGGGACCGGCCCCGGCGTGCATCATTGTGTAACGCCAGCATGACCCGCATTACCAGGAGACAAACAACATGGCATCCCCCGATCAGACCGGGTCCGTCGCGCACAGCGCCGGCGGCGCGGCTTCATCCGCCACCAGCGCCGCCACCGCGAGTGCCGCGGCGTCTACGGCGTCCGCCACGCTCGACGCCGGCAGTATCTCCGCGCGGCTCGACCGCCTGCCCGCCACGCGCTCCATCTGGAAGCTGGTGGTGCTGCTGAGCCTCGGCTTCTTCTTCGAACTTTACGACCTGCTGTACTCGGGCTACGTCGCGCCTGGCCTCGTCAAAAGCGGCTTGCTGACGGCGACCACGCACGGCCTGTTCGGCTCGACCGGCGTCGCGAGTTTTATCGCGGCGTTGTTCAGCGGGCTGTTCATCGGCACGATCGCATGCGGCTTTCTGGCGGATCGTTTCGGACGCCGCGCCGTGTTTACCTATTCATTGCTGTGGTACACGGCGGCCAATGTCGTGATGGCGTTTCAGGAAACGGCCACGGGTTTGAATTTCTGGCGCTTCGTGGCGGGCATCGGCATTGGCGTCGAACTGGTGACGATCGGCACGTATATTTCGGAACTGGTGCCCAAACAGATTCGCGGCCGCGCGTTCGCGTGCGAGCAGGCCGTCGGTTTTACCGCGGTCCCGGTGGTCGCGTTTCTGTCCTATCTGCTGGTGCCGCGCACGCTGTTCGGACTCGACGGGTGGCGCTGGGTGGTACTGATCGGCGCACACGGTGCGTTGTTCGTGTGGTGGATCCGCCGCGCGTTGCCGGAAAGCCCGCGTTGGCTCGCGCAACAAGGCCGTCTTGCAGAAGCCGATCGCGTGATGAGCGAGCTGGAAGCGAAAGTGCGCCGCGAGTACGGCCGCGAATTGCCGCCGCCCGCGCCGCCGGTGCCGGTCGCGCCGCGCGGCAGCTTCCGCGATATGTGGGTGCCGCCGTACCGCAGCCGCACGCTGATGATGACGATCTTCAATATCTTCCAGACGGTCGGCTTCTACGGCTTTGCGAACTGGGTGCCGACGCTCCTGATCAAGCAGGGCATTACGATCACCACGAGCCTGATGTATTCGAGCGTGATTGCGCTGGCCGCGCCGATCGGTCCGGTGATCGGCCTTTTTATCGGCGACCGCTTCGAGCGCAAGACGGTGATCGTGGTGATGGCGGCGGTGAATATCGTGTGCGGGCTGTGGTTCAGTCAGGCGTCCGGCGCCGTGTTGCTGGTGAGCCTCGGCGTGTGTTTGACGCTGGCGGGTAACATCATTTCGTATAGCTTTCACGCCTATCAGAGCGAGCTCTTTCCCACTAGCATCCGTGCGCGCGCGGTGGGCTTCGTTTACTCATGGAGCCGTTTCTCGGCGATTTTCACGGCGTTTCTGATTGCCTCGGTGTTGAAGCACTTCGGCACGTCGGGCGTATTCGTGTTCATCGCCGGCGCGATGCTGATCGTGATGCTGGCGATCGGCCTGATGGGGCCGCGTACGAAGGGGCTCGAGCTGGAGAAGATTTCGAAGTAGTCCCAGGGCCGATGAACCTGCGCCGTGCTGTCACTTGCTAACTTGCGACGCGATGCGACACTGGCCCCGGCTCAGAACAACTGCTTCTGCCCCGACACCAAAGTCGTGAAGTCGTCGCGCAAGAGCGGCAGAATCGCATCGGCTACCGGCTGCAACTGCCGTGTCAGATAGTGCTCGTAATCAATCGCCGAGCGCAGCGTTTCGAGCGGTTCCGGTCCGGCGGTCGTCATCACGTAGCTGATCCAGCCGCCGTTCTGATATTGCAACGGGCGCCCCTGCTGCCGGTAGAACTCGTCGGCCGCGCGGGCGGCGCGCACATGCGGCGGCACGTTGCGCTCGTAATCGCCGAGCGGCCTGCGCAGCCGCTTGCGGTACACCAGTTGATCGTCCAGTTTTCCTTCCAGCGTATCGCGCACATAGTCGCGCACATAATCCTGATAGGGCTGTTGCTTGAAGATTCGCCGATACAGTTCCTGCTGAAACTGCTGGGCGAGCGGCGTCCAATCGGTGCGCACTGTTTCGAGCCCTTTGTAGACGATCTCCTCGCTGCCGTCCGGCAAAATAGTCAGGCCGGCATAGCGTTTCTTGCTGCCTTCCTCGGTGCCGCGAATCGTCGGCATGAAAAAGCGCTTGTAGTGCCGCTCGAATTGCAATTCGAGCGCGCTGTCGAGGCCGAAACGCGTTTGCAGATTTTCCCGCCACTGTGCGTTGATATGCTCGACAAGCGCGCGGCCGATGCGGCTCGCATCTTCTTCGCCATGCGCGTGCTTCAGCCATACGAACGTCGAATCCGTGTCGCCGTAAATGACTTCATAGCCTTGCGCCTGGATGAGCTCACGCGTGGTGTGCATGATTTCATGGCCGCGCATGGTGATCGACGACGCGAGACGCGGGTCGAAGAACCGGCAGCCCGTGGATCCCAGCACGCCGTAAAACGCATTCATGATGATCTTCAGGGCCTGCGATAGTGGTTTGTTGTGCTCGCGTTTGGCGGTTTCGCGCCCTTGCCACACCTGGCCCACGATCGACGGCAAACAATGGCGGGTGCGTGAAAAGTGTGCGCCGAGAAAACCGGGCACCGATTGGTCGTCGGCGGGATTCAGCATGCCTTCCACGAGACCCACCGGGTCGATCAGAAACGTGCGGATGATCGACGGGTACAGGCTCTTGTAGTCGAGCACCAGTACGGAATCGTAGAGGCCGGGCCGTGAATCCATCACGAAACCGCCGGGACTCGCGGCACCGGCGACATCGCCGAGATTCGGTGCGACGTAGCCTTGCCGATGCATCCGCGGCATATACAGATGCGTGAACGCCGCGACCGATCCACCGCTGCGATCCGCGGGCAAACCGGTGACCGTGGCGCGTTCCAGCAGAAACGGCAGCAACTCGGTCTTCGCAAAGATACGGGTGACCAGTTCGCAATCTTTCAGGTTGTAGCGCGCGAGCGCGGGCTTATCCTCGTCGAAACGGCGCTGGATTTCGTCCATGCGCTGGTTCGGATTGTCGATCGCCTTGCCTTCCCCTAATACCGAACGCGAGACGTGTTCGAGGCTGAACGATGGAAAGCTCCATGTTGCCGAGCGCAACGCTTCAATGCCGTCGATGATCAATCTTCCCGCGGCACCCGCAAAGAAATGATTCTGCTTGTGGCCGTGCTCACGCCATTCCATCACCGCACCGCCGCGGCCCAGGCGCAACGGCACGCGATATTGTTCGGCATGCTGTTGCAGCACACGCAGATCGAACTGCACGAGGTTCCAGCCGATGATCGCGTCGGGGTCGTGCCGTGCCAGCCACGTATTCAACTTTTCGAGCAACTGTGCATGGGTTTCGCAGTATTCGAGGTCGAAGTCGACATTGCCGGACTCGCCATTCGGCGGTCCCAGCATATAGACCTGCCGCTGTCCGCAACCTTCGAGCGCGATCGAATAGAGCTCGGCGTGCGCGCTGGTTTCGATATCGAGCGAGACCAGCTTTAGTGGCGGCCGGTAGTTCGTAGCCGGTTTCAATTCGCTGTTCAGAAGCGGGCCGCCTGCTTGCGTGTCGCCGCTGAACCACACCGGCGCGGTGATGAACCGTTCCATCATGTAGCGCTCGGGCGGGAAGATGTCGGCCTCGTAGACGTCGACGCCGCCTTGTTTCAGGCGTTTCTCGAAGCCTGTCAATTGCCGGTACTGCGGGCAATAAAGCCCCATCACCGGCCGATGCTGGAAGTCGCATAGATCGAGCGGGCGCAGATCGAGCGGCGCCTCGCGGCGCAGGACCGTTTCCACGCGCTCGCGATGCGCTGCGGGAATGAAGGCCACCGAAGGCTGGGGCCGCAGGCGGATGTGCCGGGGCCCGCCGTCTGTTGCCAGCCAGAAATCGACTTCCGTGCCGGCGGGCGTATCCCGCCAATGTCGGGTCAAGATGAAACCCTGTTCAAGCTCAGTCAAACTACCACCTCTAAACGGGCGTCATCGCCTGACGCGATTTTACCGTTATGCGGTTGTTACAGTGGCTGTATAGACGCGACCGCAACCGGGTTTGCGGGTAAGTGATGCAAGCCTGCCGCCACAGGATAGTAGGACTGCGCAGAGTCCGGGCATTGGCAGAAGGCAGTCTGGATGCAGACGCGCTGCGTAGTCTGTATGATCGCTTTGCAGCGATTCCCCCGGCGCAGCGCCCTATGCCGGTCAAGTCTACCAGGAGCGGAGTGAGCGATATGAATGTGAGCAAACTTGTTGTTGTGGTCGCGGTAGCTGCAAGCAGTTTTGGTGCACAGGCACAAGTTGCCGGCACGCAACCCTTGAGCGTCACCGTCGCGCAGTCGAATGCCCTGCTGAGCGGCTGGAGTGTGAAGAAGAGCATTCTCGGCAAGGCCGTGTACAACGACCAGAACGAAAAGATCGGTTCGATCCGCGATCTGGTGGTCGCGCCTGATGGCTCGCTGTCCGCTGCAATCGTCTCGGCGGGCGGATTCCTCGGCGTGGCGTCGCATGACGTAGCGGTTCCCGTCGCTGCGCTCGATATTCGTTCAGGCAATTTCTATCTGGCAGGCGCGACCAAAGATGCGTTGAAGGCGACGCCCGAGTTCCAGTACAACAAGGTTCAATCGCCGCCGAAACCTAAAAAGCTGACCGCTCAGTAATCCCTGGGGTCGTGCCTGGAGTAACAGGCAGCGCCAGAATCTCGCGGCAAAAGAAAACGGCGCTTGCAGCGCGAATCGGTAGCTTGCCCAAACCGGTTCACGCTCGCAGCGCCGTTTTTGCCTTCAGTGAGGGCCCTGTCAGCCCATCGCTTACGCTTCCAGAGCGAGCGTGGCGAACGTGCCCAACCAGTGTTCGCCCATATAGTCACCGGCCACGTGCGGCAGGGCGCTTTGAAGATGGCGCTCGGCCGAATCGAACAATACCGTTCGGCGCGCGTCCCCGGCGGGCAACGCGCGGGCCAGCGAACGCTGGCACCATGCGCGGCTCAGATTCAGGCCGTCCAGGTGGGCGATCTTGCCATCGGTGCGGTCGGTCACGGTAACCGGCTCGAACAGCGTGGCGGGCTTTTTGGTGCCAATCTCCGGCAGAAAGCGCCTGAACCATTCGACGAATTGCGCGGGCGGCAAGACACGGCGCATCAACTCCGCCTCCATCAGCGAGGGCGACAGGAACTCGTCGCCGGCGGGCTCCCAGGCCTGGCAGGCGACATCGTTCATAAACCAGCGCTCGGCCGTATTCACCAGCAACGCCTCAAGCGGTTCACGCGAAGTTTGCCGCGCGAAATCGAGCGTGAGCGCCAGCGCGAATGCCATGTTGAAGTGCGTGCCGACGCGCAACGGGTAGGTCGCCTTCGGCAGGAATTCCTCGAAGCGCTCGACAAAGAACTGGGTAAGCGGCGCGAACGTTTTGGACCAGCGCGCGGCTTCCGAGCGCTTCAGCGACTCGAGTTGCGCGCTCAGTGCAAGCAGCCACGCCCACCCATACGGGCGCTCGAAGCCGCGATTGTGCGGCAGGTTGAGATAGGCCAGCTCACCGGCCACATTCGCGGCGGTGAAGTGCTCGTCGACCACCGCGACGATGCGCTCCGCTTCAGGCAGATCCGGAAAGCGCTCGAGCAGATGCAGGATCAGCCAGTAGCCATGCACGCAAGAATGCCAGTCGTAGCTGCCGTAAAAAATCGGATGCAAGGCGCGCGGACCCTGCACGTCTTGCGGACCGTCAAGCGAGTGCGTCAGCTTGTTCGGATACTCGCGCGTGAGGTGGGCGAGTGCGAGATTGGCGAATTTGGACGCGAATTCGGGAGTGAGTTGAACAGTCATCGGCGCCTCCTCAAAAGCGGAATACGAAGAGATACAACAGTATGGTATTGACGATCAGCAATAGTAAAGCAGTCGGCCATTGCGCCTTGATCACGCCGTTCTGATCTTTCAGTTCCAGCAGCGCGGCCGGCACGATATTGAAGTTGGCCGCCATTGGGGTCATCAAAGTGCCGCAGAAGCCGCACAGCATGCCGATAGCGCCGAGAATCGCCGGGTTGCCGTGAAATTGATGCACGATCAGCGGCAAGCCGATGCCTGCCGTCATGACCGGAAAGGCCGCGAACGCATTACCCATGATCATCGTGAAGATCGCCATGCCGAATGTATAGGCGGCGACCACGGCGAAAGCAGAGTCGACCGGAATCCAGGTCTTCACCAGATCCGACACCACATGGCCCACACCGGCGATCGCAAACAGCGCGCCGAGGGCGGCCAGCATCTGCGGCAGGATGGCGGCCCAACCCACGGTATCCATGGTGTGCCGCGCGTCTTTCAACGCGTGCACCGGTGAATCGCGCAACATGAAAAGCGCCGTGCCAAAAGCGACTAGCGTGCCGAGCACCAGCGAAATCAGCGTGACGTTCTTCGCTTCGACGAACGGGACGTATTTCAGCGTCAAGGTGCCAAGCAAGGTGATGATCGGAATCAGCAGCGCCGGAATGAAAAGTTTATTGCCGAAGCGCTGTGCTTTCGCTTCGCGGCGCGCGGCGGCCGCTTCGCTGTTGGTGTCCGTTTTGCCTTTGCCCAGCTTGCCCGAACCGGCGATCACGGCGAGCGCGATGGCAAGGCAGCCGGTCACGAAATGCGGCAGTTCTCCGCCGAACATGAAGGTGACCGCATAGATGCCCCAGAACAGAAAGTTGACGACGCGGCGCGGATTCGAGCGGTCCTGCAGATTGAAGAGGGCGAACGCGGCAAACATCAAACCGGCCAGCACGTAGAGGGATTCGAGCTTGATCATGATTGTGCGATACCTCGTGCCTGGGCCCGTTCCACGCCCAGCGTGGTCATTTTGTGCGACAGATTGCGGTCGAGCAGCATCAGGCGCACGACGTGAATCACGAGTGCGGCGATCGCGGTGGGAATGGCCCAGACCGACACCTGCAGCGGTTCGACCATGACGCCGTTCTGTTCGAGGAAGCCCTTGATCAGCAGGATCGACTGGATCGCAATGAAAATGTCTTCGCCGAAGAACACGGCAATGTTGTCGACCGCCGACGCATTCGCGCGAATCTGCTGACGCACTGCGTCGGGCAGCTCGCCGTAGCGATTGGCGGCGGCTGCCTCGGCCATCGGCGCGATCAGCGGCCGCACCATCTGCGCATGTCCGCCGAGCGATGTGAGTCCGAGCGCGGCGGTGATCTGGCGAATCACGAAATACAGCATCAGCACGCGCCCGGTGGTGGCGGCGTGCAAACGTGAAATCAGGTGTTTGGCCTGTTCTTTCAGGCCGTTGCGTTCGAGCAGCGCGATCACGGGCAGCGTGAGCCAGATCAGGCCCATGTAGCGGTTATCCGCGAACGCCTTGCCGAATGCGCTGACGATCTCCACGGATTGCAAGCCACCTGCCACGCCGGTCGCGATCCCCGCGATCGTCACCACCAGTAGCGCGTTGAAGCGCAATGCAAAGCCGAGTACCACGATCGGCACCCCAATCAAAACCCACATCGTGTTTCTCCTGTGTCGCTGCTATATCGCTGCTATGTCGTTGTTTTGCCGCTGCGCGCGCCGCTTTGGACGCTTGGCGAGAGCCGGTTGCATAGGGTGGATGGCGGGTTGCGCCAGGTTGCAACGGCTCGCGGGCGACGAAATCTAACACGATAATTTATCGATAAATAGTCAACAAAATGGGTTTCCCGGGTAAACGCCAGGGGCGACGCGTGGCTGCGTCCGCACGGAACGCGCGCGGCGAGGGCAGGTGGAAATGTCAGATCGCGCCAGGCGGCGCGCGGGAAGGGGTGCAAGCAGGCTCAAGCGGCGGTTGCGCGGCGCGCTGTCCAGGCACGTCAACAGGCATATGAAGTTGTGACGCTCAGCGCACCGCGATAAAGCCCGCCGAGGCCTCAATAATGACTATGCCGCCACAGCGTCGGCGGCGCCTCCAGCAGATGCCGCAGGCCTGCGCGGTCGAACGTGCGATCCGCGGCCGCCGACACGCGTTCGAGTATGTCCCCTTCGTCGACCGACAACACGCGGTAGTTCTCCATGAGAACTTTGCCGCCGACCATGGTCATGCATACGTCGCCGGCATTCGCGAAACAGGTGACGCGATGGACGGGCATATTCATCGGCATGAGGTGCGGCTTGTAGAGGTCGACCAGAATGATGTCGGCCTGCTTGCCCACTTCGAGCGAACCGATTTGATCGTCGAGCGACAGCGCTTTAGCCGCATCGATGGTGACCATTTCGAGCACCTTGCCGTGCGGCAGGACGTCCGGGTCGCGAAAATGACGGCGGTGGTAGTGCATGCATTGCCAGATGTGGCGGAACATGTCGTAGCCGCGGTCGGGTGCCGCGCCGTCGGAGCCGATCGCCACCGTCACGCCGGCGTCGATGAGTTCCGGCACCGGGCAACGTCCAATGATCGACATGATCGCGCTTGGGTTGTGCACGATCGAGGCGCCGGTTTCGACACATGCCGCGATGTCCGCGGCGCTGAGATCGATGGCGTGCGACATGAACGACTTCGCGTTCAGCAGCCCCAGCTCACGATGCGCGAAATCCAGCGAACCGTCGCGATGACCGTCCTGCGTGAAGCTTAGACCGCGTTCGCGGGCCAAGGCCATGTAGCGCTCGGCCTGATGCCGGAAGGTGTGCTCGTACGCCGCGTGCTCGGGATAGTGCTGCGGGGCGTAGACGGGCAGCGTCAACGCAATCTGGATGCGG
Source organism: Paraburkholderia fungorum (assembly GCF_046027605.1). Lineage (GTDB taxonomy): Bacteria > Pseudomonadota > Gammaproteobacteria > Burkholderiales > Burkholderiaceae > Paraburkholderia > Paraburkholderia fungorum_F. Next base: position 354,475 of record NZ_JAQQEF010000002.1, read on the forward strand.
CCGTTGGCGTCACCATGGCATGCGTCGATGATCTCTTCGCACACGCTGAGCATCTGCGCGAAATCGATCTCGCGCGTCACGCTGCCGTTCGCCCCGTGCTGCGTATAGGCGCGCGGCTCGGGTGGCCGCGACGGACCCACCGCGACGATCGAGCGGGTGCCTGTTCTCACCACTGCGTCACAGTGGCGCCGCGCATAGACGGGGTCGTCCACGCGCATGATCGAATCGCCGCCGCCGAGCAGCGATACGCCCGTCGTCACGCCCGCTTTGAGGCGTTCGAGTGCCGCCAGATGCGATTCCATTTCCCAGAACGTTTCGTCCGATGCGCGCGTATAGATCGCCTCGCACGCCGCCGACCACGCATCGCCGTTCGCGCCGCCAATCGTCCTGAGCATCGCGTGCCCGGCATGCGCATGCGCGTCGATCAGGCCCGGCAACACGGCCTTGCGGCGCGCGTCGATCACGCGGTCGGCCTGGTATTGCCGCGCCAGCTCACCTGTCTCACCGACAGCGACGATACGATCGCCTTTGATTGCCACCGCGCCATCGTCGATGACGCGACGTGCGGGGTCGAGTGTGATGACGCAGCCATGCTCGATCAGCACATCGACGCGTTGCTCACTGCTCATGAATGAAGACTCTTCTCGTGAGGACTGCACGCGTCTTACCCCGCATTGACGTCGATCAGCGCGCCGTCGCGCACGACGATACGTCCGTTCGCCACGACCAGCTTGCGCGTGGGCCGGGCAACCACGGCATGTGCCACGGATTGCGCATCGACCAGCACGAGGTCCGCGCGTGCGCCGACGCGCAGACCGTAATCGCTGAAACCGCAGCCTTGAGCGGCAGCATGGCTCACGCAGTCGAATGCGATCTCGAGGTCGTCGTCGCGCCGCAAGTCGTAGCGCATGCCGATCAGCATCGCGCGCTCGAGCATGTCCGGCACGCCGTACGGCGACCAGGTATCGCGAATGCCATCGTTGCCGCCGAAGATCGTCACGCCTTTGTCCCTGCAAATTTTGAGCGGCGGAACGGGGCGAGACGGCGGCGCACTGGTCAGAAGCGCCACGCGTAAATGCGCGATCCGTTCGAGCAGCGCGTCGCGTTCACGTTCCGGCAACGCGCCGAGGCAGAACGCGTGACTCACGACAACCCGGCCCTGCATGCCCATTGCCTCGACGCGATCGAGCAGCAGTTTCAGCGTGAAGGCGCCGACTTCGCCGGGCTCGTGCAGATGGATGTCGATCGGCTTGCGGTAGCGTTCCGCGAGCTCGAAGGTCGCGTTCAGCGACGCGACGGGATCGCCGTCGATCAACGCGGGATCGAGCGCGCCGAGCACGTCGGCGCCTTCGGCGAGCGCGTTGCCGAGCAGTTCGACCGTGCCGGGACGGATCAACATGCCCGACTGCGGAAACGCGACGATCTGCATGTCCAGCACATCGCGCAGGGTCTGTCGCGTCTCGAGCACACCGTCGACATACCGCAGCCGCGCATCGGTATCGACGTCGACGTGAGTGCGCAGGCGCGTGGTGCCGGCCTGCACGAATGCCCGCGCCAGCGCGAGCGACTGGACCGCCGCATCGTGTCCCGAGGTCTTGCGCCATGCGCGCTCGTTGCTGATGCGGTGGACCAGCGTGGGTCCGACTTCGTTGCGATACCACGGACGGCCCCAGTGGCTTTTGTCGAGGTGCGTGTGCCCTTCGACGAAACCCGGCAGCAGCAAGGCACCGCCGCCGTCTTCGACTAACGCACCGGCCGGCGCTTCGACCTGCGGCCCGAGCGCGGTGATGCGGCCGTCGGCGAGCGCTACGGAAACCGCTTGGCCGTCGGCCAGCCGCACGTTGGAGAGGAGAAGAGCGTGAGTCATGTTGGTCATACCGATTCGACGGAGGTGGCGATGCGGGCCTGCAGCGCGCGCTGCGCGGCGCTGATTGCAATGAATACCACGGCATTGGCGAACAGCGCGACAAGGCCGGTATTGATGGAGGTAAAGGCAATCGGCGCGGCCGGGAAAACCGAGGCCAATGTCATGCCGCGCCAGTTGACCAGCGCCAGCACGATCGCGCCGGCAAAGATGCCGCCGAATGCCGCTTCCCGAGTGCCGAATGGGCGCGTCAGGAAACTTGACGCGAGCATGGGGACCAGTTGCGTCAGCAGGCTCGACGAGAAAATCGCCAGCGCGACGAAGTTCGAGCCGCCATGCAGCACGAAATAGACGACCACCAGCGTAAACAGCGGCAACGCGATGCGCGCGACGCGCCCGACTTGCCGGTCGCTTGCCTGCGGGGCGAAGCCTTCGCGATAAATATTGCGAGCGATCATCGTCGACGCATTGAGCATGATCAGCGAGCCTGGTACCAACGCCGTGAGCAGACCGGCGCCGCCGACAATCCCGACGAACCACGACGGGAACGTCTGCTTGACGAGCCGCAGCAGCGCGAGATCGGTCCGCGCGCCTTCGAGTCCGTGCACGGTCAATACCGCGGCGAAGCCGACGAGGAACAGGAATGCGATCAACACCTGATAGATCGGCATCAGCATGGTGTTCTTGCGCAGCGCCGACGCGTCGCGCGCCACATAGACGGCGGTGAAGCCGTGCGGGTACAGGTAGTAGCCAAGCGACGTCAGCAGAAGCGTGGAGTTGTACCAGCTCAGATTGAAACCGCGCTCCGGCATGCGCAGCAGTTCCGGATGCACGGCGTCGATGCGCGCGAACATTTCGCCGAAGCCGCCAAAGTAGTGTAGCGGCAAATAGGTGCCGAGAAAAATCGCGAGACCGAGGATCAGCACGTCCTTGAAAATCGCAATACTCGCCGAACCATGGATGCCTGAGACGCTCATGTACAGCACCATCAAGGTCGCGCTGATCCAGATCGCCGTGTCCTGCGAGATCACGCCATACGACATCTCGGAGACGATAATGCCGAGACCGCGCAACTGGATGATCAGAAGCGACACCATCGCGAAGACGGCCACGATCGATACCAGAACGCCGATGGCGCGGCTATCGTACTTCGACGCGAAATAATCGGCGAACGACACGAGGCCGCGTTCCTTCGCATAGCGCCAGATGGCGGGCAACATCCAGTAACCGAACACGTACGCGAGACAGCCATACGAGAGGATGTAGAACGCCGGCACGCCCTTGCTATAGGTCCAGCCGCTCGCGCCGAGAAACGAGAAGGTCGAGAACGCCTCACCCGCCATCAACAGGAAGGTGAGCAGCGAGCCGAAGCCGCGGCCGCCCACGGCCCATTGTTCGAGGCTGAGCGTCTTGCCGCGGCGCGCATACAGGCCGACCGCCAGCGCGAAGAGGGCGAACAGGACAATGATGACGAGTGCCGGATTCATTGTCCGCCTCCCGCGCGTTCGCTCGCGCTTGCCGCTTCGTCACGGCTGTCGAGGCAATAGATGATCGCGAGAATGGCGGCCGTTGCTGCCATCCAGAACAGATTCCACACCAGCAAAAATGGCAGGCCGAACAGCAGTGGTGTACTGGCGGCGAGCGTGCCGCCCGAATAAATGCCGATGAAGGGCAGCGCGGCCAGCAGAAATCGGAGTTTCATCGGCTGCTTCCTTGTCTCGGCGCCCACGAGCGGCGTCGTCTTGCTGTTCTCAACTGCGTCCTCTTCATGCATGTCTCCGGATAGTTGTCTTGTCGTGACTTTTCTTCTGCTGTCACGGCCGCGTCGTATCGCGCACCGCTTTGCATTCGAGTTTTTTGTCTGATGTCGAAGCGGAATAATTGGCCATTGAGCAAGCGATGAAAGGCCAATGAAAGGCCGTCGGCATCGACATTTTTGTGATGTTATCGATCTCACCCGACATTCAAAAATTAAATGTTCAAATGCGTGTCAGTGGGAAATCGAATACCATCGGTTATACGTATGCCGTTATCAGGTCGCCTTCAATGAAGTCCAATCCCAAAGCACGTACCCCGTTGTTCGATCTGGATCTGCTGAAGGCCATCGTCATGGTGGCCGATTGCGGTACCTTCACGGCAGCTTCCGCGCGGCTTCATTCCACGCAATCCACCGTGAGCCAGCAAGTGCGGCGGCTGGAGGAGATGGCAGGTCACAAGCTTCTCGAGCGCGGCAGCCGTGACGTGAGTCCGACCGATGCCGGCGAAACCCTGCTCGCTTACGCGCGCCGCATGCTTGCCCTCAACGACGAAATGATCGAGGTGCTCTCGGGCGCGACGGTGGGTTTGACGGTCCGGCTGGGCGTGCCGGAGGATTTCGTCGGCGGCCCGACAACCCATATGCTCGCCGCGTTCAACCGCAAGCATCCGCAGGTGAAGCTGGAAGTGACGAGCGGGTTGAGCCGCGATCTGGGGAACAGCTACGATCGCGGCGATCTCGATCTGATCCTCGTGAAACAGCGGCGCAACAGCCGCGAGGCAGTCGCATGCTGGCCGGAGCAATTGAGGTGGATTGACAGTGCGAAGAACCCGTCGATCCAGTTGGAGCCGGTTCCCATCGTCGCATTTCCGCCCCGCGGGCTATACCGTGACGAGATGACCAATGCGATCGAAGGCCTCGGCCGCCGCTGGCGGATGAGCTTCATCAGTTCGAGCCTGAGCGGCATCCAGGCGGCTGTGGCCGATGGTCTTGGTGTCAGTCTGCTGCCCGCGCGCGCTGTGACGGCGGATCACGTCGTGCTGACGCCGAAAAGCGGGCTACCTTCAATTGAAACGATGGATATCGCGCTGCTTCATCGTCCGACGGCCGATGCCGTCGTCAAGGAACTTGCGCGTGCGTTGGGACGTATGTTTGGGCCGCAGCGGCGGTGAAGCGCTTGCGTATCGGCATGCGTCAACCACACCGCCGGACCAGCGCCTAGAACAGTTCCAGAATCCGGTGATACATCATCCCGAGTTCGAGCGCCGGCCCACGCAGCGCCGGGCCGCCTGGAAAACGCGCATGCCGTAACTGCGCGAATAGATCGAAAGCCGCCGTTTCACCGGCCATGGCCTTTGCAATTACGCGTCCGGCAATCCCGGTCAACGCCACGCCATGCCCGGAAAAGCCCTGCACATAAAAGTAGTTCGGATCGATCGAGCCAAAATCGGGCGCGCGATTGCGCGTCACGTCGACGAAACCACCCCATGCATAATCGATTCGCACATCGGCGAGTTGCGGAAACACGCCGATCATGCGCTTGCGAATCTCTTCACCGAGCTGCACAGGCGAGGCTCCGGTCGAACTGGCACGTCCGCCGAACAGCACGCGATGATCAGCCGACAAGCGGAAATAATCGAGGAAGAAGTTGTTGTCGCAAATCGCTTCACGCCCTTTGATCAACGCGTCCGCGCGTGCCTGGCCGAGCGGCTCCGTGGCGACGATGTAAGACGCGATCGGCGCGATGCGCGCGGCGACCGGCGCGGGCAACACGTCGCCGATTGTCGCGTTGCCGCACGCCGCGACGAAGCGGCAGCGTACTTCGCCGCCAGCGGTACGCACAATAGGCCGCGCACCGCGCACCACTTCGATCACTGGCGAATGCGCGAACAGTTGCGCACCTTCACGACGTGCCGCATCGGCGAGGCCGAGGCAGTATTTGAGCGGATGCAGATGACCGGAAAACGGATCGTAGACGCCGGCCAGATAGCGCCGCGAAGCGACGCGTGAACGCACTTCGTCGGTATCGAGCCACGCGAGTTTCGTATAACCCCAGCGTTGCGAGGCCGAATCCATCCACGAACGCAAATCCGGCACACGTTTCGGTTTGGTCGCCACTGTCAGATAGCCGGAGGTGAAATCGCAATCGATCCCGTAGCGTTCGATGCGTTCGCGCACCAGAGCCACGCCTTCCACCGACATCGCCCACGCCGCGCGGGCGCCGTCGAGTCCGAGTTGCCGCTCGATGATCTCGTCCTTGGCGAAGCCGACCAGCGTCTGACCGCCGTTACGGCCCGACGCGCCCCAACCAGGGCGGTGCGCATCGAGCACCACCACCGACAAACCGCGCGCCCGGCATTCGAGCGCTACCGACAAACCGGCGAAACCCGCGCCGATCACACAGACATCGGCCTCGAGCGTGCCGTCGAGCACGGGATCGTCCGTTAGCGGACGGGCGGCGCTCGCCTCGTAATAGGAGTTGGCGATCAGCGCGTCGGCGCGCCGGTCGAGGGTATTGAAGCCAGGCGTCGGAGCATTCATCAGAGCAGGTCCTTCATTCGATACCAGGCCATCGCGAGTACGAGGGCAGGGGTGCGCAGTGTAGCGCCGCCCGGGAAGTCGCGGTGACGAATCTTGCCGAACAGATCGAAGCGGGACGCCTGGCCGTCGATCGCTTCGGCGATCAGTTTGCCCGCGAGCCCAGTGGTGTTCACGCCGTGGCCGGAGAAGCCCTGCGCGAAATACACCGTAGGCGACAGCCGGCCGAAATGCGGCGCGCGATTCATCGTGATGTCGACGAAACCGCCCCACGCATAGTCGATTTTGACGTCGTCGAGTTGCGGGAAGGTCTTCAGCATATCGCGCCGCATTGCTTCACCAAGATTGCGCGGCGCGAGCTTCGAGTAGCTGACTTTGCCACCCCACAGCAAACGGTTGTCGGGAGCGGGCCGGAAATAGTCGAGCACGAAGCGGCTGTCGCACACGGCCGCTTTCGCCGGCATTAATGCTTCGGCGCGATCGGGGTCGAGCGGTTCGGTGGCGATCACGTAAGTGCCGACCGGCATGATCTTGCTGGCGACATCCGGCGCGAGTTGGCCGAGATACGTATTGCAGGCGAGCACGACGAATTGCGCATTCACCGTGCCGCGCGCGGTGTCGGCCACATGCCGGCCGTTTTCCTGGCGCAACGCGGTGACGCAACTGTCTTCGAAAATCCGCACGCCGGCGGCGCGTGCCGCGCGCGCCAGACCGAGCGTGTAATTCAACGGGTGCAGATGGCCGCTATCCGCATCGAACAATCCACCGAGGTAGCGTTGCGATTGAACATAGCTGCTAACGCCATCGGCATCGACATAACTGAAGCGGTCATAGCCGAAGCGCCGTTGCGCTTCATCGCGCCATTTTTGCAACGCATCCGTATCGCGCGGCTTGTTCGCCGCAGTCAGATAGCCGATGGTCAGGTCGCAGTCGATCTGATGCTTCGCGACGCGCTCCTTGACGATGTCGAGCGTCTCTAGCCCCATGTCCCAAACACGCTTCACGTCATCCGCGGGCATGAACTTCGCGAATGTATCGATATCGCAGGCAAAGCCGCCGATCAACTGACCACCATTGCGCCCGCTCGCGGCCCATCCGACTTTCGATGCTTCGAGTACCGCGACCGAATGACCGCGCTCAGCGAGATTCAACGCAGCCGAGATGCCGGTGAGGCCCGCGCCGATCACACAGACGTCGACGTTGAGCGTCTCTTCGAGCGGGGAATGGCGCGTGGTGTCGTTGGCCGTTGCTGCGTAATACGAGGCGACGTGAGGCTGGTTTGAGAATTGGAGCATAGGCAGGGCAGGCAGAAGAGGCCGTGGCGCGTGGCCCGCCGTCAAGCGGGGCCACGCGATGAGGCGGGTCGTTTTAGAACGAGTAGATGAACTGCGTCGCGAGCAGGTCGTTGGACTTGCCGTACGAACCGTCGTTCTTCAGGAACACCTGTTTGTTGGCCCAGTCGTGACGGTATTCCACCTTGACCGTGATCTGCTGGGTCGGGTAGAACAACAGATCGAGCGAGACGTCCTGACGGGTGGCGCCCTTGCACTCGAAGCCGAGACCGCCGTTCGCCTTCGAATTGGCGAGGCAGTCCGCGCCGATACCGAAGCCGTTGGACGTATCCATGCCGTTGCCGTTCAGCGCGATGCCACCGCCGCCGCCGCCGTTCTTGCTGTCGACCAGCACGTCATAACGCAGCGTCGCGCCCATGCGGCCCACCACCGGCAGCGTGAACTTGCGGTGCGCGAGCAGCGAGAGACCGTACCATTGCGCCTGGCCGCCGTTGAACGCACCGTTCTGCTGCTGACCGTAGTCGACTTCGGCGTTGTACTGCACGTCGGCGAGCAGGTAGGTCAGGTCGGCTTCGCCGAAGAAGAAGGTACCGCCCGCGCTCGGCGAGTTGCCGCCTACGCCGTAGGCCACCGTGCCGGTGTTCGGATCGATCGCGCTAGGCAGCGTCTGACGGCCAATGTTGATCGAGCCGCCCACATCCAGTGCGCTCGACCATGTGTAGTCCGTACGTGCCGTGAAGGTCGGGATCTTGTTGCTGGTGGTGATCGGATCGCCCAGCGAGTTGGTGCCGATCTGGGTGGTCGCGCCGTACGTGCGGTACTGTTCGTTGCCGAGGAAGAACTTCCACGCCCAGTTGCCCGCCGTGTAGTTCGCGCCGGCGCCGATGTAGCTGCCCGGATCCGAGAAGTCGTACAGCAGGTTGTGCGTGAGCGTGAGCATCTGGTTCGATTGCTGCACCTCATAGCCGCCGAAGCTCGGAATCAAACCGGCCACGAACGTCGTGCTCGCCGTGATCGGCACATTGATGACTGCCGTGTTCAGAATGTTGTTGCCGATGTCGCCATGCTCGTTCTGCAGCAGTGTAATGCCGTTGCCGCGGTTCGGCATCAAGGTGATTTCGGCCGACGGCGCCATCGGGCCGACACCGAAGGTCTTCTTGATGTCGAGGTACAGATCGCCGAACGTGCTGTTGAAGTAGTTGTAGCTGCTTTCGTGGTTCGCGAACAGGAACGACGAACTGCTCTGCGCGCGGTTATAGATGTAGGTCGGATCGATATAGCCCGTCACCGACAAACCCGCGATCGGCCCCGTATTCGCCGCGTCTTCCAGCGAATCCACCTTCAGCTGCTGATTGGCGATCTGCTGTTTCATCGACGTCACGTCGTCGTTGGTCAACGTCGCTTGCGCCTTGCCGTAATCCGGCGAAGAGATGTCGACCGGCGCGGCGGCCACCGCCGGGGCAGGGGCCACTACGGGTGCTGCAGCCGCAGCCGTTGCCTTGGGCTTGCTGGCGACTTCCGAGCGCAACTGTTTCACTTCCTTCTGCAGTGCGTTGAGCTGGGCCTGGAGCGCCTTGATCTGGTCGCTGGTGGCATCTGCCATGGCAAAGCCAGGCAAACTCCCCGCCACCAACAGACAGATGAGCTTCTTTCTCATGCAAATTCTCCTTATTGGTCGTATTGCAAAGGACTTCTTATGCGCGTGCCGTATCGAGAGACTTCCGTACAGCGGCTTGTTGTGGTGCTAACGGCAAAGGGTCGGCGGCTTCGGCGAGTGCGAAAGCCATCTGCATGTCGCGATTGCGCTTGCGTTCGCGCAGTTGCATCCAGCGGTTGACCGCGATCACGCCGATCGTCACCGTGACGATGAAGATCGTGGCGAGCGCATTCATTTCCGGATTCAGGCCGAGGCGAACCCGTGAGAACACGACGAGCGGCAAGGTGGTGGAGCCGGGACCCGACAGGAACGCGGACAGCACGAGGTCGTCGAAAGACAGCGTGAACGACAGCAGCCAGCCGGACATCAAGGCCTGCGAGATCAACGGCAGCGTGATCAGGAAGAACACCTTGAGCGGCGTGGCGCCGAGATCGAGTGCGGCTTCTTCGAGCGACTTGTTGAGCTCCTTCACCCGCGATTGCACGATGATCGCCACGTACGACACGCACAGCATCACGTGGCCGATCCAGATCGTGAAGAGGCCCCGGCCCTTCGGCCAGCCGAGCATCTGTTCGAGCGCGACGAACAGCAACAGCAGCGAGATGCCCTGAATCACCTCCGGAATCACGAGTGGCGCGTTGATCATGCCGGCGAACAATGTGAAGCCGCGAAAGCGTCCGAAGCGGGCCAGCACGAAGCCGGCCCATGTACCGATCACCACCGACGCGCACGCGGTCAGCAGACCAATCTTCAGCGACAACCACGCCGCATTGAGCAGTTCGCCGTCTTGCAGCAGCGCGCCATACCATTTGAGCGAAAAGCCGGACCAGACGGTGACGAGCTTCGACTCGTTGAACGAATACACCACCAGGCTGATGATCGGGATATACAGAAACAGAAACCCCACAGTCAGCACACTCGCGGAAAGCGTCTTATTAGGCTTGATCATTTCGCGCCCTCCAGTTCCTTGACCTGGTAGTACTGGAACACGGCCATCGGCACGAGCAGCAGTAGCACCATCGCGACCGTGACGGCGGATGCCATCGGCCAGTCCATATCGTTGAAGAATTCATCCCACATCACGCGGCCGATCATCAGCGTGTCGGCGCCGCCGAGCAGTTCGGGAATCACGTATTCGCCAACCGCCGGAATGAACACCAGCAGACTGCCGGCGATAATGCCGTTCTTCGACAACGGCAAGGTGATGCGGGTGAACGCGGTCCAGGGTTTGCAACCGAGGTCGTAGGCCGCTTCGAGCAGCGTCAGATCCATCTTCACCAGGTGCGCATACAGCGGCATCACCATGAACGGCAGGTACGAATAAACCATGCCGATATAGACGCCAATATCCGTGTGGTAGAGGCGCAACGGCGAGTGAATCATGCCGATCGACATCAGCGTGTGATTGAGCAGACCGTCGTCCTTCAGAATGCCGATCCACGCATAGACGCGGATCAGGAACGACGTCCAGAACGGCAGCATTACACCCATCATCAGCAGGTTGCGTTTGGTGGGTTCCGAGCGTGCGATGTAGTACGCGATCGGATAGCCGATGATCAGGCAGAAGAAGGTCGAGACCGCCGCCATCTTCAGCGAGCTGATATACGTCGCGACGTACAGATCGTCTTGCAGCAGGAACGCGTAGTGGCCGAGCTGCATCGCGAAATGCACCATGCCGTCCTTGACCGTCACGAGATCCGTGTACGGCGGAATGCCCAGGCGCAGATCGGCGAAGCTGATCTTCAGCACCAGCACGAACGGCAACGCGAAGAACAGCGTGAGCCACAGGAACGGCACGCCGATCACGGTCGTGCGGCCCGACGGCACCAGCATCGACAGGCGCTTTTTCAGCGAACCGAACCGACGGTTGCCGGACGGCGCGCCGAGCGCCGCGGGGGAGGAAGTAGTGGGATTGCTCATTGCGTCAGCACCACGCCGCTAGCCGGCGACCAGTAGACGAACACGTCGTCGTTATAGGAAGGGGCACCTTCGCTCATCAGGTGCGAGCTGGAGAGATTCGACACCACCGTCTTGCCGCTCGGCAGGCGCACGTGATACAGCGAATAGCTGCCCATGTACGCGACATCCGAGACCACGCCGCGCGCCCAGTTGTGCGGGGTAGAAGGTTTATCGAGCGAGACCTTCACACGTTCGGGGCGCACCGAGATACCCACCGGCATGCCGAGCGGACCGGTAATGCCGTGGCTCACGTAGATGCGCGATTCGAGGTCTTCGCTTTCGACGAAGATATGGTCGGGTTCATCCGCGACCACGGTGCCTTCGAACAGATTGGTCGAGCCGATGAACTCGGCCGAGAAGCGGCTATTCGGAAACTCGTACACCTGGCTGGGCGAACCGATCTGCACGATGCGGCCCTCGCTCATCACCGCGAGGCGGCCGGCCATCGTCATCGCTTCTTCCTGATCGTGCGTCACCATCACGCAGGTCACGTCGACCTTCTCGATGATGTTGACCAGTTCGAGCTGGGTCTTCTGGCGGATTTTTTTATCGAGCGCCGACATCGGTTCGTCGAGCAGCAGCAGCTTGGGGCGCTTGACGAGCGAGCGGGCCAGCGCCACACGCTGCTGCTGTCCACCTGACAATTGATGTGGCTTGCGTTGCGCGTATTTGCTCATTTGCACGAGATTGAGCGCGTCGGCGACACGTTCCTTGATCTCGTTCTTCGGCGTGCCTTCCTGCTTGAGGCCGAACGCGATATTCGCTTCGACACTCATGTGCGGGAACAGCGCATACGACTGGAACATCATGTTGACCGGCCGCTTGTACGGCGGCATCGCGGCGAGGTCTTCGCCGTCGACGAAAATGCGCCCCGAGGTCACCGTCTCGAGCCCCGCGAGCATGCGCAGGAGCGTGGACTTGCCGCAGCCGGAGCTGCCGAGCAGCGCGAACAATTCGTTCTTGGCGATGCTCAGGTTGACGTTGTCGACAGCGGTGCTGTCGCCGAATTTCTTCACGACGTTTTCGATACGGACGAATTCTTCCGGTTTCGATTTTGTCGTCGGTGCGGGGCGGGCCATCTGGGTGGCGCCGGCCGGGCTTTTTAATGTCGTCGAGTTCATGATGTAACCGTTCCTTGCGGATCGCGAGCGCAAGTGTCTCCCTACGAGGCGCGGGAAGCGGCTCGCAAGATGCGCTGCGATCGGAAAACATGGGACTGCGCAGGTGGGACCTAAAAGCGCGCAGGCTGACTGCCGTTACTGCCTTTCATGCGCTCAGGGTTCAAGCGATCCCTGAGCGCGGGATTAAACTCTTTCTAGTTTGGCTTAATCAATGGCCGGTTTTAAGCTGCGCCCAAAGACGGTTTTCCAGACGCAGAATATCGGTGGGCATCGGCTTCATGAGTGTCATCTTGCTCAATACATCGTCGCCCGGATAAACGGTTTTGTCCTGTGCGACTGCCGGCGTGACGAACTGGCGCGCGGCCTTGTTCGCAGTCGGGTAGAACACTTCATTGGTGATCGCGGCGTTGACCTTCGGGTCCGAGATGTAGTTGATCCACTTCAGCGCGGCTTCAGGGTGCGGCGCGTCTTTCGGGATCACCATCACGTCGAACCACAGCAGGCCGCCTTCCTTCACGTTCGAAAACCTGATTTGATACGAACGCTTGGCTTCCTCGGTGCGGCGGCTCGCAATGCCGACGTCGCCTGACCAGCCGACCACGACGCAGACGTCGTTGTTCGCGAGGTCGTTGATGTAGCCGGACGAATTGAATTGGGTGATATACGGGCGGACTTTCTTCAGCACTTCAAACGCGGCCTGGTAGTCGGCGGGGTTGGTGCTGTTCGGGTCCTTATGCATGTATTGCAGCGTCGCGGCGAATACGTCGACGGCCTGGTCGAGGAACGACACGCCGCAACTCTTCAGCTTCGACAGATTGGCCGGGTCGAATACGAGTGCCCAGCTATCCACCGGCGCATTGGCGCCGAGAGCTTTCTGCACGGCCTGCACGTTGTAGCCGATGCCATCCGTACCGTATGCCCAGGGCACACCGTACTGGTTGCCCGGATCCGCGTCGGCGATCATCTTCATCAGCACGGGGTCGAGGTTCGCGAGGTTCGGCAGCTTCGATTTGTCGAGCTTCAGATACACACCGGCCTGAATCTGTTTGGCCATGTAGTTCGAGGTCGGCACCACGATATCGTAGCCCGAGCTGCCCGCGAGCAGTTTGGCCTGCAACGTATCGTCACTATCGTAGTTGTCGTACTTGACGTGAATGCCGTCCTGCTTCTCGAAGTTCGAAATCGTGTCCTTCGCGATGTAGTCCGACCAGTTATACACATTCAATTCCGTGTCGGCCGCAAGGGCCGGCGTGACCGACAACGCCGCAAAACCCGTGAAGGCGAGAAGCGCGGTCCCCGCGACCGCATGACGAAGATGACGTCCAGAATGACAAACGCTCATGGTTTTTTCCCTTGATGTGAAGAACCGGCATGAGCGCGTATCGTGGGTGTGCGCATGCCGGAACGAACTGCCGTTACGAAATTCCGAGTTGTTGTGCAGTCGCGTCGATGGCTTTTTTGGCTTTCGAAACGATTTCGTCGATCTCCAGCTTCGTGATCACGAGCGGCGGCGAGAGCAGCATCCGGTCGCCGGTGGCGCGCATGATCAGGTTGCTGTTGAAACAGAAGTCGCGGCAGATCGTGCCGACGTCGCCGCCGTTGGCAAAACGCTTGCGCGCTTTCGGGTCTTCCGCGAGTTGCAGACCGGCCACCAGACCCGCGCCGGCGATTTCGCCGATGATCGGATGGTTGGCGAAAGTGTCGCGCAGCTTCTTCTGGAAGTACGGACCTGTGTCGGTCTTCACGCGCTCGACGATCTTCTCGTCGCGCAGCAGCTTCAGATTGGCGAGTGCCACCGCCGCGGCCACCGGGTGGCCGGAGTAGGTGAGGCCGTGATTGAAGTCGCCGTTTTCGATGATCGCCCTGGCCACGCGATCATGCAGGCCGACCGCGCCCATCGGCACATAGCCGCTCGTCAGGCCCTTGGCCAGCGTGATCAGATCCGGCTCGAAGCCGAAGTGCTGATGCGCGAACCATTCACCGGTCCGGCCGAAGCCGCCGATCACTTCGTCCGCGACCAGCAGGATGTCGTACTTGCGGCAGATGCGCTGGATTTCCGGCCAGTACGTCGAAGCCGGGAAGATCACGCCACCCGCGCCCTGGAAAGGCTCACCGATAAACGCGGCGACGTTGTCCGCACCGATTTCGAGAATCTTCGCTTCGAGTTGCTGCGCGCGGGCCAGCGCGAATTCTTCCGGCGTCAGATTGCCTTCGGCTTCGCCGAAGAAATACGGCTGGTCGATATGCACGATGTTCTCGACCTTGGAGGGCATCTGTTCATGCATGTAGCCCATCCCGCCCAGCGTGCCGCCCGCGATCGTCGAACCGTGATAGCCGTTCTTGCGCGAGATGACGAACTTCTTCGAGTGCTTGCCTTGCGTCGCCCAGTATTGATGGACGATGCGCAGCACGGTGTCGTTGCCTTCCGAACCGCTGTTGCAATAGAAGAAGTGGTTGAACGGTTCCGGCGCGAGCTCCGCGAGCAAGGCCGACAGTTCGATCACCGGCGGATGCGTCGTCTTGAAGAAGGTGTTGTAGTAGGGCAGTTCCTGCATCTGCCTGTACGCGGCGTCGGCCAGTTCCTTGCGGCCGTAACCGACGTTCACGCACCACAGGCCAGCCATGCCGTCGATGACCTTGTTGCCTTCCGAATCCCACAGATACACGCCTTGGGCCTTGACGATCACGCGGCTGCCGGCACGATTCAACGAACCCATATCCGAGAACGGATGGATGTGATGGGCGGCGTCGAGTGCGCGGTATTCGGCGGTGCTGCGTTGTTGCTGTGCGGCTTGTGCGTTCGCGGCAGGTTGGGCCGGTTGCACGTAAGCGACTTCTTCTGTTCTATAGCTCATACTGCCTCCAGTTTTTATGCGTTTGCGGGCGACGTCATTAGTAAAGGCCTTGGATTCGGTCTTAGACGTGCAGCAGCAAATGCCGGCGTTCCCACGAACTGATCACGCGGAAGAACGCTTCATATTCGGTTTCTTTCAGTGCGAGGTAGGCTTTGACGAATTTCTCGCCGAGTACTTCGGCGATCGGTTCGCAAGCGCCCATCAGCGTCAAGCCTTCTTCCAGGTTGCGCGGCAACTGATACGGCAACTCGTACCCGTCGCTCAACAGGGGCTCGGTGGCTTCGAGTTTTTGCGTCATGCCGAGATAGCCCGCGGCCAGCGTCGCGGCAATCGCCAGATACGGATTGCAGTCCACGCCCGGAATACGGTTTTCGATGCGGCGCGCGGCCGGCCCCGAATGCGGGATCCGGAAACCCACGGTGCGGTTGTCGTAACCCCACGCGACGTTGATCGGCGCGGCCATGAAGCGCGACAGGCGGCGATACGAGTTGATGTACGGCGCGAAGATCGGCATCAGCGCCGGCGTGTATTTCTGCAAGCCGGCGATATAGCCGGTGAAGAGCGAGGTGGGCTTGCCGTCCGGACCCGTGAACAGGTTCAGGCCGGTTTCTTCGTCCACGAGGCTCTGGTGCATGTGCATGGCCGAGCCAGGTTCGCCTTCCATCGGCTTGGCCATGAAGGTCGCGTACATCTTGTGGCGTAGCGCGGCTTCACGCACCGTGCGTTTGAACAGGAACACGCTGTCGGCGAGCTTCAGCGGATCGCCGTGCATGAAGTTGATTTCCATCTGCGCCGCGCCCACTTCATGAATCAGCGTGTCGACTTCCAGTTCCTGCACCTCGCAGTACTCGTAGATGTCTTCGAAGAGCGGATCGAATTCATTGACCGCTTCGATCGAATACGCCTGACGTCCGGTCTCCGGACGGCCCGTGCGGCCGATCGGCGGTTGCAGCGGCAGGTCCGGGTCCTTGTTCATGTCGACCAGATAGAACTCGAGCTCGGGCGCGATGACCGGCTTCCAGCCTTTGGCCTTATACAGTTCGAGCACGCGGCGCAGCACGCGGCGCGGCGAGATCGCGACGGGCGTGCCGTCGAAGTGAACGCAATCGTGAATCACCTGGGCGGTCGGATCGACGGCCCACGGAATCATGCGGATGGTGCTGGCGTCGGGCACGCACACCATGTCCGGGTCGGTGACGCCGGTGAGCGTGCCGTCTTCCGGATAGTCTCCTGTGACGGTCTGGATCATCACCGCCTGCGGCAAGCGCATGGACTCGCCGGATTCGAACTTGCTGCGCGGAATGATCTTGCCGCGTGCGATCCCGGCCATATCCGGAATGATCGCTTCGATTTCGGTGACGCGGTTCTTCTTCAGGAAGTCGTCGATTTCATGCATGGTTATTCTCTCAGTTTTGGTGCGCGACCGGCTCAGGCATGCGTGGCAGCGGCGGATGCCGCGCCATAGCCGGCCTTGGTGCGCATTCGATCGCGGCAGGCGTCGCCGAAGGCGCGAAAGATCGCGGTGGAGAGCGCGTCAGTGGCATGCTTCCATTCCGGGTGCCACTGCACACCCAGCGCGAAGGCACGCGCATCTTTCACACTCACCGCTTCGATCAATCCGTCCGGCGCGCAAGCTTGCGCCACCAGACCCACGCCCAACCGCTCGACGCCCTGACCGTGCAATGAATTCACACGCGCTTCATTCGTGCCGCCCGCGAGGCGCTGCAACAAGCCGCCCTCTGTCAGCGTGATCGAATGCGACGGTGCGTATTGCACGTCGAGGTCGTCTTCCTTGTTCTCGCGATGGTCGTTCAAACCGTCCACCGCGTGAACGCTTTGATGCAACGTCCCGCCGAACACCACGTTCATTTCCTGGAAGCCCCGGCATACCGCCAGTACCGGCACGCCTGCGGCGATTGCCGCGCGCAGCAGCGGCAGCGTCGTCGCATCGCGTGCCGCGTCGTGCAGCGTGCCCGGCGCGCTGGGATGACCACCGTAGCGGTGCGGTTCGACATTCGAATAGCTGCCGGTAAACAGCAGGCCGTCGACGGCGTCCAGCACGTCCTCAGTGGACTGACGCTCACCGAGCGCCGGCAACAACATGGCCAGCGCCTGCGAGCCGTCCACGATCGCGGCGATGTACTTCTCGCCGGTGACGTGCGACGGATGGGCTCCCATCATCGTTCTGTCGGCGCTGATGCCGACCAGGGGTTTGTTTCGCATAACAGATAGACGTGTGTGTTCCCCGCGGGACGCGGCATGAACAACGTTAAACACAGCGCGGCACGATTCCGCAGCCGGACGCAAGGCGTCAGGCCGCCGGGATAGTGCAGGCGGCCGTCGTCAAATGAACGCGCCGCGCGTGATAGTCAGGTAGGCCGTTCGATTCGATCCGCTGCGGTGCGCAACTGCTCTGATCCGCATGAAGTGCATGAAGTGCATGAAGTGCACACACGGCAGACGGCACCGCACATGCACGAACGCATGGCTCAATAGAGCGCGCTCACGCAAACGGACAAATCGAACGGCGGAATAAGGGGGGAGGCGCTACGGCAGCAGCGAGGCGACTTCGTCCGTGCGCACAGCAATGAAGGCGCGCGCGGAGATGGAGTTGTGACGTCGAACTGAACGGCGGGACAGGATCGTGAAGACGGACAGGAAGCGGCGGAACGTAAGGCTGCCGTTGCTGCCGTCGGCGATGGCGCCGTCAGCGCGAGGACAACTCGCCTGACTACGATTCCATCTCACCAAAGGGCCTCGGACTCTCACGATTACACTCGACTAGCGACGTTGAAAGTATTGAACGCCTGCTCGAAAAACGCACGGGGCGTTTAAAGAAACATGACGCTGGGATGATCGCCTCAAACCGATGCGAACTGGGTTCGCTACATCAAAAAACACCTTTTCGTGCTTTGTGACGTCGGCATGAAGATCGCCTGTGAATCATCGTATACGAGCCAATAAAGCCGTCAAATCATTTTTATGAAAGATTTATCAGGGCTTTCCCGGGGGTCCTGCCGCAATCCCGTACGATGGGAACGTTCGTTGCGCTATTCATATTTCGGAAGCCTTTCAGGGGTTTTCCCCAGCGGCGCAAAGTTTAAAGTGATTAGAATATTCAACACTCGCGCACAGCCCCTTGCTCTCGCCCGAGCGTTCCGACCATTTTTCATATGTCAGAGAATCCAGCGATGTCCATAGAAGTAGCGACCCGTCTGCAATACATCCGCAAGAAGAACGGTCTGTCTCAGCGCGAACTGGCCAAACGGGCGGGAGTGACGAACGGCACGATCTCGCTGATCGAACAGAACCGCGTGAGTCCCTCGGTCGGGTCGCTGAAGAAACTGCTCGAATGCATACCCATGAGTCTTGCCGAATTCTTCACCTTTGAAGTCGAGGTGGAGCGCTCGGTCGTGTCGCGCCGCGCCGACATGCCGAATCTCGGCAATGAGTCGATCGAGTTCTATCTCGCGGGCTCCAGTGTGAAAGATCGCAACATGGGCATTCTGCGTGAGGTCTATCAGCCGTTGTCGGATACCGGGCCGGAGATGCTGGAGCACGATGGGCACGAGGGCGGCGTGGTGGTCAGCGGTCAGATCGAACTGACGGTGGACGGCGTCACGTGGCTGCTCGACCCCGGTGACAGCTACTACTTCGAAAGCCGTCTACCACATCGTTTTCGCAATCCCAGCGCAGAGCATCTCTGCGAGATCGTGTCGGCCAATTCGCCGCCCACGTTCTAGAGACTCCGCGCCAACGCGCTGCGACGCACTTCCAGGCCATATGAAGTCGATGCCGGCGTGCGTCGAGCGCATAACATTGAGGCATCCTGATGGACAAGAAATCTCTCGCTTTCTGGCAAGACAAAGCCGCTACGCTTTCGATCGAAGGCCGTGCGTTTATCGACGGCGAGTATCGTGACGCCGCAGGTGGCCGCGCATTCGACTGCCTGAGCCCGATCGACGGCAAGTTGCTCGCCAGGGTCGCCGACAGCGGCGCGGCGGATGTCGACGCCGCCGTGGCAGCCGCGCGCCGTGCGTTCGATGCCGGCGTATGGTCCGGCCTCAATCCTCGCAAGCGCAAGGCGATTCTATTGCGCTGGGCCGCGTCGATCCGTGAGCATATGGACGAGCTCGCGCTGCTCGAAACGCTGGATGCCGGCAAGCCGATCGCCGACACCACCTCGGTGGATGTACCGGGCGCGGCCTATTGCGTCGAATGGTTCGCCGAAGCCATCGACAAGGTGGGTGGCGAAGTCGCGCCCGCCGATCATCATCTGGTGGGCCTCGTCACGCGCGAGCCGATCGGCGTGGTGGCGGCCGTAGTGCCGTGGAATTTCCCGATTCTGATGGCGTCGTGGAAGTTCGGCCCCGCGCTCGCCGCGGGTAACAGCGTGGTGCTCAAGCCTTCGGAGAAGTCGCCGCTCACCGCGATTCGCCTCGCCCAACTCGCGCTGGACGCGGGCATTCCGGCCGGCGTATTCAACGTGCTGCCGGGCGCGGGCGAAGCGGGCAAGCTGCTCGCGCTGCATCAGGACGTGGACTGTCTCGCCTTCACCGGCTCGACCAACGTGGGCAAGCTGATCATGCAATACGCCGGGCAGTCGAACCTGAAGCGCGTGTGGCTCGAACTCGGCGGCAAGTCGCCCAACATCGTGATGCCCGATTGCCCCGACCTCGATCGTGCGGCCAATGCGGCGGCCGGGGCGATCTTCTACAACATGGGCGAAATGTGCACCGCCGGTTCGCGCCTGCTCGTGCATCGCGACATCAAGGACGTGTTCCTCGACAAGCTGATCGCCGCCGCGCGCAGCTATACGCCGGGCAATCCGCTCGATCCGCAGACCTCGATGGGCGCGATCGTCGACAACGTGCAACTCGAACGCGTGCTCGGTTATATCGAAGCGGGCCGTGCCGAGGCGAAGCTGCTGCTGGGCGGGTCGCGTGTCAAGCAGGAGACCGGCGGCTTCTATATCGAGCCGACCATCTTCGAGATTCCGGCCTCCGGTGCGAAGGTCGCGCGCGAGGAAATCTTCGGGCCGGTGTTGTCGGTGATTACGTTCGACACCGTTGAAGAAGCGATCAGGATCGCTAATGACAGCGAATACGGTCTTGCCGCTGCCGTGTGGACCTCGAACCTGACCACCGCGCATGAAGTGTCGCGCAGGCTGCGCGCCGGCACCGTGTGGGTCAATTGCTACGACGAAGGCGGGGATATGAATTTCCCGTTTGGCGGCTACAAACAATCGGGTAACGGACGCGACAAGTCATTGCACGCATTGGAGAAGTACACCGAGCTGAAGTCCACGCTGGTGCGGCTGCGCTAAAGTTCGCCAAGCCTGCGCGGCGGCGCCCTGGAAAAGGCGCCGCCGCGTTCCCAATGAATCCGGGGCCGGACGTTGCGCGCATCCTCCTGGAAGCCCCGCGTGCGGCGCCGGCATGTTTATCAGGTATCAGGTCATCCATGACTGAACTCGTTTACGGCGACGGCGCGATCCGCCGTTCGTCGCTCTATGGCTCGTCGATCGAAAACACCTATGCGGGTGTGTTGTCGTTCATGCGCCGCAAATACACCCGCGAACTCGACGGTGTCGACGTCGTGGTTTCCGGTGTGCCGCTCGATCTGGCCACCACTTTCCGCTCGGGTGCGCGTCTCGGTCCGGCGGCGGTGCGCGCCGCGAGCGTGCAATTGTCGGAGCTGCATCCGTATCCGTGGGGCTTCAATCCGTTCGACGATCTCGCGGTGACCGATTACGGCGACTGCTGGTTCGACGCGCACAATCCGATGACGATCAAGGAATCGATCGTCGAGCATGCGCGCACGATCCTGCGCTCGGACGCGAAGATGCTGACGCTCGGTGGCGATCACTACATCACGTATCCGCTGCTGATTGCACATGCGGAGAAGTATGGCAAACCGCTCTCGCTGATCCATTTCGACGCCCACTGCGACACGTGGGCCGACGACAGTCCGGACAGCCTGAATCATGGCTCGATGTTCTACAAAGCGGTGAAGGACGGTTTGATCGATCCGAAGACCTCGGTGCAGATCGGCATTCGTACGTGGAACGACGACTTCATGGGGATCAATATCCTCGACGCCGCGTGGGTCCACGAACATGGCGCGCGCGCGGCGGTGGAGCGGATCACGTCGATCGTCGGCGAGCGGCCCGCGTATCTGACTTTCGATATCGACTGTCTCGATCCGGCGTTCGCACCGGGCACGGGGACGCCGGTGGCGGGCGGTTTGTCGTCGGCGCAGGGCCTGGCTATCGTGCGTGGGCTCGGCGCGTTGAATCTGGTGGGCGCGGATGTGGTGGAAGTCGCACCCGCTTATGACCAGAGCGAGATCACGGCGATTGCCGCCGCGCATATCGCGTGCGATCTGTTGTGCCTGTGGCGGCAGCGGAAAGTGGCTGAACGTTAGGCACATTCAAGCGGCTTGAGATCCAACCGGCGTTAGCCCATCGATGACGATCGATCGGGTTGACGCCGGCCTTCGCGCAAGCCGAGCGTGTAGGCCACGAGCGCGCCGCTCATGAGCGCCAGTTGCCACATCAGCATATCGGGGCCGCGTGCGTTCATCGCCAAGCCTGCGATGAGCGGCCCGACGATCGAACTCGCGGTGAAGGTCAGCGACACCAGCCGCATGTTGCGCGTCAGCGCGGCTTTGTCGCTGCATGCAGCCGCGACCATGCCGAGTGTGATGTACGCGCTGTTCATGCCGCCGAGCAGCAGGGCGCTCGCCGAGGCGAGCCATGAGGCGGGCGCGGCGAGTGCGAAACCACAGATCGCCAGTGTGCTGAGCGCGGCGCAGACGATCACGGTGGCGGCGAGGCCCGCGCGATCGGCGAACCAGCCGACCGGAAATTGCAGCGCCATGCCCCCGACTCCGAATAGCGTGAGCAGCGTGGCCGTCTGTGTGGTACTGAGGCCATGGGCGTCGGCGAACAGCGGGAAGAGCCCGTAGAGTGCACCATCGCCGATCCCGCCCGCCGCAATAACTACCATGCCGAGGCTGACCAATGGGCCAATGGGGGCGCTTTTCACGGCGCCGCTTGTTCGCGCAGGCCGTGCAGGTTTAATTGCGGGGCGCCCATCGTCCGACGCGGTCAACCACAGCGGAACCGCCGCCGCAAACGTGAATGCCGCGCCGGTCGCGAACGTGATGCGTCCGTCGACCGCGCACCACACCGCCAACGCCGGACCGATTACGCCTGCGGTAGCGATCAGCGCTTCGTGCACGCCCACCACACGGCCGCTCGATTCAGCCGGCACAAGTCGATAGAGCCATGTTTCGTTGGCGATCCAGCGCAACCCGATGCCGAGCCCGGTCAACAAGCCGGGCACGAGCCATAACGGCCACCGCAACGCACCCATCGTCGCGAATGCAACGAGTGTGGCGGCGAGTCCTAGCGATACCGTGCGCTTCGCACCGATACGCTCCACCAGCCACGGCGCGATCAATAAGCCCGCCAGCATGCCGGTCCATTGCGACGCGGCGAAGAGGCCTGCGCGCGATGCGTCGAGCCCGTGATGGGCCAGCCCGCGATGGGCCAGCCACACCGGCAGCACCATGAAGCCGATGCCGAACTGGCCGATCTGCGAGAGCGCCGAGACCGCGGTCAGCGCGGCGATCGCCGGCCAGCGCACCGGCGCGGCGGCATTCATGCGCCGCGCCGCGCGGGCATGGGCAGACCCTGTTCGCGGCATTCGACCGGACAGCCGGCTTTCAGGCAGGGACCCTCGTCGCAGAGGCGGCACAGTTGCATGGCGTGTGCCGGATCGCGGGTTTCATTCCACAGAATCTTGATCAGCAGGCTTTCGAGCACGGCGCGCTCGTTTTCGTCGAGCTGGCCGACAATGCGTTGGAGCATCCGCTCACGTGCCGTTTGCAGGCGCCTGGCTTCACGCTTGCCGGAAGCGCTCAAAGCCAGTGCAACGGAACGTTTGTCCGTGCCCGACTTCTTGACGACAAGGCCGGCATCCACCAGACCCGCGATGGCGCGGACCGCGGCCGGATGCGAAAGATCGACCGCTTCTCGCAGTACTTCAATGGATGAATCGGGATATTGGCCGACGGCGTTGAGCATGGCGCGGGCAGTCGGGCCCGCGAGCGCGGCCACGGTTGGCTGCGCGTTCATCTCGTCCGTGACCAGCAGGGCGAGCACGCCAAGCAGGTTTTCTGTGCGCTGCGTCATGGAATTGCCTCAATGTGTGCAACGTGCATATATGCATGGTGCACACATTGGTGGCGACGCGCAAGCGGTTTTTTGGTCAGGCCAGGGTAGGTTCGAGGCGTGGGTTCAGGCGCCTGCGGTTGTGATTGCGATTGTTATTTCATCATTTCATCATTTCATCATTTCGTCATTTCGCCAATCTCGCCCGCACGGTGTATTCGCCCTCGTCGCCTTCGTCTTCCGCCATGTGGGCCATCGCCGTCTCGAAGTCGGGCGGCAGCGGTTCTACCGGATAGCCGCGTTTCTCCCATGCGTCGAGGCCGCCCTTGAGCGCTTTGACATGGTGGATATTCTTTCGATGCAACTGATTGACGATCCGCTTGGCGGTCGCTTCGTTAGGACAGACGCAATAGACGACAATGGGCCGCTTCAGCAACTCGGGATGCAGCGGCTCGGGTGACTCTAGATCCAGCACCTGCGCGCCGGCAATCCGGTGCGATTCTTTCGCCCGTATGCTGCGCGGCCGCGCATCGAGAATCAGCGGCGGCTCATTGGAGTTCATCATTTCATCGAGCTGTTCCGGCGAGATGCGCACATGCGCGAGCCAGCGGCGGAACTGCCAGCGGCGTACGCAGCGGTAGAGGAGCACGGCCACGAAAATCGCCGCGAACGCATCGAAAATCGTGCCGCCGTTATGGCGCACGAGCAGAACGAGTTGCACGATCTGATCGTGAAGCGCCGCGCCGCCGATCACCCACACGCTAGCCCATAGCACCGCGCCGACAAAATCCCACAGCAGGAACACGCCGACGTTGATCGGCGTCGTGCCGAGCAGCGGCGCGGAGATCAGGCCGAGGCCGGGCAGGAACTTCGCAACGGTGAGAATCGGCGCGCCGTACCGTTCGTAGGTATTGCGTGTGACGCGCACGGTGTTGTCGAGCGAGAGCGAGAAGCGCACCAGCTGATTCAGCAAGCGCCGGCCGTAAGCGCGACCGGTGAAGAACCATAACGCGTCCGCGATCATCGTCGCCCCGACAGCGGCGACTATCACACTGGCGTAAGAGGTCTGTCCCATGGCCGCCATCGTTCCGCCGAGGATCAGCATGGGCGCCGCCGGAATCGGCATGCCGAGCTGCGTGATCAGCACGCTCATGAAGACGGCCCACACGCCCAGCGAGGGTGGAATAGCAACCGGAAAATGCCACACAACCGCGCTCCTCTTGATGCACTGAAGGGATTTGAATCTGTTCTCGTCCGGCGGGCGCCCAATCGGCACAGGCGTTGGCGCGAACACGGCGCGCATGTTCCGTTCCTGCCGGCCTCGGGCCGCACGCGTGCCCGTTCCGCGAGGCGGCACGAAGACGGCAAGCCGACATGGGATTTAAGCACAGGTTGGCAAGACGGCGCTGCCGGGCGGGCTAAAAGCCTGCATTGCTACAATCGAAGCGCACATACAGACATAACGGAGACACCACATGGCAAACCTTCAGCCGATCAGCCGCTATCCCGTGCCTGAGCCGAGCGAATGGCCGGACGACATCAGCGCCCGCATTCTCGAGGTCCAGCAGAAGGCCGGCTTTGTGCCGAACGTATTCCTGACGCTGGCGCACCGTCCGGATGAATTCCGCGCCTTTTTTGCATATCACGACGCGTTGATGTTGAAAGAGGGCGGCTTGACCAAAGGCGAGCGCGAGATGATCGTCGTCGCCACGAGCGCGGTGAATCAGTGCCTGTATTGCGTGGTCGCGCACGGCGCGATTCTACGTATTTACGAAAAGGCGCCGTTGCTTGCGGATCAGGTGGCCGTCAATCATCGCAAGGCGGATCTCACGGCGCGCCAGAAGGCGATGCTCGATTTCGCGCTGAAGGTCTGCCGCGAATCCGGCACGGTTGACGATGTCGATTTTCAGACCCTGCGCGAGCACGGCTTTTCGGATGAAGACGTATGGGATATCGCCGCCATCACGGCATTTTTCGGCTTGTCGAACCGGATGGCCAACGTCATTTCGATGCGTCCGAATGACGAGTTCTATTTGATGGGGCGTGTACCGAAAGCGGCGGCGGATGCGCCGCGAAAATAGCATCGGAGCAGCGAGCGGGCTGGGGACTCGCGGCGCGCGAGGGTGCGGATGCGTGCTTGCGAGCCCTCAAGCGCTCAAGGGCTCAAGCGCTCAAGCGCCCACCGGTTCGGATCGCATCACAGGCGAGCTGACCGCCTTGTCATCGATCGGAAAATGCAGCATCGCGGCGATGAGTCCGGCGGCGACGGTTGCTTCCCACAGCAGCGAATACGAACCGGTCAGATCGAACACCAGCCCGCCGAGCCACGCACCGAGAAACGAGCCGATCTGATGGCTAAGAAAGCAGACTCCAAACAGACTGCCGAGGTGCCGCGTGCCGAACACCTTCGCCACAAGCCCGCTCGTCAACGGCACGGTGCCGAGCCAGGTCAGCCCCATCACGGCCGCGAAGATGACGACGGAAGCGGAGGTCTTCGGCAGCAGGAAGAAGGCGCCGATCGTCACGCTTCGAATCAGGTAAAGCCAGCCGAGCACGTGATGCTGCCGGAACCGTCCGCCGAGCCAGCCGCATCCCCAACTGCCTACCATGTTGAACAGGCCGATCAACGCAAGCGCCGTAGCGCCCAACCCGATAGGCATATGGCAGAGCGTCAGATATTCAGGCAGATGGGTGGCGATGAACGCGAGTTGAAACCCACAGGTGAAAAAACCTAGCGTCAGAAGCCGATATCCGCGATGCCGGGCTGCCTGAGCGAAGACCTTGCGAAGCGGCACGGCGGGCGTTTGCCCGACCTGCATGCCGACCCCCGCGCGCCGGTCGAGCACGATGCCGAGCGGCGCGATCAGCAGCATCAGGAAGGCCAGCACGAAGAGCGACGCGGCGATGCCCGAGTGGAGCCGAATGCTCTGCGCGAGCGGGATCATCAGCACCTGTCCCGCCGAGCCGCCGGCGCTGACAAGCCCCATCGCCATGCTGCGTTTTTCCGGGGAGGCGATGCGGCCGACCGCCGGCAACACCACGCCGAAGGTCGTGCAACTCACGCCGATGCCGACCAGCAGACCCATGCCGACGATCAGCATCGGGCCCGACGGCGCCACCGCCGCGACGCCCAGACCCGCTGCGAAGGTCGTCGCACCAAATGCGACCACCGGCGCCGAGCCGTAGCGGTCCGCGGCGGCACCGGCGAACGGCTGCGCGAAGCCCCACACCAGGTTGTGCAGCGCGATGGCAAAAGCGATCAGCGTGACGGGCAGGCCGCGGTCGAACGAGAACGGCCCGATAAAGAGGCCGAAGGTCTGCCGGATCCCCATCGCGGCGCTCAGAATCAGCGCGCCGGCGACAACCACGACCATGGTCTGATTGACCGGGAAGGCGAAGCGTTTGCTATCGGTGGTGGACATGTTCTGATCTCCTTGGACACCATGGTCGCAGCGAGCGTCAGAAGCGGCAAAAGAAAAGATTTTGACGACAGGTGAGCGTGGCTCACCTGTGGGGTTGAATGCGGGGTTCAGTGGTTGGCGCGGCGTGCTATCGCGTTGGGGTCATCGGACGAATTCTCGAACGGTGCCGCCTCGCTGAGCAGCCATTGCTTGAAGTCGGAGAGTTCCGGGCGATGCTCCGCGCTATCCGCGTTTGGCGCGCACACCAGCCAGTAGGCGGTGGAAGAGACGACCGTTTGTGGGCAGGCTTCGACGAGCGCGCCGCTGGCGAGATCGCGGTCCACCAGCGGCCGTCTGCCGAGCGCGACGCCGAGGCCCATGCTCGCGGCTTCGAACGCTAGCTGAATCGTGTCGACGCGCAGGCCGTCGTTCAAGTCGATACCGTCGAGGGCGACTTCGTCCAGGGCGACCCCTTCGAGCCACGCCTGCCAGTCCACACTCGCCGAGTTCACATGAATGAGCATCGCGCGACGCAGATCGAGGTTGCCGTGTGCATCGCGCAGATTCGCCAGATAAGCAGGGCTGCACACCGGCACCAGGCGTTCGCCGAACAGACGCGTCCAGGCGGTTCCGGCGACCGGTGCGCGGCTCAGCCGAATCGCGAAATCGAAACCGTCGACGGGAAAACCGACCTGACGGTGCGACGTATCGACGGTGACGTTGGCATCCGGCCAGCGCGTGCGAAAAGCGGCGAGGCGCGGCAGCAGCCAGCGAGAGGCGAGCGTGGGCGCGCAACTCAGCGCGATCGGGCGATTCACGCGGTGGTTCGGCAGGCGTTGCGTGCCGATTGCGATGAGCGAAAAGGCTTCGGATACATACGACAGATAGTCGGCACCCGTTACCGTGAGCGAAATTCCACGCGGCTCGCGGACGAACAGTTCGACGCCCAGTGACTGCTCCAGACCGACAATGCCGTGACTGATCGCACTCGGCGTGACGTTCAGTTCGGCGGCGGCGAGCTTGAAACTCTGATGCCTGCCGGCGGCCTCGAAGAAGCGCAGCGCGGGCAGGGGTGGCAGACGAAGCGGCATGGTGCATCCCCAGAGGCGGCGCGGCGGGCGCCGTGACGTGTGATCGCGCGCCGATGCGCGCATGCTGTTTCGGGGAAGGATACCTTGCAATGAGGTTTCGATCGGTGTCGGCGTTTCGCTTGCGGTTCGTGCGCAGCTTTTCCATGGCTCGTTCGCGTGTCGTTCGCGGGACATCGGCACGTCATGCGTATCGAGCGAAGCGCTCGAATGCTGTGGCAGACGGCTCGCAAAAAAATCCACGAGTGTTGTCGATTTGCCGTCACGCTGCTCGTCGTGGCTATATAGGGGCAAAAAAG
This sequence comes from Paraburkholderia fungorum, assembly GCF_046027605.1. Taxonomy (GTDB): domain Bacteria; phylum Pseudomonadota; class Gammaproteobacteria; order Burkholderiales; family Burkholderiaceae; genus Paraburkholderia; species Paraburkholderia fungorum_F. The sequence goes on from NZ_JAQQEF010000002.1 coordinate 382,484, forward strand.
CGCTCACGGTTGCGCTACGCGATGCCGCTATGCGCCCTTATCTTTCCCGCAAATGGAGGTGGTTGATGACTGACGTAGACCCATCCGCACAAACGCTGAAACCGGCCCGGCTGCTGGCCGAATCACCTAGCCGGTTTCCCGGTGAAAGCGCGGCATATCGCAGCGCGCGCAACGATCTGCTGGCTGAGGAGATCGAATTGCGCCGCCATATCGAGCGTGTGGCTGCTCAGCGCCGTGCGCTGCCGCCCGGCGGCCTCGTGCCGCAGGACTATCGCTTCGAGAGCGAAGCGGGGCCGGTGACGCTTTCGGAAATGTTCGGCACGCACGATACCCTCGTCACGTACAACTGGATGTTCGGCCCGCAGCGCGCGCGGCCCTGTCCGATGTGCACCTCGCTTTTGAGTGCATACGACGGCGAAACGCCCGACATATTGCAGCGCGTGGCGTTTGCGGTGATCGGCCGCTCGCCGATCGAGAAGCTCGTGGCGTTTAAAAAGGAGCGCGGCTGGCGGCATCTGCTGCTGTACTCGTCGGGTGGCAACACCTTCAACCGCGACTACGCCGCCGAAGAACCGGACGGCGACGATTATCCCGCCTTGAACGTGTTCACGCGCTCAGGCGGCACGGTGCGGCACTTCTGGGCCGAGGAGATGGGGCCGTCGACAGCGGACCCGGGCCAGGATCCGCGCGGCGCGCCGGACTTGATGCCGCTCTGGCTGGTGCTCGACAAGACACCCGGCGGCCGCGGCACCGACTGGTATCCGAAGCTGGAATACGGAGCCCGCCCGGCTTGATCATGCTTAGGATGACGATGGATGGCGGAAGCAGGGCGACCGCTCGCAGATGCATGGGGCAGAACACGCAGCCGACCTACGCTTGGTATATCGGCAGCGTCGATGAGACCTTGAGCGATCACGAGAAAAATACGACGTGCGTCAATGCCGGGCGGTAAATACGCCCTTTCAGGGTTGCCGATAGGTCATTTATGCCGCGTGGGGACTTCTAGCGGTCTGATGCAGGCATGTGGAAGCGCGGTGTGGCTTCTTCGGCCTCGCCTACGGAGATAGTCCTCCCTGGGCGCGCCAGCGGCCTGCGAGCGCCCCCCGTCCTATAGTGCCGGGCACGACAGCACCCTTTGTGGTGCGAGTGTCGTCCCCGGTGCGCCGTTTTGGGCCGGTGTACCTTGTGGAGGCGTCGAAACGAGCCGAACGCTATTCTCGCCGGCATTGGCCAGCACATATTTTTCCGCGCTGTTTTCCGGTTGCCAGTAAGCGCGATAGACGCCGCCATCGCCGAAAACCCGCAGCTTTCCGTGCACGGTTTTCGCGCCGCTGACGAGGTCGACCGGTTCGCCGTCGCGCACCAGAAAGCTCTGCGGCGTGGCCGAATTTGCCGTGCCGACCAGCGTTGCGCAGGGCGTGTCGGCCGCCGCCATAGCTGCGCAAGACCAGGCGAAGAGCATGCTGCATGTTGCAATATGGAGAATTTTCATTGTTTTATGTTCCTTGAATTCTTTAATTGCTGAGCGCGGCGCAATGGTGAATAACCAATTTTCCGATCCACCATAAGATAGTAAAAAAGCCTGACTGCAACCGGTTTGCCGCCGCTAACACACTGAAATTGCAACGGATTGTGATAAGCCGCGAAGCGCCGTAATACGGGAGAAACGCGTAAGCGCGCGATTCTTATGGCACTTTGGCACAAAAAATCGTCAAATTGCCGCTGGGCGGGTGATACAAGGCTTACACCCAAGGTTTGCGTGAATACGCGCCTATGCGTTAGTGTGTCGGTCCCGGCGCAACAGATGTGGCGCCGGTTCCATGATTACCATACGGGAAGTGCTATGAACAAACAGGAACTGATTGATGCAGTCGCCGCAGCGACGGGCGAAAGCAAAGCGGCCACCGGCCAGACTATCGACGCTATCGTCGAAGCGGTGACTAAAGCCGTGGTGGGTGGTGATACGGTGCAACTGGTCGGTTTCGGTTCTTTCTCGACCGGCGCGCGCGCAGCTCGCGTGGGCCGCAATCCGTCGACCGGTGCCGAGATCCAGATCGCTGCTGCCAAGACGGTGAAGTTCACCGCCGGCAAGGCGTTCAAGGAAGCCGTCAACGCGTCGTAATGCAACGCGCCTCGCGCCGGAGCATCCACGCGCGCGACCAATGCGCGCGGCGTCCGATGCCTCGGGTGTGAGGAATCACGCGCTGCCCAACCCTGGTAAGAATGTTTGATTGGTGGTTGGTGCGGCGCGTGTAGCGTGCGTTGATGCACGTTGGCGTTGATGCCGCCGCTGTTTGCTTTTGCTTCTGCTTCTGCTTCTGCGTCATGCACGCTCGCCTGCCGGCCGTTGATTTCGGTTATTGGTTGCGCGAGTTCGTGCAGGCCGCGTTGGCAACCGTTCGTGAGTTCAGCCCGCGCGTCGTTTCCGGGTCGCTTCGGCGAGTGTTTCCAGCACCGGTTCGGTTTGCGCCCAGCTCACGCAGGCGTCCGTAATCGATACGCCGTAACGCAGCGGCGCCCCGGCCTTCAGATCCTGACGGCCTTCTTCCAGATGACTTTCCAGCATGACGCCGATAATGCGGCGTTCGCGCTGCGCGAGTTGCTGCGCCAGATCCTGCACCACCTCCAGTTGACGCAAATGGGATTTGCCTGAGTTCGCATGTGAACAGTCGATCATGACCTGCTCGCGCAGTCCGGCCGATTTGAGCGCCGCACAGGTTGCTTCGACGGATGCACTGTCGTAGTTCGGGCCTTGTTTGCCGCCCCGCAAGATGACGTGTGCGTCGTCATTGCCGCGCGTCTCGAAGATCGCCGCCATCCCCATCTTGGTCATCCCCATGAACGCATGGCTCGCGCGCGCTGCGACGATCGCGTCCGCGGCGATTTGCACCCCGCCGTCCGTGCCGTTCTTGAAGCCGATCGGGCAGCTCAGCCCCGATGCGAGTTGCCGGTGACTCTGGCTCTCCGTCGTGCGCGCGCCGATCGCGCCCCACGCGATCAGATCCGCGATGTATTGCGGACTGAGCAAGTCGAGAAATTCGGTGGCCGTGGGCAGACCGAGACCGTTGATGTCGAGCAGCAGTTGCCGTGCGAGACGCAAGCCCTCGTTGATACGGAAGCTGCCGTCCAGACGCGGGTCGTTGATATAGCCTTTCCAGCCGACCGTGGTGCGCGGCTTTTCGAAGTAGACCCGCATCACGATCAGCAGATCGTTCTTGTAGGTCTGTGCCGCGACCTTGAGTTTGTGCGCGTAGTCGATCGCCTGGTCGTGGTCGTGGATCGAACATGGCCCGACGATCATCACGAGCCGGTCGTCGCGGCCGTGCAGAATGTCGGCGATTTCCGCGCGGGTTTTCTCGACGAGCGTCTGCACCGCGGGCGGCACGGGCAATTCGTCCTGCAGCAGGGCAGGGGAAATCAGCGGACGTACCGCGCCGATACGAACGTCGTCGATGCGCGTGGTGTCCTGGGTGGCGTCGGCTGAGCCGACTTCCTGATCGTGCAAAGGATTGTCGATGGCGCTCAAAATATTCTCCCGGACCTTGGATGTTGGGGTGGCCTCACGGTGTGAATGCGTGAGTGCATGAATGCTGGTGCTGCCTGGCCTGAAGGGTAGCGACGTGGACCTGCCGCTGTTCCGCTTGTCGGTGCGTTGGTTAGCTGCCGGGATTATGACACTCGCGCGGGCGGGCCGGATGACAGTTATTCGAGGCGTTTGATCAGCGCCATGGCGGCAGCCGGATTGCGTTCCTTGAAGCCGCTGATGACATAGAGGTAGACATCGCGCGGCGTGGTTTTCGCGGGGGCTGCGGCCGAGGTGTCGAGGTCGTCCGGCGTCGTGCCTGTGGCGAGTTGGCGGGCGCGTTCGGCCCACGCATCGAGGGCTTTGGTCGAATAGCCTTTGGCCTGTTTGTCGCTTGTCCCCATGATGCGGGCGTAGACGAACGGCGCGGTGATGTCGGCGATTTGTGGGTACTCGCTGTCGGCTGCCAAGACGATGGCGACTTTGTATTTTCTGGCTAGCGCGATGAATTCGGGTGTTTTGAAGGTGTCGTTGCGGACTTCGATTGCGTGTTTGAGTTTTTGGCCTTCGATGCTGGCGGGCAGCAGTTTCAGGAAGGCCTCGAAGTCTTCGGGGTCGAATTTTTTGGTGGGTGCGAATTGCCAGTTGATCGGGCCGAGCTTTTGCTTTAGCAGCAGTACGCCGCTGGCGAAGAAGCGTTCGATGGTTTCGTTGGCGTCTGCGAGGATTTTTCTGTTGGTTGCGTAGCGTGGGGCTTTTAGGGAGAAGACGAAATCTTCGGGGGTTTCCTGATACCACTTTTCGTAGCTGGACGGCTTTTGCAGGCCGTAGAAGGTGCCGTTGATTTCGATCGATGTGAGGTTTTTACTCGCGTGTTGGAGTTCACGGCTTTGCGTGAGGTCTGATGGGTAAAACGTGCCTCGCCACGGCGCGTAGGTCCAGCCGCCTATGCCGATTCGGATTTTGCCGGGTTTCGTTGATGGCATTCTGGGTCCCATTGGGTGGCTTTTTTGGTGGCTTCGCCGGAGAGATAGATTAGCGCATTTGAATGAAATGGGGTTTGGGCCTGCGGCGGCGTTTGTTGTCTGTTTGCCTACGGCGATGCGATTTGCTTGATCTGGTTGCCTGTTCGGCGCTTGTTTTCTGGTTGACTACGGCGTTGGTCTTTAGTTGATCTGGTTTTTTTGGCCTTTCCTTGAATTGTTATTGGTCTATTAGCGTCGCCCCTGTGCGGGGCGGCACTTACTTTCTTTGCCGCGGCAAAGAAAGATAAGCAAAGAAAGCCGCTCACCCCGCTAATTCTTAAGCGGGTCCCCCGCACAGTGAGGGTAGTGGTGCATCTGGAATCTGTGTTCTCGCACATTCGGCTCCGGTGACAAGGGCGTCATACTTCCCGCCTCGCACTGCGTGCTCGCCGGAAGGGTTCATCGAAAACCCACGGTTTCGTTGACGCATGATAGGGGCCATCGGCTTCGCCTCGGCGAGACGCTCAAGTAACTTGTGACGAAGCCGCAAGCGAATGAACGTGGCAAAGAATTAGTGTGGCAAACGCGGACCAAACTAAACGGGCGCGTCACGGTTGCGGAGGTGGGCAATCGCGCTAGCGGTAGCACGAGCCGTGACGATTTGATGCGGGCCACGGTAGTGAACATAAACGCGCGTGTGAAAACGCAGCGACCGGTTTGCGAGGTACCTTTCGGCGCGCGCAGCGTTGTCGGAAGTATGACGGCGTTGCGAAGAGAAGGAGATGACTGCTACGGGTTCGGAGCGGAACCGCTGATCCCCATCACGCGAAGGAAACCGTGGGTTCGCGATGAACCCTTCCGGCGAGCACGCAGTGCGAGGCGGGAAGTATGAGTGCCTGGTCACCAGCGCTGAATGTGCGAGGGCACTGATTCCAGATGCGCCACTACCGGAACTGTGCGGGGGACCCGCTTATGCGCTGGCGGGTTGAGCCGCTTTCTTTGCTTATCTTTCTTTGCGGCGGCAAAGAAAGTAAGTGCCGCCCCGCACAGGGGCAACGCTAATAATCCAATATCAATTCAAGGAAAGGCCAAAAAGCCAGGTCAAGGAAAGGCCAACACCGTAGGCAAACAGGACAACCGACCAACCGCCGAACAGGCAAAAAAACCAAACCCACTATTCACCGCCAGGCGCCCCCTTAACTGCCTCCTCAAACCGCCGATTAGCCTCATCCACCTCGACCCTGAACTGTTGCAAAGCATTCACCGCCAAATCCGGCGGCATCAACGCCGCCCACAGCACATCGATCAACTGATCCGCGGTAGCGTCAATATCGATATGCCGATTAGCCAGCGTAGCGTCCCACAGCACATGCTCCATTGGCCCAAACACCATTGACCGTAACAGCCGTAAAGGCATATCACCCCGAATCTGCCCTGTCTCCTGGCCCCGCGCCAACACCCGCATCAACGGCGCCGTATAGCGCCGCTGCAACTCTGTCAGCGCCTCGCTCAACTCATGATGCCGAGTCCGGCCCTCGGACAACACCAAAGCGCACAGGTCAGTGCCATTGACCAGCATCAACCGCAAATGCGTGCGCACAATAAAAGCAAACTGCTGCCGCACATTGCCATCGCGCGGCAACCCGGACTCGATCGCTTCAATGATCTCGTCGTACCAGTCGCCAATCACCCGCGCGCATAACTCGCGCTTGCCACGGAAATAGCTGAACACGGTCGCCTCGGAAATACCCAGGCGCTGCGCAATCTCCGCCGTCGTCGCGCGCTCGTAACCCTTCTCCGAAAACACGTCGCGCCCCGCCTGCAAGATCTCCTTCACGCGCTGCTGCGACTTGCGCCCAGCCGGCTGGCGGCGCGAGGCAGGTAACTCAGCCTTCAAGACAACCGTCATATGAGTCCAGTTCAGTTTCGTAAGGTCAATAACCCCGATGACAGCGATCCTAGCACGATATGACAGCCTCTAAGACCCCAATGCGATTTCTGAGTGATACTCAAAAATACTTATTGACGCTTACGTAAATCTAGCGTGAAATGCGTCTTGAACGTTTCGCGCCTCGTGCGGGGTGGTGAGGCGGCCCACCAGGCCGTCCGCGTCCGCTGAGCCGCACTCAGACTAGCCGGCGCTCACCCAGGCGGCCGGCTCGCCAACGAACTCTGGAGACACAGCAATGAGCAACCTGCCCGGTTTGCAATTTCCGCTCGGCGAAGAAATCGAAATGCTGCGTGACAGCATCGCCGGATTCGCTGCCAAGGAAATCGCCCCGCGTGCCGCGGAAATCGATCGAACGGATCAGTTCCCCATGGACCTGTGGCGCAAGTTCGGCGATCTGGGCGTGCTCGGCATGACGGTCTCGGAGGAATACGGCGGCGCGAATATGGGCTACACGGCCCACATGATCGCGATGGAAGAAATCTCGCGCGCCTCGGCATCGGTCGGGCTCTCGTACGGCGCCCACTCGAATCTATGCGTCAACCAGATTCATCGCAACGGCACGGCCGCGCAAAAAGAAAAATATCTGCCCAAGCTGGTCTCGGGCGAACACGTCGGCGCACTCGCCATGAGCGAGCCGAACGCGGGCTCCGACGTCGTCAGCATGAAACTGCGTGCCGACAAGAAGGGCGATCACTATGTGCTGAACGGCACGAAAATGTGGATCACCAACGGCCCGGATTGCGACACGCTGGTCGTCTATGCAAAAACCGATCTCGAAGCGAATTCGCGCGGCATCACCGCGTTTATCGTCGAGAAGGGTATGAAGGGCTTCTCGGTCGCGCAGAAGCTCGACAAACTTGGTATGCGCGGTTCGCATACCGGTGAACTGGTGTTCGAGAACGTGGAAGTGCCGGAAGAAAATATTCTCGGCCAGCTGAACGGCGGCGTGAAGGTGCTGATGAGCGGCCTCGATTACGAACGCGCCGTGCTTGCCGGTGGCCCGACCGGCATCATGGTCGCGGTCATGGACGCAGTCGTGCCGTATATCCACGACCGCAAACAGTTCGGTCAGTCGATCGGTGAATTCCAGCTGATTCAAGGCAAGGTCGCTGATTTGTACACCACGCTGCAAGCGTGTCGCGCGTATCTGTACGCAGTGGGCCGGCAACTCGATACGCTCGGCACGGAACACGTGCGCCAGATGCGCAAGGACTGCGCGGGCGTGATTCTCTACACCGCAGAAAAAGCGACGTGGATGGCCGGCGAGGCGATCCAGATTCTCGGCGGTAACGGCTATATCAACGAGTATCCGGTCGGCCGTTTGTGGCGCGATGCGAAGCTCTATGAAATTGGCGCGGGTACCAGCGAAATCCGCCGCATGCTGATTGGCCGCGAACTGTTCGCTGAGACGGCCTGAGCGAGAGTACTGCGACGCAAGCCTACAAAAGGCGGCGAGGCAACTACGTTGCATGGGACCAGAGTAAGCGCTGAAGCGCTAACTCTGGTCGACACGCTAACTCTGGTCGACAGAGGAGAACCCAAACAATGCCGATCATCGAATCAAAGCTGAATCCGCGCTCGGACGACTTCCGCACCAATGCGGCAGCGCTCGAAGTGCTGGTCGCCGATCTTCGCGCGAAGGTCGAAAAACTCGCGCTAGGCGGCGGCCAGGCAGCGCGCGACAAGCACACGGGCCGCGGCAAGCTGCTGCCGCGCGAGCGCATCGAGAAACTGCTCGATCCGGGCACGCCGTTTCTCGAGTTCTCGCAACTTGCGGCCTTTGGCATGTATCACAACGATGCGCCCGGCGCGGGCGTGATCACCGGCATTGGCCGAATCGCGGGGCAGGAGTGCGTGATCGTCTGCAATGACGCGACAGTCAAAGGCGGGACCTACTATCCCGTCACCGTGAAGAAGCACGTCCGCGCGCAGGAAATCGCCGCGGAAAACCATCTGCCGTGCGTGTACCTGGTCGACTCCGGCGGCGCCAACCTGCCGAATCAGGACGACGTGTTCCCCGATCGCGACCACTTCGGCCGGATCTTCTTCAACCAGGCGAATCTGTCCGCGGCAGGCATTCCGCAAATCGCCGTCGTGATGGGTTCGTGCACGGCAGGCGGCGCGTATGTGCCGGCCATGAGCGATGAGTCGATCATCGTCAAGAATCAGGGGACGATTTTTCTCGGCGGTCCGCCGCTCGTCAAAGCCGCCACCGGTGAAGTGGTGAGCGCGGAAGACCTCGGCGGCGGCGACGTGCATACGCGGCTCTCCGGCGTGGTCGATCATCTGGCACAGAACGACGCGCATGCGTTGGGGATCGCGCGCAGCATCGTCGGCAATCTGAATCGCACGAAGCAGGTGCCGGTGGCGCTGCAGGAACCGAAGCCGCCGCGCTACGACGTGAAGAGCATGTACGGTGTGATCCCCGTCGATACGCGCAAGCCGTTCGATATCCGCGAGGTGATCGCGCGCATCGTCGACGATTCCGCTTTCGACGAATTCAAAGCGCGCTACGGCACCACGCTCGTCTGCGGCTTCGCGCATATCTGGGGACATCCGGTCGGCATCATCGCGAACAACGGCATTCTGTTTTCGGAGTCGGCGCTCAAGGGCGCGCACTTCATCGAACTGTGCTGTCAGCGCAAGATTCCGCTCGTGTTCCTGCAGAACATCACGGGCTTCATGGTCGGCCGCAAATACGAGAACGAAGGCATCGCGCGCAACGGCGCGAAGATGGTGACAGCCGTGGCAACGGCGAAGGTGCCGAAGTTCACGGTGATCATCGGCGGCTCGTTCGGGGCCGGTAACTATGGCATGTGCGGCCGCGCGTATTCGCCGCGCTTCCTGTGGATGTGGCCGAACGCGCGCATTTCGGTGATGGGCGGCGAGCAGGCTGCCTCGGTGCTGGCCACGGTCAAGCGCGACGGCATCGAAGGCAAGGGCGGTTCGTGGAGCGCCGAAGAGGAAGAGGCGTTCAAGCAACCGATCCGCGACCAGTACGAGCATCAGGGCCACCCGTACTACGCGAGCGCGCGCTTGTGGGACGACGGCGTGATCGATCCGGCGCAAACGCGCGACGTGCTCGGTCTCGGCCTGTCGGCCACGATGAACGCGCCAATCGAAGACACGCGTTTCGGCGTGTTCAGAATGTGACGGAGCGCTACGAGCGAGGAGCTGCAACGATGCAATACGAAACGCTGAATGTCGCTTTTGCTGGTCGGATCGCCACGGTCACGCTGAATCGGCCGGAGGTGCGCAACGCGTTCAACGAAACGATGATCGCCGAAGTGACTTCGGCCTTCACGGGCATGAACACGCGCGACGACGTGCGCGCGGTGGTGCTGGCCGCGAACGGCAAGGCGTTCTGCGCGGGCGCCGATCTGAACTGGATGAAGAAGATGGCCGGCTACTCGGACGACGAGAACCGCGCCGACGCGATGCTGCTGGCGAACATGCTGTCGGCGATCTATCGCTGCAACAAGCCTGTGATCGCGCGCGTGAATGGCGACGCGTACGCGGGCGGCATGGGCTTGATCTCGGCGTGCGATATCGTCGTCGCGGTGGAGAGCGCGCGTTTTTGCCTTTCGGAAGCGCGTCTCGGTCTGATCCCGGCCACTATCGCGCCCTATGTGATCCGTGCGTTGGGCGAGCAGGCGTCGCGCCGCTACTTCACGAGCGCCGAGCAGTTCGATTGCGCAACGGCGTTGCGCCTCGGCCTCGTCAGCGAAGCGGTGAGCGTGGAGCAACTCGACGCCACCGTGCAGCAGATCGCTGAAACGCTATGCGCGAACGGCCCGCAAGCGGTGCGTGCGTGCAAGCAACTGGTGCAGGACATCGCCGGCCACGAGCTGAACGAGGCCATGATCGAGGACACGGCGGCGCGCATCGCGCGCACCCGCGCCGGTGCGGAAGGCCGTGAAGGCGTCGCTTCGTTCCTCGAAAAGCGCAGCCCGTCCTGGCGCGATTGAAGCGCCAATTGATCTGCCAATTGAGCTGCCAATTGATGTGCCACGCAGGCATCCATTCCAGGGCGCATGCTCGCCTTCACGAACCACACAGCCCCGAACGGGACAATCACCGAGACACCTCATGTTCAACAAGATCCTGATTGCGAACCGCGGCGAGATTGCGTGCCGCGTCGCCGCGACCTGCAAGCGGCTCGGTATCGCGAGCGTGGCCGTGTATTCCGACGCGGATGCCAACGCGAAACACGTGGCCGCGTGCGACGAGGCCGTGCATATCGGCGGATCGACCGCGGCGGAAAGTTATCTGCGCTTCGAGCGCATTATCGAAGCCGCGCGTGCCACCGGCGCGCAAGCGGTGCATCCGGGCTATGGCTTTCTGTCGGAAAACGAAGACTTCGCGCAGGCCTGCGAAGCGGCCGGCATCGTCTTCATCGGACCGCCGGTCGAAGCGATCGCCGCCATGGGCTCGAAGGCAGCCGCGAAGGCGCTGATGCATGCGGCCGCCGTGCCGCTCGTGCCGGGTTATCACGGCGACGATCAGGATCCGCAGTTGCTGCATCGCGAAGCGGATGCGATCGGCTATCCGGTCTTGCTGAAGGCAAGCGCGGGCGGCGGCGGCAAAGGCATGCGCGTGGTGGAGCGCACTGAAGACTTCGCGGCGGCGCTGGCCTCGTGCAAACGGGAAGCCGCCAGCAGTTTCGGCAACGACCGCGTGCTGATCGAAAAGTATCTGACGCGGCCGCGTCACGTGGAAGTGCAGGTGTTCGCGGACCGTCATGACGGCGCGGTGTATCTGTTCGACCGCGATTGCTCGGTGCAGCGGCGTCACCAGAAAGTGCTGGAAGAGGCGCCGGCGCCGGGTTTGTCCGCGGACATCAAACGTGAGATGGGCGAAGCGGCCGTGGCCGCCGCGCGTGCGGTGAATTACGTAGGGGCGGGCACGGTCGAGTTCATCATGACCGGCACGGGTAATTTCTATTTCATGGAGATGAACACGCGCCTGCAGGTCGAGCATCCGGTCACGGAAATGGTGACCGGGCAGGACCTGGTGGAATGGCAACTGCGCGTCGCCGCGGACCAACCGCTGCCGCTCACGCAAGAGCAACTGAAAATCGACGGCCACGCGATCGAAGCGCGGATTTACGCCGAGCATCCGGCACGCGGCTTCCTGCCGTCCACGGGTACGTTGAAGCATCTGCGCATGCCCGAAGGCGTCGAATTCACCATCGGCGCGGCCGGCCTGGGCGAGGGCAGCAAAGCGCCGGTGCGTATCGACAGCGGCGTGCGCGAAGGCGACACCATCACGCCCTTCTACGATCCGATGATCGCCAAGCTGATCGTCCACGGCGCGACGCGTGAAGAGGCGCTGGCGCGTCTGGATCGCGCGCTGCGGGCCTGCGAAGTGGTGGGTCCGCATACCAACGTCGAGTTCCTGCAACGCATTGTCACGAGCGAACCGTTCGCGACCGGCGATCTCGATACGGGTTTGATCGAGCGTCATCACGACACCTTGTTCGCGCCGGTGAAGAAGCCGTTCAAGGAAGCGCTGGCGCTCGCCTGCGCCGCATTGCTGACGCGCGAAGGCGGCACTGCGCACGGCGCGTCGCCGTGGGACGCGCTGTCGCACTGGCGTCTGAACAGCGGCTATACGCAGACGCTCGGCTGGCGCACGATCGGCGACGGCAGCGATAGCGGCAACGACAACACCTTCACCGTCACGTTCGCCCGCGACGGCGGCACGCAAACGCTCGAGCATGATGGCGTGCGTGATGACTTCAGCTGGTCGGACGGCACGGAGCGGCATGAATACCGTGCGACGATCGGCGATGCACGGGTGACAGGCCGCGTTTTCATCGACGGCGATACGTTCTACGTGTTCTGTCTCGGCGAGGCGCTGGCGTTCGAGTGGCAAAACCTGCTCGCGCATGCCGCGGACGCCGAAGGCGGCGAAGGCCGTTTGACCGCGCCGATGCCGGGCAAGGTGATCGCCGTGCTGGTCGAACCGGGGACGGTGGTGGAGAAGGGCACGCCGCTGATCGTGATGGAGGCGATGAAGATGGAGCACACGATCGGCGCACCGGCGGCTGGCACGGTAGTGGAAGTGCTGTATGCAGTCGGCGATCAGGTCGCCGATGGGGCGCAACTGCTCGTGCTGAATGTGGGCTGAGGTGCGCGGCTTAAGCGAACCCTGAGCGAACCCTGAGCGAACCCTGAGCGAGGCCCAAACGAACCCTGAACGAGGCCCAAACGAACCCTGAACGAGGCCTACGCCAGGCCAACGCGAGACTCAAACGAGGCGCGCATAACCTAACGCACGCGCTTCGTTTTCGAGTCGCTCGATCCGTTCGTACTCGGTGAGCGGCAACGCGGAAAAGCCCTTCAAACGCAGGCGTTTCGCGCGCTCGGGCTGGGCCAGGTGCGCTTCGTTCAGCGCCTCGCGCAGCGTTTCGATGGTCGCGGGCGGTACGTTATTGGAGGCGATCAAAGGCAAACCCGGCGACGCCGCCGTCACGCCGATTTGCCTGAGCTTTTGCGCCAGTTCCGGCAATTCATCGCAGACAAACGCAAATGTCACGCAGTCGATGGCGGCGACATCCGCGCGATCGTCGGCCACCGCCCGCAACGATCCAAGATGTGAACCGGTGCGCAGGACCGCGCTGAAAAACGCGCGGTCGCGCGCAAGCGGCGCCACCGCGTGGCGAAACACATTCATGCCGCTGTTCGAATCGTCCTGATTGTAGGCGGCGCGGGCGCCACGGCACGCCGCAAGCGAGTCGAACGGCGCCGCGGCCCGTGTGACCAGCACACTCGAATAATCCGCGCCGTCGCAGCCCGGCGCATCGAAGCGCGGCGTGGCGATCACCTGCACCTGCTCATGCAAACCATGCATCAACGGATAGCCGCAGGTTTGCGAGAGCAGGACATTGGGGCGCCGCCAGAAGCCATGCAATTCCTCGTCGGGTTCGACGACGCGGCACGCCGGCTTGGCCATGCGCAAGACGTCGTCCAGCCACTCGCGCCACGCGGTGGCGAGCGCGGGCGTCACGTTGTACATCGGCAGGGCGGCGATCCAGGTCATGGAGGTGATTCTGTCACAGCTAATGTCTGACCATTCGGAATTCGTCGAGTCCCAACCGCACGGGCTCGCTCTGTTTGAACGGCCATTTGCATTCCACCACCTTGAGAATCTCCATCTGCGCGTCTTCGAACGCAACGAGGAGGTCACTGCGCCGTTTGCTCGCGGCGCCACAATAGGTTATCAGTGCCTCGGCGCTGACCTCGAAGACCGTCACCCGATCGTCGAAACACACCCGGAATGCAACGGTCGCGCATTCCGTGACACAGGGCCTGAACCCTTCATCGACATATACCGACATAACCCTCTCCTGCCGCTACCCGAGTCATCAGGATGAGCGACTGTAAGCTTTCGGTATGTTGGAAAACCGGCATTTGGCGCAAGAAAGCGCGGCGCCCGGGCTGAGTATGGCTCAGGGGCCAGCACTGTTCTCGTTACGAGAATAGTGATTTGACCTCGCGATGTATTCTGGAAAGCGGCTGGCCTCCCTAGACTTCGTTCCAGTGGTTCGGATTTCCCGCCACACCGCCAACCCAGGAAGATCGCCATGAAGCTCTATTACCACCCGCTGTCCGGCCACTCGCATCGCGCCCGCCTGTTCCTGTCGCTGCTCGGCGTCGAACATGAACTCATCGAGGTCGATCTGATGAAGGGCGCGCACAAGTCACCGGAATTTCTCAAGCTGAACCGTTTCGGCCAGGTCCCGGTGCTGGTGGACGGCGCTACCGTGGTGGCGGATTCGAACGCGATTCTCGTGTACCTCGCCGGCAAGCTGAACCAGACGGACTGGCTGCCGCAGACGCCGGCCGCAGAAGCGGCGATCCAGCGCTGGCTCTCAGTGGCCGCCGGGGAAATCGCCTACGGGCCGGCAGCAGCGCGCCTGATCACGGTGTTCGGCGCGGCGCGCAATGCGGAGGAAGTCATCGGCCGTGCCCACGGCATTCTCAGCATCGTCGAGCAGGAACTGAGCGGGGGCGAGTTTATTGTCGGCGCGCATCCGACCATCGCGGACGTCGCGCTGTATAGCTACATCGCGCGTGCGCCGGAGGGCAACGTCGACCTCTCCGGTTACCCGAATGTCAATGCCTGGCTGCGGCGCATCGAAGCGTTGCCCGGTTTTGTGGAGTTCAGGAAGACTCCGGTGGGCCTCGCCGCGTAAGGGCACCAAGGGGACCCGCTTCGCCGATTTTTCGCTTGATCGTCATCCGGACAGGAGTGCCGCCGTGAGCCCAACTTCGACAGACAACGTGCCTTCGCCTTCGCCCTGGCATGCAGGAGAACTGAAGCTGCAACGTGCGGTGGGCGTGGCGGAGCGGATGGATGAGATCGGGCGGCGGAATGTTCGCAGTTTCATGCCGGATCAGCATCGGATGTTTTTCCCGCAGCTTCCGTTTGTCGCGCTCGGGGCGGTGGATCACGACGGCGACGTGTGGGCCACGCTGGTTGCCGGTATGCCGGGATTCCTGCAGGCGCCGAGCGCGCACACGCTGCACGTCGAACGGGTGCGCGACCCGCACGATCCCGCGTCCGCCGGTCTGGACGATGGCGACGCGGTGGGTTTGCTGGGCATCGAGCTGCATACGCGCCGGCGCAATCGCCTGAACGGCGTAGTGAGCCATAACAGCGGGGCTGGCTTCGACGTCGACGTGGCGCAGAGTTTCGGCAACTGCCCGCAATACATCCAGAAGCGCGACGCCGGTTTCGCTCGCGACCCGGCGAGTCCTTCGCCGATCGAGCCGGTGCAGCTGGAGCAACTGTCGGAACGGGCGCGCGCGATGATCAATACCGCCGACACGTTCTTCGTAGCCTCGTATGTCGACGAACCCACCGGCCGGCAGGTCGACGTCTCGCATCGCGGCGGCAGGGCCGGCTTCGTGCGCCTCGATGAAGATGGCGTGCTGACGATTCCAGACTTCGCCGGCAACCTGTTTTTCGCCACCCTTGGCAATTTCCTGATCAATCCGCGGGCGGGGCTCGTGTTCGCCGACTTCGAAAGCGGCGATCTGTTGCAACTCACGGGCGAGGCGCAAGTCGATCTCGACTCACCCGAAATCGCTGCCTTTCAGGGCGCCGAGAGGCTGTGGCGTTTCAGGCCGCGCCGTATTGTCTACCGCGCCGGCGCGCTGCCGCTGCGCTGGACGTTTCAGGCCAACGGCTGGTCGCCCAACTCGCTGATGACGGGGAGCTGGGACGAAGTGGCGAGCCGCCTGGGTGCGCAGGCGCTGGCTGAAACCTGGCGTCCGTTCAAGGTCACGAAGATCGTCGACGAAAGCTCGGTGATCCGCTCCTTCCACCTCGAACCGCTCGATGGCGCGGGCCTGATCCCGCACGCGGCGGGTCAGCATCTGCCGATCCGCGTCGCGCTGCCCGGTTGTGCCAGACCAACGATCCGGACCTACACGCTGTCGACGGCGCCGGCGGACGGCTTCTACCGGGTCAGCGTCAAGCGCCAGGGCCTGGTCTCCGCGCATCTGCACGACACGCTGCGGGTCGGCAGTGTCATCGAGGCGCGCGCGCCGGCCGGCCAGTTCACCGTCGACGCCGCCGAACGCCGGCCGGCGGTGCTGCTCGCAGCGGGTGTCGGCGTGACGCCCATGCTCGCGATGTTGCGCCACCTCGTCTACGAAGGCTTGCGGACGCGCCGGGTCCGTCCGACGTGGTTCTTTCACTCGGCGCGCACGCTCGCCGAACGGGCCTTTACGGCAGAAATCGATCAATTGGCGGCGCAGGCCAATGGCGCGGTGCACGTGGTGCGCACGCTGACCGATAGCGAGGGTGCGCAAAAGGGCACGGATTTCGACGCGGTTGGCCGGCTCGATGTCGCGCTGCTGAGCGAGAAGCTCCCGTTCAACGACTACGACTTTTATCTGTGCGGTCCGGCGGCGTTCATGCAGTCGCTGTACGACGGACTGCGCAAGCTGAACATTGCCGATAGCCGGATTCACGCCGAGGCGTTTGGCCCAGCGGGGGTGCATCGTCAGGCGGACGCCGGCGTCAATGTAGGCCCTGTGCATGCGCCCGCGGATAAGCCGACGCCGGTTGCATTCGTCAAGTCAGGCAAGGAAGCGCGCTGGAATCCAGGCAGCGGCTCATTGCTGGAACTGGCTGAGTCGCGGGGCCTTGAGCCGGCCTTCGGTTGTCGCGGCGGGAGTTGCGGGACCTGCCGCACCCGTATCGTCGAAGGGGCAGTGGCTTATCTCGTCGTGCCCGAGTTCAAGGTGGCAGACGACGAAGCATTGATCTGTTGCGCGGTGCCGGCGCAAGCCGAGGCAGGCAGCGCCGGACATTTGCAACTGGATCTTTGACGTGAGCTCGCTCACGGCTGATGGATCGCGCGGCTGCTATGCTTGGCGACTCCGCACCGCCGATCGACGTCTTCTGTCGATCAGCGAATGTGCATCGATCGCCCACGCGCACATCCAGACAGATATGGACCGACTTCAAGCAATGACGACGTTTGTGACCGTCGTCGAAACGGAGGGTTTCGCCTCGGCGGCACGCAAGCTGAGCGTGTCGCCCTCGGTAGTCAGCCGGATGGTGACCGAACTGGAAGAACGCCTCGGCGTCAGGTTGCTGACACGGACCACCCGTATCGTCAGGCTGACGGACGCCGGGGCGACGTATTTCGAAGACTGCCGCCGCATACTCGGCGAAATCGACGCAGCGGAAGTCACGGCGACCGGCACGCATGCAGCGCCGCGCGGTCAGTTGACCGTGACTGCGCCCGTGATGTTCGGCAAGCTGCATCTCATGCCGGTCGTGCTCGACTATCTGACGCGCTTTCCGGCGGTCAATGTCAACTGCTGGTTTCTCGACCGCATTGTGAATCTGGTCGACGAAGGCGCGGACGTCGCGGTGCGGATCGGCGAACTGCCGAGTTCGTCGCTGCAAGCGATCGCGGTGGGCAAGGTTCGGCGCGTCTTGTGCGCGGCTCCGGCCTACCTCGAGCAATACGGTATGCCGCAGCGCCCCGAGGATCTGGCCGGCCACACCACGATTCAGGCAAGCGGTATCTCGCCCGCGCCCGAATGGCGCTTCGCCGCGGATCAGCAGCCGCTGGCCGTGCCGATTCAACCACGCCTGACTACCACCACGAATGAGTCGGCGATCGCGGCTGCCATCGCGGGATTCGGGGTCGCGCGTTTACTGTCGTATCAGGTAGCCCGCGAGATCGAGGCAGGCACGCTGAAAATTGTGCTGGCCGACTATGAACCGGCGGCGCTCCCGGTCCACGTCGTCCATCGCGAAGGCAGGCACGCCAACCAGAGGGTTCGCTCATTCCTCGACCTCGCCATCGAGACATTGCGCACCCAGGCCTGGATTTGACGGGGATGGCGGTTCCTTGAATGCCCGGCTTATTTAGCACAGCCCCAATGCAAGCGGCTGGTCGCAGGTCCGCGGCCGAAGCCCGGCAATCGTCTGTTGTATAAATTTTCAGCGTAAAATGCGCCTGCCGCCGTGATGTACCGGCGTAGAGCCCATACGTCAGCGATGCATCTCGATCTCATTACCTTCTATCTTCTCGCAATCGGAACGCTACTCGCCAGTTCTGGGCTGACCCTCTGGGAGCATCGAACTCATCCGAGGCGCAGCAAGGAATTGCGGATCCTGGCAGTGGGCTACGCCACGCTTGCAATCGGCTGTGCTGCCGCCGCGTTTCGTCGCGACCTGCCCGGTGCGCTGGGCGCGGGCTTAAGCAATCTCATCTTTGTTGCCGGCTATCTGTTGGTCCTGCGCGGTGTCGCATCGCTGAACAACCGGAAAAACGGTGCAAGTTCGCTAGGCATCCTCGTTCTGGTGGCGCTGACCTGGGCGCTTGTGGGCGCGCGCGGGCAGGACGTCCTGTGGAACTATGTGAGTTCAATTCCAATCGCGGTAGCGTCCGGCATGACGTCTATCGAGCTATTGCGAAACAATGAGATGAAATCGCTGAAATCACGGCATGTCGCGGTGATCGTGGCGGGCATCCACGCGCTCTTTTATGCCGCCAGGGCATCTGTCTTGCCTGGGTTAGTGACGGTGTATGGACACGACATGCTGTCCGTTGCCGGCAAGATCACGATGTACGAGGGCGTCCTGTATTCGGTGATCCTGCCAATGACCTTGCTGGCGCTCGTCCGCGAGGAAACCCATAGCCAGCTTTTGCAGGAGTCGCAAACGGACTATCTGACCGGTCTTGGCAACCGCAGATGGTTTTTCGAAGAGGGCACACGCGTCATTCGCGACAGTGGCGTATCGCAACCGGTTTCACTTCTCGCCTTCGATCTCGATCACTTCAAGACGATCAATGACCGGTATGGTCATGAGACGGGTGACGCGGTGCTGAAGTCTTTCGCGGAAATTACGCGCAGCGTGGTGGGACCCAAAGCCATGCTCGCCCGCATCGGCGGAGAAGAATTCGTCGCCCTGCTGCCTGGCCACGACAGCGTCCGTGCCAAAGAGGTGGGCGAGGCCGTGGTTGGACGTTTCGCCAGGACGGTCGCTCACAGGACTAACAACGTCGACATACGCGCCACGGTCAGCGTCGGCCTCGCGCGGTCTGGCAGCGCAACGCCCACGCTTGCCGACCTGCTGGCGGCCGCCGATCAGGGGTTGTATAGCGCGAAATCGCTGGGCGGTAATCGGCTGGAACTGGCGCGGATCGATGCGCGACGCTCGGTGGCCTGAGGCTCGACTCGTCGCGATGCCCGTTTCAAGTGTCTTTGAGTCAATCGATCATGAAGAGTTTTTCAAAAGGCGGCCTTGTCTATTCCACTGACGGCGGCCGGATGTGCCCCGAATGCAGCCAGGTGCTCGCGCAATGTGTCTGCAAAACAATCGCGAAGACTCGACCGGCAGGGGACGGCGTGGTGCGAGTGAGTCGCGAGACCAAGGGCAGAGGCGGGAAGAGTGTGACGCTGGTGAAAGGGCTGGCGCTCGATCCCGTTGCGTTGGCGTTGCTGGGCAAACAATTGCGCACGGCTTGCGGTTCTGGTGGAACGGTCAAGGATGGCGTAATCGAAGTGCAGGGCGACCATTGCGAGCGGGTCATCGAAGCGCTGAAAAAGTACGGCCATAGTGCGAAGCGGGCCGGGGGCTGATCGCTCGATGAGCGCACGCGGTCGAAAGGTCGAAAAATAAAACGTTCGTCATCAAGCGTGCGCAAAGAATGAGTAGCATCCGGCGGTCAACATGAGGACCGTATGCCGGAGAGACGCACCCACGCCACCACGGGCAGCACCGCATCCCAGCACGTCGAAGGAGCCTTGCGCCTCGCATTGCAAGCGCTTTCCGGGCGCGCATGGACGGATGCGATTCACCACGCCGAACGGGCCATCGCCGTTGCCAGCGGAAACGGCTTCGCGCATATGGTGCGCGGCGTCGCGCTGACCGGCATCGGGCGCTTCGATATCGCGCTGCCCGCGCTCGAGGAGGCGACGAGGCTGTCGCCCGACGATCCCCGCACGCATTACAACTTCGCGGTCAGCCTGCAGCAGGCAGGACATACGTTGCACGCGATGGCGGCCTACCGCGCCTGTCTCGCGATTGCGCCGGATTTTGCCGACGCGCTATGGAACTATGGCGAAAGCCTGCGACTGGGCGAACACTTCGAACAGGCGCTCGAACTGTTCGACCGCCTTGCCGCGATCGAAGGGGGCAGACGTCCGCATGCGGCGCACCGGAGCGCCGTCTGCTGTGCATACAGCGGCCAGGCCGAACGCGCCGACGCGCTATTCCAGGAGCAGCTCGCCGCAAACGACGACCCCGCAACCCACTGGGAGTACGCGCTATTCCTGCTCCAGCAGGAACGCTTCGATCAGGCATGGCCACATTACGCGCGCCGCTTCGATGCCGGCGAGAGAATCATGGTCCGCGGCATCAAACGGCCTCATCCGGCATGGAACGGGCAGTTTGAAAAAGACGCGTTGCTGCTCGTCACCGGCGAGCAGGGCGCCGGTGACGAAATCCTGTTCGCCGCGTTCCTGCCCGGGTTGCTGCGGCGCGCGCATGGCGCGGGCATGCGTGTCGTGATCGTTTGCCGGCCGGAACTGGTCCGGCTGTTTCGCGCGAGCTTTCCGGGCGTACAGGTGGAGTCGGCCGCGCTGCTCGACGACACGGCGGAGCGCACGTCGTTAGACGCACTTGCAAGCCATGAAACGGCAAATGCCTGGCATGTCTATCTAGGCGATCTACCTCGATGGATCGAGAAACCGCCGCCGGCGTGTTATCTGCAACCGGACCCGGCCGATCTCGCCGCCGCGCGCGCACTGATCGGCAACGCCGATGAATCGGCCGACCGCCGCGGCGGCGCGCGCCCGCGTCGCGTCGGGCTCGTCTGGTCCGCCAATCCGGCGGTCCCACAGGCGAACCGCACCGCCCGCAACGTGCCTTCCGCGCTCATCAACGGATGGCTCGGCGGTCTCGACAACGTGCAGTTCTATTCATTGATGCCCCGGCCGCACATCGAGCGGGTCGGCGAAGTCGCCGACCTGCCGCTGATCGACCTGTCGGCATTCGTTACGGACTTCAGCCGCACCGCCGCGGCGATTTGCTGTCTGGACCGCGTGATCTCGGTGTGCACGTCGACCGCCAATCTGGCCGGCGCACTCGGCGCCGATCTTCATGTGCTGCTGCAGCGGCACGCCGACTGGCGATGGGTGCGAGGCGGGTGCGCGTGGTACCCGAACGTCACGCCTTATCGGCAGGCGCTGCGTGGTGACTGGAGCCCGTGTCTCGCCGCACTCGTTCGCGATCTCGCGCAGACGCCGGGCAAGTAGCGCGGCGAAAAAAGCGCGGCGAAGAGCGCAGGAAGCAGTGCAGGGAAAAGCGCCACGGTAGGACAGCGAAAAGCGCGACGAAAAGCGCGACGAAAAACGCCGCAACCTCGAATCAATCGCGCCGGACGCCCAGCTTCACTGCACCCGGCTGCGCAGAAAAGCGGAGCCGCGTTCCGCTGCGATGACCAGCACGAACGTGACGATCAGCAGGAACGATACGGTCTGATACTGGAACAGGTTCATCGCGGTCAGCAACTCAAAGCCGATGCCGCCCGCGCCGACAAAGCCAAGCACCAGCGACGAGCGCAGGTTCTCGTCGAAGCGGAACAGGCTGATGCCGAGCAGCGTCGGCAGCACCCCGGGCACCACCGCATGGGTGAACACCTGCAGGCGGCTCGCGCCAGTCAGCGTCAGCGCTTCGACGGGGCCCATTTCCATGTCCTCGATCACCTCGGCGAACAGGCGGCCGAGCATGCCGATCGAATGCACGCCGAGCGCGAGCGCGCCCGGAAACGGTCCCAGTCCGACGGCGGTCACGAACAGCAGCGCCCACACGAGGTCCGGCACGGCGCGCGTAATGCCGATGATGGCGCGCGCCACGTAATACAGCGGCCGTGCGGGTGTCACATTGGCCGCGGCCAGCAGCGCGAGCGGGAAGGCGAACAGGACCGCGAACACGGTGCCGAACACCGCCAGGTCGATCGTCTCGAGGATCGGCTTGAGGCTCGGCACGAACTGGCTGAAGTCGGGCGGCATGGCGCGCGCCATGATGTCGGCCATGCCGTGCACGCCGCTGATCAGGTCCTGCGGACGGGCATGCACGCCCACGTATGCCTGCGCGAACAGTACGACGAACGCGGCCAGCGCGGCGATCCGGGATAGCGGATTGCCGCGCGTGGCCTGGGTGGACGCCACTAGTGAAGAAGCGCGATTCATGAGGTCTCGCCCGAGTACAGGTTGGAAATCTGCTGCGTGCCGACCGACGCTGCGCGTTCGTCGAACTCGATCCGGCCGGCGCGCATGCCGATCAGGCGATCGGCATAGCGCGTCGCCAGTTCCGGCTGGTGCAAGACACAGACGACGGCGAGCCCGTCGGTTGTCGCGAGGCGGCGCAACAGACGCATCACTTCGTCGGCGGCTTCGGGATCGAGACTCGCCACCGGCTCGTCGGCGAGCACCACCTGGGGCCGCTGCGCGAGCGCGCGCGCCACCGCGACGCGCTGCGCCTGGCCGCCCGACAGCGTGCCCGCACGCTGAGCAGCCAGATGCAGCAGGCCGACTTCGTCGAGAAAGCCGCGCGCCGGCTCGATCTCGGACGTCGGCACACAGCCGAACGTCGTCGCCAGCGTGCGATGCCGGCCGAGTGCGCCCGTGCAGACGTTCGCCAGCACGCTGCGCCGCTTCACGAGATTCGCGTGCTGCGAGATCAGCGCGACCGACATGCGCGCAGCCCGCAACTGCTGGCCCGTGAGCGCGGCCAGATCGCGGCCGCCGGCTTCGACCGAACCGCCGCTCGGCCGGTTCAGCCCGACCACGCACTTCATCAGCGTGGACTTGCCGCAGCCGTTGCTGCCGAGAATCACGACCATCTCGCCCGCATCAACCGACAGGCTCACGTCGTGAAGCGCGGTGTGCCCGTTCGGATAGCGCATCGTCAGATGGCGCACGGCCAGCCGCACGCCGGCGCCGGCCACGCGCCGCTCCGCCCGATCCACGCCCGCGAATGCCGGGCCCGCCGGGCCCGCCGGGCCCGCCGCGCCGCCGGGCGCGCCACTGATCGCCGTCGCCGCGTGCGGCACGCTCACAGTTTGCTCAGATCGATATGGAGCGTCGAGACCAGATCGCGGATCTGATCGTAGGCGCTGTCCGTCTGCGGTACCGTCTTCAGCGCCTTGCCTTCATTGGCCGCGAGAAACTTCTGATCGGCCTCCGGCAGTTCGTGGAAGTCGAGCGTTTGCAGCACACCGGCAAGACGCGTCTTGAATTCGGCCGGCAGGTCGCCGCGAATGGCGAACGGATCCTGCGGAATCGGTTCGGACTTCCACAGCGTGACGTACGCTGCCGGATCGTATTCGTCATGCAGCTTCGCGCTGGCGATTTCCTCGCTGTTCAGCTCGCCCGCTTCCACCTTGTGATTGCGCAGCGCCTCGAACGAGGCCGTGTGGCTGCCCGCGTAGATTCCCTTGACGTCGTGATCCGGATCGATGCCGTTCTTGCGCAGTCCGTACGCCGGGAACAGATGCCCTGAGGCCGAAGCCGGGTCCGAGTAGGCGAACGAGCGGCTCTTCGCGTCGGCGAGCGTTTTGATGCCGCTGTTCGGCCACGTGACGATCGAGGCGTAGTAGTTGGCCGGCTTGCCGTCCTCTCCGGCGAACCCGGCGACTGCCTGGGCATGCGCGACCTGATGCGCGAGCACGTAACCGAGCGGGCCGAACTGACCGAACTCGAGCTTGTTATTGCGCATCGCCTCGATCTCGGCGTTGTAGCTGGTCGCCACGTACAGTTCGACCTTGCAGCCGATCTTCTTGCCGATCAGGTCGGCGAGATCCGTATAGACCGGCAGCAGCCGCGCGGTCGACTCATACGGCTCCACGCCGAAGCGCACCGTGCCGTCGTTCGGACAACTGCCGGCCGCGTGCGCCGCGGAGGCCATGACCGTGCAACAGGCCGAAAAGATCAACGATGCGAGCAGACGAAAACGTTCGATTTTCATGTCGGATTGCTCCGGATAATTGACGTGTTGAGGGGCTACCACTGATAGGACATGCCGGCGCCGTAAGCCGCGCCAGCCGGCCCGACGCTGACGCCGAGCTTCATCTTGATGCTGTTCGTCAGGCGCGCGCTCGCACCGATCGCCGTCGCAGCGTAGCCCTGATAATCAGCCGTGCCGACGCCGATCGCGAAGTTCTTGCCGGCGTCGACTTCGGGGATCATCGTGAGGGCCGTGGCTGCCGCCACACCGCCGTACGCCTTGCGGGCCACGCTGTTGATGCCGGACTGAACCGAAGACAACTGGTTCATGTTGACCGCGTCGGTGCCGTTCACACCGGGCGCCACGTTGGTGATCCGCCGCTCGCTGCCTGGCGCGCCGACCGATACGGTGTTCGGATCGTCGGCAACGGAACCCGCACCGAGCGCGACCGAGTTGGCCGCGGCGGCGTTCGAGTTCGCGCCGAGCGCGGTGGCGTTGTTGCCGCCGGCATTCGCATTGTTGCCCTGCGCGGTGGAACTGACGCCGGAAGCCGCGGCATTCGTGCCGATCGCCACGCTGCCTTGGGCCGAGGCCACAGCGCCGGCGCCGTTCGCGGTGCTGCTTGCCGCCGCCGCAACCGCATTCGCGCCCATCGCCGTACTGTTCTCGCCCGCTGCGTTCGCCGAATAGCCCATCGCGGTGGCGCCCGCCGCCGACGCAACCGCCGGCACGGACGAGCCGCTGTCCGGCGTCGCGCTCTTGTCGGTTGCCGCCTGCGACGTGCCGGTGCCGGCCGCTGTCTGTGCCGCTGTCTGTGCCGATGTTTGTGCGGGTGTCTGTGCCGGCGGCGTAGCGGCCGATTGCTGGCCGATCGAACTCATCTGGCCACTGAGTTCGTTTTCGACCGCTTGCAGCTGCGCCACGTTGACCGCGTCGTTGGCCTGGCTGCCCGCCGCTACGCCGGTGATCTGCCGGTTGCCGACGTTGACTTCACCCGCCGACGACTGCGGTGCGCTCAGACCAAATGCCTGGTAGGCCGCCACCGCGCCGCGCATGGCATCGGAACCGGCGCCGAGCGCCACGCTGTTGGTCACCGCCTGGCTGCGCGCGCCGATCGCCACCGAATCGTCGGCCGTGATCGAATTGCCGGCCAGCGAGCCGATCGCGACGTTATCGCTGCCCGTCACGAAGAAGCCCGCGCCATAACCCTGCGCGACGTTGTTGCTGCCCATCACGTCGTGGCCGGCGCCGTAACCGAGCGCGAGGTTGGTCTGGCCGGTCACGTTGCCGCCGGCGTAGGGGCCGAACGCCGCGTTGTTGTCGCCCACCACGGAGCTGCCCGCATTGGACCCTTCGACGAGATTGCCACTGCCGACCACATTCGAACCGGCGCTCATGCCGCTCGCCGAGTTGTAGCTGCCGGTCACATTCGAACCCGCGCTCTGGCCGTTCGCGAGGTTGTTGCTGCCGGTGACGTACTCGCCGGCGTTCGAGCCGAACGCCGTGTTCTGGTCGCCGGAAACATAGCTGCCTGCCCAGAAGCCAAACGCGTTGTTGTAGCTGCCCGTCACATCGGTTTGCGCGCTGCGGCCGAACGCCTGGTCCCAGCCACCGACCAGGTTGATGCCCGCGAAATAACCGATTGCCTGGTTCGCGTTGTGACCCGAGACATTGGTGCCCGCGCCCTGGCCGATCGCCAGATTCCAGTTCGTGCTCACGGTGTTGCCCGCGCCCTCGCCGATCGCGATGTTGTTGCTGGCCGTGACGTGCTGACCGGCGCCGTCGCCGAAAGACTGGTTGTAGCTGCCGGTCACATACTCGCCGGCGCTGGTGCCGAACGCGTCGTTGGTGCTGCCGGTGGTGTAGCTGCCCGCCCAGAAGCCGTACGCGTTGTTGTAGTTGCCCGTCACGTTGGTCTGCGCGCTGCGGCCGAACGCCTGGTTCCAGCCGCCGCTCACGTTGATGCCCGCGAAGAAGCCGATCGCCTGATTGGCATTGCCGCCCGACACGTTGGTGCCCGCACCGTCGCCGAGCGCGAGGTTGTAGTTCGTGCTCACGGTGTTGCCGGCGCCCTGGCCGATCGCGGTGTTGTCGCTACCGGTGACCGACTGGCCGGCGCTTTGGCCGATTGCCGTGTTGTCGCTGCCCTTGACGTTATTGCCGGCCGATTCCCCAATGGCCTGGTTGTAGTTGCCGCTTACGCTGGTGGTCCCGGCGCTGGCGCCGATGCCTTCGTTATGCGTCGTGCTGTTGTACGTCGTCGGCACCTGCGCCTCGACGCGCACGCCGTGGGCGGCGAGCAGCACGCCCATCAGCATGCTGAGTCGCGCGACCTGCTGTCTATTCGTCATGTAGTGGTCTCCTGATCGGTTTGCATTCGCGCGTTCAGCTCGTGATTCCGCTTGCCATAGCCGGATCGCTGATGCCCGGCGCACCCGTCTCGACCCGCCCCGCGAAGCGGCGCACGAGATTCGGCGCAGTCAGGGTGAAGTCGTACCAGTTGCCGCTGTTGGCGAGCGGCCAGTGCTGCTCGGCGGAGTGACCCGCGGGCACGTTCAGCGTCCATGGACCGCCGGTGTAGACGCTCGCGTAAGCACTGGCGCTCAGCGTGACCTGCACGTCCTGGGTGCCGCTGTTATTGACGGTGGCGTACACGGCGCCGTTCGCCACGTCGTAGCAGGCCTGCAGTTCCACCGGCGCGCCGCTGCCGACGTTGCCGCTGAACTGGCGCACGAAGCCATTCGGTCCGTACACCGACAGGTTGTAGTTGCCGTTGGCGTCCGCGCTCCACGCCGTGTCGTTCAACTGCTTGCCCGCTTCGACGGTGTAGCGGCGCGGAATCTTGCCGAGATTGTTCTGGTCGTACACATGGAACACCGCGCCTTGCGTGCCGGTGTTGCTGAACATCAACTCGAGCGCGCCGCTCGTGGACACCCGCGCGCTGGTGTGCAGTTCGTAGGGCAACGCACGGGACGGCCGGTAGCCGGCCTCCTGGAACAGCGGTTCCGGCTGGCCCGGCGCGCGGGCCGCCGGCAGCGCCCGCTGCGCGGCGTCGAAGGTGGCGGTGTTGGCGGTGCTCGGCAGAGCCGCATACGTGGTGTTGCTCGCGTTCGGGCTGGTGAAGTCGAAGCAGCTCGTCAGATCGCCGGCCACCGCGCGATGCCACGGACTCACGCTCGACACCGTGATGCCGAAGCGCTGTTCGAGGAACAACGCCATCGAGGTATGCGTGAACACTTCGGAGTTGACCCAGCCGCCCGCGCTCCACGGCGAGATCACGAACATCGGCACCCGTCCGCCGAGTCCCCAGGGACGCAGCGTGCCGCTGACCGTGTCGGCGGCTTCGAGATACGTGCGCGACGGATCGGAGAAATACTCGCCGGCGAGCGGCAGCGTCGAGCCGCCCATCAGGTTGCCGCTCGCGTCGTACGACGGCACCGCCGGGCGCAGCCCGTGATCAAAGATGCCGTCTTCTTCGTCGTAGGTGACGAAGAACGCGGTCTGGCTCCAGACGGCCGGATTGGCCGTCAGCGCGTCCAGCACCTGGGAGATGAAATTCGCGCCGTCGCTCGGGAAGTAGCTGGGGTGTTCTGAGTTGTTCGGTGTCGGCAGGATCCACGACACCTGCGGCAGCGTGCCGTTCTGCACGTCGTTCGCGAAGGTCGTCAGGAAGTCGGGGCCGCCCGTCATGCCGTTGTCGTAGATCGCCGAGCCCGGCGCCGAGGTGCGGAAGCTCTGGAACGCGAGGCAGCCGTGCAGCAGGCCGCTCCAGTTGTTGTTCGGGTCCTGATAAATTTTCCAGCTGACGTTGGCGCCCTGCAGCAGATCGGGCAGCGTCGGCCAGTTGAAGGTCGAACCGCCGTAGGTGTACTGGTTCGGCGCCGTGGTCGCGGAGATCGTGCCCGACACCGAGCAACGCACATTCGATACTTCGGCATCCGCTTCGGTCGGATTGATGCCGACGGCCGCCAGTTGCGGGTTGTAGTTGGAACCCGAGAAGAACACCACGCGGTTCGGGTCGGTGGGACCGGTCAGCGCGCAATGATAGGCATCGCACAGCGTGAACGCTTCAGCGAGCGCGAAGTGGAACGGAATATCGGCGCGCTCGTAATAGCCCATCGAATACTGGGTCTTCCAGTACGGCCAGTTGCCGAACAAGCCCTGGTTCCAGGCGGCCTGGCCGGTGCCGTAATCATGCGGACAGTCGGCCACGCCCATTGCGTTCATCGTTGCCGTATCGAGGTGAAACGGCGGGATGGTGACGGCGGGGGTCGCGCCCGGCGCGCTCGACACCTGCTGCCATACCGATTGCCCGCTCGCCATCGTGATCGGGAAGCGGTCGCCGAAACCGCGCACGCCCTTGAGGGTGCCGAAGTAGTGGTCGAACGAGCGGTTCTCCTGCATGAGGATGACCACATGCTTGATGTCCTGGATCGTGCCGGTCTGGCCGGCAGGCGGAATCGCGAGAGCCCGGCGGATCGAAGGCGGCAGCATGCCTGCGCCTGCCAGAATGCCGGTGGCGCCCGCCGCGCGCAGGAAGTCGCGCCGGCTGATGCCCTTTGGCGCCGCCGCGTCGTTGACGTCGCGTGTTTTGTTAGTCATGGGGAGTGTCTTTACAAGGCTGGAAGAGGGGCGTGCCGCGAAGCCAGGCGGTCACCGCAACGAGAGATCAGGGCGCGCAGTGCAGTACCGGCGCGGTGGCGGGAGGCGTGCCGGACGAGGGGGACGTGCCGGAAGCCGGCGTGGTGCCGCTCGCGCCGGTGGGGGCCGAGGTCCCCGTGCCCGGCCCGCTGCCGGAAGAGCCCGATGACGCGGAAGATTGTCCATTCGAGTTGCTGCCGCCACCGCCACCACAGGCGGCCAGCGCGACTGCGGCGACGAGGAACACGCTGCCGAGCAGCACGCGCCGCCCGTGAGTCCCGCCTGCAACATCCCGATCACGCACTACAGTGCATTCGAAGTTCATGAGTTAGTACGCCATATGAAATGTCGTCGAGGGAGGTCCACACCCCGGCGAACCAATGCGAAATTGGCCAATCCCGAAGCCTTATCGCTGCGCTCCGGAGCAAGTGCGCTGCGCTAAAGGGCGGAGCGAACGATGCGCATGCTAGGCATCGTCTGTGACAGAGAAATGAACAATGCTCATTTCGAGTTGGAGGTTGATATGAGCTAAATTCAGTATTAAGCTTGCGACTGCTTTTTCCAGCTCGATAGGTCAGGAATGTTCTCGATGCGCAATTTCTCCAGTTCTCTTTACGATCCCGCGCGGGGCAGCGAAGACGCGCCGCAGTCGCCGTCGTCCGGGAGGTCAGCGCCGGCCCCGACTCTGGCTGCGACTCCGGTCGCGAGCGCGCCGGAATCCGCGGCCGGGCAGATCCTGGCGGCGCGCCTCCTGCTCGCGGGCGCGAAGGGCTTCGTGGTCGATCTCGACGGCACACTCGTATCCGGCAACCACGTGATAGCGGGCGCAAGAGAGTTGCTCGACCATGCGCGGGAGCGCTATGTGATCGTCTCGAACAACTCGCGCGACACCGAGGCCACGCTCGCGCGCAAGCTGGCTCGGCTGGGTTTGCGGGTCGAGCCCGAACGCATCGTGCTGGCGGGGCAACAGGCGGTGCTGTTGATGCTGGAGCAGTATCCGCAGGCACGCGTGCGGATTGTCGCGAGCCCGGCGCTCACGCACTTCGCGACCTCGCTGGGCGCCAACGTGGTCGAGCACGACCCCGACGTCATCCTGCTGGGACGGGACGTGCATTTCGGCTACATGCGCTTGAAGTCGATCGCGAACCAGCTGCGCCGCGGCGCGAAACTGATGGTCGCGAATCCGGATCTGAACCATCCGGCGGCGGACGGCGGGGTGACGCCCGAGACGGGCAGCTTGATGAACGCGGTGATCGCCTGCGCCGGCATCGAGCCGACCTGCGTGGTCGGCAAACCGGAGCCGCTGCTGTTTCGCGAAGCGCTGCGCCGGCTCGGTACCGACGCGGCTAGCACGCTCGTGATCGGCGACAACCCGCTGACGGATGGTGCCGGCGCGCGGCAGCTGGCAATGCAATGCCTGCTGGTGGGGCGCCATGTGGACGCCCACCTCGAATCGCTGGCGCTGCTATTCAGACAGGACGAGGCGACCCGGCGCTTCGGCTGAGCGCCGGTAGGATCAGTAGCGCTTGAGCGACAGCACGTCGAAGGTCTGACGCAGCACGTCGACAGAGCGTTCGTAGTCGGCGAGGGCGAGACACGCAATCAGCACGTCGACGATGGCGAGCTGCGCGAGACGGCTCGTCATGGCCTCCGTGCGAAAGCGGGTTTCGCGGGCCATCGTGGTGAGCACGATGTCGGCGTAGGCCTGGATCGGCGAGCGGCCGAAGTTGGTGATGCAGATGGTCCGCGCGCCGGCTTCTTTCGCGAGCCGCGTCGCCATGACCGTTTCGTGCGTGCTGCCGGAGTGCGAAATAGTCAGCGTGGCGACGCCCGGGTCGCAGCGCGACGCGCTGATGACCTGAATATGCGGATCGGTGACCGAACGCGCGTCGAGGCCGATCCGCAACATGCGGTAATGCGCGTCGTCGGCAATGGACGCGGCGCTGCCCACGCCGTAAATCTCGACGCGCCGCGCGCCGCGGATCGCGGCGACGGCCTGCTCGAGCGCATGCACGTCGAGCGTTGACTCCGTGTCGCGCAACGTCTGGACATTCGAGCTGAAGATTTTCGCGACCACCGTGGCCGCACTGTCCTCCTGCTGTAGATCTTCATGGATCAACTGGACCGGCTGGACGATTTCCTGCGCCAGCACGATCTTGAGCTGCTGAAAGCCGGTCGCTCCCAGCCCCTTGCAGAAACCGACCACGGTTCCTTCCGCCGCGCCTACCCGGTCGGCCACATCGCTCACCGACATATGCACGACTTCCTGCGGCCGCTCGCGGATGAAATCCGCGATGCGCCGGCTCGCGGCGCCGTAGCTCGGATAGAGCTGTTCGATCCGGGCGAGGATCGCTGAAACGGTGATCTCGCCGGACGGCGACGACGTATCGGTGACCGTTTTTGCCAGGTCTTTATTCGCTGGCTGCATTGAAGCTCCTGTTCACAAATCGTTCATATACCGGCGCGGCCAGGCTGACCGCTGGACGGGGCGCGCAAGGCGCCCCCGCATGCTAACGAATCGCTGACAAGTCGTACAGCGGCGACCCCCTTTCGCAGGAGCCTGGTCGAGCAACCGGGAGTATGCCCGCCAAAGATGAGGCAGCGGACGCCTGAACGCATTACGGAAGCTAACCGGCCCATGAGTTACGACGCGAGTTACGACCCGCGAATGTCCAGCGCACGAAACCCGCGAACAATCGAATTCGCCTGATTATCGTTATGGTTTAAAGAAAACTATTGTGGGAAACACCACGAATGCCATTTTTCGCGCACGAAAACTCGGATCGTAAATATTGGTAATAAAAAAATGAATGCGTTGCCGGATGGTCATCAATCGCGATCCCGGCCGTGCATCCAGCGCGAATGATCGGCTGGAAAACGCTATACGTATAGGGCAAACGCCTGTCGCCCGTTTTCACGCACAGCCGAAAATTGGCGAGGATAGACTCCCGGTGGGTAAGCTAATGCGCATAAAGCGGCTGCAAAATTAATTCCGGTTGTGTACATTCCCGCATTGTCCTGGCGCGGCACCCGCGCGGGCTTCGTGGTGCGTTGTTTTTCAAATCGCTTTTCCTGCAGAAAAATTGAAAGGAACCGGAAAATCGACTCCGGCCGACGCGCTCGCCTGAGTCGTGCTCTCGTCGCTTTTTCGTCATACATGACAGTTCAACCCCAAGTGCTGGAATTCTCATGCTCGCCCTAGTACGCGTCGCGCTCCGGCGGCCCTACACCTTCGTCGTCCTGGCGATCCTGATTCTGATCATCGGACCGCTGTCCGCGCTCAGAACGCCGACCGATATCTTTCCCGACATCCGCATCCCCGTGATCAGCGTCGTTTGGCAATACACGGGTCTGCCGCCGGATCAAATGGTGGGACGGATCACGTCGCCGTTCGAGCGCTCGCTGACCACCACCGTCAACGACATCCAGCACATGGAAGCCGAATCGGTGAACGGCTTCGGGATCATCAAGATCTTCTTTCAGCCGGGCGTGAACATCAGTAACGCCAACGCGCAGGTCACCGCGGTCGCGCAGACGCAGCTGCGTCAATTGCCGCCGGGTACCACGCCGCCGCTGATCCTGAACTACAACGCGTCGACGGTGCCGATCATCCAGCTCGCGTTATCGGGCAAAGGGCTCTCGGAACAGAACCTCGGCGACCTCGGCTTGAACCAGTTGCGCCCGGCGCTCGTCACCGTGGCCGGCGCGTCGATTCCGTATCCGTTCGGCGGCAAGTCGCGCCAGGTGCAGATCGACGTCAACCCGGCCGCCATGCAGGCGCGCGGTCTGTCCGCGCAGGACGTCGCGAACGCGCTCGCGAGTCAGAACCTGTTGACGCCGATCGGTACGGAAAAGATCGGCGATCACGAATACACGCTGCAGCTGAACAACGCACCGTCCGCGCTCAAGGCGCTCGGCGACTTGCCGATCAAGGCCGTCAACGGCACCACCGTGTATATCCACGACGTCGCCAATGTGCGCGACGGCAGTCCGCCGCAAACCAATATCGTGCACGTGGACGGCAAACGTTCGGTGCTGATGTCCGTGTTGAAGAACGGCTCGGTGTCGACGCTGGGCATCATCTCGGGGATCAAGCAGCACGTGCTCGATGCGAAAGCGTCGTTGCCCGACGCGTTGCAGATCGCGCCGATCGGCGACCAGTCGTTGTTCGTGCGGGCGGCGATCAGCGGCGTGGCGCGCGAAGGCGTGATCGCGGCGGCGCTGACCAGCCTGATGATCCTGCTGTTCCTCGGCAGCTGGCGTTCGACGGTGATTATCGCGACCTCGATTCCGCTGGCGATTCTCGGCTCGATCGCGACCTTGTCGGCGCTCGGCGAGACGCTCAACATCATGACGCTCGGCGGCCTCGCGCTCGCGGTGGGGATTCTGGTCGACGATGCGACGGTCACCATCGAGAACATCAACTGGCATCTGGAGCAGGGCAAGCAGGTCGAGGAGGCGATTCTCGACGGCGCCGCGCAGATCGTCACGCCGGCCTTCGTCGCGCTGCTGTGTATCTGTATCGTGTTCGTGCCGATGTTCTTCCTCGACGGCGTGGCGCGCTTCCTGTTCGTGCCGATGGCCGAGGCCGTGATCTTCGCGATGGTCTCTTCGTTCATCCTGTCGCGCACGCTCGTGCCGACCATGGCGAAGTACCTGCTGCATCCGCACAATCTGAATGAAGAGGAGCATGAAAAGAAACGGCCCGGTCCGCTGGGACGGTTCCAGCAGGGCTTCGAGCGGCGCTTCGAAAAAGTCCGTGCCGGCTATCACGGCATTCTCGAACTGGCGCTGAATCATCGTAAGCCGTTCGTGAGCTGCTTCCTCGGTTTCGTGCTGCTGTCGTTCGCGCTGGTGCCTATGCTGGGCCGCAACTTTTTCCCGGCCGTGGATGCCGGTCAGATCCTGCTGCATGTCCGCGCGCCGGTCGGTGTGCGGGTCGAAAAGACCGCCCAGATCTTCGCGGACGTGGAAAGCTCGATTCGCCAGATCATCCCGCCCGCCGAACTCGGCACGATGGTGGACAACATCGGCTTGCCGGTGAGCGGTATCAATCTCGCGTACAACAACACCGGGACGATCGGCTCGCAGGACGGCGACATCCAGATCGCGTTGAACGAAGATCACCGTCCGACCGCCGACTACGTGCGGGAGATGCGCGAGAAGTTGCCGCGCCTCTATCCGGGCGTGACGTTCTCGTTCCCGCCGGCGGACATCATCAGTCAGATTCTGAATTTCGGCTCGCCCGCGCCGGTCGATCTGCAGGTGCGCGGCAACAACCTGCCCGCGAATTTCGCCTATGCGGGCCGCCTGCTGCGCGAGATCCGCCAGATTCCCGGCGTGGTCGACGCGCGCATCCAGCAGGCGCAAAATTCGCCGACCTTCAACGTCGACGTGGATCGCACACGCGCGCAACTGCTCGGCATCAACGAACGCGACGTGACCAACAGCCTGGTGGTGAACCTCGCCGGCTCGAGTCAGGTCGCGCCGACGTTCTGGCTGAACAACGCGAATGGCGTGTCGTATCCGATCGTGATGCAGACGCCGCAATACAACCTCGATTCGCTCGCCGCGCTACAGAATCTGCCCATTACGTCGACCCTGCAGAGCAGCGGACAAATCCTCGGCGGCCTCGCGACCGTCCAGCGCGCGAATACCAACGCGGTTGTCAGCCAGTACAACATCCAGCCGATGGTCGAGATTTTCGCTACCACCCAGGATCGCGATCTCGGTGCGGTCGCGGCCGACATCCAGCGCGTGGTGCAGAACAATGCCGGCACGCTGCCGAAGGGTTCGTCGATCGCGTTGCTCGGCCAGGTGCAGACCATGAACAGCGCGTTCGCCGGCATGCTGTTCGGCCTGCTGGGCGCGGTCGTGCTGATCTATCTGATCGTGGTGGTCAACTTCCAGTCGTGGGCCGATCCGTTCGTGATCGTCATGGCGTTGCCGGCGGCGCTCGCCGGCATCATCTGGATGCTGTTCGCCACCCACACAACGCTATCCGTTCCCGCGCTGACAGGGGCGATCATGTGCATGGGGGTGGCCACCGCCAACTCCATTCTCGTGGTCAGCTTCTGCCGCGAGCGTCTCGCCGAGCACGGCGATCCGTTCAAGGCCGCTCTCGAAGCCGGCTTCACCCGCTTCCGTCCGGTGCTGATGACGGCTCTGTCGATGATCATCGGCATGGCGCCGATGGCACTGGCAATGGGCGAGGGCGGTGAACAGAACGCACCGCTTGGCCGCGCCGTCATCGGCGGCCTGATTTTCGCTACCACCGCGTCACTGCTCCTCGTGCCGGTGATTTTCTGCATCGTTCACTCGCGCCCTGGCCGTGCGATTGCCCCGACACCCGCTACGGGAGGTCCCGCTCATGTCGTCTGAACCTATTGTCACCAACCAGCCGGTGCCGCGCCGCCGCCTCGTCGTCATCGGCGTGACCGCGATTGCCGTCGCTGTCATCGTCGTCGCGGCAGGCGTGACGCTGCGCGCCGTCGACGCCCGTAATCTCAAGTCGTGGACCAATGCGCAGGTCATCCCCACGGTCACCGTGATCACCCCGGTGAGCGCGGCAAACGGACCGACGCTCGATCTGCCTTCGCATCTCGAAGCGTATTCGCGTGCGCCGATCTTCGCGCGCGTGAGCGGGTATCTGAAGTCGTGGAGCGTCGACATCGGCACGCCGGTGAAAGCTGGGCAACTGCTCGCCGTGATCGAGTCGCCCGAACTCGACCAGCAATTGCTGCAGGCGCGCGCTGACCTGACGAGCGCGCAGGCTAACGCGGCGCTGGCCGGGACCACCGCGAAGCGCTGGCAGGCGCTGCTCGGTACCGATTCGGTCGCGCAGCAGGAAGTCGACGAACGCACCGGCGATTACACCGCGAAGAAAGCGGCCGTGGCGGCGGCGCAGGCCAATGTCGACCGCCTGCTCGCCACCAAGGGCTTCGAGCGCATCGTCGCGCCGTTCGACGGTGTGGTGACCGCGCGCGACACGGACGTCGGCGCGTTGATCAATGCCGGCAGTGGCGGCGTCGGCCAGGAGCTGTTCGTGGTCTCCGATGTGAAGCGCCTGCGCGTGTACGTGCAGGTGCCGCAGAGTTACGCGCCCGATGTGCGCAGCGGCACGACCGCGACGCTGAGCGTGCCGGAATACCCGGGTCAGCACTTCACCGCGCGCGTGGTCGCGGCGGCGGATTCGGTCAACGCGGCCTCGGGCACG
The DNA here is from genome assembly GCF_046027605.1 of Paraburkholderia fungorum. Classification (GTDB taxonomy): domain Bacteria; phylum Pseudomonadota; class Gammaproteobacteria; order Burkholderiales; family Burkholderiaceae; genus Paraburkholderia; species Paraburkholderia fungorum_F. The sequence continues at coordinate 418,270 of NZ_JAQQEF010000002.1, forward strand.
ACGCTGGTTCAGCTATTGGTCGACAACACCGACGGCAAGCTGTTGCCGGGCGGTTTCGCCAGCCTGCAATTCAAGCTGCCGGTCCAGCAGAACGCGGTACGCGTTCCCGCCAGCGCCCTCATCTTCGACGCGCACGGCCTGCGGGTTGCGACGCTCGGGGCGAACGGCCTCGTCGCGTTCAAGACGGTCACGATCAACCGCGATTTCGGCGACTCGGTCGAGATCGGCTCGGGACTCGCCGCGACGGACCGCGTGATCGATACGCCGCCGGACGGTCTGGTCGCCGGCGATCGCGTGCAGGTCGCGAGCGGCGCCAGCGCCGCCGGGAAAGGAGGCGCGAATGGTTAGGATGGCTACGCTGAAGGTTCCGGCGCTGCTGGCCGGCACCTTCGCGCTTGCGGCGTGTTCGCTCGCGCCGGACTACCACGTGCCGCCGACGCCGGTCGCCGCCCAATACCGCACGATCGGCCCCTGGGTCAGCGCGCAGCCCGCGGATCAGCTGAGCCGTACCGACTGGTGGACGATCTATAACGACCCGCAACTCGACGACCTCGAACAGCGCCTGCTGGCGAACAATACCGACCTTGCCGCGGCCTATGCGCACTACCGGCAGGCCAAGGCGTTCGTCGATCAGGTTTCGTCCGGCCTGTATCCGAGGATCAGCGCGAGCGCGGTTCCGCAGCGCGACCGGCAGTCGGATACGCGCCCGTTGCGTGCCGGCGGCCCTGATTATTACAACTCCGCCACCCTCGGCGGCGAGATCGATTACGACCTCGATTTGTGGGGACGCGTGCGCGATTCCGTGGTGGCGGGCAAGGACGAAGCACAGGCCACCAAGGCCGATCTCGCCTCCGTGCAACTGAGCTTGCAGATTCAGCTCGCCGACAGTTTTGTCCGCCTGCGCGGGCTCGACCAGCAGACCAAACTGCTGACCGATACCGTGGCGGCCTACGCGCGCGCCCTGGAGCTTACGCAGACGCTGCATGGCGGGGGGATTGTGTCGGGGCTCGACGTATCGCGGGCGAAAACGCAGTTGGCGTCGGCGAAATCGCAGTTGTCGCAGAACGTTGCCCAGCGCGCGTTGATCGAGCACGCGATCGCCGAGCTGATCGGTGCGTCCGCATCGGAGTTCAGTCTGCCGTCGAACACGGCGTCGATCCCGTTGCCGGTCATTCCAATGGCCCTGCCGTCGACGCTCTTGCAGCGGCGTCCCGACATCGCGGCGGCCGAGCGTCGCGTGGCCGAGGCGAACGCGAAGATCGGCGTGGCGCGCGCCGCGTATTTCCCGTCGATCACGCTCAGCTTGCAGGGCGGCGTGCAGAGTTCCGTCTATGCCGGGCTGGTCAGCGCGCCGAACATTTTCTGGGCAATCGGGCCGCAACTTGCGCAGTATGTTTTCGACGGCGGCTTGCGCCGCGCGCAACTCAATTCCGCGAAAGCGGCGACCGATGAAGCGGGCGCCCGTTATCGCGGCGTCGTGTTGTCGGCGTTCCGGCAGATCGAGGACAATCTTTCGCTGTTGCAGGACCTCGGCACGGCGCTCGGCGAGCAGCGTGAGGCCGACGATGCAGCCCAGCATTCCGTCGATCTGGCATTGAGCCGCTACCGGCAGGGCGCGGTCGGCTATCTCGACGTCGTCCAGGCGCAGACAGCGGCGCTCGATGCACAAAGCGGCGTGCTGGATATCCAGACCCGCTTGCTGAGCGCGAACGTGCAACTGATCAAGGCGCTCGGCGGCGGCTGGTCGAGCGCGGAACTCGCCACCGCCGCGCAAGCGCCGGCGCTGCCCGCCGCCGGCGGTCCCAAGGGCTGATGCCTGACGTTCGAGGCGGGTAAAACGCCTACCACTTATGCCGCATGCCGATCACCGCTGAGACTTGCGACTTGGTGGTGGACGGCGAAAGCGAATAGATCTGCGCGTACTGTGCGTCGCCCGCCGCTCTCTGAAAGATCCCCACGAGGAAGAGATCGGTGTTCTTGCTCAGGAAGTAGTCCGCGCCGGCATTCACCTGATGCCATTTCGGACTGTTGTCTTGCGGATGGTATTGCCCCGTGGTGAAGATATACGCGGCGCCGAGCATGAGTTGCGGCGTCACGTAGTCCGTCAGCGACACCTCCAGATTCTGCAGCGTCAGCCGCGACGTGTCGACATAGTCGAATCGCGCGTTGGTATAAAGCAGCGACACGCTCGCGGTTCCAAGCGCGTAGGCGCCGCCGGCGCCAAACATCCTCTGCTTGCTGACACCCGCGTTGGTCGCCGGATTCGTGACGAACGGCGACGTGAAGCCGTAGTCGTTCACCACCGCGCCGTTTGTATTATTGGCGTCGTTCGGCGTGTTGACCTGAAGGAACGCCAGACCGGCTGTCACCGGCCCGTTGCGATATTGCACGCCGGCGCTATAGGCATTGTTGTCCGAGAAGCCACCCGCCTTGTTCGAAAAACCGTAGAGCCCTTCAAACTGAAGACCTTTGTAGTCGATACTTTTGTACTGGACCGCGTTGTTGATCCGGAACGTGTCGAACACGTTGTCACTGTCGCCAATGTGCGCGGCGTACGCCGCGAACTGACACGCCGACGAGAACACACACAGTGTGACTGCCTCGTCGTATTGACGGCCTAGCGTCACCGTCCCGAGCGTATCCGACGACAAGCCGACAAAGGCCTGCCGGCCGAACTCCCGCCCGCCTTGCGACAACGATCCGGTCGCGAGGCTATAGCCGCTTTCCAGCGTAAATATGGCCTTCACGCCGCCGCCGAGATCCTCTACACCCTTCATCCCCCAACGAGGCGTCTGCATGGGGCCGCTCGCGAATTGCCACGTCGCATGGCCTTGCTTGTCGGCGCCTTTCTGGCTATTCGCATAGACGATCCCCGTAGAGATCAGGCCGTAGAGGGTCACGCTGCTTTGGGCGGATGCGCTCTGGCAGCACAGAGCCATGGCGGCGAGAGCAAAGATGCGTCGATTCATGATTTCCTTTGAAGGCTTGTTTTGGGAAAGTGAAGGCGAATGCCTGAAGCTCGTTTGAGGCCGGGTTGTGATTAGGATGACGAACAAAAGACCTGGCGCGACGAAAGATTGATTCCTCCGATGACGGTCCCGACTTGCCGCGGTTAATGAGCCGCCCAGCACCGTGGTCCCGCAGCGGAATTGCCTTTTATTACATGTGCCTTTCGGTGGTTGCGATGCAGCTGATTGTGAATCTGGTGCGATTGCTGGCGATTCTTGCGGAACAAAATTCGCGATAGCTAGCACTGAATTTAACTACCAGTGATCGAATTTTTAGCGCACCGAGGCCGAACTGGTGCGCGAATCGCGCACGCTTATTGACACTTTCTCAAAAAGCCCGCACCACGTGGGTGCTCTAATTTTGGCATCGCTCATCTTCAAAATTGATGCTTGCGGGGACACTTTTGGCTCTTAATAATCGATTTCACCGGCAGCACTGAGCGTTAGAAGACCGGCCCCCTTGTACCCAGGAAGCACCAACGGAGGAGATGATGTCAGTAATCGAAAATGCCGGACGTCGGCGTTTGCTGCGGATGACACTCGCGGCGGGCGGCATGGCTGCAACGGGCGCACTGCTTTCGGTGCGCGCCTTTGCGGGCGACAGGACAACCGTCAACATGCAACTGGGCTGGATTCCGGGCGGTAACCAGGTCGGCGAGGTGACGGCGAAACGGCTCGGTTATTACGAGCAGGAAGGCATTGATTTCCACATTCAGCCGGGCGGCCCGAACATCGATGGCGTGGCGATTGTGGCCTCGGGCCGATCCGAGGCCGGTGAGATTTCGTCGAGCCCGTCGATCATGCTGGCGGTCTCGGAAGGCTTGCCGATCAAATGTATCGCGGTCGGATTGCAGCAGCATCCTTACAGTTTCTTTTCACTCAAGAAAAATCCGGTGCGTTCGGCGCACGACATGATCGGCAAGCGTATCGGGATCCAGTCGACCGGCATGGTGCTGCTCAAGGCGCTGCTCGCGAAGAACAAGATTCCGGAAAGCCAGGTCAACATCGTGCCGATCGGCGCCGACATGATGCCGCTGATGAGCGGTCAGGTCGACGCGGTGACCGGCTGGCAAACCAACACCACCGCACTCAAGCCGCTCGGGGCGGAGCGCGTCGACCTGCGTCTGTGGGACACCGGCGTGCGCCTCTACGCGCTGCCGTACTACGCGAACACCGCGACGCTCAAGGACCATCCCGACACCGTTGCGCGTTTCCTGCGCGCCACTGCGCGTGGCTGGGTCTATGCGAATGCGCATCGCGACCAGGCGGTCGATCTGCTGATCAAGGAATATCCGAATCTGAATCGTGCCGATGAGCGTGTGGCGATCGATTCGCTGATGAGCTACGCGTTCGATCAGGCCACGCAGGCCCAAGGCTGGGGCACGATGGATGCGAAGGTCTGGGAAGAGCAGCTCTCGATGTACGGTCAACTGGGCCAGTTCCGCGGAGCTCAGCCCAAAGTCGACGACGTGATGACGATGGACGTCCTCAACGCTACCCGTTCCTCTCGCCTCAAGGTGTAATCCATGCATGCTGCCACTATCAGTCCGCCGCGCGCGGAGGGGATCGGCTCGTCCGTCGCCGGTCTGCAAGACACGCCTCTGTCGATTAGCTGCCGCAATATCAACGTGCGCTTCTTCACCGATCGGCGCAGCGTCACTGCGATCGAGGGTTTGAGCCTTGACGTCGCGGCCGGTGAATTTCTCACGCTGCTGGGTCCGTCGGGCTGCGGGAAGTCGACCTTCCTGCGCGTCGTCGCGGATCTGATCAAGCCGAGCCGCGGCGAGATCAGCGTGCTCGGTGCCGCGCCCCGCGTCGCGCGTGAGCATCGGGACATTGGCTTCGTGTTTCAGGACGCGGCGTTGCTGCCGTGGCGCACGGCCCTCCAGAACGTGCAGCTGCCGCTTGAGGTCGCGGGCGGCAAGGCACGCGCGGGCCGGGCTACGCCGCGTGAACTGCTCGAACTCGTCGGCCTCAAGGGCCGCGAGGACGCTTACCCGCACGAGATGTCAGGCGGGATGCGCCAACGTGTCGCGATTGCGCGCGCGCTCGTCAGCGATCCCAAGGTCCTGCTGATGGACGAGCCGTTTGGCGCGCTCGATGAAATCACCCGCGACCGTCTGAACGAAGAATTGCGCCGTGTCTGGAAAGAGATGGGCCTTACGACGCTGTTCGTCACTCACAGCATCTACGAGGCGGCGTTTCTCGGTCAGCGGGTATTGATGCTCGTCGCCAACCCTGGACGTGTGAAGGAGATCGTGCCGGTCGGGCTGCCGGAAGACCGGACGCTCGATATCCGCGAGACTCGCGAATTCGTCGAACTCGCAGCCTACCTGCGACGCGTACTGGAGACCTGCTAATGACCACGTCCGAAATGCAAATGAATCTGTCGTCGCAAGCGGCTGATCCTGAAGCGCAGGCCTGGCTTGCACGTCGCCGCCAGCGCCTGTGGCGGGCGCGCCTCTTGCCGGTGCTCGGCGTCGCGGGTCTGCTGTTCACGTGGTGGGCGATCGTGGTGGGCTTTCATGTGAAGCCGTTTATCGCGCCGTCGCCGTTCCTGGTTCTGGAGACGCTTTACAGCAAGAGCGATGTGCTGCTGCAGAACCTGGTGCCGACTGCGATCGAGGCGGCGGGCGGTTTCCTGCTCGGCAATCTCGCGGCGATCCTGATCGCCACCGTCTTCGTGCACAACAAGACGCTGCAGGACATTTTCTATCCGGTCGCGGTGATGATCAACTCGATTCCGGTGGTCGCCAAGGCGCCGATCCTCGTCCTCATCATGGGTAACGGCCTCGAGCCGAAAATCACGATCGCGGCGATCGTCTGTTTCTTCCCGACACTCGTGAACATGGTGCGCGGCCTGCAGGCGGTGAACCCGCAGGCGATGGAGTTGATGCAGATCCTGTCGGCCAGCAAGCGCGAAATTTTCTTCAAGCTGCGCCTCTACGCTTCGCTGCCGTATCTCTTCTCCGCGCTGCGCATTGCCGCGTCGATGTCGGTGATTGGCGCGGTAGTCGGTGAATGGATCGGCGCCACGCAAGGGATCGGCGCAATGATCATCCAGGCGACCTATAGCTTCGATTCGGCCTTGCTGTATACGGCAATCATCATGAGCGCCGTGCTGTCCGGCCTGTTTTTCCTGGTGATCGCGATCATCGAGCGGCTGGTGGTCAGATGGCAGCCCGAAAGCGCGCATTGAAGGGCGAATAAAGGGCAAATAAAGGGCGATTGAAGGACGCATTGAAGCACGCATTGAACCGAACACGAAACACTCGAATTCTCAGAAGGAGACACATGAACATGATCAGCGATTGGACTCAGGAAAGTGCGCGCGATGTGCGCGTCGCGGCCAAGGCAAACGTCGTGGTGGTCGGCGGCGGTCCCGCAGGCCTGTCGGCCGCGATCGGCGCGGCGCGCAACGGCGCCGAGGTGATTCTGCTGGAGCGTTACAACCACCTGGGCGGTCTTGCATCCGGCGGCATGGTGCTGGTACTCGACGACATGTGGGACAACCATCTGCAGGAAATTTCGGTGCGCGGCGTGTGCATGACCTTCATCGAACGGATGGCGGCGCGCAAGCTGGCGATGTTCCCGCGCTCCGACGAATGGGGCGAGGATCCCGCGGCGTATCGCAAGTGGGGGCGCTGGGGCACTTTCGACTTTCACAGCCAGAAGACGCCTCACCCGGTGTGTTTCGCCGCCGCGTTCGATCCGGATGCAATGAAGCGCGTCGCGCTGGAGATGGTGGAATCGCTCGGCATCAAGTTGCGTCTGCATTCGTGGTTCTCCCGCACGCTGGTCGAAGACGGTCAGGTGAAGGGCGTGATCTGCGAGACGAAGAGCGGCCGTGAAGCGATCCTCGCCGACGTGGTGATCGACGCGACCGGAGACCTGGATGTCGCGGCGTCGGCGGGTGTGCCGCATGTGGGTGGCACCTATATCACGACGACGGTGTTTCGGCTTGGCGGCGTCGATACGGAGGCGGCCGAGCGTTTCGAAGCCGAAGAACCCGAGGCGTTCGCGACACTGGATCGTCAGATCAAGCGCATTCTCGGCGGCTCGTGGGGCTACTGGTGGCTGAAGACACCGTTGCCCGGCGTGGTGTGGTGCAACTGCCCGCACATGGCCGGTCTCGACGGTCTCAAGCCCGAGGACCTGACGCGCGCGGAAGTGCAGGGCCGGCAGCACATTCACGCGGTGGTCGATTTCGTGCGCGACAAGCTGCCTGGTTTCGAGCAATGTTACGTGATCGATGTCGCGCCGCAAACGGGCGTACGCCAGACACGCCTGCTCGAAGGCGAGTATGTGATGACCAAGGATGACCTCGCGCAGCGCACCCGTTTTGACGACAGCATCGCGCGTGGCCGTGACTACTACATGCCGTATCGCGTGCTGCTGCCCAAACAGATCGACAACCTGCTGGTCGCCGGCCGCCACTACTCGGCGACCTCGCAGGCGCAGAAGATGTCGCGTGAAATCCCGCCTTGCATGGCCATGGGCGAAGCCGCCGGTGTGGCCGCCGCGCTCGCGCTCGGTGCGGGCGTGCGGGTGCGCGACGTCGACGTGCACACATTGCAGAAGACCCTGCGCGCGCAAGGCGCCGATCCGGGCGACCAGAGTGGCCGCAATGCCGACGTTCCGCCGCTTGCCGTGCACATCAACAAGCGGGAGGCCGCATGAGCGCCGCCGACAACGTTGCAAAGACGCCTGATCTGCCGCTTGCAGGCGTGCGTGTCGTCGATCTCACGCAGGTCATGATGGGCCCCGTCTGCACCCAGATGCTCGCCGATTACGGCGCTGACGTAATCAAGGTCGAGAGAAAGGGCGCGGGCGATCTGAGCCGCTCGACGTTCGAGCCGGTAGCCGGCGCGGACAATCCGATCTTCTGCAGTCTGAATCGCAACAAGCGCAGCGTCGCGCTCGATCTGCGCGACGCGCAGCAAATGGCGGCATTGAAGGCGCTGATCGCGGACGCGGATGTGGTCGTCAGCAATTTCCGCGCGGGCGTGATGGACCGCATGGGCGTGGGCTATGAAGACTGCCGCCGCCTGAATCCGCGGATCATCTACGCGCTGGGCTCGGGCTTCGGCGAAACCGGACCCTATGCGCACAAGGGCGGCCAGGACGTGCTCGCTCAGGCGATGAGTGGCGTGATGGCGCGCCGCGCGGACGAATCCCTGCCGATCTCCGTGTACCCGACGGCGCTCGCCGACTATTCGGCCGGCATGCACATGGTGCAGGGCATCCTGCTCGCGTTGCTGCATCGTGAACGCACGGGCGAGGGGCAGAAGGTCAACGTGTCGCTGTATAACTCGATGCTCGCGATGCAGATGCAGGAAGCCGCCATGATCATGATGGCCGACTCGGAAGTGAACTGGGCCGCGATGCCCCTGTCGGGTGTGTTCGATGCCCAGGACGGTGCACTGGTCCTCGTGGGTGCGTTCAAGGCGAATCCGCTGCGCGACATCTGTACCGCGCTGCAGATCGAAGACCTTTCGCTCGACGCGCGCTTTTGCAATCTCAACCAGCAATTCGTTCACAAGGCCGAATTGCAGCGCATCTTCCGCGAGCGCTTTGCGAGCAACACACGCGATTTCTGGCTTGGCCGGCTCGAGGAGCAGGACCTGTTGTGCGCACCGGTACGTGATCTGCGTGAAGCGCTGGTCGATCCGCAGACGCTGCATAACCGGCTGATTCTGGAAGGCGAGGGCGAAGGCCAGCCGGTGCGTTTCATCGGCAGCCCGATCGAGCTGTCGCTCGCGCCGGTCAGCTTGCGGCGCGGGCCGCCGCGCCTCGGCCAGCATACCGAAGAGGTCCTGCAGCAATTACACGGCAAGCTCGCCACGGAGGCGGTATGAGCGTACGTCTTGTGATCGACCAGCACGTCGCCACGGTGACGCTCGCGCGGCCGGAAGCGCTCAACGCCGTGGACCTGGCCACCGAAGCCGAACTGCAACGCGTGTGGACCGAACTCGAGCATAACCGCGACGTGCGCGTCGTGGTCTTGACCGGCGAGGGCGAGCGCGCGTTCTGCGTCGGCGCGGACCTGAAAAATCCGTCGGTGAGCGGGGTCGAATACTGGGCGGCGCCGCGTCCGGGCGGCTTCGGCGGTATTGCGCTGCGGGAAACGCTGAACGTCCCGGTAATCGCGCGGGTCAACGGCTATGCGCTGGGCGGCGGTTTCGAAATGGTGCTGGGGTGCGATCTGGTAATCGCCTGTGACGAAGCGAGTTTCGGCTTGCCGGAAGCGCTCGTCGGGCGCATGCCGCTCGACGGCGGCATGACCTTGCTGCAACGCCAGATTCCGTACCGCCAGGCGATGGCCATGCTGATGACCGGCCGCCGGATTTCGGCACGCGAGGGGCTCGAGATGGGCCTCGTCAACGAAGTTGTGCCGCGGGCCGAACTGGATGCCGCCGTCCAGCGCTGGGTTCAGGCGCTGCTCGCGTGCGCTCCGCTGTCGCTGCAGGCGATCAAGCAGGTGGTCAAACGCACGTCCACACTCTCGCCGGCCGATGCTCAGGCGTTGCGACTGCCCGCTCTCGTGGCCGCGCTGCAATCCGAGGACGCGAATGAGGGCGTGCGCGCCTTCCAGGAGAAACGCAAGCCGGTCTGGAGCGGACGCTGATGGCCTACGTCATCACTTCGCCCTGCATCGACGTCAAGGACGGTGCGTGCGTGCAATGTTGTCCGGTTGACTGTATCTACGAGGGCGGCCGCACGCTCTACATTCACCCCGAGGAATGCATCAACTGTGGGGTGTGTGTGTCAGTGTGCCCGACCGAAGCGATTTTTCACGATGAAGAACTCCCGCCAGCGGAGGCGGTATTCGCCGCTGTGAACCGGGATTTCTTCGGGCCGGACGCCAGTGCGCTCGGTTCCCCGGGTGGCGCATGCGACGTAGGCAAGGTAGCCTGCGATCATCCCGTGGTCGCCGCCTGGACGGTGCGGCCGATGAACTGAGACCGATGAACTGAGGCAGCATGATGCACGCGAACGTCCTGAAATATTTTGTCGAAGTAGCTCGCTGTAGTTCGATTCGCAAGGCCGCGCAGAACCTGTATGTGGCGTCGAGCGCGGTCAACCGGCAGATTCTGAAGCTCGAAGCCGAGATGGGCACGGAACTGTTCGACCGGTTGCCGAATGGCATCCGGCTGAACGCAGCCGGCGAGCGCATGCTGCAACACATTCGCGCGACGCTGAACGACTTCCACCTGATGCGCAGTGAACTTGACGACCTCAAAGGCGAACGCAAGGGACACGTGTCGGTGACGGCGATGGATTCGCTGTTCGTCGATTTTCTGCCGGCCACCGTCGAGGAGTTTTCAGACGCTTATCCGGCTGTCACCTATTCGATCGCCGCAGTGCCGCCGCACGACGTGCCGACCCGGCTCGTCAGTGGTGAGTATGACGTCGGCATTTCGTATATTACGAAGCTGCCTGCCGGCCTCGACGTGGTGACCGAGGTCTCGTTGCCGCCGGGTGTCGTCATGGCGTCGTCGCATCCGTTGGCGAAGATGGAGCGCATCAGCTTCGACGAATGCCGCAATCACGCGTTTCTGCGGTTGGAGGGACGGTCGCCGATCCAGGGCGTCGTCACGACCGACTTCCCCGAGTACTGGGAGTCGCTGCGGCCGAGCGTCACCTGCAATTCGACGACGCTGCTCAAGCGTCTGATTGCGTCGGGGCGGGGGATTTCATTTTTCTCCAAACTGGCTTTCCTCGACGAACTGGCGCGTGGCGAAGTGGTGTGGCGTCCGCTCGACGACGTGAACGTCAACGCGCTCACCGTCGGCGTGATTGCACCAAACCAGCGGGCGCTGCCTCATGTCACGCTAGAGTTCGTCGAGCGTATTGTGCGACGCCTCAAACATGTCGAACTGGCGCTGCGCGACGTTTGAGGTATGACGTTTGCGCGGCCGATGATTGGCCGCGCGGACGGTTCGTGTTCGCTCAGTAGTGCTCTGTCGCAGCCCTGTTGCCGGTTGTGGGTGCGGGACCTGTTGTCGTTACGCCGTGACTGTCAGCAACGGGTCGTGCGCCTGCGCCGCCAGGCTGCCCGGGACGCAACAACAAACCGCCCAGCACACCCGCCGCCGCCGCCAAGATCGCACCGAACACAAACGCCACGTGATAGCCGCTATTGAGCGCCGCCACCGCGGTCTCAGTGGCCTGCACCGTGCTGCTGCGCGCGGCGGCGAGACTTGCGAGCACGGCGAGACCCAGTGCGCCGCCCATCATGAACGATGTGTTGACGATACCGGAGGCGAGGCCCGAATCGCTCGGATCGACGTCGCTCATGGCGGCCAGCAGCACGGCATTGAATGCGATGCCCGCGCCGAAGCCGAACAGGATCATGCCGGGCAGCACGTCGAGCACGAAGCTGCCATTGACTGGCGCGCGCGCAAACAGCGCAAGGCCACACGCCGCGACCAGCAGCCCGACGACAAGCGGCACGCGCAGACCGAAACGCATCACCACGCGCGCCGACAGGCCCAGCGAACAGAACGCCATGATCAGACTGGCCGGCAAAAACGCGAGCCCGACCTGCAAGGGCCGGTAGCCGAGCACACGCTGAAGATACAACGCGGAGATAAAGAACCACGCGAACATTGCCGCCGCCCATAGCACGCCGACCACATTGGTGGTCGCGACATTGCGCAAGCGGAACAGACCGAGCGGCATCAACGGATGCTGTACGCGTGCTTCGATGACGAGAAACACGGCCAGCAGCGCCAGTGCGGCGAACAGAAGGCCTAGCGTCTGCGCCGAAGTCCAGCCGGCTTCGTTGCCGTTCACGACCGCGTACACCGCGAGCATCAGCGAAGCAGTCACCGTCACAGCGCCGGCCACGTCGAGCCGTTCGCCATGAGCATGACCGCGTGCCGACGACAACAGCGCGACGCACAGCCCATAGACGGCAATACCGATAGGCAGGTTGACGAGAAAGATCCAGTGCCAGCTCAGCAGATTGGTCAGCAGGCCGCCGAGCAACACGCCGATACTGCCGCCGCCCGCGCAGACGAAACCATAGACGCCCATCGCTTTCGCGCGTTCGCCGGTCTCGGTGAACAGATTCATGATCAGCGACAGCGCAACCGCCGAGACGACTGCGCCGCCCAAACCCTGCACGGCACGCGCGCACACCAGCAGCACTTGCGAATTCGCCATGCCGCACGCGAGCGACGCCAGCGTGAACAGCGTGATGCCGCCGAGGAACAGCTTGCGATGGCCGTACAGGTCACCTAACCGTCCGCCCAACAGCAGACAGCCACCGAAGGTCAGCATGTACGCATTGACCACCCACACCAGCGAGGTTTCGGTAAAGCCGAGGTCCGCGGCGATCGACGGCAATGCAACGTTCACGATCGTCGTATCGAGCACGATCATGAGCACGCCGAGGCACAGAACGATCAGCGCCAGCCAGCGTTTGTTGTCGTGGATGGAATGGGTCATGCAGGGACTCCTTCGCCGTGGTCAAGCGGGCGCAAGTATTTTCGGTTGTGCACTGAACGAGATGGCAAATCCATGGGTTTCCCAGCGTGCCGATACCACCGGAATGGCATCGGCATGGGCCAGCGGTGCTGCCTCACGCAGCAAGCGCGGCAGTCTCTTTCTTCGCCGAAGCGATGGCGCCACTGCGTGCTTCCTCACCCATCGCCACACCTTCCGCGCGAATGAAGCTTATATCCGTGATGCCCAGAAAACCGAAGGCCGCCTTCAGATAGGTTTCCTGATGATCGAAGAAAGCAGCGGGCGAGCCTTCGCTATAAACGCCGCCGCGCGACGAGGCGATGATCAGCTTCTTGCCGCCGCACAGTCCGACCGGGCCATGCTCCCCGTAGCTGAACGTCTTGCCGGCGACAGAAATGCGGTCGATCCATGCCTTCAGTTGAGAGGGCACGCCAAGGTTGTACATCGGTGCGCCGATGACCACGATGTCGGCTGCCAGAAATTCATCGAGCGCGGTCTGGCCCACGGCAATGTCGGACTTCAATGCCTCGTCGACTGGACCGCCTTGCGCGGCCGCGAGGTGGGCTGCCGTCAGATGGCCGATCGGTGTGGCGGCAAGGTCGAGACGAATGATCGCAAGGTCGGAATGACGGGTCTGGAAGGTCGCGACGACCTCCGCTGACAGATCGCGACTGACGGAGCCTTGTCCGAGGATGCTGGAATCTATGTGTAGCAGTTTCATGCGAATGATCTCCGAAATGGCAGACGATGTGTCTGCCGGAAACCCGCACGATAGGCTTCGAGTTACTATCTTGATAGCCTATATTTTCAGATGAGACCTATCGTCTTTTTAGATGAACCCTGCAGTTTTGGTGGCTGCGTGCGTTATGAGCCTCAACTGCTCTTCACGCGTGCGGATGCGCGGGGCCGGTTACCGGACTTGCCCGAGCTTGATTCGGCTTTGTCCGAACATGGCGTCAACGGTTGTTTTCTGAAGACGAGTGCCTCGACCATCTGCCAGTACGCCTCGACGACGGCAGGATCGGACGCAGAAACATTGCTGGTGGCGAGCATTTCCGGGCCGAATCCAGACAGCGTGGATGTCAGGCTGATCATGAGGTAGTGCAAGAGGATAGGTTCGACCTGGGGTAAGTCTTGTTCATTCTGTGCCGCGCGAATCTGCGGCAGTAACCAGTTGATCAACGGCTTGAGAACCGTGTCGGCGAGCCACTGCAATCGAGGGCTGTACACCAGGAACTCCTGGAGCATGAAACGGTGAAACTGGGGGAAATCAACCGTGAACCGGAACAAGGCCCGATACACGAGTTTCACCCGGTCCACTGCCTCAGCAGGGGGCGTATCGGTCAGATAAGCGTCCCACTCATGGCGGATGCGTTCGAATACATACTCCGCTACCGCCTGCCAGAGTTCGTCCTTCGATCGGTAATGGTAGGTGATCAGCGGATGTTGCAATCCGATGCGATCCGCGATGCTGCGAATACTCGCAGCCTCAAAGCCCTTCGATGCGAATTCGGCAAGTGCGGCGTTCAGGATCGCGGAGCGGGTTTCCTGCGACCGCTGCTGCTCTGCGCGTCTAAGTTCGGTTGGTCTGCTTTTGTTACCAACGTTCCTGGAACCTGTGCTGTCCGCCATTTGATTTCTCGATTGGGAATTTCGTTATTGCGTTGCTTCCGCGCTCTACTGCGTTCCGCCTTCTGCCTTCTGACAGACCAACATCATATCGGCGTAGCAGGATCCGCGACTGCTAGCGAAGGCGGGCTTCACAAAGGTATCACACTCGCCCCCGCATCTTGAGCGTCGCTGAGTCCGTTGAGCACGGTCGATTTGGCCGGCACAGTACCACACTGCATCGCCTATGCCATGTGCTCAGTCGATCCGCCGCCGCAGGCCGTTCAGATTTTCTTTAAATTTTCACATCGTAAAGTATAATGAGGTGAGCGCGCCTCGAAATGAAATCGCTGGTTGGAATGGCCGCCGAAGATAATCTCGCGCGCCACACGTGCGAGGTCAGTTGTGCCTTCGTCATTGCATTACATCGCCGTCTATCTCCGTTGCCCGTTCGCATCCTCGTAAAGTCATTGCCGAGCGACGTCAGTTTCGATTTCCGATCTGATGGGCTGGCAGATTCAATCCCCATCCAGACCTCGCAGGGCGTCATGCGCCCGTTCTCCCCATTCGTCAGGCGAAACATACCTGGGGATATTCCTGGCAAAATTAAACTATACGACCGGAAAATTTAGACCTATTCTTCGTTCAGCAGCTCTGATGTGTCAGTGGGCCGTTCATTCAAAATGACAGAGGAGACTGGAGATGAAGAGATTGTCCCTGGCCGCGGCGCTTTTTTGTGTCATGCCTGCCGCGGCGTATGCGCAAAGTTCCGTAACACTGTACGGACTACTGGATGAAGGCCTGACCTACACAAGCAATCAGAACGGACATTCTGCGTGGCTGGTTCAGAGCGGAGGTGGATCACTGTCCAGGTGGGGGCTGCGCGGCGCCGAAGACCTGGGTGGAGGTTACAAAGCGGTCTTTGTGCTGGAAAACGGCTTTGATCCATCTAGCGGAAACCTGTCGAACAATGGGCGTCTGTTCGGCCGGCAGGTGTACGTTGGCGTATCAAGTCCGTATGGGACGTTCACCCTTGGGCGTCAATACGAGGAAGTCGCCGAAATGCTCTCCACGGTCGCCGCCGGTTTGAACTGGGCGGTCTACTTCGCTCACGCCGGCGACGTTGACAACGTTGGAGGGAGTATCCGCATCAGCAACTCGGTCAAATACGCCAGTCCAAAAATAGCAGGGTTCACCTTTGGTGCGCTCTACAGTTTTGGTGGGCAGCCCGGACAATTCGCCACGAATAGCGTGACGTCGGTGGGACTGAGCTACACGGGAATAAACCTACCGCTGTATATCGCAGCCGCCTATACGATCATCAAGAATCCGTATGCTGCCGCATTCGATAACATCGCGCCGCGCAACATCATTTACGCCCCGTACGTGCAGAGCGCGGAGAGCGAAACTATCGCCGGGGTAGGGGCTTCGTACAAGATCGGCAGTGCCTCAGTTGCCTTCGAGTACACGACGACGCGCTTCAAAAAAGGTTTCCTTGGCACTGACGTGCGCCTGGACAACTACGAGGCAAACGTCGGTTACTTCATTACGCCCTTTCTCTTCGCAGGTGTGGCATACATCTACACGCACGGCAAAGTGGATGCGACTTCCGCGACCCCAATCTATCGGGCAATCGATCTCTACACCAACTATTTCCTGTCGAAGCGGACGGACGTTTACTTTGCAGCCGAACTGTTTAAAGCAGCGGGATCGGCAACGCAGGCGCAGATCACGTTGATCCCTTCCGCGTCGAATGGACAAACGCAGGGTTTGCTGCGAGTCGGAATACGTCACCGGTTTTAACGAACATGTGATGTCGAGAGAAGAGTGAAACCAGATTGACACCGGTACCCGGTGGTCGATCATCAAGGACGATGCAATGAACAGCACAAGCGACGCCCAGCGGGATGTACGCCAGATTTTTAACGAAATGCCCGTGGGGCGAAGGCAGTGGACGGTGTTCCTCATCTGCTTCGCGGCAACAGCGATCGAGGGTTTCGACACGATTGTGATCAGCTTTATCGCGCCTTCGATTAGCCAGCACTGGCATCTTTCGAGCGTTGCACTCTCGCCTCTGGTGGCCTTTGGGCTCACCGGACTACTGATTGGCTCAATCGTTGGGGGAACACTGGCCGACCGGGTCGGTCGCCGAGCGGTGAGCATCGTCGCAATCGCCTGGTTTGGCATCGCGGGCCTGATGTCGAGCGAAGCACAATCGATCGTTCAGCTGGTTGCCTTGCGTTTTATAACTGGCCTCGGCATCGGAGCGGCGATGCCCGCTACGTCAGCGATCGTCGCGGAATATAGCCCCGACCGTTCACGCTCGGCAATGCTCGCGTCGACTTACTGTGGATTTCTTTTCGGTGCGGCCGCTGCGGGTTTTGTGACTTCCTCGGCTATCGGAACATTGGGTTGGCGAGGCATGCTCGTACTGAGTGGTCTATTGCCACTCGGAGTGGTTGCTTTATTCGCATGGCAAGTACCGGAGTCGCCGCTCTACATCGTGGCCAGCCGGAAGTCCAGCGAGGAGGCGAAACGGATTCTCCGAAAAGTTTTTCCGACTTTAGACTTCTCCCGAATGCATTTATTCATCGCCGAAACGCGCGAATCGATCAGCGGAAGCGGGGCACTATTGAGCGGTGAATACCGGCTTGGCACCGTGTTGACGTGGTTTGCCGAGTTTGCGGGTTATCTGGTGTTCTTTCTTATCGGGAGCTGGTTACCGACGCACCTGAAGCAGACAGGGCTATCGATGCACGAAGCTTCGCAGGTGTCGTCACTGTTCCAGTTCGGTGCGCTTGGCGGCGCGGTTTTTTTTGCGGTCCTTGTACGCCGCTATAACGTCGCGTCGGTCATTTCCGGAGCTTTCGGCGCGGGCTCGCTGCTTGTCATCGCGCTGGGCATGTCCGAAACCACTCAGTGGCACGCGAGCGTGGTCTTCTTGTCCGGCATCGCTGTTGGAGGCCCGCTGATCTGTGTCAACACCATTCCGGGCATCTTCTATCCTACCGCGCTCCGTGCGTCCGGCGGTGGCTGGAACGTTGCGATCGGACGGCTTGGATCAATCGTCGGTACGTCGTTGATTGGTTTGATAGTCATATCAGGCTTTCCTTATCTGATCACCTGTGCGTTGTTGTCGATACCGCTCTTGATGGCTTGCGTATGCATGGCCGTCATGGCACGGGTTCTTTCCGCACGACGACGAATGTTGAACGAACGCGCGATGAGCATCGGAACGGTATAGGCGGGTGGTCCATCGTCGCCGAATAGCACCAGATAGCGGACGTGCTTTGCGTCGTTCGTCTTGCAGACTTTACGATCGTGAAGTATAGTGAATTACGAAACCTGCTTGATCGTACGAGTTTCCTGAAGAGCGAACGCGAAGCGGATGTCGGCAGGTAAGGAATATTTTCAGATCGGGCACGGCTGTCTGTTCAGTCAGACGTGCCAACGAAACAGGAGGAGACATGATTGAGGAACGCGACATCGTCGTCACGATGCGGGATGGCACTCGCCTTGCGGTAGACGTCTATCGACCCGATGCGGATGGTAAGTATCCCGTACTGTACGCATCGGCTCTGCACAACAAGGATCTTCAAGGTCCGGATATTGCCGATGTCTTGCCCCCGCAACCCGCGCACGCTCCGCTCTGGTTTGGACCCATAGAGGCCGGAGACACTCGCCGCTTCATCGCCAATGGTTATGTACACGTCATTGCGCAACCACGCGGCTCCGCCAAGTCGGAAGGCCACTATGGCGAGGAGAATACCGACCATTACGACATGATCGAATGGATCACCCAGCAGCCGTGGTCCGATGGCAATGTCGGGATGGTGGGCATCTCAGGCTTTGCCGGTGAACAATGGCGTGCGGCGGCACAAGGACACCCTGCGCTCAAGGCGATCTTTCCGTACGACGCCTGTAGTGCATACGGCGGCATGTTTGGGTTTCGGGACTTCAATCCTGGTGGCGTCATTCACACGTTCCCTTACTTGCTTGACGTTTTCAGCACCGTGCATGAACCACGCGATGTGCCGGGCACGTTACCCGATGCGCAGGAGGA
The DNA here is from genome assembly GCF_046027605.1 of Paraburkholderia fungorum. Lineage (GTDB taxonomy): Bacteria > Pseudomonadota > Gammaproteobacteria > Burkholderiales > Burkholderiaceae > Paraburkholderia > Paraburkholderia fungorum_F. The sequence continues at coordinate 436,423 of NZ_JAQQEF010000002.1, forward strand.
ACTCTGGCGTGCAGCCATGCGCAATCCCGACTACAAGATGTACATCAACCTGTACAACATCCTGACACAGAAGGGTCAGCGCACCGGGGTGATGTATCACATCATGACGAACCCGTGGGAGGCTGACGGGACCGTCGAGCGAGCCGAAGAAAACTTCAAGTCGATCAAGGTGCCGTTCTATACAGGCTCCGGCGCCTACGCGTACACCTACAAATTGCACTGGCTCGGTGCCCAGCATTACTTCGCGAATGTAAAGCAGCCGCGCAAGCTGATCTTTACCGGTCCGGCACATCTGGAGCGACCGTTCCACCAGTACCACGATGAGGTCATTCGTTGGTATGACTACTGGCTCAAGGGTGTCGACACCGGCATCATGGATGAACCCCCGGTCCGTTACTGGGTCATGGGCGCCAACGAATGGCGAACGGGCAGCGACTGGCCTTTGCCCGAAACGCAATGGGCGAAGTACTACCTCGCAGGTTGGGAGCAGCTTTCCACAGATGCCCCTCGGCCTTCAGCCGAGGTCGGCAATGCCCATCGGGAGCCGGATGTCTTCACGCAAATGCCGCTGAAAAAGACCTCCAAAGTTGAACGCCTGCGCTACATGACTGATCCGCTTGCACAGGACGTGCTGGTAGCGGGGCCGATTTCGCTGACGCTCTATGCGGAGATTGATCAGGCAGACACGAACTGGATCGTCGTGCTCAAAGACGTGGGTCCGGACGTGTCGGTCGTTACCGCGCGCGTCGGTGAACGAGCGGTTCCGGAAACATTGCCGGAGCGTGAACTTACCCGTGGCTGGCTGAAAGCGTCGTACCGTGCAACTGATCCTGACCGGTCCAGGCCTGCGGAACCATTCCACAAGCTGACGAAGGATTCGATCGCGCCGGTTACACCTGGCGAGATCATCAAGTATGAAATCCAGGTGATCGCTACGGCAAACCAGTTCAAGGCCGGCCATCGAATCTGTATCGAGATCTGTAGTCTCGACGCGCCTACGGGAACGGGCGCGATGACCGACGTCGAATACATTCCGTATCACGTAACCAGCAGCAATACGGTCACCCACAAGATTTACCGGGACGCGGATCACCCCTCACATCTGCTGCTTCCAATCATTCCATTGAATGGACAGCGCTCCTGAATTGAAGCGCATTCCTGAGAGTCATAGCCGTGCGGTGAGTTTGACTGAAAAATGAGGTTAAGCGATGAAAAGCATACGTTTTGAGCGGGATGGAAAGGTTGGGAATATCGTTCTGGCGAATCCGCCCTACAACCGGCTCGATGTGCGGTTTGCACAGTGTCTCCGCGAGGCGGTTCATGAAGCGAGCGAAAGCGATATTCGGGTGCTGGTCATCCGCGCGGAGGGGCCTCACTTCAGTCTCGGTGGAGAAGTTCGCGAATGGCCGGACAAAGATTTGAACTGGTTTCGCACATTCGTTGCGGAAATCAACAGTTCGTATCGCGCGATCGAAGCGCTCCGCGTCCCGACGGTGGCAGTGGTACAGGGCCTGGCTTTCGGCGGGGGCTTCGAACTCGCGTTGAACTGTGACTTCATTGTGGCGGCGACCGACGCAGTGTTTCGATGTGTCGAAGTGACAACGGCAATGCTTCCTATTGCGGGCGCGCTGCAGCGGCTGGCCGAGCGAGTGGGGCGTAGTCGCGCGTCGCGCTTCGCCATGCTGGGCGAACCGATTCTGGGCAGCCAGGCCGTGGAGCTCGGGATTGCCACACACGTGGCTGAACCGGGTGAACTCGAACGTGTCGCCAGCGCACTGGTGAGGCAACTCTCGGACGGTCCCACGCTTTCGTACGCGGCGACGCGCACCCTGCTTAAGACCTGGTCAAGTGGTGGCATAGCGGGTGCCGACATTGCCATGCTGGATGTCTGCATGGATTTGTACGACACGGAAGACGCCACGCGGGGGTTTGCCAATACGGCCGAAGCGTTCGACCGCGACCAGCAGCCCGACGAGATGGTTTTTCACGGGAAATAACCCGACGCATCCCCAGTGCGGGCAGCCCCGATCTCACTAGCAGCATTGCAATGGCTACTTAACCCCGGTTCGACTGACTTTTTTGCAGACTCGCGCAGCAACGATGGAGGAAGGCTTCATGCACACTTTACCCGGTTCCCTTACGCTCGATATACCCGCCGATGGCGTTGCCTACGTACGGGGTGCGACGGACGTTCCGTTGAGTGAGTCGACAGTTGGCCAGTTTCTAAGGGAAACAGCACGCCGGTTTCCTGATCGGCAAGCTGTGGTATTCCGGGAGCAACGCATTCGGTGGACCTGGCGGGAATTCGATGACCATGTCGATCAACTCGCCGCAGGTTTCCTGTCGCTCGGAATAGAAAAAGGGGATCGCGTTGGCATCTGGTCTCCCAACCGGTTCGAATGGCTGCTCACGCAGTTCGCGACAGCGCGCATCGGCGCTGTACTGGTCAACATCAACCCAGCCTATCGGGTAGCGGAACTTGAGTATGCGCTACGGAAAGTACGATGCAAAGCGCTCGTCACCTCTGAGAGTTTCAAAGCGTCAAACTACATTTCAATGTTGCTCGACGTAGCGCCTGAACTGGCATCACAGCAGCCGGACGAGCTAATGGCCGCGCGCCTGCCAGACCTTCGTACGGTGATTTCCGTGGGTGATTGGCGCGCATCGGGCGTCATGTCATTTCACGCGATCATGCAGCGTGGAGAAGGGCTTCTTCGAAACAACGGGCGCGAGCTAATCGATACCATCGCGCAAACACTTTCTCCCCGTGACCCGATCAATATCCAGTTCACGAGCGGCACCACCGGCAGCCCGAAGGGTGCAACGCTGACACATCGGAACATTGTCAACAACGCGCGTTTTGTTGCGATAGCGATGAAGCTCTCCGAAGCCGACTCGCTGTGTATTCCGGTCCCGCTGTACCACTGTTTCGGCATGGTGCTCGGCGTCCTTGCGTGCGTGTCGGTGGGCGCGCAGATGGTCTTCCCGGGCGAAGGATTCGATGCCGGCGCGACCCTCGCGGCCGTCTCGGAAGAGCGTTGCACCGCGCTTCACGGGGTGCCGACCATGTTTATCGCTGAACTGGGGCATCCGGACTTTTCATCGTTTGATCTGAGTAGCCTGCGGACCGGCATCATGGCAGGGTCGCCCTGTCCGGTCGAGACAATGAACCAGGTCGTGACAAAAATGCATATGCGAGAGGTCACCATTGCGTATGGAATGACAGAGACTAGTCCCGTATCGTTTCAGAGCGCAACCACGGATCCGCTGGATAAGCGCACGACAACGGTTGGACGGATTCAACCTCATCTCGAGGTAAAGATCGTTGATTTCGATGGGCGTACTGTGTCGATCGGCGAGACGGGAGAACTCTGCACAAGAGGCTACTCGGTGATGCTGGGCTACTGGGAAGACGAGACGAAAACACGCGAAAGCATCGTTGACGGATGGATGCATACCGGCGATCTCGCCACAATCGACGCCGATGGATACTGCAACATCGTCGGAAGATTGAAAGACATGGTGATTCGCGGGGGCGAAAACATCTATCCCCGCGAAATCGAGGAATACCTCTTCAGGCACCCAAAAATACAGAATGTGCAGGTGTTTGGCGTGCCGGATGATAAGAACGGCGAGGAGTTGTGCGCCTGGATCGTGCTTCGGAAAGGTGAAGGGTCGACTGAGGAGGACATCAGGGATTTCTGCCGAGGACAGATCGCTCACTATAAGGTGCCGAAATATATTCGTTTCGTTAATGAACTGCCGATGACTGTTACGGGAAAGGTACAGAAGTTTGCCATGCGTGAGGAGATGATCCGCTATCTCAATCTGACCGAGCACAAGACCGCCTGACAGGTTCGCGAAACCTGGGAAGGATCGTAAAAACAGAGACTCGTAGATCGCCGTTAATCAGGTATCCAGATTATATGGACGTGGCGGAATACGAAGGTTTTAAATTGGAGGTGTCGAATGTATGAAATAACCACGGATGTACTCATCGTCGGGACGGGGCCAGCTGGATCGGCCTGCGCCGCGCTGCTGTCGACGTACGGCATCAACAACATGGTCGTCAATCAATATCGTTGGCTGGCCAACACGCCGAGAGCGCACATCACAAACCTGCGCACCATGGAGGTCCTTCGCGACCTCGGCCAGCAAGTGGAGCAGGAGGCTTACCTGTACGCAACCGATCAGGATCTGATGGGCGGGACGGTTTTCTGCGAAAGTCTGACCGGTGAGGAGATTGGCCGGGTACCCAGTTGGGGACTGCATCCGCTGTCAAGAGCGGAACGCCAATTGTCGAGTCCGACGAAGATGAACGATTTGCCGCAGACGTTCATGGAGCCGCTGCTCTTCAAGACGGCGTGCGCACGAGGGACCGAGGCGCGGATGAGTACCGAATATCTGAGTCACACGCAGACTGAAGACGGTGTGATGACGCGCTGCCGTGACCGCTTGTCGGGGGAGGAGTTTACGGTCAGATCAAAGTACCTTATCGGCGCCGACGGAGGGAACTCCAAGGTCGCAAAAGATGCGGGTCTGCCTTTCGAAGGGCAGATGGGCGTGCGAGGGTCGATGAACATCTGGTTCCGCGCGGACCTGTCTGAATTCGTTGCGCACCGGCCTGCCGTGTTGTACCCGATCATGCAACCGGGCGCGGAAGTGGGTGGTATCGGGATGGGCCTGATCCGGATGGTTCGGCCTTGGCACGAGTGGTTGATTGTTTGGGGTTATGACATCAATGAGCCTGCGCCGGTTGTAGACGAGGCAAAGGCCACCACGATCGCACGCCAGCTGGTGGGCAAGCCGGATCTCGAGATCGAATTGTTGGGCGCGAATACATGGACAGTGAACAACATGTACGCAACGAGCATGCAGGAGGGACGAGTGTTCTGCATGGGCGATGCGACCCACCGGCACCCACCGTCCGGAGGCTTGGGGTCCAATACATCGATTCAGGACGCGTTTAATCTCGCGTGGAAGCTCGCGGAAGTCATCAAGGGGCGCGCGGGCGAAGCGCTTCTGGAGACCTATTCGGCCGAGCGTGCGCCGATCGCGAAACAGGTCGTCACCCGCGCGAACCAGTCGATTGCCGAATTCGCGCCGCTCTATAGTGCGCTTGGCATCGACAAATCGAACGATGCGGAAGTCTTGCAAGCGAATATGCATGCTCGAAGCGGAACCGGTGAAGCGGCGGAAAAACAGCGGGACGAAATTCGGGAAGCGTTGGCGTTCAAGCGCTATGAACTGGACGCCCAGGGCGTGGAGATGAATCAACGCTATCAATCCAGCGCCGCGTTGACCGATGGGCAGGCGGAGCCGGCCTTCACGCGTGATCGCGAGCTGTACTACCAGGCGACGACATGGCCGGGCGCGCGTCTGCCGCACGCCTGGATTTTCGACTCCCGGGGACGGCAACACTCCACGCTGGACCTCGCGGGACATGGGCGATTCGTGCTGTTCACCGGCCTTGGAGGCGAAGCATGGGTTGAGGCTGCCTCAAGCGTCGGTGAGGAACTGGGATTGAAGGTCGACGTACACGTTATTGGTCCGCGGCAGTCTTATGCGGACCACACTGGCGACTGGGCTCGTGTGCGCGAAATCGGCGACAGCGGTTGCGTATTGGCCCGTCCGGACCATCATGTGGCGTGGCGTAGCCTCACATTGCCGAACGATCCGGCAGCCGAGCTTCGCCGGGCATTGCGACAGGTGCTGTCGCGGTAAATGCCAGGCTGTTACCGCGGCGACACGAGCGTGCCCAGATCGCGCGTGTCGACTCTTGCCAAAAAATGGAGTTCAGGATGAATCAGCCGGAGCGTTGGAAGGACGGCATGGATAGCGGTCTTCCAAAGCGCGTACACATTGTTGAGGTTGGGCCTAGAGACGGTCTGCAGGCGGAAAGCAGGTTCATACCAACCGGCATCAAGATTGAACTGGTCAATCGGCTCGTGGGCGCCGGCGTACGACGAATCGAAGCTGCCTCCTTCGTGTCGCCGAAATGGATTCCGCAGATGGCCGACGGTGCGGCAGTCATGGCGGGGATTGATCGCGAGGCGGGCGTTTCGTATGCCGCACTGACACCCAACATGAGAGGACTCGAAGCCGCAATAGAGAGCAAGGCCGACGAGGTCGTCATCTTCGGTGCCGCGAGCGAAGCCTTTTCCGTCCGCAACATCAATTGTTCCGTCACGGAATCTCTCGAGCGCTTTTCCCCGGTGGCGCGCATGGCGAAAGCAGCGGGATTGCGATTGCGCGCCAGCATTTCATGCTCGTTCGGATGTCCGTACCAGGGGCAGGTGAGCGTTGATGCCGTCGTCGATATGGTCAGGCGCTTTCGCGATCTGGGGTGTGACGAAATCGACATTGCCGATACGATTGGAGTGGGCACGGTGCATCATGTTCAGCGAGTCGTTCAGGCGGCTTCAAGGGAGTTTCCGTTGGAGCGCCTCGCTGGCCACTTTCATGACACTTACGGGCAGGCGTTGGCCAATATCGTCGGCGCCCTTCAGGTCGGAATGTCGGTGTTTCACGCGTCCGTTGGTGGACTGGGCGGCTGTCCGTATGCGAAAGGCGCCACCGGCAATGTTGCTACAGAAGATCTACTCTACCTGCTAGACGGCCTCGGGATTGAAACGGGAATTGATCTCGACGCCGTCGTTTCGATTGGTGATTGGGTGAGTCAGCAAATGGGCCGGGAGAACGGCGCGCGTGCGGGCAAAGCACTGACAGCGCGCAAGGTACGCAACTGAGTTGTTACCTGCATCATTGTTTCCCGGAGCCCTTTTCACACGATGCGAATGCTCCAAACACGAGCTGCTCTACAGTGCACCAATAGTCGCTAGCCAGCGCCGGATCGGACGGTGATAGATCGCTGGTCGCCGAAATTTCTGGACCGAAACCCGACAGCGTCGACGTCAGACTAATCAACATGTAGTGGAAAACAATTGGCTCGACGTTGGGTATCGCGCGTTCCTCCTGGACAGCGCGGATTTGCGGTAGCAGCCAATCGATCAGCGGTTTTAGGATGATATCCGCGAGCCATTGCAGCCGCGAACTGTAACCTAGCGATTCCTGAAGGATGAAGCGGTGAAACTCGGGAAAGTCCACAGTGAAGCGAAACAGCGCTCTATATGCCAGCTTGAGCCGATCGACTGCACTAGCCGGGCCGAAATTGGATAGGCTTGCATCGCGTTCTTGCCGAACCCGTTCGAATACATATTCGGCAACCGCCTGCCACAGAATTTCTTTGGAACGAAAGTGATAGGTAATGAGCGGATGCTGCTTGCCGATTCGATCGGCAATGCTGCGGATACTCGCGGCCTCGAAACCCTTTGATGAAAACTCGGTAAGCGCTGCATTCAAGATGGCCGAACGCGTTTCCTGCGCGCGCTGCTGCTCAGTACGCTTGCGTTTCGCCGGGCGAGCGGCCCGGACATTTCTTGCATCAGTCAGTGTTAGTGACGCCATGGGCGAATACACTGCGACACGTTGAAATGAATATTGAGTGCGAGTACCGCCTGGGTGATGGTGTCTTCGTTGATATTGCGCATTGTCTTTCCTTCAGCCCGCCGCGGATTGCCAGTACCTTTGGCGAGCGAGCAACCTGGCGGCATTTTCCCCGTACACCTTATCCATCTCAATGCCGGGAATCTGGATATCGTCGAGCACTTTACCGAACTGTCGGATTGCGCTTGTCGGAGCAAACGGAAAGTCCGTGCCGAAGAGAATGTGATCGGGGTCGGCCACTTGCGCCAGCGCGCTGAGGGGCGGATAGCCGGCGGCAAGTGCCGTGTCGAAGTAGAAGGATCGAACCACCGCTAACGTGTCACCCACACGCTCGGCCACCGCAGGCATCATGGCAATCGAGAGAGCGAGACGGGGTACGAGAAACGGCAGCGTTCCCCCGGCATGCGAAAGAATGAAGCGAATGTTCCGGAAGCGACTCAATACACCTGACATGATCAGGCTTGTGGCGGTGCGGGTTGTCTCGAACGGATATTCGAGCACAGACGCCGGAGCGACCGGCGGCACGTCGTGAGGAGGCTGGTTAGGGTGAACGAAGACCACGCTCTCGCGCCTGTCCAACTCTTCCCACAACGGCGTGAAATGCTCGTCGCCCAGATACAGTCCGTTGTAGTTCGTGAAGGCAATGAAACCGTCAACCTTCAACTCGTCGAGACAGTAGCTGACTTCCTTCAACGCTGCGTCGACGTCCGGCAGCGGCAAGCTTGCAAAGGAGCCGAACCGTCCGGTATGCCGGGCTCTGAGCTCCGCTGCGTGGTCGTTGCATTTTCTCAGCAACGTAACGGCGTCCGGCAGTGTGGGGCCCGATGAGATCGACAGGATCCCTTCGTCGATTCCGTTTTCATCCATCATCGCGAGGGCTGCCTCGACGGACCAGCTTGGGGCCACGCCGCCTGGCATCGCCGCCCTCAGCAAATCCAGCCCTACTGCGTCCACGTAAAGCTTCGGCAGAAAATGTTGGTGCGTATCAATCTTTCGCTTCGACATGGCGGTCGTCTCCTGAACTGGTCTCTCACATCGGCAGGTGCTACGCCCCTCCGGTTAGACTCATCTTATACGTTAATTTTTACGATTGCAAAGTTTAGTGAGGCATCTGGATCGCAGGTTACGTCAGACGTTCTCCTTTGTTGCGAAGGACGCGATCGCCAGAGATCTGCTGGTCAAGCGCCTGGGCGTTATCCCACTGTGGGGCAAGACCGGGCGGATTGACAATTCGGCTGCCTGCGCTCGCCAATGCATGTATTGCTGCCATGTCCGCATCATCCAGCTCAAAGTCGAATACCGCTATGTTTTGTACTAGTCGGTCGATCCGCGTGGTTCTCGAAAGCGCCACGATGCCGTGCTGTTGAACCAGCCATCGCAAGACGATCTGGGCGATGGTTCTGTCATAACGAGCCGCGATCTCCTTGAGCGTCTGGTCCGAGAACACGCGGCCAACAGCCATGCCGCAATAGCCTGTCACAGCAAGCCCGGCCTCGCGCGTGCTTTCGATGAGCAAGGATTGGTTCAGATACGGGTGGTATTCGAACTGATTCGTTACCAATGGAGCAGCCGAGAGCCGGATAGCTTCCGTCATCTGTGTACGGTTGAAGTTGCTGACGCCTATGTGCCGGACCTTGCCGGCGCGCACCACCGCATTAAGCTCCGCGATCTGTTCGGCGAGAGGCACCTCCGATCCCCCAGGCCAATGCAGCAGGAGCAAGTCGATGTAGTCCGTCCTGAGCTTACGCAGGCTCTCGTTGACGGACGCATCGAAGTATCGTGCAGCGTAGTTGCTGACCCAGACCTTGGTCGTCAGAAACACTTCGCTTCTTGGGATGCCGGAGGCGGCGACGCAGTCGCCGATCTCGGCCTCGTTGCGGTAGATTTGCCCAGTGTCGATATGACGGAAGCCAGCACGAAGGGCTGCGGGGATCATTCGATAGATGTCGTCGCCATTCATCCCGTAGGTGCCAAACCCTATCGCTGGAATGGCCGCGTGACCGGCGTGGACGTTTTGCATGAACTATTCCTTATGGACTAACCGATGTATACCCACGACGGTGACAGGCCGCGGAACGATGTGTGCTCAATGGTGGTGAATGGCGAGAGAAACTGACCGCTCGGTGTGCGATCTCGCGGAAAGCAGGGTAAGCGGTGGCATATCGGAAAAGAAGCCTATGTATTTCGATGCAGTCTATCGTCAGGGGCGATACATGCCAGGCAGCGTTTCGCTAGATCAATTGCACGCATTTATTGCAGTCGCCGATGAAAGGCCGCTTCCTGGCAGCGGGGATTATTGAGGTCAGGGTCATCGGTCGCTCTATGCCGGGCCCTTAACGTCCTACCAGCGCAATGGTGCGTTGCAATTCAGGAGGTATGCGAACTATCGCTGTGGATATAGCATCGCCAATGGCCTGGACCGTGAGTTGGCCTGCACGCAGAAGCAAGGCCGATGCAATACCCGGGCGGAGTGGACCCGCGCTTCGCATGACATAGCCGCGACAGTCCGGCATAGCCGGCATTGGAGAACGTATGAAGGCGATTGGTTATACAGCGAAAGGTGGCGTCGAGGTTTTGACCGATCTTGAACTTCCGGTGCCGGAACCTGGCTCGCGCGATTTGCGCGTCGCCGTGAAGGCGGTGTCGGTGAATCCTGTCGATGTGAAGCGCCGTCGCTGGGAAGATCCTCCAGAGGGCTCACTTGCCAGAGTGTTGGGCTACGACGCGGCAGGCGTTGTCGAAGCGGTGGGACGTGACGTCACCCGTTTCAAACCGGGCGACGAAGTCTTCTATGCGGGCGCGATGGATCGTCCCGGGACCAACTCGGAGTTTCATCTCGTCGACGAGCGGATCGTTGGGCCCAAGCCCACCTCGTTGTCGTTCGCCGAGGCGGCAGCCTTGCCACTCACTTCGATAACTGCATGGGAAATGCTCTTCGACCGCATGAAGGTGCCGCGCGGCGTGCACACACCCTGTGGCACGCTGCTTGTTCTGAACGGAGCAGGTGGCGTCGGGTCCATGCTGATCCAGCTGGCGAACAGCCTCACGGGCCTCACTGTCATCGCCTCTGCATCCCGGCCCGAAAGTGTCGAGTGGGTACGCAAGCTCGGCGCGAAGCACGTTGCCGATCACAGCAAGCCTATCGACGAAGCGCTGCACGCGATCGGCTTCAGTGGCGTGGACTATATCGGAGCGATCACGTCGACGCCTGGCAGCGCCCCCAGTCTCGCCCGCGCGATGAACCCCCAGGGCCATATCACGTTGATCGACAACTTCGACGACAGCATTGCGCCGTTCAAGCCGAAGAGCATCACTGTTTCGTGGGAGATGATGTTTACCCGGTCGCTGTTCCAGACAGCGGACATGGACGCTCAGCACCGCCTGCTGAAAGAAGTATCGGCAATGGTCGATGCCGGTGCGCTGCGCACGACGCTCACGCACGTGGGCGGCCCGTTGACGGCAGCGAATCTTCGCCTGGCCCACGAGCGGATCGAAACGGGCAGGGCGATCGGAAAAACCGTGCTGGAGGGATTCCAATGATGATTGGCGCAACAGTGTGGCGGGCGATACGGCGTTACCAACGTGGCATACATCGCACGAGAATCACCACAACGGTCGTCAGCGCCGGTTTGACTGCTGAAACAAAGGATGACTGAACGATGTGGAAAGCAATGGTGGAGGATTTTGCTCAGCAAAATGAACCGCAATCGTTGCGGGTTGCGCGGTCCGCGACCCGTCGAAAGCACGGGAGACAACCACGGGCCGCAACGGGCGATCTCCGGAACATCGTTCTTGATGCCGCGGTAGCGCTGTTCCATCGCGAGCCAATCGAGTCGTTGAATGTCGAGCGGCTCGCGAATCAAACGGGATTCAGTAAGAGGCGCATCTATCGGATTTTCGGATCGCGCAAGGCGCTTTTACAGGCTCACGCTGACCGGCTTTGTGATCGTGAGCGTGCGCGGTGGCGGGAAGCAGGACATCGATCTGGCGAGGAGCCCGTTCAACACCTGCTCGAACTCTTTATCGATGTCGCCGTCGAACTGGCTTCCGATGCTTATCAGCGCAGCCAATCCAGAATGCCCGCGGTACAGGTCACTGACGAAGAGCATCCTCTCAGACTATCGCGCACCGATCTTGGTCGCGAGTTTCGAGCACTATTGATAAGACTGGCAATTGCGGCAAAAGCAGTGGACGCTGAGGCCCTGGCGGATACGCTGATGATGCTTTGGGAAGGCGCATCGTCCAGTTTCAAATCGGGCAGCGATGCCCGGCGGGTCGCTCAGCGTTTGCCGACCCTGGTCGACCACATAATCAGGAGCTACGTCCCGGGCTGATCAGCGGGACATCTCCTGCGAGCACGTCGTGAATAGCTGTCGACCTTTACTCTCCCAACAGTGCAGCAACTAACGACTGGTGGGGGACGGCCGTCGCGTAGCTTCAGTTCGAGATTTCCGAAGCCGTACCCGGCCGCGCTAGCGCTGCCGGTTCAGACTTTCAAATCCTGCAACGAGTGCATCGAGCAAATGACGCACGGCCGGAACCATGCCCCGGCGCGTCGGGAAGAGCGCGTGTACAAGGCCCGGCGTGGTGGATAGATCCGGCAGCAGGTGCAGCAGGCGGCCTGCCTGAATATCGCTCTCAATCAGTTCTCTCGGCAGCATGGCCACGCCCACACCCGACATTGCCGCAACCCGAAGGCTGGCCAGGTCGTCGGTCGCGAGGCGCGGCTGGTGCACCCATGAGGTCCCGCGCCCCTCCACGTCGATCAGGTTCCAGACAAATCGCCCGCCGCTGCTGGTCATGGAGAGGGTGGGCCATCCCTTCACGGATTCGAGAGAGTCGGGCGGCGGATGGCGCGCGGCCAATGCGGGACTGGCAACCAGAATGTGGATCGACAGGCCGAGCTGGCGGACGGCGAGATCGGTGTTCTCCAATGGCGGAAGCCTGACCCGGATGGCAAAGTCCAGGCCTTCCTCGACGACATCCACGCGGCGATTGGTTGCATCCAGCAGGACCTGGACGTCAGGGTTGTCCTGGACATATTGCGCAATGATCGTGGAGATGCCGGACTCCAGTAAGGCCACGGGGCAACTGATGCGGACAGTGCCCTGCGGTCTGGATCTCGTCCGGTCCACGATATCTTTGGCGGCCTTTGCTTCCGCCACTAGCGCAAGGCAATGCTGGTGGAACTGCCGCCCGGTTTCGGTCAAAGACAGGCTCCGGCTGGTGCGATTGAGCAGGCGCACGCCAAGTTCCTCTTCCAGAGCACGCACGCGCCGGCTGAGTTTCGACGTCTGTAGGCCGAGGCCGCGCGCGGCCGCTGTGAAGCTTCCCTGCTCGACCACCTCGGCGAACAGCCGAAGATCATTGAGGTCAGTGATTGCGTTCATGAGCAGACGTACCTCCTTCTGATCGTTCTATGTGAAGCAATGATTCGTTCCGGTAAGGGATCTATGCGGGAGTCCGTTGCAAATATAGCATTCATCTCATCGGCTGTACCAGCGCCAACATTCGGCGGCAGGCACAGCTGACAAGCGTCGCATTCGCGGTGCCGGGAAACGGAGGCGAACATGCTCAGACACAGGCATTGGGAATCATTGGACAGGGGAGACCTCGGCTGGCTACGCGCGAAATTCCATTTCGCGGTCAGTGCCGACGGTAATCCCACGCACGCCGCCCTCGGTCCCCTGATCGTCTGGAACGACGACGAGATTGCCGTTGGCAGCGGCTTCCCCATGCACGGGCACCGTGACATGGAGATCATCACCTATGTTCGCCAGGGCCTGCTCGGTCATCGGGACACTTTGGAATCCGAAGGAACGATCCACGCAGGCGACGTCCAGGTCATGAGCGCCGGCACGGGCATACGCCACGCCGAGTTCAACAAGGGCGAGGTGCCGCTCAAGGTTTATCAGATCTGGCTTCTACCTCGCGAAAGCGGTGGCGAACCCGCGTGGAATACCAAGCCGTTTCCCAAAAGCGACCGGTCCGGAAATTTCATAGTCCTCGCCAGTGGATTCGCTGGCGATGAAGGTGCGCTTCCTATACGTGCCAACGCGCGGGTGCTTGGCGCAATGCTGAGGGCAGGTGAAAGCGTCCAACACGAGTTGGGTCCGGCGCGTCGTAGCTATCTCGTCGTGGCCTCGGGGCGCGTCGAAGTAAATGGCGAGCCCGTTGGGCCGCTGGATGGCGTAGCGATCACGCAAGTCGCCGCGGCCCAGATTTCCGCCCTTGAAGATTCCGAGCTGGTGATGGTGGACGCCGGCTAATTTCCTTTTTCGTACTCCACCTCCGCAAATTTATTTCAGGAGCTTGTTATGGAACGTTTCAAATTTCTTCCGCTGTTAGGCCGCATTCTGATCGGTGCGCCGTTTGTCATGAGCGGGCTGGGCAAACTCGCAGCATACGGTGCGACGGTTGGCTATATTGCCGCCATGGGTCTGCCGGTGCCGCCACTCGCGTTCATTGTTGCCGTGCTGACCGAGCTGGGTGGTGGCCTGCTGCTGCTGTCGGGCTACAGGGCTCGAGTCGTGTCGCTGGCGATGGCGGTGTTCTGCGTGGTCACCGCGCTGTTCTTTCACCATCACTTCGCCGACCAGAACCAGATGGTTCACTTCCTCAAGAACGTGATGATGGCCGGCGGCCTCCTGCAGATCGCCTACTTCGGTGCCGGCGCGTTCAGCCTGGACGCGCGCTCCGGTCGGGCGGGCACGCTCGTGCCATCTCTGAGCGTGAGTTGAGAAGGCGGATCCGCTGAGACGGCCGGCTGAGCAGCCGGGTCGTCTCACCTGGATCGACTCTCGCCCCAACGCGGACGGGCAGCCTCCTTGACGTTGAGCCTACTTCCCCAGCTGTGCGATGAAGGCGCGGGCAGCCGGCCCAGGTGGCGCGTCCTTTCGATAAACAACCTTCATCGGCATCATGACATCGCGCGGCAGGCCTTCGAGGCGGATCTTTACCAAGGCGCCACTTTCCAGATCCGCCTTGACCATGTGCAGCGGCATATGCCCCCAGCCCAGGCCCGCCTTCAGAAAGGCATGCTTGGCGCCTAGATCCGCGAGCCTCCACGTCTGAGGTGCCAGCACGCCGAATTCGCTTCCCTGGGACAATGCGGTTCGGTCGCTGAGGACAAGTTGCACATGCTTCCTGATTGCGGCCGCCGGAATGACGCCTCGATAATTTGCAAGCGGATAAGCGGGGCTGACGACGCTCACCAGTTCGAGCTCGCGCAAGGGTTCGACCTGGAGTTCGTCCGTAACGATCGGCAGCGTGCCAATCACGCCTATGTTGCAGATCCGATCGAGCACCAGCTTCATCACACCACCCAGCGCCTCGACATAGAGCCGCAGCGGCGTGTGCGGATAATCCTTTTGTGATTGGGCCGCCGCGCTCGTCAAGCTATCCATTGGGTACATCACATCCATCGCGACGGAGAGCTCGGGCTCCAGACCCTCTCGCATCGCGCGCGCGCGCGCCTTGAAGCCATCAATCGTGTCGGCCACGGAGCGGGCGTCAAGCAGCAGGCTCTTGCCTGCGTCGGTGAGTTGCGGGTAGCGGGCGGTGCGATCGAACAGCTTCACCTCGAGTTGTGCCTCGAGATTTGCCAAGGTCTGGCTGACCACTGATTGCGCGCGCCGGAGCTTGCGTCCGGCTGCCGAGAAGCTGCCTTCATCGACCGCCGCGATGAAGGTCCGAAGCTGGTCCAGCGTTACACCGTCAAGCATATCCATCGCTCCAAACGATACCTGGAATCTAAAAATATAGGCTTTTAAGATGGACTGCAAGCTCTTATCTTACGTGTATCGCGCTTTTTTTGAGGTAGAGCCATGAACATCGACACACCCGTACTCACCCCGACTCCGGAAACAATGCCGGCGCCGCGCCGGATCGCTTTTCTCACCCGGGGCAGTGCGCACGGCGGCATTACTCGTCTGGCCAGTCCGTCCGATATTGGGGAGAAGATCAAGCCTTTTGTGTTCCTCGATCATGCCGTGGTCGTGCCGACCGGTAAGCCGATGTTCGGGTTCCATCCGCACTCGGGCATCGCAACACTCACAACCGTGCTGAGTGGTGGAATTTCCTATGCGGACACGACCGGCAAGCATGGCGAACTTCCCGCCGGCGGCCTCGAATGGATGAAGGCCGGCAACGGGGTCTGGCACGATGGAAACGTGCTACCAGGCGAAACCGTACGCCTCTTCCAGCTCTGGGTAGCCCTGCCGCCCTCGCAGGAAAATTCGCCGCCGGAAAGCCAGTACATCTCGCCGGACCAGGTCCAGCGGGATGGGCCGGTTCGCGTGATCCTCGGCCGCTACGGATCGGCGGCGAGCGATATCCGCGCGCCTGAAGGCATCAACTATTTCCATGTTGAACTGAGCGCTGGGCAGACGTGGCGATACGTGCCGCCTGCCGGACACAACGTCGCGTGGCTGGCAATCGACAAGGGCCGCCTGAACGCGTCCGGGCCGATCGAGGCCGGGCAACTCGCCGTGTTCGAGGAATCCGACGGGGCGCCCATTGAGGTGCAAGCCGAGGGCGCGACGTCGTTTGTGATCGGCTCCGCTATCAAGCATCCCTATCCACTGGTGCTTGGCTACTACTCGGTGCATACGAACAAAGACGCGCTCGCGCAGGGCGAGGCCGAGATCCGTCGCGTCGGTCGCGATCTGGCCGCGCAACGTCGTACCGCCGCCGCTTGAAATGATTGACGCGCGATGTCATCGCGCGGCCTCGCGTATGCGAACACAATCAGCGCGCGGGTGGATTCACCGATCGGGCTGCGGGAGGACTGGCCCGCTAGCCGCACGCGGATCCCTCTGGATGAAACCAGAGGGATCGCCGTGCACTGGCAGCGCGACCGGGGCGAACGCATAAAGTCTCAACCATTCGCTGTAACCCTTCACCAGAAAACCTCCCGAGCGTTCTATGTATTGCTGGCGGGACGTTTCATAGACTGCCCGAAGCGCAAACCACGGCACATGCGGCAAGTCGTGATGAACCAGATGGTAGTTGTTGTTCAGGAACAGCAAGCGCCAGAACCAGGCCGCCTCGTTGATGACGGTGCGATGCTCGTGAGCCTGTGCCGCCCGATGTTCCTGAAACGAGCGGATCGAACCCAGCGACAACGAGCCATAACCCGCACCAACGATAAACGCCCACGCAGGAATTCCACAGACGCGTTGAAGCCACACCGTCAGCGTGGCTAGCGCGGCGAGATGCGCGAGCCATCTCGGCACGTCGTGCCAATCGCCGCGTTTGATCTTGTCGAGCGCGTCGGCGCCCGTTGCGGCAATGGCAAAAGCCGGCCCCACCAGCAGGCGGCCGACGAACGTATTGCGGAGGGTCAGCAGCGCGCGAATCGCGAAACCCGCACGTTGCCACACATGCTGGCTGACGAAATAGCTTTCCGGATCTCGCTCTGGACATGTCAGATGCGGATCGTCGTGATGCTGCAGATGTGAATCGCGGTACACGCCATAGGGAAACCACACCGCGAGCGGCATGAACCCGAGCAGGGCGTTGAAGAGCGGTGAGCGGGTCGGGTGACCGTGCAGCAATTCATGTTGCAGGGACATGTACCACGTGCCCAGCAACGCCAGCAGCGCGGTAGTGAGCGGCAGGCCGAGCGTGCGCGCATGCATCGCCACGCCGAACCATCCGCTATAGATCGCGACGATCAGCAGCCACGTCGGCCATTGCGTGCGCCATGTCCAGCTTGCAGCCTGTCGGGCGAGTGCTTTGCGTTGCGGGTCGTCGAGGTAAATCGCCATCGGCTGGATCGGTCGGAATGCAGGTTTAGACCGATCCTACGGACCAATTCACGCGACTAGAACCATTTTGTTCGGCAATGCATCTGCAAAAACCTGCATAGAACGGGGGGACATATCAACCGCCGTCCGCTACCCGGCACGCGTGATCGAGCAAACCTTCCGCCGTGCCGCTGCCGTTGTCCGTATCGAGTCCGCTATTCACAATGAGCCAGCCATCCTTCTGCGCCGATGGCCCCGCGCCCGTCACGAGGATGGTTTGCATCGCCATTGCCGCGGAACCGCTATTGTCACGCGCGACGATCCGAAACGGATTGTTCGCCTGAGTGATCGACGTGACGCGCATGATCCGGTAGCGCTGGTCGTCGAGCGTATCCCAACGCCACTCGCCGGGCGCGTCCTTCGCGTGACGCGCGAGCGCGTCGCTCACGTTGCCGTGCATGCAATCGATATGGATATGCAACTGATTTTGCGAGCGGCGGTATTGCGAATTGATTTCGAGGCCGAGTTGATTGTCGGGCAACGACCGCTTGACGGACTTCTCGACATAAAGCCGCGACGCCCATGCATCGTCCCAGTAGTCCTGCGCATTCGGCGCCAATATGAATGGGCTTTCTATGCCGGTGACGCGGTCGGTCGGAATCAGCAGATGCTGTGAGCGGCCGACAATATCCTTCAGGATCACGTAGCGTTTGTCGAGATCGACGCTCGTGCATTGGCCCGGTGTACCGGTGGTCTGTTGCGACGGCACGCAGCGCAGATCGACGATTTTCCAGAGCGCGTTTGGATCGACGGCGGCAAGGCGCGCGCAGGCAGTGGCGGTGAGGGCGAGCGCCAGGGCTGCGGCAGTGAGCGGAATGGATAGACGTTGGCGGATAAGTTTTCGCAGGGTCATCGGCAGGCGGATGGGGGCTTTTTTATTGGAGATTGCAACGGCATTTTCAATGAAAAATGCAGTGGCAAATTCAGCGGCAGATTCGTTGGCTGATTCAAAGGCATCTTTAAAGCCGTCAAAGCACAGGCGCTGGCGGCATACCGAGCAATTGTTCGACTGCGACGCCGATTGCCAGCAGCCGCCGGTCGTCGCCGAGCGGCCCATCCAGTTCCAGGCCGACCGGCAAGCCGCTGGCGCTCATCCCCGCCGCCAGCGACAAACCCGGAATGCCTGACGTACTGGCCGGGTCCGTATTCCGCAGGAACGCGTCCATCGTATCGAGCGACGCGGCACCATCGATCGACACCGTCGACGAGCCGTTCACGTCGTCGATCGGCACCGCGACGAGACGTGTGGTCGGGAACAGCAGCGCGTCGAGCCGCTCATCGGCGAAAGTCGCCGCGACGTACTGCTGCAAGCGCGGCCGCCATTGCTTCAGCGCTGCGTCATAATGGGCGCCGAGCACGTCGGCCAGCACGCCGTCGTAGATCGCGCGCACGTCCGGGCTGGCGATGCGGGCCGCCAGTTCGGCGACGGTCCTGACGGGCGCATCGTTGGCGACGAGCCAGGCGAGCACGTCATCGCGCGCCTCATGGATCGCGAGCGGACCGCTCACCTGGACGTTCAAGGTTTCCAGCTCGCTCATCGCGACGGGCACGAAGGTGACGCCCACTGTTTCAAGGCGGCGCAACGCGGCACGCGCGACGTCTTCCACCTGCCTTTCGAGTCCTTCCCAGAGCGGCGCGGGCAAGCCGATACGCAAGCCGCTCAGGGTGATTGCGGGCAGCGGTCCCGCGCCGGTGATCACGCCGTCGAGCAAGGCAATATCGGCGACCGTGCGCGCCATCGGGCCCACCGTGTCGCGTGTATGGCTGATCGGCACGACCGCATTCGGGTCGTGATAGCGCCGCTCGGCGCCGCCGTTGCCGACCGACGGACGAAACCCGACGGTGCCCGTCAACGCGGCGGGGATGCGAGTGGAGCCGCCGGTGTCGGTGCCGAGACCCGCGGGCACGATGCGCGCGGCGATCGCCACGGCGGTGCCCCCCGACGAGCCGCCGGGGATCAGCGAGGGGTCGTACGGATTGCGCACCGGCCCGGCGTGCACGGCCAGGTTCGTGCTGGTGATGCCGAACGCCAGCTCGTGCATGTTGGCTTTGCCGAGCACGATCGCGCCGGCATCGAGCAGCCGTTGTACCGAGGGCGCGTTTGTCTTCGGCACGAAGCCCTCGAGCGCGGGCGTGCCGGCCGAGGTCTGCAAGCCGGCCGTATTGATGTTGTCCTTTACGACTATGGGCAAACCGGCGAGCGGCAGGCGTGCTTTCGCTTCGGGTGGCAGCGCATCGAGGCGCTGCGCGGCCGCGAGCGCGCCGTCGAGATCGAGCGTGGTGAGCGCATTGAGGCTCGAGAGTGCAGCGGCGCGCGCCAGCAGCGTGGCCATATAGTCGGCGGCCTTGAGACGCCCCGACTGGATCGCGGCGACCGCCTCCGTGGCGGTTAGCGCCAACTGTTCATCGACGGTCCATGTCATCGCCGGCGTCTCCTTGAACTGAAGTGTCGCCTATTCTGGCACAGCCGCTTAACAATCGACGCCGGGTGAGGAAAGATGGCCTGCGTTTGCAGAGGGGCCCGTCGCCGCTTCGCGGCGCAACTGGGCGGGTGGGTTTGGTTCGGCACGGTGGACCAGTGTGAGCGCCACCAAGGTGCTTCGGGCGCTCCCGGGCGGCGGCCCTGTCGTCTCGTTACTGCCGGTTGTCGATCCACATGCGTCCCCAGCGGAACGCATAGGCAAGGGCGTGCTCTTCGTCGAAGAAGTAATCGAGCGCGTCGAACGAGTAGGCCTGGCCCGGGCTTGCAGGGCTTTTCTCGATGGTCAGGTTGGCGGCGAACAGGCCGTTGGGCAACTGTTGCGCAGCCGGTGCGACTTCGTAACCCTTGTAGCGGATATTTGAATTCATGGTCGTGGCGGTTAGTGTGCCCGCGTGTGTTGCCAGGAAGCCGGCACGCGGAACGCAACCCTGTGCGTCAGGCAACCGGTGGTGAGCGGGCAGTTCAAGCGTAAGCCGCGCCGCGCAGCGGGTGAACCAATCTTTCGTCGTAAGCAAATCAGCGAGCTTCGGGAACGGTCTTCAGGAGGCCGGATCGGAGCATAGTCGCTGGATGTAACAACACTATCCGGCCTTGTTGCCGGATGGTCTGTTATGTGGCGCACGGTTTGGAGCGGGGCGGCGCGGCCGCGTCGAGGAAAACGGCCGGTAAGAAAGGTCGTGGAGCGTTCGTGGACCGCAAGCCGCGGTCCACGATGTCATGCGGTTCGCACTTAAACGGCGTGCAGCAGGCGGGCAGGCTGCGCTTCCCTGACTGCGGGGGCGAGCGGCGCGGCGCTCGGCGTGCGATGCGCGTTGAACGCGAGGGCGAATTGGGCGGCCTGCTGGCCGACCGTGGCGAGCTGATCGACTACCTTGGCGTCGGAACAGGTGTCGACGGTGTCGAAACGCGTTTCCAGCGTATTGATCCCGGCGCCGAACGGCGTAGGCCAGCCGCGCAGCGCGTGGACGATCGAGCGCAGGGACGTCAGCACCGAGCCGGCAGCCTGCCAGCCATAAGCGGTGACGATACAACCGACCGCCCGGCCATCCAGATACGGCCGCTCGTCGGCGCGCAGTTCCTCGAGCGTGTCGAGCGCGTTCTTGACGAGGCCCGAGACGCCGCCGTGATAGCCGGGCGTCGCGATGATCAGCGCATCCGCGTGGCGCACGGCTTCGATCAGTTCGAGTTGTTCGTCGGTACGTTGCGGGTTTTCCGGCGCGTAGTGAGGCAGGCTATGCAGGAAGGTGCCGCCGAACAGGCGGGTATCCGCGCCCGCGGCTTGCGCGCCGCGCAACGCAAAGCCGAGCGCGCGCTCGGTCGACGACGCCGCGCGTGTCGTGCCGCCGATGCCGATGACGAGCGGGCGGCGGTGATGATCGAAACTGGTCAACGAAAGGCTCCTTCGGTAGCGGCTCACGGGACGCTGGCGCGGGGCTGCGCGCAGACGCACCGGGACGAACCGGACTTTGAAGTGTCATCTTAATGACCGCCGCAACCCCGGCGAAGCGACTTTTTGTTCTAACGATATAACCGCGCGGGGTGATTGGCGGCCGAACGCGCTATCTGACGAAGGTTTCGAAGCCGATACGCGGCACGGTGCAATGCAGTTGAAGCCGCGCCGGATAAGCATATGGCGAACCATTGTTTGGGGGCGCGATGACGCACCGCTATGATTGAGCCGTCTCCTCCATGACATCTCCTTGACATGGGACTCGGCCTCGCTACGCCAGTGGCGAGGCCTTTTTTTCGTCTGGACTTTGTCGGCTCTTTCGGTCGCGTCAGCGCTCGGCGGTCGTTTGCACGGACGCGTGACCGAGCAACGCCTGCGCAACCGGCAGCGGTACTGCGTGATCGACTACCAGCGCGCGCGCATAGCCATGCCGTAACCAGTGAGTGGAGGCTGCACGCAGCATCGTGAGCGTCGTCAGGTCGCCCGACGCCACCGGCGCTTCAGCGGCCAGCAGTACGGCCTTGACCTCGTCGTACAGTCCGTTGTGACCCGCCATGACGCGCTTCTCAGTATGAATGAGAGACACCCGTTCAAAGGGCGACGTTCGTTCCGGCAGGGTCCGTGCAAGACGGTAGGCGCGCAGCGCCGGCATGCAGACGGACGGCAGCGGAATCGAGCGGCGCTTGCTGCCTTTGCCCCAGCACGTGCAGCGTGCACCGATCCCGCGGGTCGACCTCGAGCCTGGGCGGCCCGTCCGCGTCAGACCACACCCGTTCCCCAGACGCACGCCTGCGTAGGGGTACAGTGACCAGATGGCGCCGCGACGCGCCACACCAGTGTCGACACGGTGTCCGGCGCGGTGCCGCTGACCACCGGGTCGCACAGCGCCAGCACGCTGGCTCCGGGCCGCCTTGAGCCGTTCGCTCCAGTTCGGCGACTACAGCCCACCAGGCTCCTATAGCGAGCCGCCAATCGATGACGGAATACCGGATCGCGAAAGCAATCCCTCGCATTACATGACGATCGATTCGACCACTGGCCGGGCACAATTCGGCCAGGCACGGCTGGTCGACTCCTATGCGGTGGTAATTTAGGCGCTGATATTGATAACCGAGCCGACCGCTGTCGTACCGGAACCGGTAGTGGATTGCGATGACGATGGCGACCAATCTGCCAATGCGCTTACTGCGCCATGCGCGTGATGGTGTTGCACGGTTTTGCCAAGACTGCTCTGTGACGTTGCCGCCTTCAGATGTGCTGCAAAACCCGGCTGGCTCGATTCACTCGTGGAGCTTTGGCCTGTCAGCTTCGACAGCCCGGAACCGATGGCGCTGCTCACGCCGCTGAGTACTGTGGCTGCTACACCGATTGGAATCATATGGACATCCTTCAGAATGGGGCAACCGAAATGCCCGCGCTTTCGAACTATACCGAGTTTCCCCACTGCACGGGCATGTCGGCCTCCCTATGCTATCGAAATAACGGCTATCGTTGACGCGGGGGGCATCCGGCGATCAGCCTGGACGGCTCTTCGGGTGGCCTGAGCGAACGCAATCACCTGTTGCAGACTGATCCACGTTAGGCGGTTCGACGCACTGCGCGGAGAGGTGCTTGAAAAATCGTCGACCGCGAGTCGCCGATCGCCAACTCGCAAGATGCCCAACTGATGCAAGAACTCGGCGAACTGGAATCGGTCGGCTACGGTCCTCTGCGCAATTCGCATTCAATGGTCAGCTATTGCGCGTTCAGGTAGGCGGTTGGCGCGATGCCGAGCGTCCGCCGGAACATCGCGGAGTAGGCGCTGGGACTGTCATAGCCATGCTCCAGCGCGACCTGCAACACCGACACGCCCGCCGCGAGACGTGGCAGGCTTAGCAACAGGCGCATGCGGCGCAGCCACTGCCCGAAGCTCATTCCGAGTTCGCGATGGAACAGGCGGGCGAGCGTTCGCTCGCTGACGTTGATCCCGACGGCAAGATCTGCGAGTGTCACCGGTGCGGAAGGGCTTGCGACCAGCTGCTCGCACAGAAGCATGAGCCGCGGGTCTCGGGGCATAGGCACATGCAACTGCAGCCGTGGCGCTGTCGCGAGCTCGTCGAGAATCAGCTCCATGACGCGGTGATCCCTACCGCCAAACTCGTAGTCCAGCGGTACGCGCGTCGCGGCGACGATTGCTTCGCGCAGAAACGGCGATACTTCAACGACCTCACAGCCGGCCGGCAGGCTCGGGCGGGCGTCAGGGGCCACATAGACCGTGCGCATGCCGACGTCGCCGAAGAAACGCACCGCATGGTCGGACCCGGCCGGCATCCACACGGCGCGGCCCGCCGGCACGATCCAACTCCCGTGTTCGCTCATGACCGTCATCACGCCGGTCAGCGCATGAATCAGCTGCGCACGTAGGTGGCGGTGCGGAGCGATGTAATAGCCATGCGGATAATCGCTTGCCAAGGCCGCAATCGCGCGGGGCGAGCGGTGGCAATCCTCGATGGTTCGAAAACTGTCCATAGTGCGACGAATGTAGCTATTCCGAAGTCAGATTACTGAGTAAAAAATGATGAGAGGGTTGTCCGTATTGCGACGAACATTGGCATTTTTGAACGAGATGGCCGAGGTTGGAGTTGCTAAAGTAAGGGTAATCCACTACACACCCCGAGTATAAGCCGTGCCGAGTTCGCGTCGACATTTGTTCGCTACCATCTGGTCCCAGTTTAAGCCTTTCTGTGGCGGCGTCGGGCCCATGGCAGCGCTCGGCCTCACCGACGCGGCCGGCCAAGGCGTGGCGGCCACGGCTTCGTTCGCGTTTGCTGCCCCCTCAATATGACGCCCGTCGAAGTTTTGGCACCCGCGCCGACCCCGCGGGCGCCTGTGGCGCCTGCTCCGCTCGCACCAGCCGCTTTCGGGCTTCGGATTGCGATCGGACTGCTGGGCATGCTGCTCACTTCGCTCGCGGCCGGGCTGAACGAGCATGTCACCGAAGTGGCGATGACGGACGTGCGCGGCGCACTCTCAATTGGCCACGACGAGGGAACCTGGCTGACAGCTCTCTTTGAGGCCACCAACGTCTCGGCCATGGCGTTCGCGCCCTGGTGCTCGATCACCTTTTCACTGCGGCGTTTCACTATCGGCGCAACGCTGACGTTTGCGCTGCTGGGCCTGCTTTGCCCGTTCGCTCCCAATGTCGAGACACTCGCTGTCCTGAGGGCGCTGCAGGGGCTGGCCGGGGGCTGCCTGCCGCCAATGCTGATGACCGCAGCGCTGCGCTACCTGCCGCCCAACATCAAGCTCTATGGACTCGCCGGCTATGCGCTCACCGCTACGTTCGGACCCAACCTGGGGACACCCTTAGCCGCTTTCTGGACCGACTACGTCAATTGGCGCATGGTGTTCTGGCAGGTGGTGCCCCTTTGCCTCGTCAGCAGCGCGGCCATTGCCTATGGCCTGCCACAGGATTCGCTAAGGCTGGAACGTATCCGCTCGTTCAACTGGGTTGGCTTGCTCACCGGCTTTCCCGCCATCTCGATGCTGGTGATCGGGCTGTACCAGGGCGACCGGCTGGATTGGCTGAACTCGCCGCTGATCTGCGTAATGCTCGGTGGAGGAGGCCTGCTGTTCTGCTTGTTCCTGTTGAACGAGTGGTCGCACCCGCTGCCTTTCTTCAAGCTGCGAATGTTGGCCCAACGCAATTTCACGCATTCGCTGGTCACGCTTGCCGGCGTGCTGGTGGTTCTACTGGGCGTGGCCGTCATCCCCAGCGACTATCTCGCCGAGGTGCGCGGCTATCGGCCGCTGCAGACCGCGCCGCTGGCGCTGGTGGTTGCCCTGCCTCAACTCATCGCGTTACCTGTTACGGCTGCGATCCTCAACATCGAACGCGTCGATTGCCGCTGGGTGCTGGGGCTTGGTCTCACCCTTATGGCGACCTCTTGCGTCCTCGGCAGCTTCATGACCTCGGACTGGGTGCGCGAGAACTTCTACTTGCTCCAGGCGCTTCTGACGGTCGGCGAGCCGATGGCCGTGATCCCGCTGCTGATGGAAGTGACGACCGGCCTGTCGCCAACAGAGGGCCCATTCGCCTCGGCCATGTTCAACATGGTGAAGGGCTTTGCCGCGGCGGTGGGCACTGCCCTGGTGGAAGGGCTGGGTACCGCGCGCGAGCACTACCATTCCGTGATGCTCGTCGACCGGCTGGGCGGCGAGCCGTTGGTCGCCGGGCAAGGCGCCGCCCGCACGGGGACGTTTGGCGATCTGGCCGCGCGGATTCACGCGCAGGCGGTCGTGCTCACGTCGGCCGACCTCTATCTCGTCATGGCGGCCATTGCGATCGCACTTGTGCTGCTCGTTCCCATCGTGCCTGTGCGCGTTCGTCCGCCCCGTGCAGCCACGCAGACAACTTCCCGCTGAACGCATCGAACATGTCATTACCAAGTCAACCATCCCGAAAGACGGTCTTGCTGGGGGCCTTCGCCCTGCTATTGGTAGGTTGCGGCTGGGGTGGCACTAGGCTGGTCTCCCAACCCGACGCCGAAACAACGAACGACGCCTACGTCAGCGCCGATTACACGCTCGTCGCGCCACGCGTGGCCGGCCAGATTGCCGAAGTGCTGGTCGATGACAATCAGGTGGTGAAGGCGGGCCAGCTTCTCGCCCGCATTGATGACCGGGATTATCGCGCCGCGCTTGCGAGCGCTGAGGGGGACCTGAAGGTAGCGATGGCCGCTGTGGGTGATTTCGAAGCGCAGATTGCGCAACACCCCGCGCTCGTCGCACAGGCGCAAGCAACCTTGCGCTCCGACGAGGCCGCCATCGCCTTCGCGCGTGCCAACGCCACGCGCTACCGCGATCTCTCAGCGGGCGGTGCCGGCACTATGGAGGAGCAACAGCACGCGGTGACCGCGCTCGACCAGCAGCAAGCCGGCCGGGACCGCGACCGTGCCGCGCTGCTTGCTGCCCAGCAGCAGCTCGAGATCCTGCAGGCGGGGCGCGACAAGGCGCTCGGTGCGTTGGCACGCGCGCAGGCCGCGCTCGATCAGGCGAAGCTCAACCTCTCCTATACGGAAATCCGCGCGCCGATCGACGGTATGGTCGGCCAGCGCTCGATCCGCGTGGGCGCATTCGTTGGCGCGGGCACCCCATTGCTGGCGGTGGTGCCGTTGTCGCAGGCGTATGTCATTGCCAATTTTCAGGAGAATCAGCTTGCCCGTATGCGCCAGCATCAGCCGGCGCGCATCATCGTGGACAGCTTTCCGGGCCTCGTCCTGAAGGGCCATGTCGACAGCCTTGCGCCGGCGACGGGCGTCGCGTTCGCGCCGATTGCGCCCGACAACGCCACAGGCAACTTCACCAAGATCGTCCAACGCCTGCCGGTCAAGATCATCATCGATCCAGGACAACCCGAGGCGGCGCGACTGCGCGTGGGTCTTTCGGTCGAGCCGACTGTCAATGTCGCCACCAGCGAAGCACCGGTCGAAGGGACGGAGAAAAAGTGACGGCGCGCGTTCTCTCCATTCGGGCTCCTCTGCTAGCCCTTCTGTCGGGTGCCATGCTTGCCGGCTGCACGGTCGGACCGAACTTCCAGCGGCCCAATGTTGCGGCGCCGACTGATTTCACCCGCGCCAACCACGCCCAGGCGCCGAGCCGCCCGGTAGAAGCAACGCTCGCGCCCGAGTGGTGGTCCTTGTTGGGCGATCCCGAGCTGGTCGCGTTGGAGTCGCGCCTCGCCAGTGACAATCTCGACGTGCAGGCCGCCTCGGCGCGGCTCCTGCAAAGCCGCGCCGGGTTGCGCGTCGCCGGGGCGGAGCAGTATCCGATGATAGGCAGTGCGGCGTCCTACAACCGCGAGCAGGCGAGCCCGAATGGCATTGTTTCGTTACTGGGCGTCAATCCTGCCGAAGCACAGCCCGAATCCGCGAGTGGCGACTCCGCATTCGGTGTCGCGAGCTTGCCGGGCACGAGCGGATCACCGCCCTACAACCTGTGGCAGTACGGCTTCGACGCGTCCTGGGAGTTGGACCTGTGGGGCCATGCACGGCGCGGCGTGGAAGCAGCCAACGCGGCCATGCAGGCATCGGTTGAGGACCGCCGCGCTATTTTGCTTTCCGCCCAGGCCGAGCTTGCCCGCGACTATATCGAGTTGCGCGCCACGCAGACCCTGCTTGGCATCACGAACAAGAATCTCGCGCTTGCCCGCGACACGGTCAAGCTGACCCACCTGCGGCTGACCGAGGGCGTCACGACCAACCTGGACGTCGCCAACGCCTCGGCGCAGGTTGCGTCGATTGAAGCGCGGCTGCCGCCGCTGCAGACCCGCCGCGATGCGCTGGTCAATGCACTGAGCTTCCTGCTCGGCGAAGAACCCGGTGCGCTCGGACAGACGTTGGCGGACGCGCGCGACATTCCGTCCCTGCCGGTCCGCGCGCCGATCGGCTTTCCGTCGGAACTTGTACGACGGCGGCCAGATATCCGGCGGGCGGAAGCCCAACTGCACGCCGCGACGGCGGAGATCGGCGTCGCGCAGGCTGATTTCTATCCTCAGATCTCGCTCACGGGCAGCCTCGGCTCCCAGTCGCTCCAGCTTTCGAGCCTGGGTGACTGGGCGTCACATCAGTTCGTCCTCGGTCCTTCGATCTCGCTGCCCATTTTCCAGGGCGGAAGACTCAAGGGCACGCTCGAGCTGCGCAAGGCTCAGCAACAGGAAGCGGCGATCGTCTTCCAGCGTACGGTGTTGCAGGCCTGGCATGAAGTGGATGACGCGCTGTCGGCCTACGATGCCGAGCAGCTCCGTCGCGACCGGCTGCAGGAGGTGGTGCAGCAGGACCAGATCGCACTCGCGGTCGCGCAGCAGCGCTATCGCGAGGGTGCGATCGATTTCCTCAACGTGCTCACAGTGCAGCGGGATCTGCTGAACGCCGAAAGCGATCTGGCGCAGAGCCGTGCAATCGCCTCAATCAATTTCGTCTCCCTCTACAAGGCCCTTGGCGGCGGCTGGGAGTCGGCGTTCCCGGAGGGGCCGCCGGCTGTGGAGCGCGCCGAATCCGTGCAACTGAAAACTGCGCATACCGCAGCCATTGGATCCGGTTCGTAGATTGATATTTATCTAAGGGCCTCCTGGCCGCTAACCGCGTATGTCGCGCCGCTTACCACCAGCCCGATCAGCGCTTCGCCGTATTCCGGTACCCATATGTGCACGATGACCGCCGCGATCGAACCCAGCGCCCATGTCGGCGGCGGGAAGGGATAACCGCTCGCGCTCGTCGGGGCCTGAGATGACGGACAGCATCAGCGCTGCGTCTGCGACGGTGCGCGTGAGCGGACCAATGTGTTCGAGCGATTCCCAGCCCGAGAATCCCGGATACAGTTCGTCGCGGCAGCCCGGATAGAGCGGCACGCGTCCCATTGACGCCTTCATGCCGAAGATGCCGCTATGAGCGGCCGGGATGCGCACCGAACCGCCGCCGTCGCTGCCGAGCGTGATTGGACACATGCCCGATACCACCGCCGCGGCCGAACCAGCGCTCGATCCTCCGGGGGGCATCGCCAGATTCCAGGGATTCCGGGTAGTTTCGAAAATTGGGTTGTGGCCGACGCCGCTATAGCCGAACTCGGGTACGTTGGTCTTGCCGATGACGATCGCGCCAGCCTGCTTCATGCGTTCGACGGCGACATCGTCTTCGTCCGCGATAAAGTTCTCGTAGGCGGGCGCGCCGCCCGTCATGCGAATACCCGCGGCGGAGATGAGGTCCTCGATCCCGAACGGCACGCCAGCGAGCGGACCAGGATCGCCCCCTGCCATCACGATGCGCTCGACTGCCTCGGCCTGCTCGAGCGCGAGCTCCGGCGAGGCGGTACAAAATGCATGCACGGACGGCTCGAGCGCGTCATACGCGCAAGCGCGGCCTTGACCACTTCGATCGCGAAGTGCTGGCTTGGCGCAGATGGCCGCAGTGCATCTGCTCCGTGATAACGAAGCCGTCGATGTCGTGCACCGCGTGCAGGCAAACGCGCACTGTGCTCTTGCACGCTATATGAAAATGCACCGTGAGCGCCGCTAACGCCTGACGAGCCGCTACCGCTAAATGCTCAATGTCTCGCGAGGATTCGCGATCTCCCCCGTGAGCGGAACTCCCGCTCGCCGGCGGCGTTCATCCCGCGTGCGAGATTCCGCTGCATACGCGTTGCCGATCAGACGGATTGATTGCCTGGCAGGTCAAGCATGGTTTGAAGTATGGCGCTAAACTCGTGCGCTTTGCCAAGGAGAACACCGCATGTCATCCGAAATCCGTGTAATCGCAGTCGTTCAAGGAAAACCCGGCACCGCCGACGCGATCCAGCAGGCGCTGTTGCGTTGTGTAGCGCCGAGTCGCGCCGAGACGGGCTGCCTGCTTTATACACCGCACCGCGACCTCGATCGCGCCGAGCGTTTCGTCTTCTTCGAGCGCTGGGCAAGCCGCGCAGCGCTCACCGAGCATGAGGGCACCGGGCACTTTAAGGAACTGGTTCGCGAACTGGCACCGCTGCTCGCGCATCCGCTCGACGTGACGGTGCTCGAAGCGCTACTGGACGATTGAGCGTGCCGTTGCGACGCTGATCGCGACCCGCCATCCATGTGCCTGCTACGTCAATGGCTGAGGCAGAAGCGCGCGGATGCGGATGACGACAGCGGACGGATACGACATTTTCTCGTTTCAACGATTTGGATGCGCCAGGGTTTGAATCATCGCGCTTGGTTCACCCGTAAAATGAACGCGCGTATTCGAGTGGGCTAAAGAGTTAGCGTTTCCTGCGCCTTGACGATCTCGCTCGCCACTACCTCGATCTGCTCGCGCTTGAGCATTGCCTTAGAGCGCAGCAATTGATACGCATGTTCTTCCGACACGCCACGCTTTTCCATCACAAGCTGCGTGGCCTGCTGGATCACTCGAACCTTCGCTTGCTTCTTCTCGAGCCGCTCAATGTATCGATCGCGCTTCCGCAATGCCTGACATTGCGCCAACGCCACCGCAAGCGCGGTCAGCAATCCGAAGGAGCGCACCGGCGACGGTATCGTCGCCAGTGCGTTCAGGCGCAGCACCGCTTCGACGGTGATCGGATTCTCGTAGCTCACCACCGAAATCACGGGCGGCGACAGGCTGGTTCCGAGCCACGGAAAATTGACCGAGAGGGTTTCGGGGCGCATCGCCACCCTGATCCTGCGGATGAATCACAACCACTTTCAGCGAGTGCAAATCGCGCAAGATCGCTAAGGTATCCGCAGCCCACTTCATGGCTTCGCCTGATTGCATGCAAAGGCTGCCGGAGCCAGACCGAGAAGCGTACCGCCTACGTCGGCACGTCTCAGGCGCTTGTGTGGGCCTTGATCAGTCATGCCAACACAATGCGAAGAGCGAATTGGACAGTGCTTCCACGATCGTCATCGTAAACGTGCGCACGTCAACGTCATCTCTGACGGCATGTCCAAAGTTGCATTGTGTTCAGCGTTCAAGATCGTGCCCCGCTTCAGGAGAGAGTGAAACAGTAGTTGAACAAAGGTAGCGATCAAACAGATTCTGACTGTGCGGCTATTGCATACATACTGAGGAGAAGTCGACCGTACGGCGATAAACAGTCCTGCCAAGCCACGGCACGATCGTGTACTCGTCATGTGAGTTGCTGCGGATGTGGATCCGTGTAGCGATGAGAGAAGATTAGATCGAGCCCGAGGGCGAATCTTCTCTACGGTTGGATACGCCAATGCCGCGTTAGCGTACCCCGCCTATACGGGCGTATAGGCGCAGGGAGGGGTGAACGCTTACGATCGACTGCCCGTCTCAGTAGATATCAGGACGGCGGTCCCGCAATACGTGATTAAACGCGGTGATTGCCGGTGCCGGCGCGCGCCGGCCAGATGCACCGACGCCATCAGAATTTCTTCGTCCGTTGGACTGGCAAGGCCGGCGCCGGCCAACCTTGCGAGTTGACAATCAGGCTGCGTCCAGGAAACGGCTGGTCGCCTGGTTTTTTGTCGAATCGACCTGAGTGACGCAGCTCCTCGGCACTTAGAGTTGCACCCCGCGCGTGAGCGCGCCATCCACTACAAGATTCGCCCCGCTCACGAAGCTCGCCGCCGGACTCGCGACGAACGCGACCGCGTTCGCGATCTCCTGGGGGCGCGCCATGCGTCCGCTGGGATTCAACGCGAGTGCTTCCGCGAACAGCTTCGGATCGTTATGTTCGATGTGATCCCACACACCGCCTTCGAAATAGACGTTGCCCGGCGATACGGCGTTCGCTCGGATGCCCTTCGGCGCGAGGTGGTACGCGAGGCCTTGCATGTAGTGGATCAGCGCCGCCTTGAAGGTCCCGTAAGGGCCGGCGGCAAAGTCGATTTCACGGCCGGACACGCTCGATATCGCGATGATCGAGGCGGCTTTGCTCGCTTCGAGAAACGGCATCGCGGCGTCGACCAGGTTGACCGTGCCCATCAAGTCGGTTTCGAATTCCTTGCGCCACGATTCGAGATCGTTGCCGATCGACAGCGCGCTCACATTGGCGACGACGATGTCGATGCCGCCCAGTTGCGCGGCGGCGTCGCGTGTCCAGGCCTGTAACGCCGGACCATTCGAAACGTCAACCGAGGCGCCGCACACCTTGACCGCGCCACCCGTGACCTGCACGATGTCGGCCACCGTCTGTTCCACGGTGGCACTATCACGGGCGCAAAGCGCGACGTCCGCGCCTTCGGCTGCCAGCGTTTGCGCAATGGCGCGGCCGATACCCTTGGTGCCGCCGGTGACAAGTGCCTTCAAACCTTTGAGTTTCAAATCCATCGTGGCGTCTCCCTAGTTAGCCGGTGCGAGATATTTCTTGCTGATCGCCGCGCCGACCGAATACTTCGGGTCGACAAAATTGCCCAGCCGCACCTTGCCACACTGGCTGAGCATCATGTAGGCATCCCAGCGGTCGAAGCCGTATTCCTTTTCCATCCACAGCACCAGTTCGCGGTACGCGATGCGCGTCGCGTCCTCAAGCGGGCGCGCGCTGCCGATCGCCATCAGCAGTTCATCGGTTTCGAGGCGCGGCCATTCGATGTGCCAGCCCTTGATCAGATCGACGTGGATCGTGGTCGTGCTGGAGTATTCGACGGCGGTGCCGCACACTTCGCCGTCGCCCTGGCAGGCATGTGCGTCGCCGATAAAGAGCCGCGCACCCTCGGAGCGGACCGGCAGATAAGTGATGCTGCCCGGGCCCATGTCGGGCACGTCCATATTGCCGCCGTGGCTGTCCGGCGTGAGCGAATTGATCGAGTCGATTTCCGGCGACAGGCTCAGCGTGCCGATATGCGGCTTGTACGGCAGCGTAACGCGCTTGCTCCAGTAGACGCCTTCTTCGTCCACGTCGATCTTGCGGGTGATCTCGGGCAACGGCTCATTGAGTGTTGCGGTGTATTCCGTACCGGTCAGCGCGCCGAAGCGCGGAATCAGGCAGCAGGTGCCGCGCGGATTGTCGCCGCGCGGCAGCATCGATTCGATGTACACCGCCACCACGTCGCCTTTCTCCGCGCCTTCGATCATGATGGGGCCGCTTTGCGGATTCAGAAACGGCACCCGCAACTTCTGACTTGGCAGATCCTGTTCCGTGAGGATCTTGCCGTCAAATGCATCGCGTGTCTCAACCACCACCCGGTCGCCCGGGGCGATGTTCATCACCGGCGTCGAGTACGGTCCGATGGTGTAGTGAAACGTGCCCTGTCGGGATTCGCTGAGTTCATGCGTTTCGCGAACCTGGCCGCGTGCGACGCCGCGCGTATGCATGATTGATTGTTCGAGCCAGTTCATTACGGTGTTCCTGTTCAAATGTAGGTTGTGTCGACGTGATGGGCGTACCGGTGACGCCGCATCACACTGAAATTAGCGCTCTGACGTTATTGGCTTCCATCTGGTCCCCAGGCCCCGCTGACACGACCTGGCCGCGCACCAGCACGACATAGTCGTCGGCTACCGCCTGCGCGAAATCGAAAAATTGTTCTACCAGCAGGATCGACAGCGATCCTTTCAGCGAGCGGATCACCGCCTCGATCTCCATCACGATCGACGGCTGAATGCCCTCGGTCGGCTCGTCGAGAATCAGCAGCTTTGGATTGGTCAGAAGCGCCCGGCCAATCGCAAGCTGCTGCTGCTGTCCGCCCGACAGATTCCCCGCGATGCGCCGGCGCATCGTCTTCAGCACAGGAAAGGTATGAAAGACGTCGTCGAAGGAAAATTGCTTGCCCTTGGTGGTCTGATTGCGCTCGCCCGCGTAGGCGCCGATGCGCAGGTTTTCCTCGACACTGAGTTGCGGAAAAATCTCGCGTCCTTGCGGTACGTAGCCGAGACCCGCCAGCACGCGCCGGTGCGACGGCGTGCGCGTCAGCGGCTGGCCCGCCAGTTCGATTTCACCGCCTTTGACCGGCAGCAACCCCACAAGGCACCTTAGCAAGGTCGTCTTGCCCACGCCGTTACGGCCAAGCACGACCGTGCAGGCGCCTTCGGCCACATTCAGCGACACGTCGCGCAACGTGTGGCTGCTGCCGTAAAACTGATTTAGTGCGGAAATCTTCAGCATGCTCATCGTCCGAGATAAACCTGAATCACGCGTGGATCGTTGCGCACGCTCTCCATCGATCCCTCGCCCAGTAGCTGCCCTTCATGCAGTACGCTGACGAGGTCCGCGATCTTGCCGACAAAATCCATGTCGTGTTCGATCACCACCACCGCCCGCTCGGGCGACTTGAGCCGCTCGATCAGTTCGGCGGTGCGTGCGGTTTCGTGGTCGGTCATGCCGGCTACCGGTTCGTCGAGCAGGATCACTTGCGGATCGGCGACAAGCAGCATGCCGATTTCGAGCCACTGCTTCTGACCGTGCGACAGCGTGCCAGCAATCCGGGGCCCTTCATTCTCGAGACCGATCGTCTCGAGCACTTCGTCAATGCGCCGGTTCTGCTGTGCGCCGAGGCGGGAGCGAACCATCTCCGCGTAGCCACGACCGTTGCGAATCGCCAGTTCGAGGTTTTCGCGAACCCGCAGCGCTTCGAACACGCTCGGCTTCTGGAACTTGCGGCCGATGCCCAGTCGCGCGATGGACGTTTCGTCGAGTGTCGCCAGATTCGTGACCTTGTTCAGAAAGACCTCACCGCCTGACGGCCGGGTCTTTCCCGTGATGACGTCCATCAAGGTCGTCTTGCCCGCACCGTTCGGACCGATGATGGCGCGAATCTCGCCGTATCGAAACTCCATCGACAGGTTCGTGATTGCCGCGAAGCCGGAAAACGTGACAGACAGGCCGCTGATGTAGACGGCAGTGGCCGGTTGTGGCTGGTTCATTGGCCGCCCCCTTTGGTTTCGCTGCCAGCGGCCATGAGCGTACCCCACAGGCCATTGCTGAAATAGACGACGATCACGAGTGTGACGCCGGCAAGAATGAACGGCCACAGCGCCGGCAGTTGCGCGGTCAGCCAGAACTTGAGTCCGTTGACAACGATAGCGCCGACGATTGCACCGATCAGGGTGCCGCGCCCACCGATGGCCACCCACACGGCAATCTCGACGGACAGCTGCGGCGAAACGATAGTCGGGTTGACGATGCCGACCTGCGGCACGTACAGCATCCCGGCAAACGCCGCGAGGACCGCCGACAGACACCACGCGAAGAGCTTCAACGTATGCGTGCGGTAGCCGAGAAAGCGCATCCTCGCTTCGTCGTCGCGCACCGCGATCAAGGCCCTGCCAAAACTGGAGCGCGCGAGAAAGCGCACGCCGACATAGGCCACCACCAGCAGCAGGCACGAACACACCGCGAGGCCTATCTGCGTGGACGTAGCGGCAAG
Source organism: Paraburkholderia fungorum (assembly GCF_046027605.1). Classification (GTDB taxonomy): domain Bacteria; phylum Pseudomonadota; class Gammaproteobacteria; order Burkholderiales; family Burkholderiaceae; genus Paraburkholderia; species Paraburkholderia fungorum_F. Next base: position 471,510 of record NZ_JAQQEF010000002.1, read on the forward strand.
CTTACGGCCCGCGAGGCTCGTGAAACCGGTCATGCCGTTGTTGCCGCCGAGGCCCACGTCGTTGATGAACAACAGCAGCATCAGGGCATAAGTGAGCGCCTGAGTGATGATCGACAGATACACGCCATTGATGCGCGAGCGGAACGTGACGAAGCCGAACGCGCCCGCCACCAGCACGGTGACGACGATCGTGGCGACGATCGTCACATCCAGCCGCGACAGCATTTTCCATACCGCGGGAAAGTCGCTCGCACCCATGTATTGCAGGAAGTCCGGCAATACATGCGTGTCGGCATACGCGCCGTTCAGCAGATAGATGGCCATCATATAGCCGCCTATGCCAAAGAAGATGCCGTGCCCGAGGCTCAGGATGCCCGCATAACCCCACACGAGATCGAGCGCCAGCGCGAGCAGCGCGAAGCACATGATCTGTCCGATCAGGTTGATGCCGAACAGCGACAGATGCAGCGCATTCGACTCCGGAATCACAAAATAGGCAAAGGGTAGATAGATCGCCAGCAGGACCAGCACCGGGACGATGCCGACCTCCACGGACTGGCCCATCCATTTCGTTGCGAACGCCGACAAGGTGAATCTCCTGCTGGTACACGGATCGGGAAACGTATTCATACGCGGGTCTTCAATGCAAAGAGTCCTTGCGGGCGCTTCTGGATAATCAGCACAATGAGCAGAAGCACGGCCACCTTGGCGGCAACCGCTCCGTAGAACGGTTCGATAAACTGGTTGATTTCGCCGAGCGCGAGCGACGACACGACTGTCCCCGCGAGACTGCCTGCACCGCCGAGCACCACCACCATGAACGAGTCGACGACGAAGCCCGTGCCCATCGACGGATTGACGCTGGCAATCTGCGTCAACACCACGCCGGCCAGGCCCGCGAGGCCTGCCCCAAGTCCGAACGCGATGCGATCGACTCGCTCGGCGGGTACACCGAGGCAGCGCGCCATGTCGCGCAACTGCGTGGTGGCCCGCATCAGCAAACCAAGCTTCGTGAAGCGAACCACGGCGAAGGTCGCGACGAAGATCAACACGGCGAGCACGATGGCAAACACGCGGTTGTAGGTCACGAAAAAGCCGGGTGCGACCTGCATGCCGCCGTTGAGAAAGCCGGGTGTGATGAACTCGACGTTCTGCGAGCCGAACAGCACCTGAATCAGCTTGATCAACGCGATGCTGACCGCCCAGGTAGCGAGCAGCGTCTCGAGCGGCCGGCGATACAGAAACCGGATGACGAAGAATTCGAGCAACATGCCGCACACTGCGCAGATCACGAACGCCACGGGAATCGCCACGAAAATGTAGGTGTCGAACCAGCCCGGCAGATACGCCTGCATGAAACGTTCGACGAGATACGTGGAGTACGCGCCGATCATGATGAATTCGCCATGCGCGAGATTGATCACGCCCATCAGGCCGAACACGATCGACAGGCCGAGCGCCGTCAGCAACAACACGCCGGCATAGCTCAAGCCGCTAAACAGAATCGACAAGCCCTTGCCGAGCGACAGCCACGTGTCCATGTTGCGAATCGCTCCCTGCACTGCAGCCAGCACGTCCGGATCCGAGCGCACGGAATCCTGCGCCGCGAAGTTCGCCAGCGCGGTGCGCGCGGTTTCGCTTGGGACCTCGGCCACAGCCTTGATCGCAGCCAGGCGGTCGGCCTTCACATTGCTGTTCAGCCCACGTTTAGCCAGCGCCAGCGTGAGAATGGTCGCGGTATCCGGGTCGTGCTGGGCCTTGAGCGCATGGGCGACGACAGCGGGATCGAGCAATGCAAAGAATTTGTCGACTTGCCGCGCAGCCGTCGCGCGGGTGTCCTGCTGCGGCGAGAACAGGTCCATTTCCGCCGACACCACCGCGAGCTTGCGCATTATCACGATGCTCGGCACATAGGGTGAATCCGCGGGCGCATTGGCGCGTGGCTGGAGGGTTGCGGCGTCGAGCGCAGGATTTCCCCGCAGCGTCACCTGACCGTCTGTGCCGCACACCAGCGCGCCGTTACGAATCGCATCGACGACCTGACGCGCCCACGCACGCTCATGCGTATCGTCCGACACGCCGGTTTCGACAAGTTGCTCTAGTGCAGCGGCCTTATCGCCGTTCGTCGCGCAGAACGATGTGAGCATCGCAGCGCGGCCCGGCGCGGCGCTCGCGGTAGTGGCCCAAACAAGCGCCAGACAAGCGATCGCGCGAAAGATCTGCCTGAAGTTGATCATGGGTGTTTCCATTCGATCCTGCTAGGAGGACCGGCATGCTTGTGTATGCCGATCCCACAACTGCCTGACTATGCGACAGGGACTATCAAGCTTTGCCGATGAACGGGCTAAATGGCACCGGCTTCTCGATGTCTTTAGACTTCCACAAAATGTCGAAGCCCTGAGTCGCGTTGATCGAGCCGATCATGTCGCCACGCCACAAGTACTGCGAGGAAGCATCCATCTTCACCGTGTAGCCCGCCGGATCGACCATCGACTGACCCGCGAGCGCTTTGCGCACCGCGTCCGTGCTGGTGGAGTGAGCTTTTGCGGCAGCCTGCGCCCACAGATTGATGCCGAGGTAGGTCGACACCATAGGGTCGATCACCATGTCCGGCCGATGCTTCAGGTTATGGGCGCTGACGTAGTTCTTCCAGTCGCTCTTGAACTGGCGGTTCTGCGGCGTATCGACGTTCTGGAAGTAGCACCAGCAGCTCAGATGGCCGACCAGTTGCTTCGTATCGAGGCCTTCCAGATCGCTGTCGACCACGTCCAGACCAAGAATCGGAATATCGGTTGCGCGCACGCCCTGATTGATCGCTTCCTTGAACATCGCCGGAATCGAATCGCCGACCACGGTCATCACGACGATGGCCTGGCCGCCCGGTTGCGCGGCGAAGTCCTTGATGTCGCGCACGATGGTCTGGAAGTTCGACTGCCCGAATGGAACGTAGTGTTCACGCCATGCCGAGTCAGGAATGTTCTTGGTCTTCAGATAGCCCTTGAGCATCTTGTTGATCGTGCGCGGCCAGACGTAGTCGCTGCCGATCATATAGAAGCGCCTGGCGCCGCCACCCTGGTCACTCATCAGGTAATCGATCGCCGGGAGCACCGAGCTGCTCGGCGGCGAGTTCAGATAGACGACGTTCTTCGACTGCTCTTCGCCTTCGAAGTGAAGCGGATAAAACAGCAGACTGTCCTGCGACTCGACAACCGGCAACACCGACTTGCGCGACACCGACGTCCAGCAGCCGAACAGCGCCGCGCATTTGTCGCGCAGGATCAGTTGTTTCGAGAGCTGTGCATACATGGGCCAATCCGACGCCGGATCGACGACGACTCCCTGAAGCTTGCGCCCGAGCACGCCGCCCTTGGCGTTGATCTGATCGATCGTCATCAGTGCCGTATCTTTTAGCAGCGACTCGCCGTTGGCCATCGTGCCCGATTGCGAAAACAGCAAGCCGAGCTTGATCGGATCGCTGGCTCCCGCGGCAAACGCAGCCTTTGGTAGCGCAGTGCCTGCAGCGCTCACCAATCCGGAGCCGACTGCCGACAGGAAGGTACGTCTTTTCATTTGCTTCACTCCGACATGGATTAGAAATCGCAAACGCAAAAAGCCCGGAACCAGACAAGCTGGTTTCGGGCTTTTTTGGCCGGTGCTGCTCAAGACGCCTTTGTCTCGGACAGCGAAATGGATGCTGGTGGTCGCCGTTCTGCACGGCGGGTCAGCGTGTCTGTCTAAGCAATGGTCATGCCAGCGGTTTGCGCTCGGCAGGGACGTTTTCCGCAAAACCCTTTTGTGAAGCGGACGCAAATTGATTAGTTGCGTCCCCGTCAAAGCGGAAGGCATTATAAATAAGCAGTTTGCGCGGCTGACTGCCTGGAGTACCGCACAAAGACAGTGCGAATGCGCACCAGTCACGTGCCACATGCACAAACAGCGCACTTCCCTGGTGACCCATTGGTTTTGACGAATGACTCGTATTGATGCCGGCCGTACCTCGGACCCAATCAGGATTGGCGTCCTGTATTCACGCTCAGGCGTAACCTCAGCCGCGGAGCTCACTCAACTGCAAGCCGCCATGCTTGCGGTAGAGGAGATCAATCGCGCGGGTGGGGTGTCAGGCCGCGAGATCGAACTCGTCTGTCTAGATCCGCAATGCCAGCCGCAGCGTTATGCCGAGCTCGCTGAACAACTGATTCTCGAACACCGGGTTCGGGTCATCGTCGGCTGTTATATGTCCAGTACGCGCAAGGCGGTCATTCCGATTGTCGAACGGCACAATGCGCTGCTCTTCTATGCGACACCGTATGAAGGCTTCGAATACAGCCGCAATGTGATCTACACCGGTGCGGCGCCCAATCAGAACACACTTCCGCTCGCCGGTTTCATGCTTACGCACTTCGGCTCACGCGTGAGCATGATCGGTTCAGACTATGTGTGCCCATACGAGTCGAATCGCGTGATGAGCGATCTGATCTTCGAACGCGGCGGAGAAAAGGTGGGCGAAACCTATCTGTCGCTCGATGCGCCGTGGGAGAGTTATCTGGATGTCGCAAAGCGGATCAAGCAACTTGCGCCCGACTTCATTTTCTCCACGGTAGTCGGCGAAGGTATTCCGCATCTGTACCGTGCGTTTGCGCAGGTCGGGCTCGATCCGTACCGCACGCCTATCGCCAGCCACATGACCAGTGAAGCCGAAATCGCGGTAATGGGAAACGACCTCGCAGAAGGACACATCACGTCGGCCGCGTATTTCCAGAGCGTGGATACAGCCGCGAACCACGACGCCGTCGCCCGCTATCAGGCCCGCTTCGGCGAAGATCAGCCGACTAACATGTGCTGGGAAGCCTCCTATTTCCAGATGCATCTGCTCGCGGATGCGATCCGTCGCGTCGGCTCCGACGACCCGACGCTGTTGCTGCGCGTGTTGCCCGGACTCGAGTTCGACGCGCCGCAAGGCCGCGTGCGTATCGACGAGTACAACAACCACACATACCTGCATCCGTTGATCGGCCGGGTCGACGCGCATTGCCGTTTCGATATAATCGGACGCGCGCCTGAACGCGTGAAGGCGGATCCGTATGTCGTCTTTCACAGCACGCCAGAGTGGACCGCGCACGCCCATCCTGAACTCGCACGCGCGGGAGCGGATCGATGAAGCGGACAGCGCAGACGCCGACGATCCTGCGTGACCTGCGTTCGCTAAAGGTCGTAGTGATTCATCCGCATGATCAGGATGGCGAAGAGTTGCTCGCGCAGCTTCAGCGCATCGGCTGTGACGTGCAGGTATGCTGGCCGCGCCTCGACAGCCTGCCTTCCGATACCGGCCTCGTTGTCATGGCGATGCGTCCTGAGACGCTGTCAATCGATTATCCGTGGCTCGGAACAAGCACGTCGCCACCGGTGATTCCGGTCGTGACCTACGAAAATCCAATCACCATCGAAGCGGTGCTGCGGTTGAATGCGTTCGCTACGATCCCGTCGCCGGTCCGCTCGTTTGGGTTATTGACCGCCATCGCCGTCGCGCTCACGCAATTCAAGGCGTCCCGCGCACGTGAGCGATACATCGAGCGGCTCGAGCAGAAGCAGGCGAAGGTTCGGGTGATCCAGCAGGCCACGCGGATCGTAATGGACTCGCGCGGCATGTCTGAAGAAGATGCGTATCAGCTGCTGCGCTCAAAGGCCATGCTCAAACGCGAGCAGATAGAGACGGTGGCCGGCGAAATCGTCAAGGCACACGAAACCCTGAGTTTCTAACCTCGGCGCGGTGGCGTCACGCAGGCGCAATTGGCCTGTGTTGCAGAAGGCGGTCCGCTATGACCCACCGGATCTTGGAGCGTTGTCTAACGGACTCTATGGCCGAAGCGCCTTCATCGCACCACGTGTTTCAACCAGCAACTCTTCCGCAAGTCGCGTCAGAGGGCGGTCTTTCGAAGAAATCGCCCAGGCGTCAATCGTGTTCTTCGGCCGAAACGGCAGCGCGACAATCGGCTGCTGACCGGTATGTGCGACGGCCGACAGTGCGTCGACCACCGCGACACCGGCGCCGGCGGCTACCAGCCTGCACACGGTCTCCGAATAGCGTGTCTCGACAGCCACGCGGTACGGCACGCCGCTGTCGCGGAATGCGGCGGCAATCAGCGTGCTGACGCGCGCCAGACTCGACAGACCGATCAGCGGATACGGTTCGAGATCGGCCGGCACGACACGTTTGCGCCGCGCAAGCGGATGTCCATGGGGCACGACGCAAACCATCTCGATCGACGCGATCTTCACCATCTTCAGCGACTGGTCAAGCTCGGGTTCGAGCGCCATCGCCAGGCCGAAATCGGCCGCCAGCGATTCAACGCTTTCGATCACCTTGAATGAATCGACGACGTCGCAAAACACCTTTACGTCGGGTTTGCCGATCATGAAACGCTGAATTGCCTGCGGAAGTATCGAGTGACCGAGCTGCGGCGTGGCGCTCACGCGCACATGTCCGAGGCGGTTCTCCTTGATGTCCTCGACGGTCTGGTCGAGAGCCTCGGAATACATGAACATGGCTTCTGACGCGCGAAACAGCAGCTTCGCCTCCTCGCGCGGGATCAGCCGGTTCCCCACGCGATTAAAGAGCGGGAATCCAAGTTCCGATTCGAGCTGGCCCAGCGCAGTGCTGACAGCCGGCTGCGAGATCCCGAGCACGCGGCCAGCACCGACTGTGGTCTGCGACGTCATGACGGTCCTGAAGATACCCAGCAGTCTCGTGTTCACAATAACCTTTTCTTATACGGTGTGAATAATTTTCAATAGTTGATTATTGTAATGCGGCTTTTGATAATGCCAGTTATCGCATACCGGAGACCGGATGCGCGCCGTGACGGCACAACCCCTCAGAACGAGACACCCCGATGAATACTGTCGCAAGCGCCAACGTTTCCGGTGTCGAACAAGCGGTCATGACAAAGGTGGCATGGAGAATCCTGCCTTTCCTGATGCTGCTTTATTTCGTCGCGTTCGTCGATCGGGTCAACATCGCGTTCGCCTCGCTGCAGATGAACGCGGACGTCGGGCTGTCGAGCGTTGCATACGGAATCGGAGCAAGCGCGTTTTTTGTCAGCTATTTTCTGTTCGAGGTGCCAAGCAACTTCGCACTCTCGAAGGTCGGCCCAAGAAGATGGATCGCTCGCATCCTGGTGACCTGGGGGCTGGTCTCCGGCGCCATGATGTTCGTATCGGGCGAGAAGAGCTTCTATGTACTACGCTTCCTGCTTGGCATGGCAGAAGCAGGCTTCTTCCCGGGCATTGTGGTTTATCTGAGCCGATGGTTCACCGCGAGTTACCGGGGACGAGTCACAGGCATTTTCATTGTTGCTATCCCATTGTCGGGCCTGATCGGTGGTCCAATTTCCGGGCTGATCCTTGACGGCATGAACGGCGTGTCTGGCCTGCGCGGCTGGCAATGGATGTTTCTACTGGAAGCCATTCCGGCGATAGTACTCGGTATCGGTTGTCTATGGTGGCTGGCCGATCATCCCGCGGATGTGACCTGGCTAAGCCCCGACGAGAAAGACAGGTTGGAACGCATGCTCGAGAGCGAGCGTCGCGCACTCGACTCGGAGGCGCGCTATCCGTTGTCAGCGGCCTTCGCGAACCGCGCTGTCCTGCTGCTTGCCGGCACGCTGTTTTGCATCGTATTTGGTACGACTGGCATCGCGTTCTTTTTGCCGCAGATCATCAAGAGCTTTGGCTATAGCAATACGGCGGTTGGTTTTCTGAGCGCCGTGCCATATCTTGCTGGCGTGATTGCGATGGTGTCATGGGCGCGCCATTCCGATACCCATCGCGAACGCATCGCGCATCTGGCCACGGCGACGCTGGTCGGTGCGCTCGGTTTCATTGCTCTCGCGTTCCTGTTGCCCGTGCACTGGGCCGCCATGATCGCTCTGTGCTTCGCGGCGATGGGCGTCTATGCTTCCAACGCGCTGCTATGGACACTGCCTTCCGAATTGATGACCGGTACCGTGTTAGCCGTGGCAATTGGTGTCGTTAATTCATTGGCTAACCTGTCTGGTGTGATCGCGCCGAGTCTGCTGGGATGGAGTCGTCAGGTCAGCGGCGGATTCGCTCTCCCGGCGTGGATTTTCGCGGGTTTTTTAGTCTTGGGAACCGTGCTAACGGTAGTCTTTAGTCGCACACCGATGTTCACTACATCGCGACGTGCTTTAGGGAAGGCAGTTTGATATGACGACGGCAGGCGCAGCACCGACCATCGATGTAAAACCGTTGAGCGCGAACGCGTTCGAAATATACGGCGAAGTTCTCGAGAACAAGACTGAACAGCGACGGCGCGATTTTTCAATGCCGTTTGCCGGACTCGACGCCGGCACTACGCCACGTTTGTGGATTAACCGCTTGCAGCCGAGCCGTACCCGTTCAATCACAATCGATACGATGGAGTGCCATCCGCACTCGCAGCAGACCTTCATTCCGATGCGCGAGGTTCCATACCTGATCGCGGTTGCACTACCCGGCGAAGACGGCCTTCCCGACCTTGCCACGCTCTGCGCTTTTACCAGTGACGGCGGCCAGGGCGTGTGCTATCGACGCTCGGTCTGGCACTTCGCATTTACGTCGCTCGACGACGTCAACGAGGTAGCGGTGATTATGGCAGACAGCGGCCGCGGCGATGACACCGTCGTAACGAAACTGGCCGAGCCTGTTAGGGTCGCGCTATAGAGCGGGAGTACGCAATGGACGACAAATACGCTCACCTGGAACGGAACTTCACCGGCTATGGACGCCGGCCGCCCAACCCCCGGTGGCCCAACAACGCCCGACTCGCAGTCAATATAGTCATCAACTATGAGGAAGGTGCGGAAGCGTCCTTCCCTGATGGCGACGACCACTCTGAAAGTGGTCTGGCGGAAGGCGGGGCGGGCGGCTTCGAAGGCCGCGATCTCGCTGCCGAGTCGATGTTCGAGTATGGCAGCCGGGTGGGTATCTGGCGCGTGCTGCGCCTGCTGGAGGAGCGCCGTTTGCCCGCCACCGCGTTCGCCTGCGCGCAGGCGCTGGAGCGCAATCCGGAATTCGCGCAGGTAATCCGCGATGGCGACATGGACGTGTGCAGTCACGGCCGGCGCTGGGTGAGGGCGCAAGCTCTCACTGAAGAGCAGGAAGCAGAGGAAATCAGGCGCGCCTTCGAGTCCATTACACACTCCACGGGACGGCCGCCAGCGGGTTGGTATTGCCGTTATGCGCCGACCGTTCATACTCGCAGGTTGCTGGTTGAGCACGGCGGATTCATCTACGATTCTGACGCGTATAACGACGAGCTCCCGTACTGGACGACGGTGCAACAGCAGCCGCATCTGGTGATCCCGTATAGCTTGACAAATAACGACGTCAAATTCGCGCGCGGCGCGATGGCAACCGGGGACGACTTTTACACCTTCGTCAACGACGCGGTCGAGATGCTGTGCCGCGAAGGCGCTCAAGCGCCGAAGATGATGTCGATCGGGCTGCACATGCGTTTGATCGGCCATCCTGGCCGTGCCGCGGGACTCGAGCGTCTGCTCGACAGCCTCGCGCGGCGGGAGGATGTGTGGATGTGCCGCCGCATCGATATCGCGAATCACTGGTTGCAGGAACATCCTTTCAGCGCGGCAGCGCGGAGTTGAAGAAAGTGCAGCGTGGCCAACTATTGGCGATACCGGAATGAAAATAGCAACAGATGCCTATTCAGTCGTCGAGATTTCCCGGTGAGTTCAAACGGGCGTAGACGATTCACTCGATGCAGCGCGCCATGCGCTTTCGGTCATTGCACGGCGGGAACGAGAGTTGTACGCATGGTCGCATCTCGCGTCTGCGAGCGACCTCGTTGGAGCGTCCGCGCAGACCGCACCCGGTCTGCTGGCCGGCGTTCCATTCGGCGTGAAGGACATCATTGACGTGGCCGGCATGCCGACCCGATGCGGTTCCGAGGCCTGCACACCTCGCCGTCGAACCGGTCCCTGCATTAACCGACCCAGCCAGATTTCTCGAAGCGCATTCGGTGATCATGCGTTACGAACTGGCGCGCAGTCTCCTACCGGTGGCCTCGGAGCACGCGGCGCAACTGAGCCGGCCGTTGCGTGATGCTATCGACCAAGGACTGGAGATGCCGACGCAGACGTATCGCGAGATGAAGGCGTGGCAACACACGCGTCACGTCCAGACGCTCGCGCATGGCCGGGAGCGTTTGCATGGTCTTGGCGGCCTGTGCGTCGGCAGCCTTTCTCCATTGCTCGCCGGTCGTCCACAAGACATATCTGCAGTAGTCGAGCCCGCGACACGCCCGGGAGGACTATTCGTCTGCTGAAACCCCCGTTGTTGTCGGCGCGGGCCGTGTCGAGACAAACCTTTACAGCCTGGACGAACTTAAAGCCGGTAACGTGTCGCACGAAGTCGATTGCGCCGCGGCCTCCACGCCCGGGCGTACGCATTTCAAGACCGGTAAATGAAGCTGGTAGATAACTTTTTTCGCATGCTACGATGGTCCGCCAGCGATTCCTAGCGAGGTCGAGCAAGCGATGGCAACCCTATATGACACGCTCGGTGTGCAAGCGCACGCCACGGACGAAGAAATCAAGCGTGCCTATCGCAAGGCCGCGATGAAATGGCATCCGGACCGCAATAATGGCGCCGAAGAAGTTGCGCGCGCCACCTTCCAGGAAATCAAGGACGCGTACGCGATCCTCTCCGACACCGCGCAGCGCAAAGTGTACGATTCGGTGTATAGCGAGCAGATGCGCGGGTGGGAGGCGCAGCGGACGCGTCAGCAAAAAGCGCAAGCCGAACGCGAAGCAGCGGCGCGTGCCGCGGACGAAGCGGCCTATGCGGAGATGGTGTCGCTCGCCATGCGTTTCGCCGACGACGGCCACAATCGCGACGTGTTATTCGGCGTGCTGCTGGGACGTCGATGCGAGGCCCGGCGAGCCGCGCAGATCGCCGACAGTGTGTCGGCATTGCAGGCGTCGCGGCGCGAGGCCGAGAAGGCGGAGCTTGCCGCCGAAGCGGCTGCGAAAGCGGCGGACGTGCCCGACGTTTCAGCCGGAGCGCAGGCCGCTACGGTCAACGACGATGCCGCCAATCGCGGCACACCCGGTCACCACGGCAACCCAGGCAAGCGCGAAGAGCATGCCAGTGATGCTCACCCTGCTGGCGTAATGAGTGGGCTCTGGTTTCAGTTCCTGAATGGTTTACGCTTTTGATGAGAGGTTTTTGGCCGCTAGACCAGAGACGTAGACCGAATTGATATAGAGCGCGGGCTTTAGCGTTCGAATGTCCGCTTCTAGAATCAAGGACATGTCCGTGACATGTGTCGTTCTATTGCCGAATAAAGAACGACGGTTCCTCATTGCCACGCATGCGGGTGGCGGACTCATCAGTATGCTGGGCACAAGGTGGCGCGTGCTCGCGGCTCTCCTCCTTGTCGCTGACTCGACTTCCTTTGCGAAAGGCCCGCTTCGCCTGACCTCCACGTTGCAGATTCCGAGAGGCACGACGGCCATGATTACCTTTATTTTTGTCGTTGCAGTGGCGGCGTTTATCCCCTACGTCGCGGCGCCAGGCATCGCGAACGGGGTCAAGGCGATCAGCGCGCAGCCTGCGGCGATGCGGTTCGAAACTTCACCGGCAGTGTCTGATGGCGCAAGTGACGCGGCGAACCGGATCGTGTCCGAACGGCGCGAAGGCGGGGCTTCTGTCTGAAGAGATGCCGCCACGAGAACGCGGCGGCATCAAAGCGGTATAGGCGGGGGACAGCAGGCGGCACTCAAGTGGCACTCGAGCGCCACACCAGGCGGCACTCAGGCGGCACTCAGGCGCCGGGCACATCCAGGCGGCACTAAGGGCGCCTCCAGGCGCTTACTTGCCGACCTTCTCGCGCGGCTGGAAGAACGCGAGACATGCGCCGACGAAGAGCGCGGCCGCAATCACATACATGCCCGCATTGGTGCTGTTCGTGACGTCCTTCATCCACCCGACGACGGTCGGACTGACGAAGCCCGCCAGGTTGCCGACCGAGTTGATGAGACCGATGCCGGCGGCGGCCGCGGTGCCGCCGAGCATCGCGCCAGGCCACGCCCAGAAAACGGGCATTGTGGCGAGCACGCCCGCTGTGCCGATTGAAAGCGCGATCATCGCGAGAACGACGTTCGAACTGAAAATGGTCGCGGCCAGCAGCCCCAGGCTTGCCATCAGACCCGCGGCAGCGAAATGCCAGCGCCGCTCGCGCAAGCGGTCGGCGCTGCGGGCAATCAGCAGCATGGCGACGATCGCACACCCATAAGGGATCGCAGTGAGCAGGCCGACGTTCAATGCATCCTTCACGCCCGCGGTCTTGATGAGCGTTGGCAGATAAAAGCTGACGCCGTAGAGACCCATCATGCAGCAGAAGTAAATCCCGGCCATGAACCACACCCGGCCATTGCTCAACACGCTCGACAACGATGCGTGCAGCTTGCCGGCGCCATCTTCCGCGACGCGTTGTTCGAGCAAGGTCTTTTCATCTTCGGTGAGCCATTTTGCCGAGCGGATTCCGTTAGGCAGGTACTTCAGCGTGATGACACCGAGCACGATCGAAGGAATGGCTTCCAGCAGGAAAAGCCACTGCCAGTTCGCGAGACCATGCACGCCATTGAATGCCTCCATGATCCAGCCCGACAACGGACCGCCGAGCACACCGGCGACAGGAATCCCCATCATGAACAGCGCATTGACGCGGCTGCGACGCGCCCCCGGATACCAGTACGTGAGGTACAGCACGATGCCTGGGAAGAAACCGGCCTCCGCGATACCGAGCAGGAATCGCAACGCGTAGAACTGGGTTGGCGTGGAGACGAACAGGGTGGCGGCTGAGATGAACGCCCATGTGATCATGATGCGGCTGATCCACAGCCGTGCGCCAAAGCGGTGCATCAGAACATTGCTGGGCACTTCGAAAAAGAAATAGCCGATGAAGAAAATACCCGCGCCCAGTCCGTAAACCGTATCGCTGAAGTGCAGGTCGTTGAGCATTTGCAGCTTCGCAAAGCCGACGTTGACGCGGTCGAGATAGGCCGCGACGTAGCAGAGAAATAAGAACGGCAAGAGGCGCCAGGTGACTTTGGCGTAAGCGAGGGACTCCAGTTTGTCCCGGTCGGCAGCAGGGTTCAGCGTTGTGGCGTTCATGTGTCTCTAGTTTCTGTGGGAATTTTCAATGCACGCCGGCGGTGACCGCGGAGGTCGCCTGCCTGGCGCGCGGCTGACAGCATACTGAAAAGATTCGATTTTGCGCTGCTACACTTCGTCGCAAATGCCGTCCGCGATACTCGCGCGTTGACCGTCCTGGTACAAATTCCCGTAGCGCAGCAATTTAGGCCATCGTAGTGTCACGAGGTCGCAAGACTGAACCAGCAGAATTGCGCAGAGAGATAATAAAACATGGAACGGGGTGAGCGTGACCAGAAAATACAAAGTGCTGTTTCTCTGTCGCGAGAATTCGGCACGCAGCATCATGGCGGAAGCTTTACTGCGCGAACTGGCAGGCCACCGGTTCGACGCATTCAGCGCGGGGCCGGAGCCCGCCGCGCGTGTCCATCCCAGTACGATCGCGCAACTGCGGCCGGGTATTTCAGACCTCGGCGTGCTCAGTCCGAAAAGCTGGCTGGAATTCACCGGCGAATGGGCGCCGCGAATGGACCTCGTCATTGCCATGGACGCGGCTGTCGCCGGGCATCGCGCGCCGCTCTTTCCGGGTGAACCTTCAATGTGTCTGTGGACTTTTGCCGATCCGCTCGCCGCTGAAATGCCCGAGCCGGAACGAGTCCGCTTGTTCGAAAAGGTTTTCTGGCAAATCGTGCGGCAGCTCAGCGCATTCATCGAACTGCCGCAATACGCGGCGGCGCCAGACGCTGCCGCGAGCGACGAAGCACCGGCGTGCGCTAGCCACGCGCTGTAAATATCCGCCCGCGCTTTGACAGCGCCGGCGAATATGCCGACCCTGCTGCTGCCATCAGGAAGTGCGGGGTGATAGGTCTTCGTGCTAGCGCTTTAACAGGCTGACCGCCTAGCGATTGTTCGGGCGCGCGAGCGGACTGCCGGCGAACGGGTCGTTGAGCCAATCCACCTGCTTTCTCGGCTGCGGAGCTGGGGCCGGCGCGGCCGTCAATTCGAAATGGTCAATTGATTGACCGGCACTGATTGCCTGTTTAAGCCATTGGGGCATTTCGCCCTGGCCGTCCCAGCTATCTCCCGTTGCGCTGCGGTAGCGCTCAGCCTTTTGCCCCTTCGGTTCGGCCGCCAGCACTGCGGCGAGGTCTTCTGGTTTGATGCCAAACTCTTCCATGCGGTGGCGGAGATACGCAATCATGCTATCTCGCTTCCTTTCGTCCATAAGATATTCGTCCTTCTAAAGCGTCCGGCGTTCTGTCAATTACAGATTGCGAGGGAACCCGCGAAAGCATTGAGCCCAAGTGAATGGAGTCCGCTCGCGGTAAAGTTATTGATCGAAGGAAATCCCAGTGGCAACGCCTAAAACGGTGTTCCATAAACGCGTTCATGCATATACCTGGCCAGGCCGCCTGGACGGCTGGCCGTGCCGATCGGTATCAATCGGTACCAACCGGAGACAATCAGTGAATATTCAAGCGCTCCGCCGCGCGGCAGGTACGGCTGCATAAGCCTGGTAGCCGGTATGGAAAAGACGGTGTTGACGATGCACTGACCGCGAATGGCCTGTCTCATGCCCACGCTCCGTCTCTCGCCGGTGCCTCGCGCGGGGCTGATTGTGTGTGTTATTCCAGCATCATAGCGCACTGTGCGGGTAAAGCATGCGCTGGCCCGACTGATTTTGTTGTCGAATGCCCTTGAATGTCCCTAATAGGGCTCCTGCCGACGCCGCTAACCCAGTCCGCATCGCCGGGATTGAAATCCCGGGTGGCCGACCTATAACGAAACTGCGGAGCGACAATCTGCGTTTCCAGCCTGATGGCGACCGGTTCCGGCAAGCCATGCGTGACCGCCCGACATCGGTTTCAGGTCTGGCAACTATTTACTCGTTTAGTTCGGTGACTCGCGGCAGCAGTCCCACATCGGCATTCGCCCGTCCGTCAGTTCGATTTGGTGACATGACGTTTTTCGCGGATCGATTCTTTTTGAAGGGGATGAGCGCTGCTGCGCCGGATTCGAGGAGTCTGGACATGAAATTACGTTTATTGATGGCGCTGGCGAGCATCGCGCTCTTTCTGGCGCCGAACCCGGCCGGCGCGCTGGATGGTCCGCAGGACGAAGGTGTGCCGGGTCGGACGTTAATGCAGAACGCGAACGAATCAGCACAGGCCACCACCGACATGTCGTATGGTGAAGCGGGGCGGAGCACGATGCCGGGTGCGCAAGCGGTGCAGAATGTCTCTTATGGCGGGGTTGCCGCCGGCACGGAGGAAGCGGGAGGCCGACAGGAGCGGCCATGCTCTTCCGGGCCGCAATGCAGGGTCTATTTTGGTCGATGACCGGCCGGCAGTTCAGGAGGCGGTGAAGGAGCAGCACGTACCGCCTCCAACACTTCGATGCGAGACCCGATCATGGGGTCCGCGCACCGCATCCTGATCGAAACGGCGCGAGAAACAACACACGAAACAACCGTGTCATCCGCACCCGACATACTGATAGAAATACCCCCACGCCCAACTGCGATTTTACGGAGTGGCCAGCGGGCGATTTAATACGATGTTATGGTGTGTTCCGTTCAGGTCTCCACCCACTGATTTTCGAGCCGCAAATCACAAGCAGGCAAATTCCGCCTGTTTTTTTTAATCGTGATGAGCTCCCCGCGAATTGATTAGTCCGGTGCGACTGCTCCAATCCCACCCGTTGTTTAGTGACTCGCAAACAATACTATGTTGATGGAAAATAATCTGCCGGCGGGCACTGTCTCGCCGGACGATAGCGCCTCGTCGTCTCTGCGTTCGTGGCTTGCTGTCGGCGCCGTGGCAATCGGTGCGTTCGCATTCGTGACCACGGAGTTTTTACCCGTTGGACTCCTGCCGCGTGTGGCGGCGGATCTGGGCGTGCAGCCCGGCACCGCGGGGTTGATGGTGACTGTGCCAGGTGTGATTGCCGCGATCTCCGCACCCGGTTCGATGCTGGTGGCCGGTCGGATGGATCGCCGGCGTGTGTTTCTGTTGCTCACGACATTGTTGCTGGCGTCGAATCTGATTTCCGCCTTTGCGCCCAATTTTTTGCTCCTGCTGTTCGGGCGCGCGCTGCTTGGCGCGGCGCTGGGCGGATTCTGGACCTTGGCAACGGCGGCATCGGGGCGCCTCGTGCAGCCGAAAGATTCGGCCAAAGCCATGGCGACGATCCTGACCGGCGTGACCTGCGCGACGGTGATCGGCGTACCGCTTGGCACCTTCATCGCGAGCTTCGCGTCGTGGCGTGCTTCGTTCATGGCCACCGGCGTACTTGTCGCGATCGCGCTCGTGGCCCAGTTCGTCTTCGTGCCGTCGTTGCCGTCAAGCGCCGCATTGCGGATGCGCGATCTGGTGTCACTGCTGCGCCGCCCGCATCCACGTAGAAGCATGCTGATGGTGGCGCTCGTATTCGGTGCGCATTTCTCTTCGTACACGTACATCACGCCGTTCCTGCTGCGCAACGCGAATTTCACGATGTCGACCATTACGTGGCTGTTGCTTGGCTTCGGCATTATCGGCTTCGTGTCGAACTTCGCCGTTTCATCAACGGTGGCGCGTAACCTGAAAACGTCCGTGGCCGCGATGGTTTCCCTGCTCATGTTCGCGCTGCTGGCAATGCCGCTGTTGCAGCATTCGTCGATCGGCGTCGCGGCGCTCGTCCTCGCGTGGGGTGTCTCGTTCGGGGCGCTGCCGCTCTGTTTCAGCGTCTGGATTCAACGCGCTACGCCGGATTCGCCGGAAGCGGGTTCGGCGCTGTTTGTCAGCATCATCCAGGTGGCAATCGCGCTGGGCTCCCTCATTGGTGGCGTGGTGGTCGACCATGTCGGCATTTCCGCCGACTTTCTTTTCGGTAGCGGTTTGGCGCTGCTGGGGCTTGCCGCGCTCGCGAGTTTTGGGCGCAGCGAGCAGGGGGTGGTGGCGGAGGCGATTGCGTGTCCTGCGTGTAGTGACTAGCGCGGCGAAATCAAAGGTGCTTCGATCGAATACGCTGCGCTTGATCGCCGCGCTGCTCGCAGACGACAACTGCTGGATCAACGGGCAGCGCATCCGAGGTCTCGGGCGCATGGTCCTCTAACGCCTGAGAGCGTGACCTTCGGAGTCGAGCGTCTTTTCAGATACCCCGCATCTGGGAAGGCGATCCGTTTTTGTTATCACCCTCTCCAATACACGGATTGTTAGCGCATCGCACCGCTCGTATATTTGCTGGACGAAAGCCGAAACATCACGGCCAGCAGAAATACAACAACTGAAAGGCAAGCCGCACAGGCCCGCCACAGGAGCACAGCGATGAATCGAATCGAT
This sequence comes from Paraburkholderia fungorum, assembly GCF_046027605.1. Taxonomy (GTDB): domain Bacteria; phylum Pseudomonadota; class Gammaproteobacteria; order Burkholderiales; family Burkholderiaceae; genus Paraburkholderia; species Paraburkholderia fungorum_F. The sequence continues at coordinate 489,002 of NZ_JAQQEF010000002.1, forward strand.
CTGGAAGGACGTGTTGTCGCCATTACCGGCGGCGCGCGCGGCATTGGCTACGCAGTGGCTCAACGGGCGCTGAATTCAGGCGCGTCGGTTGCGCTATGGGACATCGACGCCGAGCGCCTCGCACGCAGCGAGCGCGAACTCAGCGAACTCGGCAAGGTAACAGCCGTCACGGTCGAACTCACCCAGGAAGCCTCGGTGGTTCAGGCGGTGGCACAAACGGTCGCCGCCCATGGCGCGATCGACGTGCTGATCAACTGCGCGGGCATCACCGGCGGCAACGGCACGACGTGGGAACTCGACCCCGAAGTCTGGCGCCGCGTGATCGACGTGAATCTGATCGGCCCGTATCTCACTTGCCGGGCGGTCGTGCCGCAAATGCTCAAGCAGGGCTACGGACGGATCGTCAATATCGCTTCGGTGGCCGGTAAAGAGGGCAACCCGAACGCCTCGCACTACAGCGCCTCCAAAGCCGGGCTCATCGGCTTGACCAAATCGCTCGGCAAAGAGCTTGCGACGAAGAACATTCTCGTCAATGCGGTCACGCCCGCAGCGGCCAAAACGGAGATCTTCGATTCGATGTCGCAGCAGCATATCGACTACATGCTCTCGAAGATCCCAATGAACCGGTTCCTGCTGCCGGAAGAGGCGGCCTCGCTGATTCTCTGGCTCTCTTCTGAAGACTGTGCGTTCAGCACCGGCGCGGTATTCGACCTGTCCGGCGGTCGCGCGACCTACTGAGTCGTCGCCGCGGCAGTTGGACCGCGGCGGTAGCAGTCGCTATGCAGAAGATAAAAACCGCAGAGCGCGACCCGCATGCTCTGCGAAGGAGACGTCATGAATCCGCATTCGCCCACGTCACTGGAGGCGATCAACAGCAAGGTCATGCGCCGGCTGTTGCCGTTCCTGCTGCTGATGTACGTGTTGGCGTTTCTCGATCGCGCCAACATCGGCTTCGCGCAGAAAGCGTTGCAGCACGATACGGGTTTGTCCAATGCGGCTTTTGCCTTCGGTGCAGGCGTATTCTTCGTCGGCTATGCATTGTTCGAAGTACCGAGCAATCTTCTACTGCATAAGGTCGGCGCGCGTGCGTGGATGTGCCGGATCATGGTGACATGGGGGCTTGTCTCGGCCGCGATGTGTCTTGCGCATACGCCGGGCGCGTTCTACTCACTGCGTTTTCTGCTCGGTGTCGCCGAAGCCGGTTTCTTCCCAGGCGTGATCTATTACCTGACTCACTGGTTTCCGCAAGCGGCGCGAGCGCGCGCGGTGGGCGTGTTTTATTTTGGCGCGCCGCTGGCGTTCATCTTCGGCAGTCCCTTGTCGGGTTCCCTGCTCGAACTGCATGGCACGATGGGTTTGGCGGGCTGGCAGTGGCTGTTTCTGATCGAGGGAACGTTGGCCTCGTTAGTCGGCGTGTGGGCGTTCTGGTATCTCGACAATCGCCCTGAAGACGCACGCTGGCTCGATGCAGAGGAGCGCACCCTGTTGCGCAGCGCACTGGACGACGACGCGCGTGCCGCCTCCACGCATGGACCGCATCGTATTCTCGCCGCGCTGGTGGACCGCCGCGTGTTGCTGCTCTCGGCGATCTATCTGCTGATCCAGATGAGTGTCTACGGTGTGATCTTCTATTTGCCGCAACAAGTGGCCGCTCTGCTCGGCACCACCGTCGGCTTGCGTGTGGGCCTCGTGGCCGCGTTGCCCTGGGTGTGTGCGTTGGCTGTGACGTGGTACGTGCCGCGTCGTGCGGATCGCACGGGTGGTCACCGGCGCTGGGCGGTGGCGCTGCTGGTACTCGCAGGTCTTGGCATTGGCGCCTCGGGGCTCGCGCATAACCCAGCGATCGGTTTGATTGCGCTGTGCTGCGCGGCCAGTGGTTTCATCGCGGCGCAACCGCTGTTCTGGACGTTTCCGACGCGCTACCTCACGGGGGCCGCGGCGGCAGGCGGGATCGCGCTGATCAATTCGCTCGGCGGTCTCGGCGGATTCATTGCGCCAAGCTTGCGCACGGCGGCGGAGCGGGCGTTTTCGTCGACCTCGGCAGGGCTGATCGTATTGGGCGTGTCGAGTCTGTTGGCGGCGCTGATGATCGGCACGCTGTTGCGCCATGACGGTACGGATTCAAGCGGGTCTTTCCAACATTTGCTGCACCGCGCCCGCTAGGCGCATTTTCGGCTGCACGTTCTGCGCACCAACAACGGAGCTCTTTTCATGGCCATGCCTACTATCCGGCACGTGCGTGCCTTTATCGTCCGCGGCGGCGGTGCGGACTATCACGATCAACCTGACGGACACTGGATCGACGATCACATTTCCACGCCGATGGCGCGCTATCCGGAGTATCGGCAGAGCCGCCAGTCGTTCGGTATCAATGTGCTCGGCACGCTGGTCGTCGAGATCGAAGCGAGCGACGGCACCGTCGGTTTCGCGGTCACGACGGGCGGTGAGATCGGCGCGTTCATCGTCGAGAAACATCTCGCGCGCTTTCTCGAAGGTCAGCTTGTTACCGACATCGAGAAGATGTGGGATCAGATGTATTTCTCGACGCTGTATTACGGCCGAAAAGGCGTGGTGCTGAATACGATCTCGGGCGTCGATCTCGCGTTGTGGGATTTGCTCGCGAAAGTCCGCAAGGAGCCGGTGTACCAGCTATTGGGCGGCCCGGTGCGCGATGAACTCGTTTTCTACGCGACGGGCGCGCGGCCGGATCTCGCGAAAGAGATGGGTTTCATCGGCGGTAAATTGCCGTTGCAGCATGGTCCCGCGGAAGGCGAGGCCGGTCTCAAGAAGAACCTGGATAAGCTCGCCGAGATGCGTAGCCGCGTCGGCGACGACTTCTGGCTGATGTACGACTGCTGGATGAGCCTCGACGTGCCCTATGCCACGCGGCTTGCGCAGGCGGCGCACGAATACGGCCTGAAATGGATCGAAGAATGTCTGCCACCGGACGACTACTGGGGTTACGCCGAACTGCGCCGCAACGTGCCACGCGGCATGATGGTGTCGACCGGCGAGCATGAAGCGACACGCTGGGGTTTTCGCATGCTGCTGGAGATGCAGTGCTGCGATCTGATTCAGCCGGATGTGGGCTGGTGCGGCGGCATTACCGAACTCATCAAGATTTCCGCGCTCGCCGATGCCCACAATGTGATGGTGGTGCCGCACGGTTCATCGGTGTATAGCTATCACTTCGTCGTCACGCGGCACAACTCGCCGTTCGCCGAGTTTCTGATGATGGCGCCGAAGGCGGATGAAGTGGTACCGATGTTCACGCCGCTGCTGCTCGATGAGCCGGTCCCTGTAAATGGACGGATGAAAGTGCCGGACACGCCGGGCTTCGGTGTGCGCTTGAATCCGGAATGCGCGCTGGTACGCCCTTATCCGCGATGAGTGCCCGATGATTGCGTAGTGAATGCGCCTGGAAGAATCCGCGGTGAACTCAGGCCCAACCTGCAAGACAGAGTATTGACCCAGCCAACAGGAGAATGACGTGTTGCTCAAGGACAAGGTCGTGATCGTCACCGGTGGCTCGCGTGGTATTGGCCGCGCGATAGCGGTTGCGTGCGCAACCGAAGGCGCGGATGTGGCGATCAACTACTGGGGCGATAACGACGCATCTTACGGACGCCGTTCGGCCGTTGCGGAAGTGGTCGGCGAAATCGAAGCGTTGGGGCGGCGTGTGATCGCGATCGAAGGCAACGTAGCCGCGCGCGAGACCGGTCACGAACTGGTTCGCCAAACCGTCGAGGCCTTCGGCAAAGTGGACGTGCTGGCGAGCAATGCCGGCATCTGCCCATTCCACGCCTTTCTCGACATGCCAGCTGAAATATTGGAGTCGACGGTGGCCGTCAATCTGAATGGCGCGTTCTACGTCACGCAGGCCGCCGCGCAGCAGATGAAAGCGCAGGGCACGGGCGGCGCGATCGTGGCGACGAGTTCGATCAGCGCGCTGGTAGGCGGCGGCATGCAAACTCACTACACGCCGACCAAAGCGGGTGTGCATTCGCTGATGCAGTCGTGTGCGGTGGCATTGGGGCCCTACGGCATTCGCTGCAATTCGGTGATGCCCGGCACGATCGCCACCGACCTGAACGCGGAAGATCTCGCCGACGAAGCCAAAAAAGCCTACTTCGAAAAACGCATTCCGCTAGGCAGACTGGGCCGCCCGGACGATGTCGCCGACTGCGTGGTATTTCTCGCGTCGGAGCGCGCGCGTTACGTAACAGGCGCCGCGCTTCTGGTGGACGGCGGCCTGTTCGTCAACTTGCAGTAACGCGCGATGCCGACGTCAATGAACCGGTGCGGAGACGATCACAGGCGCGGCCGCGGTCACGGCGGAATCGTCGCGTGCGAGCTTGCGCGAGAAGCCACGCAGCAAATCGATAAAGCGCAGCGCCGGTTCGGCGAGGGCTTCTTCCTTGCGCGTGAGAATGCCGAAACCGGCGAGGCTCTTGCCGATTTCGAGCGGCAACGCAACCAGCAGTTTGCCGCGCAGATGATCGCGCACCACCGACTCGGGCAGCATGGCCACGGCGTCGTAGTTCTCGAGCAATTGCAGCGTGGCGAAGATCGATGCGCACTCGGTCAGATTGACCGGCGTCGCCAGACCCGCCCGCGCGAGTTCCTCTTCGAACAGCACACGCGCCGGACTGGTAACCGGTTGCGCCACCCACGGCCAGTCGATCAGCTCCCGCAACGTGATGCGCGCGCGCTGCGCCAGCGGATGCACCGAACGCACCACCAGCAGCAAGGTCTCACGGGCGAGCGGCTCGAAACTGAAATCGTTGTGTTGCAACGGACTGGTCAGGCGTCCCAACGCCAGATCGACTTCGCGGCGATGCAGCAATTGCACGACCTGGTCACTGGTTTCTCCAAGAATGCGCACGTTCAGCAAGGGGCTTTCAGTTTTCAGGGCGGCCACCGCCATGGCCAGCAGATCGGGCGCGGCGCCCATGATGGCGCCGACGGTCAACTGTCCATGCCCGCCGCGGCGTTTGACGTCGAGGTCTTCGGCAAAGCGGGTCAATTCGGCCAACGCCCGCCGCGCGTAGGCCAGCGTGACCACGCCGAGCGGTGTGGGCGTCATGCCGCGCGCGTTGCGCTCGAACAGCAGGAAGCCGAACGCTTCCTCGATGTCGCCGAGCATGCGGCTCGCGCTGGGTTGCGCGACGTTGATTGCCTCGGCGGCCTGATGGAGATTGCGCGCGTCGTCAAGCGCGACGAGCAGCGCGAGGTGTTTGAACTTGAGCCGATTGACGAGTGCGATGGCAGCTGAGTGTTGGCTCATGGTTCCCGGTGCGATTCGGTTTGTGGATCGCCCAATCCCAACAACGGATTGAGATGCTATCGACGCAGGAATTATAGTCGTATCAGTCGCTTCTAAAGAAAGCGCCCGGATACGACGGGAGACAGGCCGCAATGGAAACAATCGCTTTCCGGATGGTACTCAACCCGGGCATGCGCGAGGAATACGAACGACGTCATGCGCAAATCTGGCCCGAACTGGTTGATGCATTGCACAACGCCGGTGTGCGCGACTATCGGATTTTCTTCGACGCGGGCTCGGACCATCTTTTCGCCATTCTGACGCGCGCCACGAATCACACCATGAATGAGCTGCCGCAACTCGACGTGATGCGCAAATGGTGGGATTACATGGCCGACATCATGCAGACGGCCCCTGACCATACACCGCTTCAGCAGCCGCTCGAGCCGGTCTTTCATCTGAATTCACTTAGCTGACGTTGCAGACTGTACCTGGACCTTATGGGCGGAGGGTGTCGCATGCAGGTTGTCGATTCGCATATCCATCTGTGGGATCTGAAGACGCATCGCTATCCGTGGCTGGAAAACCCGGGTGTGTCGTTCGTGGGGGACGCGCGCGAACTCAAGCACGACTATCTGCTCGACGACCTGCTCGGCGAGGCCGGCGATATCGACGTGCTGAAACTGGTGCACGTGGAAGCGAATCACGATCCCGCCGATCCGGTCGAGGAAACCCGCTGGCTGCAATCCATTGCGGATCGTTCAGTGTCGCGCGGCATGCCGAATGCGATTGTCGCCGCCGTGGATCTGTCCGCGGCGAACGCACCTGAAATACTCGAAGCGCACGCGTCGTTCGCGAATACGCGTGGCATCAGGCAGATCCTGAACGTGCATGAGAACAAGCTGTTCGATTACGTCGGCCGTCATTTCATGCGCGAGCCGCGGTGGCGCGAACATTTTGCGTTGCTGCGCCGTTACGACATGTCGTTCGATCTGCAACTGTATCCGTCGCAGATGGAAGAAGCGGCGACGTTGGCGCGCGCGCATGGCGAGACGATTTTTATCATCAACCATGCGGGCATGTTCGTGGATCGCAGCAGCATTGCCGGTTATCGCGCGTGGCGTGACGGGTTGCGACTGCTGGCGGGTTGCAGGAACGTCGTGGTGAAGATCAGCGGACTCGCGATGTTCGATCATCAGTGGACGATCGAAAGCCTGCGCCCCTATGTGCTGGAAACGATCGACACGTTCGGCGTGGAGCGCGCGATGTTCGCGTCTAACTTTCCGGTCGACCGGTTGTTCGGCTCTTATGCGGATTTGTGGCACGCGTATGCGTCGATTGTGGACGGCGCGAGCGTGGCTGAGAAAGAAGCGCTGTTCCGCCGTAACGCGGAGCGCTTTTATCGTATCTGATTCGGCGGACCGGACCTGGCGCATCTGACGCACACTCGAAAGCGCGCACTCGAAAGCGAACACGAAGGAGACAAGTAGTGCAGCAATCCCAAACCGCGGTGCCCAGGCTCGAACTCCGGCACGCCAGCAAATCCTTTGGCCGGGTCCGCGCGTTATCCGACGGCGATCTCGCGTTGTGGCCGGGCGAAGTGCATGCGCTGCTCGGCGAAAACGGCGCGGGCAAATCGACGGTCGTGAAGATTCTCGCGGGCGTGCATCAGCCGGATACCGGCGAGCTGCTGGTTGACGGCGTGGCGCGCCGTTTCGCGACGCCCGCGGAAGCGCGCGACGCGGGCCTCGCGGTGATCTATCAGGAGCCGACGCTGTTCTTCGATCTCTCGATCGCCGAGAACATCTTCATGGGGCGGCAACCGGTCGACCGGATCGGCCGCATTCAGTACGACGCCATGCGCCGCGAGGTGGATGGCTTGCTGGCCTCGCTCGGGGTCGATCTGCGCGCCGATCAACTGGTGCGCGGTTTGTCGATCGCCGATCAACAGGTGATCGAAATTGCGAAGGCCTTGTCGTTGAACGCAAACGTGCTGATCATGGACGAGCCGACCGCCGCCTTGTCGCTGCCCGAAGTGGAGCGGCTCTTTGCGATCGTGCGCAAGCTGCGCGAGCGCGAGGTGGCGATTCTGTTCATCACGCACCGGCTCGATGAAGTCTTCACGCTGACGCAACGCGTGACGATCATGCGCGATGGCGCGAAGGTATTCGACGGGCTCACCGCCGAACTCAGCACTGAATCCATTGTGGCGAAGATGGTGGGCCGCGATCTGGAAACGTTCTATCCCAAGGCCGAGCGGCCGCCGGGCGAAGTGCGCCTGTCCGTGCGTAGACTCACGCGCGTGGGCGTCTTCAAGGACATTTCCTTCGACGTCCGCGCCGGCGAGATCGTCGCGTTGGCGGGTCTCGTGGGTGCGGGCCGCAGCGAAGTGGCGCGCGCGATCTTCGGCATCGATCCGCTCGACTCAGGCGAAATTTCCATTGGCGGCAAGCGTCTCGCCGCGGGCAGTCCGGCCGCGGCGGTGCGTGCCGGCCTCGCGCTGGTACCGGAGGACCGTCGTCAACAAGGACTGGCATTGGAGTTGAGCATTGCGCGCAATGCGTCGATGACCGTGCTTGGACGGCTCGTCAAACATGGCCTGATCTCCACTCGCAGCGAAACGCAGCTGGCCAATCAGTGGGGCACCCGCTTGCGTCTCAAAGCGGGCGATCCGAATGCGCCGGTCGGCACACTTTCCGGCGGCAATCAGCAAAAAGTCGTGCTGGGCAAATGGCTCGCCACCAACCCGAAGGTCCTGATCATCGACGAACCCACTCGCGGTATCGACGTCGGCGCGAAAGCGGAGGTGTATAGCGCGTTGGCGGAACTGGTGCGCGACGGCATGGCCGTGCTGATGATTTCGAGCGAACTGCCGGAAGTACTCGGTATGGCCGATCGCGTGCTGGTCATGCACGAGGGCCGTATTAGCGCAGATATAGCGCGCGCCGAAGCCGACGAGGAGCGCATCATGGGCGCCGCGCTCGGCCAACCGATTCCCCCGTTGGGGCACGCCGCATGATGCGCCATTCTCCAACTCATCCCGCGCCGGTCCGGGCACCGGTCTCCAAGCGCACCGGCAGCGCGCCAGGAGGCTTCGTCGCGAGCATTGCGAAGAGCCGCGAGACGACGCTCTTCGTCGTGCTGATCCTGTTGATCGTGGGCACGGGAATCGCGAAACCGCAGTTTCTGAATCTGCAGAATCTGCGGGACGTGCTGCTCAATGTATCGATTATCAGCTTGCTGACAGCCGGCATGACGGTCGTAATCCTGATGCGGCATATCGATCTGTCGGTGGGATCGACAGTCGGCGTGAGCGCCTATGCGGTCGGCAGTCTGTACGTTGCGTTTCCGCATATGCCGGTGCTCGTCGCGTTGCTGGCCGGACTGGCGATCGGTCTGGTGGCGGGCGGTATCAATGCGTTGCTGGTTGCCGTGGGTCGCGTGCCGTCGCTGGTGGCCACGCTCTCCACGCTCTACATCTTTCGCGGCGCGGATTACGCGTGGGTCCACGGCGGGCAGATCAATGCAACCAGTTTGCCCGATGCGTTTTCCCGTCTCGCGACCGGCACGTTCTTCGGCATACCGACGCTCGCGCTCATCGCGATCGTCGTGCTGGCAGCGTTGGCTATCTATCTGAAGCAGTTTCGCGGCGGACGCGAACACTACGCGATCGGCTCGAACCCGGAGGCGGCCCGGCTTGCCGGGGTGAACGTCGAGCGTCGCGTGATGGCGGGCTTTTTGCTGTCCGGTGCGATTGCCGGCTTTGCGGGCGCCTTGTGGCTCGCGCGCTTCGGTACCGTCGATGCAAGCACGGCGAAGGGCATCGAATTGCAGGTGGTTGCCGCCGCCGTGGTGGGCAGTGTTGCGATCACGGGTGGTGTGGGCACCATTCTCGGCGCCACGCTCGGCGCGCTCGTGCTGGGGGTGATCAGCATCGCGCTCGTCGTGCTGCACGTCTCGCCATTCTGGGAGCAGGCGATCGAGGGCGCGCTGATCGTCGCCGCGATTACCGCCGATACCTTGCTGGCCCGCTCCGTCGCCAAACGTATGATGAGGAAACGCGATCATGGCTAAACCCGATTCCGCGTTGCTCACGCGCAAACGCGAAACACCGTTGCAATGGGAAGTGTTGCTGGTCGTCGTGCTGGCGTTGTCGCTCGGACTCGGGCGCTGGTTGTCGCCGGTGTTTCTCACCAGTGCGAATATCAGCAACATCCTCGCCGATCTGACCGAGATCGCGTTGATGGCGCTGCCCATGACGCTGATTATCGTCGCCGCGGAAATCGATCTTTCGGTGGCGTCGGTGCTGGGCGCGTCCAGTGCGCTGATGGGCGTGCTGTGGCATATGGGCTTGCCGATGCCGGTAGTGATCGTGCTGGTATTGATTGCCGGTGCGCTGGCGGGCTTGCTGAACGGCCTCGTGATCGTGAAGCTCAATCTGCCTTCGCTCGCGGTCACGATCGGCACGCTGGCCCTGTTTCGCGGTCTCGCGTATGTGCTGCTCGGCGATCAGGCGGTCGCGGATTTTCCGGCGGGGTATACGGCGTTCGGCATGGATACGGTTGGCTCGACCTTCATTCCGTTGCCGTTTGCGATCGTGATCGTCGGGGCGGTGCTGTTTACGGTGTTGCTGCAGTCCACCGCATTCGGCCGCAGCCTCTACGCAATCGGCGCGAATCCCACCGCCGCGGCGTTCTCCGGCATCGAAGTCGCGAAGATCCGGCTGCGGCTGTTCGTGTTGTCCGGCGCGATGAGCGCGCTGGCCGGCGTCGTCTATACGCTGCGCTTCACCAGCGCGCGCGGCGATAACGGCGAAGGTTTCGAATTGTCGGTGATCGCGGCGGTGTTGTTCGGCGGCGTGAGTATTTTCGGTGGACGGGGTTCGATGTTCGGTGTCCTGCTGTCGCTGCTGATTATCGGCGTGCTGAAAAATGCGCTGACGCTCGACGATGTATCGAGCGAAACGCTGACGATCGTCACGGGCGTCCTGCTGCTGGCATCGGTGCTGATTCCCAATCTGGCTGCCCCCTGGCGTGCGGCGCGTGACCGGCGTTTCATCGCGAAGTCCGCCTCTTCTTTATAACGTTCTCTTAAAACCCGTTCCCCAGAAATACCAGACACGAATACCAGATACCTACAACCCGGACAGGTTTTCGTCCAACAACAAAGCAGGAGACGCCTTATGTTCAATCCTCTACGTCACACCGGCAAAGCTGCGCTGTGCATCGGCCTGGTTGCGCTCAGTTGCGCCGCATCGGCAGCGGGGCTGAAAAGCGGTCTGAAGATTGCTTTCGTGCCGAAGCAGATCAACAACCCTTATGAAGTGATTGCCGACGACGGCGGTATGGCGGCGATCAAGGAATTCGGCGGCGTGGGCAAGGTCGTGGGGCCCTCGGATGCCGGCGCGTCGTCGCAAGTGCAATACATCAACACGTTGATTACGCAGCGGCAGGACGCGATCGTGATCGCGGCCAACGACGCGAACGCTGTCGTGCCCTATCTGAAGAAAGCGATGTCACAAGGCATCAAGGTCGTGACCTTCGACTCGGATACCGCGCCCGAAGGCCGTCAATTGTTCGTCAACCAGGCGAACGCGGAAGGTATCGGCCGGGGTCAGATCCAGCTGGTGGCAAAACTGATGGGCGGCGAGGGTGAGTTCGCGGTGCTGTCGGCCACGCCGAATGCAACCAATCAGAATACTTGGATCAAGTGGATGCAGGAGGAGTTGAAAAAGCCGGAATACTCAAAGATCAAACTCGTGAAGATCGCGTACGGCAACGACGACGACCAGAAGTCGTTCGTTGAAACGCAAGGCTTGCTGCAGGCATATCCGAATCTGAAGGCGATCGTCGCGCCGACTACGGTCGGCATCGCGGCGGCGGCGCGTTACATCTCGTCGTCGTCGAGCAAGGGCAAGGTGCAGGTGACCGGCCTGGGCACGCCGAACCAGATGCGTGCGTTCGTCAAGAACGGGACGGTTAAGGCGTTCCAGCTTTGGGATCCGAATCAGCTTGGCTATCTGGCGGGTTATGCCGCGGCGGCGCTGGCGTCGGGGACGATCAGCGGCAAGGAAGGCGAGTCGTTCGATGCCGGCAAGCTCGGCAAGCGCACGATCGGACCGCAAGGCGAAATCATTCTTGGACCGCCGACCACGTTCGATTCGAGCAATATCGACAACTTCAATTTCTAACCAGCGAGCCGGGTGTAGCGGCGCCGGGTGCCGCTACACAAGGATCGCTTCTATCCGCCAGAAAGCAGGTACGGGATATGCGCGGCAGGCGAGCCGTCGGGAATTCGCTTGCCGATATGCGCATGCGGCCGCCCCATGAACTTTGGACCGATACGATAAATTGGCAAATTGACCTTGGGCGTAGTTGGCCCGAACTGCTATCTTGAGTGAGTAAGAGTCGTTCGGATAGCACGCAGTTGTTGACACAGCCGTCGATGGACGCGGTTTTCGGCAAGAATGAAAGCGACCCATTGCGGCGAGCGCCGAACGAGCGGAGAAAATTCCTGCCAAGAGGTGCGTGATGACCGAAGTGACCTGGCTTGTTGTGGCTGACGGTGGCCGCGGGCGCGTTTTCAAGGCGCCGGGACTGACACTCGACTTGCAGGAAATCGAAGATCTCATCAACAGTGAATTTACCGGCACGATGCTGACGGAAAAGGACCGGCTAAAATTCGCGAAGCGGGTTTCCGATTATCTGGAAGAAGGGCGGCTCCATCAGCGCTACGATCGGCTGAGACTTGCCATGGAGTCAAAATTCCTCGGCATGGTCAAAGCAAATCTGACCGAGCAGACCCGTCGATTGATTTTCGAGCAACTCAGCGAGGACCTGTCGACACTCAATACGAAAGAAATCGAGGCCCATCTGCGGCGGCACTGATTGGCCGCCTTCGGTCACGAGTCTTATGCGCTGGTTTCGGAGCCAGGCGGTTCTTCGACATCGCGAAACCAGGTTTCTGCGTGAGCGCGGTCGGCAACCCAGGAGCGGGACTGCGGCGTGTTGAACTCCCGGTCGATGAACCGGCGCCCCCATTCGACCCCGTCTCTTATCGCCTCTTCTTCTGTGAGCCACTCGGGTTGAACGGTTTCGGGGCGAACACTGACCACCGTGCGATCGCCGCGAGTCACATTCACTCTTGCAATCCAGGCGCCGCGCGGGTTGCGCTCAGGGTGCACCGCGATCTCAAACTCGCCGTAAGAAACAGTGCGTGCTGGCATCGTTTTCTCCTTTGCAGCGTTCGATGGGTATCCGTTCGCAATCCGATGCGTGATCCTAAACACCATCATGCCGCAATTCCAGCATTCCGGCGTGCGGATCTCAACGCGCCATGGCAATCCGATAGACGCATTTCACCCATATCTAGCATCGGAGAAAACGGGCGCTCACATCCTCGCGACTTGCTCGTAGACTTCCTGTGTGGAGGGCGTGCGAGGCTCCCCATTCTCGACTGGGAGGATGCATGGCTCAGAATGAAATCTCATATCGGCGGTTTGTCATTTCCGCGACGATCTCCCCTCTGCAGGGCAACCGGGGGATCGTGACAGTCGACGTCGTGACCTCGGATCCGCAGCGTATTGCCGATCTCGGCACGGAACGCTTTCTCCACGTCGAGCGGTGGGTTGAACGCAATGATGCCGCCTTTCTTCAGGTCGTGGTGGACGAATGTAAAGTGACTATCGACCATTACGCGGACAACGTCGACGATAGTTGATTCTTGCGTCTGGCCGCAAACGCCACCTTGCATGAGGGATTGAAAATGCAGGAATTCGATTTCTACCTCAACCTGAAGAAGCCGACGCTCGGACTCTATGTGCGCAAGGGCGCCGGCCTTCCCGACCTGGTTGACACAAGTGACTGGCAATTCAACGGACACGTGTGGCAAAGCGAGCTGACGCCCGATATCCTGAAAGCTCTGGAGGCCAACGGCCACGCGTTTCAGGAATTGGGCGGCTGACTTTTGACATCGCACGCCGGCCATGCCGAGGAGAGAACCATGTCGAAGCAACAGGGCAAATTGAGTGATGAGTTCATCGCACAGCAACGCCAGCGCCTCGAGGCGTTGCGCCGGCAACTGCTAGGCGGAGAGGAAAACACGATCGCGAATCAGCGGACGGCCGAAGAAGAGCACGGCGAGGAGGCCGAGGAGTTCGAGGATGTCGCGCAGGGAATGGCGCAGAACGAGGTCAACCAGGCGCTGCATGACGTGAACGACCAACGCGTCAGCGATATTGAGCGCGCGCTTGAGAAGATCGACGAGGGGACCTACGGTCTCTCCGATGCCAGTGGTGAGCCGATACCGAAGGCGCGTCTCGAAGCCGTACCGGAAGCGATACTCACGGTTGAAGAGCAGGGTAGCCGCGAGGGCGGAAAATGACGGCTTGCAACGGGCGTCCAACGTGTAGCAGCGTATATCGATCGCCTGCGAACATACCGGCGATTTACGGCCGCGAGGCAACCTCATCCAGATGGACCAGCAAATCGGCCGGGTCGTCATAAACGCGTAATGCGCCGGCGCGCTCCAGTTCTTCTGTGCCGTATCCGCCTGACAGCAAGCCAACGCCCAGCGCTCGACACCGTTGGGCGGCGAGCATGTCCCAAATGCTGTCCCCCACTACCACGGCTTGCTCGATCGGTTCGCCGAGCCGCACGGCTGCGGCAATAAACAGGTCCGGGTCCGGCTTCGCGTATTTGACGTCGTCGCGGGTGACGACCACGGCTTTGGCCGGATCCACGCCCAGCGCCTCCAGATTGAGCGCCGCGGTCTCCATCCGGCCGCTGGTCGCCACGGCCCACGGAGTGCCGGCTTGCGTCAGCGCGTCGAGCAGTTCACGAGCACCCGGCAATGGGCGCACCTGAGCGCGTAATCGTTGATAGGCGGCGGCATGCGCGTGACGCAGCCGCTCGCTAAGCTCAGCGCTAATTTCATTGTGCGTCTCTCGTAGAAGCTGGTTCGTAAAGAGGCCACCGCTCATGCCAATCTTGCGATGAATCCGCCAGACAGACAATGGAATGTTTTCCCCATCGAGCGCTTCTTTCCAGGCGAGCACATGCTGATAGACGCTGTCGACGAGTGTCCCGTCGAGGTCGAACAGAAACGATGTCTGGATTCGCATGATGGGCCCGATTGATAAGCGCTTCTGGAAACACTCGCGAAGCGTACTACTATAAACCTGAGCAACGAAATCTTGCGCATGGACTTGCACGTCGAGGCGCTGTTGACGGACCGCACCAATGCCTATCATCGGAAAGACCAACATTCCTTTATCTACAGACCGTTCATAGAATCCAGGGGCGGATTTGAGGTTTCGTCATGCTAACCATGCTGAGATGGTTCTTTAGACAAAGTCTATAACCTTTGAAATGACCGGATGCCTTAACCGAAAAAGGTGACTCTCGATGCCCGCCCTTTGCGAAATCTGTAATGCCCGTCCTGCTGTCGCCCGTGTGACCGTTGTGCAAAACGGCGAGCGGAAAACTTTATCGATTTGCGACTACGACTATCGGCAATTAATGCGGCACCAAAGCATGATGAACCCATTCGATTCCCTGCTGGGAGGAGGCGGCTTGTCGCGCTTCCTTGGCGGCCTGGGAGGCGGCGGAGCCGAAGATGAAGATGAAGACGAAGACGCGGGTTACGAGGCCGAATTGCCGCGCGAGTCGGTTGATGCAACCGATGCTTTCAGTGAGCAAACACTAGAGTTATTGCAGCGCGCCGCGGAAAAGGCCCACGAGCTTGGCCGCAACGAACTCGACACTGAGCACCTGCTTTACGTGCTCGCGGACACCGACGTATGCGCCGCGCTGCTGAAGGAGCTCAAGCTCTCACCGCAGGACATCAAGGGTTATATCGACCAGCACGCGCAAAAGGGCACTGCCTCACCCGATGCGCCGATCGACAAGATGACCATCTCGCCGCGCCTGAAAAAAGTGATCCAGTACGCGTTCCAGGCATCGCGCGATCTGGGCCATTCATATATCGGCCCGGAGCATCTGCTCATCGGCCTTGCGGCGGTGCCGGACAGTATCGCCGGCGCGCTGCTGAAGAAGTATGGCGTGACGCCGGAGGCGTTGCGGCAGAAGGTCGTGAAAGTGGTCGGCAAAGGCGCGGAGGACGGCCGCGTCGACACGCCAACCGGCACCCCCACGCTCGACAAGTTCGGGCGCGACCTCACGGCCATGGCGCGTCAGGGCAAGCTCGATCCGGTGCTCGGCCGCGCGCAGGAAATCGAGAGCACGATCGAAGTGCTCGCGCGTCGCAAGAAGAACAACCCTGTGCTGATCGGCGAGCCGGGTGTCGGCAAGACCGCGATCGTCGAAGGGCTGGCGCAGCGCATCATCAACGGCGACGTGCCCGAGGTTCTGCGCGGCAAGCGGCTCATCGAGGTCAACATCAACTCGATGGTGGCGGGCGCGAAGTATCGCGGCGAATTCGAGGAGCGCGCCAAGCAGCTGATCGATGAGGTCACGGCGAAGCACGACGAATTGATCCTGTTCATCGACGAACTGCACACGATCGTCGGCGCGGGACAAGGCGGTGGCGAAGGCGGCCTCGATATCGCGAACGTGCTGAAGCCCGCGCTTGCGCGTGGCGAGCTCAGTCTGATCGGCGCCACGACACTCAACGAATATCAGAAGTACATCGAAAAAGATGCGGCGCTCGAGCGGCGCTTCCAGCCGGTGTTAGTACCCGAGCCGACGGTGGAGCAGACCATCGTGATTCTGCGTGGGCTGCGCGACAAGCTCGAGGCGCACCATCAGGTGACGTTCGCCGACGATGCGTTCGTTGCCGCCGCCGAGCTTTCCGATCGCTATATTACGTCGCGCTTTTTGCCGGACAAGGCCATCGACCTGATCGACCAGGCGGCGGCACGGGTGCGTATCGGCGCGACCTCGCGACCCGCGGCGATCCAGGAGCTCGAAGCCGAAATCGCCCAGCTCAAGCGTGAACAGGATTACGCGTCCTCGCGCAAGCGCTTCGACGAGGCGAAGAATTTCGAGGCGCGGATCGGCGAAAAGCAGGCGAAACTCGACGAGCAGATGGAGGCATGGCAGCGCAAGACCGGCTCGGAAACACTCGAAGTGACCGTGCAGTCCATCGCCGAAGTCGTGTCGCGTCTCACCGGCATTCCGGTCACGGAGCTCACCCAGGAAGAGCGCCAGAAACTGCTGGATATGGAGAAGAAGCTGCGCGAGCGCGTGGTCGGCCAGGACGACGCGGTGATCGCCGTGAGCGATGCCGTGCGCCTGTCACGTGCGGGCCTGGGCCAGGCGAACCGGCCGATTGCAACGTTCCTGTTCCTCGGACCGACCGGCGTCGGCAAGACCGAACTGGCGAAGGCGCTGGCGGAAACGGTGTTCGGCGACGAGCAGGCGGTGATCCGTATCGACATGTCCGAATACATGGAGCGTCACGCGGTTGCACGGCTGATCGGCGCCCCTCCGGGCTATGTGGGTTACGACGAGGGTGGGCAGTTGACCGAGCGGGTCCGGCGCCGCCCGTACAGCGTGATCCTGCTCGATGAGATCGAGAAGGCCCACCCGGATGTGAACAACGTGCTGCTGCAGGTGTTCGACGACGGGCGGCTCACTGATGGCAAGGGCCGCGTAGTGGACTTCAGCAATACGATCATCATTGCGACGAGCAATCTCGGCGCCTCGATCATCATGGAAAATCTCGAGAAACCCGACGCGGATCGCCAGTCTGAAAAAGCGATCCGCGAGGAATTGATGGGAGTGCTCAAGGGACACTTCCGCCCTGAATTCCTGAACCGGATCGACGAGATCATCGTCTTCCACGGACTCTCGCGCGACAACATCCATTCGATCGTGAAGATCCAGCTTGAGAGGGTGGAGCGCACCGCGGCCGCCCAGGATATTACGCTCAAGATAGACGAATCCGTGATCGATCATCTCGCCGATGCTGGCTATCAGCCGGAATTCGGGGCGCGCGAGTTGAAACGCCAGATTCGCCAGGAACTGGAAACGCGGCTCGCGAAGGAGATGCTCGGTGACCGGCTGAAGTCGGGCGATACCGTCGACGTCAGTTATGACAAGGAAAGCGACGAAGTGAAGTTCAGCAAGAGCGAGGCGCCCCCAACGCCCAAGGCGACAGGCGGAAAGAGTGGCAACGGACGCGCGAAGAAAAAGCCGTCTAAAGAAATTAGCAGCCCCGAGCCGGCTGAAAGTGCCGAGTCGAAGAAATGACGCGTCCAGCAAGCTTGGAAAGGCCGCTGCGTCATCGTTGACGACTGACGTTGTGCGGCCTCTGAATCTGAAGACCGGTTGAAACATGCGGCGGTGTCACTGCACTTGTACTGTGCATGCCCGCCACTATTCGCCTGTTCCTTTCGCGATGCATCCACTTCGGCGAGATCGGACTCATCTTCTCGATCGGCTGTACTCCGGGACGATTCACACGTGCATGGTGGAGACATGCCACACATGCTCGCCGCACTACGAATCCGAGCTGCCGGCAATTGCACTCACGCAGGCGTCTCACACCTACGCGCGATTCCTGATTACCCCCGTTTTTATGCAGACCTTGCGTTATCGCGCTACGATGTGCCGCGTAGCCGTTCCGTCGCCACATGGTGTCCGTCTTTACGCACTTGCCGTAGCCACCCGGAGCCGTTGATCGATCATGGAAATCTTCGATGCATTCCACCTTGCCAGGTTGCAGTTTGCGTTCACGGTTTCGTTTCATATCATGTTCCCCGCAATCAGCATCGGCATGGCCAGCTTTCTGGCCGTGCTGGAGGGGCGCTGGTTGTTGACGGGCGACACCGCCTACAAGGACATGTTTCTGTTCTGGTCGAAGATCTTCGCGGTCGGCTTCGGCATGGGGGTGATCTCGGGTGTGGTGATGGCCTACGAGTTCGGCACCAACTGGAGTGGATTTTCCAGCATTGCCGGCAATATCACGGGCCCGCTGCTGACCTATGAAGTGCTGACGGCGTTCTTTCTCGAGGCCGGCTTTCTCGGCGTCATGCTGTTTGGCTGGCAACGAGTCAGTCCTCGCGCGCACTTCTTCGCAACGCTGATGGTGGCGGTGGGCACGCTCATTTCAACCTTCTGGATTCTCGCGTCGAATAGCTTCATGCAGACGCCGCAAGGATTCGCCATCGAGAATGGCCGTATCGTACCGGTCGACTGGATGAAGGTGATCTTCAATCCGTCGTTTCCGTATCGCCTGGCACATATGACGATCGCCGCATTCATCGTCGCGGGCTTCATCGTGGCCGCGTGTGGCGCCTGGCATCTGTTGCAGGGACGGCGCGACAAACCGGTCACACGTAGCTTTTCGATGGCGCTATGGATCCTGCTTTTTCTGACGCCGGTGCAGATTTTCGTCGGTGACGCGCATGGCCTCAACACACGCAAATATCAGCCGGCCAAGATCGCTGCGATTGAAGGGCTCTGGGAAACCGAGAAGGGTGGCACCGCTCTCAATCTGATCGGTCTACCTGACATGGACGCCGAGGTGACGCGATACACGATCCAGATACCGCATCTGGGCAGCCTGATCCTGACGCACAGTTGGGACGGTGAGATTCGCGGCCTGAAAAGTTTTCCGCCGGAAGATCGCCCGTACTCGCCGATCGTGTTCTGGACTTTCCGGATCATGGCGGGCCTTGGCATGTTGATGTTGTTGACCGCGTTGCTCGGGCTGCTGCTCAGAGTACGTGGGCGCCTCTACGAGACGCGCTGGTATCAGCGTTTCGTGCTGTGCATGGGGCCTTCTGGAATCGTGGCGCTATTGGCCGGGTGGGTCACGACCGAGGTCGGACGCCAACCCTGGACGGTCTACGGTGTCCTGCGCACCGCGGACTCCCTGTCACCGATCAGTGCACAGCAAGCGGGCGTTTCATTGCTGATCTTTGTGC
The DNA here is from genome assembly GCF_046027605.1 of Paraburkholderia fungorum. Lineage (GTDB taxonomy): Bacteria > Pseudomonadota > Gammaproteobacteria > Burkholderiales > Burkholderiaceae > Paraburkholderia > Paraburkholderia fungorum_F. The sequence continues at coordinate 508,159 of NZ_JAQQEF010000002.1, forward strand.
TGGTGTATTTCCTGGTGTTCGGCATGGGCGTCTACTACATGTTGAAGATGATGAAGCGCGGACCCGAGGAGCATGTCGACCGGCGCGAGTCCCGCCAGCATCCGGTGTTGCGCAATCGCCCGCTGGACGCACTAGACGCACCGGCCACGACGAAAGGAGAGTGACGCCATGCAAATCGATCTTCCCGTCGTGTGGGCCGCGATCATCGGACTCGGCGTTTTCATCTACGTCATGCTGGACGGTTTCGATCTCGGCATCGGCCTGCTGTTTCCGTTCTTCGAGGCGAAGGGCGATCGGCAAGTGATGGTCAACACCATCGCGCCGGTCTGGGACGGTAACGAAACATTCCTCGTGCTCGGCGGCGCCGGCCTTTATGGCGCGTTCCCCGGAGTCTATTCGACGCTGTTGCCGGCGAACTATCTTCCGCTGATCCTGATGGTGATCGGCCTGATCTTTCGCGGGGCGGCCTTCGAACTGCGTGCAAAGGCAGTGAGAACCCAGCATGCGTGGGACCTCGCCTTCATTGGCGGTTCCGCGCTCGCGGGGTTCTGCCAGGGCATCGTGCTGGGGTCGCTGCTGCAGGGCATCAAGATTGTGGATGGCCGTTTCGCCGGCGGCCCCTTCGATTGGCTCTCGCCGTTCAGCCTGTTCTGCGGAATCGGCGTGCTCTTCACCTATGCGACGCTCGGCTGCGGCTGGCTCATCCTGAAGACGGACGGCGAATTGCAGCGCAAGATGCGCGAGGTGATGCGCCCGCTCGTGAGCGTTCTGCTTGGCGTGATTGCCGTGGTGAGTCTGTGGACCGTGATCGGCTTGCCGGCGGTTGCCCACCGCTGGTTTGGCAGCGGCAATCTGGGCTGGTTCCTGCCGGTGCCGATCCTGGTCATCGCGTGTGTGTGGGGCATCTTTCGCACTTTGCGCCTGCAGCACGAAGCGACCCCGTTCCTTCTCACGCTCGCGCTAAGCTTTCTTGGCTACAGTGGTTTGCTGATCAGCATCTGGCCGAACATCGTGCCCCCTTCGCTGACGATCTGGGAAGCATCGTCGAGCCACTCGAGCCAGCTGTTTACGTTGGTTGGCACCGTGATCGTGCTGCCGGTCATTCTCGTCTACAACTTCATGCAGTATCGCGTGTTCCGCGGCAAGGTGCGGGAAGGGGACGCCGGCTACCACTGAGGCGCTGCCCGCGCGCTATTCTGCTTGCGTCAACGATACCGATGCTTCGCTCGTCAGCATCAGGAATGTCAGCGTCTCGCGCAGATAAAGGCGCACGACCGTGTCGGTATGGCTCGTGTAACCGATCGACAGTTCTTCGCCAAGATGCAGTTCGAAGTCGCCACCACGCATGGATAGCACGCTGCCACCCGCGAGCGCGGGCGCCCAGACGATGTCGCCATTCACGATCCGCTTGATGTGCCCGATAACCGGATAACCCTGCTCGCGTGCCTCGCCGAGCGCCGTGTACGCGTCGGCGCCGAGCAGCACGGAATAGGGGCCGTCGACACCAGCCAGCCGCAGTTCTTCGAGTGCGTTACCAATCACGTTCGGATAATCGCTGACATCGGCCGGCAGCGCGAGCGGCGGATTCGACGAGCCTTCGCGAAGGCCGCCTATGCCCGCAGCCTTGTAGCCATCGAAGATCGCGCGATCTTCGGCATAGGCGAGCTGCTTGGCCGCTTCCTTCGCGGGCTGCCAGTCCGCATCTTTCGCGCCGCGCACGACGCTGTCGATCGCTTCGCGTTCCAACTCGAACGGCACGGTCAACTCGACGAGGCTCTTGACCTCGGACAGTTTCGCCACCACGCCTGGCTGCGGCGCGGGAATCGCGATCTGGTGCCCCGTGCCGACGCTGGACAGTTCCGGGCCGCCGGGACCCTTGACGTCAACCACACGACGACCGGCGACGCTGCGCTTGAAGGTCCGTGCCACTTCGTCTTCGAGCTGCGACCAGGCGGCACGGGAGATGGGGGCAAGCTCGCGATGCAAGTTATTCATGTTGGGAGATTCCCTTGAGAGAGCCAATACTCAGCGAGCCGTCGTGACGCGGCTCGGTGGACGAAGACGATTCGGGTGCTTGCTCTGCCGCAGGTGCGGCTTGCGGATCGCGATCCGGGAGCGCCTCGAGCAGGGTGGCCGACGGGACGAAGAACAGGCTGCCCGTGACCGCGCGGCTATAGTCGAGCAACCGGTCGTAGTTGCCCGGCGGCCGCCCGACGAACATGTTCTCCATCATCAGCTCGATCGGCTGGGGCGAACGGGCATAACCGATGAAGTACGTGCCGAACTCGCCCATGCCGGGGCGGCCGAACGGCATGTTGTCGCGGAGGATCTTCACCTCTTCGCCGTTTTTGGTGATGGTGGTGAGCGAGCTGTGCGAACACGACGGTTTGACCGCTTCGTCGAGTTCGATGTCGGCGAGCTTGGTGCGCCCGATGATGCGCTCCTGGGTCTCGACGGAAAGCGCGTTCCAGCCGGTCATGTCGTGCAGATACTTTTGCACGATCACATAACTGCCGGCCTCGAACTCCGGGTCCTCGTCACGGATGAGGGTCGACTCGACGGCCTTACGCCCCGACGGATTCTCCGTACCGTCGACAAAGCCCACCATGCTGCGCAGATCGAAGTTGCGGAAGCCGTGCACTTCGTCGACCACCGTGATTGCATCGTCGAGCCGCCCAACCAGTTGCGTGGCGAGCTCGAAACACAGGTCCATATGATCCGCGCGGATATGCAGCAGGATATCGCCCGGGGTGCTCACGGCGCGGCGTTCGCCCGTGCCGAATTCGCGAAACGGATGCAGTGACGCTGGGCGCGGCGCGCCGAACAGCGAGTCCCACACGTCGGAGCCGAAGCCGACAACGCAGGAGAGGTGGCGCGAAGGGGAGCGCCTGCCGACCGAACGCACGAGGGCGGCAACGTCGCCGCACCACGCGCGCACCTTTTCCGCTGCGTCGCTGCCGGTCGCGACCGTCGCGACGATGAAGATCGCGCTGGGGGTGATGTCATTACAGATGGCTTGCGATTCTGGGGCGTCGAGGGACTCTGAGGTTTCTTTCGGCATCGGATTGGATATTGATAAACCGTTACGGATTCGGGGGAATGGAACGAATGTCTTACCGCCTTCGTGATCGCCGGCCTGAGGCAGCGTAAATATTTCGTCCGGATGACATGAAGCACATTGACAGCCGCGGTCGCCATAGGCATTCGCAGAGTGTTGCTTCGCCATCAAGAGAAGCGCCAAACCCTGTGACAGGGTCCGCGTTCGCTACGTCAGCAGATGTTATACCGGCCGGCCACTTTATGGAAACCGTGCTGGCGGACCGGTGGGGGCGGTAGTCGGCTTCACGATCGGGGCGAGTGGCGGACTGGCCGAGCATGCGGTGAAGGACACGCTTGACGGTGAACTGGTCGCGTCGATATCCGGCAAACTGACCGCCGGCCACGTTGCGTTCATTCTCGAGGTGCAGGAGGCGTCACCATTTGAAGTCGACAATATCGTGCTCGGTTACGGCGGCAGCGTTTTTCGCAAGCCACTTGCGTGATCGCGGGCGCGAAGCGTGCGCATGCTCGTCGAGGTAGACTTCGGAACAAACCAGATGCGTAGCGCCTCGGATCTCCGATAGCAACGGGGACCCCGGCACGCGTGCAGAATGGTTCGGGCCAGACTTTGCCGTGAGCGTCCTTCAGGAGTAACCGAACATGACCGCAACTGCCAGCGAAGATATCACCCGTCAGGCGATTGACGCGTTCTATCGCGCCATCGAGCAGAGAAGCGTTGAGTCGTTACGAAAGGTCGTCACGCCGGACTGGGAATATATTCCGGAGCCCCCTGGGGTGGCGCTGGGACCCAACCAGATGGTGCCGATGTTCGCCGACATCGCTGCCGCACTTCCCGATATGAAGGTCACCATTCTCGACTTGCTGATTCATGGGGACCGGGTGGGCGTTCGCGCGGAGATCGATGGCACTCAAACGGGGAAACTGCTCGGCATTGCCGCCAGTTCCAAGCATATTCATTTCGCGATCCACTCTTTCCATCAGATGCGCGGAAATCTGATTGCGAAAACCTGGCACCTCGAGGACTGGCTATCGGTGTTCCGGCAACTTGGGCAGTTGCCCACAACACTTGAGCAGCACTGAGCACGAGGTGGCACGCCAGGGCGCGTAGGCGTCAGGCTGGTGGGTTGACGCTAATGATGCATTGCTGCGGAGATCAGGAGATGAAACGGCAGCACGAGGAGTGCCGTCCCGGCGACACCGAGCAGCCATAAGCCCACGAACCATAGCAGGCGTTGGCGAAACGTCTTGCTGGACCCACGGCTTGTTTGTGGCATGGCATTCCTCACTGTCGGCTCGTGATGCGGGCTCGTGATGCAGGCTACTGATGCGGGTTACGTAATACGCAATCGACCCAGCGTGAAAGCTGACCCGCAACCGCAACCACAACCGCAACGCTATGCGCGGATCGCGAAGTTCCGCGCATAACCCGTGGATACCGTGTCGTCGCCCCACACCTTGCCGTCCATCAGTATATGAGAACGCTCATCGCCTGGCACTGCCACCGCGACTTGCGCCGCTGCATCGCGATACAACTGTGTCTGATTGATTTGCGCCGCGATTTCCGCGTAATCCGTGCGGGTGTCGATCATGCCCCAGCGATCGAACTGCGTGAGGAACCACGCACCGTCGGCGGCGCGCGGGTAGTTCACCGCACCGTCGTCGAAGAATCGCACGGGTTGCCCCTGCGGCGCCGGGCCGGCAATTTCGTTGCCGAGCCGCGCGGCGATCAGCGCTTCATCGATACCGATGAATTCGGGGCGCGCGAGCCAGCGCGCAATGTCCTCGCGATGTCCCGCACCGTCGAGCCAGCGGCACGCTTCGAGCATGGTCCGCACCAGCGCTCGCGCTGTATTGGGATTCGCGCCGACAAAATCGCGCCGGCACGCTAGCACTTTCTCGGGATGATCGGGCCACACTTCGCTCGTATAGGCGACCGTCCTGCCGACGCCTCGCGCCTCAGCCATCGCATTCCACGGTTCGCCGACGCACAGGCCATCGAGTTTGTCTTCAGCGAGCGCGGCGACCATTTGCGGCGGCGGAATCACGACGCTCTCGATATCGCGCAACGGATGCACGCCTTGCGACGCGAGCCAGTAGTACAGCCACATCGCGTGGGTGCCGGTGGGAAACGTCTGCGCGAAGACCGGCTTGCGGCCGAGCGTCGCCAAAGCCTGGGGCAAGGTGCCGTGTTCGGCCAATGCATCGGCGAGGCGATTCGAGAGCGTGATCGCCTGGCCGTTCCGATTGAGCACCATCAGCACAGCCATATCCGTTTGCGGACCGCCGAGGCCGAGTTGTACGCCGTAGACAAGACCGTAGAGCGCGTGCGCCGCATCGAGATCGCCCGACAGCAGTTTGTCGCGCACGGCGGCCCATGACGGCTGCCGGCACAACTCCAGCGTCAATCCATGGGCGTGGCCGAATTCGAGCAGCTTCGCGGCGACGAGCGGCGCGGCATCGGACAGCGCGACGAAGCCGAGCCGCAGATGGGTTTTCTCGAGGCCCGCGGACGCGGTCGATAAGGGAGGGGAGGCGGCAGAGTTCATAAGCGGCGCTTCATTTGAGCGAATCCGCCGACGCGATGACGGCACGCGCGACTTCGGCGAGCTTGACGCCCTGGTTCATTGCGCGCTTGCGCAGATTGGCGTACGCGGCGGGTTCGGTGATCTTCTGTTGATCCATCAGCAGGCGTTTGGCGCGATCGATCAGCTTGCGCTCGGTGAGTTCGTTCTCGACTTGCGCGAGGCGTTCTCGCAACTGCGACTCCTGCGCAAACCGTGCGAGCGCAACTTCGAGAATCGGCGCGAGCCGTTCCGTGGCGAGACCTTCGACGAGGTAGGCGGTGACTCCGGCACCCACCGCGTCGCGGATCAGCTGCTGGTTCGCGTCGTGACTGAACATCAGGACCGGACGTGGCGCGGTGGCGTTCATGACCGCGAGTTGTTCGAGCGTGTCACGCGACGGCGATTCCGTATCGATGATGATGACGTCCGGCCGTTCGCTCTGAACCACGCGGTGCAGTGCTTGCGGCGTCGCCGTGCCGGCCAGCATCTCGTAGCCAAGTCGTGCAAGGGCGTCGCGCAGATCGCCTATCGGCTTGTCGGTATCGGTTACGAGGAGAACGCGCAGCATGGGGTTGGGTTTATCGACGGCTGACTATTGATAAAGCAACGTATATGCCAGTGGAGGGGGATTGCATCAAGGGCAACGCAATCAGGGGCTTATACAGGGCTTGCAATCAGACAGACACGAGGGAACGCACCCGCACGGGGCATGGGTAAGACATGCACCGAAGCGGCGCATGAAAGACCAGGCACCGGACGGGTGCGGCTCAAATTCAATGAACGCAAGGCCGGGCCGCCGGGGCGTCCCGCCACAGTTGCAGCGCGGCCTGCAGGTCTTTGACCACGGGATCCCAATCATTCAATTCCCGCTGCCGGAACAGGCGCATTGACGGGTACCATGGGCTATCCGTTCCGCCGGTCAACCATCGCCACTCCGAATAGGCGGGGACCAGCACCCAAACGGGAAGTCCGGCCGCACCGGCGAGATGAGCAACCGACGTGTCGACGGTGATCAGCAGATCGAGGGTCTGCAGTATTGCCAGAGTGTCGGTGAAGTCGTTGATTGCGGGGCCCAGCGTGTACACGTCGTATTCATGCGCCAGGTCTTCGCTTTCACGCTCGCGATCGCCTTTTTGCACTGAATACCACGTGATCCCGCTAAGCCCGAACAGGGGCCGTAGTGCAGCTAGCCGAATAGACCGGTAACGGTCGAGCGCGTGTTGTGGGCTACCTGCCCAAACCACGCCGACGCGTTTGTTTTCGGCATGTGTTCTGTCCGTTGAAGTCGTTTCGAGACGAGCCTGCCATTGGCGCCGCTTTTCGGGCGTCGCTGTCAGATACGGCATGGCGACGGGGAGCATCGGTACATCGAGTTTCATATGTTCCGGCATCCTTAGCATGGTGCACCAGTAGTCGTACGGTCCGGCCGGCATGGTAGTGAATGCGGCTCGCACGCCCGTCATACGGCTCGCCAGTGCTGCTACCGGTTCACTGACGAGTACATCGACGGTGGCCTGTTGCTGGTGCAGCCATTCTGCGAATCTGATGAACTGAATCTGATCGCCGAGCCCTTGTTCGCCCACCAGCAGGAACCGGCAACCCGCAACGGCTTCCCCTTTCCACTCTCGAAAGACCGGCCGGACCCGCTCCGTTTGCCTGTCCGGCAGGTCATGGAACCATTTGTATCGCTTCCAGCCTTCTTCGAATTCACCCAGGGCAAGCAGCACGCCCGCAAGATGGAATTGCATGTGTGGGTTATAGGGCAGAAGCCGCGCCGCTTCCACACTGTGCGGACGGCTGTCGGCGATTCTGCCGCTGATGCTGAGTGCGCGCGCCGCATTGTGATGGAGGAGTGCGTGGTGCGGATCGATAGCGAGACCTTGCCTTGCGACACTGAGCGCGTCGTTGAAACGATCGCTTGTGTTCAGTACGACGGCGAGCGCTTTCAGTGCGTTGGCGTCGCCGGCAAAACGGGTTCGTATCTTCGCGATCGCATCGTCAAGCTGCTGCGTGTGGCCGGCCTTCGCGAGTACGGTAATCAGACCGAGTCCGTCATTCAGGCTGTCCGGATCGAGCGTCCATGCGCGGTGCCAGTAGTGCACGGCGCGATCGGACTGTCCAAGTTGCGCATGGATGCGGGCGAGCGCCCGAAGCGCATGGTGCAACCCCGGTTCGATATCAATCGACTTCTCATAGTGAATGATTGCCTCCGTGAGGTGGCCGGCTTGCCGCAGGCAGTCTCCCAGATTCCTGTGAAGACTGGCCGTACTGCCCGCAAGGCGGATTGCGCGCCGATAGAACGCTTCAGCCGATGTGTGATCGCCCATCGACGCAGCAAGCAGGCCCGCGTGCTCCCCTATGTCAGCCCGCTCCGGGGCGACCTGCAGTGCCTGCTCCAGGTAGCCGCGAGCCTGCTCCATGTCGTTGGTATGAACGCACGCGAGTCCCAGGCGATGCAGCGCGTGAGCGTCGCGTGGACGCACGCTGAGCACCTTCCGGTAAGCGACGATTGCCTCTGTCATACGCCGGGCGGAAAAATGCGCGTCCGCGCGCGCGACGAGCGTCTCGATGTCTCTGTCATCGTGATTGAAACGGGGGATTCTGAAAATCAAAAGGAGGTCCTGATACAAGCGTGTCGTGCGCGGGAAGTCGCCCCTGCGGTCCGCGACAGGGGCGGGGATGTCATTCCGGTGTCGCAGTCTTATTGCGTGTAGGCCGCCAGAACGGAAGCGCCGCGGACGGTTGCGTTAGTGGCGCTCACGATGCCGTAGTAAGTCCCTGACGCCGGGTTGGAGAGGGTGCAGGTCGCATTCGCACCCTTGGTCCAGGCGGTCCCGCACTCCGGATGGAGCACGGAAGGCGTGCCCGCTCGGAGATACAGGGTTCCGGTTTCGCCGTTGGCGCCAGGTGAAAGACTGAAAGTGAGGCTCTTTGCGCCGGCAGGAACGTCCAGCGCGAAATACCGCATATCGCCTGAGCTTGCCGAGAACGTTGTCGGAACATTGGGACTGATGTCCGTAATGGCCGGTGGAATGACCCGGAACGGGCGCGTCAGGCGGCTGACGGCTCCGGTGTTATCCGTCACCGTGAGAGTGACTTCGTAAATGCCGGGATAGTCGTAGTTCACGGTTGGATTGACCGATTGCGTACGCGTCAGATCAGCGCCACCCGTGCCGAAATTCCACGACCATGACTTGATCGGCACACCCCTCGCGCTAGAGAGGTCGGTACATGACACTTGCATCAGCGTCGTACTTTCCACGCACTTGAAGTCCGCCGCCGCGGGAATCTTTCCAGATCTCGCGGCAACGACAGTTGCGTTCGCATCCAGAATGCCGCGCCCGAGCGCCTGATCCGGCTGACCGGTAGGAAAGGGCTGCGCATTCTGCGCGAGCAGGGTTCGCATTTCCGCGGCGCTCAGGGGCTTGGGGGCCACAGACTGGGCGAGTGCGATAACGGCGCTGACCATGGGCGTCGCCATCGACGTGCCGTTCATGAACGCATAGGCTTCAGCCCGCGGCGCCATGGTCCCGCTGTTGTAAGTGGACCAGATCGAGTCGGCCGGCGCCGCGAGATCGACGCCTGCGCCGAAGTTTGAACCGATCCACCTTGCGCCATAGCGATTGCTGCCGCCGACATTGATGACGTTGCGGCAATTAGCGGGCTCGAAATTGGTTGCGCTGGTCTGATCGTTGCCCGCTGCCGCGGTCACCACGGCGCCCTGACTGACGGCATAGTCGATCGCGTTCTGGAATGTCGTTTCGCAGATTCCGTTGCCGCCCAGGCTCACATTGATGATTCTCGCCGGGTGGGCGTTGGCGGGCACGCCCGGAATACTGCCGCCCGCGGCCCAGACGATGCCGTCGGCGATATCGGACGTATAGCCTTTCCCGCACCCGTTCATCACCCGGACCGGCACGAGCTTCGCGGCGGAAGCAATGCCGGCGATACCGAGGCCGTTGTTGGCCTGCGCGGCCATGATGCCCGCGACATGCGTGCCGTGCCACTGCACCGAACACGTCTCTGTTGTGATGCCCGGATTGCTGCCGTTGCCGCCGCGGTTGTTAGCGGTGAAATCGTAGCCGGGCAGGATGTTGGCATCCAGGTCGGCATGACTCGTTACGCCGTTGTCCACTAACGCGATCACGGACCCGGACCCGCTGGCAATATCCCACGCACCCTCAGCCCGAATTCCCGGATAGGGCGTGGAAGGTTTCAGGTTCGAGGCCAGACTCCACTGCCTGAAATACTCCGGATCGGTCGGAACCATGGTTGTCGACATTTCCGTATCGGGTTCGACATAGTCGACGTTGGGGTCCGATGCGATAGCGCGCATGAACGACCTGGCCTCTTTCGCCGTCAGCTTGCGTTCCGTTGTCAACACGTCGGCGCCGGTGCCCAGGCGGCGCATGTGGCGCGCCTTCGACGGGAAAGCGTTTGCCAGCCGGTCAAGTTTTGACTGGACCGCCGACGCCGCGCCGCGTTCGGCGGTGCCGGTTTTGTACTTGACAATAAAGCGGTCGCTGGACGCCTCTGGCGACAGGCTGGTCATATTCATCTTCAGCGCCGTTTCCAGTGGAAGGGTGTCCGAACTGACGCTGCTCGCCGCCGCCGCGACTGCCTCTTGAGCGGCGGGAGCCGTATCGCTGGCGCTGCTCGCACCGCACGCCGCGAGTGCGAGCGCAAGCGAAATACAGGCCGCGCCGGCTAATACACCGCGCGCGCCTGCTTTGGAGCACAGCATGCCCATGTAGGCCGTTGTTCTACGAGAGCCGTTCCGCACGCTCTCATCTCTCTTGTGTTTCACGTTTTATTCCTGGTACGACATACAGAAATGATTGCCCCTGTTTGATGAAGTAGTCGTACTGCGGTCATCAGTGGTGTCACAGCCCTGAGCCGCCATCTGATCAGACGGCGCAGACTGTTTTTAGACGGGATTAAGATTCCTAACTAATGACCGTTGGTGACGGCTGCGTGGTACGTGACCTTCTACGGCTGTTAGTCAGCCAGTCAGGTTCTTGTGTTTGGATGGGTGCAGGATAGCTTGACTAGGATCATAAATATCCTGATTGATTTAAACAATCAGGAGTTTCTATTTGTCCGTCAGATAACTTACTTGTCGCGTCAGACTATCGACGTGTGCGCACGCCAGCCAACGAATCAAATCGGTCGGGCGACTAAGGCGGGAAGGGGGAATGGCCGGAATGGCCGAGGGAATCGCGTGCAGTCGCGTGGAATTGCGCGTATGCGCACTGGGTGGCACGCGTTGCGCCGGCGAGGGCTAAACGAAGGCTTGCTCGCTGCCGCGTCCGCAAGCGAGCATCAAAGCAAAGTCCGTCCCATTCAATGCCATTTCGCGTAACTGCGTGGCGAAAAGAAGAGACTCACCATGATCATGGCGGCAATGCTAACGGCCAGCATGACCCAGGCGGCTCCGAACCCGCCCGTCCAGCTCCGGACCATGCCGGCAAAAACGGGCGCAATGGCCGCAACAACAAAGCCGACCCCTTGCGTAAACGCGACGAGTTTTCCGGCCACGCCGGGGTGCGTCGAATGGTCCATGGCAGTCACCAGCGTCAGGGAGAAGGTTCCGCCAAGTCCGGCGCCGGCAACCCCGACCCACACCAACGGCGCGGTATCGGGCCAGAAGATCAAGCCGAGCAAGCCGACCAGCTGCGCCGACAATCCGACGATTAACCAGGGGCGCCGGTCGCGAAACGGTGCGGCGGCAAGCGGCAGCAATAAGGCCGCAGCGGCCTGAAACACCGTCATGCCGGCAAGTAGCGAACCGCTATCCGCGACACTCGCGCCATGCTGTTGATAGAACGCCGGCAACCACGCGACGAGCGTCGTATAACCGCCGTTGACGATGCCAAAATACAAGCCAAGCGTCCACGCGCGCCGCTTGCGCCAAAGCGAAAAAGCCATCGTGTCTGCCGAAGCGGGCTGTGCCACGGGGCCATGCGAAGGTCCGCGGTTCAAACGCAGCCAGCACAGCAACGCCGCGACAGCGGGAAGTGCCCAGACCGCAAGCCCCGCATGCCACGACCCCAGCGCTGCGCTCACCCACGGACTCAGGCGCGCCCCGAGGCCACCACCGCCCATGATCGATGCCGAGAACACCCCCATCGCGAGCGGTACGCGTGCAGGGAAGCGCTGCTTCATGACGGCGGGCAGCAGCGCCTGGATCGCCGCGACACCGACGCCCGCGAGCACAGCCGTCGCGAGAAGCGCTGCGCCGCTGTCGGTCGACCAGCGGGCGCCGCAGGCCAGCGCGATCGCCAGCAAGCCGAGCGCAACGCCGCGCGTTTCACCGATTGACCGCCTGAGCGCGCCGGCGCCGAATGCACCGATACCCATCGCGACGACCGGCAAGCTGGTCAGCAACGACGCGCCGTAAAAGCTGAGCCCGGTGGCGTCGCGGATCGTCGTCATCAACGGGCTGATCGACGTCAGCAGGGGCCGCAGATTGACGCCGATCACGACAATCGCGGAGAGCCACAACGCGTCCCGCCACGTGAGCGCGCGAGATGCGTCGTTGGCGTGGGTTCGGGTCGGGCTGGCGCTGGAGTGCGAATTCACAATGATCCTGAATGCGGGAGTAAGCGATGTCTTGCCTGCGGAAGAAGGGCGCTGCGCGACCGGCGGCGGCAAGACGGTAACGAGGCTCGGACAGGTGGGAAAAAGCCTGTGTGAGTCCGTTTTGGTCAACCATAATAACTTAAAATGGTTAACCATTTTTCTGATGTCCGGTATAAGTCCCGGCACCTGCGGATGGCGTCCGCCACCTCGCGTCGCTACAATGCCGGGCGATATCTCCCTGTTCTCCGTCACTGAATTCATGGCAACCCGTTCCTCGTGTCCGCCGTCCGTCGATAGCGGCGCACCCATCCACAGCGCGCCAGGCGACGACTCGATCAGCGTCGAGGAGCGCATTTATGCGTCGATCACCGGCGCGTTGTTGCAAGGCCGTTTGCGGCCGGGCGCGCAACTGGTGGAGCGCGATCTCGCCGCGGCGTTCGGTTGCACACGCGGCGCACTGCGAAAAGTGCTGGCGCGGCTGGGCTTTGAGGGCAAGCTGGTGCTCGAGGCGAATCGCGGCGCGTTTGTGCCGTCGCCATCGGAAGAGGACATTCGCCAGGTGTATCGCGCCCGGCAGATTGTCGAGGCGGGCATCGTCGCGGCTTTATGCGGGAGTTTGAGTGCGGCGCACAAGCGGCGCCTGCGCGCTCATGTGCGCAGCGAAGAGAAGGCGTCGCACGCCGGCGCGCTAGAGGAATCCGTGCGGCTTGCCGGCCAGTTTCATGTGTTGTTGACGGAACTGGCAGGCGGCACGGAATTGCTGGGCCTTGTTGGGCAACTGGTCGCGAAGACCGAGTTGTACAAGGCGTTATTCGATCCGTCGAAGGGTTCGACCTGCTCTGCGGACGAGCACATGCAGATCGTGGAAGCGCTCGACGCCGGCGACCTGCATGCGGCACTGGCGGCGATGCGCGAGCACCTGTCGGAGTTGGAGGCGCGCGTGGTCGCGCAGGTACGCAAGCGTGCCGCCGAAGAGGATCTCGGTGCGGTGTTCGGGGTGTAAAGAAGGACGAAGCGAAGAGACGCAGCGAAGAGACGCAGCGAAGAGACGCAGCGAAGAGACGCAGCGAAGAGACGCAGCGCGGTGCGCGAGGGTGCGCAACTCATGCGACGCCGCAGCGCGCCGCTCAGGCTCGAGTCAACGAGTCCAGCCGGAGGAGGCGCGCGAAAGGCTTCGCGAACAACAAACCCACGATGGGCCACGCAAAAACCGATCAGAAATCTGTTAGATGAGCAGCTAAATCAGCAGCTCAATGAGCGGTCAGCGTGCCGCCAGCCTTAACGGCGACGGAATTGCGTATTGCGTGCGCCGCCGCCACCGGTGGCGCGCTCGTCTTTGTGACGGAAATTGATCCGGCCTTTGGTCAGATCGTAAACCGACAGTTCCAGCGTCACGCGGTCGCCCGCGAGAATACGGATATGGTTCTTGCGCATGCGTCCGGACGCGTAAGCGCCAACTACGACGCCGTTGTCGAGCGTCACACGGTAACGGCTATCCGGAAGTACTTCGTCGACGATACCGTCAAGTTCAAGCAGTTCTTCTTTCGCCATGCATAACTCCTGGTCGATGGGATAAGGGGTGTTGCGTCGTTTGGCGAGGCCGCCCGGCACAACATCTGATACGGTGGGCAGTTGGCTTTCAGGCCAGCTGCGTTGCGGTAACAGCCGATTCGCTGATATTACCGCTCAAAGATCGGCAACGGACTGGCCGTCTACACGGCCGTCGATCAATTGCTCGGCGTGGGCCATGCACGCAATGCGCGCCTTGCCCGTGCCGTCGAACGGAAACAGGTACTGCAGACGGAACACACGGCCGTCGGCCGCCGGATTGGCGCCTACGCGGCAGATGCGCACCGAAGCGTCGTAACCGGCGTCCGGATTGCGGCTCGTCTGGCCGTCCGCCGGGCGGCGCGGATAGACGAGCGGGTGAATTTCATAACCTTTGTACGTTTTGACCACTGAATTCATGAAGCACGTGTCCTGTATTACGTGGCCCTCGTGTCACGCGTGTTACGCGCGGCACGACGGGCCCGGCGGCGCAGCACCCTGGGGCGCGCCGCCATGGAAAAAGGTTGGCACAGGCCCGATGGCAAGGGCATGAGCGCGGCCGCGCAAAATCGCGGATTCGATGGAGAAGAAACACGCTGATGTCGCGCAGACATCGGGCGCGTAAAAGCTGAACAACTCAGCTGCACAACTCGCGACGGCGAATGCAGGCGGCGCATTGCCGGAGTGACGGGATCGCTGACAGGCAGCGGTCGAACAGTCGGGGGTGGTGCGGAGACGCCGATTGATACTGTGCTTGGTACTGCCGCTTGTATGGGCCGCGTATTGCTGATAGTACGGATGCGGAATACAGCTATTCCAATATGATGCACTAAATAGGGCTAATTGGATAGCAAAAAGTTCGACGGGCGGGCAAATCGCCCAGCCGGCGGGCTTTGGGCAAGAAACGGGCGCCGCGCGCGGCACCCCGGAGTATGACTGTCACGCCGCGTGGGAGGTCGCGCGTGAATGCAACGCGAACGCGAGGCACGAGTTTACCGCCAACACGGACGCTGAGGTGCGGATCGAGCTGCGCTGCAAAGGTGGAAGGAAACGCCCAGGCGGCCTTCAGCGGGCGGTTTCGGCGACGCGCTTCTGCAGCTCGCGTGAAGCGGCGAGCGGAATGCGCGCATCGTCCCAGCCGGCCAGCCACTCGACTTCCTTCGACGTAAAAATCTGCCCGTGATTGCGCAGCGTGTATTGCAACGAATCGATGATGTGATTGCGGATGATTTCCGGCGTGCCTTTGTCATCGAGCACGGCACGAAACGCTTCGAGCGTGGCCATCTTTTGCTCCGTGGAAGAGTAGGTTCTTTATCGCACGAAAAAAAATGGCTCGCCAAGCGGACAAAAATCGCCGGGTGCGGACGCAACAACTGGAACGTGTGAGCAGCATGCCGTCGAGCACCCATCAAAGCCCCGCGCGCGATGCGGCCCCGCAATAAAATAGCCGCCGCGCGTGTCAGGATGCCATCGCGGTCGCTGCCACCGATTGGGGTCGTTACAATGGCGAGTTGCCGCGCTTAGGCGCCCGGTATCGTTGTGCTTGTCCCTTGTGCTTGTCCCGTTTGCCGGCCATGATTTCGGCGCGCCGGTTGGACCGACCCGAGTTGCGTTTGGCTCATAGGTCAAAACCAGCGCCGCATCCCTCGAACACTGCGATTTCTCAATGCGCAAGACAACCGTCCCTTCTGTGAAAGACCTGCTGCTGGACCGCTACGCACCCATTGCGGATGGCATCGCGGCGTTGTTCTATCCGTGCGCCGAAGTCGTGATTCACGACCTGCGCGACCAGACCATCGCGTATCTCGTGAACAACCTGTCGAAGCTCGAAGTCGGCGGCCCCTCGGTGCTCGATGAAGTCCACTACGCGGCGCGCGGCCGGACCATCGGGCCGTATGAGAAGCTCAATTGGGACGGCCGCCGCATGCGCTGCGTGAGCAACATCCTGTTCGACGACGACGGCAAGCCGGCCGGCATGTTGTGCATCAACTTCAACATCGCGGTGTTCGAGGATGTGCGCTCCACGCTCGATCTGTTCATCAAGGGCGGCAATCTGACGGACGCGCCCGCGGAGGAACTGTTCCGCGATGATTGGCAAGACCGCATCAACACCTTCCTGCATACGTGGCTGCGCGAGCGGCAGATCGGCATCAATGCGCTCACGCGCGAACACAAGCGTGAAATCGTCGAGGCGCTGCACGGGCAAGGCGCGTTTCGCGGCCGCAGTTCCGCCAACTATGTGGCCGCCGTGCTGACAATGGGGCGTGCCACCGTCTACAAGATTCTGAAGCAGATGAAAGAGGGCGGCTGACGGCCCTCGAATCGCGGTGGCAATCGTCCATTGCCCCGCGCATTATCGCGGCTGGTTCGCCCCGCCTTCGGTCTGAGCGCGTAGACGCTCTTCCTGGGCCCGCAACTCCGGCGTCAGTTCCGTGCCGAAATCATCGGCATCGAACACCGGCCGGATTTCGATCTCGCTCTCGCCCTCCATTGGATTGGGGCAGCGCCTGACCCAAGCGACGGCTTCTTCCATCGACTCGACCTGCCACAGCCAGAATCCTGCGATGAGCTCCTTCGTTTCCGCGAACGGACCATCGATCACGCTCCGCTGGCTGCCTGAGAAGCGCACCCGCTTGCCTCTCGCACTGGGGTGCAAACCCTCGCCGGCGAGCATCACGCCGGCCTTGACGAGTTCCTCATTGAAATTGCCCATTGCCGCAAGCAGCTCCGTGCTGGGCATTTTGCCGGCCTCTGATTCGCTTGTAGCCTTCACGATCACCATGACGCGCATTGTCGTTTCTCCTTGAGTGAGTTGTGGGAGCCGCTCGGACCCGGAATCGAATCAGGATCATAGCGGCCCTTACTGCTACGACGAACTGGAACGTCTGAAATCGACGTCGTCCAGCACGCTTTCTGGATTTCATGAACAAGGTGAGCGCGCGGGAATACCGCCGGTGCCTGTAACCAGAGGTGCTTTTCATGGCCCAGGCAGCCATGCATCGCCGCTGTGAATGGCGTGAGCGCAAGCCTGCCTCAATGATCTTTCTCGCGCCGGCACGGGTTTAAAATGACGGTCCCAACAAAACCACGTGCTCTGTTCAGAGGACGTCGGTCCGTTCAGGAAATTCCGTTGATCAGGACAGGAGTAGTTAAATGGTGCGTTATCGACACTACAAAGGCGGCATTTACGAGCTGGTTTGCGAAGCCACGCTGGAGTCCGATCCGACGGTCACGATGATCGTCTACAAAGCGAGCAATGATACGATCTGGACGCGTCCGGCTTCGGTGTTTTTCGAGCTGGTTGAAATCGACGGCGTCAAGGTGCCGCGTTTTGCACCAATCAATTAGGCGGGCTCGTTCGAGCGATTTTTCAAGGGAAATCGGATCCGGAGAACGCGCACCGTCAGCTCAATACAAACAGGAAATCTGAATGCGTCTATTGCTTGCCATCATTCTGCCGTGGTTTCAGTTCTTCACGATTGGCCGGCCGTTCGCCGGCATCATCTGCCTGATCCTGCAGATCACACTGATCGGCTGGATTCCGGCCGCGATCTGGTCGGTGTACGCGTTGAGCCAATACAACACCGACAAGAAAATCGCCCGGGCAATGGGCAACGGCCGTTAAGGCTGAATGCGATGCGCCTGGCCGCGCTGCTGTCATTCAATCGCGTCCGGCGCTTCGATCACCACGTCGGTTTCCGCAATCGCCACGCACGGCAGGATATAGCCTTCCGCTTTTTCTTCGCGACTCAGTCCCGGCCACTCGATCGTGTAGCGCACCCGCCCCATCGTCATTTTGCACAGGCACGTGCGGCACGTGCCGTTGCGGCATGAGCGCGGCAGACGCAGGTTCGCAAAACCGGCGGCTTCGAGGATCGTGAGCGAATCGGGCGCTTCGAAGTTTTTGCCGAGGGGCTCGACGCGAACTGAAAAAGCGCGTGGGCTGTCAGTCATGAGTGAAATCGATAAGAATGCGCGAAAGGTCGGACTTCGACTGTACACGGTGGCGGGCAGTCGTGCGATGCGCCGGTACTGTGGTCGAAGCTGCAAGACGGCAACTGGTCAGCGCTGAGCGAACGCCAGGATCGACCGGTCAGCCGCGCAGACGCTTCTCGACGTGACCACGTCAATGCAAAACGGCGATCGTTGCGAATCGCCGTTTTTATTGCATGCAGGTTTTAACCCTTTATCGTCGGCGGCGCTGCCCGGCTCGCAGTGGTAATGGCCGATCCAGCCACCCACGCGGGACGCGCGTGCGCACCCATTCAATGCGCGCCGCTACGCCGTAAGTACTTGTACACCGTGTTGCGCGCCAGTCCCAATTCGCGTGCTGCCGCCGACACGTTGCCGCTATGCCTGGCGAGCGTTTGCGCGATCAGCGTGGATTGCCATTCATCCATACGGGCGGGCGTTGCAGGCCTATCGAGCGCGCGTGGCGCGCCGTCATTCGCACGTGCCGCACCGAACCGCGAAGCATTGCCGCCTGCTTCGGATGCACCGCTCGTGCCGCCGTGACTGACACAATCCTGCAGAAAATCCTCCGGCAAATCCTCGAGTTCGATCTGTCCCGTGCCTTCAGCCATGATGCTCGCGGTGCGCAGCACGTTGGCCAATTGCCGCAGATTGCCTGGCCAGCGGCATTGCGCAAAGCGTTCCAGCACCTCATCGGACACCCGGCGCGGCAAACGCTCGCCATCCGGCTGCAACGCCAGCATGCGCTCGACGAGCGCCGCCAGATCGCTGCGCTCGCGCAGCGCCGGCAAGGTGACCGCCAGGCCGTTGATCCGGTAATACAGATCTTCGCGGAAGGTGCCGCCCTCGATCATCGTGCGCAGATTGCGGTGGGTCGCGCAGACGATGCGCAGATCGACCGGAATCGCACGCGTCCCACCGAGCGGCACGACGGTACGCTCCTGCAGCACGCGCATCAGGCGTACTTGCTGGGCGAGCGGCATATCGCCGATTTCGTCGAGGAACAGGGTGCCGCCATCGGCCTGCACGATCTTGCCGACGCTGCCGCGTTTTTTTGCCCCGGTGAACGCGCCGTCCTCGTAGCCGAACAACTCGGCCTCGATCAGCGTTTCGGGCAACGATGCGCAATTCAGCGCGACGAAGGGCGCGGCTCGCCGCGGCGAATCGTGATGGATCGCGCGGGCAAGCCACTCCTTGCCGGTGCCGGTTTTGCCCAGGACGAGAATCGGAATATCGCGTCCGCGCAGTTTGGCGACGCGCCGCAGGATTGCGGAAACTTGCGCGTCGCCGGTATCGAGCGTTTCGAGTGTGGCGAGCGGCGTGGGTTCGCCGGGCCGGGTCGCGGCACGCGTGCCGCGGGACGTGGCCGTACGCGCCGCGTCGGAAAAGCTTTCTGCCGAGGCAACCGAACCCACATAGCGCGGCGCGGCGAATTCGCCGCGCGCGACCACGCGCACACCGCTCGGCAGCGTCAGCAGAATATTTTCGCCTGGCGCGCGCGCAATCTGCTGCAACAACCTGGATAACGCCACGCCGAACAGTGCGTCGAACGGCTGCCGTGTCAGCTCGGCGAGCGGCTGCCCGAATTGAAACAGTGCGCTGCGATTCGCCGACAGGAACGTGCCGTCCGACGCGAACGCGGCGAGCCCTTCGTACAGCGTGCCGATGAATTCCGCGCGCGCGTGAAAGTGGATGCGAATGGCGTCGACGAATTGATTGGAGAACAGATGATTTTCGATCATCTGCGCCGACATCCGCACCAGCGCGAGCGTGTGCTTGTGAAAGCCGCGTGTGTCGCCGCTGACGTCGAGCGCACCGATGGTGCGCCCGAACGGATCCGCAATGGGCGCGCACGAACAGGTGAGGATGCGGTTTGCGTGCAGGAAGTGCTCGCCGGCGTGCACGACAGTCGGCTGGCCGTCGACGAGCGCGGTGCCGATCGCGTTCGTGCCGCGATCCGCTTCGGCCCATGACACGCCCGGACACAACGCGACGCGATTGGCTTTTTCGACGAAGTCGCTGTCACCGAGACTGTGGAGAATCACGCCATGATTGTCAGTGAGCAGCACCATGCTTTGCGTGTCGACGATCTGCGCGTGCAGCGTCTCCATCACGGGGAGAGCATGGGTATAGAGCGACTGGTTGCGATCGACGAGCTCGCGCAGCGCGGGGCGGCGCAGCGGATGAAAGTCCGGCGTTTCCGACGCCCGCAGGCCGACTTCGAGCGAGCGTGCATGAGCTTGCGCGATGACATCTGGCCGACCGATGGTGGGCGGCGTGGCAGGACGATGGCTCAAGACATGTCTCCGGTTATCGGACCCGGCGGGTGCGTTGCCCGCCGTAGCGTTGCGCAGTGCAGCATAGGTGCGTGCGGCCGAACACCGATATTACAGGACGAAACAGGACCCTGGCGAAAGCCGCCCGGCGGGGACCAGCCGCGTCGCCCCGCAGGGGAGCGGTGCCTCAAAAGACCACGTCGGGCACCAAAATCAAGCAAACGAAAAGGAAAACTTGCGCCGCGCCCGAACTCGTCTACAGTGAATCAAATCACCTCCGCGGGGCGCGAAGTACGGCGGCTCGCACTGGGGGGTGACGGACCCGCGCCACCGGCATTCGACAGGGAGGAAAAAACGCCGCAGGTGCGACCAGACGCAACCAGCGTGCGCAGTACCCATCAACCCATGCGCAGCACCCAACCCATCAGGTGAACTCCCATGCAGATCCTATTCCCGAACGAAACTCCTGAATATTCAGGTCGCGAACTTACCTTGGCGTTCCCGGCGATGGTGGATGGGCAAAGGGTGGAGTGCATGATCACCGCGGAAGCGCTGGAAGATCACTTCGGCGCGGCCTCGCCGCGTCTGGAGGACATGGTCGGCGCGTTCGACGCGCACCGCGCGCGGATCGAAGCCGCGACGCGGCGTCTGCTATCGGAAACGCGGGCGCAATGTCTGGTGCTGAGGAGCGGCTACGTGCGTTTCTATGAAGCGAACTGGCGCAACTGAGCGAAGTCGCGCCGCCTGAGTCGCTACCCCGCGCGGCGGTGTGTTCCAGGTGCTGCGGCACAAGACCGGAAGCGGATCAAACCATCCGCCGCAGCGTCCGGTCCTTGAACACCACATGATGCGCAATCGCCGCCAGCGCGTGCAATCCGATCACCCAGTAAAACGCATTGCCAAGCCACACATGCGCCGTCTTGAGCAATGGCCGCGCAATCGGATCCGCGCCGATCAGGGTGTAATTGAAATTGATCCAGGCCAGCGTCACCGGATGTCCGCCGGCATTGGTCATCAGGATGCCGAGTAGCGGCTGCGCGAAGATAAAGACGTACAACGCGAGATGCGCGGCCCGCGCCAGAAACGCGAGCAGGCGATTACCTTCGATTTCCGCGGGCGCGCCGGCCCACAGTCGCCATAGCAGACGCAGGACCGCCAATCCCAGCACGAGGGTGCCGGCCCAGAAATGCACGCTGCTCCAGAAAGCCCGGCTGTCGGAGCCTTTCGGCCCGCGTATTTCGATTGCCAGATAGGCGAGTGCGACCAGCAGAAAGATCGCCCAGTGGAAGAAGATGGCAGGCGTCGAGTAGCGGGCCGAGGTGCGGTCCGCGGCGCGGTTGTAGGACATGCAGGGAACTCCTGTGACCAGTTCGTTGGTTTTTATCAATCATCAGATGATAAAGGGTGCCCGACCAGAACGGGCGCCTTCAATAAAACGATTGTTGATCCAGACCGAACCACTACCCATCACAGTGCCCCTGCCGCGATGCTTTGCGGCAGGCTGCGCCGCGTTGCACGGCGCCGCGCTTATTCGCTGCCGAGGTAGAAATACCGGAACAGGAAAATCGCCGCGATGATCCACACCACCAGTTTCACTTTGCGCGCCTGTCCGGTCAGCAGTTTCAGGCCGGCATACGAGATGAAACCGAACGCGACGCCATTGGCGATCGAGTAGGTGAACGGCATCAGCAGGGCCGTCAGGGCGGCTGGCACGACTTCGGTGGCGTCGTCCCACGGCAGGTCGAGCATTTCGCGCAGCATCAGGCACGACACGTACAGCAGGGCCGGCGCCGTCGCGTAGCCGGGCACCACGCCCGCCAGCGGCGCGAAAAACAGCGCCGCGAGGAACAGGATGGCGACGGTAATCGCCGTCACACCCGTGCGGCCGCCGGCCTGCACACCCGACGCGCTTTCGATATACGCCGTGGTCGACGAGGTGCCCAGCATCGAGCCGGCCAGAATCGCCGTGCTGTCGGCGAGCAAGGCGCGGTTCAGCCGGTGCATCTTGCCCTCGACCAGCAGCCCGGCGCGATTGGCCACGCCCATCAGCGTGCCGGTCGCGTCGAACAGTTCGACGAGGAAGAACACCAGGATCACGTTCAGCACACCGCCGGAGAGCGCGCCGCGAATGTCGAGCTGGAACAGCGTCGGGGTAATGGACGGCGGCGCGGAGACGATGCCGTGGAACTGATTGCCGCCGAAGAAAAAGCTCAGCACCGTCACGCCGACAATGCCGATCAGGATCGCACCGCGCACCCGCAGATAGTCGAGCGTGACAATTGCAAAGAAGCCGATCACCGCGAGGATCACATGCGGGTTGTGCAGATCGCCGAGCGTGACCAGCGTGGCCGGATTGCCGACCACCACACCGGCCGACTTCAGCGAAATGATCGCGAGAAACAGGCCGATGCCGCCAGTAATCGCGATGCGGATCGAATGCGGAATGCCGTTCACGATGACCTCACGCACACGAAACAGCGTGACGATCAGGAACAGGCAGCCGGAGATGAATACTGCGCCGAGCGCGGCCTGCCATGTGAAACCCATGCCTTTCACGACGGTGTAGGCGAAATAGGCGTTCAGGCCCATGCCCGGCGCGAGCGCGATCGGGTAGTTCGCGTAAAGGCCCATGATCAGCGAGGCCAGCGCGGCCACGAGGCAGGTGGCGACGAACACCGCGTCCTTCGGCATGCCGGCGTCGCCGAGAATCGCCGGGTTGACGAAGATGATGTAGGCCATCGTCAGGAAGGTGGTCAGCCCGGCGAGCACTTCGGTGCGCAGGTTGGTGCCGGCGGCTTCGAAGCCGAAGTATCGTTTTATGGAGTCCATGAGGCGGGTCTCTCGTTGTTCAAAAAGCGTTTCTTGTGGTTGATACGGCGATGCGCAGCAAACAGGCAGGCGACTGGTCCGTCCCGCTCCGCACGATACGGAATGGCATGGCGCCGAAGTGCCGCGCAGCCAGGCCTACCGGCGGATTGTAATCACGATTGACGGCGGTGCCCCTATCGCGTCACCGGGAGCCTGGCTGAAGGGGCGAGATGATACCTTGCCAGCGCGCGGGTCGGCGCGGCAAGCGAATTTACGATGTTGCGGCTGGGAACGGTGGGTTTTTTTCAGGGAAACGCCAAGCGGCAGAGCTTGGCTTGACAGCGCAGCTTGAAAAGATTCGGGCAGAAGCTAACCGCGCAAATCGTGCGGAAGGCGGGAGGGGCGCGAGAGGCAGACTAGTGATGCGCAGACGCGCGGGGCATGCAGAACCCACGGCGCCGGCGACCCTTGTGGTCGCGGGCGGCCCGACCTGCCGCTTCAGGACAACGATGAGACTGCTGCTTACTGCGTCATGCTCCCGCCCGCCTGCTGCGCCCGGCGCGCGGCGACGATGCGGCCCGCGCGTTGCGCATTCTCCGGATAGTCGATCCAGTCGAGCGGATCGTAGCCGGCGGCGCGCCATTCGGCCAGATCGGCTTTCACCTGAGCGCGTGTTTTCGGCCCGGACGGGTCGTAAGGCCGCGAAGTCTGCGCAAACGCGCTGTTCATGCCAACGACGGCCAACAGCGCGCCGAGTCCAACGAGAGAAGCGATTTTCATGATGAGCTCCCATGGAGCGGTTAAAAACGACCCCGACATTTTATTTTTCGTCAACCTTTCGAGTAAGGCGGTTGAAGGTAATGCACCGTTTCATCCAGCGATTCAATGCGGCCCCCTTGACCGCGCGCGCGATCCCGATTCAGGAGGGCGACGGTTTGCTGAAGCGATCCAGCACCGCGCTCAGCAGATCGATCGGCAGCGGAAACACGATCGTCGAATTCTTGTCGGCGGCAATCGTCGTGAGGGTTTGCAGGTAACGCAACTGCATGGCCTGCGGCTGCTTCGCGAGCGTCTGCGCCGCCTCCAGCAGATGCTGCGAGGCTTGCAATTCACCTTCCGCATGAATCACCTTGGCGCGCCGTTCGCGCTCGGCTTCGGCCTGACGGGCAATGGCGCGGATCATCGTTTCGTTGATGTCCACATGCTTGATCTCGACGATCGACACCTTGATCCCCCACGCGTCCGTTTGCGCATCGAGCACCTTCTGAATATCGGCGTTCAGTTGTTCGCGATCCGCCAGCAGTTCATCGAGTTCGTGCTTGCCGAGCACCGCGCGCAGCGTGGTTTGCGATAGCTGGCTGGTCGCCTCGAAATAACGCGCTACCTGGATCACGGCCTTCTCCGGATCGACGACGCGGAAATACACCACCGCGTTGACCTTCACCGAAACGTTGTCGCGCGTGATCACGTCTTGTGGCGGCACGTCGAACACGATGGTGCGCAAATCCATGCGCACCGCCTGTTGCACGATCGGGATGATCAGGACGAGGCCGGGCCCCTTGACCTTCCAGAAGCGCCCGAGCATGAACACCACGCCGCGTTCGTACTCGCGAAAAATCCGTATCGATGAAGCAATCAGCGCGATCACCAGCAGAATCAGAATGCTGCTGAAGCCGAATGTGAAACCGATCATGAGCGTTCTCCTTGTTGTCGTGTTTCCGCGGGCACCACGGTCAGCGTCAGTCCGCGACGCGCCGTGACGCGCACCGCGTGACCGGCCGCGACCGGGGCCGTGCTGGACACCCGCCAGCGTTCACCGTGCACCTGCGCCCAGCCGGCCAGCGTGGCGCCCGCTGGTGCGTCGACCGTTGCGTTGGCTGTTGCGTGCGCCGTAGCATCCCCCGACAACAGCGCACCTTCCGGCAGCAGGCCGCCGTCGAGCACGACGCCGACACTGCCGATCAGCCCTTCCGAACCGGTCACCACCGGCTGGCGCCGCGCCCGCAACGCAAGCCTCGAGACGCCGAACACAAACGCGACGCTGAACACGACCACGGCCGCGATCAGGGGCAGCGGAATGCCGTAGCCGGGCACGTCGGTATCGATCAGCATCAGCGCGCCGATCACGAAGGCGGCCACTCCGCCGAAGCCGAGCGAGCCGAAAGTCGGCAGAAACGCCTCGCCGATCAGGAAGGCGATGCCGAGAAAGATCAGGCCGAGCCCGACGTAATTGACCGGCAGCATCTGCATCGCGAAGAGCCCCATCAGCAGACTGATGGCGCCGACTACGCCCGGCAACACGAAGCCCGGATTGGCGAACTCGAAGAAGAGGCCGTACATGCCGATCATCAGCAGAACCAGCGCGACGTTCGGGTCGGTGATGACCGCGAGGAACTGGCTGCGCCAGTCGGCTTCGAGCGTGACCACCGCTGCGTTGGTGGTGCTGAGTTTGACGTCGCCGTGGCTCGTGCTGATCGTGCGGCCGTCCACCTGGCGCAACAGGTCGGGAATGTCGCGCGCGTTCAGATCGACCACGTGCTGCGCGAGGGCTTCGCTCGCCGACAGGCTGACGGCTTCGCGCACGGCGCGTTCGGCCCAGTCGGCGTTGCGTCCGCGCATTTGCGCGAGGCCGCGGATGTAGGCGGCCGCGTCATGGACCTGCTTGCGCAGTTCGGTCGATTGGGTGTCGAGTGGGAGGGCGGTGGTGGCGCTGGCTGAGTTGGCCGGATCGGTCGAGCTGGCTGACTTGGCTGCGTTCGCGGAGTTCGCCGACGCTGGCGCGCCAGGCCCGCTCTTTTGCGCGCCGCTTCCCGCTCCCGTTCCAGTGCCGGGCAATCCGGGCATGCCGCCGCCAGCAGGCGGCTCCGCACCGCCGATGCCCATCTGGATCGGCGTTGCCGCACCGAGGTTTGTACCTGGCGCCATCGCCGCAATGTGGCTGGCGTAAACGATGTAGGTGCCGGCGCTCGCCGCACGCGCACCGCTCGGGGCGATGAAGGTGGCGACCGGCACAGGCGAGCCGAGAATCGCCTTGATGATCTGCCGCATTGACGTATCCAACCCGCCGGGCGTATCGAGTTGCAGCACGGCGAGTTGCGCGCGTTCTTCGGTGGCGCGCTGCAGGCTGCGTACGATGAAGTCGGCACTCGCAGGACCGATCGCGCCGTTCACGGGGATCACGACCACGCTATTCGGCGCCACGGCGGCCTGAGCGGCTTCGGCGACCCAGCCACGCGGCGCGTTTTCGCACAATGCGAACCCGAGCGCCAAAACTACGCCGAACGCGGTCATGCCGCGCATCAACCGGCCCACGACTGTGCCACGGATAAGCGCAAGGCGCGGACCAGACTGCCGGAACGGGAGACGCGGATACGTGCTCATCGCTGACGGCTGCCGCGCTACGCCGATGGGTATCGGCCGGCGCGGGCCGATACCCCAAATAGGCTGGCCTGCTCCTTACAGCTTAGTCCGATTCCAGGCGATGCGTGAAATCCGCGCGCGCCGGCCGGTAATCGGTCGGCCGCATGCCGGTCCACTTGCGAAACGCGCGATGAAACGCGCTCGGCTCGGCGAAACCCACGGCGGAGGCGATGTCGGCGATCGTGCGGTCGGTGTCCTGCAATTCGCCGATAGCGACGTCGCGCCGCAAGTCGTCCTTGATCGACTGATACGTATAGCCTTCCTGCTTCAGACGTCGCCGCATGGTGGCCTCGGCGACGTGCAGGCGCTCGGCCATCTGATCGGCGGCGGGCCAGCCGGCCATCGGCAGCGCGCGCAGCATCTTGCGCACGCGCGCGGCGAGCGAGCCGGGATTGCGGTATTTGACGATGAAACTGCCTGGTGCATCACGCAGGAACGGCTTGACCGACTTGGCGGTCTGGATCACCGGCAGTTCGAGAAATGCCGGCGACAGGTCGACATACGATCCGGCCTGATCGAAGGTCATGTCGTCGCAGAACATCAGACGGTATTCATGCGCGGCAGGCGGCTCGGCGCAGCGAAAGCGCGCCTCGAGCAACGGAATGCGCCGCCCGACCAGCCAGCACAACAGGCCATAGACAAGGATGAAGTAAGTCGCATAGGCGAACATCGCGGGCGGCCGGGTGCCTTCGCGTTCCACGAACCTGAGCCGTACACGCTCGCCATCGGTTTCAATTTGCGCGCTGAGATCGTCCAGCACCAGGCGCATGAAACGGACCGCACGCGCGAGCGCCTGTGCGCCGTTGCGCGCGGTCAGCGCCGTTTGGGTCATCGCGATGAAGCTGCCGCTCTTCATGCGATGCGAGTCCTGGCCGAAGAACTCGTCGTCCAGCGCGCGGGCGATGCCGGCCCACAGCGCGCCGTACTGCGCCGACGACACGCGGCTCTTCGGCGACGCCAGCAGCGGCCCCGCAATGCCGGCGGCTTCGGCGAGCGGCAACGCATCGAAACCGCGCGCGCGTGCCAGCGCCAGGGTCTCCTCGACCAGACTGACGGAAATCGTGCCTTTATCGTTCTTGAGGTTCTTCATCTCTTCGTGACGTGCTGGCAAATGCGCTCAACATTTTCCTTGTGACGATCCGCTAAGCCTTTGAAAATGCGGCCCGAACCGGGTTTGTATGATACCTCCATGGCAAATGCGCTCAACCAGAATGATCGGGCTGAGCATCGAACATGGCCGGCGGCTTCCCTACACTTGGTGCGAACCGATCGCGGGCCGCATCGCCCGGAGGCATACGGCGAGGCCACGGAGAGGTCGCGGCGAGGTCGCGGCGAGGTCGATCAAGCCCCCGCAACGAGCCGCGGATGATGAGGCGACGCCACCGCGAGTCGATGCGTATGCGCTTCGTCGCCACGACCTGCTGCCGCACCGCGCCGCCGCGACTCGCCGCACCTAACAGGACCGAGCCCATGGACAGCTTCTACACCGACGAACAACGGATGATCCGCGACGCCGCCCGCGACTTCGCCACCGAACGCCTCGCGCCGAACGCCGGGCAGTGGGATCGCGACGCGAAGCTGCCGGCGGAAGTCGTCACGCAAATGGGCGAGCTCGGCTTTCTCGGCATGATCGTGCCGTCCGAGTGGGGCGGCTCCTATACCGACTACGTGGCCTATGCGCTCGCGCTCGAAGAGATCGCCGCGGGCTGCGCCGCCTGCGCCACGCTGATGAGCGTGCACAACTCGGTCGGCTGCGGGCCGATCCTGAACTTCGGCACCGACGCGCAAAAAGACCGCTATCTGCAAGACCTCGCCACGGGCCGACGGATCGGCGCGTTCTGTCTGACCGAGCCGCAAGCCGGCTCCGAGGCGAACAATTTGCGCACCCGAGCGGTGCTGCGCGACGGCAAATGGATTCTTAACGGCAACAAGCAGTTCGTGACCAATGGCGCGCGCGCCAATATTGCGATCGTGTTTGCCGTCACCGATCCTGACCGCGGCAAGCGTGGCCTGTCAGCCTTCATCGTGCCGACCGATACGCCCGGCTTCAACGTCGGCAAACCCGAGCACAAGCTTGGCATTCGCGCCTCCGACACCTGCCCGATCTCGCTCGACGATTGCACGGTGCCCGAAGCCAATCTGCTCGGCGAACCAGGCGAAGGTCTGCGGATCGCGTTGTCGAATCTCGAGGGTGGCCGCATCGGTATCGCGGCGCAGGCGGTGGGCATCGCGCGCGCCGCATTCGACGCCGCACGCCTCTACGCGAACGAACGCATTCAATTCGGCAAGGCGCTGAAGGATCACCAGACCATCGCCAACATGCTCGCCGACATGGCGACTCGGCTGAACGCCGCGCGTCTTCTGGTGCATCACGCGGCGCGGCTGCGCACGGCGGGCAGGCCGTGTTTGTCGGAGGCTTCGCAGGCCAAACTGTTTGCGTCGGAACTCGCCGAGGAAATCTGCTCGAACGCGATCCAGATCCACGGCGGCTACGGCTATCTTGAGGACTACGCGGTGGAGCGCCACTATCGCGACGCTCGTATCACCCAGATTTACGAAGGAACCAGTGAAGTGCAGCGGATGGTTATTGCACGCCACGTTTAAACGCGAGTTGGACGGCGTTTGAGCGCAAAATGGCGTGCTAGTAGTACAAAGCAGAAGCGAAAAACAGAGCGCATGCCGCGCCACCAGTACAGGAGACGACGATGACTGCAGCGAAGGGCTTTCTGGAAGCGCGCGATCTGTTATTGCGCCATCGAACCGACTACGAGCGCGCCTACCGCGAATTCGCGTGGCCGGCGCCGGGCGAGTTCAACTGGGCGCTCGACTACTTCGACGTGATCGCGCGAAACAACGACAACCCCGCGCTGTGGATCGTCGACGATCCGGCCAGCGAAGGCTTGCGCCTCTCCTACGCGCAGATGTCGGAGCGCTCGGCGCGCATGGCGAACTTCCTGCGCGGCCTCGGCGTGGGGCGCGGCGACAAAGTGCTGCTGATGCTGCCGAACCGGGTCGAACTCTGGGACGTGATGCTCGCGGCCATGAAGCTCGGCGCGATCGTGTTGCCCGCCACCACCCAGCTTTCCGCCGACGACGTGCGCGACCGCGTGCAGATTGGCGGCGCGACGTTCGTGGTCGTGGATAGCGCGGAGCTGGCCAAGTTCGATGCACTCGACGTGCCGCTCACCCGCATCTCCGTAGGCGCGCCGCGCGACGGCTGGATCGATCTTGCCGCGGCCTATGACGCATCACCCCAATTCACGCCTGAGGGCGTCACGCATTCCACCGATCCGCTGCTGCTGTATTTCACTTCGGGCACGACGTCCAAACCGAAGCTGGTCGAGCATACGCACCAGAGCTACCCGGTCGGGCATCTATCCACGATGTACTGGATCGGCCTGCAACCGAACGACATCCACTGGAACATCAGTTCGCCGGGCTGGGCCAAGCACGCGTGGAGCTGCTTCTACGCGCCGTGGAATGCGCAGGCCTGCGTGTTCGTTTTCAACTTTCCGCGCTTCGTGCCGAAAGAAACGCTCGACGTGCTGGTGCGTTTCAACGTCACCACGTTATGCGCGCCGCCGACCGTCTGGCGCATGCTGGTGCAGGAGCACCTCACCGACTATCCGGTGAAGCTGCGCGAGATCGTTGGCGCGGGCGAGCCGTTGAATCCCGAGATCATCGAACGCGTCAGGCACGCGTGGGGCATCACGATTCGCGACGGTTTCGGTCAGACCGAAACGACCTGCCAGATCGGCAACCCGCCGGGGCAACCGGTGGTGCCGGGCTCGATGGGCCGTCCGCTGCCGGGCTATAAAATCGAACTCCTCGATGCCGACGATCAAGCCGTCACCGAGGGCGAAATTTCGCTGCCCTTAGCCGAACGTCCGCTCGGTTTGATGACCGGCTACGCGAACAATCCCAACGCCACCGCGCAAGCCATGCGCAACGGTTTCTACCACACCTCCGACGTCGCGATGCGCCGTGAGGACGGCTACTACGTCTACGTCGGCCGCGCCGATGACGTTTTCAAATCGTCCGATTACCGGCTGAGTCCGTTCGAACTCGAAAGCGTGTTGATCGAGCACGAGGCGATTGGCGAGGCGGCCGTGGTGCCGAGTGCCGACGCGGTGCGTTTGTCGGTGCCCAAGGCGTTCGTCACCGTCCGTCAGGGTTACGAAGCGAGTCCCGAACTCGCCCGCGCGGTGTTCGCGTTCTCGCGCGAAAAACTCGCACCGTATAAGCGGATTCGCCGCCTGCAATTCAGCGAGCTGCCGAAAACCATCTCCGGCAAGATTCGCCGCGTCGAATTGCGGCGCCGCGAAATGGAGCGCGAGGCCGAGCCCGCGCGCCTGCCCGGTGAGTATTGGGAAGAAGATTTCCCGGACCTGCGTTGATTATTTTTATTTCCCGTCACTGTTCGGCCGCCGAGCGGCCACTGCACAGGAGTTCCAGCATGAGCGCAATTGCTTCGAACGATGCCGCCACCGTCAAACTGCTGATCAACGGCGAGTTCGTCGAATCCAAGACCACCGAATGGCGCGACATCGTCAACCCGGCCACGCAGGAAGTGCTGGCGCGCGTACCGTTCGCCACCGCCGACGAAGTGAACGAAGCGATCCGTTGCGCGCACGCCGCGTTCAAAACGTGGAAGGACACGCCGATCGGCGCGCGCATGCGCATCATGCTGAAGTTCCAGGCACTGATTCGCGAGCATTCGCCGCGCATCGCGAAGACCCTCAGCGCTGAGCAGGGCAAGACGATTCCGGATGCGGAAGGCGACATCTTCCGTGGGCTGGAAGTGGTCGAACATGCGTGCTCGATCGGCACCTTGCAGCAGGGTGAATTCGCGGAAAACGTGGCGGGCGGTGTGGACACGTATACGCTGCGTCAACCGATCGGCGTATGCGCCGGCATCACGCCGTTCAATTTCCCCGCCATGATTCCGCTGTGGATGTTTCCGATGGCGATCGTCTGCGGCAATACGTTTGTGCTGAAACCGTCCGAGCAGGATCCGATGTCGACCATGCAACTGGTCGAACTGGCGCTCGAAGCCGGTGTGCCGAAGGGCGTGCTGAATGTCGTGCACGGCGGCAAGGACGTGGTCGACGCGCTCTGCACGCACGATCTGGTGAAGGCGGTTTCGTTCGTCGGCTCGACGGCGGTTGGCACGCACGTCTATCGCCTCGGCAGCGAACATGGCAAACGCGTGCAATCGATGATGGGCGCGAAGAATCACGCGGTCGTGCTGCCCGATGCGAATCGTGAGCAGACCTTGAACGCGCTGGCCGGTGCCGGTTTCGGCGCAGCGGGACAGCGTTGCATGGCGACCTCGGTGGTCGTGCTGGTGGGCGCCGCGCAGCAATGGCTGCCCGACCTGGTCGCGAAGGCGAAGACGCTGAAGGTCAACGCGGGCCACGAGCCGAATACGGACATTGGCCCGGTGGTCTCACGCGCGGCGAAGCAACGGATTCTCGGCCTGATCGAGACGGGCGTGAAAGAGGGCGCCACGCTGGCGCTCGACGGCCGCGGCGTGACGGTGCCGGGCTATGAGCAAGGCAACTTCATCGGCCCGACGGTCTTTACCGATGTCACCACCGACATGGAGATCTACCGCCAGGAAATCTTCGGCCCGGTGCTGGTGGTGCTGAATGCCGCGACGCTCGATGACGCGATCGCGCTCGTCAACAGCAATCCGTTCGGCAACGGCGTGGGCCTGTTCACGCAGAGCGGCGCGGCGGCGCGCAAATTCCAGAGCGAGATCGATATCGGCCAGGTCGGCATCAACATTCCGATTCCGGTGCCCGTGCCGTTCTTTAGCTTCACCGGCTCGCGTGGCTCGAAACTCGGCGACCTCGGACCCTATGGTAAGCAGGTCGTGCAGTTCTACACGCAGACTAAAACCGTCACCGCCCGCTGGTTCGACGACGACACCGTCAACGACGGCGTCAACACGACGATCAGCCTGCGCTGATCCCCAAGGTCGATTGCTTTGCATGGAATGGGAGTACGCGCTATGAAAATAGGTTTTATCGGACTCGGCAACATGGGCGCGCCAATGGCGCTCAACCTGCTCAAGGCGGGCCACGCGGTCAATGTATTCGACCTCAACGCGCAGGCGGTACAGGCGCTGGTCGACGCCGGCGCCAAAGCGGGGGCTTCGCCGAAAGCGGCAGTAACCGACGTCGAGTGCGTCGTGACGATGCTGCCCGCTGCCGCGCACGTGCGCAGCGTGCTGACAGCGGACGACGGCGTGTTCGCCGGCATTGCGAAAGGTGTCACGATCATCGATTCGAGCACCATCGACCCGGCAAGCGTGAACGCGTTCGCCGAACTGGCCGCGCTGCACGGCAACACCTTCGTCGATGCGCCCGTCTCGGGCGGCACCGGCGGCGCGGCGGCGGGCACGCTGACTTTCATGGTCGGCGGCAGCGCGGCGGCTTATGAGCAGGTGAAACCGGTGTTGTCGTCGATGGGCAAGAACATCGTGCATTGCGGTGAGACCGGCACGGGCCAGGTCGCGAAGATCTGCAACAACCTCGTGCTCGGCATCACGATGGCCGGCGTGGCCGAGGCGATGTCGCTGGGCGAGGCGCTCGGTATCGATTCGAAAGTGCTGGGCGGCATCATCAATACCTCGACGGGCCGCTGCTGGAGTTCGGACACGTATAACCCGATGCCCGGCGTGATCGAAACCGCGCCGTCCACGCGCGGCTATACCGGTGGCTTCGGCACGGATCTGATGCTCAAGGACCTGGGCCTCGCCACCGACGCCGCGAAATCCGCGCGTCAACCGGTGTATCTCGGCGCGCTCGCGCAGCAGCTTTATCAGACGATGAGCACGAAGGGCGCGGGACGTCTGGACTTCTCGGCGGTGATCAAGCTGTATCGCCAGGACGGCAAGGACCGAGGCGCGTGATGATCGAGCTCGACTACGCACACGACGGCGCCGTCGCGCTGCTGACGCTCAAACGACCGCCCGCGAACGCGTTCACGCCGGAGGGTTTGCTGCAGTTACAGCAGACCGTCGAGCGTCTGAACGGTGAAGCGCGCGTGCGGGCTATCGTGATCACGGGCGATGGCCCCAGGTTCTTCAGCGCGGGCGCCGACCTGAACACCTTCGCCGACGGCAATCGCGAAGTCGCGCGCACGGTGGCGACGCGCTTCGGCGCGGCGTTCGAAACCTTGCAGAACGCGCGGCCGGTGGTCATCGCGGCGATCAACGGCTATGCGATGGGGGGTGGACTCGAATGCGCGTTGGCCTGCGATATCCGCATCGCCGAGCAGCATGCAACGATGGCCTTGCCTGAAACCGCGGTTGGCTTGCTGCCCTGCGGCTGCGGCACGCAAACGCTGCCGTGGCTGGTCGGCGAAGGCTGGGCCAAGCGGATGATCCTGACGGGCGAACGCGTCGATGCCTCTACCGCATTGCGTATCGGTCTCGTCGAAGAAGTGGTGGAGAAGGGCGCCGCGCGCGAGGCCGCGTTGACGATGGCAGCGCGTGTCGGAACGTTGAGTCCGCAAGCGGTCGGCTTCAGCAAGACGTTGATTCATCAGGGCCGTAACGGCGTGCCACGCGCGGCGGCTCTCGCGGTGGAACGCGAACGCTTTGTCGATCTGTTCGACGGCGCCGACCAGCGCGAAGGCGTCAACGCGTTTCTTGAGAAGCGCGCGCCACGCTGGCAGGTGACGCAAACTGGACGGGCGGAGCATGCAGCGCACGCCGGGCAGGTTGCAAACCCCGCGCAGGAGATTCATCGATGAGCACGTTGCCAGGCGTCGCGCTAGATACCAGCGTCGAAGCGGAGCGCGAGATTCTGTTTCGCGTCGTCAACCGGGTGGCGATCATCACGCTGAACCGGCCCGCGGTGCTCAATGCGCTATCACACGCGATGGTGCGTGAACTTGCCGTGCTGGTCGAACATTGCCGTACCGACGACGGCATTGTTGCGCTCGTGCTGAAAGGCGCGGGCGACAAGGGTTTTTGCGCCGGCGGCGACGTGCGCGAGGTGTACCGGCTCGCGAAGAATGGCGACAGCCGGTGGCTGGCGTTCTTTGTCGACGAATACCGGCTCGACTATGCGCTGCACACGTTTCCGAAGCCGGTGGTTGCCTTGCTCGACGGTATCTCGATGGGCGGCGGCATGGGGCTCGGTCAGGCGGCGCGGCTGCGCATCGTCACCGAACGCAGCAAGATCGCGATGCCGGAGACCCGGATCGGCTTTCTGCCGGACGTCGGCGCGACGCGTTTCCTGAGCGTGATGCCGGCGGAGGTCGAACTGTACGTCGGGCTGACCGGCGTGAGCTTATCCGGTGCTGATGCGCTGCGCCTGCAACTGGCGGATCTGTGTGTGCCGGCCGAATGGCTTGGCTCTTTCGAAGAGCGCCTGCAGCGCATGTCGCACGCGGGGGATTTGATGGCTGCATTGCGTGGGGTGTTCGAGCCGCCGTGCAATGTGATTCCGCATGCTGCGTTGGGGCCTTTTACCCCGTTGATTCTGAGGCATTTTGACTGGCGTTCGAGTGTCGAGCGGATTGTGGCGACGTTGCGTCATGATCTGGAGCGTGAGCCGCCGCGCGAGGTTAAGCAGTGGCTGCAGGCTACTTACGATGCGATGGTTGGGCATTCGCCCACGATGTTGTATGTTGCGCGCGAGGCGCTGTTGCGTGGTCGGCAGATGAGTTTGGCCGAGTGCTTCCGGATGGAGTTGGGAATCGTCAAGCGGGTGATCGAGGAGGGCGATTTTTGCGAGGGTGTCAGGGCGCAGTTGATCGACAAGGACCGTAGATGTCGGTGGGCGCCGGCGACGCTCGCTGAAGTTAGGCCCGAAAGAGTTCGGTGGTTTTTGGCT
Source organism: Paraburkholderia fungorum (assembly GCF_046027605.1). Classification (GTDB taxonomy): domain Bacteria; phylum Pseudomonadota; class Gammaproteobacteria; order Burkholderiales; family Burkholderiaceae; genus Paraburkholderia; species Paraburkholderia fungorum_F. The sequence continues at coordinate 543,241 of NZ_JAQQEF010000002.1, forward strand.
TCGCCGTGGGGGAGGGGGGCGCATCCGCTTGGTGGGTTGGGGTGATTGGTGGGGTTCTGGATTGCCTACGGTGTTGGCCTTTCCTTGATCTGACTCTTTGGCCTTTCCTTGAGTTGATATTGGTCTATTAGTGTCGCCCCTGTGCGGGGCGGCACTTACTTTCTTTGCCGCGGCAAAGAAAGATAAGCAAAGAAAGCCGCTCACACCGCCAGCTCACAAGCGGGACCCCCGCACAGCCACGGTAGTGGTGCATCTGGAATCCGCGTTCTCGCACATTCGGCGCGAGTGACAAGGCAGTCATGCTTCCCGCCTCGCACTGCGTGCTCGCCGGAAGGGTTCATCGAGAACCCACGGTTTTCGTGACGCGTGATGGGGACCGTCGGCTTCGCCTCGCCTAGACGCCCAGGTAACATGTGACGAAGCCGCCGGCGAATGAACGCGGCCAGCGAATGAACGTGGCAAACACGAACCAAACGAAACGGGCACATTGAGGCTGCGGAGGTGGCAATCGCGCTAACGGTAGTAAGGCCTGTGACGATTCGATGCGAGCGACGGTACTGAGCATGAACGCGAGTGTGAAAACGCGGCGATCGGTTTGTGCGGTACCTTCGGCGCGCGGAGCGCCGCCGGAAGTATGACGGCGTTGCGAAGAGACAGAGATGACTGCCACGGGTCGGGAGCGAAGCCGCTGATTCCATCACGCGCCAAGGAAACCGTGGTTTTTCGATGAACCCTTCCGGCGAGCACGCAGTGCGAGGCGAGAAGCATGACTGCCTTGTCACTCGCGTCGAATGTGCGAGGGCACGGATTCCAGATGCTCCACTACCGTGGCTGTGCGGGGGACCCGCTTATGAGCTTGCGGTGTGAGCCCCACTTCCATCTCGCGTACAAACTCGCTTGATGCAGTGGGGCTTAAGTTGAGAGCATTGACGGCGGGAGGACTGCCAGCGGCAAATAATTTACCTTGGAATGTCTCCGTTAGATCGAGCAGTTCTGCTATTTGGTCGACGCTCGCAGAGCCGAGAAATGGGCCATCGATCACCAGGCAGCAGTGCGTCTCCGGGGTGTCATAATAATCGATCCATACCGCGAGACGAACCTCGTGGTCAGTCGATTGCACCGGATAGAAAAACGCACCCTTCAACTTGTCGCCACTTGTCAGCGCGCTCCAGATGTTCGAAAAGCCGAGCAGGTTTTGCTGTGCGATGCCTGAATTCGTAAATTCATGAAGGCACGCCAGGCTGAGTCGCGGCGAATTTGACGTAAGACTTGTGTCCGACGGACACACAACGGCCACCAGGAGTCGCGTATGGATCGACAATCGGTTCGTCGAATGTGTACGACCCGACCATTCGTCAATATGAGCGGGAGTGAACCCGAATAGGCTGCCTCCAGAGACGCCGACCGCGCAGCATCTGGCCGCTTTGGAGCATGTTGGTGACGTTCGCAGAAATTAGCTGAGGGGGGAACGGGTCGGCTACTGTCCTCTGCGCGATGCGCGGTTGGAGAGTTCTGGCACGCGCCGGCATCGGGCTGAGTTCGGCCAGTTTCGGACGTTCCGCGACCGTCCACCAACGGCCGCAATGCCTCCCGAAGTAGCCATCCAACGCGCTTATCTCACCAAGTTTTTTTATCGGACTGGGACGCATCTTCCTCGGCTTCGAGTGCCGTCACCATCTCGTCCGCGGCCCGTTTTAGTTCGGGCACATAGCGGCGCTTCGCTTCCGCAAGCGTTACTGCGCGCGACAGAAAAACGACGTTCAGGCTCGCGAGTACCCGCTCGCGCGAAACGATCGGAACCGCAACGGCGCCGATCTTGTTCTGAGCCGTCCAATCGCCGTGATTCGAACCGAATCCATCAGCGCGCACGCGTCGAACGAGATTGCGAACGAGCGCATCGCTGGAGGCCAGCGCCTTTTGTTCATCGCCGCCGGCACCCGATCGCAGCATATCGAGAATGTCCTCTCGCTCACCGTCGGGGCACAGCGCGAAATAGGCACGGCCGGAAGCCGTCAGCAGAATGGGCAAGCGTCGACCGACCATTGACCGATGAAAAGATAGCTGACTGAACCGGTGCGTCGTCTCGCGAATGATCATGGCGTCGCCGTCGGGCGTCGTCAGGTCGGATGGCCACGCGACTCTCTGGAGCAATCGACCCATGATCGGCGGGGCGATGGTCGCGATGCGTTCATCGTCCGTGAAGCCTTCGCTCAACGAACGGACGTCGAGCGTCAGGCGAAAGCTGTCGTCCGACGTACTCCGTCGAACGAACCCCTCTTCGACCAACGTCTCCAGCAAGCGACGCACTGTCGTGCGGTGCAAGCCAATTGCATCGCTGATCTGCTGGCTCGTGGCGCGACCGCTTTCGATCGAATTCAGTGCACGCAGGACCTGGAGGCCGCGCGCCAGCCCACGAACGTTCGTGTATTTCGTCACCGCTGAAAAATGTCCTTGTAAATCAACTATGTGCATTCTATGCACATTTTTCAGATTTTGTTGAGCGGTTTGGGCGTGCTCCATAGACTGCATCAAAACCAACTATTCAAGGAGACGCGTGACGCATGTCACGCATGTTCTCCTGACTGTGACTGAACCAAACAGTACCGGACGCGACCACGAACCCCATCCGTCGCGAACCTTAGGAGACAGACATGCATCCCGCCATCGACACGGCGGCCGTCAGCGGCCGTCCCGAGATTGTGTCAACCGACATCGCCATCATCGGCGCCGGACCCGTCGGCCTCATGATCGCCAACTATCTGGGACTGCAGGGCGTACGCGTCGTGCTGATCGAAAAGCTCGACCAGATCATCGACTACCCGCGCGCTATCGGCCTCGACGATGAAGCCTTGCGTGTGTTCCAGTCGGTCGGCCTGGCAGAGGAACTGCTGCCCCATACGACGTCGGACCACTGGATGCGCTTCGTCACGCGCACGGGCCGCTGTTTCGCATCAATCGAGCCACGCACTGACGAATTCGGCTGGTCGCGCCGCAACGCGTTCATTCAGCCGCTTGCCGATCGCATCCTGTTTCAGGGGCTGCAACGCTTCCCGCACGTTCGCGTGCTATTCGGACACACCGTATCGGGTTTTGCACAAGACGACACTGGCGTGACGATCGACGCGCAGGATGCGAGCGGCGCGATCAAGTCGATCCGCGCTGCCTACATGATCGGTGCGGACGGCGGCAACAGCTTCGTGCGCCGCGTGCTCGACGTCCCGTTCGAAGGGCGCACCAAGCCGAACCAGTGGATCGTCGTCGACGTGCGCAACGATCCGATCGGCTCGCCCCATGTCTATATGCATTGCGACCCGGCGCGCCCCTATGTGTCGGCGGCGTTGCCGCACGGCATCCGGCGCTTCGAATTCATGGTCATGCCGGGGGAAACGGAAGAAGAACTCTCGAAGCCAGAGAACATGGCGGCGCTGATCCGCAAGGTGGTCGCCGATCCGGACAAGGTCGATTACATCAGGAAGCGCGTGTACACGCACAACGCGCGTCTTGCCAGCACGTTCCGCGTGAAGCGCGTGCTGCTCGCGGGCGACGCCGCACACATCATGCCGGTGTGGCAGGGACAAGGCTACAACAGCGGTATTCGCGACGCGAACAATCTCGGCTGGAAGCTGGCGATGGTGGTCAAGGGTCTCGCCGGCGACAGCCTGCTGGATACATATACGACGGAGCGGCGCGCGCACGCGCGTTCGATGATCCACTTGTCGGAGGTGGCCGGGGACATCTTCGCGCCGACTAGCAGGCTCGGCACGAAGTTCCGTGACGGCTTCGTCCGGTCGCTCGGCATGCTTCCTTCGCTCAAGCGATATTTCGTCGAGATGCGTTTCAAGCCGATGCCGCGTTATGAATCGGGCGTAGTGCTATTGCCCGAACGCGAGCAGCGCGACGGCTTCCTCGCGCGCCTGCTCGAACGTTCCGGTCATACGGCGCTCGGACGAATGCTCGGGCTGATGAGCGAGAAGCGTGAGTCGTTGCTCGGCCGTCTCGTATACGGGCGCGACTCCGCCAGTCAGTCGCCCGTGGGCCGCATGTTCATCCAGCCGCGCGTGCGTTCAGTCGATGGCGCCGTCTTGCGTCTCGACGATGTAATCGGCAATCGTTTCGCGATCATCGGATGGGGTTCGGACCCGACCTTCGGATTGACGCCGGAGGCACGCGAAACGTGGAAGAGACTCGGCGGTTGCTTCGTGATCGCCAAGCCAGATACGCAGTTGATCTATCGCGAGGACGTGCCGGCAGGCGTGATCGCCATCGGCGACGTGAGCGGCCGACTGAAGGACTGGTTCGCACGCGTGCCGGCATCGGTCATGCTGCTGCGCCCGGACCGCTTTGTCGCGGGCATGTGTTCGCCGCAGCAAGTGTCGTCGGGCATCGAAGAACTCGCCGGCAAGCTGGGTTCGCAAACGCTCGCTTTCCCGGACATCCATCCCGCGCATGAAGTTGCGGGTGAAACGGCCATAGCGGTCGAAACGGGAGTCTGACATGCCGATCCTTCTCGAATGCCTGTCTCACACGCCGCTGCACGGCTATCACGATCCCGCGCCCGAGATCGTCGTGGAAGTGGAGCGAGTGCAGCGTGCCGCCCGCGCCCGCGTCGAATCCTTCGATCCAGAACTGGTAATCGCATTCGCGCCTGATCACTACAACGGCTTCTTCTACGACGTAATGCCGCAGTTCTGCATCGGTATTGCGGCGACGGCCATCGGCGACTTCAACAGTCTTGCCGGCCCGCTTGACGTGCCAGAGGAAGTCGCGCTCGCTCTGGCGGAGGCCGTGCTTGCGAGCGAAGTTGATGTGTCCGTGTCGTACCGCATGCAGGTGGATCACGGTTGCGCGCAAGCGCTCGACGTGCTGACCGGCGGTCTTGATCGCTATCCGGTCGTGCCGGTGTTCATCAATTCGGTAGCATCGCCGATGGCATCGTCCCGCCGCTCGCGCCTTCTCGGCGATGCGATCGGCCGCTTTCTCTCGCGCACAGCCAAGCGCGTGCTCGTGATCGGTTCCGGCGGCATCTCGCACGAACCGCCCGTGCCGGAGATCGCCGGTGCGAACGCCGAGGTCGCCGAGCGGCTGATCGCCGGGCGCAATCCGTCTGCCGAATCGCGCGAGGCGCGGCAGGCGCGCACGGTGGCGGCTGCGAAGTCTTTCACCGCTGGCGACAGCCATCTGCATCCACTCAATCCTGAGTGGGACCGCAGATTTCTGGATCTCCTCGCCGCCGGCGACCTCACCGCCGTCGATGGCATGACCAATTCGGCGATCACCCGCGACGGCGGCAAGTCCGCACACGAGATCCGCACCTGGATCGCCGCGTTTGGCGCGCTTGCCGCTTACGGCTCTTATCGGGCGTCGCTCGATTACTACCGGCCTATCCCCGAATGGATCGCGGGCTTCGGCGCGATGCATGCACAACCCGAGACCCAAGGAGACTTTCATGTCCAATGAGCAAACCGTGCTTGCGCTGGCCGCGCGCCTTCGCGATGCCGAATACGCAAGACAACCCGTCGCACCCGTACGCGATGAGATTCCCAGCGGCGATGCCGCGCTCGCGTATGCCGTGCAGCGCGCCCGCGTCGACGCGCGATGCGCGCAAGGCGAACGCGTGGTCGGCCGCAAGATCGGTCTCACGTCGGTTGTGGTGCAACGCCAGCTTGGCGTGGACCAGCCGGACTTCGGCACGCTCTTCGCATCGATGGCCTACGGCGACAATGCCCCGATTCCGCTCTCGCGCCTGATCCAGCCGAAGGTCGAGGCGGAGATCGCGCTCGTGCTGCAGCGCGACCTCGTGCTTGAGAAGCACACGTTCGCCGACCTGATCGACGCGAGCGCTTACGCGCTTGCCGCGATCGAAGTGGTCGACAGCCGCATCCGGGACTGGGACATCCGCTTCGTGGACACGGTTGCTGACAACGCATCGAGCGCAATGTTCGTGCTCGGTAGCCGTCCCGTACCGCTCGCAGAACTCGATCTCGCAGCCTGCGCGATGACGCTCTCGCAGGACGGCGAAGTGCTTTCTCGCGGCAACGGCTCGGCATGCCTAGGCAATCCTCTCAACGCAGCCGTGTGGCTTGCCGATCGCATGGCGCAACTCGGCACGCCGCTTCGTGCCGGCGACATTGTGCTGACGGGTGCGCTCGGGCCGATGGTGGCTGTCACCGGATCCGGCACGTTCACCGCGCAAATCGACGGACTGGGCAGTGTCCGCGCCACTTTCACCGACTAAGGAACTCACATGGCAACCGACAAACTCAAGGCCGCGATCATCGGCTCCGGCAATATTGGCACCGATCTGATGATCAAGATCATGCGACACAGCAAGCATCTGGAGATCGCCGCCATGGTGGGCATCGACGCGGCATCCGATGGTCTCGCGCGCGCTGCGCGCCTCGGTGTCGCGACGACACACGAGGGCGTTCAGGGACTTGCGCGCCTGCCGGTGTTCGATGAGATCGAATTCGTGTTCGATGCGACGTCCGCCAGCGCGCATGTGAAGAACGACGCGTTTCTGCGCACGCTCAAGCCCGGCATCCGCCTGATCGACCTGACGCCTGCGGCGATCGGCCCGTACTGCGTGCCGGTCGTGAATCTGGAGGCGCACCTCGACAGTCGCAACGTCAACATGGTGACGTGCGGCGGGCAAGCGACCATTCCGATGGTGGCGGCCGTGTCGCGTGTGGCGAAAGTGCATTACGCGGAGATCGTTGCGTCGATCAGCAGCAAATCGGCCGGACCAGGCACCCGCGCGAACATAGACGAGTTCACGGAAACCACGTCGAAGGCGATCGAAGTGGTGGGCGGTGCGCACAAGGGCAAGGCCATCATCGTGCTCAACCCGGCCGAGCCGCCGCTCATGATGCGCGACACCGTCTATGTCCTCTCCGAACTCGCGGACCGCGCGAAGATCGAGGCATCGATTGAGGCCATGACCGCAGCCGTGCAGGCCTACGTGCCGGGCTATCGCCTCAAGCAGAAGGTGCAGTTCGACGAGATCACCGCCGATGCGCCACTCAACATTCCGGGCCTTGGCCGCTTTAGCGGCTTGAAAACTTCCGTGTTCGTTGAAGTGGAAGGCGCTGCACACTATCTGCCAGCGTACGCCGGCAATCTCGACATCATGACATCGGCCGCGCTCGCCACTGCCGAACGCATGGCGCAATCTCTCGCGAACGCATAAGGGAGCATCAGCATGAGCAAGAAACTCTATATCTCCGACGTTACGCTGCGCGATGGCATGCATGCGATCCGTCATCAGTATTCGATCGCGAACGTGCAGGACATCGCCCGCGCACTGGACCGGGCGAAAGTCGACAGCATCGAGGTCGCGCACGGCGACGGTCTGCAAGGATCCAGCTTCAACTATGGCTTCGGTGCGCACAGCGATCTCGAATGGATCGAAGCGGCGGCGGATGTCGTGAGCCACGCAAAAATTGCCACGTTGCTTTTGCCGGGCATTGGCACCATCCACGATCTCAAGGCCGCATACGACGCAGGCGCGCGCATCGTGCGCGTCGCCACCCATTGCACCGAAGCCGATATCTCGAAGCAGCATATCCAATACGCACGCGAACTCGGCATGGACACCGTCGGCTTCCTGATGATGAGCCACATGACGACGCCCGAGCATCTCGCCGCTGAAGCGAAGAAGATGGAGACCTACGGCGCGACGTGCATCTATGTGGTCGACTCGGGCGGCGCAATGAACATGAACGACATCCGCGCACGCTTTCGCGCATTCAAGGAGTTGCTCGATCCCGCCACCCAAACGGGCATGCACGCGCATCACAACCTGAGCCTCGGCGTCGCAAATTCGATTGTCGCGGTGGAGGAAGGGTGCGACCGCATCGACGCGAGCTTGGCGGGCATGGGTGCGGGAGCGGGCAACGCCCCGCTCGAAGTCTTCATCGCGGCAGCCGAGCGCCTCGGCTGGAATCATGGCACTGAGCTCTACACGCTGCTCGACGCCGCAGACGATCTCGTGCGGCCGTTGCAGGATCGCGCGGTTCGCGTGGATCGCGAGACGCTGGCGCTTGGTTACGCGGGGGTCTATTCGAGCTTCCTGCGCCATTCGGAAGTGGCGGCGAAGAAGTACGGCCTGAAGACTGTCGACATTCTCGTCGAGCTTGGCCGTCGCCGCATGGTGGGTGGGCAGGAGGACATGATCGTCGATGTCGCACTGGACCTGAAGCGCGAACTCGAAGCGCGCGTCTGAACGAACACAACCATACCCACGGCACGATCGCCACCAAGAGCGATGCCGAACCTACATCGGAGACTTTTCATGAACACCTCAGCACCGCGCCGCGCAAGCGGCGCCATCACCATCGGACTGTGCCTCGTCGTCGCGCTGCTCGAAGGACTCGATCTTCAATCGACTGGCGTCGCCGCCCCGCGCATGGCGCGCGAATTCCACCTCGCTGTCGCGCAGATGGGCTGGGCCTTCAGCATCGGTGCGCTGGGGCTCCTGCCGGGGGCCGCGATCGGAGGACGCCTCGCCGACCGGATGGGCCGCAAGCGCGTGCTGATGTTGTCGGTTGCGCTCTTCGGCCTCTTCTCCATCGCGACGACGCAGGTCTGGAACTTCGAGAGTCTGCTCGCCGCCCGCTTCGTGACGGGTCTCGGGCTCGGCGCCGCGATGCCCAATCTGATCGCGCTCTGTTCCGAGGCCGTGCCGCCGCAGCAACGCAGCACGGCGGTGGGCGCGATGTATTGCGGCATGCCTTTCGGCGCGGCAATCGCGGCGGTCATCGGCATCGTGAGCCCGGGCGATGAAGGATGGCGGCATATCTTCTACGTCGGCGGCATCGGACCGTTACTGACCCTGCCGTTGCTCGCGCTCTTCCTGAAGGAATCCGCGCAATTCATCGCGACCAGGTCCGACGAAGCTGCGCATCATGAGGCGGCACCGGGGGTCACGCAGGCGCTGTGGAAGGAAGGTCGCGCCGGCACCACTCTCGCGCTGTGGGTCAGCTTTCTTGGCACGCTGATCGTGTTGTACTTCCTGATCAACTGGCTTCCGTCGATGGTGCTAAGCCGGGGGCTCACGCGTACGCAGTCGGGCGTCGTGCAGATGATGTTCAACATCGGCGGCGGTATCGGCGCGATCGTCATCGCGGGTCTGATGGACAGAATCGGCCGGCGGCCCACGGTTATGGGTATGTACGTCGGCATAGCCGGGGCGCTTGCGGTGCTCGCCAGCGCGAGCACCGGCGCCACGATGGCGTTCGGCGGGCTGCTGGCGGGTCTCTTCCTCGTCGGCGGGCAGTCGGTGCTGTATGCGCTCGCCAGCAGCATCTATCCGACGCAAGTTCGCGGCACGGGCGTGGGCGCCGCCGTCGCCGTGGGCCGCATGGGCTCGATCCTCGGGCCGTTGATCGCGGGCCAGTTGCTTGCGATCGGGCAGAGTGCGTCGGTGCTGGTGGCCGCGAGCATTCCGCTGATCGCGGTGGCGGCCGTCGCGGCGCTGCTCGTAGTGGCCCGGTTTCCGCGCGGGCAGTTCATGGCTGTCGCGCACTAGCGCGCGTGCCTGCTAGACACACACGCGGGCCTTCGTCACGTAGCGCCTTCTCCCGGTACGAACACAAACGAGGTAACTGAAATGACAGCAGCGACGAAACTTCAAAGCGAAACCGCAACCAGCAAATTCGTGAGCATCGGCGAAGGCGATGCCGAACTGCGCCTGCATTACAACGATACCGGCCTGGGTGATGAGACGGTCGTGATGCTTCACGGGTCGGGCCCAGGCGCGAGCGGATGGGCGAACTTCAACCGCAACGTCGACGCGTTCGTCGATGCCGGCTACCGGGTGATTCTGCTGGACTGCCCAGGGTGGGGCAAGAGCGACTCCGTCGTATGCAGCGGCTCGCGTTCCGATCTGAATGCGCGCATGCTCAAGGGATTGCTGGACGCGATCGGCGTTGCACGCGTGCATATCGTCGGCAATTCGATGGGCGGCCATAGCGCGGTCGCTTTTGCTCTGGCGAATCCCGAGCGGGTCGGCAAGCTGGTGCTTATGGGCGGCGGCACAGGCGGCCCTAGCCAGTTTGTGCCGATGCCCACCGAGGGCATCAAATTGTTGCAGGCGCTCTATCGCGAGCCGACCCTCGATAACCTGAAACGGATGCTGAACGTCTTTGTGTTCGACACCACCACGCTGACCGAGGAACTGATGCAGGCACGTCTCGCGAACATGCTGGCGCGGCGCGATCACCTTGAGAACTTCGTGAAGAGCCTCGCTGCGAACCCGAAGCAGTTTCCGGACGTCGGTCATCGTCTTTCCGAGATCGCGGCTCCAGCACTCGTCATCTGGGGTCGTGACGACCGCTTCGTCCCGATGGATGTCGGCTTGCGTCTCGTGTGGGGCATGCCCAACGCAGACTTTCACGTTTTCGGTCGATGCGGCCACTGGGCGCAGTGGGAGCATGCCGCGAAGTTCAATCAAATGGTGCTTGAGTTCCTGGGGCAGTGAGGAGCTTCACGATGAGCAGGCGCGTGAAGCCGGTGCAAGATCAAAAGATGAAGCGTCGCCGTGCGGTGATCGTCGGCTCCTCCTCGGACAAAGGACAGTCACGAACGGTACTTGAAAGGCCGCAAGGGGTCGATCTCGGTCCTTCGAGCCCTGCAACGGGCGGCTGCAACCCCTCGGTTCTCGTATGTTTAGATATGGGAGATGGCTTGCGGCGATAACGCGGGTTATCACCGCTATCGTTATGCGGGTGGGATGCAATTCTGATCTCCGGTTTCGGCCGTGCGTTGCTGACTATGTCGAGGCGAAGCCGTCGACCTTCAGCGCTGCCGTCCCGCCTAATGAGTCCGCGTTCTTTGCGCCCTTTGCCTGGGCCGCCAGATTCGCATGCCCACGCTTTGGGTTTCCTGACCACCATTGAACGCAGTTTTGCTAATAGCAGTTACCAAAACTGAGGGAGACCTAAAATTCGTCCCTTTCGTGTTCATCTTCGCGGTCCGCGCGGCAGCGCGGCGTCACGAACTGATTCAATGCGCAGTAGCGACGGAATCTGCGATCGGACAGGTAGCACGGAACCGTGTCGGCGAAACAAGTCCTTAAGGCACCGGCATTGACAGACAGAAACGGGAGGATCTGCTGCGGCAACGAAACGAACCGGTCGCGGCAGTCTTCATTTCACGCCGATCGGGCAGGGTGGCGACATCACCACTACCTCAAACAGGAACGACAATGAACAAGCAGGAACTCGTCGATGCAATCGCCACTAAAACTGGCGCCAGCAAGGCAGCGGCCGCCGACACACTTGATGCGCTGATCGGCACCATCACAATGGCCGTGACGAAAGGCGACTGATTTTCGGACTGGCTGACGGCCGCGTGATCGACGACAGCGTCAGCGGCAACAGCGCTCGCTGGCTGAACCACGCCTGTCAGCCGAACCGCGAGCTCGATCGAGGACGAGCGGGGTCGGGCTTTCTTCGAGACGCTCAGAACAGTGATGCCGGGCGATGACCTTTTTATGGCCTACGGACTCACTATCGATGACGCGATCACGCCCGATTGGCCGCCGACTGCTCCGGTTCGATGCTGGCCCTGGCAAGCGAATATCGGTCCCGCCGGACGCGTTCGCGATGCCGGTTCGACTTTTACTTCAGTATTGCTATTACTTTTCCTTCAACGCACGCCGTCGAGCCAAGCGCGGCGGAGCGCAAAGTCCTGGCGGGTGAGCCGTTGCGGGGCGCAGGCAGGGAGCATGAGAAACGCTTGTCTGACTTGGATTTACGGGCAGCGTAGCCGTATTGCGATTTGCGCTGCTGTGGCGGGAAGACGACGCGTATCGTTGCCGATCCCGTATCAGCGGTCGGCGAAAAAGTGCTGCTGGTCACTTATACGCGTAACAACGAATGAGAATTCAAGGATCATCTGCATAGTCACAGCCCGGCTATTCCTTCGAACATCGAGGTGATGACCTGGTTCGGTTTCTTGCTGAGGGAGCTAGCGCGTCCCTACCGCCGCACAATGCATTCGCAGCGGATCGAGAGCATTTGTTTCGCTGAAGGAATTTCTGTCCCCTACGTTGCTGAAAGCAAGACATCGAAGCATTACTTCCTCGACGATAGACATTAATGAAGAAGCGGGCACTCGCGATTGCACTGACTGAGCTGACGGGCGGATGTGTGACTGGCCAAAAGATGGGCGACATTCATAAGGGCATGTCCAAACATGAGGTCGAATCAACGTTAGGAAAGCCGGACGGGTATCGGAGCGGGGAATACGAGGCGTTGCGCTACACGGATCGTCTAATCAGTGGATGGTCGTGGAACCGCACAGACTACACGGTGGTGCCGCAAAATGGTCGGGTGATCGAGTATGGCCCCGGTCAGGTGCGGCAGGAAGGGCCATGACGCCGAGGCCCAGAAAAGCATCGCTGTCGCCGCGTTTTCGGCCGCGCGATGCGGGTGGAGGGGAATGGCGTGAGGTTAACCGGCTGTGCTGCTGCGCGCGTCGATCTGGCGCAGGTCCGGTTTGAGTGCGTCCGACAGCGGCGCGGCGCCGCCCGCACGGGTCAACTGCCACTTCGGAAAGACGCCCGATGAATCTACGCTCCACGATTGGCCTGCGCCGTCCGCGACGATCGCGCGCGCGCCGCGCAGTTTGGAGGCGGGCAGCCGGTGTGTGCCGACAGGCGCTTCGCGCTCGAATGACAGGCTGCCTTGCTCATTGAAGACGACGGCAAGCGGACGCTCCGCCTGCCCGCACGCGCCGAGTGTCACGACCGCGGGCCCGGCGGAGGGCGCGCGCAGCACCGCGTCGGCGGGCTTGCGGCCGGCGAGGATCGCTGCAAGCAGCGCAGACGGGCCGGCCGGACCGGCTTGCGGATCGGACTTGCTGGCGGTATCGGCGGCGCTGACCGTGTCGGTGGGCACTGCGTCTTCGGACGCCTCGCCGATGCGCGTGCGCACGAGAGGCGCCGGCGAGTCGAGTGCGACCGGTGCGGCCATGCCATCGGCCTGCACGACGAGCATCACATGCCAGTCGTCGGGCGTATTGTTGTAGCGCGGCGCGAGCGAGACGAGGCGCAATTGCGACGCGTCGAAGCCCGCTTCGCGCAGCAGCAGGTACTTGGCGACCGCAAAGTCCTTGCAGACGCCGCTCTCGGCGAAGAAGCGCGCGGGCGGATAGTAGCTGCCGTCGGTGCCGTCGCGATAGCGGATTTCATTGATCAAGGCGTTGGCCAGCGTCAGCGCGGTGTAATCGCCCGCCTTCGCGCGCGCGTCGCGTACCTGCGTCACGAGCCGGTTCCAGCCTGCGGGCTTAAGTTGCCGATGCGCACGCATCGCGTCGCGCAGACGCTGCACGCGCGACGCGCCTTCGGCGGACGGTCGCGTTTCGCCTTCGAACGACGTCGCAACGAACATCAGGTCGCCGACCTGCGCAAGCTGAGGCCGCAGCTTGCGGTTCGCTTCCCACCACGTCGCGCTGCGCAGCCGTTCGATGCCAGGATCGAACGCGTCCTGTGCCGCTTCGGAGGCGTTTTCCCGGCCGGGTTCGGGTTGCGCGGCAGCCGGAATGACCGCTGCCGCGGGCGGTGTGGACTCGACGGCCGCTACGACGGGACGAACGATCACGCCACCCTGAATCGTCAGCGAAGACGGCTCACCGCGCGAAGGGCAGACGCTGTCGATCACCGTGATCGCAACGATGCTGCACAGTAATCGACGATGCAATCGCCCGCACATACGATCCCCACAATTCGGGCGAGTACGGAACGTGCCGACCCGCTTCAAGGTTGCCCGGGCTGTTCATACGGCCACCGCCGGGTGTCGCCAGGAACACTGCACATGACGTGCCAATCGTTAGTGTGAACGTGCAGGAAACTGACGGACAGGCGGTGCTCGGCGCGCACGCCGATTGTGCAGAGCTATGATGTGGATCGTCAGGGTGCAGGATGGTGGCTCAAGGCCGACAGGTTGCAGCGTAATGTCGTTTGGGACGCGGCATGTGTTCGGCAGCATACGGTGAGAAGCGATCGGGGGAGGAGGCGTTGCGGGGGGAGCGCGAATTCGCCGGCTTCATGCTGGCGTTAGCGGTCTTGAAAGCCGCTGGATTGCTTTCGCGATCCAGCGGATGTGGCTGTCGTGTTGTCATGCCGGGGCGGGGTGCTGGACTGACAGAGCGCTAAAGCGCATGGCCACTTTCGCCGAGGAAGCGTTGTCGCGACGTTTTACGCCGGCTTGCGCAGTAATGCCGTCAACGAACCTATATCTTTCGCGCTCTCCAGCTCCCGCACCATCGCAACGATTCGCTCGGCGCGTTCACGCGATACGCCCGCGTAACGCGCGCAGCCGTTGAATTTGTCGATGACGTCATTGAAACTGGCGGGATCTTGCGGGCTACCTTTGCCATAGTCGGCCTGACCGCTCAGCGTGCGACCGTCTTTCAGATGCAGATCGATAATCGTGCGCATCTTGTCAAGGCCGGCTGCATCAGCTACGGGGCTGTCATAGAAGTCCACACGGCTGATCATCTGCTGCACGTCGGGCCGCTGCACGACGCTGTCCTGAAACTCGGCGAGCGAGGCTTCGCCGCCCGTGACGAGTAGGATCGCCATGCAGAACTCCATGCTGAATTTCGCCTCGAGTCCAGTCTGTGGATGGTGGTGGATCAATGTGTTCAACATCTGTGCACTCGTGCCGACGCGCAATTGCTCGACCTGGTCGGCACGGATGTGATTCTCGCGAATCATCTTCTGCAGCAGGGTCATGCCGGGGTGGCTGAGCGACCCGGACGGAAACGGCTTGATCGATACGCCCGGCGACACCAGGGTCCAAGGATGACCGAGACGGTCGAATACGGCTGCGTCGAAGCCGCCGCCGGCTGCCTCGAAAAAACCGCGCTTCGCTTCGAGGATGTTCAGTGCGGCAGTCCACCCCAGTGCAGTCAGATCGTCGGCGACGATGCCAGCCTCTGCAGCGTGCCCTGCCTGGAAGGGTTTGGTCATCGTGCCGAAGTTTTCGCGAAGCCCGCTCGATTGCGCGCCGGCCAGACCATACGCGTTACGCACCTGTCTGACGTCGAAGCCGCGCAACTTCGCGCCGCTTGTGGCGGCGCCGAATACGCCGCAAGTTCCGGTCGAATGAAAGCCCTCCTCGTAATGGCGCGGCGCGATCGATTCGGCGATCTTCGTTTCCACCTCGACTGCAAGGTGATACGCGAGCATCAGGTCACGGCCCGTGGCATGCAGTGCTTCCGCGACGGAAAGCGATGCGGGCAGCGCTGTTACGCTCGGATGCGTCAGTAGTCCATACACGCGTGTCGGATTGACGGCGAGCTGGGTATCGTCGAAATCGTCCGCGTGAATTGCCACGCCGTTTGCGAATGCGGCGAAACGTGCGGGCACGCGCAGGTTCGTGCCAATTACGGTCGAAGATGCGCTGTGCGTCGGGCTGGACTCGGCGACGCCGAGTTGTGCGAGATAGCGTTGTACGATCGGACCGCTTTCCGCGCGGTTCGAACCCGCGAGCGCGAGGCCCAGGGCGTCCAGAATGGATTTTTTGCCGAGCTCGAGTAAATCGGCCGGTAGATCTTCATAACGCGTGCGCACGACAAAATCAGCGACCTGCTCAGTAATATGAGGCTCCGCGTTGCTGCTGGTCGCGCCAGGAGCCGTGGCGCTCGCGCCGCCCGTCGCGCTGGCCGCGGTCATTGCCCCCGAGGCTGTATTCTTTGCTCGCGCCAATGGCAGCATGCTGGTGGCCGCGGCCAGTCCGGCTACGAATTGTCTGCGCTTCATACTATCTCCATCGTTTGTTATTCGGGGCGTGTCGGGGAATGCGCTGTATTTATCGCAAGCCACAGTTTTCCGCGATGGATTCTAAAAGTTCATTGCAGCCAGTGCCTGCGATGACATTCAATTCGACCTTAACTCCAGGTTAACAATCGACTCGTAAGGAGCCCACAGATGAGAGATCGGCGAAGCCCTGCGGAAATACAGGTCAGGTCTAAGTGGTATAGGGTCAACCTATCGGCCCGCCGATTTTCCCCCGAACCTTCCAGCAGGAACTGCGTACCTATGGACGTCAGGCAACTCAAATATTTCATCGCTATCGTCGATGCAGGCCGCTTGTCCAAAGCATCGCAGAAGCTTTATGTGGCACAGCCGTCGCTCCCACGCGCGAGCATCAGCCATACACCAAAATATGATCTCCAGAAACGGGCTGGATTCAGATGTCCGGTGCCTGCCGCGATAACACCCGCAAACGGCGCTCGTGCCTTGGGCTAATTGAATACATCGCTCAATTCCTTGTTCGGAGCATGTCGCTTGCCGGGCGTACGTCAGTCGTCGAGCGACTCATGTACCGCTTCGGCCCCCTGCTTCCAGTAGCTGGCCGCGCGAATCCGTGACTTGTCGACGCCCCGTTCCGCGCACAGGTGGTAGCGCACCGCACGCATCGTCGCGGATTCGCCGGCGGCCCACACGTAGCCTTCGCCGTCTTCGGGCAGGTAGATTTCACGGACCGCTTGCAGCAAGGCCTCGCCGCGATAGCCCGACTCGCTGCGATGGCGCCAGACGATATGCAGTTCGGCCCGCGTCGCGAATTCGATCTGGGCCGACGGATCGGCCACTTCGATCACCGCCGCGGCGCGCGTGCCGGCAGGCAACTCTTCGAGGCGGCGGGCAATCGCCGGCAGCGCGGTGTCGTCGCCGATCAACAGATGCCAGTCGAAGCTGGTTGGGATCACCAGCGAGCCGCGCGGGCCGCCAATGCCGAGGTACTGGCCTACTTTGGCTTGCGCGGCCCACGTTGCAGCCGGGCCGGCCTCGTGCATGGCGAACTCGATGTCGAGTTCGCGCGCCTCGGCGTCGAAGCGCCGCGGCGTGAAATCGCGCGCGATCGGCCGCGGCTGGCCGGCGGGGAACACAGGGCCGTCAGGGCCGGCTTCCGGCAGAGCGGGTTTGTCGGTGCCAGGTTCGGGAAAGAACACTTTGATGTGATCGTCGAACGACGCAGAGACGAAATCGCTCAGATCCTCACCCGTGAAGGTGACGCGAATCAGATGCGGAGTCAGTGCGCGCACCGCTTTGACCTGCAACAGACGGAACTTCAGCGGATGGCGCACGCGATGGACTGCCAGATCGGCTCGATTGTCATTTGTCAGCATAAGGGTGCCACTCCTATTGGTTTGATTGGCGCGCGACGGTGCCGATGGGCACTCTTCCGCGCGCGTGTCGCGAATGTCCGGTAGCGCGAACTCAAGCAGCCGGTTCGCTGCCGGGCGTGCCGTCGCCTTCGATCTCATGTGCCGCGCGCATCAGAATCGCGGCGATGCGGCGCTGTTCGGCAGCCGGTGCGTTGTCACGGCGCAGGAGCGCATGCTTCAGCGCGCGGCGCGCTTCGTTCAGTTCAGGCAGCCAGCCGCCTTCGCTGATATCGGCCGGCTCTTCACCGGCAAACGCGCGGCGCACTGAATCCATCTTGCGGGCGATATGCGCCAGTTTGGCGAGCATCAATTCGACGCGATCGCGGTTGGTCGCCAGATATTCGCGGCCCGTTTCCGATAGCTCGTAGCGCTTGCGGTTGCCTTCGAGCTGCACCGTCACGTAGCCGAGTTCTTCCAGATACGTGAGCGCCGGATAGACCATGCCGGGGCTCGGGCTATAGAAACCGTTCGAGCGCGTTTCGAGCGCCTTGATCAACTCGTAACCGTGGCTCGGCTGTGCGTCGATCATCGAGAGCAGCAACAACTGGAGGTCGTCGGAACTGAATTTGCGGCCGCGCGGAAAACCGTCGCCGTCGCCACCGAAGCCGCCGGGCCCACCACCGCCGAAGCGCCCGCCGCGACCGCCGCCGCGATGCTCGTGATGGCGGCCGATTGCGTGCCACAGTGCATGAAACGAGAAGCGGGCGTGGCCGTGGTGGCCGAAGCGATGGCCGTGGTCGAAGCCGCCGCGGTCGTCGCGGTCGTCGCGTCCACCGTGGAGGTCGTCAGGGCGGCCGTGGCCGCGTTCGTCGCCGTGAAATTCTTGTTGGCCGCGGCGGCCGCGTTCGTCGTCGTGGAATTCGTGCCGGCCGCCACGGCCAGGCTCGTCGCCATGAAACTCGTGCCAGTCGCCGCGCGAGCCGTGGCGGCGGTCGAAACCTTCACCCCGAGCCTCGTGCTCGTATTGCCGGGCGAACGCATGCCAGAGCGCGTGCAGGGACGGGCGGTCACGCCCGCTTAGGAAACCGTCGTCCGGCCCACGCGAACGGGAAAAGCGATGATGATGACGCATCTTGGGAACTCCCATTTGTGTCTTAAGATGTGTCGTAAGATATATATCTAAAGATAGTTTGTCAAACTTCTTTTTGCATCGCTATCGGCAGACAACAAAGGCTGCGGCATTCAAGAAAAGGCGTTGAGAGACAACAAAGTCCGGTGCATCGGATAAATTAATTGTGCGGCGCAGCATTTTTTGTGCGCTCTGGGACCTCTTCAATTATCAACGGTAGGGGTGGACCCGCCGCTACTCACGCGCGACCCGAGAGAGCCCGGACGCGACGCTGTCAGTAGCAAACGCTGGCACGACAGGTCTCCGGGTTCTTCTGGTCGGCGACGATCTTGGGTTACTTGAAGCTACGAGCGAGCGGGTAAAAATGCCTGGGCACGCTCCGGCTACGACTGGCTCGCCGGAAGAGGCGCTGCGTTGGCTTGGGGACCAGCCGTTCGACGTATTGCTTGCCGATATCGCGATTCCTGGCATGTCGGGAATCGAACTCGCCGAAAAAGCGGTTCAGTTACGGCCGGCGCTGCGCGTTATCTTCGCCTCGGGCACGAGATGCCTGATGTTCCAGCGCTGACGTTTCGCTGGAAGGCGTTGCGCTAGCCCTATAGCCTGGACGAACGGGGCAGAGTAGTGGACAGCTCCGTGCTCTAAGCCCGCTCATCGACGTCTCGGCCGGACAAAGCGGCCGGCCCGGCGTGCCCATATTCCGCACGCCATGCATGGTCGTGTCCCCCCGATCATCGACGGGCCATTGTCGCGACGAAAGTCGGCGATCGTCTTGAAGTCTGGCGCCAGACGTCCTGTCAACCAGAGCGGAAATGTGCCGCTTCGCGCGACACTGCATCCGCTGCTTGCACTTGAACAAGCGTGTGATGACGCGCGAATCAGACCAGCGTCAGCTTGACGTCGATGTTGTTGCGCGTCGCGTTCGAGTAAGGACAGACGACGTGCGCTTTCTCGATCAGAGCTTGCGCCTGCGATCGGTCCATGCCCGGCAGCGAGATTTTCAGTTCGACTTCAATGCCGAAGCCATTGGGGATCCGTCCGATCCCGACGCTGCCGTCGATGGCCACGTCCTTCGGCAAGACGATCTTGTCGCGCGCGCTGACGGTCCTCAGCGCGCCGATGAAGCACGCGCTATATCCCGCAGCGAAGAGCTGTTCGGGGTTCGTGCCGTCGCCGCCTCCGCCGCCGAGTTCCTTCGGCGTGGTCAGCTTAAGATCAAGGTGGCTCTCGGGATCCGTCGCACGTCCGTCGCGCCCGCCGGTGACGTGCGCATGCGCACGGTATAAGACTTTTTCAATTTTCATTCTGGATTCCTTTCGTATCAGGGTGGTCGCGGGGACGTGGTTTTAAGTCACGCGTTTGCCGGGTGGCAACTCAACTCCCCCGCGCATGGAATCAATCTGGTAGGGCGGAAAGCAGCCCCGCCGTCAAGACAGCGTCGGCGCAACGCTTACTTTCCGGAGGCCAATCGCGCCAGTTCAAAGAAAGTTTTCACGCACCATTTCCAGCACATCCGCCCCGCGGCCATTAAGTACGGCGCGAACGGAGTACAGCGCCATGCCGATCGCGGGCTTTGCTTCAAAGAAAGGCGGTTTGACCAGTTCCAGCGGGTTGACAACGACATTAAGAAGCGCGGGGCCGGGTTGCGACAGCCACTCTTGCACGGCCGTTGGAAGCTCGGTGGCGTTTCGAACCGTTTTCCCCCAAAGGCCAATCGCGGCAGCCACTTTGCCGAAGTCCGGATTCTTCAGGCGCGTGAAAGTGTCGAGCATGCCCTCCGACTTCTGTTCGATTTCCACAAAGCCCAGCTTGCTGTTGTTGAACACGACGATCTTGATCGGCAAGTCTTCCTGGACCGTGGTGAGAAGTTCGCCGAAGAGCATGGAAAGGCCACCGTCTCCGCACATGGCGATGACCTGACGTTGGGGACATGCCTTTTGTAGTCCCAATGCACTCGGGAGGGCGGTCGCCATGGTGCCGTGCAGAAGGCTACCGAAGATCTGGCGTTTGCCGTTGACCTCAAGCAGGCGAATTGCCCACACCACCGGCGTGCCATCGTCCGCGCAAAAGAGCGCATCGTCGGCGGCATATTGGTTGATCACCGACGCCAGATATGAGCCGGGGATGGTGTCGTTGTGTCCGGGTACGAGATGCTTTCTTGCCGATGCCATGGTCTCGGCGTATCGCTTGACGTATTTCTCCTGGAACGAAGCGTCGTCCTTGCGCTCCAGGTGCGGCAGCAACGCCTGCAGCGTAGGTTGAATGTCGCCGACTGCACCCAGGGTGACATGATGTCGCCGGCCTAGATGCATCGGGTCGATGTCGATCTGAATAATCCTGGCCTCGTCGGGATAGAACTGACGCCACGCAAAGTCGGCACCCAGCAACAACAGAGTGTCGCATTCGAGCAGGGCGTTGTAGCCGGCTTCGTTCCCCAGGATGCCCGTCATGCCAATGTTGTAGGGATTGTCCGGCTCGAGAAAGCACTTTCCGCGAGAGGTGTGGGCCACCGGTGCCTTGAGCCGCTCAGCCACCGCCATGATTTCGTCGAGTGCCCCCTCGCAGCCGGATCCCGCATAAATTGCGATCTTTTTGCCGGTGTTGAGCGTCCGCGCGATCTCTTCGATCTCCGCGTCGCTCGGCCGGATGACCGGGCGACTATGATGAACGCGATAAGGGAAATCTTCTTTCACTTCGCCGTGCGACACGTCGACCGGTACGATCAGCACTGCGACGCCTCGCCTGGCCAAGGCGGCCTGGCAAGCCATCGCCGCTTTTTTCCTGGCCTGTTCGGGCGTCAGGATCATTTCGCAGAATACCGAGCACTCCTTGAAGATCGACTTGAAGTCCACCTCCTGGATGAACTCAAAACCCATCTCACTCATCGCCACCTGACTTGCGATCAGGACGACAGGAGCGCGATTACGATTGGCTTCATACAGTCCGTTGATGAAGTGCAAGCTCCCTGGACCGCAACTACCCGCACACGCAGTCAGGTTACTCGTGTACAGCGCCTCCGTGCCCGCCGCAAAGGCACCCGCTTCTTCATGACGAACGCTGACCCATTCAATGGAGCTGCGCTCCAGGTTCTCAGCAAACAGATTTAGCGTGTCGCCCACGATGCCGTAGCAGCGCTTGACTCCCGCCTGTTCGAGCACTTCGACAATGATTTCCGCAACTTTCTTGCCCATGTACGTCTCCGGGACGTGAGGTAATAAACAGGGAGAGAAAAAGCCCTGGGGATGGAGAGTGAGCAGGGGGAACGCCGTCGCCCCCCTCTCTGATTTCGCCGACGTGCAGATCGGGCACCTTCACCGCGTCAGCCATTCGGGCTTGCTCGAACCCCGTGGCACCAGCACCGTCCTGAAGGTCCCGGGCGTCTTCGACAGGACCACCTGGTCGGTCATGCCCTGATAGGTGCCCAGCGGGGTCTCTGCCGTGAACAGATCGGGGGCGACGTAGGCGTGCTCGTCGGAAGATCCGGCGGTCGCCCGGGCATAGTCCCTGTCGAAGATGCCGAGCGAGAACAGCCACAGCACGGTTCGGGTCAGAGAAACGGTGACGCGATAGCTGCCACCCTCGATCGCACGCCGGCGCAGCGCGGCGAGTACGCCGACCGTGCCGAGCCAGCCCACCACGTTGTCAACAATGGGGATGATGGGCGGCGATTTCGGACGCGCGAGCGTACCTTCGACGGCGAACAGCCCTGAGACGGCCGCGCCGATTTCGTCGAATCCCGGGCGATACTTCCAGGGGCCCCTGGCGCCGTGAAGCAGGACACTCGCATGGATCAACCCAGGCTTCCTGCCGCAGAGCTCCTCGGCTTCGAGACCATGGCGTTCCAGATAGCCCGGACGCTTGTTCGCGAAGAAGACATCGGCATCCTTCAGCAGCAGATCGAATTTCGCGCGATCCTCCTTCGAGTAGTCCAGGATCGTCGAACGCATCCCAACCTGAGTGTCCCACGCGAACGCCTCGATCTCGCTGTCGTCGAACGGCCGCCAGATGTTGAGGACATCGGCCCCGTGCAAAGCGAGGTCTCTCCCGATGGCCGCGCCGGCAATCACGTGACCCATTCCAAGTGCGCGAATGCCGTCCAGCGGACTGGTGCCCTCTTTCCGGAACGGGATTGGCTCGCTTTCACCGATCTTTTCCACGTTGATCAGCGACATGCTCGAGAGGACCTCGGTGTACTGAAGCTCCTTGCTGAATTCCTCGAAAGTTCGCACCTTCGCGATGACGATCCCGGCTTCCGCCGCCGCATTCTCCAGGTCGTCCGCGCGCCATTGCAGAATCGCGTTGCGCACGGCTTCCGGGCTGGAGTCGCAGCGCAGCAGGCTGAGCTCGCGGGCAGCCAGCTTCGGATAGATGTTCAGGGGCACGACGTGCCGTCCGTCGCGGGTTTCGCGAAACAGATTCGTATCGACTTTGAGGGCCGGAGGACGTCCATTGATCGTCTCCCATTTCAGATCGAAGAACCCGGCGAAGCGCCGCAACGCTTTACGAACGTCCACTTCGATGTCCTGTTCCTCGCCGCTGCGCAGTCGCCATAGCGCAGCGACACCGACAGCCTTGGCGGCGAGAGCGATCGCGGACAACGAGCCGAAGCGGAAGAGCGCGGGAATGATCGGATCCCGGCCGTGGAAAGTGATCTTGCCACCGCTGTCCGCCGTCGATAACCCGACGTCTTTCAGTACGTCATTGAGCGCGCCGTGCAGATCGATATCCGCGTTCCGTGCCGGATTCGCGAGATTCGATTGAATGATTCCGGTGAGCCGATCCGGATCGTTTTCGATTGGAAGATTGGTCGAGTCTGTCATTTGAGGAATTGTTTTCGATAAGGGAGTGTCAACGGCCCGCGGCCACTCCACGCGGGCCTCGGCCACGCGTGGAGTGGCCGCACCGTACCTTTAACGCGCCTTTCCTTTGGTGCGCAGTTCGATGAGGCCGAGCAGCATCTCGTCGCGCTCGGCCTCCAGCTCCTCGATGGAGCGCGATCCCACTTCGGCATGAACGCCGTCGATGAGCTTCTTCTGCACTTCCGGCGTCAGCTCGGGCGAGCCGAGATCCTTCCACCCAGCCGTCATCGGACCGCTGAACTGATGGAAGAAGTGTTCGATTCCGCCCGGGCCGCCGCCGAGGTGATTGAGCATCATGTTGCCCATCACGCCCCAGCGCAGACCCGGCCCCCATGAGAGGGCGGTGTCGACGTCGGCGGCGCTCAGCACACCCTCCGCCACCAGGTAATAGACCTCGCGCGCCACCGCGAACTGCAGGCGGTTGGCGACGTGCCCCTGCAATTCCTTGTGCAGGCGCACCGCCTGTTTCCCGATCGACGTATAGAACTCCGTGGCGCGCCGGATCGTCTCTTCCGAGGTCTTGGTCCCGCCTACGATCTCGACCAGCGGAATCAGGTGTGGCGGATTGAACGGATGGCCGACGACGCAGCGCTCGGGATGCCGCACGGCGCCCACCTGGATGCTGCTCATGGGCAGGGTCGACGTGCTCGACGCGATGATCACGTGGGGAGGCAGCAGCTCATCGAGTTGCCGATAGAGATCCTGCTTGAATTCGAGCCGCTCGGGGCCGTTTTCCTGCACGAGGTCCACATCGGTGAGCGCTTGTGTGAGCACGGGCGTGAACGTCAGGTTTGCTTGCGACGCTCCGGGCGTCAGGCCCAATCTCGTGAGCGCCGGCCAGGCAGCCTCCACGAACGCCATGAGCTGGGCTTCGGCATTCGGCGCGATGTCCGTCGCAACGACCTTCAGCCCCTTGGCGAGAAACAGCGCGGTCCAGCTGGCACCGATCACGCCGGTGCCGATCACGGCGATGCGGCGAATGGGCTTGGTTTCAGTCATGTCATGTCTCCAATGCGTGGGTCAGACTTCGGCATAGGCGATGCCGGTGAGGTTGCCTTGGGCGAAGAGGAAGTTGCGCTGGTTCTTGCCATCGAGATCGGCGGAATAGACGGAGCCGCCCAGGTCCGTGACGAACATCCGATTACCGGAAATGTCGAGTGCGATACCGATTCCCTCCATCAGGTGCGTCACGAGGATTTCAGACGTTGCCGTTCCATCGATCGGCGCGCGGTTGACGGTGTTGCCGCGCGGAGGATCGCCGCGGTCGGTCCAGTAGAGGACACGCTTCGCGAGGTCGAGCTCAAGGTCGATGGGCTCCGGCAACCGGTCGAACAGCACTTCGATGTCGGAGCGGTTGGTCGGGTCTTCGCCCTGCGGGATGTTGAGATTGGCGCGGAAGATGCGGCCCAGGCCGGCGTTGTCCGGACCTTTCTGCGTCCAGTAGAGCTTCCCGTGCTTCGGATCGATCGTGATTCCGACGCACCATCGGGTCTGGTCGAGCCGGTCCTTATCGCCATGCCCCGTCGCGACCAGCGTCTCGACTTGAGAGCCGTCGAGGTTGGCGCGCATCACGCGCATGCCTTCCCGATCGCACCAATAGAGCTTGCCACCAGCCTTGTCGAGATGAATCTGCTTCGGTGTGTGCGTGACGCCTTGCGGGACGATGACCACGCGGTTCTTGCCATCCAGATCGGCGCGTTCGATCGAGCCGTCATGGAGGCCGATCGAACCCATGTTGGTCCAATAGATTTGACCGGCATCCACGTCCACGACGATGCCGTCGGGGAGGCGGCATTCCGCGACGATCGTCTTGAGGTCGGATCCGTCGGGATTGATCGAGTGAATGCGGCCACCGCTCAATTCGAGGAAAAACAATCGGCCGGAGTGGGGCGCTTGCGCGGAAACATGTGTTCCGCTAATGTGGGGCACAGTCATGGTGCGTCCTTTCGTGTCACTACCATTGGAAGAGAGACTGAATGTCGGGCGCGACTGTGTACCGCCGGGTATTGGTCTTGTCGGTCATCGCGAAGGGGACCGGAAAACCAGCGGTCGGCGCTAAAAGCTTCCGCCGCAATCACCAAGCCGTGGTGTCTGAGTTGCACGGCTCAAGTGCCAACTTTCTGATGATAGTTGGGGGGGGCGAAGGGCGGCTATTACATGAATCTGGAATTGCCCTCCCTTCCTTCGACTGCATCGAGCGAAGCATTCAAATTGGGGCGCGTCAACGCCTCGACTTTTCGGTCCAATACGTCGATAGAGAGGAATGGCTGATTACCGCAGATGTGCTTCTGCACGAGGAGGACAATTTTGCGCGTGCGATAGAAATGTCTGCGTTCCCACTACGCGTGGTTGCGCGAGCAGAACGTGTAGCTGCTCGCACGTGGATCGATAACTGGCGTCGGATGCGCCCTGAACCCGATCATTCCACACGCTCCTCTCTCATCCGCGCCGGCTTTGCTGCGCGACGTTTGCGACGGCTGCGCCTTCCACGAGCAGGTCCTCTATCTCGCTTGATGAGTAGCCAATCTCTTCGAGAACAGCGAGGGTTTCCCAGCCTCGTGGCTGCGAGTACGAGCGAAGCGGAGGGTAGGTATCGTCGAAGCTGATGGTCGACCGGATCGCCACAGTCTTGCGCAAACCACTCCGCGACGTTTTTTGCGCGGCCAGC
The DNA here is from genome assembly GCF_046027605.1 of Paraburkholderia fungorum. Taxonomy (GTDB): domain Bacteria; phylum Pseudomonadota; class Gammaproteobacteria; order Burkholderiales; family Burkholderiaceae; genus Paraburkholderia; species Paraburkholderia fungorum_F. Next base: position 569,012 of record NZ_JAQQEF010000002.1, read on the forward strand.
GACGGTCGTAAAGCGCGCGTCATCGAGGAGTTCCTCTCGCCCGACAGCCTTCAGGAATGCGCGGACCTGCTGATCGGTGTTGATCGTGAAGGCGATCCAGCCATCTGCGGTCTTCACCGGCTTGTTATGCGGACTGAGGAGCCGAAGGTCGCCAGGAGGTCCGACAGGCGGATCGAAACTCTGCTGCGCAAGATGTTCCTGCAGGACGAAGGCTGACATCGTCTCGAACATCGGCACCTCAATCGTGGAACCGTTGCCCGTCGCCCTTTGCTGCATGATGGCGGCCAGGATCGATCCCGCCGCGATCTCGCCCACGACATGATCGCAGATCAACATCGGCACATATGAAGGAACTCCGTCGCGAGCAAGCGTAAGGCCCGTCATGCCTGTTGCCGCCTGCACGACGCTGTCATAAGTAGGATGGCCGGCATACGGGCCTTTGGTCCCGTATCCCGTGATCAGACAGTAGATCTTGTCCGGATGGTTCTGCCGGAACGAGTACAGCGTGAGTTCCGATCAGAGCGCGGTTCACGTTTTTGAGCGTTACCGCGACTCGGCAGCTGTCGTGACGCACATCGACCAGACATTCGGACGCTTCGCAGAGAGGTTCATGTCACTCGTCACTCCGACTGGCTTCGTTGTCTACGGCACACCGGACGAAGAGGCCCGGGGCAAGCTCGATGGAATGGGCGCCGTGTACATGACGCTGTTTGATGGCTTCAGACGATGGGAATGAGCGACAGAGGGCTCGACCGCTGAACGACGCGACGGAGCAGGCAGATCTGATCAGGCGGCGCCCCTGCTCGGCGAAGCTTTTCAGTTCACAAACACTGTCCATCCTCCTACGATACGCAATGTTGGCGACTTCAGACATAGCGTGGGACCGTGGCATCGGTCCGTCAAGGGGGACAAAGGCATGGAAGATTTTCAAGTGCTCGACCACATCACGGACGGGGTGATGTCGCTCGACCGGGAGTGGAAGTTTCGAAACATCAACCGCACCGCTGCGCGACTGCTGAAGCGCCGGCCGACGGATCTGCTGGGTCACGAGATCTGGGCCGAATACCCGGACCTCATTGGGTCGAGCTACGAGACGGCCTATCGGCAGGCGGCCGAGACCGGTGAGCCTGGCACCGCGACTGACTTCTACGCGCCGCTCGGTACCTGGTTCGAAGTGCGGGCGTTTCCCTGCGAGGACGGCGTCACCGTGCTGGTTCGCGACGTCACCGAAGCACGTGCGATCTCCGAACTCTTGTCGCGCCAAGCCACGCATGATGAACTGACCGGGCTCATCAACCGGCGCGAACTGCTGCTGCGCCTGAACCGTCTCGTCGACGAAGGCGCGGCCGATTCCGTCGATCTGCTCTTCATCGACCTCGACCGCTTCAAGGACATCAACGATTCGTTCGGCCACGCGGCGGGCGATGAAGTGCTGCGTGTCGTCGGCGAGCGTCTTTCGGACTTGCTCACCGAACGCGCCCATGCATCGCGTATCGGCGGCGATGAATTCGTGATCTTCCTCGTCGACGCGCCCGAGGGCGAGGCCGCGCGTGTCGCGCGCGACGTCATGGTACGCATGCGCGAGCCTATCCAGACGCCTTCAGTGCGGGCGTCGGTAGGCGCGAGCATCGGCGTGGCGCGCTACCCCGTATCGGCGTCGGATGCGGGCGAGTTGCTACGCAACGCGGACACTGCGATGTATCACGCGAAGCGCGCAGGCGGCTCGCACGTGTGGTCGTTCGGTAAGGAGGATGCGCAGCGCCTCTCGCATCGCCTGCGGCTGCGCGCCGATCTGGAAAGCGCGAGCACCGCGCATCAGTTCGAACTGCACTACCAGCCACAACTGGACTTGGGCACGGGCCGTATCTACGGCGCCGAGGCGCTTCTGCGATGGAACCATCCCCAATTGGGCCTGCTCATGCCGGCCCACTTCCTCGACGTGCTGCTTGAATCGCCAGCCTATGAGGCGACGGGCGAATGGCTTATTCGTCTCGCGTTCCGTCAGGCGGCGCAATGGCAGGCAACGGACCACATGCCGTTCAAGATTGCCGTCAATCTCTCGGCCACGACGATCCAGAATTGTGATCTCGCCGCACTGGTTTCGGAGGCGGCCGAGGCGTCGGGCGTGTGCGCTTCCGTACTCGACATCGAAGTAACGGAGACTGCCGTCATGAGCGACTTCGTCGCGGCGTCGCGCTCGCTTTCTGCCGTACGAGGGCTCGGCGTGACCGTCTCGCTCGACGACTTCGGCACCGGCTACTCAAGCCTCGCGTACCTCACACAGCTGCCCGTCGATCGCATCAAGATCGACAAGTCGTTCGTGCAGGGGCTCACCGTCGAGGAGACCTGTCACCGGGCACGCGCGATGGTCGAAACGATGGTGGCGCTCGCGCGCACGCTCGGCATAGGAACGGTCGCGGAAGGCATCGAGACCGAAACACAACTCGTTCTCGTCAGGGAACTTGGGTGTGATGCCGCGCAGGGATACTTCATCGGCAAGCCGGTGTCGGCAGTATGCATCGAACCTTATGCACAGACGCGGTTTGGCCCGGCGCCGACTGCGCTTTCGTCGTCGCAGGGCACACGAAGCGGATCGCGCTAGCGGTCAACGCGTAGTCGCCCGGTTCGCATTGCTTCTGGTTATGCCCGATGAGCTGGCATCTGCCTCCGCGCGTCCTGAAAGAAACATCGTCAGGTTCTGGAAGCGCGGCATCGTTTCTGAGTGACGGCGACTTCGCCCATGGTCCGTAACTCTTTTAATGGCATCGGTGCTGGGGTAGCGATGGTCATTACACTTGATTATTCGGTCCGGCAGTTGTCGAGATCGGCGGACACCGCACGGTACGCTCGAACCATGCTCTATCTCGCGGGCCCGCGATACGTTAATTCTTTCATCGACACCGCGTCGTCCGTCTTTCATTGACTGGAGTTTAACCATGTTGCCATTTCTCTCGCTTCACGCTCTCGCAGCCCAAAGCGGTGACGGACTACGCCCTGAACTTCTAGCGTTATTTGAGCGCCATGCCGGCTCATGTGCTGGTCTCGCTGCCATCATCGAACCTGACTACGTCGACATCCTGCGAGTCGACGAGCCGCTCGCCAGCCGCATGCCCGCTCTCGTTCACCACATTGACCGCGCCCTTCGGCAGCGCGGTGCCGTCTAAGCAGTGCATCATCGCCGCGTTCAGCAGGCTCGTCTGCGCCGCCGGTTTGACGATGCTCGTGCAGCCGGCGCGAGCGAGCGCACCAGCAGCACTGCGGGCGCGTTCCACGGGACGATGATCGCCGCGACGCCGGCGGCTTCGCGCAGCATCGTGGAGATCGTACCCGGTTCCGGCTCCAGCACGTGGCCCGGCAAATGGCGCGCAAGACCCGCGTAATAGCGGACCTCCGAGATTGCCGCACCGATTTCGCCGCGCGCCTGCGCGATCGCTTTGCCATTCTCGCGCGCCATTAGCGTCGCCAGTTCTTCCCGCTTTGCATCCAGCGCCGTGGCCCAGTCAAGCAGCACGTTCTGCCGCAGCCGCGCGTCCTGTGCCCACGTGGTGCGATCGAACACAGCGCGCACGGCGGCAACACCGCGTCCGCCTCTGCCGCGCCTCCATCGGCATAGAGTCCGATCGGCTCGCCGGGGGCCGGGTCGATTGCGGGCTGCGTCGGCGTGCCGGTCCAGATGCCGGCGATCAGTGTTGTGCGTTCATCAAATTTTCCTGGTCGGGGTAGGGGTGTCCTTCGTCGCATCCAACGGCGCGGCGTTCAGCACCTGGCGCAGTTCGTCGGCGATGATCGAGATCAGCGCGTCCGCGGCGGCGCTTAGCGGCCGGCGCGGATGCGTGATGCAGATGATGTGGCGCACGATGCGCGGCGCCAGAATCGGATACGCGCGGAGCGTGCCCGCCCGGACTGCGCGCTCGACCACGATACGCGGCAGGATGGTCGCGAAGCGCGTATTGCCGACCAGTTGCACGATGGAGCTGAGCACATCGATTTCGAAGCGCGGCGCCAGCAGCACGTCCTCGTGCTGCGCGGCGGTATCGAGCACGCCGCGCAGGCCGTGCCGCTTGGTCGGCAGCACCAGTTCGAGTTCGGGCAGCTTGGCCAGCTCAATCGCGTGCGGCAGGTCTGGACCGTGGGCCGCACTGGTGGCGAGCACCATTTCTTCGTCGAGGATCGCTTGCGCATCGAGCGAGAGCTTGCCGCGCGGTTTGTTGATCAGCGCCGCATCGAGCTGGCCGCCGGCGACCCAGTCGATGAAGGTCGCGCTGTAGCCGTCGGAGACGGTGACTTCGACGTACGGATATTTCTCGTGATAGCGCGACAGTGAATCGGCCAGCACGCTTTCGCTGATCGACGCGATCAATCCGATCGACACACGCCCGGTGATGATCTCGTCGCGCTGGATCAGCTGCTGCCGCGCGTGCGCAAGGTCGCGCATGATCGGCAGGAAGAGCCGGTACATGAGCCGCCCGGCGGCGGTCGGCGTCATCCCGTGCGAACCGCGCTCGAACAGTTGCTGATGCAGTTCTTCCTCGAGCTTCGCAATCTGCATGCTGAGCGCTGGTTGCACGATATTCAGACGCTTGGCCGCGCGGGTGACCGAGCCGTCTTCGAACAGCGCGATGAAATATTGAATCTGCCTCAGGTCCATGGGTGTGCTCGATCAGGGTTTCCCGCTGTCATTGCTTTTGATGTCAACTGGCACCGTTATCAATTCCAATGCACTCGTGGCGCAGTATTTCCTATGCGCCGGCCTCGTCGATCCACCACCAGATGCCCCTAACAGTATGGTTATGGAAGGTCGCTGCTATTAATACTCATGGCGCTGACCAACGTCATCAGGGGTAATACCCATATCAGGGTAAATTATGTTAAGGATCAAAAAACACTATTAGAAGTTATACACCGTTCTGGCTACGCTCCTTCAAAACCCACTGTGCGCTCACCAGACAAAGTAACGGGCGGACATCGACACGACACATGGAGACCTAGATGAGCTCTCGCGGTACCGCTTCCCTCGATACAACAGTTTCTCCAAGCGCCGGAGCGCGTCCCGCCCGCTCGCTGCGAAGCTGGCTCGAGCACCTGTCGGCGAGCGGGCGGGTGGCCACCATCGAAAAGCCCGTCGCGCTCGAGCACGAACTCGCAGCGATCGCGAAGAAGCTCGACGGCTCGCGTGCCGCAGTATTCGTGCAGCCAGGCGGCCATCCGATTCCGGTGGTCAGCGGTTTCATGTCGAGGCGTGCGTGGATCGCCGAAGCGATGGGCGTGAGCGAGGACCAGCTACTGCAACGCTTTCGCGAAGCCGCCGAGCATCCGCTCGCGTGGCAGGAGGTGCCGGCGGATACCGCGCTGTGTCAGCAGGTCGTCCATACACAAGGGATCGATCTACACAAGCTGCTGCCCATTCCGACACATAGCGAACACGATAATGGCCCGTACATTACCGCCGGTCTCGTGATTGCGCGCAATCCGCGCACCGGCATTCAGAACGTGTCGATCAACCGGATCCAGGTGCATGGACCAGGCCGCATGGCGATCCTTCTGCTGCCGCGCCATCTGTACGCGTTTCACCGAACCGCGGAAGCCGCGGGAGAGCCGCTCGACGTCGCCGTGGTGATTGGCGTCGACCCGCTGACGATGCTCGCCTCGCAGGCGATTACGCCGATCGATCACGACGAGCTGGAGATCGCAGGCGCGCTGCATGGCGCGCCGCTGCCAGTCGTGAAGTGCGTGAGCAACGGCGTGAACGTGCCGGCCTTCGCAGAGATCGTGATTGAAGGGCGCATCCTGCCGAACGTGCGTGAGATGGAAGGCCCGTTCGGCGAATTCCCGAAGTACTACAGCGCGCAGGAAGCGCGCGAGGTGATCGAAGTCACTGCGCTGACGCATCGCCGGAATCCGATCTTTCATACGATTGTGCCGGCCGAAATGGAGCATTTGCTGCTCGGTGCGATTCCGCGTGAGGCGACGCTGCTCGCGCATCTGCAGCGCAGCCATCCGAACGTGAAGGACGTGCATCTGTCGGTCGGCGGCGTATGCCGTTATCACCTGTGGGTCCAGTTCGAGAAGAAACGCGAAGGCGAAGCGAAAAACGTGATCCTGTGCGCGTTCGGCGCCCACTACGACATCAAACAGGTCGTGGTGGTCGATACCGACGTGAACGTGCATGACCCTGCCGAAATCGAATGGGCCGTTGCTACGCGCTTTCAGGCCGATCGTGACCTGGTGGTGATCGAAGGCGCGCAGGGCTCGCTACTCGATCCGTCGACCACGGTGGGCCAGCCGGATGACGCCCCGGCGCACCTCCAGGGCATCAGCGCGAAGATGGGGCTCGACGCCACACGGCCGGTGGTTTATGCGTCGCATGTGTTCACGCGCGTGCGCATTCCGGGGCAGGACTCGGTGGATCTGGACGCGCTCGTCGCCGGCGACAACGCCGCGTTAGATACCTATCTGGGTGACGTTCATGTCTGACCACAAGCGTGAGCGGATTGTGGTGGGCATTTCGGGCGCGAGCGGCGCGTTGATCGGCGTGCGCCTGCTTGCCGCGCTGCGCCGCCTCGGCACGCATGAGACGCATCTGGTCGTATCGGCTTCTGGCGCGGTGACGGCGGCTCAGGAATTGGGCATGGCGCGCGGCGATCTGGAGAGCCTTGCCGACGTGATCTACAACGTGCGCGATATCGGCGCGGCAGTGGCGAGCGGTTCCTTCATCACCGCAGGTATGGTCATTGCGCCGTGCTCGATGAAAACGCTCGCGGGCGTGGCCAATGGTTTCGCCGACAACCTGCTCACGCGCGCCGCCGACGTCATGCTCAAGGAGCGCCGCCGGCTAGTGCTGGTCGCGCGCGAAACGCCGCTCAATCTCGCGCACTTGCGCAACATGACGCTCGCCACCGAGATGGGCGCGATTGTGATGCCGCCGGTTCCCGCGTTCTACGCGCATCCGAAGACCATCGAGGACGTGGTCGATCACACCGTCGGCCGGATCCTGGATCTGTTCGGCGTCGAGCACCGCGAGATCGCCCAGCGCTGGAGCGGACTCGCCGATGAATTCGCGGGCCGCCGCGAGGGAGCTGACGAATGAACCAGCGCGACATGATCAACTCAGGCAATGCCGCGGCTCTGGAGGTTGAACCAACCCGCGACGAAAGCGTAGAGCGTGCACAGCGCCATCTTGGCCGCCCGATGGAGCGTCTCGAAGACCCCGCAATCCTTACCGGCCGTGGTCGTTATGGCGACGATATCGGCACCAGACCCGGCACGCTGCATGCGGCGATTCTGCGCTCACCGCATGCACATGCAGAACTCGTTGCCATCAACACCGACGCCGGGTCGAAACTTCCCGGCGTGCGCGCGATCCTGACGCGCGACGACCTGCGCGCGTGGTCGCGGCCCTTCGTGGTGGGCGTGAAATCGCCGATGGAGCAGTGGGCGCTCGCGATGGACCGCGTACGCTATGTGGGCGAACCTGTCGCAGTGGTGCTGGCGGAATCGCGCGCCATCGCTGAAGATGGGCTCGATCTTCTCAAGGTCGAATACGCCACGCTCGATCCGGTCACGACGATCGAACAGGCGGCGAGCGAGGAGTCAACGGTGCTGCATGAAAAGGTCGGCGCCAATGTGATCAGCGACCGCCGCTTCCGCTATGGCAACCCCGAAGCCGCGTTCGAGAACGCGCCACATCGCGTGAAACTGGTCGCGCATTATCCGCGCAATACCTGTGCGCCGATCGAATGCGGCGTGGTGATCGCCGAATATCTGGCGGGCGACGAAGGCTACGACGTTACGTCGAATTTCATGGGCCCGTTCTCGCTGCACGCGGTGATGGCGATGGCGCTGAACGTGTCGGCCAATCGTCTGCGTCACAAGGCGCCGCGCGATTCGGGCGGCAGCTTCGGCGTGAAGCAGGCGGTGTTTCCGTATGTCGTGCTGATGTGCCTCGCGTCACGCAAGGCCGGCGCGCCGGTGAAGTGGGTCGAGGACCGGCTCGAACATCTGAGCGCGGCGACCTCCGCGACGGCACGCCTGTCGACGCTCGAGGCGGCGGTCGAAAGCGACGGCCGTATTACCGCGCTCTCATACGATCAACTTGAAGATTGCGGCGGCTATCTGCGCGCGCCGGAACCGGCGACCTTCTACCGGATGCATGGCTGCCTGACAGGCGCGTACGCCATCGACAATCTACTGGTGCGCAATCGCGTCGTGCTGACCAATAAGACGCCGACGGGTCTCGTGCGCGGCTTCGGCGGCCCGCAGGTTTACTTCGCGCTCGAACGGCTGATGCAACGCATCGCGCTTGAATTGAAGCTGGATGTGCTCGACGTGTACCGCCGCAACTTCGTCGCCGCGGATGCATTTCCCTATCGCGCCGCCGCGGGCGCCGTGCTCGACTCGGGCAACTATCAGGAAGCGCAGCGACGCGCACTCGCCGAAGGCGGCCACGACGAACTGCTTGCGCGCCGCGAGGCGGCGCGCAAGGAAGGGCGGCTGTACGGCATCGGCTTCGCGGCGATCGTCGAACCGTCGGTGTCGAACATGGGCTATATCACGACGGTGATGCCCGCCGACGCGCGCAGGAAGGCCGGCCCGAAGAGCGGCGCGATCGCGAGCGCCACCGTCAGCGTCGATCTGCTAGGCGGCGTGGTGGTGACGATCGCGTCGACGCCCGCGGGCCAGGGGCATATGACGGTGTGCGCACAGGTGGTCGCGGATGTGCTCGGCGTCTCGCCTCAAGACGTCGTCGTCAATGTCGAGTTCGATACGCATAAGGACGCGTGGTCGGTGGCGGCGGGCAATTACTCCAGCCGCTTTGCCGGCGCGGTGGCGGGCACGGTGCATCTGGCGGCCGTGCGTGTACGCGACAAGGTCGCGCGCATCGTGTCGAAGCAGTTGGACTGCGCGCCCGAAGATGTGTGTTTCGAAGGCGGCCGCATTTATGCCAGAGGTGCAGAGGATCGCGCTCAGCCGTTCGGCCGCGTCGCCGCCAATGCGCCGCATTGGGCGCCCGCGCTCTTGCCCGAAGGCGAGGAGCCCGGCCTGCGTGAGACCGTGTTCTGGAATCCGCCGAACATGGCGGCGCCGGACGAGAACGATCGCATCAACACGTCGGCGGCTTACGGGTTTGCCTTCGACATGTGCGGGGTGGAAGTGGACCGCGCCACGGGCCGCGTGCGGATCGACCGGTACGTCACCGCGCACGACGCCGGCACGCTGCTGAACCCCGCGCTCGCCGACGGCCAGATTCGCGGCGCGTTCGCGCAAGGTCTCGGCGCGGCGTTGATGGAGGAATTCCGCTACGGCGCGGATGGCAGCTTCCAGTCGGGCACGCTCGCCGATTATCTGATGCCGACCACCTGCGAAGTGCCCGATCCGGTGATCGTGCATCTGGAAACGCCGAGTCCGTTCACGCCGTTGGGCGCGAAAGGACTCGGCGAGGGCAACAACATGAGCACGCCGCCGTGCATCGCGAATGCGGTGGCGGACGCGCTCGGCGTCGACGATATCCGTTTGCCGCTGACGCCTTCGAAGGTCATGGCGTTCATCGGTATCGACGACCCCGCGCCGTCGCGTCCCGAGTTGCGTGACATGCCAGCGGCGAAACCGGCGATGCCCGGCGGCGGCAAGGCGCTGACCGCGCAAGGCAGCGTCGATTTGCCGGCGTCGCCGGAAGCCATTTTCGCCGTGCTGCTCGATCCGGACGCGCTCGCCAGAGTGATACCGGGTTGCCACGCGCTCGAAGCCGAAGGCACGAACCGGTATCGCGCCGACGTGACGGTCGGCGTGGGCATGATCAAGGCGCGCTTCGAAGCGAAGATCGGGCTGTCGGAAATCGACGCGCCGCATCGGCTGCGTCTGGCAGGCGCGGGCATGTCGTCGCTCGGCAGCGCGCGCGGCAGCGGCATCGTCGAGTTGACGCCGATCGAAAGCGGTACGCGTCTTTCCTATGACTACGAAGCCCAGGTGTCGGGCAAGGTCGCAGCCGTCGGCGGACGGATGCTCGAAGGGGCGGCCAAGGTCGTCTTGCGGCAACTGTTCGAATCGCTTGGACGCCAGGCCGCAGGCAAACCGGTGAAAACCGGCGGCGGGTGGCTATCGCGGTTGCTCGCACGTTTCAGGAGGCAGGCATGAAACCCGCGCCGTTCGATTATCTGCGCGCGATGACCACGCAGGACGCGCTCGACGCACTCGCTCAAAACGGTGAAGACGCCCGCGTGCTGGCCGGGGGGCAGTCGCTGATGGCGGTGCTGAACATGCGGCTCGCGCAGCCGCGCATGCTGGTCGATATCTCGCGCACGGACGAACTGAACGCGGTGCGCATCGATAACGAAGCAGGCCGGCTGATCGTGGGCGCGGCCGCCACGCAGGGCAGCGTCGAATGGCGCGCGTCACTGCGCGACGAAGTGCCTCTGCTGGCGATGGCGTTCCCGCACATTTCGCACTTTCAGATTCGCAATCGCGGCACGGTGTGCGGCTCGATCGCCCATGCCGATCCGAGCGCGGAATTGCCCCTGGTGCTGGCAGCGCTCGGCGGCGAGGTGATGCTGCGCTCGAAAAAGCACAAGCGTGTGTTGAAGGCCGAGGCCTTTTTCCAAGGCATGTTGATGACCGCGCGCGAACCGGACGAACTGGTCGAAGCCGTGCGCTTTCCGCTGAAGAAGCCCGGCGAACGCTACGGCTTCACCGAATTCTCCGCACGTCATGGCGATTTCGCAATGGTGGCGTGCGCGGCGGTGGTGACGAACGATTCGATCCGACTCGCCGTGGGTGGCGTCGCGGATCGGCCCATGGTCGAACAATGGCCCCGTTTGCACGACGAAGATCTGCGCGGAGCATTGAACGATTTCAGCTGGAAGCTGAGCGCGCAGGACGACGCGCAAATTAGCGCGCCCTATCGCCGGCATCTGGTCCGGCAACTCGGATGGCGCGTGATCGAGGAGGCGAAGTGAGCAACACATCCAAAGACAACATCATGCGGCAAGGCGACCGACAGTGCATCACGCTGACGCTCAATGGCTGCGAACGCAGCGGCTATTGCGTGCCACGCGAACTGCTGTCGGATTTCATCCGTCACGAACTGGGCGCAACCGGTACGCATGTCGGTTGCGAACATGGCGTCTGCGGCGCGTGCACGGTACACATCGACGGCGTGGCAGGGCGTTCTTGCCTGATGCTGGCGGTGCAGGCGCAAGGGCGTCGCATCGACACGGTCGAGGGCCTCGCGCCCGATATGGTGCTCGGAGATCTCCAGCAGGCGTTTCAACGCCATCACGCGTTGCAGTGCGGCTTCTGTACGGCCGGCATTCTGATGTCGTGCGTGGACTATCTGAAGCGCGTGCCAGATCCCACCGAAGCGGAGGTGCGGGACATGCTCTCGGGCCATCTGTGCCGCTGTACGGGCTATACGCCGATCGTCGCAGCGGTGTTGGATGTGGCGGCGAGACGTAAGGCGGCCACGCAGGCCGGTGAGACCATGGAGACCGCTCATGCTTGATCTCGGCCGAACCTATCTGCAAAGCGTGGAGCGCAGCCCGAACGCGCTCGCTCTGGTCGATGGCGGCTTGACGCTGACTTATGCGCAGTGGCATCGCATCATTGTGAACGTCGCCGAAGGCCTGCGCGAACTGGGTCTCGCGCACGGGGACCGGCTGCTAGTCGTATTGCAAAACCGCTGGGAAATGGCAACCTTGCACTGGGCTTGCCAGTTCGCCGGCATTGTGATCGTGCCGTTGAACTGGCGCGCCAAGCCTGACGAACTCGATTACTGCGTGACCGATGCCGGCGTGAAGGCGATCGTCTATGAACCGGTCAGTGCCGAAGCGGTCGCGCAAAGCGCGGCTGCGCAAAATCTGCCGCGGATCGGGCTCGACGACGCGCAAGGCCGCACCGCCAGCTTCGCAACCCTCCTTGTCGAGCGCTCGCATGATGCCAGCATTCAGAACACTCGTGCGAATGCGGACGACTACTCACTGATTCTCTACACGTCGGGCACGACAGGTAAGGCCAAAGGCGTGCCGCGCCGTCACCGTCATGAGCGGGCTGCCGCGCTCGCCCATGTCGCGCAGAACCTGTACCGGCATGGCGAGCGCACGCTCGGTGTGATGCCGCTGTATCACACGATGGGCGTGCGCTCGCTGCTCTCGATGGCGATGGTTGACGGCGTGTTCGTTTGCGCGCGCCGCTGGAACGCGCGCTTTGCGCTCGATTCAATCGCGCAATATCAGATCAGCTGCCTCTATCTGGTGCCGACGCTTTATCACGATCTGCTGGTCGATCCGGCTTTCGCCGATATCGACACGACATCGGTCAAAAAGCTCGGCTTTGCCGGCGCGCCAATGAACGACGGTTTACTCAAGCGGCTCTCGGCTGCTTTCAAACCCGAACTGTTCGTCAATCACTACGGCTCGTCCGAGGTCTACACCTTCAGCATCGATCAGGACGCAACGCAGAAACCAGGCAGTGCAGGGCGTGCTGGCATCAATACGCGCCTGCGTGTCGTGAAGCTCGATGCGCAAACGCCAGAGGATCTGGCACAGGCGGGCGAAGAAGGCCAGATCATCGCCGACCTGCTCGGCGACGAGGCTTTCGAAGGCTACTGGAACCGCCCCGACGCCAACGCCAGGTCATTGCGCGACGGCTGGTATTTCACCGGCGACACCGGCTTCTTCGACGTCGAAGGCGACCTGTATGTGTCCGGGCGCGTCGACGACATGATCATCAGCGGCGGCGAGAATATTTCGCCAGTCGATATTGAATCGGTGCTGTCTTTGCATCCCGCCGTCGACGAAGTGGCGGTGGCCGGCGTGAAAGACGAGCGGTGGGGCCAACGGGTCGTCGCCTTCGTCAAACGCCGCGAATACGTCGATGCCGAAACGCTCGATGCCTATTGCCGCACGTCCGATCTCGTCAACTTCAAGCGGCCGCGCGAATACGTCTTCGTCGACGACATTCCGAAATCGCCGGTTGGCAAGATCTTGCGCCGCAAGCTGTCCGCAGGCGAGTACGAACGCGACGGACGTGGTCAGCACGACGACGGCAACCGCAGCCGCGCCCGCGGCGAATTCATTGCCACACACACGGAAACTACCAAGGAGTAATCCCATGACCGACTTGACCCACCGCGGCCAGGACCTGCTGCAGGAACTCGACGGCTTTTCGATCGAGATCGACGCCGAACGCGAGCGGGCCGACATTATCCTGCATCGGCCGCCGTTGAACGTGATTTCGATGCACGCCCGCGACCAGTTGCGCGCGACCTTCGAAGCGCTCGACGAGGACGAGCGCGTGCGTGTGATCGTCGTGCGCGCCAAGGGTGAACACTTCTCGAGCGGAGGCGACATCAAGGGTTTTCTCGAGGCATCGCCGGAACACGTGTCCAAACTCGCCTGGAATATCGCGGCGCCCGCGCGCTGCTCGAAGCCGGTGATCGCCGCCAATCGCGGTTTCTGCTTCGGCGTGGGTTTCGAACTGTCGCTCGCGTGCGATTTCCGCATCGCCACCGACACAACCTTCTACGCGCTGCCGGAACAGAAGCTCGGCCAGATCCCGGGGTCGGGCGGCTCGGCGCGTTTGCAGCAGATGGTCGGCGTGGGCCGTACGAAGGACATCGTAATGCGCTCGCGCCGCATTCCGGGCAAGCAGGCCTACGACTGGGGCATCGTGGTGGAGTGCGTGGCCGATGCGCAACTCGAAGCCACGACCGATGCGTTGGTGGAAGAACTGCGCGCCTTCTCGCCGCTCGCGCAACGCACCGCCAAAAAGCTGCTGAACGATAGTGAAGATGCGCCACTCTCGATCGCGATCGAACTCGAAGGGCATTGCTATAGCCGTCTGCGCACGTCCGACGATTTCCGCGAGGGGGTCGAAGCGTTTCATGGCAAACGCAAGCCGGTGTTTCGCGGCAGTTGAACCGAACGCAGCACAACATAGTCGCAACACACCGTAGCGAATAAAAGACCGCAGGAGACAAGGCATATGGAGCGTTTCGATTACGTGATTGTGGGCGGTGGATCCGCCGGATGCGTGCTTGCGCACCGGTTGTCGGCGGTACCGTCGTTGCGCGTCGCGTTGATCGAGGCGGGCAAGGATACGCCGCCGGGCGCCGTGCCCACGGCGATTCTCGACAGCTATCCCATGCCAGTCTTCTGTGGCGACACGTACATCTGGCCGGAGCTCAAAGCGAGCGCGACCCGAACGGCCGCACCGCGTGTGTATGAGCAAGGGCGGGTAATGGGTGGCGGATCGAGTATCAACGTGCAATCGGCCAATCGCGGCCTGCCGCGCGACTACGACGGTTGGGCCGCCAATGGCGCAACCGGCTGGGCGTGGCAGGACGTGCTGCCGTATTTCCGCAAGCTCGAACGCGACGTGAATTTCCCGGAAGGCGAATTGCACGGGGGCGATGGGCCGGTACCGATTCGCCGTGTCCTCCAGGCCGACTGGCCGCCGTTCTGCCATGCGTTTGCTGACGGGATGCGTAAGAACGGCTTCGCCAGCTTGCAGGACCAGAACGGTGAATTCGGTGACGGCTACTTTCCCGGCGCGTTCTCGAATCTCGACGACAAGCGCATCTCGACCGCCGTCGCCTATCTGGATGCGCAGACGCGCAGGCGCCGCAATCTGCACATCTATCCGGACTTGCGTGTCGAGCGCATTGTGATGGAAGGCATGGTCGCGCGCGGTGTGGTGGCCGTGGCGCGTAACGGTGCCCGCGTGCGTTTCGAGGCGGATGAAGTTGTCCTGTGTGCAGGCGCGTTGCAATCGCCGGCGTTGCTGATGCGAGCGGGTGTCGGCGCGAAGGATGATCTGAGCGCCCTCGGCATAGCTTGCATGGTCGATCTGCCGGGCGTGGGGCGTAATCTCCAGGATCATCCGTCGCTGACCTTCTGCCATTTTCTCGAGCGACGTTATCGCATGCCTTTGTCGCGGCGCCGCGCGAGCATGACGGCCGCGCGTTTCACCTCGGGCGTTGCAGGGTGCGATGCGTCCGATCTTTATCTGTCGAGTGCGACGCGTGCCGCATGGCATGCGCTCGGCAACCGGCTAGGGTTGTTCTTTCTCTGGTGCAACCGCCCGTATTCACTCGGCCGTGTGGGACTCGTTTCACCAGACCCCGCAGTGCCGCCACGCGTCGATCTGAATCTGCTCGACGATCCACGCGATGTCGCGCGCCTCGCTTTCGGCGTACGAATGCTGGCGAAAATCGTCGCGGACTCGGGGCTGGGTCACGATCCACGCGACTTTTTTCCCGCGGCGTTTTCGCCGCGGGTCAAGGCGCTTAGCCGCGTTGGAACCCGCAACGCCGCGCTGACCTCGATGCTCGGCATGTTGCTCGACACACCCGCGCCGATCCGGCGGGCGTTGATCGAACGGTTTTTCACGCGAGGCCAGCAAATGTCCGCGCTGCTTGCCGATGAGCACGCGCTCGAGGCGTTTATTCGCGCCAATGTGTTCGGCGTATGGCACGCGAGCGGCACCTGCAAGATGGGCGATGTGAACGACGTCATGGCTGTGACGGACAACGCGGGCCGCGTGCGTGGCGCGCAGGGCTTGCGGGTCGTCGATGCGTCACTGATGCCACGGCTGCCTTCCGCGAATACGAATATCCCGACCATCATGATGGCCGAAAAGATCGCCGATGCGATGCTCGCGCGAGGTTACCCGAACTCAGCGTCAAGCACGACGGCGCTCCCGGTGGCCGGTCGATAAAGCTTTTTTAGCACCACTAGGAGCACGCAATCCAGAACGTGCCTTAAAACAGGGACGATCAAAAGACGGTCCGCTGAAAATCAAGGAGATGACGATGTCCGTAGCAGCGCAGAATGGCGCCGCCTTGCCCGCGGTAGACCGGCGGCAAGTGATGGGTGCAGTAGTGGCCTCGTGCCTCGGTTGGGCACTGGATTTGTTCGATCTGTTCGTATTGCTGTTCGTCGCACCGGTAGTTGGACGATTGTTCTTTCCGTCCGAACACGCCATGCTCTCGCTCGCTGCGGTCTATGCATCGTTTGCCGTGACCCTGCTGATGCGCCCGCTTGGCTCGGCATGGTTCGGCTCCTACGCGGACCGGCACGGACGCAAGGGCGCAATGATCACTGCGGTGGTCGGCGTGGGCCTCTCGACGGCAGCCTTCGGCTTGCTGCCGACGGTCGCGCAAGTCGGCCTGGTCGCGCCAATCCTGTTCCTGATGCTGCGTTTGATACAAGGCGTATTCGTCGGCGGCGTGGTGGCGTCGACGCACACCATCGGCACCGAATCGGTTGCGCCGAAATATCGCGGCGCCGTGTCGGGGCTGATCGGTGGTGGCGGGGCGGGACTCGGCGCATTGCTCGCATCGCTCGCATATCTGGCGATGTCGGCGATCTTCCCGGGCGACCTGTTCGACGTGTGGGGCTGGCGCTGCATGTTCTTCACCAGCATCGTCAGCTCGATTCTCGGCTTGTTCGTCTTCAGTAGTCTGGAAGAGTCGCCGCTGTGGAAGAAGCTGGCCGCCGAGAAGGCCGCCATGGCCGCCATGCAGAACACGGGCGCGCCTGTCGAGGTCGTCCGCTCGCCGATCCGCACGCTGTTTTCACGCGACTATCGCTCGATTCTGTTCGTCAATCTGCTGCTGACGATCGGTGGCGGCAGCGGTTATTACCTCACGTCCGGCTACCTGCCGACCTTTCTCAAGGTGGTGAGCCACGCACCGAACGGCGCCGCGGCCGCGATTCTCATGATCTCCAGCGTCGCGGTGGTCATCGCGTCCATCGCGGCGGGACATCTGAGCACCTTCATCGGACGCAAGAGCGCGTTCGTCTGGATAGGCCTGATTCGCCTGTTCGCGCTGCCTGCGCTGTTCCTGCTGCTGCCCACAGCGCAAAGCATCACGATAATCGGCGTTTACGCGGTGATTCTGAGCGCGCTCGGCAGCGCCGGTTACGCGCCGCTTCTGATCTTCCTGAACGAACGCTTTCCGACCGCGATTCGCGCTACCGGCACAGGGCTGTCGTGGAACATCGGCTTCGCGATCGGCGGGATGATGCCGACCGCCGTTTCGCTGGTGGCGAAAGACGCCAGCCAGTTGCCGATGACCCTCGCGATCTTCGCCGGTGCGATCAGCGTGATTTTCCTCGCGGGGGCGTTCATCGTGCCGGAGACACGCGGCAAGCTCGATAACGACGCCGCCCTGGTATCGCGGTGAAATGCCCTTGGTTTCACGCTGCTTTTCACGGGTGGGGTGATCGCGTATTGTGACCACAAGTGTCCTCGCATACTTTGCGAGGACGCGGGTGGCGCTTTCATCTGAAGCGCGTGGTGGAAGTGCGGATTGGTAACGTATCGCAAGTGATATAGATCACCGACCGCACGGACAACGGCACGGACAACGCGGACCGTCGAACGCATCCGTCACTGTGCCGTCCACCCCCCATCGACCTGCCACGCCACACCGCGCACATTGTCGCCGCCGGGCGAGCACATGAACACCGCAAGCGCGCCCAACTGCTCCGGCGTCGTGAACTGCAGCGACGGCTGCTTCGCCGCCAGAAACGCATGGGTGGCGTCATCGTGCGACATGCCTCGTTGGGCACTGAACGCCGCGATCTGCCGCTCGACCATCGACGTCAGCACCATCCCCGGACAGATCGCATTGCAAGTCACGCCGCTCGTTACGTTCTCCAGTGCGACGGCCTTGGTCAGTCCGATGATTGCGTGTTTGGCGGCCACATAGGCCGATTTGTTCGGCGATGCGACGAGTGAATGCGTCGAACCTATATTGATGATGCGCCCCCAGTTCGCCGCCTTCATCGCCGGCAGCGCGAGACGGGTCGTGTGAAATGCGCTCGACAGGTTCACTGCGATCATCGCGTCCCAGCGGTCCTCCGGGAAATCCTCGGTGGCGGCGATGTACTGCATGCCTGCATTGTTGATGACGATGTCGATCCGGCCGAAGCGTTCCGCGGCGGCGCGCATCATGTTCGCGATCTGCATCGGGCCGGCCATATCGGCGCGGAAGTAGGCGACCTGCGTGCCGTGCGCCGCAACCTGCGCGGTGGCTTCGTGCGCGTCGTCCGCGCGGCTGTTTAGCGCAATGTTGGCGCCGGCCCGAGCCAGCGCGATCGCGATGCCGAGGCCGATGCCGCCAGTGGAACCGGTGATAAGCGCTGTTTTTCCTTCAAGCATGAGTGTGTCCCTAAGTGTCATTGAGCCGTTGAATGAAGCCAGGATGCGTCAGCGATCGCCGTCTGTCTGTTTGCATCGTGGCAGTTCAATACCCGGGAAAATCTTGATGACCGCACTGTCGTCCTGGCGCGCAAAACCGGCCGCACTCGCCTGCATGAACATCTGGTGCGCGGAGCTCGACAGCGGCAGCGGAAACTTGCTCGAGCGCGCCAGATCGAGCACAAGTCCAAGATCCTTGACGAAGATATCCACCGCGGACAGCGGCGTATAGTCGCCGGCCAGTACATGCGCGATACGGTTCTCGAACATCCAGCTGTTGCCGGCGCTGTGCGTGATGACCTCGTACAGCGCATGCGGATCGAGGCCTTCGCGCAGGCCGAGCGCCATCGCTTCGGCGGCGACCGCGCCGTGCACGCCGGCCAGCAATTGGTTGATGAGCTTCACCTTGCTGCCAGCGCCAGCTTCGTGGCCAAGGCGGTACACCTTGGCGGCGATCGCTTCGAGCACCACTTCGCACCGCTCGTATGCAGCCGGGACGCCGGACGTCATCATCGTCAGCTCGCCGCTCGCCGCGCGGACGGGGCCGCCGGAGATCGGCGCGTCCAGATACAGCACGCCGAGCTCGGCGATGCGCGCGGCGAATTCGATCGAGCGGTCGGGCGGTACCGTGCTGCACATTACGAACACGCTGCCGGGTTTCATCACCGCGGCGCAGCCAGCCGGGCCGAACAGCACCTGCTCGGTCTGCGCGGCATCGACCACCACGCTGATCACCACGTCGCACCGTGCGGCCAGCTCGGCCGGACTCGCGCAGCCGGTCGCGCCGTCGGCGGTAAAGCTTTCGACAGCGGCCGCGCGCGCGTCGCATACGTGAGTCGCGAAGCCTGCGCGCAGCAGCGAGCGCGCGACGCCCGAGCCCATCGCGCCAAGTCCGATGACGCCCGTGGCGGGGTGCAATGTTTTCATTCGAACGCCTCTCGATGCCGATGGTATGAAGGAATAAAAAGCGGTGGGGCGCCAGGCAGATGCGCGCGACGGTGTCCGCTCACACCCAGCCGTCGCCTTCGAGCGCGCGGCCTAAGTAGTCGTCGGTGCCGTTCTGCCCGGCCTTGAGCAGTACCTGCATGCCGTCGAACGGGCTGCCCTGCGCGCGGACCCGCATGAAGGCTTCGTTGGTCGCGGTGTTGACCGCGTCGATCGTCAATGCGTCGACGCCGAGTCGGCGCATCGTCTGGCTCGACGTATCGCCGCCTGCGAGTACGACGCGCGGCAGGCGCCGGCTCGCTACGACACGCCGCAATACAGCGCCATACACGCCGCCGATCACCGCCGACGATTCGGTGGCCATGCTGTCGAACACGCTGCGGCCCGCGGCGATCGACGCATCGTCGGGACCGGCGGCCGCATAGACGATGATGCTGCGCCGCGCGGCGAGCGCGTCGAGAATCTCGGCGACGAGTTGTTCGACGACCTGCGTTTCGTGCTGTGTGCCGAACTTTTCGACTGGCAGTCGCAGCGTGCGCCACCCATGCGCCTGCGCATACGCAATCTGCGACGCCGTGCGCGGCGAGCAACTTCCCGATAGCACGACGAGGCTTTCCACCGGTTTTTGCGGTGCGTGGCTCACCGTGCCGGTCTCGCCGAGTTCGGCGAGATGACTGCCGAGGCCCGCGGCGAGACCGTGCGCCGACAGCGTGAACAGCGGCCGTTGCCGCGACGCCCGCCACACCGCTCGCGCGACGGTTACAAGGTCGCGCCGCTCGATCGCGTCGAATACAGTCGCCGCCGCATCGGAGCTCGCCAGCAGGTCGTCGAGCGCGCCGTCGCTCGCCGCACGCAGCGACGGCAGATCGCACAGCGCGATCGGCAGCGCCGTCTGCGCGGCCAGATGCCTGCGCAGATCCGCCTCGTGCATCGGCGTGGCCGGATGGTTCGCCATGCTCGGATGGCGATCGAGTCGGAACACGCTGCCCTGATAGACGGAAAAGTGATTGCCGAACACCGTGTAGCGGCCGAAGTCCGGATGGGCTGGGACGATCGGTATCGTGCGCGTGCCGAACAGTGTGCGCGCCAGTTCGAGCACGGTGCCGAAGTTGCCGCGCACAGGCGACGAATCGAACGTCGCGCAGATCTTGTACTGGATCAGGCGCGCCCCCATCGTGTGGAACAGTTCGAATGCGGGTCGCACTTCGCGCTCCATCGCCGCCGGCGCGAGCGAGCGGCTCACGCCGGCGATGCCGATCACGTCCGCATTATCACGGTAAGCGGTGAGTTGCGCGGCGCTCGGCGTATCGACGAACAGCACGCCGCGCAGTCCGCGGCAATGAAATTCAAGCAGGTTCGCGGCGGCGCCCGTGAAGTCGTCGCCGTAGAAACAGATGGGCTCTCGCATCGGCCGTGGCTCGCGGTTCAGGCCGTGTGATGCGCGGTCGCGTGCTGGACCGCCCGTTCCACCGCGACAATCGGCTCGAAGGACCGGTGCGCGATATACGGCGGACGCGTCGGCCGGAGCAGATGATTCGATAGCGCCGAGTAGGTGACGTACAGGATGCGGCGCGGCAGCGGCGTGATGTTGCCCGCCGAACCATGTACGACGTCGCCGTGGAACAGCAGCACGCTGCCCGCGCGGCCCTCGGCGATCGCGATGTCGTCGCCGGAGCGGATCAGGCGCACTACGTCCTTGCGTTCGAGCCAGCGGCGGCCGTTGACGTCTTCCGCGTAAATCATGCCTTCCTTGTGGCTACCCAGCACAAACATCAGCGCCCCGTTGGACGCGTGGACGTCGTCGAGAAAGATCGCGGCGTTCATCGCGCGGGCTTCCGGCATGCCGTCGTCTTCATGCCAGGTCACGAAGTCCTGGTGCCACGGGAACGTGTCGCCCTCGAACGCGACCTTGGGATTGACCTTGAACTGGTGGATATACAACTGCTCACCGATGATCTGTTCGACTGGTTCGACGAGCCGGCTGTCCAACGTCAGTGCGCGAAAAACCTCGTTGTATTCATGGCAGCCGAACGCGGTGCGCGGCTCGCCGTTTTTCTCGCGCCAGATTTCCGGCCGATGGTGCTGGAAGATCGCGTTTGATTCGTCGCGCAGCGCGATTATTTCGTCGAGCGAGAACACGTCCGGCACGAGCAGAAAACCGTTGTCGTCGAACTGTCGATGTTGTTCCGCAGTAAGTTTCATGACCTGTCTCCTGATCCATCTTTGCTGATTGTGGTGTCGATGCCGGTATCTGTTAGCGGCGCCTGCAGCCTAATTGCCGAATTTATCGACCGCCGCCCGCAATTCAGGCCGCGAGCTCGCGTACTCGATGAGGTCGGCGCCGGCAAGCGCCGCTTCCCACCCCTGCTGCATGCTGCGCACCCCCGCCGTGACGCCATGCGGATGCGCCATGATGCCGCCGCCCGCCATATGCAGCAAATCGACGGTGCCGGTCGCCGCATAGGTGGTGATGGCCGAGCCGGCCCACTGCGCGGACGACACCGCCGGCATCACCGTATAGCCGCCGAACATCGGCGTGAGGCAGTCCTTGATCGACTGCGTCACCTCTTCGTTTGCCTGATAAAACTTGCTGTCGATTCCGCCGACATGCAGATGGTCGACGCCGGCGAGACGCGCGAGCTTCTGGTACGCGGTAAAGCCCACGCCGAGCAGCGGGCAGCGCGACAGCGCGCCGATCGTCGCGCGATGGCCGTGAATCGGCAGTGCGCTATGACGGCGCAGCCACGCCACGCCCGCGAAGCCGATGCTGTTGACCGCCACCATCACGCAATTGCCGCCGTGTTCGAGCACGAGGTCGTGGCCGCGCCGCAGTTCATCGATGTCGCCGGTGATGTTGAACGCGTACATGACCTTCTTGCCGGTCTCGTCCGCCGCGCGTTCGATCTCGTCCATCACCGCGGCGACCCGTTCGGCGAGCGGCGCATACGGTGGGTTGCCGCATAGTTCATCATCCTTGATGAAGTCGAGACCCGCCAGCGCCAGTTCGCGCACCCGAACGCGCAACTCCTGCGTCGAGAGACCGATGCTCGGTTTGACGATCGTGCCGATCAACGGGCGGTCGTACACATCGACCAGTTTGCGCGTGCCTTCGATGCCGAAGGCCGGCCCCGGATAACGTGCGCCGAACGCATCGGGCAGATCGAGGTCGAGCAGCCTCAGGCCGGACAGTTGCTGCAATTCATACAGATTGCCCGCGACGGTGGTGAACAGGTTCGGCAGCGACGGCCCGAAGTTGTGTAGTGGAAAAGAGATCGCGATCTCGCCGCGTTGGTAACGTACCGGGCCTGACGAGCGCGCCGGCGTGCAGCCGGGGAGTGCCGGCGCATCGACCGTTTCGAGCGGCGTGATGCTGACGACTTGCGCGCCAAAGCGCTTCTTGAGTTCGACGGTTTCGCCCGGCACTGTAACGAAGGTGCCGCTCGACTGTTCGCCGGCGATCAGCTCGGCCACTTGTCCGAGAGGGTATGGCGATTCGACGAGATAACGGGCTACGACGCGATCTTGGCTCATGATGCGATTCCCGTTGCTACGCCAGGCGGGCGCAGGCGCGCCTCGATGTCAGGCATGGTGTTCTCCTTGGTCCGGTTGCGAAAAGCTTTGCATGACTTGCGATCAGTCTAGGATCCGCGTAGCAGGCAGACAATCGAATTTTTTTCGGCAAGCCGTGAGAAAAACGCAATACAGATGGTTAGAATAACTGACGAGATTCATTTCGATTTCGACAGTTCGTTTTCCATCGCCTACTCCCATTCCCAATGTCAGTGCTTCGTCCATCGCTAAACGCCCTTAGAGCCTTTGAAGCTTCCGTCAGGCTCGGCAGCATGACGCTTGCCGCCAACGAACTGGGGGTGACGCCCGGCGCCGTTAGCCGCCACATTCAATCGCTCGAAACGATTTTCTCGATCACGCTGCTCAAGCGCCTCGGACAGTCGGTCGAACCGACGTCCGAAGGCAGGCGGCTTGCGGTCAGCCTGTCCGAAGGATTTCAACTGATCAACGCGAGCGTGCAGCAGTTGCAGCCCGGCCCGCTGACCGTGTCGTGTTCCGCAACGATCATGATGTACTGGCTGATTCCGCGGCTTGCGCGGTTCAAGCAGGCGTATCCGGATGTCGAAGTGCTGCTGAACGTCAACTACGGGCCGCTCGATCTCGCGCGCGAGGAGGTCAGCGTCGCGATCCGCAACGACATGCTCGCTCCGCCGCAGGACGTGATCGTCAAGCATCTGATGAAGGAAGAGACGGGACTTGTCTGCGCGCCTGGGTTCTTCGAAAAGCACGGTCAGCGTGGCCTCGACGATCTCCTGAAAATGCGCATTCTGGCCACCAAGACGCGGCCGCGGGCATGGCGCGACTGGCTTGCGCGCGTGGGGCGGCAGGATCTCGACGTGATGCCGCACGACGTCTACGAACATTTCTATCTGATGATCCAGGCGGCGTCGTGCGGGCTTGGCATCGCGATCGCTCCGCGCATGATGGTCGAGGAGGAGATCGGCTCGGGGCGGCTCGTCGCGCCGTATGGCTTTGAAGAAGGGGAGTACAACATCGTGTTGTGGATCGCGCCCAGCCTGCGCTCGTCGAAAGACCTGCAGGCGCTCGTCGCGTGGCTGCGCAAGGAAGGCGCCGGCGACACCGCGCCGATGAACGGCACGGGCTCGCATTAGAGGAATCCGACTGAGAACCACGGCACGGCCGTGACGACGGCGATGCCTACGAGGAGCGCCGCCAGATACGGCCAGATCTTGCGCATCGCGCTCGACGGATCCACGCCGCCGATCACACAGGCCGAGTAGTAACCGACACCGAACGGTGGTGCGAACAGCCCGATCCCCATCGAAAGGACCACAACGATCGCGTAGTGAACTTCGCTGATGCCCATTGTGCGCGCGATCGGAAATAGCAGCGGTCCGAACAGCACCACCGCCGGAATGCCTTCGAGCACGCTGCCGAGCACGATGAACGCGACCACCGACACCGCAAGAAAGGTCGGCGCGCCGCCGGGCAGCGCCGCCATCGCAGCGGCGAGTTCGATCGAGAATCCCGATTGCGTCAGCGCCCACGCCATCGCCGTCGCCGTGCCGATGATCAGCAGAATCGAGCCCGACAGTGCGGCTGTCTGGATCATCATTGGCCGCATCCGGCGCCATTCGAACTTGCGATAGATGAGCAAGCCGACGATCAGTGAATACATCACGCCGACCGTAGACACTTCAGTCGCGGTCGCCACGCCTTCCACCACCGCGCCGCGAATCACCACGGGCAGCGCAAGCGCCGGTAGCGCAATCACGAAGGTCTTCAGAAGACGCCGCACGTCAATGCGGCCCACCGTGTCGGGCGCGTGCTTGCGGTGCCGATACCACACCACCGCGCACAGCGCGAGGCCTAGCGCGATCGCCGGCATCAGGCCGCCGGTGAAAAGCGCGGTAATCGATACTCCGGTAACCGAACCAATCGTGATCAGCACAATGCCAGGTGGAATCGTCTCGGTTTGCGCGCCGGTCGCGGCCAGCAACGCAACCAGTTCGCCCGGATCCGAGCCGCGCCGCTTCATCTCGGGAAACAGAACCGGCGCGACCGCTGCCATATCGGCGACTTTTGAACCCGAAATTCCTGACAGCAGATACATTGCGCCGACGAGCGCATACGACAGCCCGCCGCGAACCGGACCCAGCGCCTGCGCGAGAAAATTGACGAGCGCGGCGGCGATGCCGGTCATCTCCATCAGATAACCGAGGAACACGAAGAGCGGCACGGCCAGCAAGATCGGATGCGACATGCCTTCATCCATCCGGCCCACCACCACGGTCAGCGGCACGCTGGTCGTCAGCGCCAGATAGGCGAACGTCGCGATACCGAACGTGAACGCGATCGGTACGCCGGAAAAGATACCGATCGCGACGATGACGACGAAGAAGATCACCAGATTCACGTTGCCGAGATTCTCGAACACCGGCTGAAGCGCATATAGTGCGCCGGCGAGCAACGCGACGCCCATGATCGCCAGCAGCACCGTGCGCCGCTTCGCCACCTGCGCGAGCTGAATCACGCTCGATATCACCAGCAGCACGGCGCCGACCGGCAGCGCGGCGGCTCGCCATACCGTCGAAATCTGCAGCGCGGGAGACGTAACGTCGATTGCATCTTTCGCGTAACTCCATGTCGGTTGCACGATCAGCAGCAGGAACACGAGTGCGGCGGCGATCGCGAATACATCGAGCATCGCGCGCAGCGTGGGCGACGCACGGTCGACCAGCACCGTCATCCGCATGTGGTTGCCGCGCCAGAAGGCGATAACCGCGCCCAGCATCGCGAGCCACAGAAACAGGAGCGAGCCGAGTTCATCCGACCAGTCGAGCGGATGCTGGAATATATAGCGCGCGACGACGCCGCCGAACAGAATCACCGTCTCCACGGCGACCAGCAGCGCCGCAGCGCTTTCGATGGTCCAGACCAGTGCCGCGCGGGCTTTCGCCAGCCCCGTTTCGACGTCTTGCGAGGGTTCGGCGGTCATCGTCAGATTGTGTCTCATGGTCAAGTCTCGTGATTGCTTCCCGTCATGTTCCCGGACGCCGCGCAAGGGCGGCGCCGGGGCCGTGCTCAGGCGAGCTTGCCCACGGTCTGTTCGAGCAGGCTCCATGCTTTTGGATCGAACTGCTGCCGCCAGTCCTTGTAGAACGACGTCTTGCTGAGCGCGGCGCGGAACGCCTGCTGATCCACGTCGATGAATTGCAGGCCCTTCGCCCCCAGACTGCTGCGCAAGCTCACGCTGCTAGCCGCGATATCGCTGCGCTGATCGCCGATCGAGCGGTTGAACTCATCGGTGACGATCGTGCGCACCGCGGGCGGAAGCTTCATCCACGCGCGCTGATTGCCGAGCAGCCAGAAGCCGTCCCAGATGTGATTGGTGAAGCTGCAGTATTTCTGAACCTCGTACAGCTTGCCGGAGTTGATGATCGCGAGCGGGTTCTCTTCGCCGTCCACGATGTGTGTTTGCAGCGAGGTGTACAGATCCGAGTAGTTGATCGGTGTGGGGCCGGCGTGGAATGCATTGAACAGCATCGTGTAGGCCGGTGTCGGCGGCACGCGCAGCTTGAAGCCGGTGAGATCGGCGGGCAGTCTGATCGGCCGCGACGACGACGTGACCTGGCGGAAGCCGTTGTCCCACATGCGTGCGACCGCGACAATCGTGCCGGTCTTGTTGATGTCGTCGCGGATGTAGTCGCCGAGCGCACCGTCCACGGCGGCCCATACGTGCGAGTAGTCGCTGAATGCGAAGCCGGTGCTGAGGATGCCGGACGATCGCACATAGTTGCCCAGGTTGCCATGCCCGAGGACCATGAATTCGACTGCACCGGTGCGCGTCTGCGTCAGCGTGTCGGCGTCGGAGCCGAGCACGTTGGAGGGGAACAGTTTGATCTCGACCTGGCCGTGCGTCGCTTCGCGGATGCGGCCAAACGCCTCGCTCGCGCGCACGTTCAACGGATGGTCGCCTTGCAGCGCAGTCGCGAACTTGTAGTTGAATTCTGCGGCTCTCACCCCTTTGGGCAGAATGCCGAAGAGCGGCAACGCCAGTGCACTCCTGATCAGCGTCCGGCGTGTAGTTTTGCTTTGCGACAGGCGTGCGTGCGCCTTCACTTTCGTGGCTTGCATGTCTCCTCCGGTTATGGGCAGTGCCCTTATGTTCTGGTGGTGAAGATCTCCTCGTCGCGGTATTCGTCCGCGTTTGTCTATTTTTGATTCTAGGGGCGACGTGATTGCATCCCTAACGAGTTTTTATTCGCTTCTGCTTGAGGAAAACTCAAACCTGAGAAGCCGTCGCCGGCTTCAGCCAACGCCGCTCCCGCCTCGGCGCTGCTGCTAAAAGTGTTGACACATTGTATTATAGTGTCTGTAAAGTATTTAATAGTGAATACACTTAGCCCGACCTAAGTCAGATGTGGGTCGGGTCGACATTTGGAGGAGAGATGGACCCGATACAACCCCGCGTGGCCGCGGCAGCCGCAATCGACGTCGAAGAGATCGCACCGGCCGTCGCGCGAGTCGCGATTGCAAACCCGCCGCTGAATGTGCTGACTCAGGCGGTGCGCCGGGAGCTCGGCATTTTTTTTGCCGGAGCGCAGGAGCGGCGCGACTTGCGCTGTGTGATTTTTGGCAGCGGAGAACGCGCGTTCTCCGCGGGCGCCGACCTGCGTGAATTTCCGCTGCGCTTCGACGCAACGGTCGCGCGCGCGCACGGCGAGAACGCGCATCGGATGATGCGCGCGCTGGTCGAACTCGACATTCCGGCGATCGCGTCGATTCGCGGCTTTTGCATGGGCGGCGGCTTCGAACTCGCACTCGGTTGCACGTTCCGGCTTGCCGCACGCAACGCGGTGTTCGCATTACCGGAGATCGACCGCGGCGTGTGGCCGGGTACCGGCGGCATCGCGCTGCTGACGCGTCTGATCGGGCCGGTAGCAGCGAAGAAAATGCTGTACGGCGGCCAGCGGATCGACGCCGGGCAGGCGCTGGTGCTCGGCATCGTCGATGAAATCGTCGATAACGATGCGCTCGATCAACGCGCGCTCGAACTTGCGTCGCTGTATGCGTCGAAGCCGGGGCAGTCGGTGCGAACCATCACGAGTCTCGCCGATCATGAATTCCGTAGTGCCTTCCGGCGTCACCTCGAAGTCGAACTCGAAGCGTTCGTGCTGGCCTATCAGTCGCACGATGCGGCCGAAGGCAATCAGGCGTTCTTCGAAAAGCGTGCACCGCTCTGGCGTCATCGTTAGCGAACAAACGGCGCCGCGAGCTGTGCTCGAGGCGCCGTGTTGAACCGCTGCAGCCAATGCCAGACCGATCGCGGCTTCGACGATTCCGGCGGATACCGCGATTGCCGTATTGCTGCCTTAGGCGGCGCGTCGTCGAGCTGGCGCGACCCGCCGTCAGGCGAGCGGATGCGTGTACTTCTCGAGCAGCGACCACGCCTCGTCGCCGTACTGCTTCCGGTATTGCTGGTAGAACCCGGCCTTTTGCAGCACGGCGCGGAACGGCGCGATATCCGGCTTGTTGAAAACCATGCCCTGCGACTTCAGCCTGGTTTGCAGCGTCGCGTCCAGCGCGGCGACGTCGGCGCGCTGGTTCATCGCCGCGGCGTTCACATGTTTTGCGACGATCGCCTGCATATCCGGCGGCAGCTTGTGCCACGAGCGCTCGTTCGCCAGGAACCAGAAGCCGCTCCAGATGTGGTTGGTCAAAGAGCAGTACTTCTGCACTTCATAGAAGCGCGAGGTTTCGATCAGCGTCAGCGCGTTCTCTTCAGCATCGACCACCTTCGTCTGCATGGCCGAATAGGCTTCGTTGAAGTTGACGCTGGTCGGCGCCGCGCCGAGCGCCTTGAACAGCGCCGTCCACAGCGGGCTCACCGGAACGCGGATTTTCAGGCCCTTCAGGTCGGCCGGCGTATTGATCGGCCTGAGTGAACTCGTCACCTGCCGGAAGCCGTTATCCCACGTCTTGTCCATCGCCACGAGGCCGACCCTGGAGATCGCGTTGCGAATGTATTTGCCGAGGTCGCCGTCCATCGCGGCCCATACCTCGTTGTAATCGTTGAACGCAAAACCGACGCCGTTGATCCCCGCGACCGGCACGAGCGACGACATGATGTCGCCGCCTTCGGTCAGGAAATCGATCGCGCCGGAACGCACCTGCGACAACATATCGGTGTCGCTTCCCATCTGGCTGTTCGGGAAGATCTGCAAATCGATGCGGCCGTTACTTTCCTTGCTGATCGCAGCCGCGGCTTCTTTCGCACGCACGTTCATCGGATGCGAAAGCGGCATGTTGTTCGCGTACTTCAGCTTGTATTGCGCGCTCTGTGCAAACGACGAGCGCGGTGTGAGCAATGCGCCGGCGCCTGCCACGGCGATTGACACGGCACCGGACCTCTGCAGGAAGGCACGGCGTGAAAGGTGGTTCATCTTGTCTCCGTTCTGGAAGTGAGCGCATTGTTCCGCGGGCCGATGAAGCCGCACGATGCAAGGCGAAGGGTTTCGTTTTATTGTCTACACATACTTTAAAAGTGTTGACACATTTGTGTCAAGGTGTTGTTATTAAAAAAGACAATGCAGACAGTCAAGACAAGAAAACGGAGCCGCGGATGAACTTGTAACGAACGGCCGTGCCGGCGTTCAGCCATCGAACTTAGTATCCCGAAGGTCCAACTTTTCCTGCGACAGGGCGCGCCGCGCCTTGCCGCTTGTCCTGTTGCGCGCGCCGTTTCAAGGCATGCGCAACATCCACCTCCGTCCAACAACAAGTGAAAGGAGACTCAGCAGTGAATCAGCTTCTGAACGCATCACCGAAACGCCCTCCTGGGCACGCAGCGTCGGCGCACGCGCCGGCAGGCCGGATGCTCACGCGCACGCTCTGTGCGCTCGCGGCCACGGCCGCTGCCACGGCGGCGGGCAGCACCTATGCGCAAAGCAGCGTCACGCTATACGGGATCATCGATGACGGGGTCAACTACACGAGCAACGTGCAGACGAGCCCGGGCAACGGCCATCAGCAGTACGGGATGTTGAGCGGCGTGCTGAGCGGCAGCCGCTGGGGCCTGCGCGGCAACGAAGATCTCGGCGGAGGCTTCAGCGGCCTGTTCGTGCTGGAGAATGGGTTCGACGTCAACAGCGGCAAGCTGGGCCAGGGCTCGCTCGAGTTCGGCCGCCAGGCGTTCGTCGGCGTCTCGACGCCGTACGGCACGCTTACAGCCGGCCGTCAATACGATCCGATGATCGATTACGTCCATCCGCTCACCTCGGGCGCGATGTTCGCCGGCAATCTCGGCGCGCATCCGGGCGACCTCGACAACCTGAACAATACGAACCGCGTGAACAATTCGGTCAAGTATCAGACCGCGAACTATGCTGGCTTTTCGGCCGAGGGCATGTATAGCTTCGGCGGCGTACCGGGCAGCATTGGGGCGAATCAGATCTATTCGATCGGCGCCGGTTATACGCACGGCCCGCTGAATCTCGGCGTCGCTTATCTGAACGCGCACAATCCGAACGCGTCGTTCTTCGGCACCGCGGTGGGCGCGACGGCGGCTAGCAACAACCTGGGCAGCTCGCCGGTGATCAACGGCTACGCGTCGGCCCAAAGCGAAGCGGTGCTGACGGCCGGTGCGACCTACACGATCGGCGCGGCGATGCTGAACGCCGTCTATGCGAACACCCACTACAACAGCCTGAGCGGCGTTGTATCGGTATTGAACCCGGCCGGCCTGAGGGGCACGGCGACGTTCAACAGCGCGGAACTCGGCTTGCAGTACCAACTGACGCCCGCGCTGTCGCTGGCGGCCGCTTACACCTATACCGACGGCGGCACGACGAGCCGTGCGACTTATCAGCAAGGCGCGGTGAGCGCCGACTATGTGCTGTCAAAACGCACAGACGTGTATCTGCTCGGCGTGTTGCAGCATGCGTCGGGCGTCGATTCGACGGGACGCGCAGCGCGCGCGGCGATCAACGGGCTGTCGCCTTCGTCGAGCAACCAGCAGGCAACCGTGCGGTTTGCAATCCGTCACAAGTTCTGACGCGTTGAACGGCGTGCCGCACCTGTTGCATCGGCTGAGGAAAATTTAGCACTGCGACGTGTGACGGCCGCCGGCCTGATAACGAAGTGACTCCGCGCCTGCGGCGCGGAGCGGCATGTAAAGAGGCGCAGGGCCGGCCTCTTCGCGGGCGGCAGTTCAACTGCGCCGCGTTCAAGATTGCGCGTAATGCTGTTCGATCCCTTGCGCGAGTTGCGTGACGAGCCGCGTCATCGCGACCTGGGTCCGCCATGCGACATGAGGCGTCACGATCAGATCGGTGCGGGGGTTGGACAGCAGAGGATGATTGGCTGCGGGCGGTTCCTGTTCGAGCACGTCGAGCGCGGCATTCGCGATCAGCTTGCGGTCGAGCGCCTCGATCAACGCCGCTTCGTCGACGATTCCGCCGCGCGCGGTATTCACGAGCGACGCGCTGCGCTTCATCCGCTCGAACTCGGCGATACCGAACAGATGCCGCGTTTCGTCGGTCAGCGGGCAATGCAGGCTGATCGTATCGGCCTCGCGCAGCACCTGGTCGAATGCGATGTAACCGTCGCGCACCGCGCTCGCGCGCTTGCGCTCCGCGAACAGCACGCGCATGCCGAACGCGCTGGCCAGTTCGGCGAGGCGCTTGCCGCCGTGACCCGCACCGACGATGCCGAGCGTCGAGCCGTACAGATCCTCCAGCGGGTGCAATTCGGCATAGAAGGTGGGTGAGCCGCTCCAGCCGCCCGCATGAACGTCGCGCCAGTAGGGCACCAGATTGCGACGCAGCGCGAGCATCAGCGCGAACGCGTGCTCGGGCACGGAAATCGTCGAATAGCCGGGGCATGCGACCACCCCAATGCCGCGCTTGCGGCACGTTTCGAGATCCAGATGGTTGAGGCCGGCGGCCGGCACGCCGATGAGTTCCAGTTGCGGTAATTGCGCAAGCGCGTCGCCCGGCAATGGCACCTTGTTGGTCACCACGATCTGCGCGTCGCGGCAGCGTTCCACAACCTGTTCCGGTGTGGTGCAAGGATATTCGATCCAACGATGGGGAAACGGAAAATCCGGCAGATCGACGGACAGCGTCGCGCGATCAAGAAAGACGATGGTCCTCAACTACGACTCCAGTGGGGATGAGACGGAGGCGCGCCTTGCGCGCGCCGGTTGTTATATGTCTGTCTGCTCAACGATCCGACTCGCTCGTGGACACGGTATCGAGCATGCGTTTCTTGCCGGTCTGCACGTGATTCTCGAACGCTTGCGCGGCGGCATCCGCGTGACCCGTGCGTAGCGCGTTGAACAGGTCGTGGTGCTCCTTCGCCGAGCGCTGCATCTGCGTATACGAGTAGACCCCTTTGTGCAGATACAGCGTCAGTTCTTCCTCGACGGCCTGATTGATCTTGATGAGCCGCGGATTCTTCGTCGCTTTCATCAACTGGCTGTGAAACTCGGTGTTCAGCGCCTGATATTCGGGCGTGTCGCGCGCGGCGACCGCTGCGTCCATGCTGTCGATCAGCGCGGACAGCGAGCGTTCCTCTTCGGCGGTCAGGCGCAGCGCCGCAAGCCGGCCAGCCGTGCGCGCCAGACCGGCACGGATTTCGTAAAGATCCATCGCTTCCTCGAGCGACAGCCGCCGCACCTCGGCGCCGCGATTCGGCACGATGCGTACAAGCCCAGCCTGTTCGAGCGCGCGTAGCGCTTCACGAGCGGAATTGCGGCCGACGCCGATATGCTGCGCGAGCGCCTGTTCGTTGACCCGCTCTCCGGGCCGCAATTCACCACGCTGGATCATCCCGCGCACCTGGTCGCGGATTTCGTCGAGTTTCGAAGCGATCACCTCGGGGGCACGCGCATTGGCCTTGCCGTTTACAACGCCGGTCGTGTCGGTTTTCATGTGAATCGCCTTCCTCATTGCCATTGTTGCCTCTATTTTTGCATAGCATTTATCGGAGAAAGCCAACCGACACCCACGGCACCGCGACGATGACGATCAGCGCGGCCGCAAGCGCTCCCAGGTAAGGCCAGACTCGCCGCATCGCCACGCCCGGATCCACCTTGCTGACCGCGCACGCGGCGTAAAAGCCAAGCCCGAGCGGCGGCGCGAAGAGTCCGAGCCCCATCGCGAAGACCACGACCATCGCGTAGTGCACCTCCGAAATTCCGATTGCGCGGGCAATCGGAAAGAGCAGCGGTCCGAACAGCACGATAGCCGGAATCCCTTCGAGAAAGCTACCGAGAATCACAAAGGTGACTGCCGAAATCGCCAGAAAGCCGAGTTTGCCGCCCGACCACGCCACCATCAGCGACGCGAGCTGCGCCGAAAAACCGGACTGCGTAAGCGCCCAGCCCATTGCCGTTGCGGAGCCGATGATGATCAGGATAGCGCCCGACAGCGATGCGGTCTCCACCAGAATCGGGTACAGCCGGCTCCACTCGAAGCGGCGGTACAGCAGCAGCCCGACCACGCACGTGTAAGCGACGCCGATCGTCGCCACTTCGGTCGCGGTCGCGACACCTTCGACGACCGCCGCGCGAATCACGAACGGCAGCGCGAGCGACGGCACCGCGATCAGCAGCGAGCGCCCGATCTCGGCACGCGACGCGCGCTGCACGCCCTGCAGGCGCTCCTTGCGGCTTTTGAACCAGATCACGCCCGCAAGCGCAACCGCACCGACCACCGCCGGCATGAAGCCGCCGGTAAAGAGCGCGGCAATCGACACGCCCGTGACCGAGCCGATCGTAATCAGCACGAGGCTCGGCGGGATCGTCTCCGACATCGCCGCGGCGGCGCTCAGCATTGCCACCAGATCGCCTTCGTTCGCGCCGCGCTTTTTCATTTCGGGGAAGAGTCCCGGCGCGAGCGCGGCCATGTCGGCCACTTTCGATCCGGAGATCCCCGACACCAGATACATCGCGCCGATTAGCACGTACGCGAGACCGCCGCGCTTGTGGCCGATCAGCGACGCGAGAAAACGGATCATCGCTTCCGCGAGACCCATCGCTTCCATCAGCGCGCCCAGCAGAACGAAGAGCGGTACTGCGAGCAGGATCAGGCTCGACATGCCCTGGTTCATGGTGCTGACGACGATGGTGAGCGGGGCGCCGGTGACGGTCGCGAGATACGCGAGCGTGCAGACGCCGAACGCGACCATGATAGGCACGCCAAGACAGATGATCGTGACAAGTCCGACTACGAAAAACAGTATCAGGCTCGCGGCCGTCAGCGGCGCGAGCGTGCTGCTCGCAAAATACAGCACTACCGCGAGGCCGCCGACGATCGCAAGCGACGCAGCGCAGTCGCGCAGCGTCGCGCGTCCGAGCAGCCGCGTGACGGCAAGCGCGAGCATCAGCACGGAGCCGACCGGAATCGCCGCTGCCGGGATCGCATTCGGCAGCCCGAGCGCCGGTGTCGTGATGATCCACTCGTTCATCGCCCAGTCGGTTGCAGGGCCGACCAGCAGCAGCACGAACGTCGCTACGATGAAGTTGCCGAAGGTTTCCGCGAAGCGGCGCGCCGGCGGAGACATCCGTGCGACAAATATTGACAACCGCATGTGTTCGCCGCGCCGCAGCGCGATCACAGCGCCGAGCATAGACAACCAGATGAACAGCATCGACGCGAGTTCGTCGCCCCAGACCAGCGGGTTCTCGAGCACGTAGCGGCAAAACACGTTGCTGAGCAGCAGGATCACTTCGGCCACCAGCAGAATCGCCGCCGGCACTTCGGTGCTCCACTTGATGACGCTTTCCAGCCTGCCGCCAAGGCGCGTGACCTTCGACGGGGAAGTGCGGCTGCCGGAAGAGGGGCCGCTCATATCGGCGGCGAACGGCTGCTCGGGATGCACTTGGGATGTCATGACATGTCTCCTGAAACGCTGTGACGGCTCGACTTCATGCGAGCTTCTGTGTGTACTTCTCGAGCAGCGACCACGCCTCGTCGCCATACGCCTTGCGCCATTGCCCGTAAAAGCCGGACTTTTTCAGCACGGCGCGAAACGGCTGCGTATCGGGCTGGTTGAACACCATGCCGTGCGACTTGAGACTGGTTTCGAGCTGCCCGTTCATCGCGGCGATATCGGCGCGTTCGGCCACCGCCGCCGCGTTCAGATGTTTTGCGACGATCGTCTGCAGATCGAGCGGCAGGTTGCCCCACGAGCGCGCGTTGCCGAGGAACCAGAAACCGTCCCAGATGTGGCGCGTCAGCGAGCAGTATTTCTGCACTTCAAAAAAACGCCCGGTCTCGATCAGCGCGAGCGGATTTTCCTCGGCATCTACTACCTTGGTCTGCAGCGCCGAATACGCTTCGCTGAAGTTCACGCTGGTGGGGGCTGAATCGAACGCCTTGAACATCGAGGTCCACAGTGGACTGACCGGCACGCGGATCTTTAGGCCCTTCAGGTCCGCCGGCGTCTGCACCGGCTTCACCGAGCTCGTGATATGGCGAAAGCCGTTGTCCCACGGCTTGTCCATCGCGACGAGGCCGACCTTCGAGATTGCCTGGCGGATATGCGCGCCGAGCTCGCCGTCCATCGCCGCCCAGACCTGGTTGTAGTCGTTGAACGCGAAGCCGATGCCGTTGATCGCCGAGACCGGCGCCAGCGTCGACAGCACGACGCCGCCTTGCGTCAGGAAGTCGATCGCGCCCGAGCGGACCTGCGACAGCATGTCGGTGTCAGAGCCCATCTGGCCATTCGGGAAGATCTGCAGTTCGACGCGGCCGTTGGTGTCCTTCCTGATGGCGTCGGCCGCCTGTTTCGCGCGGATGTTCAGCGGATGCGCGACCGCGAGGTTGTGCGCGTATTTCAGCTTGTACTGAGCGGTCTGCGCCCGCGCGACGGGGGCCAGCACGCTGCTGCCGGCCACGGCGGCCGATGCCGCGCCGAGCGTGCGCAGGAAGCTGCGTCGGTCATATGCACTCATGTGTCTCTCTCCATGTAAGGAAGCGCTACGTAGGGGGACGCAGTCGGCAACGCCGCTGCGTTCTTATGGATGGCCTGAGTCCGAGTCGGTCATTTGCATGCGATCATCATCAATTCGCTGACACTCACTTTAAAAGTGTTGACACTTTTGTGTCAAGATGTTGTTATAAGAAAAAGCGTGCGGACAACAACGAAGGCCGCGTCGGCACCCGCCGGCAGCAGGCGCGTCCAGAGAAGCCGCTCTATAAACCCCTTCAGGAGGCAGCATGGAATTGCAGAACCACTACCGCGACCACGGCATGTTGATCGGCGGCCGCTGGTACGCCGCGTCGGCGGAAAATGGGCAGATTTCGGTCAATCCGGCCACCGAGGCCGAACTCGGACACACCCCGCTCGCCACGAAGCAACAGGTCGTGGAGGCTATCGAAGCGGCCGTGTGTGGCTCCGCTGCGATGCGCAAGTTCACGCCTTGGGAGCGCTCGGCGCTGTTGCGGCGTGCGGGCGCGCTGATTCGCGAGCGTGCGGCGCAGATTGGCCGCATCGTCGCGCTCGAAACCGGCAAGCCGATCGCGCAGGCGACCGGTGAAGCGAATGCAGCCGCGGAATCGATCGACTGGTTCGCCGACGAAGCGCGGCGCGTATTCGGCATGTCGTACGAAGGGCGCGTGAAGGGCGGCCGTTACCTGGTGCACTACGAGCCGCTCGGCGTGGTTGCGGCGTTCACGCCGTGGAATTTCCCGCTGCTGCTGCTGGCGCGCAAGATGGGGCCGGCGCTTGCCGCCGGCAACGCGATCGTGATCCGGCCGTCGAACGAGGCCGCCGGCGCGACGATGGCGCTGGTGCGCTGCTTTACCGACGCTGGATTTCCCGAAGGCGCGGTCAACCTCGTGATCGGCAAGCCGGATGTGATCACGCCAGTAATCATGGCGGACTCGCGTGTCGCAAAGATCAGCTTCACCGGCTCGGTGCCGGTCGGCCGGCAGATCGTCGAGATGTCGGCGCAAACGCTGAAGAAGGTCACGATGGAACTGGGCGGCCACGCACCCGTGATCGTGCACCGCGACGCGGATATCGCCGCTTTCGCGCAGCTCGCGTCGCTCGGCAAGTTCCGCAATGCGGGCCAGGTGTGCGCATCGCCGACGCGCTTCTACGTGCACGAATCGATCTTCGATCAGACGGTCGCGGCGCTCGTCGAACGGTCGAAAGCGCTGCGCGTCGGCGACCCGCTCGAGCAGAACACCGACCTCGGCCCGCTCACCACCGCAAAACGGCGTATCGCGATTGAACGGCTCGTCGACGAAGCAGCGAGCAGCGGCGCGCAGATCCTGTGCGGCGGCCGCCGCCCCGCGCAATTCGGCCGCGGCTGGTTCTATGAGCCGACGCTGGTCGCGAATCCCGCTCCCCACGTCGGCCTGATGAATGACGAGCCGTTCGGCCCGGTCGGCACACTGACGCCGTTCTCGACGATGGACGAAGTGATCGGCGAAGCGAACCGTCTGCCGTTTGCGCTCGCCGCGTACGTGTTCACGCGCTCCATGCGCAATACGCTCGAAACCACCGAGCGCCTGCAGGCGGGTGTGATCGGCGTCAACACATTCGTTGCGTCGACCGCCGAAAGCCCATTCGGCGGCAGCAAGGACAGCGGCTTCGGACGCGAAGGCGGCCCGCACGCGATCCGCGATTACCTCGATACCAAATTCATCAACCTGGAACCGGCACAGGACGCCTCGCTGGAATCCGCGAACGGCGCTGCGTAAGAGCCCCTGCACGCTGACCTTCCCATTCGATCCGAACGGAAACCCACATGAAAAGCATCAAGAATCACGCGAAGGCGCAACTCGCCGCCGGCGAACTCGCGCTCGGCATGGGCCTGCGCCAGGCCCGCACCGTCGATATCGCGCAGATCGCAAAGGCGAGCGGTTACGACTGGCTGTTCATCGACATGGAACACAACTCGATGGACATCGACACCGCCGCGCAGATCTGCGCGGGCGCGCTGGTCGGAGGTGTCACGCCGATCATCCGGGTGCCGAGCCACGAGCCATTTCACGCGACGCGCCTGCTCGACACGGGCGCGATGGGCATCGTCGTGCCGCACGTGAGCACTGCCGCCCAGGCTGGGCATGTCGCGAACATGTGCCGCTTCCCGCCTGCGGGAGGCCGCTCGATTCCCGGCATGCTGCCACAGGTCGGCTTCGAAGCGTTGCCGATCGCCGACGTCGTGCACGCGATCAACGATGAAGTGCTGGTCGTCGTGATGATCGAAACGCGCGAGGGGCTTGAAAACGTCGAGGAGATCGCGGCGGTGCCCGGCATCGACGTGCTGCTCGTCGGCGCGACCGATCTCGCTGCGGACCTCGGCATCACGGGACAGCTTGGCCATCCGCGCATCGGCGCGGCGATCGACGCGGTGTGCGCTGCATGCGCGCGGCACGGCAAGGTGCCCGGCGTCGGCGGCGTGTACGACGAAGCGCTGATGACCGCCTATGTGCAAAAGGGGGCGCGCTTCATCCTGTCGGGCTCGGACCTCGCGTTTTTGATGGCCGGCGCGAAATCCCGTTCGAGCATGCTACGTTCGATTGCACTTGACGAAATCGACCAGCACAAAGCCTGATGATTTCTCTGGAGGAGACACCGTGAATCAGGAATACGCAAGCCAGCTCGTCAATCGGCGCGACCTGAAGCCGTATCTGAATGCCGATCAGTTCGAATTTCGCGACTCGATCCATCGCGTGCTAACGCGTCATGCGTCGCCCGAGTACATCCGCGAATGCGATGAAGCCAAGCGCTTTCCGCAAGAACTCGTCGAAGTCGCCGCGCAGCAGGGCTGGTTCGGCCTCACGCTGCCCGAGCAGTACGGCGGCATCGGCGGCTATCTCGACATGGCGGCTTATCTCGAGATCGTCGCATACCACACGATCGCGCTCGCGCGCTTCTGGAACGCGAACGTCAACATGGTGGGCGGCGCGCTGTCGCGCTTCGCCTCCGACGACATCAAGGCCCAAGTGCTGCCGAAGCTCGCTGCCGGCAAGGCGTGGCTCGCGTTCGCGCTAAGCGAGAACGGCTCGGGCTCCGACGCCGCGTCGCTCGCATCCCGTGCGGTCGCGCAGGGCGACGACTTCGTGATCGACGGCACCAAGATGTGGATTTCCGGCGCGCTGCAGGCCGACTACATCCTGACCGCCGTGCGCACCAATCCCGATGCGAAGAAGCACGACGGTATCAGCCTCTTTCTGGTGCCGAAGGAATCGAAGGGCCTGACGATCAATCCGATCGACCTGCTCGGCGGCCATGCGATCCGCACCTGCGAGGTCGTGTACGACGGCGTGCGCGTGTCGAAGGACCGGCTGGTCGGCGGTCTGCATGTGGGCTGGAAGAAGCTCACGACAGTGCTGTCGAAGGAGCGTATCGCGTTGTCGGCGATGTGCGTCGGCGGAGCGCAGGCGGCGATCGATCTGGCGCGCTGGTACGCGAACGACCGCAAGCAGTTCGGCCAGTCGATCATCGATTTCCAGGCCGTCTCGCATTTGCTCGCCGACATGCAGACGCGCGTCGACGCGGCCCGCATGCTCGCGTTTCGCGCGGCAAAGCTGCTCGACGAAGGCGAGACGTGCGACGTGGAATCGTCGCAGGCGAAGTATTTCGCCTCGGACACGTACGTGCAGGTCGCAACCGACGGTATCCAGATCATGGGCGCAAACGGCTATTCCGCCGAGTACGCGATGCAGCGTCATTTTCGCGAAGCCAAGATGTTCCAGATCTTTGGCGGCACCAATCAAATCCAGCGCAACATCGTGGCACGCGCGCTGAAGTCATAAGCGGAGACGGATGTGACTCTGGTTCAGACATTCGAGAAGTTGGGTTTTGGCGTCGATACGGCGCGCGCCGATGTGGTAGTGGTCGGTGGCGGCGGCGCGGCGTCGCGCGCGGCGGTGTCCGCGGCGAAGGCGGGCGCGAGCGTGCTCGTGCTCGCGAAGGCGCCGGTGGGCAGCGGCGGCAGCACCGTGCACGGCGCGAGTGAAATCATGAGCATGGGCGCGTCGGGCTACGGCAGCGCGGCGGACAGCCCGACCGTCCACTACGAAGACACGATGAGGCCGGCAGGCGGCTTCGTCGATCGCGACCTCGTGCGCGTGCTGGCTGAAGACGCGCCCGCACGGATTGCCGATCTGATCGCGATGGGCGTGCCGTTCGATCGCAGCGACGACGGCTACAAGCTGATCCGCAGCGACTTCGGCAGTTATGCACGCGCGCTCGGCGTGAAAGGCAAGACCGGCAAGGCGTTCGTCAACGCACTTGCGGACGAAGCGAAGAAATTGGGCGTCGCGACGCGTCATTCAGTTGCGCTGATCGACCTGCTGCGCGATGCAGGCGGACGCGTGAGCGGAGTGGTCGGCTTCGATCTGAATTCGCAGCGGCTGCTCGTCGTCACGGCGGGCGCGGTCGTGCTCGGCACGGGTGGCGCGCATGGACTGTTCTCGCAACAGGTGTCGACCGCCGAAATGACCGGCGACGGCCAGGCGATCTGCTTTCGCCACGGCGCGGAACTCGTCAACATGGAGTTCCATCAGTTCGGCCCAGCGATGGTTCATCCGTACGTGCAGCTCTTCAGCAAATCGTGCTTCATCCTGCATCCGAAGATGCTCAATCGCGACGGTCATGAATTCCTTGCCGACTATCTGCCCGCGGGTGTCACGCCCGAAGCAGTGATGGACGAGAAGGTATTCCCATTCACGATCTCGAATGAATCGCGCTATGTCGATATCGCCATTGCGTCCGAGATCGCGCAAGGCCGCGGCACGCCGCGCGGCGCGGTGCAGTTTTCGTTCGCCGACATTCCGGAGGAGCGGCTCGCTGCGACGATCCCGAACACGCTGCGCTGGATGCGTGCGAAGGGGCTCGATCCGAAGCGCGATCTGCTCGACGTCGGCATCGCGTTCCAGTGCCTGAACGGCGGCGTGCGGATGACCGATACGAATGCGATGTCGACCATCGAAGGACTCTTCGTGATCGGCGAACTCGCGGGCGGCGTGCGCGGACCGGACCGTCCTGGTGGCAATTCGCTCGCGGAAGGCCAGGTGTTCGGCCATCGCGCGGGTGCGGGCGCGGCTGCGTTCGCCTCGCAAAGCGCGGCGCCGGGCGTCGCGGATGGGGCGCCGCTCGCCGCGCGACTCGAGATCGCGCTGAAGCCAAATGCCGGTTTCGACGCGCAACGTATCGCGACCGAATTGCGCCATTCGATGCAGGAAAATTGCCTCGTCGAGAAGACCGAGGCGGGTCTGAAACGCGCGCTCGCCGCCGCTCAACAGAGCCGCGAGCAATTCGCGGCGGGCGGCAACGCGAGCCCTGCTGATGTGCTCGATGCGCTCACCATCGAGAACATGGCGACCAGCGCCGAAGTGATCGTCGCGGCGTGTCTCGAGCGGCGCGAATCGCGCAGCAGCCACTACCGCACCGAGTGCCCCGATCGCGACGACGCGCACTTCGGCCACGCGCTGACGATCACGCGCGGCGCCGACGATCTGTCCCGCCTCCGCTTCGACGCGCTTGATTATCCGCGAGCGGAATTCGCCGACCAACCAATTTCGCAGGCAGCTCGTCATGGATAAGAAACCAGTTGGCCCGTTCTCGGGCTATCGCATTCTCGACCTGACCGTGATGACGGCGGGTCCCGTCGGCACGGTGCTGCTCGGCGACCTCGGGGCCGACGTGATCAAGATCGAGGAACCGCGCGCGGGCGATCTGGCGCGCAGCCTCGGCAACCAGTTCGTCGAGGGCGAGAGCGTGCAGTTCCTCTCGCAGAATCGCAACAAGCGCAGCATACGGTTGGACCTGAAGTCGGGGGAAGGGCGCGAGGCGTTCCTGCGAATGGCTGAACAGGCGGACGTGGTGGTCGAGAATTTCCGCCCGGGGACGGTCGAGCGTCTCGGCATTGGTTATGAAGCGGTGAAGGCGCGCAATCCGCGGATCCTCTACGCGAGCGTGTCCGCGTTCGGACAGAGCGGTCCCTATGCCGGCTGGCCCGCGAACGATCCGATCGTGCAGGCGACGGCCGGTCTGATGGACATGACGGGCGAGGCGGGCGGCGATCCGGTGCGTCTCGGCGTGCCGCTGCCCGACTTCGGCGCGGCCGCGCTGCTCGCGTTCGGCATCTCGGCGGCGCTGTTGCATCGCGAACGGCACGGCGAAGGACAGCGTATCGACACGTCGTTGCTGTCGGCGGCCCTCTTCAGCACGATTCCGCGCGACGGCGAGACACTGCGCAGCGGCAAGGCGCCCGAGCGCCTCGGCAGCGGCCATCCGACGATGGTGCCGTATCGTAACTATCGCGGCTCCGATGGCCGGCATTTCTTCGCGGCGTGTTTCACCGAAAAATTCTGGCAGAACCTGTGCCGCGCGTTGCGGCGCGAAGACCTGCTGACCGACGCGCGCTTTATCGGCAACACCGCCCGCACCGCGCATCGCCATGCGCTCGACAAGATTCTCGAAGAGGCGTTCGCGACGCACACGGCCGAACATTGGGTCGCGCATCTGAGCGCCGCCGACGTCCCGTGCGCGATGGTGCAGGATTACCACACGGCGTTGACGCAGGATCCGCAGATCCGCCACAACCACACTGTGATCGAGATCGAGCATCCGCGTGTGGGCACCGTCACGAACATCGCTAGCCCGGTGAATTTTCACGGCAGCCCGGCGACCTATCGCAGGCCGCCGCCGGTGCTCGGCGAACACACGTCCGAAGTGCTTACCGAGTTCGGTTTCAGCGACGAAGAGATCGCCGCACTCGAAAGCCGACGTGTGGCCGACGCGGGGGTAGGCTCATGAAAACCTACGCGACGGACTATGTGATCGTCGGCGCCGGCACGGCGGGTTGCGTGCTCGCGAACCGTCTGACTGAAGATCCGAACGTTAAGGTGATCCTGATCGAGGCGGGCGAGCGCGACCGGCATCCGTACATTCACGTTCCGGCGGGGTTCGTGCGGCTCCTCGACCATCCGGGCGTAACGTGGCGTTACCGCACCCAGGGCAGCGAGCAGACCGGAGGGCGTGAGATCCTGTTTCCGCGCGGCCGGGGGCTCGGCGGATCGAGCGCGATCAACGGGCTGCTATATGTGCGGCCGTTTGCCGAGGATATCGACGCATGGGAACGCGCGGGCGCAAGCGGCTGGAACTTCGACAACTGCCTGCCGTACTACAGCCGCTCGGAGACGTGGACAGAAGGGCGTAGTCCGCAACGCGGCACTCAGGGTCCGATTCGCGTGAGCCGCGTGCAGAATCCGCCGGAAATCTGCGGCTCGATCGTGCGCGCCGCGAAGCAGGCGGGCCTCGAGTTCGTCGACGACCCCAATAGCACGACGCACGGCCCGTCGGTGTTCTATTACCAGCAGACCCGCGACGGACGGCGCCGCTCGAGCGCCGCGCGCGGTTATCTGCGGCCCGTGATGGCACGTCCGAATCTGACTGTGCTGACCGGCCTTCAGGTGACGTCGCTCGCGGGCAGCGGCGCGCAGGTGACGGGCGTCAGCGCCGTCACAAGTAGTGGCGAAAACGTCCAGATTCGCGCGGCGCATGAGGTGATCCTGAGCGCGGGGGTAATCGGCACGCCGAAGCTGCTGGAACTGAGCGGCATCGGCGATAGCGACGTGCTCGATAACGCCGGCATCCGCACGCGGGTCTCGCTGCCGGGCGTCGGTGCGAACCTTCAGGATCACTACGTGGTCCGGCTGGGCTTTCGCGTGCGAGGTGCGCAGACGGCGAACGAACGGTCGCACGGTCTCGCGCTCGCGCGCGAAATGATGCGCTACGTGGTGAGCGGCAGCGGGGTGCTGACCTATAGCGCCGCGATTGTCGGCGGTTTTGGGCAGACGCCGCTCGCGAAGCGGCCGGACGTGCAGTACGTGATGGCGCCGGGCAGCTTTGCGGCGGGGCGCATCGGCGTGCTCGAGTCGGAGCCGGGCGTGTCGTGCGGAGTCTGGCAGATGCGGCCCGAGAGCCGCGGCCACGTGCATATCCGCAGCAGCGACGCGAGCGTCGCGCCGGTGATCGCGCCCGAGTATCTGAGTCATGAACTCGATCGTGCGACGGTCGTCGAGGGACTGAAATTCGGCCGGAAGATTTTTGCGCAGCCGGAGATCGCGCGCTACATCGTTGACGAAACCGTGCCCGGGCGCGCGGCTGCAACCGACGAGCAACTGCTGCAATACGCGCGCGACAACGGTTCGACGGTGTATCACGCGGTCGGCACTTGCCGGATGGGCGACGACGCGATGAGTGTGGTCGATGCGAATCTACGCGTGCGCGGGATGACGGGCTTACGGATCGTCGACGCGTCGGTGATGCCGTCGATTACGTCGACCAACACCAATGCGACCGTGCTGATGCTCGCGGAGCGCGCGGCGGAGATCATTCTGCGAGGCGCGAAGCAGGCACAGGCGGCAATGGAAAAGTGAGGGCAACGGGAGACGGCCGCGAGATTTACGGCGCCATCGCGGAAGATCGGCTGCTTTTTCCAGCAGGAAGTGGTTTGCGCAATCGACGATCCGACAGAGATCCTCTATCGCGGAATGCAGGCGCGCATGGGGAAAAGGAGTCGCAGGGCCGCTGTCCGTGTGGAGTAGTACTTTATACGTAAATCTATCCGCTCGGATGTTGCTATCGCTCGGTACCAGGACACCTCGACGGCGGATAAGGCTAACTCTGCCGGTCTCCAGCAGGTGGGTGACGAAGGCGTGCCGCAGTGAATGCGGCGCGATGCGTTTCTGGATACAGCTACGCGGCGACCAAGCCGACGCGCCGCAACTTCATGTATTCCATAATCGTATAGATAAAGCATTATTCTTCATTGTAAAGGAATGGCGATCGTCGCTAGTATGAAGAGTCCTGGCTGGCCCCCGCGTGAACCCCGACAGGCGCACGGCGTCCGTACGCCGCGTCGCCGCGCTGGGCCAACGCGGAAAGGCCGAACCAACCATTCACTGATACGCAGCGTCGTTGAAGGCGCAGCGAGCGTGTGAGGAGGAGACTCGAACATGAAAATGACCTTTCGCTGGTATGGCGACGCGGACCCCGTGCCGCTCGCTTATATCCGCCAGATCCCCGGCATGGTCGGGGTCGTCTCGGCGATCTATGACGTGCCTGTGGGCGAGGTGTGGCCGATCGACAGGATCCTGTCGCTGAAGGAGAAGATAGAGGCTCACGGCCTGACACTGG
Organism: Paraburkholderia fungorum; assembly: GCF_046027605.1. Lineage (GTDB taxonomy): Bacteria > Pseudomonadota > Gammaproteobacteria > Burkholderiales > Burkholderiaceae > Paraburkholderia > Paraburkholderia fungorum_F. The sequence goes on from NZ_JAQQEF010000002.1 coordinate 613,856, forward strand.
AAGTGATAGAAAGCGTGCCGGTGCACGAGGACATCAAGCTCGGCAAACCGACGCGCGACACGCTCATCGCCAACTACGGCCAGACGCTGCGTCACCTCGGCGCCTGCGGCGTGAAGGTGGTCTGCTACAACTTCATGCCGGTTTTCGACTGGACCCGCACCTCGCTGGAAATGCACCTGCCCGATGGATCGACGACGCTCGCGTTCGACACGCAAGCGATCCGCGAGCTCGACGTCAGCCAGGGTATCCAGCTGCCCGGCTGGGACGCGAGCTATCGGCCCGAGCAATTGAAAGCCTTGTTGCGCGACTACGAGGCGCTTGACGAAGCCGGTCTCTGGGCCAATCTCGACTACTTCCTGCGCGCGATCATTCCGGTGGCCAAAGAAGCCGGCATCAAGATGGCGATCCACCCCGACGATCCGCCACGGCCGATTTTCGGGCTGCCGCGCATCGTGAAGAATCGTGCTGACCTGCAGCGCGTGCTGGCTATCGTCGACGATCCCGCCAACGGCCTGACGCTCTGTTCGGGGTCGCTGGGCGCGGACCTGCAGAACGATATTCCGGCACTGGTGCGCGAGTTCGGCGCGCGTGGCCGGATTCATTTTGCACACCTGCGTAACGTGCAAGTCAATGCGGCGGGCGATTTTCATGAGACCTCGCATCGCTCGGCTGACGGCTCGCTCGACATGGCGGAAATCGTCAAAGCCTACTTCGAAACCGGCTTTGAAGGCTATGCCAGGCCCGACCATGGGCGGATGATCTGGGGTGAAACGGGCCGCGCCGGCTATGGGTTGTTCGACCGCGCGTTGGGTGCGGTCTACCTGAACGGCATCTGGGAAGGCCTCGCCAAACATCCGGCTTATCATGCGGCTGAGTAACGCCGCCTTGCCGTCGCTGGCGGCGCGCGCTGCTGGCGAACTCGTCGTTCCCGGCTACGATCGCGCGAACCTTGCACCGGGCATTGTCCATCTGGGCCTCGGGGCGTTTCATCGCGCGCACCAGGCCCTGTACACCGAGCACACGTTGCGCGCTGGCGATCACCGGTGGGGCATCGTCGGCGTGTCGTTGCGGCGTGCGGACACGTCGGAGGCGCTCACTCCGCAAGATCATCTGTATGCCGTGGATGTGCGCGATGGCACCGCGGATTCGTTCCAGGTGGTCGGTGCGCTGATCACTTCGCTGGTCGCGCCGCAGTCGCCCGCCGCCGTGCTCGATGCGATGACCGATCCGCGTTGCCATATCGTCAGCTTGACGATCACCGAGAAAGGCTATTGCCGCAATCCGGCCAGCGGCGCATTGCAGTTCGATCATCCCGACATCGCCCATGATCTGCGCGAGGCCGCCGCGCCGCGAGGCGCGATCGGCTTCGTCGTGCGCGCGCTCGCGCTGCGCCGCGCGGCCGGTTTGGGCCCCTTTACCGTGCTGTCGTGCGACAACCTGCCGTCCAACGGCGACACGATGCGCGCGTTGACGTTGGCGTTCGCGCGCAAAGCGGATCCTCTGCTGGCCGACTGGATCGAGCTAGAGGGCGCATTTCCCAACACGATGGTGGATCGGATCGTGCCGCTCACCACCGACGCCGATCGCATGCGCGTCGCGGAGCAGCTCGGCGCCGACGATGCGTGGCCGGTGATGACCGAGCCGTTTTCGCAATGGGTGATCGAGGACCGCTTCGCGGGACCGCGGCCGGCATGGGAGCGGGCAGGCGCGACGCTCGTAGGTGACGCGCGTCCCTATGAGCAGGCCAAATTGCGGATGTTGAACGGCGCGCATTCGGCGCTCGCGTACCTCGGGTCGCTGATCGGCTATGACACCGTCGATCAGGCGATCGGCGCGCCGGCGGTGCTGAACTTTGTCGAAAGCATGTTGCGCGACGAGGTTGAGCCGACACTGTCGCGACCCGCTTTGGCCACCTATCGTGCTGAACTGTTCGCGCGTTTTCGCAACACCGCGCTCGATCACCGCTTGCAACAGATCGCGACCGACGGCTCGCAGAAATTGCCGCAGCGCTGGCTGGAAAGCGTGCGCGCCAACCTGACAAGTGGCAAGCCGACCGAACGTCTCGCCTTTGCGTTGGCTGGCTGGATCGCGTACCTGAGCGGTCAGGACGAGACAGGCCGCACCTACGCCATCGCGGATCCCCTCGCCGACACACTGACCGAGGCGGTCCGCTCGACCTTGCACGCAGATGCCGTTGATGCGGTAGGAACACTGTTCGAAATCGAGTCGATTTTCGGATGCGATCTGCGTGCACAGCCGCGCTTCGTCGCGCAAGTCGCACGCCATCTGGCGGCGATTCGCGCACAAGGTGTCGTCAAAGCCATGAACGCTTGTACCGCTTCAGGCCATGCACGTAGCCGCAGCGACCGCCGCGTTCTGGCGAGTGGCAGCCCTAAATAACCGGAGGAAAACATGAGCGAGCTGCTCGTCAAACCGTCAAAGCATGCCGAAGACGGTCAGATCATCCATATCACGCCGGCGAGCGCCGGCTGGAAATACGTCGGCTTTGATGTTTTCGACCTGAAGGTCGGCGCCACGCTCACGCAGGAGACGGGCGATCGCGAAGTCGTGATCGTGCTCGTCAAGGGGCACGCAATAGCCGGTTGCGAAGGACTCGCGAGCCGCGCGATCGGCGCACGGATGTCGCCGTTCGATGGCGCGCCGTGGTCCATGTATGTGCCGCCGCATACGCGCTACACGATCGTGGCCACGGACGACGTCGAACTCGGCATCTGCTCCGCGCCCGCGAAGGGCGGCCTGCCGCCGCGCTTCATTGCACCCGACGAGGTCAAGCAGGAAACTCGCGGCGCCGGTGCCAATCTGCGTCACGTGCGCCACATCCTGCCGGAAACCGAGCCGGCGGAGAGCTTGCTGGTGGTGGAATCGGTGACGCCCGCGGGCAATTGGTCGAGCTACCCGCCGCATCGGCACGATACCGACGATGGCGAGCAGCAGACCTACCTCGAGGAAACCTATTACCACCGCGTCTCGCCGCCGCAGGGCTTCGCGATCCAGCGCGTCTATACCGACGACCGCAGTCTCGACGAAACGCTCGCGGCGTACGACAAGCATGTCGTGCTGGTGCCGCGCGGCTATCACCCGGTTGCCGCCGCGCACGGCTACGACCTCTACTACCTGAATGTGATGGCCGGTCCGCGCCGAACCTGGCACGTATACAACGAGCCGGCTCATGAATGGCTACTACAACCCGGCGCAAGCGTCGCGACGGACGGCGCGCGCTGAGTTCCGTTGCTGCAGGTCAATCGCTGTCGGCATCGGGGCCTTGAGTGTCGAATCCGGCGGCCTCGCGCAGCGCTTGCAGCATCGCCCTCGCGCCCGGCGAAAGCCGTTCGCCGCGCCGTGTGACGATGCCCGCCGGTCCGAGCTTCAGATCGAGTTCGAACGGTAGTGGTTCGAGTGCACCGGCAATGCAATACGGCCGCACTGGCTCGCGCGCAAGCGGCGCGATCATATCGCTCATCTGCAGCAGACTCGTGATGACAGGCAGCGACGAGCTCTCGACCACATCCGTCGGCAACGCGAGCTGCCGTTCGAGAAAAAGTTGCGTGATCTGATTGCGCATGACGTTGCCTTTCGGCGGCAAGATCCACGTTTGCGGCGCCAGTTCGTTCCAGCTCAGCGTCTTGCGCTTGACGAGCGGATGGCCAGCGCGTGCGAACAGCGCGTGCTGTGCTTCTGCGAGCGGGGCATAGTGCAGTTCCGCGAGATCGTCGGGATTGCGGATTCGCGCGACGATCATATCCAGCTTGCCTTCCTGCAGACGCTGCACCAGCACCTCGCTGAACTCCATCTCGATGTTGATGCGAATCTGCGGAAAGCGCTTCTTGAGCAGCGCCACCGCCTGCGGCACGAGGTTGGTGGCCGCCGTGACCTCGGTGCCGATCATCGCCTGCCCGGTCAGGCCGGCTTTGAGCGCGGACACTTCGTCGTACGCGTGTTGCAACTCCGCCAGCACGCTGCGTGCATGGCGGATCAGCACCTCGCCGTACCAGGTGGGCTCGACACCGCGCGGATGCCGTTCGAACAATTGCACACCCATCGTGTCTTCCAGTTCCCGCAGCAACTTGGTCGCCCCGGGCTGCGTCATGTGCGCGGCGTCCGCCGCGCGCAACACCGAGCGATGGATGTCGAGCTGAACGATCAGGGCCAATTGGCGTGTCTTCAGACGCGTGGGGTCGAAGCGGCCCGCCGCGATGGCTGCCGTGCTGTTGTCCGGATGAATGGTCGCGGTCACAATGTCGCCTCCATGTATTCCTAATCGATATAGATTTTGAGTTATTTTTCATTATAAAAGAATATCGATCGATTCTACTATGCGGAAGACGTCCTGCATTCCAAGGCGGGGCGGATTCCCATCATGGGCATCGAGACCGGCTGCATCCAGCATCCGCGCATGCAGCCGCACAGGAGACGAAGAAAGCAATGAACATCCGTACCGCAGACATCCCGCCGGAAGGCATCACCACCGACGAGTTCCTCGGCCGCGTCGCCAAGGTCCGCAGCGCACTCGACAAGGCGGGCCTGGTTGGCCTGCTCGCCTTCGGCGATTGCTGGCGTGGCGCGAACATCGGCTACTTTACGGAGTTCCGTCCGCTCGACGGCGTATCGGACATCGCCAACGCGATCCTGCTGCTGCCCGTGGACGGCGACCCGGTTCTCTTCGTGTCGGATCAATGCTTCGACTACGCGACGAGCGTGACCGCTTTCGAGGTGCGCAGCCTGCGAGAGGTCACGCAACAGGTGCAGGCATTTTCAGCGCGGCACCGCAGCGGCACGGTCGGCCTTGCCGGCGCCGCCTATATCCCCGCGGACCTGTTGCAGCGCCTGAGCGCCGGTCTCGGCGAACTGAAACTCGAACCGACCATGGTGCTGGCCGAAATCAAGGCGATCAAAAGCGACGCCGAAGTAGCCCTGATGCGCAAAGCCGCCGCCTTGACCGATTCGGCGATGGCCGCGATTCGCGACGCGCTCGCCGACCGCCGTCCCTATACCGAGCGTGAACTCGCTCTTATCGCTGACCGCGCGATGCTCGCGGGAGGCGCAGACCGGACCGCGTTCGATTCGATGGTGCAATCCGGTCCGCGCTCGGCGTATAACCTGGCTCGCCCCACCGACCGTATCCTGCAATCGGGCGACCTGATCATGACCGACATCGGCGCGCGTTATCGTGGGTACGTGGCCGATGGCGGACGCGGTTTCACCTACGGTCCGGCGAGTCCCGAGAAGATGGCGATCGTCGCGGCAGCGGCGCGCGCGGTCGAAGCGGGGCTTGCCGCCGCGCGTCCCGGCATGGCGGCGATGGAACTGAACGCGGTGATCCAGCAGGCGCTGGTGAAATCGAACTACGAGCAATACTCGAGCGAAGCGCGCGGCCATGGTACCGGTCACGGCACCGGCATGGACCCGGAAGAAGAAGCGCCGTGGATCGGGCCGGGCAACAAGACCGTGCTGCAGGAAAACATGGTCTTTACCCTGAAGGCGACGATCACAGTGCCGAACGTCGGCGGCTTGCGCACGGAACGTATCGTGCGGTTGACCTCGGGCGGCGTCGAAACGCTCGACCAGTTCCCGATGGAACTGCACTGGTGAACACAGTAAATTTATCGTAACTTGCCGGCGGCCCCGCGCCGCCGACGCGCAGTAGTTCAAAACATAGATTCCCAGAGAAGGGAGGAGACATGAATACATCGCCCGTTTCATCCGGCAACGCGCAGGTTATCAGCCGTGCGGCCGTCAACCGTGTGCTGGTCGCTTCGGTGGTCGGGACTGCCATCGAGTGGTACGACTTTTTTCTCTATGCCACCGCTTCGGCGCTGGTCTTCGCGAAGCTGTTCTTCCCCTCGTTCGATCCGGTGGTCGGCACCATCGCGGCGTTCGGCAGTTTTGCGGTCGGCTATCTCGCACGGCCTTTCGGCGCCGTGTTTTTCGGGCACTTTGGCGACCGCATCGGACGTAAGGCGACGCTCGTCGCGACACTGACAATCATGGGCGTCGGCACCTTCGTGATCGGCCTGCTGCCGACTTACGCTTCGATCGGCGTCTGGGCGCCGATCCTGCTGGTGGCGATGCGCTTCCTGCAAGGGCTCGGCGTCGGCGGCGAATGGGGCGGCGCGGTGCTGATGGTGGTCGAAACGGCGCCGGCCAGGAAGCGTGGTTACTTCGGCGCGTTCCCGCAATTGGGCGTGCCGCTCGGGCTGATGCTCTCGACCGCGGTGTTCAAAGCCGTGTCGAGTATGCCGTCAGACGCGTTCTATTCATGGGGATGGCGCCTGCCGTTCCTGCTGAGCGTCGCGCTGATCGCGATCGGCCTGTTCATCCGCCTGCGCGTCATGGAGTCGCCGGTATTCGAACAGATCAAGGCGAGCAAGCAGGTCGTGAAGGCGCCGCTGATCGAATTGCTGCGCCGGCATCCGAAAGACCTCGTGCTGACGATCGGCACGCGCTTCGCGGTCGACATTACCTTCAACGTGATCAACGTGTTCGTGCTGGTCTACGGAACGACGCGGCTCGGCTTATCGCGTGGGCTACTGCTGAACGCCATCATTGTGGGCTGCGCGTTTGCGCTGATCACGCTGCCGCTGTTCGGCAAACTGTCGGACGTGATCGGACGCCGGACTGTCTTCATGCTCGGCGCGGTGTTCGTCGCGATCTATGGATTCGCGTTCTTTCCATTGCTCGAGACACGCAATCCGACCTTGATTTTCGTGGCGTACGTCTGCGGTATCGCGTTGAGCCAGGCGTCGGTGTACGGCGTGCAATCGACGTGGTTTGCGGAACTGTTCGGTACGCGGGTGCGCTATACGGGTGCGTCGCTGCCGTATCAGATCGCCGGCATCATCACGTCAGGACCGACGCCATTGATCGCCACGTATCTGTTCGCCACGTATGGCCACACGCTGCCCATTTCGATCTATATCGCGGCGACGGGGTTGCTGAGCCTGGTGTGCGCGTTTTTCCTCGCCGAGACTTTCAGGCGGGATCTGTCCGCGGAGCCGGAAGATGAAGCGGCTGCAGCGCTGGGCGCGCGTGCGTCCGCTCACTCGCCGCATCCTCTGCCGCGCTGAGCGCAAATCGATCCGGCTGCAATGCCGTGTATGACCTGGCCGTTTGCGGTGCCGGCGCGGCAGCCGGCGCGCAGCGATCGTCGAGTCGCTAACGCGGGTTGAATGGACGCCTCGTTGGCCAGGTCAATCGCGGATCGGATACAGGGGGCGGCGGTTAGGGACAGCGGCACGGCCGGTCCGGTGGCGTGCACAGTCTGCGCCTGCGGCGCAGCGCTAAACAGAATGTTATGCGCGGTCGGTGAGCGTTGGAATTCGGCCAGCGCTTGACACTGTTAGAGTAACTCGGTATTGTCTGACAACCTGATCAAAACGAGATCCTGTTGATGCTTGAGCTTGAACGTCCCGATTCGCTTGTGCAGCGTGTGGTAAGCGCACTTCGCGCGGAAATTGATGCTGGTCATTTTCCTGCCGAGTCGCGCCTGCCAACGGAGCAGCAACTGTCGGAACGGCTCAACGTGAGCCGCTCAGTCGTGCGCGAGGCAATCGCGCAGCTGAAGTCGGACGGCGTACTGGTTGCCCGGCGCGGCGCAGGGTCGTTCATTTCGCAAACGCCATCGGGCACGGTTTTCCGGCTGCCGAGCGGCGGCAAGCAGAAGCTGGATCTTGCGCAATTGTTCGAAATGCGTCTGTGGATCGAAACGCAGGCGGCGATGACCGCGGCGCGCCGACGTAACCCGGAAGATCTGAAGCGTATGAGCGATGCGATCCGCGAGATGGAAAAGAAACGCCTTGATTTCGACGCGGCTTCCGCGGCCGATGTCGCGTTTCACCGGGCCATCGCCGCAGCCACCAAGAACGAGTATTTCGTCGCGTTCCACGATTTCCTGCGCGGCCAACTGGTGGCGGTGCGTCGCGCGCAGTGGGCCAACACGGCGAGCCATGCGGGCGACTACGCGCGCCAGGAGCACGGCGAGCTGTACGAGGCTATCGAGCGCGGCGACCATCGGGGCGCCGCCGAATCGGCTGAGCGGCATCTGCGCGCAGCAGCCAAACGCCAGAAAATCGAGTTACCCCCTAGCGATTGACGGTAGCGGGGCAGGCAGCGTGGCCCTTCGCGGCCCTGCGCTCAAGCCCGTGAGGCGATGTTCTTTTTTTGGCTAATTAGTCTGACAACCTGATAAGCGGATGAGAAAGCGTTTAGCAAGCTGAATCCGCAAAGTAGAAGCGAAGAAGAAAAACATGACTTATGACTTTTGCATCATCGGTGGCGGCATTGTGGGTCTCGCGACGGCGATGGAGTTGCTGCAGCGGGAGCCCACGGCTTCGCTGCTGCTGCTCGAGAAGGAGACCGCGCTCGCGAAGCATCAGACGGGGCACAACAGCGGCGTGATTCACGCGGGCATCTACTACCAGCCGGGCAGCCTGAAGGCGGAGTTGTGCAAGCGCGGCGCCGAGGCAACCAAGCAGTTCTGCACGGAGCATGCCATTCCGTTCGAGGTGTGCGGCAAGCTGCTGGTCGCGTCCAATCCGCTCGAACTGTCGCGCATGGAAGCGCTGTACGCGCGCTCGCAACAGAACGGTTTGCGCGTCGAGCGGCTCGACGCCGCCGAGTTGCAGCGCCGTGAGCCGAATATCGTTGGTCTGGGTGGCCTGTTCCTCGATGCGACCGGGATCGTCGATTACCGTCAGGTATGCGAAGCGATGGCGCGCGTCATCAAGAAAGCAGGCGGCGAAATTCGCCTCGGCACGCAGGTCACGTCGATTGCCGAATTGGGCAATTACGTCACCGTCGGCGCCTCGGAGGAACAGCAATGGCAGGCGAAGAAGCTGGTGGTCTGCGGCGGTCTGCAATCGGACCGGCTAGCCAGGCTCGCGGGCGTGAAAATCGATCACCAGATCGTGCCGTTTCGCGGCGAGTACTACCGCTTGCCGGCCTCGAAGAACGACGTGGTGCGTCATTTGATCTATCCGATTCCCGACCCGGATCTGCCGTTTCTCGGCGTGCATCTGACTCGGATGATCGACGGTAGCGTGACAGTCGGACCGAATGCGGTGCTCGGTTTCGGCCGCGAAAACTATCCGAAGCTTTCCGTGAATCTGCGCGACGTCGCCGAATATGCCGCTTTCCCCGGTTTCTGGAAGACCATCTGGCACAACCTGGGCTCCGGCATGGGCGAGATGAAGAACTCGCTGTTCAAGCGCGGTTATCTCGAGCAGTGCCGCAAATACTGCCCGTCGCTGACGGTCGACGATCTGCTGCCTTATGAAGCCGGCATTCGCGCGCAAGCCGTGATGCGCGACGGCACGCTGGTGCACGACTTCCTGTTCGCCGACACGCCGCGCATGGTGCACGTGTGCAACGCGCCTTCGCCGGCCGCGACTTCCGCGATGCCGATCGGCTCGATGATCGCCGATCGCATTCTGAAGGCCGCGTAACCGACTGGCACACCCATCGCGCGCTCATTGAGCGACACCGTTTCCGCCGACGAGGCATCGCCTCGTTGGATTTTCTGTTGCGTCCGCCGTGCATCGGCAAAGCGCAATCCATCTCTGCATTGAAAAAAATGACTGGAGACCTCGCAGTGCATAAGTCCCTCGCAACCTCTTCGAAACCTCTCGCCGCACACGTGGCATTCGCATTCGCCGCGATTGCCGGCGCGGCAGCGTCGACATCGGTTCACGCGCAAAGCAGCGTGACGCTGTACGGCATTATTGACGAGGGCGTCAACTACACGAGCAACGTACAAACGAGCCGGGGCCAGGGCCACAACCTGTACAGCCTCTCGAGCGGCATTCTGAGCGGCAGCCGTTGGGGCCTGCGCGGCAGTGAGGATCTGGGCGGCGGCATGAAGGCGATCTTCCTGCTCGAAAGCGGCTTCGACGTGAACAACGGCAAGATGGGCCAGGGTTCGCTGCTGTTCGGCCGCCAGGCGTATGTGGGGGTTTCGAGCCCGTACGGCACGGTCACGCTCGGCCGTCAGTATGATCCGGTGGTCGACTACATCCATCCGCTGATGCCGAGCGCAATGTTCTCGGGCAGCGTCGGCGCGCATCCGGGCGACCTCGACAACCTCAACAACACCAATCGCGTGAACAACGCGGTCAAGTACCGCACGGCCAGCTATGGAGGCTTGACCGCGGAAGGCATGTATAGCTTCGGCGGCGTGCCGGGCAGCATGGCCGGCAACCAGATCTACTCGCTCGGCGCCGGTTACGCTCGCGGACCGCTCACGGTCGGCGTCGGCTACCTGAATGCGCGCAATCCGAATGCCTCTTTCTTCGGCACGGCAGTCGGCGCGACGGCGGCCACCAACAACTTCGGCAGCTCGCCGGTGATCAACGGCTATGCCTCGGCGCAAAGCGAAGAGATCATCAGCGCCGGCGCCACATACGTGATCGGCGCTGCGACTCTGGGCGGGATTTACTCGAACACGAAATTCAAGAATCTGAGCGGCGCGGTGTCGGCGCTCAATCCGGCTGGCGTGGGCGGCACCGCGAGCTTCAACAGCGCGGAAGTCAACTTCCAGTATCAACTGACGCCGGCGCTCTCATTCGGCGCGGCCTACAACTACACCGACGGCGGCGGCGCGAATCACGCGAAGTACCAACAGGGCTCGCTGAGTGCCGACTACATCGTCTCCAAACGCACCGACTTCTATCTGATCGGCGTTTTGCAGCACGCGTCGGGCACCGATTCGACCGGGCATGCAGCGCGCGCCTCGCTCAATGGCCTGACGCCCGCGTCGGGTAACCAGCAGGCGACGGTGCGTTTCGCGATCCGCCACAAGTTCTGACGCCCGGCCGGCCACCACTTCACCGAAACCAGGAGCAAATCTGTGACCTCAGCGACCGCAGTGACTATCCCGAGCCCACTCACTGACGAGAACCGCGCCCGCTTGCGCAACGTCAGCACGGCGACCCTGACCACTGCGCTTTTCAAGCGCGGCCTTCATAACGTTTGCGTGCAAGGCGTGCTGCCGGTCAACCCGGCGGCCGCGCGCATGGTTGGCGAAGCGTACACGCTGCGCTACATTCCGGCCCGCGAAGATCTCGATCACATCGGCGTGTTCTCGGAGCGCAGCCATCCGCAACGCCGCGGCGTCGAGGAGATTCCGCCTGGTCACGTGATGGTGGTCGATTCGCGCAAGGACGCGCGTGCGGCATCGGCAGGCGGCATTCTGATTACGCGGATGATGATGCGCGGCGTGGCCGGCGTGGTCACCGACGGCGGCTTTCGCGATACGCCGGATCTGCAGAAGCTCGACTTTCCATGCTATCAGGCGCGGCCGTCGGCGCCGACCAACCTGATCCATCACCATGCGGTCGATCTGAACGTGCCGATCGCGTGCGGTGACGTGGCGGTGTATCCGGGCGACATCATCGTCGGCGATGCGGAAGCGGTTGTGGTGGTGCCGGCGCATCTGGCCAACGAGATCGCTGAAGAAGCGGCCGCGATGACGGTATTCGAAGACTGGGTCGACGCACAGGTGCGCGCTGGCCGCTCGACCTTCGGGCTGTACCCGCCGGACGAAGCGACGCGCGCCAACTTCGAAGCATGGAAAAAGAGCCCGTCTGCAAACGGGGCTGGCCTGTAAGCAGGGAAATGGGCATCTGCGCCGCGCAATGATGCAGTCGCGCGAGCGCCGGTGGCCGCTCTAACCAATGATTCCGAGTGGCGAGGCCGTACGAAGCCACCCGTATCAGCATTTACGACGGACCGCGCAAAAGGCGGTCCGGCATGGAGACGACAGTGACCGATCGAAGCAGTGAAGAACAACTTTTTACGCGCATAGCGTGGCGGCTCGTGCCGCTGCTGATTGCGATATTCCTGGTCGCGTACATTGACCGCGCCAATATCGGCTTCGCCAAACTGCAGATGCTGAGCAGCCTGAAGATGAGCGAGGCGTCGTACGGCTTTGCGTCGTCGCTGTTCTTCATCGGCTATCTGGTATGCGAGGTGCCGAGCAATCTGCTGATGCATCGCTTTGGCGCGCGCCGCTGGATCTCGCGGATCATGTTCACGTGGGGCGTCGCGACGCTCCTGCTCGCGTGGACGCCTTCGGCATCGGCGTTCCAGATCCTGCGCTTTCTGCTCGGCGCTGCGGAAGCCGGCCTTTATCCGGGGATTATTCTCTATCTCGGCATGTGGTTTCCTGAGCGGCAGCGCACCGGCATCATCGGCTTGCTGACGCTCGGCAGCAGTATGGGCAACATGCTCGGCTCGCTGATCGGTGGTTTCTCACTGGAACTGCATGGCTTAGCCGGCCTCGCCGGCTGGCAGTGGGTGTTCCTGACCACCGGCACGCCTGCCGTGCTGCTGACCTTCGTCACGCTGTACTGCCTGCCCGATGGCCCGCAGTCCGCCAACTTTCTGACGGCCCGCGAGAAAGACGTCGTCGAAAGCCGGCTGCGCGCGGATCCGCCCGCGGCACGCCTTGCCAGCGGCGGTGGCTGGTCATTGGCCGCGCTTGTTACGGTGGGGCTCTTTAGCGTTGGGTACGGAACCATCTCCATCGCGATCTACGGCATCGCGTACTGGCTGCCGACCCTGGTCAAAGGCTTCGGCGTGACGAGCAGCGTCAACGGCATGCTCAACATGATTCCGTGGTTCGTCACATCGCTGATGCTGCTGTGGTTGCCGCGCCGTCTGAAAACGCCGCGCCGCGTGCTGATCGCAGCGTTCTGCGCAGCACTGCTCGGCATTCTGTGCTTCGTCGCCAGCGTCGGGCCGTTCAGCAATGCGGTGCGTTTCGCGGCGCTCTCGCTCGGCGCACCGTGTCTGTATCTGATGATCCCGTGTTTCTGGGCATTGCCGCCACGCTTGCTGCCGGCCTCGTTCATGAAGGGTGCGGGCGACGCGGCGGCGCTCGCGGTCATCGCGGCGGGCTCGAGCGTTGGCGGTTTTCTTGCACAGAACATCATGCCGTGGGTCGGCAAGGTAACGGGCAGCACGTCCGCGCCGATGCTCGTGCCCGCCGTTAGCCTGCTGTTGCTCGGCACCGGCGCAGCGGTGGTCTGGTTGCGGCTTGGTCTCGCCGGCCGCGGCGGACCGGAGGCCATGTCCACCGCGCAATAACGTTTGACGCTTAACTCAACGCAACACGCCAGCCCATTTTTTTCGATTCAATTCTTTCGTTTAGCAGGTCAGTCATGGCAGACACTATGCCCCGCGTCGGGGCCGCAATCGCACGGCAGCAAATCGAGGTCATCCTTGAAGCTTGGGGCATGTCGCCCAGGCAGGTCGCGGCTTCGGCCGACATCCTGATCGATTCCGATCTGAAGGGCATCGACTCGCACGGCATCTCGATGCTGATGTTCTACGACCAGTTGTATCGCGCCGGTCAGATCGACATGAAGGCGAGCCCGCGTATCGTGCGCGAGACCGCGACCACCGCGCTGATCGACGGCAATGCGGCGATGGGGCATCCGACCTCGCGCATGGCGATGGAGCTGGCCATCGAGAAAGCGCTGGCGTGCGATATGGGCGCGGTCTCCGTGTTCAACTCGCAGCATTTCGGCGCGGCGGGCTACTACGCGGAAATGGCGGCTGAACGCGGACTGATCGCGATGGTGTCGTGCTCGACCCGGCTTGCAACGGTGGTGCCCACTTTCGGGGCCGAGCCGATGCTCGGCACCAATCCGTTCGCCTTTGCCACGCCGGCGGGCCGGCATCCGCCGGTAATTCTCGACGTGTCGACCAGCGTGGTCGCGTCGAACAAGGTCAAGGTGTACGCGTTGCAGGGCAAGCCGTTGCCGCCGGGCTGGGCGCTCGACGCGAACGGCAACCCGCTGACCGACTCGGCCGAAGCCTACCGGCTGCTGTTCGAGCGCCTCGGTGGCGGCCTCGCGCCGTTGGGCGGCGACGGCAAGACACTCGGCGGTCACAAGGGCTACGGCCTCGGTCTGTTCGCTCAGATTCTCGGCAGCACGCTGGGGGGCGGTTCGTTCTCGCCCGTGCGCAACCGCACGCAAAAGAGCGATGAGCCGGACAACATCGGCCATTTCTTCCTTGCGATGAATCCGGCGGCGTTCCGTCCTATCGAGGAATACCACGCCGATCTCGACGCGGTAATCGACGCGCTGCGCGAAAGCCAGCCCGCCGACCCGTCGCAGCCTGTATTGATCCCTGGGGACCCTGAGCGTCTCACGCGCGTTGCGCGCAGCGCGGAGGGCATTCCGATGCCCGATTCGTTGCGCGAGAAGATCCGCGAAGTCGCACAGTCCGCGGGCGCGCCTTTCCTGCTGACTGTTTGAGTTTGAGGTCGAGGCGCGGGCTGAGTCTCGCGACCCTGACCACAGCGGCGCGCGTAGCGCGAAGACCTGCGAGCGCTGCTTACCACGCCAATTACAACGAGCACAAAACCAAGTGACAGCAACCATTCTCGGCCACAACTACATCGGCGGCCAGCGCAGCGCGCGTGGCGATATCTCGTTGCACAGTCTCTCGGCATCGACCAGCGAAGCTTATCCGGTGGCGTTTTCCCAGGCGACCGACGCTGAAATCGACGCAGCCGCGGAGGCTGCGGCGGCAGCATTCCCGCGTTATCGGGCGCTGCCCGCGAGCGCTCGTGCGGATTTCCTCGACGCAATTGCGGCGGAGATCGACGCATTCGGTGACGATTTCATTGCCGACGTGATGCGCGAAACCGCGTTGTCGAATGCGCGTATCGTCGGTGAACGGGCGCGCACCAGCAACCAGATGCGGCTCTTCTCCAAGGTTTTGCGCCGGGGTGATTTCTACGGCGCGCGCATCGATCAGGCATTGCCTGAGCGGCGACCACTGCCGCGTCCCGATCTGCGGCAATACCGGATCGGCGTCGGTCCGGTTGCGGTGTTCGGCGCGAGCAATTTTCCGTTGGCGTTCTCCGTTGCTGGCGGCGATACTGCGTCCGCGCTGGCTGCCGGCTGCCCGGTCGTGGTCAAGGCGCACTCCGGCCATCTGGTGACGTCGGAGCGTATGGCGGACGCAATCGAGCGCGCGGTGCGACGCACCGGCATGCCGGTAGGGACCTTCAACATGATCTATGGCGAGCGCGTCGGCGCGCGCCTTGTGCAGGCGCCTGGCATTCAGGCGGTTGGCTTTACCGGTTCGCTGCGCGGCGGCCGGGCGCTATGCGATCTTGCGGCGGCGCGTGAACAACCGATTCCGGTGTTCGCGGAGATGTCGAGTGTGAATCCGGTGTTTGTGCTGGACGGTGCCCTGCAGGAGCGCGGCGCGGCGCTTGCCAATGAACTGGCGGCCTCGGTCGCGACGGGTTGCGGCCAACTGTGCACAAGTCCGGGCCTTGTGCTCGGTGTGCGTTCGCCGCAATTCAGCGCATTTATCGACAGCCTCGGCAAGGCGATCGAGCGGCAGGCGCCGCAGACCATGCTGAATCCGGGCATCTTCGCCAACTTCCGCGCGGGCCTCGAACGTGCGTCGAATCACGCAGGCATTACCTTGCACGCGTCCGCGCAAGGTGAAACTCAGCAAGGCGCCGCACATCTGTTCGTCGCCGACGCCGCGTTGCTGTTCGATCCGAGCCGGCCGCTCGAAGAAGAAATCTTCGGACCGGCCACGATCGTGGTCGGACTCGGCAGCGCGGAAGATTTGCTGCGTTTCGCGTCGGCGATGCGCGGTCAGTTGACGGCCACGCTATTCGCATCGCCCGGCGATCTGCAGTCGCACCGCAAGCTGATCGAACGGCTCGAGGAAAAGGCCGGCCGTCTGCTGGTAAACGGTTATCCGACCGGCGTCGAGGTGTCAGACGCGATCGTTCACGGCGGCCCGTGGCCCGCGACCTCCGATGCGCGCGGCACCTCGGTCGGCACGCTCGCGATCGACCGTTTCCTGCGGCCGGTGTGCTACCAGAACTATCCGGACGAGTTGTTGCCCGACGCACTGAAGAATGCCAATCCGCTCAATCTGATGCGGCTCGTCAATGGAGAGATGACCCAGCGTTCTCTTGATTGTGCCGCCGGTCGCTAAGGACGTTCGCGTGATGTCAAAACTGTCGATACGCGCGCGTCTGGGCGCCGCGATACTTTTTCTGTCCGTGCTGCTGACGGCAATCGGCGCACTCGGCGTAACGGGTATGGCGCGCAGCAACGACGCCAACCGCGAGACCTATACGAACCAGCTCGCCAGCACGCGGCTGATCGGCGACGCGGAACTCGCGATCAGCCGCGAGCGCACGACCGTCGACCGGATCGCTTTCGATCCGGCCGCCCCGACGGTCGAGAAAGACATTGCCACTTACCGCATGCTCAAAGGGCAGGGTATGGAGGCGTGGACGAAGTATCTGGCCTTGCCTGCCACATCGGATGAAAACCGTCTTGCCGCCGCGGTCAATGCCAGGCGTAGCCACGTGCAGAACCAACTCGATGCTTTTGCGGATTCGGTCAAGGGCATGGATGATGCGGCCGTCAAGGTCGCGTTGAAGAAAATCGCGCTGGCCAATACGGACTATGTCACGGTGAGTGCTGATCTCAAGCAGTTTCAACGCGATCGGGCAAAGGCACAGTACGATGACTCGGAGGCAAGTTTCCGGCGCTTTCGCGCAATAACGATCGCCTCCGTCGTATTTGGGCTGCTCGGCGGTGTCTTCACCTTCGTGTCGCTGCGCCGCGCGATCGGCCGTCCGCTCGGTGAGGCGCTGGAACACTTCAACCGGATCGCGACGGGCGATCTGTCGCAACGGATCGAAGCGCGTTCGCACGATGAAATGGGCATGCTGCTGCACGGTCTTTCGCAAATGCGCGACGGCCTCGTAAGCACCGTCACAACGGTGCGTCACGCAAGCGATGCCATCGCCACGGCCGCCCAGCAGATCGCGTCAGGCAATCTCCATCTGTCCGCACGCACGGAACAGCAGGCTGCGTCGTTACAGGAAACCGCGGCCAGCATGGAAGAGCTGACCGGCACGGTCCGGCAAAACGCCGAGAATGCACGTCAGGCGCTGGCTCTTGCTGCCAATGCGGCGGACATGGCCAATCATGGCAACTCCGTGGTGGGCGAGGTGGTGACGACGATGAAAGAAATCGACCAGAGCTCGGGACGTATCCGCGACATCATCGCGATTATCGATGCCATCGCGTTCCAGACCAATATTCTGGCGCTCAATGCAGCGGTCGAAGCTGCGCGCGCCGGAGAACAAGGACGCGGCTTCGCGGTGGTGGCCGCCGAGGTGCGCATGCTGGCGCAGCTCTCGTCGGCTGCGGCGAAAGAGATCAAGGAGCTGATCGAGACGTCGAGCGAAAAAGTACAGGCGGGCGGCACGCTGGTAACCGAGGCAGGCGGCCGCATGCAGGCGATCCTCACCGGGGTGCGGCGCGTGGCGGACATTATGGACGAGATATCGGCTGCTTCGACGGAGCAAAGCACGGGTATCGAGCAGGTCGCCGACGCCGTCGCGGAAATGGATTCGGTTACGCAGAACAACGCCGCGCTGGTCGAAGAGGCTGCAGCAGCGGCGCAGTCGCTCGACGAACAGGCGCGAATGTTGAAAGAGATGGTGGCGGTGTTCAGGATTTAGGCCCGGGCTAGACTCACAGCCACCGCGGAATTGCGCAGTATCGAAGTGACATACGAGTGCCCGATTCGGCCGGATCCCCTGGTGTTTCTGCATAGCATCGCGGGGCATCGGATGGGGACATTTAATGCCATGAAGTCATTAAATTAATGACATCCATGCTCTCGTGAAATCAATAAAAAGCACCGAGAATGTTGCTCAGCGCGGCATGGGCCGCATTCAGGGAGCAGCGAGCATGTATGCAATCACTGGTGTGACAGGGCAAGTAGGCGGCGCGGCAGCACGCGCTTTATTGGACGCGGGGCATGCCGTGCGCGCCGTGTTACGCGACAAAAACAAGGCGGCGGAGTGGACGGAGCGGGGCGCCGAAGTGGCAATCGCGTCCTTCGAAGAGTCGGACGCGCTCGCTGCGGCGTTCAGCGGCACGGCGGGCGTCTTCGTCATGGTGGCGCCGAACTTCGCACCGCAGCCGGGCTATCCGAATGCGCACGCAGCGGCGGCGGCGCTGAAAGCGGCACTGATGAAGGCGAGGCCGGAGCGCGTCGTGGCGCTCTCGTCGATTGGCGGCCAGCGCGAGTCGGGTCTCGGTCTCATCACGCAGGTGCATATTCTCGAAGAAGCGCTCGCGGATCTGCCCATCCCGACAGCGATCTTGCGGCCCGCGTGGTTCATGGAGAACTCGCTGTGGGACATCGCGCCCGCGCGCGAAACGGGCGTGATGCCGAGCTTTCTGCAACCGCTCGAGCGTGCCTATCCGATGATCGCCACTGCGGATATCGGCCGCGTGATCGCTGAGACACTTGCTCAGTCGTGGCAGGGACGCCGCGTAATCGAGATCGAAGGGCCCCAGCGTTATACGCAAACCGAAATCGCCGCGATGTTAGGCGACGTGCTTGGCCGGTCGGTGAAAGCCCAGGCGGTGCCGCGCGATCAGTGGGAGGCGCTGTTCCAGTCGCAAGGCACGTCCTCGCCCGCGCCGCGCATCGAGATGATCGACGGTTTCAATTCGGGCTGGATCGATTTCGAAGACGGTGTGAACGAGAGAGTGGTCGGCGGGACGTCTTATCAGACGGTGTTCGCGGAGTTGGTCGAGCGCGCCTGAATCAGGCGAGCGTTCAATCGAGGGAGGCGGCGCAGGGCGAGGATAGGAACAACAGATAAGCTCGCCATGTCGCCGCCGTTGAGGCACGAATCAAAAAATCGACTGCCCCGTATAAGTCGTCAACCACTCCAGCGCCAGCACCCCTGCCAGCGAATTGCCGTTGCTGTCGAGTCCCGGCGACCACACGCACACGGCCATTTCGCCCGGCAGCACCGCCACGATCCCACCGCCCACGCCGCTTTTCGCCGGCAAGCCGACCCGGTAGACGAAATCGCCCGCCGCGTCATAGGTGCCGCAGGTCAGCATCAGTGCCGAGAGCCGTTTGGCGGAACTCGTATCGAGAATCCGCTCGCCAGTGGCGGGCACAACACCATGATTGGTCAGAAACAGCGCCGCCTTCGCCAGCTCGATGCAGCTCATCGAGATCGCGCACTGCCGGCAATAAGCGTCGACTACTACTTCCGGCGGCATTTCCATGTTGCCGAAGCTCGCCATGAAATGCGCCATCGCACGATTGCGGTGGGCGTGCTGCAACTCCGAGAGCGCGACGCGCGAATCGTAGTTGATGCTGGTTTCGCCCGTCAGCCGCCGCATGAATTCGACCAGCGCCGTTTCGGCCTGCACGAAACGGCGGCACAGCACGTCGGTGACGACCAGTGCGCCTGCGTTGATGAACGGATTGCGCGGCTTGCCGTGTTCGGCTTCAAGCTGGACCAATGAATTGAAGGCGTTGCCGGACGGCTCGCGCCCCACGCGTTGCCAGAGTTCGTCGCCAAGCAGCCGGAACGCCATCGTGCAGGCGAATAGCTTCGAAATACTCTGAATGGAAAAGCGCGTGTCGGCGGCGCCAGTGCGGAACACGTCGCCCGAGGCCGTGATGATCGCCATGCCGAAACTCCCGGCCGGGACGTTCGCGAGTTCGGGAATGTAATCGGCGACCTTGCCGCTGCCCAGATAAGGTTGAAGATCGCGATGAATCTGTTCGAGGATGGATGCGTAGTTCATTGGGCTCGGACCGCTGAAGCGGCAATTCTACTGGCAACCTGGCGCCCATTGTTCGCGCGGCGAGACGCTGACGGGCTGGAGCGGCGTTTCGCAACTGCTATGCTAATCTTGCTGTATTTCTCATCGCAACCGGGCAAAACGGACAACTATGGCGGAAGCCTTCGATCCGGACGGCGTCGAGCGTCCGGTATTCGTAGTCGACGAGCGCTACGACGCGCTGGACGAGCTATGGCGCGCCTATCGTCGCGTGTGCTTGATCCACGTGGGCGCCGGCGTGCTGACCGTGCGCACCGAAACCGGCCGATGGGTCGTGCCGCCCGGTCATGGACTCTGGCTGATGGCGAACACGCCGCATTGCCTGTCCGCTGCCGAGCCTGTGCGGCTCTATACGCTGTATGCGGCGCCGGACGCCGCGCCGCTCCCCGCGCAAAACGTTGCGCTGGCGCTCGACCGCCTGGCGGAAGCTTTGCTGGATGCCGCGGCCGATCTGCCGCTCGACCCACCGCTCGACGAACCCGCTGAGCGTCTTCTACAAGTCATGCTGGACCGCTTGTCCGGATTACCCACGGCGCCTCTCGCGCTGCAATGGCCACGCGATCCACGCATTCAGCGGATTGCCCAGGCGCTGAACATCAACGTGGCGGAGCCGGCGGTGCTCGACAATCTGGCGGCGAGCGCCGGCGTGACCTCGCGCACGGCGGCACGCCTCTTCGTCAAGGAGACCGGGCAGACCTTCGGCCAGTGGCGGCAGCAATTGCGGCTGCTGGTTGCGCTGGAGCGGCTGGGCGCCGGGGCGAGCGTCACGCAGGTGGCGCTCGAGGTCGGCTACAACGACGTCTCTTCATTTATCGCGGTGTTCCGCGATACCTTCGGCGACACGCCCGCACGCTATTTCCGCTGACCCCGCGCCCTTTGCGTCTGCGTCGACTGAATCGCTGTGACCCGTCGTCATCGCATGGAATCGCCACGACTGAAAACACCGCTATCAGTGCGCGCCCGCTGCATCCGGTCCGCCGCCGCCCTTGGCCGGCTTTGTAATCCAGATCAGCGGAATGATCAGAATGAAAATGATCGCCGACACAAAGAAAATGTCGTTCAGGCCCATCATCGCGGCCTGGGTGTTCACGGTGAAATCGAACAGCGCATGCGCCGATTGCGGATTCAGATGCAGCAGTGACTGGGTCGAATCGATCTGCTGGTTAAACAATGGGTTGTTGACGCTGGCCTGCTCGGTGAGCCGTTCATGGTGCAGCACCGTGCGGTTGTTCCACTCGTTGCCGGCGATCGAGGTGCCCACGGCGCCGCAAAACACCCGCGCGAAGTTCGACAGGCCCGCGGCGGCAGGAATTTTGTTCGGCGGCTGGCCGGACAAAATGATCGCAGTCAGCGGCACGAAGAAAAGCGCCATCGGAATGCCTTGCAGCAGCGTGGGGAGCACGAGATGCCAGGTATCGATTTCGATCACGTACTTCGAACGCATATAAAACACGATCGCAAAGCCGATAAACGCGAGGGTCGCAATGATGCGTGCGTCCGAGCGTGGCAGCACGCGGCCCATCACCGGCGCAAGCAGCACCGCGAAGATGCCGAGCGGCGCGGTAACCAGACCGGCATCGACCGAGCGGTAGTTCAGATACTCCTGCATCCATTGCGGCAGCAGCACCAGATTGCCGAAGAACACGCCGTACGCTACTGAAATCGCAATCGTGCCGCCGAGAAAGTTGCGCTGCTGGAAGAGCCGCAAATCGACGATCGGATTCTCTTCGGTCAACTCCCACACGAGGAAGAAAGCGAAACTGATCACGGCGGTAATACCGAGAATCACGATCACCGGCGACGAGAACCAGTCGAGGTCCTTGCCCTTGTCGAGCATGATCTGCAGCGACGCGACCCACGTAATCAGCAGACCGAGCCCGATGACGTCGATGGGCGGCTTGCGGGTTGCCGATTCGCGGGTGCGATAGATCATCCACGTGACGCCGGCCGCGAAAATACCGACCGGGATGTTGATGTAGAAGATCCACGACCAGCTATAGCTATCCGTGATCCAGCCGCCGAGCGCCGGGCCCGCAATCGGGCCAACGGTGGCCGTCATTGCCCATAGCGCGAGCGCGGTCGAGGATTTCTCCCTGGGATATGAGCCGAGCAGAATCGCTTGCGAGAG
Source organism: Paraburkholderia fungorum (assembly GCF_046027605.1). Taxonomy (GTDB): domain Bacteria; phylum Pseudomonadota; class Gammaproteobacteria; order Burkholderiales; family Burkholderiaceae; genus Paraburkholderia; species Paraburkholderia fungorum_F. The sequence goes on from NZ_JAQQEF010000002.1 coordinate 635,663, forward strand.
TGGAATCAGCGGGCCGGCCACCGCGCCCTGGAAAATCCGCGCGACCAGCAGGATCGGCAGCGTGGGCGCAATGCCACAAAGCCACGACGCCAGCACGAACATGAGAATCGCGCCGACGAACAGCTTGACCTGGCCGATGCGTTGCGTGAGCCAGCCGGTCAGCGGAATCGAGACGGCGTTGGCGGCGGCGAACACCGTGATGACCCACGTGCCTTCATCGACCGAGACGCCGAGGTTGCCCGAAATGGTTGGAATCGCAACGTTCGCAATCGACGTGTCGAGCACGTTCATGAAAGTGGCGAGCGCGACGGCGATGGTCGCCAGAACCAGTTTGCCGCCTTGAAGCGGCGGCGGTGGTGCGGGCGGCGTGGCAGCGGGCGCGGAAGGGGGCTGGCTCAAACGGTTCTCCGGATTGCGGTGCGACGGATGTTCTATACAGGCGTTCTATTCACTCCACGGGCAGCGAATCGGACAACCCGGCGAATGCTCGCAAAAGCATACCTGTATTCGGGTTTTGGCGTCGCGACCCACGCAGGTCCGACCCACGCAGCGGCGACCGCGCAAACCCCTCCGGCAGCGTATGCTCCCGGCTGAGGCTGCATGGAGCCAGGCGTTGCGGCGTGCGTAGGCAAGACGGCAGCACGTCGACGGATGCCTGGCTACGCGTGCGGAAACCCGAACCGGGAATACAGCGAGCACAAAGAGGAGTTGAATATGGCGTGGGAGCAATTCGAACACGGCTGGCGGCGCGCGCCGGCGACAATGCCCGCCAAGGCATTGGTGGTGCTGATGCACGGCGTGGGCAGCAATGCGCGCGATCTGATGCCGCTCGCGGACATCTGGAGCGAGAGTCTGCCGGACGTGGCGTTCACTTCGCTCGACGGCACCGATGCTTTTGACGGCGGCTTCGGCGGACGCCAATGGTTCAGCCTGCGCGATGTCAACGAAGGCAACCGCGAGGCGCGTGTCGCCGCGGCCTATCCGGCTTTGCGCCGCATGCTCGAAGCGGAACTGACGTATTGGCAGGCACCTTTCGGCCGGCTTGCGCTGGTGGGTTTCTCACAAGGCTCGATCATGGCGCTGCATCACGTGGCGGCCAGCGCGGAAGGCGCTGCCGCCGTGGTCGCGTATTCGGGGCGGCTCGCCTCGGTGATCGTCGCGCAGAATGGCACACCGCTCACGCTCGTGCACGGCGAAGACGACGAAGTGATCCCGGTACAGGAACTGGAATACGCCGCGGATGCATTCAGCAACGCCGGCTACACGGTCGACGCCTACGCGTTGCCCGGGATCGGACACACGATCAACGCGGACGGCGTCGAGCTCGGCAAGCGGGCGTTGGAGCATGCGCTGGGCGCGTTGTCACGCGATTAACTGGCCTGAAATTGAAAAGTGGCCCTAAAGATTCTGTTTTGCTTGCCGTTAACTGCTCATTAGTATGAAAATCACCTCCGCCGCGCGGAACGCGCAACGCCCATCCGGGCGTACCACGCGGCACGGGGTGACCGGGGGCGCATTTTCCAGACTGCCCGGAATGGGCGGATAACGACATATCAGAGCCTTCCTATGGCCAGACCGACGCCGCATTACCCGCTTTTCGATCGACTGTTCCGTCATTCCGTGGCAGTTGACCTCGGTACGGCCAACACGCTCATCTATACCGACAACGGCGGCATCGTGCTGAACGAGCCGTCCGTCGTGGCGTTCCAGAAAGAGCCTGCCGCCGGGCACAAGCGCGTGGCGGCAGTGGGCGCCGAAGCGCGTCAGCTGCTCGGTCGCGCGCCGGGCAACGTCGAGGCCGTGCGGCCGGTGCGCCATGGCGTGATCGCCAATTTTTCCGCCGCTGAGCAGATGATCCGACAATTCGTCGACATGGCCCGCCCGCGGCCGCTGTTCAGCAGGCGCGCCGCATTCACCGTGTGCGTGCCGGAGGGCGCGACCCAGGTCGAGCGTCGCGCGATCAAGGAGGCCGCGGTGGCGGCCGGCGCGTGGAAGGTCAGTCTGATCGGCGAATCGCTGGCCTCGGCGGTCGGTGCGGGCTTGCCGGTGTCGGAGGCGATCGGCTCGATGGTGGTCGACATCGGCGGCGGCACGACCGAAGTCGGTGTGATCTCGCTAGGCGGTCTCGCGTATAGCGGCTCGATTCGCGTGGGCGGCGATAGTTTCGACATGGCGATCGTTAGTTATGTGCGCAACCTGTATGGCGTGTTGCTCGGCGAGCAAACCGCCGAACACGTGAAGAAGGGCATCGGTTCGGCTGTGCGCGACGTGCCGGTCGAGCATATGAACGCGACCGGGCGCAGCGTCGACGACGGCTTGCCGCGCACGGTTCAATTGAGCAACCACGATATCGCCGAGGCGATCGATGGTCCGCTGCGTCAGGTGATCGGCGCCGTGAAACGCGCGCTTGAAACGGCGCCTGCCGAACTGGTGACGGATATCGCGCACGGCGGTATTGTGCTGACCGGCGGCGGCGCGCTGCTCGGCAATCTGGGCCGGCGTCTGACCAACGAACTCGGACTCGACGTCCACGTCGCCGACGAACCGCTCACCTGTGCGGTGCGCGGCGCGGGCGCGGCGGTTGCCGCCGGCTTGCTCGATGACAGCGCGTACGAGTGATCCGGCACGGGACGTTTGCGGGGCAGGGACGCGGCCACGATTTCTTCCTCGAATCCATTTCCAGCCGGCGTCGCCGTATTCAGGCGTTGCCGCGCCGTCCGTGAACCACCTGTGAATCAATCTGTTTCCGCTTCGTCCTCGCCCGCATCCCCGTCTTTTATCGAACTGCATAGCGGCTTGCGGATGCCGTATGTGGAGGCGGGCGCTGGCGCGCTGCTGCTGTTCGTGCACGGCTCGCTGTGCGACTACCGTTATTGGCAACCGCAACTCGCGGGTCTGTCGACGCAGTACCGCTGCGTTGCGGTGAGTCTCACGCACTACTGGCCGGTGACGGATACCGAGCCCGACCAGCCGTTCAGCTGGAGCGAACATGCGGACGACGTGGCTGAGTTCATCGATCGTTTTGGCGCCGGGCCGGCGCATGTAGTAGGGCATTCGCGTGGCGGCTGCGTAGCGTTTCATTTCGGGCGACGCCATCCACAGTACGTGCGTACGCTGACGCTCGCCGATCCGGGTGGCCCCTTGCAGATCGCCGGGCGAGCGCCCGCGAGTTTGCCCGAGACCGTCAACGCCTTGCGCGCGAAAGCCGCTCAACTGATCGAAACAGGCGAAGTGGAAGCCGGCTTGCAACTCTTCGTCGATTCGGTAAGCCGGCCCGGTTTCTGGGCGATGAGCACGCCCGGTTTTCGCAGGATGGCGACCGACAACGCGCACACGCTTGCGCGTCAATTCCGCGACCCATTGCCCGCTTACGTACCGGAGCAGGCGGCTGAAGTGCGCTGCCCGGTGCTGCTGATCGACGGTGAAAAGAGTCCAGACATGTTCCGCCGCACTGCGACGGCGCTGCAAACATGGCTGCCGGATGCGCGCCGCGAAACGGTGCGCGGTGCCTCGCACGGGATGAACCTCGCGCATCCGGCGGCGTTCAATCGCTACGTCGACGAGTTCATTCGTTCAGTGGACGTTTGATAAACGCGTGACGTGACATTGAGTGCTTGATTCGCGCGCCAGGGTGCGCCACTGAATGGGCAACGGTCGTGCAAGAAGCCTGCAATGAATTGATGCTTCTTGCCTCAAGGCGATTCGTGCGAGCCGCGCTCAGCACCCGGAACTGAGCACGCAGTACTTGCACTTGCTCAACGGGTGAAGTTCAAGCTTTGCGATGGGCGTCTTTATCGAGCGCGCGTTCCGCGGCTTCGCCGACGAGGCCGTGGTAATACAGATGCACGCCAATCGCGAGCGAGTCGTTGCGAATTTCGTGGAAGGCTTTCCATGCCTTCACAGGATCTTTGAACAGCAGATAGTGCGCCTCCTGCGCGATCAGATCCGCGACTTCATGCAGGCCATGGCCGTGCAGCACGTTCACGAGCGCATCGAGACTGCGGTGGGTGCGCGCATCCGTACGCGGATAAAGCATATGCAGCACCGCCACGTCTTGCGTCTTTAGCGCCGCCGACAACGCCACGACGATGTCCTGATGATTCAGCGCGGTGACGATGTTGTCTTCGTTGTGGACGTGATCCGGAAACAGCGTTTCGAGAGAGGCATTCATCTGGTCCTTCCTGTTCTTCTAGCTGATGAAAAAAGCCCGCCGTTGGACGGCGGGCAAAAACAGCGATGTGTTCGCAGGGGAAGCAAAACACGGGGTCAGTATCGCAGAGCGGCCGTGCTTGTGCAGCCTGGCTGCCGCAAAACATTGTTGCAGTAAGCGTACCAGGCTTCATTTGGCTGACAATGCCATTGAGCGGACCGAACGCGTTCCCACGCGCGCACTGGTGCATGTTTCTACCTGTTTCGGGCGATTACACGCATCTTTCAGACAACGAATGTTGCGCGAGCCGAGATGGATTGTTGCGGTCAATCGGCGCAATCAAAGCCCTTACGGACCGTAGAATGCGAAGCGGAGCCTGAGCATGCCACGCGGCGATCCGACGATCGAGCATGCCGGCATGTGTGCGATGTGAAAGTAAAAGGAACGTGTAGATGAACTCGAAGACACACGCGACGCTGAGCTTTTCGGACAGCGACCAGACGATTGATTTGCCCGTTTATCAGGGCACGCTCGGGCCGGATGTCATCGACATTCGCAAGCTGTACGGCCAGACCGGCAAGTTCACCTACGACCCGGGATTCATGTCCACGGCGGCATGCAATTCTGAAATCACGTATATCGACGGTGACAAGGGCGAGCTGCTGTATCGCGGTTATCCGATCGACAATCTGGCGCAAAACGCTGACTTCCTCGAGACGTGTTATCTGTTGCTGAAGGGCGAATTGCCGAATGCGCAGCAGAAGGAAGAGTTCGTCCATACCGTGACGCAGCACACGATGGTGCACGAGCAGATGCACTTCTTTTTCCGCGGTTTCCGCCGTGATGCGCACCCGATGGCGATTCTGGTGGCGGCAGTCGGCGCGTTGTCGGCGTTTTATCACGACTCGCTTGACATCAGCAATCCGCAGCATCGCGACGTATCCGCGATTCGCATGATCGCGAAGCTGCCGACGCTGGTGGCGATGGCGTACAAGTACACCGTGGGGCAGCCGTTTGTTTATCCGAACAACGAGTTGTCGTATAGCGCGAATTTCATGCGGATGATGTTTGCCAATCCGGCGGAAGAGTATGAGGTCAATGACGTGCTGGTGCGCGCACTGGATCGTATTTTGATTCTGCATGCGGATCACGAGCAGAATGCGTCGACCTCGACGGTTCGGTTAGCCGGTTCGTCGGGTGCGAATCCGTTTGCCTGTATTGCGGCGGGCATTGCGTGCTTGTGGGGACCGGCGCATGGCGGCGCGAATGAAGCGGCGTTGAATATGCTGGAAGAGATTGGTTCGGTCGACAACATTCCCGAGTTCATTGCGAAGGTGAAGGACAAGGATTCGGGCGTGAAGCTGATGGGATTTGGCCACCGCGTGTACAAGAATTATGATCCGCGTGCGAAGCTGATGCGTGAGACCTGTCATGAAGTGCTGGAAGAGCTGGGGCTGCATGATGACCCGTTGTTCAAGCTAGCGATGGCGCTTGAGAAGATCGCGCTTGAGGATGACTACTTCGTTTCGCGGAAGCTTTATCCGAATGTGGATTTTTATTCGGGGATCGTGCAGCGGGCGTTGGGGATTCCTACAGCTATGTTTACCTGTATCTTCGCGATGGCGCGGACGGTGGGGTGGATTGCGCAGTGGAATGAGATGATTGCTGATCCGGAACAGAAGATCGGGCGGCCGCGGCAGTTGTTTGTCGGAGAGACTCAACGGCAGGCTCGGCCGCTTGCCAGGCGGTGATTTGCCGTTCGGCGTTTTTGGGTTGTCTGGCTGCGGCGTTGGGTTTTGTTTGAGCTCGTTGCCTGCGCGGGGCTTTGTCTGTGTA
>NZ_JAQQEF010000020.1:0-154429 GCF_046027605.1 Paraburkholderia fungorum
AGTAGGCCGCAGATTCGATTCGCCGAGCGACATCACCGGAAATTCGAGCGGCAGACCGCCTGCTTCGTGGACGCCTTTTTTCACGTACTCGGCGAGCTCGCGAAAATGCGCGTTACACGGGGTCAGTTCCGACCACGTATTGCAGATGCCGATCACCGGTCGTCCGTCGAATTCGTCGTGTGGAATGCCCTGGTTTTTCATCCACGAGCGATGAATGAAACTGTCCTTATCGTTCCGGCCGAACCAGCTCTGCGAGCGAAGTTTACGCATGATGTCTCCTCCTGTATCTGTTGAGTACCCTTTGACAACCCGCTAATCGACTATCCGTTCGAGCGGAGTGCTCCGCCGCGATCCGTTGTGTTGAGATCGCACCGCAATATGACAAACATATAACCCAGAATCCCGCTTCTGAACGCCACACGGCCTGCCCGCACTCAGTTTGCGGCGGCCTCGGCGTCCTTTTCGGTCAATACCTGATTGACCACATCCAGGAAAGCCTGCACGAGCCGTGCGGCTTTACGCTCGGCGAGGCAGGCGACATGCGCGTGCGTCAGCACGTGCTCACCCTGGATCGTCAGCTTGCGCAGTCGCGAATCATCGACATGTTCGCGCTCCGACACCGCAGCTATGCCGAGTCCGAGTATGACCGCTTCGCGCACGGCCTCGCGGCTGCCCACTTCCAGCGAAAAATTCGGTTCGATGCTGTGCTGACGTAGTGCGTCTTCCAGCGCCTTGCGGGTGGTGGAGCCCGGCTCTCGCATGATCATCGGTTCGTCGCGAAGTTCTTCCAGGCGGACGCTGCGCCGGCGCGCCAGCCGATGCGTCGCCGGAACGATGATGACCAGCGGGTGCTGCCGATAGGGCACGTAATGGAGCAGAGGGTTGGCACCGTATTGCGCCAGCACTGCGACGTCCGTTTCATACGACAACAGGCCGTGCACGGTTTCCTCGGAATTGCCGAGCCGGATCGATACGCGCAGCCCCGGGTAGCGACGATGAAACGCCGCGACGATTTCCATTGCGTGCAATGGCCCGACGGCCCCCACACGGATGATGCCGGTGCTCAGGCCCGCCGATTCCTTCAGAAAATCGATAGCCTCCTGTTCGTTACCGAACATCCGCTGAGCAATCGCAAACAGGGTTTCGCCAGCCGCGGTCAAGATGATCCGACGGCCGCTGCGATGGAAGAGCTCGACCCCGTAGCTTTCCTCCAGATCGCGCACCTGCGTCGTGACCGTCGGCTGGCTGACGTGTAGCGCGCGAGCGGCAGCGGTCACGCTGCCGTGCTTGCCGACTGCGTAAAACGAGCGCAATTGGGTGAGTCGCATAGCTTGTTTGAATACATCAATGGAAATATTTGTATTTTTACTATACATCGATGTTTCCCATAATTCACTCGTGACGAACACCTACCAAACGAGGGGAGACGATGAACGGTGTCTTTTGGAATCCTGTAGAGGTCAATTTCGGAGCCGGTTGCATCACGCGCTTGCCCGAGATTCTCGGCGGCCGCCGTGCCGTCGTGGTGACGTTCGCGGAGGCGGCGCAGATCGGACTCGTACGGCGTGTGCGCGAGCTGTGCGGAGACAGCGTGGTCGCGGTCATCGACGATGTGCAGCCGAATCCGGACGTCACTCACATTGCCGGCCTGTATCGCGATTTCTGGCGGCGGCACGAGAGCTGTCCCGTGATCGTCGCGATCGGCGGCGGCAGCGTGCTCGACACGGCGAAAACGCTGATGGTCGGGACGGAGCGCAACGAATTCGACGAACTCCTGGCCTTGCTCGATGTGGGCAAACCGTTCACGCCGCCGCGTGTGAAATCGCTGATCACGGTGCCGACCACGGCGGGCACCGGCAGCGAAGTGACACCATGGGCGACGATCTGGGACCGCACGATCAAGCAACGCAAGTATTCGCTGCAACTCCCGCAGACCTGGCCGGAGGCCGCGATCGTCGATCCGGATCTCACGCTGTCGCTACCGCAATCAGTCACGGTGCAAAGCGGTCTCGACGCACTTTCGCATGCGCTCGAAGCGATCTGGAATGTCAATGCGAATCCGATCTCCGACGAATTCGCCGTGTCCGCCGCGCGCGACATGCTGGCTACGCTGCCTGAGCTGGTCGGCAATCTGCAGGACCGGACGTTGCGCGAACGGGCCTCGCTCGCCGCGCTCAAAGCGGGGCTCGCGTTCTCGAACACGAAGACCGCGCTAGCCCATTCGATTTCGTATGAGATGACGATCCATCACGGTCTGCCCCATGGGATCGCCTGTTCATTTACGCTGCCGATGGTGCTGGATCTCGCGCTGGGGAAAAACGCCGAGCGTGACGCCGTGCTTGCCAAAGTCTTTCCGTGCCCGTTGTCTGAGGCACGCGACTATCTGACCGGTTTCCTCGAAGGACTGGGTGTGCACACGTCGTTTTCGAGCTATGGCGTAAGCGTCGATGAATCGGACCGGATGATCGCGCATGCGTTGAGTGGGCCGCGCGGACGTAACTTCATCGCCGCAGCGGCCTGATGTTCGGGCAGCGGCGAACCAACCGCATCAGCATTGCTGAGCGCAATCCAGGAGGAAAAGAGCGATCCGGTTTCACCGCGGCGTAACTTGTCGCGCGACAAAAGCCATCTAAAAGGCAAGTGCCGAGGCAGCGGACGTCAGATGACGCCACGGGCCCGGCAACTAACAGGAGACAAGCAATGGAAGCAGTGGATATTGCAGGAGGCGCGACGGTCAACGTCGACGTCAGGTCTGTCAAGTCGGTTGCCCTAGCCAGTCTGATCGGCACGACCGTCGAGTGGTACGACTTTTTTCTCTACGGCACGATCACCGGACTCGTGTTCGACAAGCTTTTCTTTCCGACCGGCAACGCCTTTGTTTCCACCATGCTGGCGTACACCGTGTACGCGGTCGGCTTCGTCACGCGGCCGCTCGGCGGCGTGATCTTCGGTCATTTCGGTGATCGCTTCGGACGCAAGCCGCTGCTCGTGCTGACGCTTTCGATCATGGGCGTGTCCACGTTCCTGATCGGCGTGTTGCCGACCTACGCGTCGATCGGCATCTGGGCGCCGGTCTGTCTGCTGCTGTTGCGGCTGTTGCAAGGCATCGGTCTCGGCGGCGAATGGGGCGGCGCCGTGCTGATGGCCTTCGAGTATGCGCCTCGCAAACAGCGCGGCCTGTACGCATCCTATCCGCAGATCGGGCTCGCGATCGGCCTGTGTCTGAGCAGCGGCGCGGTCGCCGTCCTGACGACCTGGCTCACGCCCGACGCGTTCCTGCAATGGGGCTGGCGGGTCGCCTTCATGGCCAGCATTCTGCTCGTCGCTGTGGGAATGTTTATCCGGCTGCGCGTCGTGGAAACGCCCGCGTTCACGAAGCTGCGCGACGCGCACGCCGTCGCGAAAGTACCGGTTCGCGAAGTTTTCGCCGACTATCGCGGCAACGTGCTGCTGGGTTGGGGCGCCCGCTATATCGACGGTGTCATTTTCAACACCTATGCGGTGTTCGCGTTGAGCTATCTGATCGGCATCCAGCACTACGCGAAGTCGTCGATTCTGATGGCCGTGACGCTTGCCGCACTCGTGCTGATCTTCATGATTCCACTCGCCTCGCGCCTGTCGGACCGGATTGGCCGCCGCAAGGTGTTCGGCTGGGGCGCACTGGTCTGCGGCTTGAGCGCATGGCCGTCGTTCGCGGTATTTCACTATTCGACCAGTCTCGCTGCCGTGACGGCCACGATCGTGATCGTACTCGGCGTGATCTACGCGTTCGTCTACGGTCCCGAGGCCGCGATGTTCTGCGAACTGTTCGATACGCGGGTGCGCTATAGCGGTATCTCGATCGTGTATCAGGTGTCGGGCATCGTCTCCAGCTCGATCACGCCGCTCGTCGCCACGTCGCTGCTGCATTACGGCAATCTGCAGCCGTGGTGGGTCGCGCTCTACATCGCGTGTGTCGGCTTGCTCAGCTCGGTTTGCACGTACTTCATCCGGCGCACGTTTTGACTATCCGATTTTCATCAGGGGAGCCCGATATGAATTCAGTTCCAACTATTGCCGTCAACGGCAGAAGTTATCGCTTGCCGCGCCGTCCGACAGTGATCGTCTGCATTGATGGCTGCGAATACGACTATCTGTATCGCGCGGCGGAAGCCGGGGCCACGCCGTTTCTGGCTGAACTGCTCACAAACGGTACCGCGCTAAAGGCGAAATGCGTGATGCCGTCGTTCACCAACCCGAACAACCTGTCGATCGTGTGCGGCGCGCCGCCGGCCGTGCACGGCATCTGCGGCAACTATTTCTATGATCGCGACGCCGATGCAGGCCGCGGCCGCGAAGTGCTGATGAACGATCCGCGCTATCTGCGCGCCGGCACGCTGCTGGCCGCCGCCGCCGCAGCGGGCTCGCGGGTCGCCGTGGTCACCGCGAAAGACAAGCTGCGGGCGTTGCTCGGCCACGGGCTGAAAGGCATCTGCGTGTCGGCGGAAAAAGCCGACGAGGCCACGGTCGAGGCAAACGGCATCGACCGGCTGCTGGAGCGCGTGAACATGCCGCTGCCGGAGATTTACAGCGCGGCCCTGTCCGAATTCGTATTCGCGACCGGCGTGTGGCTGCTCGAAAACGATCGGGCGGATCTGATGTATCTGTCGACGACCGACTACGTCCAGCACAAGTTTGCGCCGGGCACCGAGGGCGCAAACGCGTTTTACGCGATGATGGACCGCTATCTGTCGCGTCTGCACGAACTGGGCGCGGTGCTCGGCATCACGGCGGATCACGGGATGAACGCCAAGCACGATCCGAAAACCGGTGAGCCGAACATCATCTATCTGCAGGACCTGCTCGACGACTGGCTGGGGCGCGGTGTCGCCGACGGCGGTCCGCGAGTGATCCTGCCGATCACGGATCCGTACGTGCGCCACCATGGCGCGCTGGGGTCGTACGCGACGGTGTATCTGCCGTCGGGCGACGACGGTGTCGTGCTGCGCAGGCGGCTGATGGATTTGCCGCACATCGAGGCGGTATTGACTCGCGACGAAGCGTGCGCGCGCTTCGAATTGCCGCCGGACCGCGTCGGCGATCTCGTCGTGATTAGCGATAAATCGTACGTGCTCGGCAGTAGCGCCGCCGCGCACGACCTGTCGGGATTGACCGTGCCATTGCGATCGCACGGTGGCCTGTCGGAGCAGACCGTGCCGCTGTTGTTCAACCGTCCGCTTGCCGAGGCGCTCGAAGGACGGGCGCTGAGGAATTTCGACGTGTTCGATCTCGCGTTGAATGCCCTGCACGAACACGCCGCCGACGCCCATCTTCCGGAGCAGCACGCATGAATCATATCGATCTGAAACCGTCCCAGTTTCGCGAAGAGGCGCTGCGCATCGACGGCAACAAGCTGACGCGCGACCGCATCATTGAAGTGACGAACCCCTACACCGGAGACGTGGTGGGCACCGTGCCCAAGGCGTCGGTCGACGACGTGCGCTTGGCCTACGATGCGGCCATGCGATATAAGCCGAAGTTGTCGCGCTTCGAGCGCGCGTCCATCCTCAATCGCGCGGCGGAACTGCTGCGCAGTCGAACTGAAGAGGCGGCGGCGCTGGTCACGCTCGAATCGGGGCTGTGCATGAAGGACTCGCGCTACGAGATCGGGCGCGTCGCCGATGTGTTCAATTTCTCAGCAAACGAGGCCTTGCGTGACGACGGCCAGGTGTTCTCATGCGATCTGACGCCGCATGGAAAGAAGCGCCGCGTGGTCACGCAACGCGAACCGCTGCTCGGCGTCATCACGGCAATCACGCCGTTCAATCACCCGATGAACCAGGTCGCGCACAAGATCGCGCCGGCGATCGCCACCAATAACCGGACGGTGCTGAAGCCATCGGAAAAGGTACCGTTATCCGCCTGCTACCTCGCGGATCTGCTCTATGAAGCGGGCTTGCCGCCGCCGATGCTGCAGGTCGTGACCGGCGCTCCCGCCGAGATCGCCGACGAATTGATCACCAACGCGAACGTCGCGCTGGTGACCTTCACCGGCGGCGTGGCCATCGGCAAATACATCGCGCAGCGGGCCGGCTATCGGCGCGTGATACTTGAGCTCGGCGGCAACGATCCGCTGATCGTGATGGACGACGCCGATCTCGACCGTGCGGCGGATCTTGCGGTGCTCGGATCGTACAAGAACTCCGGGCAACGCTGCACGGCGGTCAAACGGATTCTGGTGCAACGGACGGTTGCTGAGCGCTTCACCGATCTGGTGGTGGAAAAGACCCGCGCGTGGAAGTGCGGCGATCCGACCGATGCCGACACCGACATGGGCACCGTGATCGACGCGGCCGCCGCGACGCTCTTCGAAGCGCGCGTGAACGAGGCTATTGCACAGGGCGCACGCCTGCTGAGCGGCAACCAGCGCGAGGGCGCGCTCTTTCCACCGACCGTGCTGGACCGCGTCACGCCGTCGATGGAACTGGTCGCGCAGGAAACCTTCGGACCGGTTTCGCCGATCATCACGTTCAAGGATCTCGACGAGGCCATCCAGATCGCCAATGGCACCGCGTACGGCCTCTCATCGGGCGTCTGCACGAACAACCTCGAACACGTCACGCGATTCGCGAACGAGCTCAACGTGGGCACCGTGAACGTATGGGAAGTGCCCGGCTACCGGATCGAGTTGACGCCGTTCGGCGGCATCAAGGATTCGGGTCTGGGCCATAAGGAAGGCGTCCAGGAAGCGATGAAGAGCTTCACGAATGTGAAGACGTTTACCTTGCCTTGGGGCTGAAACTGCGGAGGACGTGATGCCATCCAACATCGAATTGGTCGCGAGGCTGCTGTTCGCCGCGGTGCTGGGCGGCGCCATCGGCTTCGAGCGGGAGCGCTTTGCGTTTCCCGCCGGGCTGCGCACGCACATGCTGGTGTGCGTGGCGTCCGCCCTGGTCATGATGGTCTCGGCGTTCGGCTTCGAGGACACTCGCTCGATGCCGAACGTCGCTCTCGATCCATCACGTGTCGCGGCACAGGTCGTGTCGGGAATCGGCTTTCTCGGCGCCGGCGCGATCCTGTTACGCGGCGAAGTGGTGCGAGGGTTGACGACGGCGGCGAGCGTCTGGGCCGTGGCCGGTATTGGGCTCGCAGCGGGTGGCGGCCTCTACGTGTTGGCGCTGGCGGCAACAGTGATCATTCTTTTGACGCTCACATGGGTCAAGCCGGTCGCCCGCCAGTTGCGTTCGAAAGGGCGGCTGCGTCGAGCGCTGCGACTTCAGGTGGATCGGGGGGCGCTGACGTTACCGGTGCTTTGTCGCCTGTTCGGCGAGGACAGCCCGCGCCTCAGGCATATCAGCGTCCACCCGGACGACAATGAGCAGCGCGATCTCGTCACGATTTCGCTGGCGCGAATGTCCGCGGACGAGTTCGTTGCTTATCGCAACACGCTCGGAAAGGTGGCCGGTGTGCACGAGATCGAGGAGATCGACGTGCACTGACCGGTCACGCCGCGATCATGCAGTCAGCGCGTTGGGAGCTCGGCGCGGCGTTCGGCCTCGCCGCGTGCGGGTCGCTAGCGCTGGGGTGCGCGTAGCCCGACATGCGCTTTTCGCGAGCGATGCGCGCCAGCACCGTGACGAATCCGTGGTCGCCGCCTGCGCCGTGCACCGTCGGAGCGAAGCGCACGACCATCGACCGGATACCGCGAATTGCTTGCGCGACTGAAGACGCTCACGGCCAACTGACCAGTTCGCTTATGAGACGGTGAGCATGACCGCAATTTCCGGTGCGTGCTTCGAGCGCAGCAAATGCGACTCAGAAATGATCTCTGGCGCGAGCGGGTGGAAGTCCAGTTCCGCATGCACGCAGGCGCGCGCCACCACTTGACTGGCGACGCTCACGCCGACTCCCCCGCGATCATCGCGCAGACCGTCGCCTCGAAAGGAGTTTCGAGCGTCGAGTTGCGCGGCACAATGCCGGCTTCCCGGAAGCGCTGATCGACTTTCATGCCTGTGCCACCGAGAAGCGACAGCGCGATGAACTGTTCGTCCCACAGGTCGGTGGGCCCGAGCACGGCCTTGCGCCCGAGCGGATGATTCGCGGGGAATGCGCACACCGCGGATGAACTGCTGATCAGACTCGATTCGATGCCGGATGCACCGTGGCTGACGTATGCCACTCCACCGAGATCGCAGAACTGCGTGTGTTCAGGACAGGCGGCACTCGGCCACCGGCCACACCAAACAAGGAAATCCAAGATGGCGTTATTTAAGGGTTTTCCGTAAAATACGTCATATAGAAAATTTCCAGTTAGCTACCTCCTCATGCATCGAATTGGATTCTTCGTTTGTCGTGGTCACGATGCTCTTGATCTTGCTGGACCACTTTCGACTTTTAATCAGGTGGCCCAAGCCGCTGGCCATACCCCATATGATCTTCATGTCATCTCGCAGCCCGGAGGGCCAGTTCTTGGCAATACGGGCCTGCCGATCGAGACAAAGCCGATCGGGAAGCGCAGGTTTGACACCGTCGTATTTGTGGGCGGCGATATCGATCCGATGCAGACATCGGAGAACATCGCCGCCGCCAGGAAATTAGGCTCCAGAGCTTCACGGGTGGCAAGCGTATGCACGGGCGCGTTTTTGCTCGCGGAAACCGGCTTGCTGGACGGCCTGAGAGCAACGACGCACTGGCTGTACGCTGCTCAATTGCAGTCGCGTTTCCCTCGCACCAGGGTCGAGGGCGATAGTATCTATATAGCGGACGGCCACATCTGGACATCGGCTGGCATCGCCTCCGGAATAGACCTGGCGCTCGCCATGATTGAAAGAGACATGGGCGCGGAAATTGCACGCGCTGTCGCCAGGCGTTTGGTCGTTCCGTATCGCCGACCTGGAGGTCAGTCCCAATTCTCTGCTATGTCGCAAATGGAGCCGGAGTCGGATCGTATCCGCATTGCTCTGAATTTTGCCCGAGAACATCTGGCTGAAGCGCTACCTGTCGAGCGGCTCGCCGATGCCGCAAGATTAAGTCTGCGACAATTCGGACGAGCATTTCGCCGGGAAACTGGTGAAACGCCTGCTAAGGCGGTTGAGCGCTTGCGGGTTGAAGCTGCGCGGCTGCGCTTGCAGGATGGTAGCGAACCGATTGAACAGATTGCTCTGGCTGTGGGATTCACCGATCCGGAGCGGATGCGGAGGGCATTCGTCAAACTGCACGGGCATCCGCCGCAATCGATCCGGCGCGAGAGCAGGTTGAACGGTGAGCGCTGATTACTGCTTTCAGACCCGCCACCCAGGAGACTTTCGCCGGACACCTAACGATCGTCAGGTTTCAGGGAGCGTAACTATTCCAGATGTCGCGATGTAGCTTCCAGGCGCCACCCTGCTTCAGGAAGATGAGGATCTGCTTTCCGCGGAATTCGAGCTTCCCGCTGGGATCATGAAGCTCAGCATCCGACACTTCGGTCACGATCCGGTCGTTACCGTAGAACTCGTAATTGCTGAAGGATACGGTGTGTGGCTTGGATCCAGCATAGCCCTTGGTGAAGTAGTCGGTGATCGCGCCGGCCCCGGTGACTCTGTCGCCCCCGGGCGGTAACAGCGCGCCATCTTGTGTGTAGAGGCGGCCTATCGCCTCATAATCACCTCGCCCAAAAGCTTCAGCCCATCGTGCGTTCTCTGCTTTAATGGCCGTTTCAGTTGAACTCTTCGGGGCGCCGGCAGTTGCAGGCGCGGCTAAGGCGAAAAGGGGGAGACTGGCTGCAAGGGCAGCGGCATAAAGACGAATCTGTCGCATCTAATGATTTCCGATCTTGACTTGAATTGGAGGGGGCCGCACCGCATTGGGCAGGTGGGACAGACAATGTCGGTTGCGGCCTTCATCGAGGCCAGCGGTGTGGCCTCGTGCACATAGCCCGCATGCGTTTCAGCGAACGCCTGGGATTCGGGCAAGACCCTTGGATGCGCCGGGCAGTTCCTTGTCGACCATCGCAATGACTTCTGGCCGCGCGTCTCTGGGATGACCGGAATGGAACGGCGGGGCAGGATCATATTCGATCACGAGCTGAGTGAATTCAGCGGCTTTTTGACCGCGCAGCTTCGCGGCAACGCGAAGTGCAAAGTCGATGCCCGCCGTTACGCCGCCGCCGCTCATGAACCGGCCGTTGTCGTCTTCTACGAAACGATCCGGAACGGGGATGGCGCCATATTCAGACAGCTTGTTGACGAAGGCCCAATGGCAGGCGCTTCGCTTACCTTTGAGAACGCCTGTTGCGGCGAGCACGAGCGATCCGTTGCAAACCGAAGTAACATATTTGGCGCCTTCAGCCAGGCGCCGGATTTGAGCTTGATACTCTGGGCGCATCGGTGTCGCCAAATTAGACCCGCCGGGGACCAGGATCATGTCTGTCTTCTCAATATCGGCCAGTCGTTCAGTGTTGCCATACACGACCCCAAACTCGAGGGTCACGTTGCCCCCATTGAGGCTCGCATAGCGAACGTTCGTATTCGGTAGCCGGTGAAAAATCTCGCTGGGGCCGGCGAAATCGAGAAGCGTGCCGCCATCGTAATTTACGATCAAAATATTGAGGGGATCATTCGGGGCAAGTTCCCCCTCGCTGCCTGCCTGCGCAAGAGCGGGGGTGGCGTGGCCAAGCAAGCCTGCGCCTCCCAGGATGGCGCCGAGCGCAGTCAAGCTTCCAAACTTGAGAAGATCGCGGCGAGACTTGCCGGCGCTGATGAGTCGCTCGCCGGAGGCTTTGTTTTCGCTATTGTCGGTCAAGATAATATCGCCTTGTACTTCGGCCCCCCTCTGCGAGCACATCCAGGGTAGGCCGGATTAAAGAACCACCACGACGAAAAGCGCGGCAGGGGTGTGATTAAGATGTGGACGAGCCGCAAACGTGTAGGGCTCTGGAATCGGGAACCGAAGCCTTAAAGTTGCGAGGCGCCGCCATCGACAACCAGTTCGGTGCCGACGACGTAGGAGGATTCGTCGCTAGCGAGATAGAGCGCCGCATAAGCAATGTCCTCGGCCTTGCCCATGTAGCCCACTGGAATAGCTTTGGCGAATTCGGCCTTACGGTCGCGAACCCACTCGTCGGACATGCCCCACTTGGTGATCAGGGGCGTGTCCATCGCGCCAGGAGCGATCGCGTTAAAGCGGATTTTGCGGTCGAGAAACTCGTAGGACCAACTGCGGGCAAGTGATCGAACGGCTGCCTTCGCCGCCGCAGTCAACGAGATGCCGTGCTTGCCGGTCTGCGCGACGAACGATGTATTGAGAATGACAGAAGAGCCCTCACGCAAATCAGGCAGCACCGCCTGAAGCGTGACCACCACGCCCTTGACGTTGATGTCCATAATCTCGTTATAGAGATCTTCGTCGATGTCGTTGACCGCGGACGGGAAAGCTCGACCCGCGTTGGCAAACACGACATCCAAACCGCCGAACTTCTCTTTCACCTCAGCGGCAATCGCCTGCATGTCCTTGATCGAGCGTACGTCGCCCTTGAGAACAAGCGCGTTCTCCCCAAGCTCGGCTTTCACACGCTCAAATGCGGCCACATCGCGACCAGTAACCGCTACCCGAGCGCCTTCTGCAATGAAGAGCCTGGCGGTCGCGAGACCGATGCCACTAGTACCGCCGGTGATCAAAGCTGACTTGTTCTTAAGCCTCATCTTCTGTTCCTTTCTCTGCTTCGTGATTGATCAAGCCGAAAGTCCAACGCGCGATCATATTTGCGCGCGTGTCTCGGCTTGATTTCCTGTGCGAATTATGGAACTTGAGATGAATGGCGCAAAGGTCGTATAACCCTCAAAAAACGCCACGAGACCGTAGGCTAATGGCCGGATAACGAGCTTGAAGATCTGGCGTTGGCATAAGGCGCCGGCCCATCGTCTCGACGCTGAACCTCTCGCGTACCTGAAGGCCGTATCGGCGGTATGTGGTTATTTCGAACGAACGTGACCGGCATTTCGCGAGCGCGACCGAGTGGACTGGAAAGCAGGGTTGGCGATGGGTCGAAGTGGGTCGCATGCCTTCAAACGGCATGTGCAGTTCCAGACAGTCGCCTGTTCTGCTCAGCGACGATAGGGCTACGCGGCACGGTGCAACTGCTCCGTTGCACTCAGCGCAATTAGAGCTATGAAGGCGTAATGCTCGACCAGTCGGGCAAGGCATCAAGATCCGGCCGCATGGTGACGCTTTCCTGCTCGTTGGGATCCGTTCGGGCGATCACTGCGACGCAAGGCTCGTCCGCGCTTGCGTTGTACGGAACATGCGGCACCCCTGCGGGGATGTAGAAGAAATCTCCGGCTCGGACCACCACATGGTGTTCCAATCGTTCGCCATACCAGCAACCCGAGACGCCGCTCAGCTGATAGATAGCCGTCTCATGTTCCGCATGGAGATGCGCTTTGGCACGGCCTCCTGGCGGAATGGTTGCAAGCTGAAGATGCACATACTTCGATCCCACACTTTCAGCTGAGATACCTACAGCGTAGGTCAGCCCTTGCTTCCCCTCGAACTCTGGGCCAGCTTGCACCAGTTGGCAGGTGGAGGTGACAGGCTTGTGTGCGCTAATGTTCATCGCTTCTCCAGACAATGAGCGCCGACGTCGACGAAATGGCGAGCATACGATGCCAGAATACACCCGCGCACTGTCCGAAAACGGTCAACCTTTACTGGTCATGTCGACATGAAAGCCGAGAACATCCTGGCGCGACGTTCGATGCTTCCGGCATGCACCGGGCGGTGCCGAACCACACCGACCTCAGATCGAGCCGCGTCCCTCACCAAGGGCAATTTCTAAAACCGAAATTCACCCTTGCGAACAAAGCACTTAATTATCTGCGACCGCTTTCCTAAGCTTCCTGAGCGGCGATCTATTGTTTGTTTTTCGTGCACCACTGCGAACGGTCGCGCAAGTTTGTATGCCACGGGACAAGCGTACAGCGACCGCCATGCAGAAACACGAATGGATCGTCTGCGTTGCAATTCCAGTCCAATTACGGAGGAGCGGGTCATGATCAAGGCAACCAGCACATTAATCGCGGCTGTCGCCGCACTCACGCTGTCGGCCGGTGCTTATGCACAGAGCAACAACACGTTGGCAACCCCGAGCACGGTGTCGCCGGCTGCTGCAACGAGCGGCTACGGCACGCCTGGCGCCGCCAACTCGGAGAGTGGCATGAGCGCCGGGGCAACGAACTCGAGTCTGCCGAATAGCACGAACAATAGCTCGACGTCCCTCACCAACGCTCCCGGGAGTCACAACACGCTGGCAACCCCGAGCACGGTGTCGCCGGCTGCCCAATAACAGCGATTCAGGACGACAACCAGGCGCAGATAAGCGCAAAGCGACTGAGCGATGTCATGGACGCGCATTGCTGATGGGGGCGTGAGCGGTTTCAGGCCCCCGGCAGAACGATACGCTTAGCGTGTGTCGTAGCGGACGATGCTCACGAAAACCGTAACCATGACCAAACCGAACAGACTGTGCCGGTCAGTCGGTCGAAGAGCCGAAGCAGCGGCCGCACGAACGCGCCTTGCCCAGTCGCAGGCGCCCGGCGCTGACCGTTGCCTCACCGCCGCAGTCGCACCGGCAAACCCACAAACCATCGCCGGCGTACCGATCGGTCGTCAGCTGGCCAAACACCTCACCGCCTCGCAGCGCAGGTGAGCCTGGGCGGGACCGCCAGACACGACGCTGCTCACGGCAGCCACAATCACGCGTTCTGCCGCCTTCTACCGCCTCCAGCCTGGCAGTCACGTGGCGGCCGCAACGGCACTTCCACAGCCATACATCGGCGCCGCGATATTGAAGCGCGACAAGGTAGCCGAAGGTGCGACCAGCGACATCGCGACCAGGCGGAAAGGGCCATTCAGGCGGCAAGGGGGGACGGATACGCTGATTCACAAAAGGTAAATGGGATTCGGCATCCTACTCTCAAGGCATAAGTGCTGCCCGTCGCTTCGCAGGCGTGGCTCGGGAAGGCGGGGACAGGGCGACCCCAAACAATCGATGAATTGGCACCTCATTATAAGGAGCGCGTGCGCAAGTTGGCACCGCGGCAACATGCCGATGATAGTGCGATAGCAGGGTTGATGGTTTCAAACCTGCCTCCTCGAAGGGCAGCATAGTTTTTCTTTCCAGCCCGGCAAGATCTTCTCATTTGTCGGCGGAGATGGCGGAAACGATAGTGTGTCTCCCGGCAACGCTATGCCGATTGAAGTTACCGATACGTCATACATGTCAAGGAGTCTGTAATGAAGCTCAAGAACAAAAGCGAATGCCGGTGCGGGAACGGCGGCGCCGCTCGAAGCAGTCACAGCTGAACAGATCAGCGAGCAGTTTGCACTCAACTTCAACGGCGTGTTCTTCACGATTCAAAAGGCGGCTGCGCATCTGTCGCATGGATCGTCGATTGTCATTACGACGTCGTTTCTCAATGAAGTCGGTACACCCGGCCTGTCCATTCTGTCCGCGACGAAGGCGGCGACCCGTTCGCTCGTACGTTCAATTGGCGCAGAGCTTGCCCCGGGTGGCGTCGTACATCTTCATTCTCGGCGATATCAAACGCATCGAATTGCCAGAGGCGCGCGTCGCGGGAAGGGCGTCGTGAGGATCGCTCGAGTGGTGTATGTTCGATCTACCGTGTCAATCCTCCGAGGGCAAACAGATGGAGCGTTCCAACTACGCACGTGAAGACATCGGCAATCTTGTGCTGCTCGAACACGTCAATCTCACGATCCCGGACCAGCGTCTCGCGACCGCGTTCTATGTCAGCGCCCTCGGTCTCACACGCGATCCCTTTCTTATGACGGGCGTGACCAACATGTGGATCAACGTCGGCCGTTCGCAGATTCACTTGCCGCACGGCGACGCACAGTGCCTTCGCGGACATGTTGGGCTGATCGTGGGCAGGCGGGCGTCGCTGATCGAGCGGTTGCGCGCCGTGGCGCCCTTGCTGGAGCAGACCCGATTCGGATGGACCGAGCGGGACGACCGGGTGGAAGTGATCTGTCCATGGGGGAATCGTTACGACTGCCTCGATCCCGACACGTGCGCGGCGAGCGACCCGTGGGCGGGCATCGATCTGGGTATCGTGTATGTGCAACTCGATGTACCCGTTCACTGCGCGACATCGATTGCTGCGTTCTATCGCGAGATTTTCGATGCTTCTGTCGACGTACGTGAGCGCAACGGGTCGCAGCAAGCAGTGATCCCGGTCGGCAGGCATCAACAACTCGTTTACACGGAAACGCCCTCAGCAAGCCGGGAATACGATGGGCATCACATTCAGATCTATGTGGCCAATTTCTCCCGACCTTATGAACGGCTTGCCGGTCGGGGGTTGAGTTATGGCGAGGAGTCCCACCAATATCGCTTCGCCGAACTCGTCGATCCTGTGAGTGGAACGCATTGCTTTACGCTTGAACATGAAGTACGCAGTCTGCGTCATCCGCTGTATGCGAGGCCGTTGGTGAACCGGAATCCGGATCTGACTAACCGCAATTACAAAATGGGCGGCGATGGGTTTAGCGGGGTGTTCTGAGCCAGATAGCCGACAAAAGCCATCACGACACTCCCGGCCGGCGGAGTCATGTGAATGTTCTCATCGGCTCGTGGGCTACCTCGCTGCGACGTTTGTCAGGCGAAATATTAGTCCGCGAGCCTGAAGACAGCCACTGCGTCGCGCAGTGCACGCGCCTGGTCTTCAAGCGATTGCGCGGCGGCGCTTGCTTCCTCGACCAGCGCCGCATTCTGTTGCGTGACCTCGTCCATCTGTGTGACGGCCAGCGACACCTGATCGATACCGCTGCTCTGCTCGACTGTCGCCGCGGCAATCTCTTCCATGATGTCGCTGACGCGCTTAACGGAGCCGATAATCTCCGTCATCGTATCGCCGGCCTCGCCGACCAGCGTTGTCCCCACCTCGACTCGCGCCACCGACTGCTCGATCAACTGCTTGATCTCCTTCGCGGCGCTCGCCGAACGTTGCGCGAGGCTTCGGACTTCCGATGCCACCACCGCGAAACCGCGCCCCTGCTCGCCTGCGCGCGCCGCTTCGACGGCGGCATTGAGTGCAAGGATGTTGGTCTGAAATGCAATGCCTTCGATGATGCTGATGATGTCGTTTATCTTGCCGGAGCTTTCGTCGATCCCGGCCATGGTGTCGACCACCCGCCGGACCACTTCGCTGCCCTTGTCGGCCGTACCAGTGGCCGTCACGGACAGGCCGGCGGCCTGGCGCGCGTTTTCCGCATTCTGCTTGACCGTGCCAGTCAGTTCTTCCATGCTGGCGGCCGTTTGCTCGAGCGACGCGGCCTGTTCCTCGGTACGGGCGGACAGGTCCAAATTTCCGCTAGCGACTTCCCGGGCCGCCAGAGCAATCGCATCGCTTCCCTTTCGCACGGTCCGCACCGTGTGAATCAGACTTTCCCGCATCTTCGCGAGTCCAGTCATCAGCTGGCCCATTTCGTCGCGAGAAGTCACCTCGACGCGATGAGTCAGATCCCCGGCGGCGATCAGATCGAAGTGAGCAAGCGCGGATTCGAGCGGACGCGCAATGGCGCGACGCAGGCTGTACCAGCTATACGCGGACGCAAGCACGCCGACTGCAATAGACAGCAGAATGACCACGCGAAACAGCTCGAACGCCTGTTGTTGTGCGTCGTAATCCGCTTTCGCCGCGGAGAACAGGAATTTCTTGAGCCGGTCGTTGCTTGCAGTGAAATCCGCATACAGGTCGTTATTTTTGAGCGCGGAGCGCATGATGTCCTTCGGGTCGCCGCCCTTGATCGTCAGCGCGAAATCGTCGAGACCCTTGTTGAGTCCCGCGCGCGTTCTCGCCACATCTTGCGTCAGGCGGTCTCCCTCGGACGTGCGCGGAAGCGCCAGGTACTGTGACCAGATCTGTTGGGACTGGCTGGCAAAGCCCTTTGCCTTGGCGATGATGACGTCGAGATCCGGCGCCGAGGGATCGAGTGCCGCGCGAAGCAGCGCTGCGCGCTGACGGGCAAGGATGATTTCCATGTCGCCAATGTAGGTCGCGCTCGGCAATTTATTGCTATATGTTTCGCGGTTGGCCTCATTGCTGTCCGACATGCCGGTCAGCCCCAATATCCCGGCGAGCGATAAAAGGCAGGCGAGCAAGGTCATCGCGACGGCGAGTCGCATCTTGATTGAAATTTGCATATCGTCTCCTGCGCGTCCCGGTGTACCGGCATCGCGGCGTTTTTATAGATGGTTCGCTATCTCACCTTTATTACGGCCCACTCGCGCCAGACTTTAGGTCGTGACGTGACCGGCGTCGACAATTGTCTGGTTACACATCGTGCATCCGGACGCACGATCAAGTCACTGTCCAGCAGGCGAGTGGCTCCCATAAAAGGTTTACCCGGCCTTGACTATGGATTTTGGATACAGGATATTGTGATCGCACTTCGATCCGGAACGTTCTGGATCGGTCGATCCCTTATTTTGGGAGCAATGACATGTCACCGATTGCAGCCCGACTCGAACGCCTGCCGTTCAGCCGTTTTCATTTCAAGCTGCTTCTCATGGGCGGTCTGGGCTTCATGTTCGAGGCCGTCGACGCAGCCATCATTGCGTTCATCCTCCCCGTTGTCCGCACCAAGTGGCATCTGACGAGTTTCGAAACCGGGCTTCTCGGCAGCAGCACCTATGTTGGCTTTCTGGTCGGCGCGCTGTTCGCCGGCCTGCTGGGCGATCGTTTTGGCCGCCGCGTCGTGATGATGTGGGCGCTGACCTTCTTCTGCGTGCTGACGTTTATCAACGCATTCGTGAACGACTGGCACACGTTCGCTCTGCTGCGAGCCATAGCAGGCATCGGGATGGGCGCCGAGGGCGCGATCATTGCGCCGTTCCTGGTGGAGTTCGTCAGCAACCGCTATCGGGGTGCCTTCACCGCCGCACTGGCTGGCTTCTTCTCGTTCGGCTTCGTGGCTGCGGCGCTAATCGGTTACTTCGTGATCCCGCTGAACCCGGAAGGTTGGCGCATCGCGTTGGTGATCGTCTCCGTACCGGTGGTTGTGCTGCTCTGGTGGCGGCGTTCGCTGCACGAATCCCCGCGGTGGCTGGAGATTCGCGGCCGTCATGCGGAAGCCGAAGCCGTGGTGTCCGATATCGAGCGGCAGGTCGAAAGCACAGGCGTAACGCTGCCTCCCGTCGTGCCTGTGACAGGCGCCGCCGCCAGCTATGAGCATTCGGGTTCCTTCTTCGGAAACCTGAAGCTGCTGTGGAAACCGCCTCTCGCGAAGACGACGCTGATGACCTGGTGTCTGTGGCTGTCGGTGACGTTCTGCTCGTACGCCTTCTTCGTCTGGATCCCCGGCTTGCTCGTTCAGCATGGCATGACCATCACGAAGAGCTTTTCCGTCTCGATCCTGATCTACCTCGCGCAGATTCCCGGTTACTACTCGTCGGCATATTTTTGTGAAAAGCTGGGACGTAAGGCAACGATCGTCACCTACATGGTATTGGCTTGTGCTGCAGGTATCTGGCTGGCAAATGCGGGCAGCGACACGTCGATCGTCCTTGCTTCAATCTTCATGTCCTTCGCGATGAATGGCGTCAACGCAGGCGAGTATGCCTATACGCCTGAAGTGTTCCCGACGCATCTGCGCGCCACAGGAATGGGCACGGCGTCCGCGTTTGGCCGTATCGGTGCAATCTGTTCGCCAATGCTGGTGGGTTATATCTACCCGTTATGGGGCTTCGCCGGTGTGTTTGGCATGACCACGGTCATCCTGTTGGTCGGCGCGCTTGCCGTGATTTTCCTGGGCGTCTCAACGACCGGAAAGACGCTTGAGGAAATTTCGGAGGCGGAGTACGGCTCCATGCTTCCCGACGCGCAAAGCGCCGCGCTTCGACCCGCAAAATAAGGAGTTTTCGTGACGAATACAAACCACGCACTTATTTTACGGGCGATCGAGCGTGTCGCCCGGGTGCAGCAGAAAGGCGGCGATGCCGACCTCGTATGGTCGGAGCTCGAACGCTCCCTAACAGAGGTCTTCGGCCAGCGGCTCTTTACCGTGCTGGCGTATGACGCGGCGTCGAGCCGTCTGGGACGTCTGCATAGCAATCGCCTGGATATCAATCCGGTAGGCGGACTCAAGCGGGTGACGCAAAGTCGCTGGTCGGATCAGGTTCTTCACCGCGGTGAGATCTTTGTCGGCTCAACGCGCGAGGACATCAAGTCGGTGTTTTCGGAATACGAGACGTTGTGGTCGATTGGATGTGAGAGCGTGCTGAATATCCCCGTGCGCAAGAATGGCGTCACCCTCGGCACAATGAATCTGCTTGGCCAAGCGGGGCTGTATGACCATGCTGATACCGGACTGGCGCTGGTGTTCGCACAACTAGCGGTTGCGCCGCTCGAAGACCAGGTTCACAGGCTGCGTGGGCTTGAGGATCCTGACGTGATGGAACAGGTGTAGGACTTGGGGCGGGGTGGCGGAAAATCGCGCTCCGCCAATTTTTCGAGCGCATTTGACAGACGCGCTGAAAGGCGCGCATCATACCAAAAATTGCTGTATATTGGATCCAATATAATATTTCGGCGCGCTCGATGCGCGCTTTACGGGTAGTAAGGAGACTGATATGAAAATTCGCACCACTGCTTTTGCAGCCGCTGCTTCGGGATTTCTGCTTCTGTCGCTCGGCGCCGCCCAGGCCGCTGAAACACAAACGGTCAAGCTGGGTCTGGCCGCTCCAATGACGGGCGCGCAGGCTCAGTATGGCAAGGATTTCGAGTCGGGCGTGCAGCTCGCCATTGACGACTTCAATGCCACGAAGCCCACGATCGACGGCAAGGAAACGAAGTTCGTGCTGGAAGCACTCGACGATCAGGCGGACCCGAAGACGGGCACCGTCGTCGCTCAGAAGCTGGTCGACGACGGCATCAAGGGCATGCTCGGTCACTTCAACTCCGGGGTGACAATCCCCGCTTCGGCGATCTATTCGCACGCAGGCATTCCGCAGATCTCGACGGCAACCGCGCCCGCGTATACGCGTCAGGGTTTCAAGACCACGTTCCGGATGATGACGTCCGATACGCAGCAGGGCGGTGTGATGGGCAAGTACGTCGTCGAGACGCTCCATGCGAAGCGCATTGCAATCATCGATGACCGCACGGCATACGGCCAGGGTCTCGCGGAGCAGTTCGAGATGGCCGTGAAGGCGGCCGGCGGCAACGTCATTGACCATCAGTTCACGTCCGACAAGGCGGTTGACTTCAAGGCGATCCTGACCGGCATCAAGTCGAAGAATCCTGATTTCATCTATTACGCAGGCGCCGATGCGCAGTCCGCACCCATGGTGAAGCAGGCTCGCACGCTGGCGATGAAGGCGACATTCGCCTCGGGTGAAATGTCGAAGACGGAAGACTTCATCAAGATTGCCGGACCGGCGGCGGACGGCGCGATTGTCTCGCTCGCAGGGCTGCCGCTGGACAAGATGCCGGGGGGCGCGGGCTTCACGCAGCGCTACAAGGCCAAGTTCGGCTCTGAACCGACAACCTATGCGCCGTACACGTACGACGGCGCCATAGCCATGATGCAGGCGATGCAGAAGGCCAATTCGTCAGACCCGTCCGTCTATCTGCCGGTGCTCGCGAAGACCGACATGAAGGGCGTCACGAGCGACCACTTTGCATACGACAAGTACGGTGATCTGCGCGACGCGATCATCACCGTGTACAAGTGTGAAAACGGACAGTGGAAGCCGATTACGGTGCTCGGATCCAAGTAACTGAAGCCGCGGTGGACGGAAGATCTGCCGTCCACCCATGCAATACCTCGACTCACGGAAATGACTCAGCAAGCTCAAAACTCCCGGATGACCCCCGACGTTGTGGTTATCGGTAGCGGAATCGTCGGTCTCGCCTGTGCGTGGTCCGCACTGCGCGATGGCGCTACTGTCACCATGATCGACCGCGACTTCGAAGGCGACCGTACGTCGCACGGAAACGCGGGGGGTATCGCCGTGACGGAGAGCACCCCCATTTCAGTGAGCGGGTTGTACATGAAGGCTCTTAAGTGGCTGTTCGATCCTTTGGGGCCGCTGGCACTTGACTGGAAACATGTGCCGAGCGCCTTGCCCTGGTTCATGGAATTTCAGCGCTCGGGCAACAAGGACCGTTTCCGCGAAATCTCTCTGGCCTTGGCCATGCTGAACAACCGCGTCTACGACGACATCGTCCCGATGTTCAAGGACATCGGCGCGATGGACAGCTTTTATCGGCGCGGCGCGTTGACGGTCTACGAGACCGACGAGGCCTTCGCCGCAGACCAGCATGAATGGGCATTCAAACGGGATCTGGGCGTGCGCTGGCACGCCATGTCGGCCGACGAGGTTCGCGATTGCGAACCGTCCCTCGCGCCGGTTTTTCGTCATGGTGTGTTTCTCGACGACTGGTCGCACATCGGCGACCCGAAGCGCCTCGTGACGCAACTGCGTGAGCGCGTGAAGCAACTCGGTGCCACGTTTGTGGTCGGCGCAGTGAAGGCACTTGATCTCGCTGATGCACTCGCGCCAGCCGCGGTCACCGAGACAGGCGAGCGGGTAAAGGGGCGCCGCCTCGTCGTGGCGACGGGTGCATGGTCCGCCGCGCTGGCCGGATCGATCGGCGACCGCGTCCTGCTAGACAGCGAGCGGGGTTACAACACGACGCTTCCCGCACATGGCATCAGCCTGTCGCGCGAAGTGATTTTTGCCGAGCGCAAATTTGTCGCCACTCCACTGGATATCGGTGTGCGCATTGGCGGTGCGGCCGAGTTCGCCGGTCTCAAGGCGCCACCGAATTACAAACGCAGTGACGCGTTGCTCGCGCTCGGAAAGCGCTTCCTGCCCGGTATCAACGACAAGGGCGCCGTGAAATGGATGGGGCACCGTCCGGCCACACCGGATTCGCTACCGGTCATCGGCCCATCGCCGCGAGCACCGTCCGTCATTTATGCGTTCGGCCATGGGCACCTTGGTCTGACGCAATCGGCAACAACGGGTGCGCTTGTCGCGGACCTGCTTGCCAATCGAACGCCCGGAATCGGACTTGAGCCGTACTCGATCAGCCGCTTCCGGAATTAACGGGGCCCCGCGACCTCGATCGACCCGCGGGAGATCCCGCCTCTGATTATTTTTTTAAAGGTGTAGCCATGCAAGTCAACTGGAAAGGTGTGTTCCCCGCTGTCACGACGAAGCTGAAGGACGACGGTTCTCTCGATCACGAAGCGATGAAGGCCGGCTTGAATCGCCTCATCGACAGCGGCGTCGGTGGCGTCGTCATGATGGGTATGGTGGGTGAGAGCGCCCAGCTCACGCCGGAAGAAAAGCGCACGGTAATCAAGCTTGCCCTTGAAACCGTGAACGGACGCGTGCCGGTCATTGCGGGCCTCGCCGAAACCACCACGGCAAATGCCGTGCAGTACGCGAAGGACGCGCAAGCGCTCGGCGTTCAGGGCCTGATGGTTTTTCCGGGTCTCACGTACAAGTCCGACGCGCGGGAAACGATTGCCTTCTACAGGACTGTCGCTCAGGCGTCCAGCCTCGCGATCCTGCTCTATAACAACCCGCGTGGATATGGCGTGGACCTGACGCCCGATGTGGTGGCACAACTGCTGGAAGAGCCGACGATCGAAGCCATCAAGGAAGAATCGTATGACACAACGCGCGTCACCGATCTGATTGGCCGTTTCGGCGACCGCCTTGCCGTCGTGTGCGGTGTCGACGACCTGGTGCTTGAGTCCGCCGCGCTGGGCGTGGCATGCTGGGTCTCCGGCATGGCTAACGCTGTGCCGAAAGAATCGGTTGAATTGCTGAATCTGGCCGTTGCCGGCGACTATGAACGGGCCCGCAAGCTGTACCGTGCACTGATCGACCTGTTCCATCTGGATACGCACGTGAAGCTCGTTCAGTACATCAAGCTGGCCGAGAACATCACGGCCGGCTATTCGGAAACCGTGAAGGCCCCGCGCCTGAAGCTCGAAGGCGAAGAGCGCCAGAAGGTCGTAGCAATCGTAGAGAAGACGCTTGCCAACGTGCGTGCGCTGTCGAAGTAAGGCGGATGGATTTGGGCCAGGCTATTTTTTGCAGGTCATTCTGGATAAAGCAGGGTTATGAAATCGACATTCTTTTGCATCGATGGACATACGTGTGGCAATCCGGTCCGGGTCGTCGCAGGCGGCGCGCCGCGGCTGGAAGGCGCGAACATGATCGAGCGACGTGCACATTTTGAGCGCGAGTTCGACTGGATCCGTACGTCGCTCATGTTCGAACCTCGGGGCCATGAAGTGATGTCGGGCAGTATCCTCTATCCGCCGACCCGTTCCGACTGTGACGTTGCCATCCTGTTTATTGAAGTCAGCGGCTGTCTGCCGATGTGCGGCCACGGCACCATTGGAACGGTAACAACAGCCATCGAGCACGGTCTGGTGCGTCCGCGCGAACCCGGTGTGCTGCGTCTGGACACGCCGGCCGGTCTCGTGGTTGCCCGCTACAAGATGGACGGGGACAACGTCGATTCCGTGCAGCTCATCAATGTCCCGTCATTCCTTCACTCGACGGACCTGACGGTCGACGTCGAGGGGCTCGGCGAAATCCGCTTCGATGTCGCCTACGGTGGAAATTTCTATGCGATCGTCGAACCGCAGAAAAACTTCGATGGCCTTCACACACTCACGCCTTCGGATATTCAGCGTCTGAGTCCGATCCTGCGCCAGAAAGCGAACGAGAAGTATCAGTTCGTTCACCCCGAGAAGGCGGAAATCCGTGGTCTGAGCCACGTGATGTGGACGGGTGAGCCGACGGTCGAAGGGGCAAGTGCACGCAATGCCGTGTTCTACGGTGACAAGGCCATCGACCGGTCGCCTTGCGGCACGGGGACTTCCGCCCGAATGGCACATCTGGTCGCCAAGGGCAAACTGAAGATCGGTGAACGTTTTGTTCATGAAAGCATTATTGGAACGCTCTTCAATGGTGTGCCGGAAGAAGCGACCAGGGTGGGTGAATTCGACGCGATTATTCCGAGCATCGAAGGGTGGGCGCGAGTGACGGGACACAACACGATCTTTGTCGATGACCGTGATCCGCTCGCCAAAGGCTTTTTGTTGAAGTGATCTACCGCGGCCCGTGGGTCGCTCAAAAATCGGCTGGGGAATTGAAATGTTGATCCTGAAGAACGCACGGGTCCTGGACGTGAATCACGAAAACGACTCGGCCCGTTATTCAATTGTCGTCGACGGCGAGGTCATCAAGGACGTCACTCGCGAACCGGTGTCGATAGATGGCGCGCAGGTTATCGACGTGGGGGGCAAGACGGTCATGCCCGGGATGATCGACTGCCATGCGCACGTCATTGCATCGGTTGCGCACCTCGGTACCAACGGACGTTTGCCGAACACCTTTGCCGTCTTGCGGGCAGTACCGATACTGAGCGGTATGCTCAACCGGGGTTTCACAACCGTGCGGGATGCCGGCGGCGCCGACTACGCGCTCTCACGTGCGATCGAAGAGGGCGTGATCGCCGGACCGCGCCTGTTCGTGGCCGGTAAGGCGCTGTCGCAGACGGGCGGTCACGGCGACTTCCGCGAGCGCTTCGACAACTCCGATCCCGACCCCTGCGGCTGTCACCGCAATCTCGGGGCGATCGGCCGCATTGTCGATGGCGTGGACGACGTACGCAGGGCCGTGCGCGAAGAGATGCGCGCCGGCGCACACCACATCAAGATCATGGCGTCGGGTGGCGTTGCGTCGCCAACGGATCCGATTGGGAACCTGCAGTTTTCCGTCGACGAGGTCAAGGCGATCGTGGAGGAAGCGGCGTCGCACCAGACTTATGTCATGGCGCACGCCTACACCGGTAAGGCGATCTCCCGCGTCGTGAAGCTCGGCGTACGCACGATTGAGCACGGCAATCTGATCGATGACGAGGCGGCGGCTGTGATGGCGGAGTTCGGCGCGTTTGCGGTGCCGACGCTCGTTACCTATGACGCGATGAACAAGGTCGGTGCGAAGTCCGGTGTGTCAGAAAGTGCGCTCGCTAAAAACGAGAACGTTCGTATTCAAGGCCTGAAAGCGCTTGAGCTGCTCAAACGCAACGGGGTGAAAATGGGACTAGGCACCGACCTGCTGGGCGACATGCACGAGTATCAAAGCGACGAACTGAAGATCCGTTCGGAAATTCTCGGTGCTTTTGAAACTATCTGTCAGGCCACGGCGGTGGGCGCCGAAATCGTTGGGCAGCCGGGCCGTCTCGGGGTCGTCGCCGCGGGAGCATTCGCTGACCTGCTCGTCGTCGATGGTGATCCGCTAACAGATATCAGCGTCCTTACCGGGCAGGGCGAGCGCATCGCTGGCGTGATGAAGAACGGCGCGTGGGTACGGAAAGCGTTGCAGTGACGCAGCGCCGCTCATTGGATTTTGGATCCGAAAGCCGATGCCGTGGTAGCATGGTCACTGTATCCTGAATCCTTTAGTGAAACTGATCATGCCTCCAGTAGCCGCCAAACGTCGCACCAGGGAATCGTCCACGATGAGTGAAGTCATCGCGGACGAAAGCACGCGCAAGATTGTCCGTCCCACGACAGTCGAGCTCGTCACGACGGCGATTCGGCAGCGAATCCTGAGCGGCGATCTGGCTCCGGGTGAGCCTTTGCGGCAGGAAGCGCTCGCCGAGGAACTCGGCGTCAGCCGCGTTCCTATCCGTGAGGCCATCACTCGTTTGACCGCAGAGGGCTTGCTGACCAATGTCCCGCACAAGGGCGCATATGTCTCTGAACTTTCGATAGACGAGGTGAAGGAGACGTTCGACATCAGGCTGCGTCTTGAACCGTGGATCTTTTCCGAAGCGATCCCGCGCATCGGCGAGGCCGAGATGGACAAGGCGGAACGGCTTGTCAAGGAAATGGACAAGGCAGACTCGGGCGTGTGGGGACAGTTGAACTGGCGTTTGCACGAAACGCTCTATCTGCCTGCGCAGCGCGATATCACGCTGCAGATGTTGCGGGTCTTGCATGACCGCTGCGATCGTTATTTCCGCTTTCAGGCCGTGCAGGTACCGATCCGCGAACAGTCGCATGACGAGCATATGGCCTTGGTCGAGGCATGCAGGAATCGCGACGCGAAGCGTGGGGCCAAACTGCTTGAGCAGCACGTCAAGACGGCCGCACAGCAGATCATGTCGGTTGTCGAAGCGGTGGTGACGCGCTGATTTCGCCATCGTCGCAAGGCCCGTTTCACTGTTTCCTGATGCGGGCGAGAATGCGGTCGAGCGCGCTGGCTTGAGCGCGGAATACCCCTTGCGATTCAAGGTCAGCGGTCATTTGCTCGTTTAGGCCGCCAGGCGTGGAAAATTCCTTCGAGAGTTCGGCGAAGGATTCACGTCTTGTATTGGCAGTGCAGGCCAGCCCGTTAAATAGCGACGCAAGATAGGTGCGCGCGTTGGGATAGGGGATGCCTTGTTGATGCAGCCACGTCGCCTGCGCTTCGATCATGGCAAAGAAACTTCCCATCAACGAGGTGGAGGCGAACAGACAGTCAAAAGCGTCTTCGTTCTCGACAGGAATAGCGGCGCCGAGCGGCGCAAACAGTTCGGTGGCGACACGGTCCTCTGGGTAGATGATGGTCGGCCCCATCGCCTGCGCGACCATCGGCAAAGGGGCAAGACGGACGATATGCTTTACCTCGGGCATCAATGCCGCAATTCGCTCGCGATTCCACGTCGCAATGAAACTGAGGATGTGGTGCGTCGGCGCCAGATGAAGCTGCGACAGCACCTGCTCTGCAATCTGAGGTCGCACGGCGAGGCAGAGCAGGTCGCATCTGTCCGCGACATCCTGATTGTCCCGGCCGACGCGAACCAATGCATGTCTGCCTGACAGCCTTGCTGCTGTTTCCTGATTGCGAGGTGATACCCAGATCTCGCGTAGCCCACGTGGCGCCGCAGCAAGGCCAGTGACAATCGCTTCGGTGATTGTCCCCGTGCCGATAAAACCTATTCGTTCAATCATTTCCGAGCGTCCTGGATGAAGGGACAAGCCTATTCTGGACGTAAATTCTCGCGGGGCGCGACGTATCGTCGGCGTCAATCTCCAGTGTTGCGGTGAAAGACGCAATTTGCGCGAACACATCTTCGCCCACACTCACGACGGGTACGTTCAGGGCATAGAGTTCGTTGGCAGCAATAACACCTATGGCGAGAATCAGGTCGCGTTCTGCCAGTACGATGCCGCTGGGGCCTGTCCCATTGCGCAATGCTTCAGCCAGCACGCTGCTGCTGGAGCTGGACCCGCGCGCCCGCGGCATCACAAGCATCCGGTCTTTCAGGCTTTGTCCGTAGCCCGCATGTGTCTTGTCGACGATCACCCCGTTTTCAGCGTCGTAGCCGCCCCAGAAGCTCAACGGGGGGAGCGAGATGGTAAGGCCGCTTGCGCGCCCCGGCACAAGGACCTGGCCGTCAAACTCGAGAGTGGGCGGGATCGTGGTCATAGGTCTAGCCGGCCAGTTCATCAGTGCAAACTCTCCCTTCGAAGGCGGAGCGAACACATTCGGTCATGCTCCCGAACGCGACTGTGACGCCGATGTTCGCAGGGGCATAGTGCGCCCACTTCCCTGAGTTAGTCATCACCCGTCCCTTGATCTGTTTCATCACGGGGGTGATGTAAGTGCATGTGTCCACCACAATCTGAACGCCGCGCGAGGCCAGTTGCTGGGCGAGCCCTTCCTCTTCGATCTGCCAGAGAACATAACGGCTCGTATTGACATAGAAGTCGCATCGGAGCGGCCCCTTGTGTGATTCGAACAATTTGGCGAGCCGGTGAAACTCGTCGACCGAAAAATGCGGTGTTCCCAGACTGATCGCGGCGAGTGGCTCACTGGAGCGAGCATCGTTCCACTTGCGATGGATCGCGACCAGGTCCGCCTCGCTGACAACAATCGTCTGCTCCGGCTCGCCGCCCTGTAGCGCGGCGTCAAGCGTCGGAGCTTCTGGGGTAATTCCTACTGCGTGGAAGAGTGCCACTGAGCCGCTGGATGCGGCCGCAGCGCCAAGAGATTTCAATTCGTCTTCTGTCGTGTCCGCGGGCAATCCAGTGATCGCGGCTACCGTTGCTCCAGCTTTAAGGCCGAGAAGAAAGCCGAGAGCGGCGAAACAGGCGTCGCGCCGCGATGAATCGCTGAAGTCGGGCGCTGCGAACACAAGACGGGCGGCCCGGTTTTCGGTGACATGTAATCCGGCATACGGGACCCGGCCGGCAATTGCCGCCGCGAGATCGAGAAAATCGCCGTAGCGACTTGTGCGGGCGCCCAAAACCGAGTTGGCGAAAACGATCGCATTCGATTCAGCCCACGCGATCTGATCGCCCAGGCGTGGGCGGTGTTTTAACTGGTACGGCGCGCACGTGAAAGTCGCTTCGCACCCGAGTTCCAGATGCGCCTCCATCAGGCGCTTTGCCGCGCTCGCAGTTGCCGGTTTGCCGCGATACAACTCCGGGTGGATGAGGTCGAGCGATCCGACATTGAGTGTGGTCGGGACGGTGACCCGCGTTCCGGACGCGACAAATCGCTCGACGAAATCGAGACTCACGGATCCGTGGTACAGACACCCGTCGATATGAGCGGAGGAAACATCGACCAGTCTTTGAGCGTTCATCACGTGCGCCGTGGCGACGACTATACGCATCGCAAGCGCTGCGCCATCGCCGAATTCACCGCTTAGCATTGCTTTGTCACGAACCGATAGTTCAAGCACCTTCGCCTCTTTGTTGGGGTCATGCGCAACAGGAATGAGGATACCGCACGTTCGTGTTGGGGACCACGGATGGCCGCGTGGACGTTCACTGAATTTGCCGCGCTTAACGCGGTGAACGACGCGCCGCTTTCGCGGCATGGCGCCTTGTGAGGGTAAAGCGCAAGCCCGTTGCAGAACGAGCGGTCTGCTGAGCAGCCCACGCTAGCAAAATGCATCGGATCTATAGCGTATTTTGTTCGTTACGTATTCGCTGAAGAACACCTACGATGGCCCCTTGAGTGTTTCAAGGAAAGCTCGTGAGCAGCTCACGACAACCATCGTCGATGATCCACGAAGACCCCGGCGTCAATCTCACCACAGGCGAAGAGCGCGCAGCGCTGTCGCGCGGTGATGACGCTTATGGCCGCATCCGGCGCGATATCCTGTCCTGTCGGTTCATGCCGGGCTCGACCGTTAGCGAGAGCCAACTGATGGACACCTACGCGATCGGCAAAAACAGTTGCCGGATCGCGCTGGTTCGTCTGGTGCAGGAAGGCTTTATCCGGTCGATTCCGCGCCAGGGCTACCGTATCGCCCCAGTCACGCTGAGGGATGTCGAAGAAGTCTTCACGCTGCGCGTACAACTCGAGCCGCTGGCGGCGCGGCTCGCATGCGGGCGCGTCGACATCGCGTTGCTGCGGCGTCTCGAGGCAGCGTGCCGGGTCCCGCATCCGGAGCGCGCGCTGTCCGATCAGATCGACGTATTTCTCGATGCGAATCGCGATTTCCATCTTGCCATCGCGGCCGCGAGCGGCAACGAACGACTACACCGCACGCTGGCGAGCCTGATGGACGAAATGTGCCGCCTCGTCGCGCTCGGCTTCGGCGTGCAGGGCACGAAGCCCGAAATCAAGCACGACCACAATGCCATGATCGACGCATTCGAAGCCGGCGATGGCCGCCGCGCCGAAACTATCGCACGCCGGCATATCGAAACCTTCCAGAGCATGACCATGGAGAAGGTTTACGCGAGCCTGTCGAGTGCCGGCGCGTCGTTGCCGGTCTTCACCGTGGCGGAGTTGCGGCGATGACGGCCCAGGCCATTTCATTGCGCGGCGTCGAGAAACGGTACGGCGCGCTGCCGGTGCTCGAACGCGTGGCGTTCGACGTCGCGGAAGGTGAGACGGTCGCGCTGCTCGGCACCTCCGGCTGCGGCAAAAGCACTCTGTTGAATATCGTTGCGGGCCTGGTCGATCCGGATGAGGGCGAACTCTGGATCAACGGCAGGCGAGCAGAGGGCACCCGAGAGCGCCACGCGCTCGCCTACATGTTTCAGGAGGACCGTCTGCTGCCGTGGCGCACGGCGCGCGCGAATACGGAGTTCGGCCTTGAAGCGCAACGGCCGCGTGTGCCTGCGCGTGAACGCCGTGCGCGCGCGGATGCCGTTCTCGACCTGGTAGGCCTCAGCGCTTTTGGTGACGCTCATCCGCACCAGTTGTCCGGTGGCATGCGCAGCCGCGTTGCGCTGGCGCGCAGCCTCGTCACCGAGCCCCGCATTCTTTTGATGGACGAGCCGTTTTCGAAACTCGATCCGCAGACGCGCGAGCAGATGCATCACGAACTATTGCGCATCCGCGAGTTGCAGCAGATGACCGTCCTGTTCGTGACCCACGATGTGGAAGAGGCTGTCGTACTGGCCGACCGCGTAGTCGTGCTGGCGCCGCGCCCGGGCCGCGTGCGCGACATCGTCAAGGTGGACCTGCCGCGCCCGCGCAGCGCCACAGATCCCGCCGTCGCCGAGGCGATCCGCCAACTCCGTTTGCTGCTCTGATCCATGTCTACAGCTTCATCCCATTCCTTTTCTGGTCTTGTCACCCAGCGTGTCGTGCTCGTCGCGCTGTTGATCGCCGCGTGGTGGCTCGCGTCACTGCGGATGCCGCAATTCGTGCTGCCCGGGCCCGTGAGGGTCGGTACGGCATTCGTATCGCTGTGGCAAAGCGGCACCTTTTTCGAAGATCTCGGCATCACGCTGTACCGGGTGCTGGCGGGTTTCGTGCTGGCGGCACTGGTCGGCGCGCCGCTCGGTATCGTGCTCGGTTCGAATCCGCGTGTGGCGGGTTTTTTTGAGCCGTTGCTGTCGATCGTGAACACGGTGTCGTCGGCGATCTGGGCGGTTTTCGCGATCATCTGGTTCGGCATCTCCAATGCGACGACCATCTTCGTCGTCTTCATGACGGCCATGCCGCTGATTCTGACCAACGTATGGCAGGGCGCACTGACGGTGGATCGTCAACACGTCGAACTGGCGCGCAGTTTCCGGATGACGTCCGCCCAGATCATGCGCAAGATTTTCCTGCCGACCATCCTGCCGCATTTCTTTGCGGGCGCGCGGCTCGCGTTCGGTTTCGGCTGGCGCGTGTCGCTGGTTGCGGAGACGATCGGTTCATCGAACGGGATCGGTTACCGGTTGCGCCAGGCGGCGGATCTCGTGCAGACGGACCAGGTATTTGCGTGGACAGTGACGCTCGTCGTTCTGATGCTGGCGCTCGAGGCGGGCGTGCTCAAGCCGCTCGAACGGCGGCTCTTTCGCTGGAAGAAAGCGGCCTGACCACAGAAGACTAACCACACTACGGGGCATAGACCATGAGACGTATCCCTTTACTGAAACAGGCCGTGCTGTCGGCGGCGATCGTGGCGGCCAGCCTGCTCGGTGCCGCACGCGCGGTTCAGGCGGAGCCGATCCGCGTCGGCTACTGGACGAGCGGCGTGAGCCTCGGTTTCGGCGCCGTGCTCGAAGCGCAGAAATTCCTGCAGCAACGTGGACTCGACGTTCAGTTCGTGCGCTTCGCCGATGTCAACGCGCCCAATCGCGCGCTCGCCGCCAATGCGATCGACTTCGCGTTCGCCGCGCCGGCCGCAGCGGTATTTAGCACGGCGGCCGACGGCGTGCCGTTGAAGATCGTGCTGGCGACCCAGCCTGCGGACGTCGAATTCGTCGTGCCGGATGATTCGCCGATCAAGGCGCTTACGGAACTGCGCGGCAAAAAGGTTGGCATGTCGCCCGCCGGCAGTTCGGTTGCGGCCATTGCGACGGCTGTGCTGCAAGGTAATGAGGGCATCAAAAGCGGCGACTTCTCGCTGGTGCCCGGAAATGAGTCACGTCTCGCGCAATTCCTCGTGCAGAAGCAGGTCGACGCCGCCGCCTTGCGCTCGGTGACGATCGCTCAGTTACAGGAGTTGAAGGTGCGCCGTCTCGGCAGCTTCGGCGACCAATGGAAGAAGCTCACGAAGTCCGACGCAACGCCTTATATCGGCGTCAGCGCGATCCGGGCCGACTACCTGGAGAGGCATCCGCAGGACGTCGCGAAGCTGATCGCCGGCATGCGCACCGCGCTGCAGTGGGGCGCGACGCACCACAGTGAGGTGGCGGCGATTCTGCAAAAAAGCGCCAACCTGCCGGCGAACGACGCGCAAGCGTATGCCGCACGCTGGTCCGATATCAATCGTGTGACCTTCGAACCGATCGATCTCGAGACGCTAAAACGCGAGCACCAGATTTTCGTCGACGGCGGGGTCATCAAGGGCAAGCTGCCTGACGACCTCTTCGCCACCGGCCCCTACATCGAGTCGAAATCGATTCAATAGATTCAATAGATTCAATAGACACAACTGGAGCACAACATGGCATCACCCATCCCATCCACGATGAAAGCGCTCGTTTTGCACGAACACGGCGACCTGGATCAACTGAAGGTCGTGACCGACAGACCCGTGCCGGCCGCGGCGGCGGGCAGCGTCGTGATTCGCGTGCGCGCTTCGTCGTTCAACTATCACGATGTGTTCACCGTCAAGGGCATGCCGGGCATCAAGGTGCCGCTGCCGGTGGTGATCGGCCTCGATATGGCCGGGGAGATCGTCGAGGTGGGTGAAGGCGTCGACGGCTGGAAGCCGGGTGATCGCGTACTCGTGAATCCGCTGAATCGCGAAAAAGGCCTGATGGGTGAAATGCTCGACGGCGGCATGGCGCAGTACTGCGCGGTGTCGGCCGAACAGCTGATTGCGCTGCCTGACGCGGTCAGTTTCAATGACGCTTCGGCGTTGCCCGTCGCTTACGGTACGGCGCACCGGATGCTGATCACGCACAACACGGTAAAAGCCGGCGACCGCGTGCTGATCCTCGGCGCAAGCGGCGGCGTGGGGACGGCTTGCCTGTTGCTTGCAAAGCAGCTCGGCGCGGAAGTGATCGCGTGTGCGGGCAGTGACGAAAAAGCCGCCCAACTCAAGGCGCTGGGCGCGGACCATGTCGTCAACTACAAGACCACCGACTTCTCGAAGTGGGCCATCGGTCAGTACGGCAAGCCGCAACGCCGGACCTACGAAGGCGGCGTCGATGTCGTCGTGAACTTTACGGGCGGCGACACCTGGGTGCCGTCGCTGAAATGCCTGAAGCGCGGCGGCACGCTGCTGGTGTGCGGCGCGACTGCCGGCCATGCGCCGGTCGAAGATCTGCGCTACATCTGGAGCTTCGAGCTCAAGGTGATCGGCTCGAACAGCTTCTATGACGACAACCTGCGTGCCCTGCTCGATCAGATCAGCAAGGGTGTGCTCAAGCCCTCGATTGATCGTGCACTGCCGCTCGAGCAGGCAGCCGAAGGCTTGCGCCTGATTCGCGATCGCGAAGTGCTCGGCAAGGTCGTGGTCAATCCCTGAACATCGATTAAAGGAAACAACATGAGCGAAGCAACATTGCCGACGCCCCAGGATATCGAGGCGCGTCTGCGCCGTGGGCCTTTTCATGAATGGCTCGGTCTGAAGGTGATCGCGGTGGCCGATGGCGAAATCGAACTGAGCGCGACATGGCGCGAAGAGTGGGTGGTGAATCCTGACAAGCGTTACACGCACGGCGGGATCCTGGCGGCACTGGTCGATCTGGCCGCGGACTGGGCGCTGGTGTCGAAGACCGGTCGCGGCGTGCCGACCATCGATCTGCGGGTCGACTATCACCGCGCGGCGTTGCCGGGCGACCTGCGCGTGAAGGGCAAGCTCATCAAGTTCGGCTCTCAGGTCTCGACCGCCGAGGCCCATGTATTCGACGCCGACGGCAAGCTGGTGGCAAGCGGCCGTGGCGCGTACTCGACCGCGGCGCAGCCCGCTAAAAGCTGATGCTCAAACTCGACCATCTCGTCATCAACACGCACTTCGATATCGACGCCGCTCACGTTCAGTTCGAGCAGCTCGGTTTCACGTTGACGCCGCGCGGCTACCACACACTCGGCTCGATCAATCACGCCGTCGTGTTCGGCGGACACTATCTCGAACTGATCGGCCTGCCGGCGGACGGCAAGACCATTCGCGAGGAAATCGTTTCGAGCCCGCTCGGCGCGGATGGTCTTGTGTTCCGCATCGACGATCCAGAGTCGACGTTCACCGGCTTGCGTGCGGCGGGCTTCGACGCCACGCCGCCGCAGACTTTTTCGCGGCCCGTGCCGCCGCTGGGCGACGCGCGATTCACGACGGTCCGGCTGGCGCCCGGTCAGTTG
The DNA here is from genome assembly GCF_046027605.1 of Paraburkholderia fungorum. Taxonomy (GTDB): domain Bacteria; phylum Pseudomonadota; class Gammaproteobacteria; order Burkholderiales; family Burkholderiaceae; genus Paraburkholderia; species Paraburkholderia fungorum_F. Next base: position 34,271 of record NZ_JAQQEF010000020.1, read on the forward strand.
CCCGGCGGACGCGTCTATTTCTGTCAGCACCTGACGCCCGAACTGGTGTTTCGCGACGAGTGGCAGTCGCATGCCAACGGCACGTATGCCCTTGAACGCCTGCATCTGATCGGCGCATCCGCCGACACCTATTCGCGTCTGGGCGCACTCGCACCCGGCTTCGAACTGGTGTTCTGGAACCGGGAGGGCTTCGACTCGCAGTTCGGGCCGCTGGCGGAGCATGTCGTCGAGCGTGCGGCACGCTATGCGGCGATCACAATCCGCACGCCGCAGTGGCGCGAGATAGGGGAGCGGGCGGCCGCGGCCGGTTTGCCGGCGCAGACGGAGCAGGATCGCACGCTGGTGGCGTTGCCGCGCTTCGATACTTTGCTGGAATTTATCCGATGACGTTCCCGCTCAATCTCGGTGCGTTGATCGCTCGCGATCAGGACCCGCACGCGCTGGCGCTAGTCGGTCTCGAGGAAGGACAGCAACCGGCTCGCTACACTTTCGGCGAACTCGATGCGATGGCCGACGGTGTCGCGCGCACCTTGAGCGCTACGTATCAGCGGGGCGATCGCATTGCCGTGCTGGCAGCCAATTCGGCACAGTACATCGCGACCATGCTGGGGGTCATGCGCGCGGGCTTGATCGCGGTGCCGGTCAATTTCAAGTTTCCGAGGGCGCTGATCGCGGATGTGATCGCCGATAGCGGTGCGCGCCTCGTGTTTTGCGATCAGCGGCGCGTCGCCGACGTGCCGGACGGACTGCCGTGTGTGGTGTTCGACGAACCGCACAACCCGTCGGCGAACACGCCGTTGTCCACTACGCCCGTCACGTTTTCGGCCTATACCGCTTACCGCGAGTGGCAGCAGCGCGCACCGTTCGACGTCCACGTTCCCGAACCGGGCGAAGCCGCTCTGATTCTCTACACTTCGGGTTCGACCGGACGTCCAAAGGGCGTCGTGCTATCCCATCAGAGCCATCTGTGGGTCGTGCAGACACGGCTCGCGGCGCAACCATTGCACGACGAACGCTTGCTGATCGCGGCGCCGCTGTTCCATATGAATGCGCTTGCGCTTGCGTTTCTGGCACTGGCCGCGCGCGCGACGACGGTGTTGCTGCCGCAGTTCAATGCGCGCCACTACATCCGCGCAATCGATGCGTGGCGCTGCACCTGGCTCACGTCCGTTCCGCCGATGATCGCCATGATGTTGCAGGAGCGCGAGTTGCTCGCGCAGACCGATCTTTCGCCGGTGCGTTACGTGCGCATGGGATCGGCGCCGGTAAGCGACGCCTTGCTGGCGCAGATCCATACGTTGCTGCCGAACGCGAAGGTCATCAACGCATACGGCACGACGGAGGGCGGACCGGTGGTGTTCGGACCGCATCCCGCCGGTCTGCCGACACCATCGCGCTCAGTGGGCGTGGCGCACCCGCTGGTCGATCTGCGGCTGGTCGACCCGCACGGTGTGGAAGTGGAGGAGGGCGAACTGGAAATGCGCAGCCCGGGGCTCATGAACGGCTATCACAACCGGCCCGAGCTGATCCAGCCGATTACGCCGGACGGCTTCTATCGCACGGGAGACGTGTTTCAACGCGACGCTGACGGCTTCTATACGTTCGTCGGCCGGCGTGACGATATGTTCGTCTCAGGTGGCGAGAACATTTTCCCGGGCGAAGTCGAAACCATGCTCGAACGTCATCCGTCGATTCAGCAGGCTTGCGTCGTCCCTGTTGCGGACGAGATCAAGGGGACCAAGCCTGTCGCGTTCGTCGTGCCGAAGCACGGCGCGGCGCTCAATGCCGAAGACGTCAAGGCTTTCGCGCTCGCGCACGCACCGGCGTATCAACATCCGCGTCACGTGTGGTTCGTGGACGCCATACCGCTCGCGTCGACCAACAAGGTCGATCGGACCGCCCTCAAACAATGGGCGGCAGAACGCGTCGCGGCTGACCTTTCCTCCGCAAGGATTCGATAAATCATGAAGACGATCCACGCCACCTTGCTCAAGGCCGTTTGCAGTTCAATGCTCGTTCTCGACGCCGTGAGTGCGCATGCGCTCGACACCGTCACCGTGGGTCTCGCCATACCGCCTGCCGTGCACGACGGCGCACCGTATGCCGCCGCCGACAAGATGGGTCTGTTCAAGGAAGAGGGTCTCGACGTCAAGCTGATCGTGTTTCAAGGTGCGGGCGCGCTGATTCCGCAGGTGGCGAGCAAACGCATCACCTTCGGCTATCCGACCGCTGAGCCGGTGCTATCGAGCTATCTGAACGGCGGCACACCTGTGCCCGTACGGTATTTCTACAATGGCGTGCCGGCCAACACGATGGAGTTCGCCGTGCTCACGTCTTCGCCCGTAAAAACGATTGCCGATCTGAAAGACAGGAAGATCGGCGTGGGCGCGCTGAGCTGGGGCACGATTCCAGGCGGACGCGCGGCGTTGCGCGAGGCCGGTCTCAAGCCCGGCGAAAACGTCGACTATGTTGCGGTTGGGGCATTGGGCGCGGGTTTTCATGCGCTGAAAACGGGTGCTGTCGATGCGCTCAATTTCAACAGTAGCTGGGACGACATGCTCGAACTATCAGGCACGCCGATCCGGCGCATCCGCTACCCGGCGGTGTTCGACGAAACCGCGGGCAACGGCTTCATCGCGCATCGAGATACCTTTACGGAGCATCCGGATCTGATCGCGCGTTTCGGCCGTGCCTATACGAAGGTCCAAATCGTGTGTCAGACGAACCCCGCGTTCTGCGTCAAGGCGTTCTGGGCCGAGCATCCGGAATCGAAGCCGCAGGGCGACGAAACGAAGAATCTGCGTGAAGCGGTCGAACTGCTCAAGCGTCGGCTCGACCGCATCCTGCTGACTCCGGACGGCAAACCGCGCCAGGCCGGCGCGTACAACCTGCCGGCTGTGAAGGCGAATCTGGCGGAGATGCAGAAGGTCGGTGAATTCCCCAAGGGCGAGGTGCCCATCGAGCAGGTCTTCTCGAATCAGTTCGTTGCCGAGTTCAGCCGTTTCGATGCGGCAGCCCTTCGCGACCGTGCGAGGCAGCAATGAGCGCGCGCATTGAGGTGACGCCACATACGGCGCTGATCGACGTGGCGCGAGCCATCGTGCTATCCGGCTTTTCGCCGCACGCCGAGCTCGACGTCACCGCACGGCAGCGGCAGCACGACGGCAGCGAGTGGGAGAGCGTCAACCGCTTCGTGGCGGACGAAACCGGCACAGTCGATCTGCGTACCGCGGCGCCGGTGTCCGGCGACTATGCGGCGAGCGGGGTGCAGCCGATGGGGGTTGTCTGGTCGATGCGCTGCGTGAAGGAGGCGCCTGGCGCCGATAGCATCGAGCCTTTGCAGGTCGACCTCGAGGTGCGCGACTCGCATGGCGCGACGGCGCGCGCTTCATTCGTGCAGCAGATCCAGGCCGAGGGCGTGACGCGTCGCGAGGTCCATGCCGACGGCGTGGTGGGCACGCTGTTCATTCCCGCGACGCCTGGCCCGCATCCGGCCGTCGTCGTACTCAACGGTTCTGGCGGCGGCATCAACGAGCCACGCGCCGCGCTGTACGCTGCCCATGGCGTCGCGGCGTTGGCGCTTGGCTATTTCAAGGCGCCCGGATTGCCGCCGACCATCTCCCGGACTCCGCTCGAATACTTCGCGCGGGCACTGGACTGGCTGCGCCAGACTGTACAGCCTCGCAATGGGTTCGTAGCGGTGGCCGGCCAGTCACGCGGCGCCGAACTTGCGTTGCTGCTCGGCGCGACGTATCCGGAGCGCGTGTCGGGCGTGATCGGCTACGTGCCGAGCGCGGTGCTGCACGGCACGCTGCGCGCGGGCGCCGCCGATGAACCACCGGATTCGGTGGCGTGGACACTCGCCGGCAAACCGCTGCCTCACGTCTGGGAAGACAACCGCCACGCGGACTGGAGCGCCTTCCGCCATCCGCCCACGCCCGGCGAACCGCTCCGCCAGGCGCCCGCCTTCGTCTCGGCACTCGACGACTCGGCCGCCGTGGCCCGCTCGCGCATCGCGGTCGAGCGGATCGCCGCGCCGATCCTGCTGATTTCCGGCACCGACGACGGCTTCTGGCCATCGAGCCACTACGCCGCGATGATCGTCGACGATCTGACGCGGCGCGGCTTCGCGCATTCCGTCGAGCATCTGCGTTATGAAGGCGCCGGCCACTCGATTCTGTTCCCGTACGTGCCGACCACGCTGGTCGCACGACCGCACCCGGTCGCGGGCGTGCGAATCACCGCGGGCGGTACGGCGGCCGCCAATGCACATGCGAATGAAGCATCCTGGCCACGTGTGCTGCGTTTCATCGAAACGGCGAGCGGCGCGGCATGAGTTCCACGACTTCCTTCACCGATGCATTCACTGCCGAGCGCATCTCGGTGCGGTATCAGACCCGCGGCGGCACGATCGACGCGCTGCGCGACATCGATCTGCGTATCGCGGGCGGCGAGTTCGTCACGCTGCTCGGACCGTCCGGTTGTGGAAAGTCGACGCTGCTGAAAGTGGCCGCCGGCCTGATCACGCCGACGGGCGGTCGCGCCACGATCGGCGGCAAGCGGCTCGATCGGCCCGGCCGCGACGTAGGCGTCGCATTTCAGAAGCCGAATCTGCTGCCGTGGAAAACCGTGCTCGCCAACGTGATGTTGCCGGCACACACGCTGCGTCTGCCTCTCGCACCCGCAGTGGAACGCGCCAGGGACTTGCTGGAACTCGTCGGTCTTGCCTCGTTCGCGGACAACTATCCGGCTGAACTCTCCGGCGGCATGCAGCAGCGCGTCGGACTCGCGCGGATGTTGCTGCATGATCCGGAACTCCTGCTGATGGACGAGCCGTTCGCCGCGCTCGATGCGATGACCCGCGAATCATTGACGCTGGAATTGCAGCGCATCTGGATGACGCAACGCAAGTCGGTGCTGTTCATTACCCACAGCATTCCAGAGGCAGTTTTTCTGGCCGACCGCGTGGTGGTGATGTCCGCTCGGCCCGGCCGCATCATCGACGATTTCGTCGTACCGCTCACGCGTCCACGCAACGCCGACACGATGGCGAGCGCGGCCTTCGTCGAGGCCTGCCGTTATCTGAGGGGACATTTCCAATGACCACCCGACGCGCACGGCCCGCTGTGCCGGCCTTCGTCTATCCGCTCGTCAGTCTGATCGTGGTGATCGCCGTCTGGCAGGCTGCGGTTCGGCTGTTCGCCATTCCCGACTACATTCTGCCCGCGCCGAAGCAGGTGTTCGATGCGCTCGTAAACGGTTTCGCCGACGGCACGTTATGGCCGCATATTGGCGCGACGCTCGTCGAAACTCTGGCGGGCTACGCGATCGGGTCTGCGCTGGCGGTTTTGCTGGGCGCGCTGCTGGCGGAATCGCGCATGTTCGAGCGCTTCGTGTTTCCTCTCCTCGCCGGATTGCAGGCGATGCCCAAGGTCGCGTTAGGGCCGATCATCCTCGTCTGGTGTGGATACGGTAGCGCGTCGAAGATCGTGCTCGTCGTGCTGGTCTGCTTTTTTCCGCTCTTCATCAACACGGTCAACGGACTGCGGCGCGCCGATCCGGATTTGCTCGACGCGTGCCGCGCATTTTCCGCGTCACGGGCGTTTCTGTTTCTGCACGTGAAGTTACCTTCAGCCGCCTCGGAGATTTTCAGCGGTTTGCAGATCGGGATTTCACTTGCGCTAATCGGTGCGGTGATCGGTGAATTTCTTTCGTCGCAGCGCGGGCTTGGCTATCTGATCAGTTCGTCGTCGGTCAACATGAGTGTGGCGACGATGTTCGCAGGCGTGGTGCTGCTTGCCGTGATCGGCGTGAGCGGCGCGCAGATCGTGCGGGTGCTGCAGCGGCGCGTCGTGTTCTGGGAACAGCAGTCAACCCGCACGATGACTGACACGTCGGCGTAAGGCTTGCTGGTCAGCGTCCGGAACTTTGATTCAGGACGGACATGCTCAGGTATCCCGGAAGGCTCCGGCGCACATCAGATGCGCCGATTGCTTACGCTTGAGTTTTGACGAGCGTGAGCTTGCAATGAGAGATGTGCCGCAGCAGCGTCACCTCTCACCTCTCCCAAGTATTGGTATCTCCTATAGCCAGGATAATCAACCAGTCTTGGACACCTCTAGCCGCATCGGCGCATCCTCCCTCCATCAGTTCTTAATCAGCCCCCTACGGTTCGACATCGAAAGCGTCGGTTCATGAGAAGTCTCGCGACTTCATCATCAGCGCGATCGATTTCAAATTTGACCTTCAGTCAATCGATGATCCTGAGGGGTGGTAAGCGCGTTGTCGTCCGCTCAACGGTCAATATCAGCCCACTGGAAGCGTGGGGGTCGTGCCTGGATTCCGCGCTATGACGAGATGATCCGCACTGCCTCAGATTCGACGAATTCAAAAGGGGTATTTCAATGAAAGCGCTTGCAGCACCACCCATAGACGCCGATCGCGATGACGAGGATATCGTGTCGAATAGTGCTGTGACAGAGATTCATGCTGAAGATACTCATCAAGGATCGGCTGATACGAGAGAGGCAGTGTTGCTAGTTATTGCGATGGTGGTCATAGCGATGGCTCTTCGACCCGGCATCGCCTCGATCGGGCCGGTATTGCCGCTCATCAGCCGGGAGTTTTCACTTTCGCATGCAATGGCGTCATTGTTGACGACCATTCCGATTCTACTCATGGGGCTGCTGGCGCTGCCGAGCCCGTGGCTGGCGCGGCGCTTTGGAAGAAACGGCGTATTGCTTGGGTCTCTCGTATTGCTATTTGTATCGATGTCGGCACGCACATTTGCACCGAACGTCTCGATACTTCTGTTGACTACAGCAGGGGTAGGAGCCGGAATCGCGATAGCCGGAACGTTGTTCGCGGGGCTTATCAAGTCCAGGTTCCCAACCAAGGTTGCGATGTTCATGAGCATCTATGCAATCGCGCTCGCGTTCAGTAGCAGCGTCTCTGCTGCCGCGACCGGGCCGATCGCAGCGATTGCGGGCGCCAATGGCTGGCGACTTGGAACAGGTGTCTGGACGCCTGTCGCGCTGATAGCGGTTTTCGCGGGGCTTGCAATCCTTGTATGGGAAAGGCGGAAGACTGCGGTTGTAGTCAACAGGGCGGCGCGCGCAGCACGATTACCGCTGAAGAACCGGACAGCGTGGCTGATTGCGTTGTTCTTCGCCTGCGACAATTTATTGTTCTTCGCGTTGCTGTCCTGGACTTCGCCAATATATCTGGAGCACGGACTGTCCGCGGCGTCGGCAGGCATTCTGCTCGCAACCTACACAGCGGCGTTTACGGTTGGGATTCCTGTGTTCGGGTTTTTGAGCCGGGCCCATGACCGCCGTGGGTGGCTCGCCGCTTGCGCGGTGCTCGCGGCAGTAGGGACGCTGGGGCTGGCATTGACGCCGTTACTCATACCCCAAGTCTGGATTGCCATTGCGGCGTTTGGTCTGGGCGGCGGTTTCACACTCGGCATGACCTTGCCACTCGATAGCGTGCACGACGCGGACGAGGCTAACACGTGGAATGCATTCGTCATGACCGTGGGTTACCTGCTTGCGGCTGCCGGGCCCTTGCTTGTCGGCTCGCTGCGAGATTTGACGGGCTCTTTTGCGGTTCCAGTCTGGCTTTTGTTTGTCGTTGCGCTCGGAATGCTTGCATTGACACCGTTCCTCTCACCTCGTAGATGTCGAAGTTCACTGCCTATCCCCATACTTGTTCCACATACGGACAATTCGGCGCGCTAAACGGAGATAAAAAATGAATGCGTTTATCAAATTGTGGAAGCAATCGGGCGTATTGCCCAGCCTGCTATTGGTGTCGATCGCCATGACTGCCGGCTTTCCGCTGGTCTCTACAGCGGCGTTCGCCAAGACCGTCACTCAGCCTTCATCAGGCAAGGACGCTGTGCCGGATGACTACTTTCATACCGGCGCAGGGTCGCGATATTTACGCCGTGCGGATGCTGATCTCGTCGTGGAACCTCTGCGTGGCAATATCACCGTGCTAATGGGTTCCGGCGGAAACATCACCGTCCTGTCGGGCAAGGATGGCAAGTTCCTGGTTGACGCGGGCATCAGCAAATCGCAGGTAAAAGTGCAGGCGGCACTCGACAAGATCAGTCCCGCACCGCTGAAATACGTGGTCAACACGCATTGGCATTGGGATCATACCGATGGCAATGCATGGATGCATGCGGCCGGCGCCACCATCGTCGCGCAGAAGAATACCCTGAGGCATTTGACCGAAACCACTCATGTCAATGCCTGGAACTGGACCTTCGAGCCGGTGCCGGCAGGTGCGCGTCCGACGCTGATTGTCGACCATGAAAAGACCTTTAACTTCGATGGAACGCGCATCGAAGTCGAAAACTTTGGCCATGGCCATACCGACGGTGATGTGTGGATCTACTTCAAAAAGGCCGATGTGCTGGCCCTCGGAGACACCTTCTGGAATGGCATTTATCCGTACATCGATAACGAAGATGGCGGCGACATCAATGGTGCGATCGAATGGGCCAACAAGGCTGTGGCATTCACGACAGATCACACGATCGTAATTCCCGGCCACGGTGCGGTGGGTACACGCGCGCAACTGATCGAGTTTCGCGACATGTTGGTCGCGGTACGCGACAACGTCGCAGCCTTGAAAAAGCAAGGCAAGTCATTGGACGAAATTATTGCCGCCAAGCCCACAGCCGCGTTTGACGCCAAATGGGGGAATTTTGTGTTCAATGGCGACCAGTTCACAAAGATGGTCTACGCCGGTCTGCAATAAGCCCTATTGGCAAGCCACTGTCTTGAGCGGGGCTTCCACGCCGCCGCTTCGCTCCGCTCATAGCGGATGTCTCATCACAGCGGCGGGCATGAGACTGGCAACGGTCTGTCGCAACCAGACGTTGCCGGGATCGCGATGGAAACGCGCATGCCAATGCTGCCTCACGGTGTAGCGCGGCAACTCGTACGGCACCACCAAATTGCGAATCGGCTCGCGGGACAACATGGCGAGTGCGTAATAGCGTGGCACGGTCGCGAGAAGTTCCGTCTCACTCACGATCTGCGCAACGGCCAGAAAGCTCGGCACCCGCAATGCGATGTCGCGTGTGACGCCAGCAGAAGCGAGCGCCTTGTCGACCATCGCGGTATGCCCCGTCCCTGGGTTGGAGACTTCCACGTGCCGTTCGGCGCCATAGGCGGCCTTGCCAAGCCGCTTTCCAATGCGCGGGTGCGAAAGGCTGGCAATACACTGAAAGTCCTGCTCGAACAGGGATTGCTGATAGAAGCCCGCATCGAGTTGCGGCATGTAACCCACCGCCAGGTCGACTGTGCCGTCTTCCAGCCGCCGTGGACTGTCGGAATTGATCTTCTCGGCCTCGACATGAATGCCTGGTGCGTGAGACTGCAGGTGGCTAAGCAGCCGCGGAAGCAGGGATATCTCGCCAAGGTCAGTCATGCACACACGAAATGTCCGATGGGAATTGACCGGGTCGAAGACGGGCGCGCCTGTTCGAGCGACTTCCAGGTCCTCGCGCACCTGGTGCAGCACGGGGTGCAGCGCGACTGCGCGCGGCGTTGGCCGCATGCCGCGTGAGGTGCGGATGAAGAGTTGATCGTCGTAATAGGCACGCAGACGATTAAGCGCGGTACTGGCCGCGCCTTGGGTAATGCCGAGCTTATCCGCGGCATTCGTCACACTCAGTGTCTTGTATATCTCGTCGAAAACCCAGATCCATTCCACATCAAGGGAAGCCATAGTTTCGTTCCAGGTGATATCAAGAATTTCGATACACTTTATCCTGCCGCTCGGTTGTCTGGATAGTGGTCCGGTGCAAGAATATTCGCACTCACCCCTTCTTTCCGCGTAACGACATTAAGCTGGATTAGACATGTCAACCAAGCACAACGGCGATTTTCTGCAAGCCAAAGGATCAACCACCACACTGCCAGGCGAGATCTGGCGTTGGCACGCGGTCGATATCGCTGCACAGGTTCGCGCAGGTTCTGTCTCTTGCGCGGAGGTGCTCGAGGCCTTCCACCAGCGCATTGATTCGGTCAACCCACGACTGAATGCCATTGTGCATGGGGACCGTAAGGAGGCGATCGAGACCGCGAATCGGGCGGACGATTTGTTGCGAAACGCACCCCACGAAGCCGGAATCCTGCATGGCGTACCGTTGACGATAAAGCTCAACGTCGACGTAGCCGGTGAAGCAACGACGAATGGCGTTCCGGCTTACGCTGCACGCGTCGCGCCCGCGGACAGTTCCGTGGTCGCCAACCTACGCAATGCCGGCGCGAACATCATCGGCCGCTCGAACGTACCGCCGTTTTCTTTCCGGTGGTTCACCGACAATCCCCTACACGGCAGGACGCTGAACCCGTGGCGGGAGGACATTACGTCAGGTGGATCGAGCGGTGGTGCCGGTGTATCCGTAGCGACCGGCATGTGCGCTCTGGCGCATGGCACCGACATTGCCGGATCTATCCGCTACCCCGCGTACGTGAACGGTGTGGTGGGCCTTCGTCCCACGCCGGGACGTGTCCCAGCCTATCACCCGACCACCAGCCAGCGCTTCTACGGCCTTCAGTCCATGTCCGCGCAGGGCCCACTCGCTCGATCGGTCGCCGATGCGTTACTCGGACTACGCGCAATGATCGCCGCCGATACGCGTGACCCAACATGGGTCGATGCGCGGTTGGAACACCCGGATGATTTTGCGCCAGTTAAGGTCGCCCTGATCGACGAGATTCCGGGAACCACGGTTTGTGCGGAAATCAAGGCAGCGCTCCAGCAGGCGGCGGTCGCGCTCTCAGCGGCCGGCTATGTTGTCGAGCGCGCGCTGCCCCCGGAAATTGAGCAGTGCGTTGGAGTCTGGCAGTCGATCGTAATGACGGAGTCTCGTCTTGGCATGATTGCCGGCGTGGATGCGATCGGAGACGCCGACATCAAACGATCGGTCCACAACATGGCTGATTGCGGGCCTACAGTCGACCTGAACGGTTACGTTCGGGCAATCGCACGGCTCGACGAATTACGTCGCAAGTGGAACGAATTCCTTGGCCGCTACCCAATTGCCCTGCTGCCCGTTTCATGCCGCCTGCCTCAACCGTGGGGCGCGGACCTGGGAACGGTCGATGAGATGCGTGCGCTCGTAGCCGCCCAGAGTCCCATGATCGCCACTGCAGCGCTCGGACTTCCTGGGATCAGTGTTCCAACGGGTCTGTCCAGTGGACTGCCGGTAGGCGTGCAACTGGTGGCCGACAGTTTTCGGGAATTGCGCCTGCTCGCGGCTGCATCAGTCATTGAATGCAATGCCGGCGCGACATCTGCTCTCGACTATAGGGCTGACTGAGATGCCCGGACCCGGATATTCCCGGGCTCCGTTTAAGTCACTACCCGGCCGGTATGACGCAGAAGTCGGGATGGCGAGTGCATCTTCGATTTCCGTACCGGTATCGACAAGCATTCAAGTGTGGGCAACGTACTCACAATCAGCAACGCGCACACGAGTCGCGCAATCAGGAGACTTCATTATGTCCTCAGCCAACTCTTCATCTGACGTGGTTGATGTCCAGGCTTTCATCGACCAGCAAAGGTTCTCTCCCTACCAGTGGCTTATTCTCGCGCTGTGTTTTCTGATCGTTGCCGCGGATGGTTTCGACACGGCGGCAGGCGGATTCGTTGCGCCCGCGCTTGCCAAAGAGTGGGGGCTGACACGGCTCGAACTCGGCCCCATACTGAGCGCTGCGCTCATCGGATCTGTAGTCGGTGCTCTTATCGCAGGTCCGCTTGCCGACCGCGTCGGTCGAAAACGTGTCCTGGTGGGTGCCGTTCTGTCGTTTGGTACATTCAGTCTCGCCTGTACGCAAGCCCATTCTACTGAAGTACTCACGATGCTACGCCTGTGCAGCGGCATCGGGTTGGGTGCGGCCATGCCGAACGCGACGACGATGATTTCGGAATATGTACCCGCAAAGCACAGGGGACTTCTGGTCAATGTGATGTTTTGCGGATTCACGATAGGCGCTTCCGCTGGTGGATTCGCAGCCGCTGTGCTTATTCCCGGATTCGGATGGAGAAGCGTGTTTTTCGTCAGCGGCGCTGTGCCACTCCTACTTGCCGTTGCACTTCTCATTTATCTGCCGGAGTCAGTTCGATTCATGGTCGCGAAGTCATGGCCCGCGGCACGCGTCAATGCGGTGCTCGGTCGTATCTCCGGCACGACGTTGACAGGACAACGATTCACACTTCACGAGCAATCTGGAGCTACCAGACAGACGTCCGTTGCGTTGATCCTGTCGAAGAATTTTCGTGCGGGAACCTTGCTGCTGTGGCTTACGTATTTTATGGGACTGCTCGTCTACTTCATGCTGACCAGCTGGCTTCCGACCCTATTGAAAGACAGTGGGATGACCTTGAAACAGGCATCTTTGATCACAGCGCTGTTTCCCCTTGGGGGCGGACTTGGGTCGATTGCCTGCGGATATTTCATGGACCGCGCTAACGCACATCGTGTCGTCGCCTTCACCTATATTCTGACCGGCGTCTTTCTCTGGAGCATTGGACAGCTTACCGGTGGCGTGCTCTTCGTTGGCGTGCTGATCTTTATTGCCGGGACCTGTTTAAACGGTGCGCAGGTTTCCATGCCGGTTATTGCCGCTGCATTCTACCCAACCAATGGGCGCGCATCGGGCGTTGCGTGGATGCTAGGCATAGGCCGGATCGGTGGCATTGTTGGGTCCATGGCCGGAGCAAGCTTCCTCCAGGCCGGATTCGGCATCGGCTCCATTCTAAGCATGCTCGCGATTCCGAGCTTCATCGCAGCCGCGGCTCTTTTATTGAAAGATTGTCTGGCACGGCGGCAAATACGTACAGACGTAATCCTGCAACAACTTACACCGGATTCCGACTAAACGACTACGTATCGATCTGAAGATCTCATATAAAGAAATATAGTTAGTATTGCTATTGTTTGGAGACACAGTGAGAAAAATTGCAATTACCTTCGTCGGAGGGGTAGGCTTAGTCAGTGGTTCGGTATTCGCACAAAGCGTGCAGTTATATGGAATTGTAGATACGGGTGTGGAGTACGTCACACACGCCGACTCTGCTGGTAGCGGCGTCGTGAGAATACCCGCAATTACGGGATCAACTCCGTCACGTTGGGGACTGCGCGGCTCCGAGGTATTGGGGAATGGTTACTCGGTAACATTTAACCTCGAAAGCTCGTTTAATCCACGAGGTGGCGACCTCAATCAAGGTGGCCGCTTATTCGGCCGCCAGGCGTGGGTTGGGATATCGGGGCCGACGGGCTCGTGGTTCCTCGGCCGTCAGAATACGGCGACCCTCTACACGGTTCTTGATAACGATGTCATGGGGCCTGCCATCTATGGGGTCGGCTCCGTTGACGCCTACGTTCCCAATGCGCGTAGCGACAATGCGATTGGCTACAAAGGTGTCTACCACGACGTCACAATTGGTGCGACTTATTCTTTTGGTAGAGACGCAGTCGGAGGCAATTCTCCGGGACAAGGTCTGTGCGCTGGATCGGTTCCGGGAGCATTTACGCAATGCCGGCAGTGGACAGCGATGATCAAGTACGACGGACCGACGTTCGGTGGTGGGTTATCGTACGACGAACAGCGGGGAGGCACGGGAGCAGCTGCCAATTTTTTTGACGGCGTGCCTCCTGTGCAAACCAATCGCCCAACCGACATGGACTCCCGGCTGCTGCTTGCGGCTCATGTGATGGTTGGCAAGGTGAAAGTGGAAGGCGGCTGGCTTCATCGTAATACGAAAGATCATTCTTCAACGCCGGATATCCGTTCTGACATCTTTTTTGGCGGTGTGTCATATCAGGTCACTCCTTCATTGCTTGCCGAAGGTGAGATCATCCGGGTTGTCAATGCGCAGCATGATACTCGTGCGACATTAACCACTGTGCGCGGTATGTATTTGCTTTCGAAGCGCACCGCACTGTATGCGCAAATTGGCTACCTCTCGAATAGTGCAGAGGCCGCCTACACAATTAGCGCAGGCGGCGGCGGTACCACGCCACATCGTGGCGCGAATCAGTTGGGAGCTATGATAGGTATGCGGCAATACTTCTAGCGCCACGATGTTGGACATCCGCCGTCGATTCAAGCGGCGTGCCTCGGCAAGCAGTAGCTCCGAGGTTAATCGGACAATACGGCCACAGCCTTGATTTCAATGACGTAGCCCGCCGCACCTCCTAGCATGTGTGCTCCCACTGCCGTCCACGCTGGCAGCGGATGCGTATTGAGGTAGCGGTCGCGCACCTGCATGAATAATGGCAGGTCGCGCATGTCCGTGTGAAACGTCGTCAAGTCGACCACATCACTCAGCGACGCATTTGCAGCCGTCAGCACCAACTTGAGATTCTCGAATGCCTGCACCATTTGGGCCTCCCGACCTTCGACCAGTTGCATGGTCATGTCACGACCAATCTGACCGGACACATAAATCGTGTTGCCCACTTTGACTGCGGGTGCGTAGCGAATCTTCTCGTACACTGCGTCCATTCCTGCAGGGATAATGGCCTTTCGTTCGTTCATGTCATGCGTCTCTTACGGAAGTTTGATGGGGAAGGGCACGCGATGCGCGGCGTGGCGACACAATTGGCTCAACGCATTCATAGGTCAACCAGTGTCACCACCGGCGACCGGCAATATAGAGCCGGTGATATAACTTGCCTCGTCTGAAGCGAGGAACAGAATCGGCGCCACCTGTTCGTCAATGCTTCCGTAACGCTTGAAGAAGCTTGATTCAGTGACCTGCTTCACCGCATCGCCCATCCAGACTTTTTCCTGCTCGCTGTCGCCGGCGCTGTTGCGAGGGATGCGCCGCGGAGGTGCGTCGGTCCCGCCAGGCGCAGTGGCGACGACACGGATGTTGTGTTCCGCGTACTCCATCGCAAGCGATTGTGTAATCGCGTTCACCCCGCCCTTGGCAGCGGAGTAGGGTACGCGGCGGATACCGCGCGTGGCATTCGAGGAAACGTTAACAATGGTGCCGCCGCCGCGCTCAAGCAGGTGCGGCAGCACTGCATGGCAGGCGTACAACGTCGGCATGAGTGAACGGCGAATTTCCGCGTCAATCTGCGTGGGCGTGAACTCGGCGAACGGACGCATGCGAATCGCACCGCCAACGCCGTTGACAAGAATGTCGATACCGCCAAACTTGCGCACCGCAAAAGCCAACGCCGACGCCGCACCTTCGTATGTCTCGAGGTCGGCTATGAACCCTGCCGCGTTGTCCGTGTTGTCAGTATCGTTTGCTTCGGCGGCAACTTCAGAGACGAAGTCGGCGCGATCGACGAACAACACCTTGCCGCCTTCGGCGGCGGCACGAAGCGCCACAGCGCGACCGATGCCCTGCGCCGCGCCGGTGACAACCATGACCTTGCCAGCAAATCGTTGCCTGTTCATGCGGTTCTCCAGGTTGCGTTGGGGGTGAATTTTTCGTAGTGGAAGCTGTTCGGCTTCACGCCGTTGTCGTCGAAATGCTTACGCACGGCGTCGACCATCGGTGGCGGCCCGCACAGGTAGACGTCGACGTCCCCGTCATTCAAGGCTTCTGGCGGCATATGCTGCGTCACCCAACCCTTGCGGGGGTGACTCGAATTGGCTTCAGCCACGACGGTGGAGTAGCTGAAATTCGGCAACTTCGCCGCGTACGCTTCGATTGCCTCGACCTGCACGAGGTCGAGGTCTCGCGTCACCCCATAGATCAGGTGGACCTTCTGTTGCGCATTAGTGCGCGCCAGCACTTCCAGCATCGACAGGAATGGTGCCAGGCCCGTGCCGCCGGCGAGGAGTAGCAAGGGCCGCTCCACTGCACGTAGATAGAAACTGCCGAGCGGTCCAGTCAACTCCAGCTTGTTGCCCGGTTGAGCGGAATCGAGCCAGGTGCTCATCATCCCACCGGTGATTCTTTTAATGAGGAAACTGATTCTGGATTCGCCAGGTGCCGACGAGAAAGAATACGAACGATGCTGACCGCTGCCAGGAACATCAATGTTGACATACTGACCCGGCAGGAATTGCGGTGCGGTCGCGTCCACGTCCAGTTCGAGCAGAATGGCCGCATCATTGTGCTGTTCGACCTTCGATACGGTCGCGGTGAACCTGCCTTGCTCGGTCTTGCACGCAACGGACGTTGCCGGCACCGCAATTACACAATCGCTTTCGGGCACCATCTGACAGGTGAGTACGAGACCTTTCTCCTTCTCGTCCTCGCTCAGTGCATCTTCTATGTAATCGTCACCCAGGTCGTAGCGTCCACTCTCGGCGTGGCACTTGCAGGTACCGCACACGCCATCGGAGCAATCCATCGGCAGGTTGATTTTTGCACGGAAGGCGGCATCGAGTACCTTCTCGCCCGCCTTACATGTAACCAGGCGAGTCACGCCGTCTTCGAAATTAAGTGCAATGTTGTAATTGACCATCTTGCCTCCTGTACTTCTGATTTCCTTCAATGCTCGACATCAGACGTGGTAAACGTCGAGCACCTGGCGGATGTAGTCGTCCTTCAGCACGATTCGCTTGTGGGCAATCAACAGTTCATCGCTGACTTCCCGAAGAGTCACGAACATCGTGCCGAAAAATTGGTCGGTGGTTTTGTAGCGGTGGCTGAGCGTGTTGAAGTTATAGCGCACGTCCACTTCGTTGCCGCGCTCGGCCAGCACTTCCACATTGGTAACGTTGTGACTGGTACGCGGTTCAGGCATCGAAGCACTGCTTCGCTCGGTCCTGATGCGAAACACGCGGTCTTCCAGGCCGCCACGGTCGGCGTAATACATCAGTGAAATCTGACTATCGTGGTCATCGGTAAGCTGGTCGTCGTCATCCCATGCCGGCATCCAGTAGGTGACGTCCTCGGCATAGCAGGCAAGCCAGTCGTCCCACTGACGATCATCCAGCAGGCGCGCTTCGCGGTACAGTACGGCGCAGATTTTCCGGTAGTCGAAGCTCATGCTAGCGCCTCCTCTTGTTCCTTCTTCACTGCGTCGCGCATCACCCGAACCCAGTACTCGTGCTGGCACACGAACAGGCCTTCGTCTTCGCTGCGCTCACCGGAAATAAGCGGCTTTAGACCCATACTCTTCGCATTTGCGTCAGGGCCCTCGATCCACAACGGCGCCCCGCGCGAAAGGTCGTTCCACAGCGCGGTGGTGCCCGCATAGCCAGCCTGACAGGCGCGGAACTCTTCAAGGTCGTCTGCGGTGCCCATTCCCGAGACATTGAAGAAATCCTCATATTGGCGAATGCGAGTGGTGCGGTCGGCAGCGCTCTCACCCTTTGGGGCGAAGCAGAAGATGGTGACTTCGGTCTTGTCTACGCTAATTGGACGTACTACGCGAATCTGCGTGCTGAACTGATCCATCAGAAATACATTCGGATACAGGCAAAGGTTTCGGGTCTGGTTGACGATAAATTCCACCTGTGCTTCGCCAACACGCTCCCTGATTTCGTCGCGGTATTTATAGACGGGGCGCACCTCCGGGTTCATCGTATTGGTCCAAAGCAGAATGTGGCCGTGGTCGAACCCGTATACGCCGGCTACCGACTTGCTCCAGCCATTCGCATCCACCGCTTTTGTGCCGTCGACCTTGCGCCGGTCCATGGTCGCGGCATAGTTCCAATGCACGGTGCTGACGTGGTAGCCGTCGCAGCCGTTTTCCATCTGCATTTTCCAGTTGCCGTCATAGATGTACGACGAACTGCCGCGCAACACTTCCAACCCGTTTGCGGCCTGGTCGACGATCTGGTCGATGACGACCTTGGTCTCGCCGAGATAGTCCTCCAGCGGAAGCACGTCCTCACTGAGACTGCCGAACAGGAACCCACGATAGCTCTGGAAACGGGCAACTTTCTTCAGATCATGCGAGCCGTTGGTATTGAACTGCACCGGATATTCGGTGGTCTTCGCGTCCTTCACTTTCAGTAGCTTGCCGGTGTTGGCGAAGCTCCAGCCGTGGAACGGGCAGGTGAAGGTGCCTTTGTTGCCGTGCTTTCGCCGGCATAGCATCGCGCCTTTGTGCGCGCAGGCGTTGATGACCGCATGCAGTTCGCCGCTCTTGTCGCGAGTGACGACCACAGGCTGGCGGCCAATCCAGGTGGTGTAGTAATCGTTGTTGTTGGGAATCTGGCTTTCGTGCGCCAGGTACACCCAGTTGCGCTCGAAGATGTGTTTCATCTCGAGCTCAAACAGATCGGTGTTGGTGAAGATATCGCGACGGCAGCGGAATACACCGCTTTGTTTGTCGTCCTGAACGGCGGCGTGCAGCAGTTGATCCAGTTGCGTGGCTTTGTCGATAATGACAGGCATGTGTGCTCTCCCTATGCGCGCTCCAGGCGATGGAGCACGCGCATCGGCATAAAGAAATTCTTGCGGTGAATCGAGCGGCCGCAGTGGCATGAGGTAGCCGCCGGGCTGAACGATTACGTCGTGGCTAACGCACGCAAGCGATGGGCGACCTGGTTACCTTGCCTTGACCCGGCGTGGTCAGCGCTATGTCTTTGTTCGTGTCGGCTTGCATGCCACGCGGAGTGCCGCCAGTCTTTGGATCACATGCGGAATCAAATCCTCGTTGAATGTGCGGCATCGTCGGCTCCTAGATCTTTCTATTTTGTGCAGGGGTTAACCCTTGATTTGCCTTTGGTTCTGATATGCTCAGAAGGTATAATTACTGGCTAAAACAGAGTGTAAAAGCAGGATAATGGACGCCATAATGCCCCGTCCAACACTGATTTAGTATCGGACTATATCCTGGAGGTATTGAGATGGAGCTGCGGCATCTTCGCTATTTCGTAGCAGTGGCTGAGGAGCGCAATTTCACGCGCGCAGCGCAGCGATTGCATATGGCGCAACCACCCCTGAGCCGTCAGATACAGCAACTTGAAGAGACGCTTGAGGTGCAGCTATTCCAGCGCAACTCACGTCCGTTGAACCTGACAGAGACGGGTAAGTTCTTCTACGCCCACGCCGTGCAATTGCTGGCTCAGACAGCCGAACTCGAATCGATGACGAGGCGCGTGGGCAACATCCAGCGCAGCCTCTCTGTCGGCTTCGTGGGTTCGACGTTGTACGGTATGCTGCCGAAAATCATCCGGCGCTTCCGCGACGAGAACGCTACAGTCGAACTCAGCCTCCACGAGATGTCGACCATGGACCAGATCAGAGCGCTGAAGGACGGTCGAATTGATGTCGGATTCGGCCGCATTCGACATGAAGATGCGAGCATCCGCCGAGTGATTCTTCGCGAAGAGAAAATGATTGTTGCGCTTCCAGAAGGGCATCCACTCTCACTCGCCAAGCCCATCCTGGCCCTCAGCGATCTGGTCAATGAGACGCTGATCATTTTCCCGAAGGCGCCGCGTCCCAGTTATGCAGACCAGGTGCTTTCGGCATTTGAGGACCGCGCGCTCAAGCCTCGCCGAGTATATGAAGTACGAGAGTTGCAGATTGCACTCGGTCTCGTAGCGGCAGGGGAGGGAATTTCCGTGGTGCCGAGCAGTGTGTACGGCCTGAAGCGGGACGACGTGAGCTACAAGGAACTGGACGACCCCACGCTGGTATCCCCGATCATTATGAGCATGCGCATGCTCGATGAGTCGCGAGACATTCAGGAAATGCTTGAACTTATCTACCGGCTGTACGAGGAAAAAAGGGTCCCCCATGGACCACGTACCGACTGAGGGCTTTGCGCTCTGCACGGCAGGCAGGAGCGCATGTTTAGAGCGCGCTGCGTAGCGGCCTCAACTGAAAGTCAGAAGCCGTGCAGCGAGGCGAATTCTTCGATGGAAGCCTTCGGCATTTGTGGCCGCCGTTTTGCCCATTCTGGATCACCGAAACCCATGGCCATGCTGCAGACTACCAACTCGTCAGGAGCGAGAGGCAGATTGGCTCGGATAACAGCATGGTAGCGGGAGAGGAATTCCTGAGTGCAGGTGTCGAGTCCTCGCGCTTTTGCCGCGAGCATGATGTTCTGAATAAACATGCCCAGATCAAGCCAGCTTCCTTTTTCAAGGCGTCGATCGATTGTAAAGATCAGACCGATTGGCGCGTCGAAGAACCGGCAGTTTCGCGCGGTCTGTGCCGCACGTGCGGTCACGTCATCGTGGTTGATATTCAGGGAGCCGTAGAAGACCGAGCCGAATTCACGCCGACGCGAGGCAAACGGCTCCGGTAACGAGTCCGGAAGATAGCGGTATTCAGACGAATGCTCGCCAGATGCCGTTTCGTGCACGGTAGTGATGGCATCTGTCAACGCTGTCTTGGCTGCCCCTGTCGTGACATAGACGCGCCACGGTTGCACATTCGCGCCTGTGCCCGCGTAACGTGCGGCACTAAGGATGCCAGTGAGGGTCTCAAGATCGACTTCGCGATTCAAATAGAATCGATTGGCAAATCGACTCATCATGATTTTCTCAACTTCGGATAATTCTTGCGACGATTTAGTTTGGTCAACGGCCATGGTTCAGAGTCCTATCATTTGACATATCTATGCCATGGATACTCTACGCCGCTCATTTACGTTACCGAAGTGCAATTTTCATAAAATGAAAATGCATGTCGTGCACTTAAGGGCTATCTCTTTTGGAGCGGGTTTCGGTGACGGACTATGCGTTCATCCCAGCTACATGCTGTACCGCATTCGCCAGCATGCTGCGCAGCCATTCGTGCCCAGGATCATGAGTATGCCGCTCATGCCAGACCATCTGTACGGCGCGCGGCGGAGCGTCCCAAGGCAACTCCGAGGAATACGCTCTCCCTGATTGGTGGAAAACCTTCGCCAGAGTAGCCGGCACGATCGCGGCGGTCTCGGTGTCAGTCAGCAGGCTGGGAATAGCGAGAAAATGAGGTTGGACAATCGTGAACTTCGGCCGCTTTCCGATCGAACTGAACGCAGCCATCAAGGCCGTGCGATCGAACATTTCAGTGCGGCGCGTCAGCCCTCGTTCGGATAGCAGGCCATCTTCCGAGCCGCCGGTCGACACGACCATTAATGGCAAGCTGGAAAGCGCCTCCAAGCCAATTTCGCTGCCGGCGAGCGAATGAACCGTGTCGACGACCATCATGTCCCGTTCCTCGAATAGCACTTGTTCGCTCAGCCGACTGGGGACGCTGGAAAAAGATCCAAGCGCAATCTCCACGCGACCGACATCGATTTGCGTGGTCAAGTCGATCCTGCTCGCGGGCAGCACGGTGACGCTTGCATGCGGCGCGAGAGTCGATATCGTTCGGAGAAAGTGCGGCAATACCACCGCCGTCATATAGTCGGTCGCGGCGATACAGAATTGACGGTCGGTGACGGCTGGGTTGAATTGTGCAGGCCCGACCGCACGCTCGATCGTTACCAGTGCATCTCGCACGAGTGGCGCCATCTCCAGCGCCCGGACGGTCGGCTCCATCCCTGCAACCGTGCGCACAAACAACTCATCATTGAGCAACGCCCGCAGTCGCGAGAGCGCATGACTGACCGCTGACGGACTGAGGCTGATCGCTTCGCCCGCGCGAAGCACATTCCGTTCCCGGATGATGGCGTCAAACACACGAAGCAAATTCAAATCCAGATTTCTCATCGCTACGATCAACGATTGATCAAGGCCTCAGATTGGAACGTCAGGTGGAAAATTCACCGTTCCCACTTTGAGTCCAGGATGATGCTGCAGAGGTTCACTCGCTGGAAGCTCTGATCCTTGTAGGCAAGGAAATCATCGTTAAAGGTACCAAATGTACTGCCGGGCCGATGCTTCATACCGTGATAAAACGCATCGATCATCTGATGGGCAAAATCGGTGTCGCGGGGATATGCGGCGATTACCGCTTCGCGTTGTTCGTCTGTGAACTGTTCAAAGCCACGTCCGGCCACGTCCATTCCGGCGCCGGCCTGCAACAGGGCGATCTCTGAATGCATGTGTTCTGGAATGCCCGGAGTCGTATGGAGCGCGACGGCGTTCCAGACTTTCTCTACGTCCTGTTTCGAGATGTTATGGCTTCGCAGGAAATCGCGTGCGGCATTCGCGCCATCCACCTCGAAGCGAAGCTGACTCTCCTGATAAATGGATGTCAAGCCGAGATCGTGGAACATCGCTGCGACGTAGAGTAACTCGGGATCAAACGTCAGATCCTTCTGTTTCCCAAGCAGGGCTCCCCAGAAGTAGACGCGAGTTGAATGGGAAAACAGCAATTCGCTTTCGGTGTCGCGAATGAGCTGCGTAACCTCGCGTGTCAATTTACTGTCAGGGATTTTTACATTGAAAATGTCGCTCGTCGCCACGGTTTTTATCCTCCATTACTTGGCTTGTGGGCACTTCTGTCGGCAGCAGGCCGGCGTCCGCTTCGCCCGAACCCTATGCGCTGGGCACCATACATCTGAAGCCCGGGCTTGTTGTGGCGCCCATTCATTTTAGGTCGGGAAATTCCAGCTAGCGGGCGGATCGGCCCCTTCACATGGAGAAAAATACGCTTTTCTCGGGTCACAATACAGTGCCAAGATTGATTGGTTTGAATGTACCATTAGGGAGATGACGACCCTCCCTATTGGCCTTGATCGTTCCGCAGACACATCGCTATCCGCACAGATCTACCGCGCAATCCGAGATGCGATTGAGACAGGGCAGCTTGCCTCCGGCGCGCGGCTGCCTTCCTGGTTAGATTTAGCCGCGCAACTCGGCGTTTCCCGAGGCACTGTGCGTGTCGCCTATGAGCGTCTGATCGATGAGCAATTCGCAATCGGTTTGGGCGCGGCGGGAACTCGCGTAGCCGAGCGCCCGAACCTGACTGCGGCACCCAATTGCGCACCGGAAGCGCCGCCTCTTCCGGATCTCTTCCATGACTTCGGCACGATACCTCTGACGTTTCAAATGGGGGTGCCCGCTCAAGATGCCTTTCCTTTCAAGCTATGGTCGCGCATCCTGACGCGTGGGGCCAGGCAAGCTGCGATGGCTCCGGTTGGCTACCCGGATCCTCGCGGTGATCCGGGCTTGCGAAGGGAAATCGCAGCTTACCTCGGCGTGGCACGAGGCCTTCGATGCAATCCCTCGCAGGTTCTTGTAACGGCAGGGTTCTCTGGTGCTCTCGACCTCGCGATCCGCGGGCTTCGCGTTGAAGGCATGGAAGCCTGGATGGAGGATCCCGGTTTTCCGCTCACGCGTACCGCGCTCGGCCTGACTGGCATGACCGTGACAGCCGTGCCGGTCGACGCAGACGGGCTCGATATCGACGCGGGCATTCAGAGCGCGGCCGGCGCAGCCTTGGCAGTCGTGACACCTGGTCAGCAGGCACCGCTCGGGGTGGCGATGTCGCTCCCCCGGCGCCTTGCACTGCTCGCCTGGGCTCGACAGAACGACGCGTGGATCATTGAGGACGATTACTTAAGTGAGCTCCAGTTGAAAGGGCGGGCAGCGCCAGCGCTTGCCTCGCTCGATCAGGACGGACGGGTGCTGCACATCGGCAGTTTCAGCAAGACCATCAGTCCGGCGCTTCGTTTGGGCTTCCTGGTGGTCCCGCTAGAAATGGCGCGTCGATTCGGCGATATCGCAGCGTGCCTGGCGCCCGCCCCAGCGGCGTCCGTGCAGTACGCTGTGGCGGAATTTCTGCGCGAGGGGCACTATCTTCGCCATCTCCGTCGTATGAAGCGGCTCTATGCTGCGCGGCGGGAGGCCTTGCTGCGTTGCCTGGAGGAGGCGGCGCCGAAATCAATGAAAGTGCAAGCGACTGCCGGCATGGCCATCGTGACCCTGCTGCCCGAGTCTGCGTCAGACGTCGATGTCGCTTTGCGAGCTCTACGTTTCGGCTTGGCTCCGGCACCCCTCTCGCCTTGGTACATGCGTTCTCCCCGGCAGCAGGGACTACTGCTCGGCGTGACCAATGTGAATGAACGCAAGCTGGCTGCCGACTGTCGTCGGCTGGTGGAATTGACGCGATAGGGATGTGCTCGGGCAAGAGGTCGTGGCCGCTCAGAATCGCCAGCCTTGCTTGGTACATTCTGAATGTGCGTTTTCGGTTCTTTTTAGTGGCCCCTATTGGGCGCAGAATTGCGCAGTTCAATCAAGGAGTTCCTCATGAAGACCAAGCGTGTTTTGCTGCCCTTGCTGCTAGCCGTCGGACTGACATTTGCCGGGGTGTCTATTGCTGCTGACAATCCCGGCGACAGCGTTAAGCCCAATTTTTCGCATGTCATTCCGAACATTCCGGGCAAGTCTCTCGTCGCCGTGGAGGTTTCGTATCCGCCGGGCGGAGCTTCATCACCGCACCGTCATGCTCACTCGGCCTTCATCTATGCCTATGTCGTTTCGGGCCACGTACTGAGTCAGGTCAATGGGGAACCGGCGCGTACCTATAACCCAGGTGAATCGTTCTATGAGGCACCGGGGGCTCATCATGTGATCAGCCGCAATGCGAGCCAGACTGAGCCAGCGAAATTACTTGCTGTCTTCGTCGTTGATACCAATGACGTGGCGCTTACCACCAACGACAAATAAAAATCCGAAATGACACAGCGACTGAACTACGAGAAAACTTCGCCTGGCGGAGTTGCAGCATTCGGAAGTGTGTATGGCTATATCATGCAGTGCGGACTCGATCAGGTTCTCGTCGATCTGGTCTATCTGCGCGTCAGCCAGATCAATGGATGTGCCTATTGCATCGACATGCACACTCGCGATCTGATTAAAAAGGGCATCAAGATCGACAAGATCGTGCTGGTTCCGGTATGGCACGAGGCAGGCGCGCTCTTTAGCGATCAAGAAAGGGCAGCACTGGCCTGGAGCGAATCGGTGACGCGGGTGGCCCAGTCCGGCGTGCCGGACGAGGCCTTTCAGGCAGCAATCGCCGTATTCAGCGAAAAAGAGCTGGCTGACCTGACAATGGCTATAGGCTTGATGAACGCCTACAACCGCTTGGCCATCAGCTTCCGCAGCACGCCTAAAGCCGCTCTTGCCGCCGTCCCCTGAACCGCGACGCAGCCGCCACCTCGGTAGAACGACTCGTCTCGGCGACAGTTGACTCGATTAACCCGGCTATCGCCGCACGAGGCCGATCAGATGCTTTGCGTTTTATATGGCAGGCTTTAACTGGCGGCCGGCTGTTTCAGCGCGCTCTCGTCGAGAGCGACCTCCATGAATGCCCGTGTCGCCGCGTTTCGATAGGCGTTTTTTCGCAATAGCAACGCGGCGGTACGCTGCGGCAGAGCCGGTTCCAACTGCACGAGACAGAGTTCGCTGTGCTCGCGTGCGATCGCGGCCGGAAGCACCGTTGTAAGCGTGCTGCGGCGCACGATTTCGATGACCGCGTTGATCGAGTTCACCTCAATCGAAATGCGCGGCGAAATGCCATGCCGCTTGCAATATCGGTCAATGTATCGCCGGGTCGCGAATTCCTCATTGAGCAGAACAAGGGCCTCCCTCTCGAACTCGTTCACTTTCAACGCGGAGCGTCGCTTTGCGTGTGGATGCGACTTTCCGACCACCATCGCAAGGGCTTCGACGAATAGAGTCTGGGTCTCTATGTCAGGCGTGTGCGTTTCATCGAAAGCGATGCCGATGTCAAGCGCATCCTCGTTCAGGAGTGCCTCCATCCGGTCCTGCGGCATCTCGAGGATGTTCAGTGTGACGTTCGGATACTTGCGGTTGTATTTCTCCAGCAACGGACCGATCAGGTACGCGGTGAACGTCGGCGTCATGGCCAGGCGCAGCGAGCCGCGGCTGAGTTCCTGCACGTCGTGGATCGCCCGCTTGCCCGCCTCCAACTCCTGGAGCGCCCGCTTCGCGTAGCGCACATAGGCGTCACCTGCGTCGGTCAACTGGATCGTGCGGCCGGACCGGTCGAGCAATTGCACGCCCAGCGTGTCCTCGATCTGTCTGATCTGTTGCGACAGCGTTGGCTGCGACACATGCAGCGCCTCGGCGGCGCGCGTGAAGTTGCGATGCTCCGCAACGGCCAGAAAGTACCGGATATGCCGCAGCAGCATGGGCGCCCTCGAACTATTGGTGTGGCCTATCGGGAGAATAATAAACCGGTCTTGGACACTATAGCCCGATCCGCGCATCCTTGGTCCATCTGTTCTCGACCCACCCCAGACGGAGCAAACCATGCAAGACATTGTCGACGGTTTCCTGAAGTTCCAGCGCGAGGCGTTTCCGCAGCGTTCCGAGCTTTTCAAGCAACTGGCCACCAGCCAGAATCCGCGTACCCTGTTCATTTCCTGCTCGGACAGCCGGCTCGTGCCGGAACTCGTCACGCAGCGTGAACCTGGTGACCTGTTCGTCATCCGCAACGCCGGCAATATCGTACCCTCGTATGGGCCGGAGCCCGGCGGCGTGACCGCCACGGTCGAATATGCAATCGCCGCGCTCGGCGTCACTGATGTAGTGATCTGCGGCCACTCCGATTGTGGCGCGATGACCGCCATTGCAACCTGCAAGTGCATGGACCATATGCCAGCCGTGCGCAACTGGCTGCATTATGCGGATTCGGCGAAAGTCGTCAACGAGGCGCGCGAGCACAGAAACCAGAGCGAGCGGGTCGACTCGATGGTCCGCGAAAACGTGATCGCTCAACTCGCGAACATCAAGACGCATCCTTCCGTGCGTCTTGCCCTCGAACAGGGACATCTGGCCTTGCACGGCTGGGTGTACGACATCGAAACCGGTTCGATTGATGCACTCGACGGCACGACAAACCAGTTCGTTTCTCTCGCTGAACATCCGCACACCTGTGCGACCCCGGTCCGACTCAACCTCGCTGCCTGACCCGCTGCTTTTCCACTTCGTTTAATGACAAGGAGCATCACCATGACGCAATCCCAACACAGCCAGGCCCCCCGTCAAGCATTGACGGACACAATCATCGATGCAAAGGTTCGCAAGGACCTCACGTTCGAGCAGATCAACGAAGGCTCGGGCCTTAGTCTTGCCTTCGTCACCGCCGCGTTGCTCGGCCAGCACCCGCTGCCGGCCAGTGCCGCGAAAGTCGTGGGCGAGAAGCTCGGACTCGACGAAGACGGCATTCGTCTGCTGCAAACCATCCCCGTGCGCGGCAGCATTCCGGGCGGCGTGCCGACCGACCCGACGATCTACCGGTTCTACGAAATGGTGCAGATCTACGGTTCGACGCTCAAGGCGCTGGTCCACGAGAAGTTCGGCGACGGCATTATCAGCGCAATCAATTTCAAGCTCGACATCAAGAAGGTTGACGATCCGGAAGGCGGTTCGCGCGCCGTCATCACGCTCGACGGTAAATATCTGCCCACCAAGCCGTTCTGAGTAATGTGGGGAGAATTTTGCCGGCGGTCGGCGGACTCCGTGATGGCGCAAACGGAGTCGAAACAGACCGCGGCAAATAGCGCTCTTAAAAGTCGGTCCTCGCCGAGAAGCGAATAGAGCGCGCGGGACCGACGATCAGCAACCCGTTGCCCGCGGCCGAATAGTGCCGGTCGTTGGCGAGGTTGTTGACGTTGAGCGCAAGCGTAGTGCGATGACCGGCGATGCGGGTTGTGTAGCCCGCGCCGAGCGTGTACACCGTATAGGCCGGGATGAAAGCCTGGTTTGCGTTATTGACCGCCTGCGCCCCAGTGCGGAACATGCCCGCGGTCAGACTGCTGCCAGGCAGGATGCCCGGATGATAGGTGACGCTCATGCTCAGGGTGAAGTCAGGCGTGTTCTCCGGCTGAGTGCCCGAGAGCGCGGGATTCGACGCGCCGGAGGTGCGCGCATGCAGATACTGGCCCGCGACATTGAACGACCACGCGCGATTGACCTCACCACCGATCGATGCTTCTACTCCCCGGTAGGTCGAGCGGCCGTCGATCAGGAACACGTTCTGGTTATTGAGTTGCGCCGTACCGCGGTTGATATCGAAGTAGGCGATGGTGGAGTTGAAGCCAAAAAGGGCGCTCGAACGGATACCGACTTCCTTCTGCTTGGCAACCGAGGGCGGCAGCGTCTGGAACGCGTTGACGGCCGTACTGGGCGCGAGGCCCGTCTCCTGCAGTCCCGTCATATAGCTGGCATAGAGCGAGGTGTCAGGACGCAGCAGAAAGGTGACGCCGATGGCGGGCGAGTAGTTGGTCGTCTGAAAATGGGTACTCGGCCCCGTCGCCTGCTGGGCGGTTAGCGAATAATCGGTGCGACGCATGCCGCCGATCACCGTCAGGCGATTGGCGATAGTCACGGCGTCATAGATATACACGCCGGTGTCTCTACTGTCCTGCGGCAGGTCGACGATCGGCGTGGTGCGCACGGGCGCGGGCAGCACGACCGGGTTGAACAGGTTCTGCGGCGTGCTGACCGATTGCACCGACGGATTGTTCTGATAGCGGTCGTTGTACATCAGGCCGAAAGTCAGATGATGCTGCAGGAGCGAACCGGTGTTGAACTTGCCGTTGGCCTCGACGCGGGCGTATTTATTGACGTAGTCCTGATTGCGTACGAGCTTGGTGACGAGCGTCCCCTGGCCGGTGATCGGGTTGTAGTTCATGAGCGTGGAGAGGTCGCGCGCATCCCGGTCCGTCTCGGCACGGCCACCTTCCGCAAGCACGCTCCAGTTGTCGCTGACCTTGTAGTCCGCGCGCAACAGGATGTTTTGCGCCTGGGCCCTGTAGGTGGCCCAGTCGCCCGAGAGCAGCTTGTTCGGATCCGGCACGGCGGGGATCGTGATCTTGCCGTTCACCGGAGAGAGCAGGCCGATGGTGGACTGTTCGGTGAAGCTGCGCTCGTAATCTTCGAAGTCGAGTTTGAACGAGAGGCGATTGGTGGGCCGCCAATCGGCTGCCACGCTCACGAAGCGGCGAGTACCTTCGACGTCGTTGATCGAACTCGAGAGGTGGCCGCCCGCCGCATTCACACGCAGGCCGAACTGATTGTCGGGACCGAAGCGCCGGCCGACGTCCACGCTGCCCACTATCTCGCCATTGGTCGTGCCCGAAATGCCGATGGACGCATTGGGCGTGTCGCCCGCGCGCTTGGTGACCAGGTTGACGATTCCCGAGGGGCTCGCAATGCCGAACAGGAGCGCTGCCGCGCCCTTCAATGCTTCTTCCGCCTGCTTGTCCTCGAGCGGCATCGCCAGGAAGTTGTTGATGGGCAGCGCGCCGTTCAGGCGAAAGCTCGTGCGTCCCTCGAGTGCAATGCCCCGGATCGACACGTTGTCCGCCACCGACGCCCCGGCCGAACTCGAGATGCCGGCCGCACCGCGCAATGCCTCGTAGGAGTCGCTGGGCTGCTGCTGATCGATGGCCGAGCGCGAAACCACGTTGACCGTCATCGGGATGCCGTTGGCGGCGCCGCTGCCACTTTGGCTGTTGGCCACGCCCTGGGCGCGCCGGATCGCTGTCGCCGTGCTCGCGCCGGCCGTTGGCGCGGCGCTCTCTGCCGTACTATTCGACGCGTCGGCGGCGCCAGGCGCTTTGGCCGCCGCATCCTTGCCGGCCAGGTCCGATGGCGGCTGTACGGCCGCTGTCTGTGCATGCGTCGTACCTGGCATGACCACCACCGATAGTCCCAGGCTAGCCGCTGCGAGTGCAGCTCGTTTGCGTCTCGATTTCCGTGTTGATGCCTTCTCCATCTCACTTCCTTGTTTTTTGTTTGCGACCTTGATCCGACAGGAAAACGCGATCCCGCGCCTGTGTTATCAGCGGCTCTATTGATTGAATTGCGTTGGTGAACGTAAAAGCGCGGTCGGCTAGAGGGGTGGCTGGCCGAGTTGCCGAGTGCGTCGCTGAATGGGGCGGCGCCGCTCGGGCGGCGATGCGGAAATTAGTCTGTCGTTCATATATTTCCGCATCGGTAAAATAATGTAGTTATCCAGAATTGTCCCGGGAAGGGCAAATCTGATGATCGTGATCGGCTAATTCGATATCCCGCTCCGCGCGCGGCTCGTGCCGGTGCGCCCGGTCATGCGCCGCAGGGTGTCGTCCTTGAAGAGCAGGTGATGGACAAGCGCCGCCAGCGCGTGAAGGCCGATGATCCAGTAAAAGGCGTTGCCGATCAGGATATGGATATCGTGGATAACCTTGCGCGCGAGCGGATCCTTGCTCACTAGCTGGATATGCAGGTCGATGCCCGGCACCACCAAAGGAAAGCCGCTGCTGTTGAGCATCAGGACGCCAAGCAGAGGCTGCACGAAGATGAAGACATAGAGTGCGAGGTGGGCGAGCCTGGCGAGAAAAGTCAGGGCGCGCGACGCTTCGATTTCAGGCGGTGTGCCGCGCCACAGGCGCCACAGCACCCTGAACACCGCCAGCGTCAGCACGAGCGCGCCAGCGCAATAATGTACCGTGTTCCACATGACCCGCGCATCGGTGCCCTTGGGTCCGCGCACGAGCATCGCCGTGTAGGCGAGCACGACAAGGGCGGCGATGATCCAGTGCAGGAAGACGGCAGGGCGGGAATAAGCTTGGGATACGACTGTAGGGGGCATGACGTGCTCCGCCACGAATGGCTGGTTAGTTGATCGTTCTTTATATTTCAGCAACGGTAAGGGAATGTAATGACCAAAAATGGTCTCGGGAAGGTCAAATCGATTGATCGCGATCGGCTAGTTTGATATCCCGGTCGGCGCGGCCAGGCGTCCACGCTTTCAAACAGCGAGGGAGCGGCGCTCGACCTGAGCGATCGGCGCCGTCATGAGCGATGTGGCAGGTGGGACGACGGCGATACTCGCTTTGACCGTCGTCAGGTGTTCACGAGGACCAGCGTCGTGGTCCGTTCGAGCAATCAGGCGAGCGGCGCTACCGTGGCACCGGCGATTCCATGCCGCTTGAGCGACGCTGCAACGAAGCCGGACTCTTTCATCGCTTCAACGAATTGTCGCAATGCCTCCGCTGCTTCGGGCCCGCGTGTCTTCGGCGTGCCCATGGCTTGCTGGATGACCATGAACCGCTCGTCGAGAAGCCGCAGTCCCGGTGACTTGCGGGCGTCCGCCTCGAGCTGCTGCTTCACGCCCGCCGCTACTTCCAGATTCCGCTCGACAAAAGTCTGAACGACGGTCGGCGAAGTCGGTGCGCGGACGATCTGTGCGGCTTTGAGTTCGCGCGTCAAATACAGGTCATACGCGCTGCCTTTACCGACTGCCACGCGGTTGTGCGGCTGGTCGACGTCCCGATTGGCGGTAATGGGTGAGCCATCCCGAACCAGGTAAAAACCTTCTATCAGCACGTAGGGCGCGGTGAAAGCGAGCGCTTGACCGCGTAACGGATCGACTGCAAAAAAGCCGATATCGGCGCGTTCGTCGCTCACGGCTTCGACGGATTTGCCTGCCGCGTCGAACACCACCAACTCGAGTTCAACCGATAATCGTTCGGCGAATGCATGTGCGAGATCGACCGATACGCCGAAAGGCTCGCCCGAAGTGGGGTCCTGGTTCGCGAGGATCGGGTTGCCGAGATTGATCGAGGCACGCAGCTTGCCGGTCGGCGTGAAAGCGGTGGCGATGGATTGATCGAAGTTCATAGCTGCGCGGATTTGCTCCCTTCATTGAAGTGAAGCGCGGTTCAAGGTTTAAGAATTTCACTGATGCGGGACAGGGCATCAAGCGTATGCAGCAGATGTCGACGGAGCGCTTCGGAGGCCTCTTCGTTGCGCTCGCGCTTGAGCAGATCGAGCACATGCAGATGCTGCCTGCAGTGCTCGGCATAGCGTTCGCGATGCTGCATCGATCGATAGGAAAGCAGCCGCCGAACCCTGTTGACCCGTTTGATCGTGTCGATAAAAAAGCTGTTTCCCGACGCTTCGATCAGCGCTTCGTGAAAACGCACGCCACGATCGTGCAACTGATCCGCGGTATCGGTTTCAATGCCGCCCGCCAGTAGATGAAGCTCGACGGCGCGACAACGCTCAAGAATCTTCGGCTCGAGGTGATAGCCTGGTTCGAGTAGTGCCGCAGGTTCCAGTGCGAGACGTAAGCGGTACGACTGCAGAAGACTGTCCGGGGTCGTGAGCATGGGCGAGAATTGCCAGCCATAGCCGGGCTTGCGCTCCGCCCAGCCTTCCTTTGCAATTCGCCCGAGGACAGCGGTCAGTTGCGCGCTGGTGAGGCCGTAGCGGTTGCGGATCAGTTGCTCGGAAAACTCGTTCGGGAGCTCGCCTTTCAGCAGATCGTCGGCGATCTGGAAGTACACACTTGTGATGACATCCGTCTCGCCCAACCCGAGTACTCCGACCACCTCGGAAAGCGGTTCGACAACGGGCTTCGCGACGAAAAAGCCGCGATTCTTCTCACGCGTCAGCACGCCTTTCTCATGTAGCAGCGCGAGCGCTTCATTGACCGGCGAGCGCGACACCCGTAAGCGGTCAGCCAGCATCTGCGCGGGCAGATGGCTGCCGACATCCAGTGCTTCGGTCTTGATCAGTTCGACAATCTGGGTCGCAATGGAGCGCTCAATCATGGTATTGGCCTGTCTGTCGGCGCAAGCAGCGGACTGGCTTTCAGGCCTTCTGCTCCGCTAGCGTTTTCTGCAATATCAGTGGAATGACGCCACCGGAACGCAGTAACTGACATTCCAGCTTTGTCTCGACGGCGGCAGTCGCTTCCACCGGTTCTGTTCGCCCGTCCGCGCGAACGATACGCACGACTATCCTGCATCTTGGCGACAACGATTGCGCCGGCGCATCGATTTCGAGCTTATCACCGGGCTGAAGCGCGAGCGTGTCCGGGTTGATGCCGGGCGCGAAGCGTAGCGGCAGAATACCCATCCCGATCAGATTCGAGCGATGGATACGCTCGAAGCTCACTGCCAGTACCGCACGAATTCCCAGCAGCCGCTGACCCTTCGCGGCCCAGTCACGCGATGATCCCGTGCCGTATCGCTCGCCTGCAACGAGTACCACCGGATCGCCGTCTTGCCGATAGCGATTGGCCACCTCGAAGATCGGCAGCACGTCGCCGCTCGGCACGTGCAGCGTGTGCGCGACCGGCATGCCGGGCCGCAGGCGGTTCACTAGCGTGCGGTTATAGAACGCGGCGCGCATCATCACTTCCCAGTTACCCCGCCGTGACGCGAATACGTTCAGGTCGTCGCGATCGTCGCCACGCGACACCAGAAAATCGGCGACAAAGCTGTCTTTCGGAATTCCGCTTGCGGGCGAGATGTGATCCGTTGTCACATCGTCGCCGAGGACGAGCAACGGATAGGCGCTGTATCTGCCGAGCTGGCTGCCCTCGGTGAGAGACGCGAACGGCGGCCGACGCAACGCGGTGGACGTGAGGCTCCACGGAAATTGGGCGCCGGCGGGCGCATCAAGGTCATGCCATGATGGATTCCGGCTCGCTAGCGTGAATGCACGCGGATAGTCGAGCGGGTCGGCCGCGGCTCTCGCGAGTTCGGCAACCTCGTCATTCGTGGGCCAAAGATCGCTGAGATAGACCGGCGTTCCGTCGGCCGTTTTCTGCAGCGGATCACGGCTCAGATCGGCCGCGGCGTTCCCTGCGAGCGCAAAGGCAATGACAAGCGGCGGCGACATGATGAAGCCGAGGTCCATGTCCGGGTGGATACGACCTGGGAAGTTCCGGTTGCCGGACAGCATCGCGACGGGATAGACCGAGTTCTCGGCCATGGCCGCGCGTACCGGCTCCGTCAACGGCCCGGAGTTGCCGATGCATGTCGTGCAGCCGTAGCCAACAATATCGAAGCCGACAGCCGACAGATCGTCGATCAGTCCCGCGCGTTCGAGATACGCGGCAGCTGCGGGAGAACCCGGGCCGAGCGAGGTCTTGATCCACGCCGGCACTTTGAGGCCGCGCGCGCGTGCCTTGCGCGCAACCAGCCCCGCGGCGATCAGCAAGGCGGGATCGGACGTGTTCGTGCAGCTCGTGATCGCAGCGATCGCGACGGGATGCGCCGGCATCGAAGGGTGCGTCCGAGCCGGTTTAAAAGCCAGTTCGGCCAGCACGGACGACGTCTGCGAATAGTCGAGCAGGTCTTGCGGACGACGTGGCCCGGCGACCTGCATGCCGATGCCTGCAAGGTCGATGCTGATCGTGTTCGTGTAACGCGGCTCGCCGGTCGGATCGAACCACAGACCGGCCTGTTTCGTGAATGCTTCTACCAGCTGGATCGCGTTGGCCGACCGGTTGGTCGAGCGGAGATAGGTCAGTGTGTGCTGATCGACGGGAAAAAATCCGGTGGACGCGCCGTATTCCGGCGCCATGTTCGCAACTACCGCGCGCTCGGACGCTGTCAGCGTCGCAACGCCCGGCCCGAAGAACTCGACGAATTCACCGGATACACCGATCTTGCGAAGCCTGTGCGTGACGCTCAGCGCGAGGTCGGTGGCCAGCACGCCCGGCCGCATCGCGCCGGTGAGACGAACCCCGATCACGTCGGGGATGCGCTGCATCACCGGCATGCCGAACATGACGGTCTGCGCTTCCAGACCACCCACACCCCAGCCGAGTACACCGATGCCGTTGATCATCGGCGTGTGACTGTCCGTGCCGATCAGGGTATCGGGCACGGCCCATTGTTCCCCGGCCTGATCGACGATCGACACCACGGTCGCGAGTTGCTCCAGGTTGATCGTATGCATGATCCCGGTGCCCGGCGGATGAATCCGCACACCCGTTAGAGCTCCGGACGCCCAGCGCAGAAACCGGTAACGCTCGGCGTTGCGGCGAAGTTCCAGTTGCAGATTGAGCGGCGCCGCGTCCGGTCGAGCGAAATACTCCACCGCCAGCGAGTGATCGACCGACGAGTCCACCGGCAGCACGGGATTGAGCGCCGCGGGATCGACGCCGGCTTCGGCCAGCGTGTCCCGCATGCCGGCA
Organism: Paraburkholderia fungorum; assembly: GCF_046027605.1. Lineage (GTDB taxonomy): Bacteria > Pseudomonadota > Gammaproteobacteria > Burkholderiales > Burkholderiaceae > Paraburkholderia > Paraburkholderia fungorum_F. Next base: position 69,053 of record NZ_JAQQEF010000020.1, read on the forward strand.
ATGTCGACCAGCGCGGGCGTGCTGGTTGTGTCATGCATCAAGACCCGACCTGGCTGGAACGCGATTTCCGCCTCGCTTGTCGCACGCACGGTCCAGCCAAGAATGCCTTCCACGGCTTGCCGCCGTTCCTCACCCTCCGTATTGCGGATGACGTTTTCCAGCAGCAGGCGCAGCACGACCGGCAGTTCGCGCAAAGTGTCGCCAAACAGGCCGGGCAGATCGATGTAGCGAAAGCTGGCGCCTTCAACCACCAGTCGGGTTTGGGTGGGGGAGTAAGTATCTTCCATGGGCGTATTTTTGCACTTTTACGCTTATAAATGCAATCCAATGCAAACGCCCGGCAGCAAAAAATTTGCAGACGACTGCGCAGTTATCCTTGGTTCAGTCAGTCCAGGCCCGTGGAATCGGGGAGGCCGATGGCATGGCGAGTTCGATTCACTGGTTACGCAAAGTTGCGTGTGGCTCAGTCGGCGGTCTTTTCCCGAACCGCGTTGTGCAGATGCAGCTTCAGGAAATCAGCCGCAGCCTCTCGCTGATCCGTGAGAAGCAGATCGATGAGCGTCAGATGCTCGCGGCAGCGCCGTTCCGCCTGATCCCGGTCAACGGCTTTGCGGTACTCCATCAGCCGGCGTAAGCGGTCGAGACGGCGAAGGCCGTCGACAATGAAGGCATTGCCGGAGCATGCCGCAATCGTTTCGTGCAATCGGCTGTTCGCGTCGAAAAGCGCAGCGGGCGATGCGGTGCGCACGCCGCCGCTTACCAAGGCTTCCTGTTCTTCCCGGCAGCGCAGCAATGCCGCCTGATCCAGCCGGAACGTGGGTTCGAGTATCCCGGCCGATTCAATCAGCAATCGATATCGATAACCCTGCCGATACGTCTCCGCCGAGGTCAGGACAGGCTGAAACATCCATCCGTGCCCGGGCCGGCGCTCGATCCAACCCTCCTGCGCCATCCGCCGAAGTATGGCGTTCAACTGCGCACGCGTTACCCCGTAGCGGCGCATCAATTCGTTTTCCGTTACGCGATCCGGAAGATTTCCGGCCAACCGGTCTTCTGCGATCGCCAGGTAGGTGGGTTCATCGGCACCGCCACTTTCCGGCTCACTGGTCGCCACGGCGCCCGGTGGCAGAACTTCCTCCGCGACGGCGTAGCCACCATCGGGAAGCGCGGTGACGACCGCTTGCGCGGCGAGCCGCTTCAGCGCTTCGCGAACGGGCGAGCGTGACACCTTGAACTGCTCCGCAAGCGCGCGTTCGGGCAACCGGGTCCCGGCCGCAATACGGGTGTTGGCAATGTGCTGATGGATGTTCGCTGCGAGCACGTCGGCGAGGGCGCGGGTCATGTGGGATCGGCTTTGGATACACGGGTCCGATCGTACCACAGCCGGAAAATGGTTCTTTGTGAAGATAAAGTGCCGATGCTGGCGGCGTTTCACACGTGATCACCTTGGCGCCTGAGTCGCTATCCGCATCCCCCTCGTGATTACAAAAAATCTCCGCCAGATGCAGTGCTATGGTTTTTTGAAGCAACAAAAAACACTTTACACGGTTTTTTATGTCGATAAAATACCAAAAAAATGCAAATGAGCCAGGCACTCAGTTTCATCCTGGTTGTGATCGCCTGAGTGGCCTGTCCGGGGCGGATGGCCTGCTCTTCATACCCAACCGCTCGCGGCCGCCCGCGCGGGCGGTCCGAATACCTTCACCATTCAAGGACTGACGCATGTTTCGCACTTTGAACCCCGCCACGCAAGCCGTTGTGGCAACTTTCGACGCCGATCCGCCCGCGCGAATCGAGCAGGCGCTTGAGGATGCCAGCGCCGCCCAGCGACGTTGGGCCCGCGAGTCACTTGCCTCGCGGGCGGCTGCGGTCGCTCGTCTCGGCGAAGCGCTGTTGCGCCGCAAGGCGGAACTAGCCGCGCTGATCACACTGGAAATGGGCAAGCCGATTGTGGAGTCGGAAGCGGAGGTCGAGAAGGCGGCCTGGACATGCCGCTTCTATGCGGAACACGCGGCGGACTATCTGCTTGACGAGACGATCGTGAGCAACGCGAGCGAAAGCTTCGTTGTCTACGATCCGCTTGGCGTGGTGCTGGCGATCATGCCGTGGAATTACCCCCTGTGGCAGTTCATCCGCTTCGCGGCGCCGGCGCTCTGCGCGGGCAATGGCGCAATCCTGAAGCACGCCGCCAACGTGCCGCAATGTGCAATGGCGATCAACGCGGTATTCGCGGACGCCGGCGTGCCCGCCGGTCTCGTTGCTTCGCTGCTGATCGAGCCTGAGAGCGTCGCCGCGCTGATCGACGATCCGCGCATCGCCGCTGTCACGCTGACCGGTTCGACTACGGTCGGCAAGCTGGTTGCGTCGCAAGCCGGCCGTGCGATGAAAAAGCAGGTGCTTGAACTCGGCGGCTCGGACCCGTTCATCGTGCTCGCCGACGCCGACGTCGAGGCCGCCGCGAAAGCGGCCGTGAAGGCGCGCTTCTCGAACACGGGGCAAAGCTGTATCTCGGCCAAACGTTTCATCGTCGACGAGAAGGTCGCGGACCGCTTCGTCGAGTTGTTCTGCGCGGGCGTCTCGCAATTGAAAGTGGGCGACCCGATGGAGCGGGACACGACGATTGGTCCGATGGCGCGGGCGAACCTGCGCGATGAACTGCACCGGCAGGTCGAGCGCAGCGTGGAGGCCGGCGCCGTGCTGAAGGCGGGTGGCCAACCGCTGGCTGGTCCGGGCTTCTTCTACGCGCCGACGGTGCTGGACTACGTCACGCCGGACATGGTCGTCGCGCGCGAGGAAACATTCGGCCCGGTGGCTGCCATCCTGCACGTCGCCGACACCCGTTCGGCGATCGCACTGGCGAACGAGACCGAATTCGGACTCGGCGCCGCGCTCTGGACGAGCGACCTCCCGCGTGCAAAAGACCTCGTTCGACAGATCGAGGCCGGCGCGGTGTTCGTCAACGGGCTGGTCGCGTCCGATGCGCGGCTGCCGTTCGGCGGCATCAAGCAATCGGGATATGGCCGCGAACTCGGCGCGGCCGGCATTCGCGAATTCACTAACGTCAAGACGGTCTGGATCGGTCCGGCTCGCTGATCGCACATCCGGTTTCACGCACGTCCCCACAGGAGCACACCATGACGATCACGACCCCTTCCGGCGCAGCCTTGCTGCAACCCGACCATCTGCCCACCTATGACCGTGGCGGCGGCGCGAGCACCACGCCGCTGGTCGGCAAAGCGGTGGGCTCGGATAGCTTCATCACCGGCTACACCTCGTTCGCGGCCGGCGTCGAGATTCCTTTTCATAGCCACAACTGTCAGGAAAGCGTCGTGCTCGTCGAAGGCGACGCGATTCTCGATATCGACGGACTCGAGTACCGGCTCAAGCCGCTCGATACGACCTTCATCCCGCCGAACGTGCCGCACCGTTTCCGCAATCTGTCGAAGACCTCGCCGATGAAGATCCTGTGGATCTATGCGCGTTCCGACGCGACGCGAACCCTCGCGGACAGCGGAGAAACCCGGCCCGTGTCCGCCGAGCACCAGACCCCCGTGAAATAACCTGAGCACATCACCATGCGTATCCTTGTCCTTCCCGGCGACGGAATCGGCCCCGAAATCATCGCGGCATCGATTGCTGTGCTTGAAAAAGCCGATCGGGTCTTCGACCTCGACCTTCAATTCGACTACGAAGATATAGGCTTCAGGAGCCTCGAAAAATACGGCACCACGCTTCGCCCGGAGGTGCTCGAAAGAGCGGCGACCTATGACGGCTTGATCCTCGGCACCGTCTCGCACGCCGATTACCCGCCCCCCGATAAAGGCGGGCGTAACGTTTCGGCGGCGTTCCGGTGTGATCTCGATCTGTACGCGAATGTGCGTCCCTCGCGTACGCGCGAGTTCCTGACGTCAAACCTGCGCGCGGGCAAGCGGATGGACCTCGTGATCATGCGCGAGGCCACCGAAGGCTTCTATCCGGATCGCAACATGCACCTCGGCTGGGGCGAGATGATGCCATCGAAGGATATGGCGCTCTCGGTACGCAAAATCACGCGTCACTGCAGCGAGCGAATCGCGCGGCGGGCGTTCGAACTTGCCATGAAACGCAAGAAGAAGGTGACAGCGATTCATAAGGCCAACAGCTTCCACATGACGGATGGCCTGTTCCTCGAATGCGTCCGCCATGTTGCAAAAGATTTCCCGGAAGTCCAGCTCGATGACCTGCTGGTAGACGCGTCGGCCGCCCGTCTGGTCCGTGCGCCGGAGCATTTCGACGTGCTGGTTGCCACCAATTTCTACGGCGACATCCTGAGCGACCTCGCGGCGGAATTGTCAGGCAGTCTTGGTCTGGGCGGCTCGATCATGGCAGGCGACGCGCTTTGCTGTGCGCAGGCGCAGCACGGTTCGGCCCCGGACATCCAGAACCAGGACAAGGCAAATCCGACCTCGATGATCCTGTCCGTCAGCATGCTGCTGCGCTGGATCGGCGAACATCGCGCGAAAGCCAATTTCATCGCGGCCGGGGATGCGATCGAAGCCGCCGTCGACGCCGTGCTGGCCAATCCCGCCACCCGTACCGCGGATCTGGGCGGCAGGATGGGCTGCAGCGCATTCGGCGAGCAGGTCGCCAACGCGATGCGTGCCCGCATTGCTCATGCTGATCCGATTTCCGGATAGTGATAGGTTGGACTGGCTTCCTTCATGGCGCGGCTCAGCCTACGATCATGGCGAGGGCGGTACCTGCCGTGCCCGCCGTTGTCCCCGATCTCTTTCCATCAGGAGCATCCATGTCTGACCCTGTCGTCGATTCCGCCGCCGCGCCTCTTCACTTGTTAGCTGCCGCACGGCATGACGACGGCCTCACGCGCGCTGCACCGTCCGCTACAGGTGTCGACGCCGATGCAATCGGCGCCTTTCTCGACGACGTCGAAGCGGCCGGTCTCGATCTGCATTCGTTCATGCTGTATCACAACGGCCATGTCGTTGCCGAGGCATGGCGCTGGCCGTACCGCGCAGACCGCCCGCGTATCCTGCACTCGGTGGCGAAGAGCTTCACGGCATGTGCGATTGGCCTCGCGCTGGAAGACGGCCTGTTCCGGCTCGACGACAAGGTGGTGGACTTTTTCCCGGAGGCGCTGCCCACGCGGGAGCCAGGCAGCGCCGTCGGCAACGACGCAAGCTGGATCGCGCAGATGACCATTGAGGATCTGCTGACGATGCGTGTCGGTCATGAAAGCGAGACGTCGGGTGCGGTATGGCGTTCGGTGCAGACGAGCTGGATCGCGGAATTCTTCAGAATTCCGCTGGCGCATCAACCAGGTACGGCGTTCATGTACACCAGCGCGGCCAGCTACGTGCTGTCTGCACTCCTGACCCGCGTGACCGGCGAGACTCTGCACGATTATCTGAAACCGCGCATCTTCGAACCGCTCGGCATTCAGGGCGAAACGTGGGACCTGGGGCCTGACGGCGTCAATCCGGGCGGCAATGGTCTGAGCGCGAAGGTGGTCGATATGCTGAAGCTCGGCATTCTGCACGCGCAAAAGGGCGTGTGGGAAGGACGCCGCCTGTTACCTGAGAACTGGGTGTCACAGGCAACCCAGCCGCAGGGCGAGCCGTTCAAATACGGCTATCACTGGTGGACACGCGGTGACGAAAACTTCAGCGCGATTGGCCGGTTCGTGCAGATGGTGACGGTGTTCCCCACGCATGGCGCCGCGCTTGCCGTCACTGGCGCGATCAAGGGCAGTGCGCGGCTGTTTCCGTTGATTGACCGCCATTTTCCGTCCGCGTTTCGCGAGGCGACGGCGGCCCGCGCGTCCGCTGACGATGCCCTCGCATCCGACACCCGTCTCGCGGCAAAACTCGCCGCATGGCAAAGTCCGGATGCATCCGCGCCGTGGAAGTCGATTTACGAAACGGCAAACGCACCGGCCCATGCGGCAGCGCTGCTGTCCGGCACGCAGCGTTTCACGATGGAGTCCAACCCATACTGCGTCGAAGTGCTTGAATTCAGCTTCACTGACAATCAGTGCACGTTCAACCTGTTCGATGCGCAAGGATGTCATACGATCGTCGCGGGTATCGGGCACTGGATCGAAACGCGTACCGACATGCCAGGCAGCGATCTGCATCACGGTTACCAGCTCGATAACAGCCCGGTCGTGGCGCGCGCGCAATGGCTCGACGAAAGGCGCTTGCAGATGACGTGGATTTTCGCCGAGAGCGCGTTCCGCGATACCGTTACGGCCGAATTCGACGGACCACGGCTGGTCTTCAAAAGGGAAGTGAACATCAACGGCGCCGCGCTGCGCCACCACGATCTGAGCGGCATGCTCCTGGGCTGAGGCATGACCGCATGAAGCGGTGCGCGCGAATCCGGAGCGGGACGCTGCCTTGAACCATCCCTCTCAACCGCGCGCCGATCCGGCGCCATGCAAAAGACGCGAGTACGAAATCAGCATGCTGACCAGTTCCTGCGCGACCATTGTCAGCGGCGATGAACGCCGGCTGATCAGGCACACGTCGCGCGGGTCGAACGCCTCACGAATTGGAATCGCCACGAGTGCCTGCGAGAACAGCTTGAGGTCCACCAGCACACGGGGTTCGATGGTCAGAAAGTCGGACTCGCAGACGATATGCAGCGTCTCGAGCAACGACTCGGCCGTGACCACGATGCGTGGCGGTCCGAGGTTCTGCGCGTTGAACAGACTGACCAGCCGGTTTTCCGCACCGCCGACAATCCCGGCCGGCCGGATACTCACCCATTCGCACTCTGCCAGCTCTCGCACCGACGTCGCATGCGCGAGCGGATGCCCCTTGCGCGCGATGATGCCGGGCGTGGAACGGTAGAGCCGCTCGATGTTCAGATCGACGTCGCTCACTTGCGGCGCGATCGGACACAGTGCGAAATCGAGCCGCCCATCGCGGATCTTTTCGATCAGCATCTTCGAATAGCCGCTCGACACGTGCACGCGTACCTTCGGGTAACGTGCAATGAAACGCTTGAGCACCGGCAGCAAAAATTCCGCCAGCGGTTCCGAGGTCACGCCGAGTGCAATGTGGCCTTCCGGTTCGCCGGTCACCTGCTTCATTTCCTCGGTAGCGCGTTCGCAATCGAGGATGATCGCGTTCGCGCGTACCAGGAACCGCTCGCCCGGCGCGGTCAGACTGATACCCTGGTGAGAGCGGTTCAGCAGCGTCACGCCGAGCTCGGCTTCGAGACTCTGAATTGCCTGCGTCAATGTGCTTTGTCCGATATCGAGTGCTCGCGCCGCGGCCCGGAAGCTACCCTGGTCGACCACCGCGCAGAACACCCGAAGCTGGATCAACGTCATGAAAATACCCTTTGCAATGATGGCGACGTCTGTCATATCGCGCGCCGGCCAACAGCGCCGCCGCGCGCCAGACTCGCAAGCATAGCGCCTCAGAAGTCTTTCGGGTACTCGTCGGCCCTGAGCAAATCCGCGTGATCCTGCGCTATGCAGCGGCGGCTGTCGAACTCAGCCCACGTGGCAGGCAGCCTGCAGCACTTGCCGCGCGGTCTGACCGGCGGACCCGGCACGCGCGAGCGGGAACGATGCCGGCGGCAGTTCCGACGTCGGCGCCACCAGCGAATACAGGTCCTTGCAATCCGACGGTTGCGCGATCAGGTCGATGATTTCGCCCACACCATGTTTGCCTGCAAGGTCGTTCAGATAGCGGAGCGCGGAGAAATCCTCGAGCGCGAAGCCGACCGAATCAAAAATGGTGACCTGTGCAGCGGATTCTCGACCCGGTACTGCACCGGATAGCACGCGCCAGAATTCGATCACCGGCGAATCCGCGGGCAGTTGCTGGATCTCGCCTTCAATACGGGTCTGCGGTTCGAATTCAATCATGACACGCGCGCCGTTCAGCACGTGGGGATGCAACTCCGTCTTGCCCGGGCAGTCGCCTCCCACCGCGTTGATATGCATGCCAGGCTCGATCATGTCCGGCGTGAGAATGGTGGCGTTGGTCTTGTCGGCGGTGACCGTCGTGACGATATCGGCACCGCGTACGGCGTCGTGAATGCTGGCCGCGCGTGTGAGCGTCAGGCCTTCGATCCCGGACAGGTTGCGGATCAGCTTGTCGGTGGCGGCCGGGTCGGTGTCGAACACACGGATCTCGTTGATCCCGAGCAGCGTCCTGAAGGCGAGTGCCTGGAATTCACTTTGCGCGCCGTTGCCGATCAACGCCATCGAGCGGCTGCCGGGGCGCGCCATCACGCTGGCCGCGAGTGCCGACGTCGCCGCGGTGCGCAGCGCGGTGACAATGGTGAATTCGCTGAACAGGACCGGAAAGCCGGTGGCCACTTCGGCAAGTACGCCGAACGCCATCACGGTCAGCATATTGCTGCGCGTATTGTTCGGATGGCCGTTCACGTATTTGAAGCCGTACAGTGCCTGGTCGGCGACCGGCATCAATTCGATCACACCGTCGCGTGAGTGGTTCGCCACGCGTGGCGATTTGTCGAACTCGGGCCAACGCAGATAGTCGGCGCGGATATAACCGGCGAGTTCGCGGATGAAGGTCTCCGTACCGGTATGGCGGAGCAGTTGCTTTACGTCGTTGACGTCGATATATCGAGTCATGATGCTTTCCTGATTTAGATGAAACAAACGGGCTACATGGGTCTGTGAGCGTGCGAAAGTAGGGTGCCGGCGCTATTGCCGCGCGGTGCGCGCGAAAACAGAGTCAGCATGTCGACGAATTCCTGTGCGACCGTTGTCAGCGGCGACGCACGCCGGTTGATCAGGCAGACATCGCGTGGATCGAATGCCTCGCGGATCGGGATCGTGATCAGCGACGGCGAGAACAGTGTGAAATCGGCCAGCATGCGCGGCTCGATGGTCAGGCAATCGGTTTCCGACACAATGTGCAGCGTTTCCAGCAGCGATTCCGCCGTGGCGACGATGCGAGGTGGTCTCAGCGCCTCCGCTTTGAACAGGCTGATCAACCGGTTCTCCACGCCACCGACGACACCCGCCGGCTGCAGGCTCACCCAGTCGCATTCCACCAGTTCGCGAACCGAAGTGGCATGCGCCAGCGGATGGCCTTTACGCGCGATCACACCGGCTTCCGAGCGGTACAGGCGCTCGATCCGGAGATCGGCGTCGCTCACCTGCGGCGCCAGCGGACACAGCGCGAAATCGAGCCGGCCGTCGTGAATCTTTTCGATCAGCATCTTCGAATAGCCGCTCGACACATGCACCCGTACTTTCGGAAAACGTGCAATGAAACGCTTGAGCACCGGCATGATGAATTCGGCGAGCGGCTCGGAGGTCACGCCAAGTGCGATCTGCCCTTCGGGTTCGTCGGACTGTTGCTGCATGTCCTGCGTCGCCCGCTCGCAATCGCGGATGATCGCATTGGCCTTGACCAGAAAACGCTCGCCCGGCTCCGTCACACTGATGCCTTGATGCGAGCGGTTCAGCAAAGTCACGCCTAGTTCGACTTCGAGACTTTGAATTGCCTGAGTCAACGTGCTTTGCGCCATGTCGAACGCACGCGCGGCGGCGCGGAAACTGCCTTGTTCGACGACGGCACAGAACACCCTCAACTGGATCAGTGTCATGAGCGAAGGCCGGGGAAGGTGCGGAGCATGAGACGGGTGGAATGACAGCGCGAGCCGGATCAGGCGCTCAGCAGCATGCCGTCACGTTGCGCCACGGCACCGGTCACACGGCCTAGCGGATCGCCGGCACGTACATAGCGGACGTCGCGGCGCATATACAGCACGCCCTGCGTGTGACTGTGCAAGGTGGTGCGCTGACCGCTGGCGGTATCGAGTATGTCGAATACCGGCTGGCCGATTGTCACCGCCTCGCCGACCTGGACGCGATGAATCAGAACGCCCGACGCGGGCGCGCGGAATTGCTCGCTGCCGGCGAGCGGCGTGGCGGGCGCAAGCAGGTCCGGCAACGGCGTAACGGGGGCGTCGACGATCCGCTGATGCGTGAGATACGCGATGATCGCATCGGCGTCGTGCTGCGCGAGTTCGTACGACACATCGCGCTGGCCGCGATGTTCGATTGTCGCGGCGATCGAGCCGTCCGGAATCGGGAAGTCGTGGCCGAAGCGTTCGCGCAACTGCCACCATGTGAAACTGTGCGCTTCGTCGAACGAGCGGCCACCGGAATCGAGCGCGAGTAGCGAAGCGACCGCGCCGAGATAGCGCGCGAGCGGTTCGACCTGCGGCCAGATCGCTTCGCCGGTGTAGACGTGCATTGCGGCTTCGCGCGAGCAATGCAGGTCGAGCACGACGTCCGCATCGTGAGAGAGCAGCATCAGATTGCGCTGCAGCGCGTCGAATGTATTCGACGGCTCGCGGCGCAGCAATGCTGCATGCCACGCGCTGCGGATTAGCGCGAGATTCACCGCGCTGTCCTGGGTCAGCATGCCCTCCACGGCAGCGGCGATCTCGCCGGCGAGCATCGGAAAATCGCGATTGAAATTGCGCCCGCTGGACAGCTCGAATCGGCCAATCGGCGTACCCATCACCCATTGGCTCAAGCCGACTGGATTCGCCGCGCTCACCAGCACGATCTCGCCGCGCAATTTGCCGGCGGCTTCAAGTTCACGCAGTTGTTGTTGCAATGTGACAGCGACCAGAATGCCCGGCGTTTCGTCCGCGTGCAGGCCGCCCTGGATGTAGACCTTCCTGCCGGTGTCCGCGGGACCGAAGTGAAGGCTCGTCAGTTCATACGCGGCACCGTCGCTGGTGTGGGGTAGGGTGTGCAAGGATAGGTTCATGGAAGGCGTAAGGCGGATCAGGAGTGGCGGCAATTTGATGCTACGTGGAGTTCACGCTGGGCAGAAGGCAATCTGCCCGATCGCGATCGACGGGGCGGATCGCCGGCCTGTGGAGGCACCGACCGGCGATCCGAAGAATTCCTGCAGAAGGTGTCAGGCGAACCGTGTCATGAGGGTGAGTCGATCGCGATCCGGTGATGCGCGAACACCCGCGGCATCACGTCGATCAGCACCGGCGCAATCGCGCCAGTGCGCGTGGCGTCGAAATAGGCGCGGCCCGGATCGGCGTCTTCAGGCACCGCGCGGGTGATCACCTTGAAGCCCTCAGTGCGATTGCCGCGCAGCTCCGGCACCGCCTGCAACAGTCGCCGCGTGTACGGATGGCTTGGATTATCGAATACCGCGTCGCGCGAACCTTCTTCGACAATGTGGCCGCGAAACATCACCACCACGCGATCGGCAATCTGTTCGACGACGCCAAGATCGTGCGAGATCAGCAGGCAGGCAAATCGGTAGCGTTTTTGCAATGACACCAGCATGTCGAGAATCTGCTTTTGCACAGTGACGTCGAGCGCCGACACCGGTTCGTCGGCAATGATCACGGCGGGCCGGCTAGCCAGCGCGCGTGCGATCGCCACGCGCTGACGCTGGCCGCCCGACAACTGATGCACGAGCCGCGAGCCGAACTGTTCGAGTCCGACATCGGCGAGCGCGGTGGTGACGCGCTGCTGGCGCGCTTTCGTATCGAGCGTAGTGTCGAGCCGCAGGCCTTCGCGCACCAGCGCGTCCACGCGCATGCGCGGATCGAGTGACGAATAGGGGTCCTGGAATACCATCTGAACCGAGCGCCGTGCGGCTTGCAGCGCGTCGTGTCCGGCGTTCAGGAACGGCTTGCCGTTGAGCAGAATGCTGCCTTGCGCGATCGGCGCGAGGCCGAGAATGGCTTTCGCCAGACTCGTCTTGCCGCTGCCTGATTCGCCGACGATCGCCACCGTCTCGCCGGCGCGCACGCTCAGCGATGATGGATACACGGCGCGCGTGGTCTGGCTTCTGAACCATGTGCCGGGCACGGTGTAGTCGATCGCGACGTCGTCGACTTCGATGGCGGGCGGTGTCGAGGGTGGAGTGGGCTGCGCGGTTTCAACCGCCGCGTCGGCTTCAGCTTCAGCCCGACACGGCAACGCTTCAAGCAGCTTCAGCGTGTAATCATGCGATGGCCGCGCCAGCACGCTTGCTACCGCGCCGGTTTCCACCACCACACCGCGCCGCATCACCAGCACGCGTTCGGTGTACGCCGTCACCAGGGCGAGATTGTGACTGATGAAAATCAGCGCGGTGCCTTCCTCGCGCGTGAGTTCGAGCATCAGATCCAGCACTTCTTTCTGGACCACGCAGTCGAGTGCCGTGGTGGGCTCGTCGGCGATCAGCAGACGCGGGCGCAACAGCATCACCGCGGCGAGCAGAATGCGCTGCCGCATGCCCCCGGAGAACTCATGCGGATAGCGCTTCAGGCAGTCACGCGGGTCGCGTACGCGCACCCGCTCGAGCATGCGGACGGCGAGTTCGCGGGCTTCGTTGCGCGCAACCCGGCGCCGCCGGATGATCGCTTCGGTCAGCTGGTCGCCGATCCGCGCGGCCGGATTCAGCGACACCATCGGCTCCTGAAACACCATGCCGATCTCGGTGCCGCGTGCGGCGAGCCACTGCGCGGGCGTGTTATCCAGCCACTCGCGGCCGTCGAAGCGAATGCTGCCCGAGAGAATCTGCGCGCGCTCGGGCAAGAGGCCGAGCAGCGCCCGCCCGACCAGCGTCTTGCCGCTGCCGGATTCGCCGACCACCGCCAGCGATTCGCCTGCATTCAGCGTGAAGCCGACGCTTTCCGTCACCTGTTTGAACTGCCCTTGATCGCTGGGGAAACCGATGGTCAGATCGGAGACGCTGAGCAATGGATGGGACAGAGGATGCGCCAGACTGGGATCGAGCGTCTGCATTACATGACTCCTTTCATACGCGGGTCGAGCAGATCGCGGACCCCATCGCCAAACAGGTTGATGCCGAACAGCGCCACTGAAATCGCGGCGCCTGGGAACAGCACCAGCCAGATTGCCTGTTCGATCGCGGTGCGGCCGTCGGCGAGCATGCCACCCCACGTGGGTTCCGGCGCGGGCACGCCGAGGCCCAGAAAACTCAGAGCGCTTTCGGCCAGCAGCGCCGAGCCGAACAGCGAGGTTGAGAACACCAGCAACGGGGCGGCGCAATGCGGCAGCACGTGACGGATGAGGGTCCATGCGCCGCTATTGCCCATGGTGCGTGAGGCGACCACGAAGTCGCGCTGGCGCAGCGACAACGCCGCACCGCGTGCAATACGGCTGACCGACGGTGTGTACGCGAGACCGAGCGCCACCACCACGCCCCATTTCGACGGACCGACCACGGTCATGATGCCGAGCGCCAGCAGCAGGCCCGGAAACGCCATCAGTGAATCGATCAGCAAGCTGGCGAGGCGGTCGCACCAGCCGCCTGCATAGCCGCAGACCACGCCGATCGAGGTGCCGGCCAGCAGCGCGAACAGCACTGAACAGATGCTCACGGTGAAACTGACGCCGGCGCCGGCCATGATGCGCGACAGCACGTCGCGGCCGAATTCGTCGGTGCCGAACCAGTGATGCCATGACGGCGCCGCATAGCGGGTGTGAATGTCGACGTCGAGCGGACCGTACGGCGTATAGACCAGATCGACGACGGCGACCAGCAACAGCAGGCCGACCAGCACGGCCCCGATCACGAGATTGGCGCGCCTCGCGCGCTTCAGGGGAGTGGACATGAGGTTCAGAGCTTGAGACGGGGATCGAAGATCGGATACAGCAGGTCGACCACGAGATTGATGAGGACGTACAGCAGGGCGATGACCAGCAGGCAGCCCTGGACCACCGGGTAGTCGCGCGAGTAGATGCTTTCCACCAGCAGGCGGCCCATGCCCGGCAACGTGAACACGGTCTCGATCACCGCGCCGCCTGCGAGCAGATGGCCGAGTACGAGTCCGATGACGGTCAGCGTGGGGCCGAACGCATTCGGCAGCGTATGGCGCAACAGCACCCGCCGTTCGGTAAGTCCTTTGGCACGCGCATGGGCGATGTATTCGAGCCGCAGTACCTCGATGCTGCTGGCGCGCATCATCCGCGTGACGACGGCGATTTCACCGAGCGAAACGGCAATCACCGGCAGCACCAGATATTTGAGCGACGCCCAGCCCACTTGCGAGAACGGCTCGAAACCGAAAGTCGGCAATAGATGCAGCTTCACGCCGAATAGCCATATCAGCAGAATGCCGACCCAGAAGCTCGGAATCGACACCAGCAGAATGCTGCCCATCACGACCATCAGATCGCCGCGCCGGTTTTGCGACCATGCGGCGAACAGCCCGGCGGGAATTGCGATCAGGCACGCGATAAAGGTGGCGGCCAGCACGATCTCGGCGGTGACCGGAAAGGTCTCGCGGATCAGTTCAAGCACCGGCTGATGCCGGACGATCGAAGTGCCGAAGTCGCCCTCGAGCAGATGACGGACCCAGATCACGAACTGCGCCGGAATCGACTGATCGAGCCCGAACATATGCCGCATTTGCTGCAACAAGGCGGGATCGTTGATATCGCCGAGCATCAGCGAGGCGGGGTCGCCGGGAATGGCGCGAATCATGCCGAACACGAGCAGCGTGACGATTAGCACCGTCGGAATCGACATCGAAATGCGCTTGATGATGTAGCGGAGCATTGAACAGCCCTAGTTCTTCGTGACGTTGAAAAAGCGCTTCGTGCGCAACGGCCAGGTGCCCATGCCATGCAGGCGGCTGCTGACCAGCGTGAGATCGGGCGAGTCATACAGCACGATCATCGGCGCATCGGCCAGCATCATCTGATGCAGTTGCGCGAACACCTGTTTTCGTGTGTTGTCGTCGGTCACGCTGTCGAGGCTGCGCAACAGGGCGCGCGCTTGCGGGTTCTCCCATTGCGCCATCGGGTTGCCTGACTTGTCGCCGAGGACGTCGCCATACATCAACGCCGGTTCGATCCGCGCCGAGTAGCCGAATGACATCAGCTGAAAATTGCCGGAGTGGAAATCGTCGGCCTGGGTGCCCCATTCGAGTACCTGCAGCTTGACGTTGATGCCGGCCTGCGACAGCAGCGATTGCAGATAAATCGCCGCCGAGTACATGTGCGGATAGCGGCGATTGGTTTTGAGTGTCAGCGGCTGACCCTTGTAACCGGCCTGCGCGAGCAGGCGTTTGACTTCGGCCAGATTCTGCTGGTAGCCGATCGCGTCCGCGGGCGTGTAGAGTTCGTCGGCCGTCGTAGTCAGCGACGGGTTGTAGCGTGCCCGGCCGCCGCTCACCGCATCGACCACGCCTGGCAGATCGACCGCGAGCGCAATTGCGCGGCGCATCCGCACGTCGGACAGCAGGGGGTCCCGCGTTTGCATCAGCAACGCGGACGGATCGGCGCCGGCCCCGGAAATCAGATGCCAGTTCGGATCCGATGGCGGCAGATTGTTTTCGGAAATATTCATCGCGTCGATCTGGCCGGACATTAGCGCGGAGAGCTGCGCGGCTTCATCGGGAATCGCGACGATGCGCACATTCGCTTCGGCCCGCTTGGCGCCCGCGAGACCGCTGGACGGCTCGCTGCGCGGCTTGTAGCCGGCATAGGGCGTCAGCAATACATATTGTCCCTGCTTCCATTCACTAAAGACGAACGGTCCTGTCGCCACCGGCCTGATCCATTCGCCGTTCGGTCCGACGCTGGACGGATGCAGCACGGCGAGCGGACAACGCAGCTCGGTCATGCGTGTCAGGAAGAGCGCCGAGGGCCGGTCGAGGTCGAAGACCACCGTGTGCGGATCGGGTGTCGTGACCGCCAGTACTTTCGGGCCGCGCTGGCCGTTGTAGTTGCTGCGGCACACGTAGCCGGTACGCGGCTGCATCAGATAGTTGAAGCTCCATTTAACCTCCGCGGACGTCAGCGGCGCGCCGTTCTGGAACGTCACACCATGCCGCAGATGAAACGTGTAGCGCTTGCCGTCCGGTGAAATGGTCCAGCTGTCGGCGAGCATCGGTCCGATCGACAGATCGCCTTTCAATGCGACCAGTGACTCCACCACGTTGGCCAGAATCTCGTCGGTATAGGCGTTGCGAAGCACATTACCTGGCATCGAGGTGGGGGTGTCGGTGCTGATCGCAAAGCGGATTTCGCGAAGCGGCGCGGTAGCGTTGGTCTGCGCGGGAGCGGCGGAGGCCGCGGCGCTCATCGCGGCAACCGCTATCGCGATCGCAATGGGCGACACCCTTCTGCGCACCCGCGCCTTTGCCACGCGCTTCACGAATTGCACCCGGATTGCAATGGCCAGACGCCACTTGGGCTCACAATAAGGGGCAGGCTACGGTTCGACATCAAAAGTGTCCTTGTTAAATGAAGATCGCGGCATGGTGGCCGCCTGGTAACGGCCAATCAGCATGCCGCGATCGTAAAAGCAGGGGCATGTGTTGGGAAGAGCAGTCCTGTCGATCGGACACCGAATTTCAGATCATGCGGGAAAACGCGAGTAGACCTGCAATTTTTGGCGTGATTTGACTGAGCCAGTCGTGAGCTGGGTGCCGCTGACGATGCAATGCGATTGGATCGGCTGAAGCATGCTCAGAGGGTATCGACTCCGCGGATCATGATCGTCAGAAGTGTTCTTACTTCACCCTATTTTTCTGCCTAGCATGGCGTCATCGATCGAGCATCGCTTCTGAAACGCAACTCAATATGAACCGCTCACCGGATGATGACGTGGCTGCATTCATGATTCCCGCTGGCGCCATTTATGGCGCGCAGCGATTGTTCAGGCTGCGGTTGCGCAGTCAGCAATTGCGGCAAGGGGGGCACCGTGACGAGGTGCAATGGGTCGTGGGTTTCATTGGCGACAGCTGGGTGCGCGGTTCCGGATTACCTGCTCAAGGCGATCCGACCCGCGAGCGCTATTTCATGCCCCGCTTGTCTTGCGCGCTTCAGCAGCTTTACGGCGACGCTGGCGGAGGCTGGTGCGGTCTGTCATACACGACCTCGACTGAACGGCGCGGCGGTTCGGCCAATTCGAATCGCCTGTATCAGGCCGGAACCGGTTCGTGGACCACGCAGGTGAACAACCGTCCCGTGCCGGACCTGTGCACGAGTGCAAGCAGTGTGGTGGGCGACGTCATTCGCGTCACCAACACAACTGGACCGACGCGCAGCGTGAAATTGCACGCGGTGCCGGCTGGAACGATCGAGTATCGTTGGAACGAGGGTGGATGGGTCACCCTCGATCTAGGTGCCGGTGGCGCGACGCCGATTACCGCGCTCGCAGGCTTCCCGCTGCACGGCGGCTGGACGCTCGACTTGCGCGTGGCGGCGGGTCTGGTAGAGCTCGCCGGCATCGATCATGACAGCGGCTGCCCAGGCGTGCGCATTCACAATCTCGGCGCGGGCGGCAGTTCGGCCCAGCACTGGGCTTCAGTGGATGCGGCAGCGTGGAGAGCCTCGATTGAGTCGTTCGGGTTCGACACATTGATGACGTTGTTCGGCACCAACGATCAGAAGTTGATCGAACCGCAGGAGCATCGCCGTTGTCTGGCCGCGCTTGTTCACACGCTGAAGCGCGCTGCGCCGGAAGCCGACATTGCACTCGGCACCTCGCCTGAGAGCGGGGACCACCAGGCGTCGCGGCTTGGCCGCCCTATGCGTCTGTATCGCGATGTCGATCGTTCGCTGGCGATTGAAGAAGGGCTGGCGCACGTCGATCTGCAGCCGCTATTCGGCGACGTCAGCGAGTATCGCTACGGCGGCCCAAGGCCATGGTTAGACGCGTCGCTCATCCATCCCGCAGCACCTGGCATGCGAGCGATCGAGATGCTTTATTTGTGTCTGTTTGACCGGCTAGCGTGTCAATTCCGGGCGACGACGCAAACTGACGCCGGTTGAAAATCGACTGGCTCAAATTGCGGTGCAAACGGCAAACCGTTCAAGACCCAAAAAAAAACTCGCCGGGCAGAATCCGGCGAGTTCGCAAGAAAGTCCTTGGGACAGCGCTCTACTGCAGACCCAACCGCGCCGCGATCATCTCGCCGATGGGTAGGGCCGAGGTGGCGGCCGGCGATGGTGCATTGCAGACGTGCAACATCCGCGACGTTTCCGCAAAAAGAAAATCGTGAACCAGCGTGCCATCGCGCATCACAGCCTGGGCCCTAATGCCGGCCTCGCTAGGCAGGAGGTCGTCGATGGTCAGTTGGGGACAATATTTCCGGCACTGCTCCAGGTAACCGCGCTTCCAGAGCGAGTTTTTCATCTCGATCATGCCCGAGTTGAAGTGCTTGCCCATGACCTTCCAGAAGCCCGGAAACCGTGCGAAGTCCAGCATGTCGGCAACGTTCGCTGCGCTCTTGGAATAGCCTTCGCGTGCAAATCCGAGCACTGCGTTGGGTCCCACTGTGATTCCGCCGTCAATCATGCGCGTCAGATGAACCCCGAGAAAGGGGAGATCAGGATCCGGCACAGGATAGATGAGATGCCGGATCAACGACGCACGGGACGCGGGAAGACGAAAGTATTCGCCGCGGAACGGAATGATCTGGTGATCGATCGGTACGCCAGCCAGTCTCGCAAGACGGTCCGATTGCAACCCGGCGCAAGCAATGAGCCGGTCGGTCACGATCGATCCTCCGTCATATCCCAGTTCGACCTGATCACCGCGCTCCCTGATTGCGGTGACCCTGACACCGAGGCGAATGTCCGCACCCGCTATACGCAGCAGGTCCGCCATCTTCGAGCACATGGCCTTGTAATCAGCGATGCCCGTGGTTTCCACGAGCAGTGCGCCTTTGCCAACGATGTTGGGTTCGAGTTCTGCGAGTTCTGATGCGTCGAGCCGCCGAACGCTCAGTCCATTTTGTTGCGATCGGGAGTAGAGCGCCTCCATCCGCGAGAGTTCACGCTCGTCGGTGGCCACGACGAGCTTGCCGCAGACGTCGAACGGAATGCCGTGCTCCTGACAGAACGCCTTGGTCGCTTCGGCTCCGCGACGGCATAGATCGGCCTTGAGGCTCCCAGGGGCATAATAGACGCCGGCATGGATGACTCCGCTGTTGTGCCCTGTTTGGTGGCTTGCTAGCGTGTTTTCCTTCTCCAGGAGTGTTAGCGAGGCACCCGGGGAACGTCGGAGAATCGCGAGCGCTGTTGCCAGTCCCACGATCCCGCCACCGATGATGCAGTAGTCGTATTTCATCTTGTTAGTTCGTTATCCATTCCATTGCATCGACAGGACGCAACCCGTTTGCGCTTCAGTAATGTACAGCCGGGAACTTCCATTTCCCGAAAGGCCTAGTGCGACGTTCGTCGTACGTTCTCCCGATTGACCCGAGATCGTGTGGGTGTGCTCGCCTCTGCGTGAAAACACGAATACGCAGCCCAGGCCGACATGAGCGACGAACAGGTTTTCGTGCTCGTCCATGCACATGCCATCCGGGCCGCCAGGACCGAACATGTAGCAGAAGACACCAACCTTCGAGACACTGCCGTCTTTCATAAGCGGTACTCGCCACACGGCATTCGCGCGTGTGGCGGATACGAACAGCGTCTGCTCGTCTGGCGTAAGAACGATACCGTTGGGGCTCGGCACATTCGAGAGCAGGCAGTCGAGCCGACCTTCCTTCGTCAGCCGATACACCCGGCCCGTCGGATCGTGCATCCCTGTCTGACCCTGGTCCGTGAAATACACGTCGCCTCGCGAGGAGATGCAGAGGTCGTTCACACCCTTGAACCGCTCGGAGTTGCGCGTCTCGAGGAGCGGCTCGATCCGGCCACTATCGGGTTCGAGCCGCATGAGTCCGTGCTTGTAGTCGCAGATGAGCATCGACCCGTCTACGGCCAGCGCCATGCCGTTGGGCCAGCCGTCGTATTCGACAACGCAGTCCCATTGCCCTTTTTGATCGATGCGGAATATGCGGCCATGAGGTATGTCGACTACACAGAGATTGCCTTGCGCATCCAGCGTGGGCCCTTCGAGAAACGAGTCGAGACAGGCACCTGATGCATTCGCGTCGGCCCATTCGCTCCTTTTGGGGCGGCGGTATTCATCGGGTAACCGGTAGAGTACCTCTGCTCTGAGCGGAACGTCTTCCATTCGCAGTTTCATTTCGTCTTTCCGTTCTTTCGATCCGTTATTGCCCCGAAAACGTTGCCGGGCGCTTTTCCTTCCATGCGGTCAGCCCCTCTCGCAGGTCCGATGAGCGGAGAATGCGGGCTTCGCAATCCTTGAAGTCGGCCAGATCGAATTCGTCGCGGCCGAGGGCATTCATCGCTCGCTTCGTTTCACTGACGGCCAGTGGTGCGAGCGTTGCGACGCGTTGAGCGAGCGCGTCAACGCGCTTGTCGAGCTCGCCGTCGGCGACGAGATCGGTAAGGAAGCCGATGCGCAGCATGTCGTCGGCATGGGTCTTCTCGCCGAGCAGAAACAGCCGCTTGGCTTCGTTCAGTCCCAGTCGCGAAACGAAACGCTTGATACCAGAGGGGTAGTACAGAAGGCCGAGTGCGGCAGCGGGCATGAACATTTCGGTTGCAGGCGTTCCCACACGGAAGTCGCAGGCGAGGGCGAGATCGGTCGAGCCACCATAGACACCGCCGTGCAGCCGGGCGATGGTGACCTGAGGCAGGCTCTCGAGTCCCTCAACCAGCGCTTCAAAGGGGTTGTCGATCGGACCATCCGGCTGGGCAACCGCAATTTCCGCAACCTGACCAATGTCATAGCCGGCGCTGAAGTAGCGCCCCTCGCTTTGCAGGATGACTGCCCGAATCTGCTTGCTGTGCTTCAGTTCAGCGAAAAACTCAACTAGCGCGTCCAGGTCGGGTGTTTCGATACGATTCGCATGCTTCGGCCTGCGTAGCGCGATTCGCGCTACGGTACCGGAGACGGTCATCGTTGGAGGCTGTGCATCAATAGTCGTGTTCATAAAATTATACGGGTGGCTGTTGTAATTACAGCAGCGTACTGTATGATTACAGAAAAAGGAAGCCAGCAATGTCCCAGAACTCCAGTAATCCCAATTTCGCGTCCACGATCCGGGAAAAGATCGAGGCGGAACTTGCCCAGGGCCGGTACCTGCCGGGCGATCTGCTCGATGAAAAAGCCATCGCCGAGCGTTATGGGGTTTCTCGTACGCCGGTGCGAGAGGCCATCCAGCAGCTTCTTGCGCAAGGTCTCGTCCACCGGGTTGCCCGGCAGGGCGCGTTCGTGGCAAAGCTCTCGTCGAAGGAGTTGCTCGCCATCGTCGAGCTGCTCGCTTATACGGAAGGGTTGTGCGCAATGTTCTCGGCGCGGCGTTCGCCGCCCGAGACAGTGAAGGAACTGATGGACTCGGTCGAGGCCTGCGAGCGGGCGGCCCAGAACAATGACCGGGAGGCTTATGCATCGGCCAATGCCGAGTTCCATAGCATTCTCTACGCGAGCACCCGGAACGCGCCGCTTAGCCAGCACGTTATCGCGCTGCGGCGGCGCTCACAGCTGTACCGGCGGAACATTTTCCATCAGCCCGGCCGGATGGCCGAGTCTGCGGCGGAGCATCGTCGCATCGTCGATATGATCGCCGCCAACGACGAATGGGGGGCGTTTCACGCCGCCGTCGACCATATCGCCGTTGCTGGAAAATCGTTTGCCGAATTCGTCATGACGCTCCCCGAAGGGAGCCTCGCCGACTCTGACAGAACAACCTGACCATGTAGGAGACTGACAATGCCGCTTTCCACCGCCAATCGAACGGGTCCGCTCAAGGATCTCGTGGTTGTCGACATGACCCGTTTCCTCTCCGGGCCTTACTGCACGCTTCTGCTTTCCGATCTCGGCGCGCGTGTGATCAAAATCGAAAGCCCGGGGAAGGGTGACGAATCGCGCTACGTACCGCCGATTGTTGGCTCGGATTCGCCTTATTTCATGTCGATCAATCGGGGCAAGGAGTCGATCGCTCTCGATCTGAAGAATGACGAGCACCGGGCGCTGCTTGACGAATTGCTCGAGGGTGCCGATGTTCTGGTGGAAAATTTTCGCCCTGGAACGATGGAGAAACTCGGATTGTCCGCGGAGGTGCTGGCCGAGCGGTATCCGCAACTGGTCTTTGCATCGATTTCGGGATTCGGCCAGACCGGTCCGTGGCGCAGCCTTCCGGCCTATGACCTCGTGGTGCAGGCGCTCAGCGGACTCATGAGCGTGAACGGCCAGGCCGATGGCCCGCCGACGCGGGTAGGCACCTCGATTGGAGACCTCGGGGCAGGCGTGTATGCAGCGCTGAGCATCGTGTCTGCAATCAACGAACGACACCGGACCGGGAAGGGCGGTCGTGTCGATGTGGCCATGCTCGATTGTCAGGTTGCGCTGCTCGAGAGTCACTTCATGCGCTATGACGTGACCGGCGAGATTCCGGGGCGCGTCGGCTCGCGGCATCCGCTTATCGTGCCGTTCGACGCCTTCAGATGCGCCGATTCGTATATGGTCGTGTGCACGGTAGGCGATGGACTCTACGCCCGACTCGTGAAAGCAATCGGACGTCCGGACCTCATTGACGACCCGCGCTTTTCCACTCCCGCAAATCGCCTCGACAACGAAGCATCAATGAAAGCGGAGCTTGAGGGAATTTTCCTCTCCAAAGACCGTGATTACTGGCTCGAGGTTATCGGCGCTGCTGGAATTCCTTGCGGACCGATCAACAGCATTGCGGAGATCGCAAACAGTCCTCAGCTCGATGCGCGAAACCTGTTCGTCGAGGTGGATAGCGATAGTGGTTATTCCTTTCGAGCGGTGCGCAGCCCGGTCCGGCAACTGAGTAAAGAAGAGTCAGCGAAGGTGCAACGTGCGCCGCATGTCGACGAGCACGGCCCCGCTA
Organism: Paraburkholderia fungorum; assembly: GCF_046027605.1. Classification (GTDB taxonomy): domain Bacteria; phylum Pseudomonadota; class Gammaproteobacteria; order Burkholderiales; family Burkholderiaceae; genus Paraburkholderia; species Paraburkholderia fungorum_F. The sequence goes on from NZ_JAQQEF010000020.1 coordinate 91,769, forward strand.
TTCGCGAAGAACTGGCTGCGCAGCGAGTGGCGAGCACAGACGCCTGAGGGTCATCTTTTATTAATTCCTTCATTTAGTAATGCGAATGGAAGCTTTTGAGAACCTGAGGTCTATAACGTAGCGATGAAAAAAGATGGAGGAGACAAGTGAGAAAGGTCGCTCTGACCGCGGGTGACACCGACGGGAAAAAGAGGTGGTTCCAGCTGTTTCTATGCATTCTCTGCATGGGGTTGGTCGCGAATATCCAATACAGCTGGACGCTTTTCGTCAGGCCGCTACATTCGGCCTTCGGCTGGTCGGACCTGCGCATTCAGGTCGCGTTCACCATTTTCATCATGGCCGAAACGTGGCTGGTCCCGATCGAAGGGATGATCGTGGATCGGTTCGGTCCCAGACCGGTGATAGCGGGGGGCGCGATCCTGATCATGATAGCGTGGACAGTGAATTCCTTCACCGACTCGCTCTATGTGCTGTATCTGGATTCACTTCTGTCTGGCATCGGTGCGGGTTGCGTATATGGCACCTGTGTTGGGGTCGCGATGAAGTGGTTCCCGGATCGTAGAGGGTTCGCAGGCGGTCTCGCTGCAGCCGGGTTCGGAATTGGTGCGGCTCTGACGATCATTCCGATTGCCAATGAGATCGCACACCATGGTTACCGGTCGGCTTTCCTCAAGTTCGGTCTGATTCTCGGTGGTGCAATCCTGCTGATCTCAGCCCTCATGGTGAAACCCACGGTTTCAACGCGCCCCATTCCCGCGCAACGAAACGTGCAGAGCAAGCGGGACTACACGACAGCCGAGATGATGAAAACGCCCGTGTTCTGGGTGTGTTATGCCATCTTCACGGCGATGTCGGCCGGCGGACTTATCGCGACGGCACATATCGCCTCGGTTGCCCGTGACTTTGGCATCGCTTCCGCACCCATCGCGCTCTTCGGGACCGTGGTGCCGTTGCTCACACTGACGCTGTCGGTCGATAACCTCGTGAACGGCTTCACACGACCCTTGTGCGGCCTGATCTCCGACAGGTTCGGTCGGGAAAACACGATGTTTCTCGTGTTTCTCGGGGAGGGCCTGGCGTTGCTCGGCATCATCCAGTACGGCCAGAATCCGTATCTCTTCCTGGTCTTCGCGCCGGCAGTCTATCTGTTCTGGGGGGAGATCTATGCGATATCGTCCGCCCTGATCGGCGACACGTACGGCAGCAGATATCTGACCGCCAACGCGGGCGCGCTTTTCACCACGAAGGGTTTCGCGGCGCTGATCGTGCCGTTCGGCAGTCTGCTGCGCGAGTTGACTGGCCGATGGGACTCCGTCTTTTTCTTCTGCGCCGCGATCGCGATCCTGTCTGCCGTCGTCTCCCGGTTCGTCCTGGGTCCAATGAGGCGCAATTTCATTGCGAGAAGCAATGCAGAACTGCTGGACAAAGGGGGTATGGCAGGGTCCGATCTTCAGTTTGGTGGACAGGTCAAGTCGCCAGCTTCGAGCTCTTAGGAAGCGTGGCCTGGACGAAAGAGGTAAGGATGCTCACAACGTCTTTGAACGAGAAGGGTGATCAATACGTTATTGCTGATACTTCCGGGCTGGATCGGGAAACGATACCCGGTCGACAGAGCGTTTCGTTTGCGAACCGCTCTGCCCGTGAGCGGGCCTTTCTGGATCTATGGAAACAGGCGGTAGCGATAGCAGGCTGCGAATACTTTGGCGATGGTACTGACGGGGGACTGCAACGGGCGCAGACCAAGACGGAATTGACGCCGCGGATGAACACGATCCACGCGGCTATCGTCAAGGATCGAGGTGAAGATAAGGTGTTTCTTGCCGTAGTCGCGTCCTTCTGCTTCGCTGAAGGTGCCCAACCGCTGTGGGACATGCTCGAGATCCGTGGACTTGCGGATGTGAGTACGCTGTCGCAACCGAAAAAGCACCTGATAGGGGCGCTGATTTCCACGTTTGACGGCTGGTATTGAGTGGCTGGATGCAGCAGAAAGCGAGGCGTGGCTGCGGCTGCATGCACGCTTTTTCAGACACGTTCAGTTTTCACGGAAGTTCGGCGGTCAGCCAGCCAACGCCAGTGATGTTCGGACCGACCATGTCGTTCCGGGTTCGGTCTGAAGCGGCCATTACAAAAAGTTGTAGACTCGCGGTTAATCTAGCTTTCGATTGACGAGTGCAATATGAATATTCCATTTTCAGGTGGGTGCGCATGCGGATCGGTTCGCTATGCATGTGTGCGGGAGCCCGTCGCCATGATCAACTGCCATTGCAGAGACTGTCAGATCTCAAGTGGCGCTCCTTTCGCGTCAGGCATCATCGTCAAGACTGACGACCTTGAGATCTGTGGTAAGCCGCGAACATATGCAGTTACCGCAAGCAGCGGTGGCCTCACAACCCGTAGTTTTTGCCCTGACTGTGGAACCCCCTTGTTCACGCAAAGCTCAGCTTATCCACAAGTCACTTCTATCCGATTTCCCTCGCTAGACGACACCTCTGACTTTAGACCAATGCTAGACATATACACCGCTAGTGCGCAACGGTGGGTTTGCTTTGATCAAGCAATTCCTCACTTTCCTCAGTCGCCCCAGCAGTGAAAAGAACCTGATGCCTAACCAGGTTTCTGCCAAACCATGCTAGATGCTATTCCGATGGTGCCTCTCAACGTCCGCTTGCCAGTATCTGCTTAGGGTTGCGCGGTGCTGATTGCGGTCGGTTAGCATTCGGCCAATTCTGTTGAAAAATTCGTGTTTTGGTTTAGGACGCTGGTTTTGGAAGTACGTTTCGAGTAGCAGAGTTCGGCGAGGAGGCAGACTTCAAGCAGGCGAGGACTCCGCTTCCCCTCATGCAATGGCCGGGTTTGCCTGCCTACCGTCTGGCGTGAGCCACTTGGCCATTCTTCGCAGATTCTGCGCGGTTGGTGCCATCAGAAACTCGTCATGAGCACCGCTTGGACCGCGCAGCCTCGAACGGTCGAGCTTCAGAACGCGCTCGAGGTGGACAAAGAGCATCTCTACCTTCTTACGCTGCCGGCGAGACTGCCGGTATTCGGGGGTTGCCGCGATGCGCTTTGCTTCGTCACGCGCGTCTTCATGGACACTACGTGTGATTTTGCGAAACGACATATTCGGGCAGCAACGATCCTTCATCGAACATCCGTCACTCACCGTCTGTTCACTGGCACCGCAGCCGGAACGCCCGGTGCGCCAGTACCTGCGTCGCTTTGTGGCCGGTGGGCGCCGCAAAGCGCAAGCGGCTCTTCACTCGTGCGGCCAGAAAAAAGACAGCCCTGTACGTCCGGTCGGCTATCATGCCTGTCCTCTCCGAAGTAGCTCCTTATGATTACCGTCCGTAATGTCACGCTGCGCCGCGGTGTCAATGTCGTACTCGACCGCGCGTCCGTCACCTTCACCCCCGGCGAAAAGATTGGCCTTGTCGGCCGCAATGGCGCCGGCAAGTCATCCTTCTTCGGCCTTCTCAACGGCACGCTGCACGAAGACGGCGGCGAGTTCTCGATTCCCGCTGCATGGAAGATGGGCCAGGTCGCGCAGGAGATGCCGGAGACCGAGCAGAGTGCGACGGACTTCGTCATCGAGGGTGACACCGTAATGCTGGCCGCGCAAGCCGAAGTGGCCGCCGCTGAGGCCAGCGACGATGGCATGCGCATGGCGCACGCTTACATGGCCCTGCACGACGCCGGTGCACATGATGCCCCCGCACGTGCCCAGGCGCTGATCCTGGGCCTTGGCTTCAGTGCTGCGCAGCTCAGCCAGCCGGTCAACAGTTTCTCCGGCGGCTGGCGCATGCGACTGCAACTGGCGCGCGCGCTCATGTGCCCGTCCGACCTGCTGTTGCTCGACGAGCCGACCAATCACCTCGACCTCGACGCGCTGGTCTGGCTGGAAGCGTGGCTCAAGCGCTATCAAGGAACCTTGGTAGTGATCAGCCACGATCGCGAATTCCTCGACGCGGTGACGCAGGTGACGGTGCACGTCGATAACGCGAAGCTCGTGCGCTATGGCGGCAACTACAGCAAGTTCGAAGACATGCGCGCTGAGCAGATGGTGCTGCAGCAGGCCTCGATGGCCAAGCAGGCGGACAAGATCGCCCACTTGCAGAAATTCATCGACCGTTTCAAGGCCACGGCCTCGAAGGCGAAGCAGGCGCAGAGCCGGGTCAAGGCGCTCGAACGCATGGAGAAGATCGCACCCGTGCTTGCCGACGCAGAGTTCAACTTCGAGTTCAAGGAGCCGCTCAACGTCCCGAACCCGCTGTTGTCGATGCTGGACGCGAGCTTCGGCTACCCGGCGCCGACCGGCGCACCGCCGGGCACGCCGCCGACGGTCATCGTGCGGGGCATCAACCGATCCGTGCTGGCCGGGCAGCGCATCGGCATTCTCGGTGCCAACGGCCAAGGCAAGTCCACTCTGGTGAAGACGGTGGCGCACGAGCTGGCGCCGATTGCCGGCGAAATCAGCGAAGGCAAAGGCCTGAACATCGGCTACTTCGCACAGCAGGAACTCGACGTGCTGCGTCCTCTCGACACGCCGATGGAACACATGATCCGCCTTGCCAAGGACACGCCGGCGCACCTGCGTGCCCCCGGCCAGAGTGGCACCGAACAATCGCTTCGCACCTTCCTCGGCACCTTTAGCTTCAGTGGCGACATGGTCCATCAGGCGGTCGGCACGATGAGCGGCGGGGAAAAGGCGCGGCTGGTGTTGTGCATGATCGTGTGGCAGCGCCCCAACCTGCTGCTGCTCGACGAGCCTACCAACCACCTCGACCTGGCCACACGCGAAGCGCTAGGCATGGCACTCAACGAATTCGAAGGCACAGTGCTGCTGGTCAGTCACGACCGGTCCCTGCTGCGCGCGGTATGTGACGAGTTCTGGCTCGTCACCAAGGGTGGCGTCGAGCCCTTCGACGGCGATCTGGACGATTACCAGCAGTTCCTGCGCGACGAAGCCCGTCGCATGCGCGAGCAGGCAGCCGGGGAGCAGAGGGTTATCGCCTGAGTTAATTCCCTGGCAGTTCCAGTTTGGAAGCTGCCATAGCACTCGCATCGAGTCGAAGGGCCGCTTTGGGGCGACTACGGAAGTTCGGCAGTGGAGCGAAGAGTTCGCAAAGACGCCCCGTCCCTCACAAAAGTGATCGGCATAGAAATGTCGATCCGACAGCGAACATCCGGTTTCTTGAACTTCGCGACGTCCAGCGACGCTCGAGTGCCGCGACACTGCGAGTTCGTCCGTTCGTACGCACAAACAATGGCCAAGCCCGATGGGGGCGGAGCTCAAGTGGATGGATACATTTGACGTCAAAACGTGGACACTTCTGCGTCCAGTGAGTCGGGGCTCCCTGGAGCGTCGTCGATCGCACTCGGTCAGTAATCAGTAAAACGCGTGCGCTGCGCTTTGACCGGCTTTACTCCAATTAAGACGGGAAGCGATCACGTGTACCGGAAGCGCCAGAATTGTGGTGGCGTACTTGCGGTAAGATACTTGTTTGATCTTTATCTACGAATGTATGGCCCATTTTGGCACAGGCGTCGAATACGCGTTGCACTGTCTCATCTGGATGGCCAAACCGCTGCAAGTACGCGCTAGCAGCCGTGATTTGGCCGAATTACAGGGCGTACCCGTTCCCTATATGGCAAAGCTGTTTCCGAAGCTCGAAAAAGCCGGCATTGTCCGGGCGACGGAAGGTATTCGTGGGGGATATGTTCTTGCCAGGCCAGCAAACCGAATTACGGTTCTTGACGTGGTGGATGCGGTTGAGGGAGAGAAGCCGCTGTTTGATTGTCAGGAGATCCGCGATCGATGCGTGTTGTTTGAAAGCCAACCCCCTGCATGGGCGACCAAAGGTGTTTGCGGTATCCATGCGGTGATGTTGCGTGCCGAGAAACAGATGCGCGCCGAATTGGCTGCTACGACCTTGGCAGATCTGGCCAAGGGGGTCGCACAAAAGGAGCCGGCCCGGTTCGGTCATGACGTCGTGGAATGGTTCGACGCGCGTGCAGACGCCCGGGACCACGCGCGTCTGCACGGGATAAAGAATCGCGGCGGCAAGCGCCAGTAGAGAAGAAAGACCGGTGATGCGATACACCACCGGTCTTGTGCGCTGATCAGAGATACGTCACGCGTGTTTTACACCAGGCGGCGGTTCGGATCGGCAGCTGCGAAGGCTTCGGCTCGATCTGCGCGCGGGGGGGAGATCCAGACCGTATTGATCTGTTGCTTGAGCTTTTTCGCTTCAGCGCCTGTGAGCTTGACCTGCCGATCCCAGCCTTCGGTTTGCACCGCGCCCCAAGGTCCGATATCGAGGCAGGTCACGTAATTCACCTGATCGTACGGGATCGTGGGGATGTACAGCAGATCGGCGGCGGCATTATGCCCGGCGGACCGTCCCAAATTCATCGCATGCTGGCACGACATCAAGGTGTGATGTCCTTTGTCATCCGTCGCTGCGTAGGCCGTATCGCCGGCCGCGAAGATATTCTCTTGTCCGATTACGCGAAGCTCGGGTGTTACATGTAGACGCCCAAGACGATCACGTTCGCCTGTAATTTGCCGAGTTAATTCGCTTGCCTGCAGACCGGCAGTCCAGATGACTGTCTGGCTTTCGATGCGCGAACCGTCGCTCAGTACCACGCCTTTTGAATCAATGGCGGTTACGCCGACCCCGAGGCGTGCGGTGACACCGAGTTCGGACAATGCCTGTTCGATGACGGGGCGCGGTCCAGGACCGAGATCGGGGCCAATCGCGTCGGCACGTTCCACGACAATGACCTCAATCGGGGTGTTTTCGCCGAGAATTTTGCGCAAATAAGATGGCAGTTCTGCTGCCGTTTCGATGCCGGTGAAGCCTCCACCTGCGACCACGACAGTGTTGCGGGCCGGAGTATCCGGTCGCTCTCCGAGTGCTAAAAGGTGGAGTTGCAGTCGTTGGGCATCCGGCAGTTTGTCGTTGCTGAAGTTGTACTGCCCGAGCCCAGGTACGTTCGGAGCGGCCAGACGGCTACCGGTCGCGAGAATTAGCCGGTCGTAATGGATCGATTCGCGAACCTGGTTTTCCCCGATATAGATGACGGTGCGTTTGTCGGGATCGATCTGCTCTGCGAAGCCTTCCACGACACGTACACCCGTTACATCGAACAACTCGGCAAGCGGGAACGAGGCTTCAGACAGATCGGTTTCGTAAAAACGCGGGCGGATGTTCAGACGAGCTTCGGGAGCGAGCACCACGATTTCCAGTTCGTTCGAGCGGCCGGCCTCATCGGCGGCTCGAGCCGCGGAAAGCGCGCTCCACATTCCGGCAAAGCCGGCACCAATAATGAGAAGGCGTTTAGTCACGGATAAAATTCCAGATTGAAGTGTGAGGTGCGCGGATCGCGATGGCGGGCGACCGACGCGGTTAGCCCGTACACGTGCCATGAATGCGCGGGCAAGATGCATTCATTAACGCAGACTATATCAGTCCTAGTTAGTGAATGTAAACGAGCTACCCACGACAGCGCTAGAGCCTGATTGCAACAAACACGGTGGCGCCATCACATGAGCGAGCTCTATCACCGATACGCCATCGTGGGATGCCGACGCCATTCACGCGCGCCGACACCCCCGCTCACTTATGGTGAACAAACCGCATCTAACCGACTGTGGGGCGTGCTGCTACGCGCGACCCGCCAGAGACAGGGCCTTGGCAAATCCGCCGTCCTGATACAGCAGCGGACTTATTTCATCGGCCAACAGCAGACTCTCGACCCGCCCAACGAAGATCGTGTGAGTTCCAAAAGAGAAGCTCTCCGAGGGAGAACAGAATAGGTTGGCTTGCGCGTCGGCCAGGAACGGGATGCCATCGTCGCTCGAAAGCCATACTCCTTCGGTGAATTTATCATCGCCCTTTTTTTTGCCGCCAAAGGCCGCCGAGACGTTCTGTTGTCCAACCTTAAGCAGGTTCACACAAAAGCGTTTTGCGTCCGCCATCGGCGAATGAAATGAAGCCGATCTATTGACACAGACGAGCAAAGAGGGCGGCTCCGCGCAGACCGATGTCACGGCCGTCGCGGTCATGCCGAATCGCTGACCCGCTACGCTGCAGGTCAGGACGGTGACGGTGGAAGTGAGTCGCCGCATGGCGAGCTTGAAGTCACTTCCCAGTTCGCTATTCATGTCACCCTCCAGGAAAGGGAGTCAGGGCAAACGTACGCGGTTCGTACGTCAGGATTGAGACACCGGCGGCGGCATAGTTCGGAACATCGGCCCCGGCAGCTTCGCCTTCGGGGGACGACAGGGCGTCGCGTAATGCTTTCTCATCGGCGAACTCACATTCAACTACCGCGAACGGCTGATCGTCTTCGCCAGCGTCAATAGCCACGGAATAGTGCATAGCCTGGAGTCCGGGGAAGCGGGCAACCAGTGGCAGATGCGTTTCTACAAGGTGTTTTCGAAAGTGCGCCGGATCTTCGGGGCGAACATAGATTGCGATAAGCTTGTACATCCTGAACTCGGTGGAAGTTAAAGAACTCAAAGTGAGAAGACGGAACTGGTCCGGCTCAATCTTTAGTAGATCTGGACCAGATCACTCACACCAAACAGCGAGCGTCCATAAATCAGGCTAGCCATCTCCGGCAACACGAATGCGTGCCGGCTGGCAACTTCACTGTCTCGCCAGATTCGCTGGAGCGGATTGGTCTGGGCAAAACTGCTGGCGCCATTGACGCTGAGTAGCATGTTTATCGCCTCGCGACAGAGCTGGCCTGCCGCCCCTGTGTCCATACGAATGCGCGCGCGGGTGGTCATTTCCAGCTTTTCATGCCTTGCTGCGGCGCGATCGATATCGGCACATGCACGAGCGACGAGCAAGTGCGCCTGATCGGCTTTCGAAGTCGCTTCGGCAAGCTTGATCTGATGGACTGGCGATACGCTCACACTGTTAAAGGTCGTATACGCTACGTTCTTCTTCGCACTCTTTGAGAGTGTGAGTTCGATTGCCTCTCGCGCCAGACCGAGCTGAGCCGCAACCAGTACGATTTCTGCTACCGGAACGAACGACGCGTAGTCGTTTGCTTCGTCGGAATCCGGGCGTGTATAGTTTTCGGCCGCCATATCGGTGAACGCCTGAATTCGTTCATCCGGAATGAAAATGTTGTCCGCGACCAGGGTGTTGCTGCCCGATGCACGCATTCCTGCGACGTACCACGTGTCGCGCAAGCTGAGGTCGGAGCAGGGGACAAGAGCCAGTCCGAGTTGTGGCGATCCGTCCGGGTTTTCGCCGATCTTGATGCCGAGATTGGCCCATTGCGCGTGGAGAGAGCCTGACGCGTACCACCACTCGCCGGTTACGCGAAATCCACCCATAACGCGCTCGGAGTGAGCAGTGGCAGTGAAGATACCGCAGATCCGGGTGCCGGGCTCCGCAAATGCCTCCTGTTGTGCCTTATCGGAGTACAGACTGGCGAACCAGGTGCAAACGTTCAGAAGTGCCATGGCCCACGCTGTTCCGCCGTCCCCGCGGGCAACTTCTGCGACTGCCTCGATAAAAGTTCTGAAATTGGCGCCACTGCCACCGAGTCTAGTAGGCACTGAAATGTGATAGAGACCAGCAGACTGAAGCGCATTGACGACAGTTTCCTGTACCCGGCGATTGTCTTCCGAGGCTTGTGCGTTGTCGCGGATAAATGGCACAAGAGATCTAGCCTTTTCGACAATAGCCCAATCCGGGCCAGGCGCGTCAAAGAACGAAGCGAGCGGGCCGGTTGCGGGGGGCGCGTTCAGTTTCGTGACTTTGTAATTTGCGAGCACTTCCATTTCTCTTCCTCTGATGGTTTTAAATGGCCAAAGATCTGTTTGGCGATACATGTAATGCAGATCCCGTGCCAGTCGGCAGCGGATTAGCGAAGCCAGAGTGTTAACGGGGCTCTGAGTCGGGTGAAATGAAGTGCGGCTTCAGCATCAAGGGTTACTCTTGGCTGTTCACAACCATCCTCCACGTTTACCATTGGATGAGAACAACCAACCAGGTCAGGAAGCCACCATACGATGACCCGATTCACCGATTTGCCGCTGAAGTTCCGCGCGGATCGCTCCGCTGATGCTGTCGAGGGCGCACCCTCACCCCTACCCGATATATCGGATCTGAGCGCAAGACTTCGTTTTGCACCTCACGATGGACAGGTCTGGCTCGATGATCAGCGCGTAGTGGTCCTGAACCTGGAGACGCTTACGGCGCTACGTCGTCAATTGGTCGAGAGCGTAGGCATGGAGAAGGCGAAAAATATCCTGTTTAATGCTGGTCACGCGGCAGGCGCCAAAGAGGCTATGCTCGCGATGAAGCTCAGAACGGGACAACCCAATCTCGATGCATTTCTTATTGGTCCGCAATTGCACGCGCTTCGAGGAGAGGTGTTCGTCGAGCCTGAGATCATCGATATAGATGTGGAAACGGGTCGTCACTACAGCGTATTGACGTGGCGAAATTCCGCGGAAGCCGAGACGCACGTTGCTTCGTTCGGCGGAAGCTCGGAGCCCGTTTGCTGGATGCAGACAGGTTACGCGTCGGGGTACACGAGCGCCGTCATGGGGCGCCCCATTCTCTTTCGCGAAATAGAATGTTCGGCATCGGGCGGAGCGGTCTGCCGTATTGTCGGGCGCACCGTAGAGGAGTGGGCTTCGCGCGAAGATGGTTCCGATTTGATTGGCGATGCAGCGTCGGCTGCCTCTCTCGCGGCTTCCGGGCATCCTGCGCTTCTCGCAGAAGGTGTGGTGGGAGCGTCCTCCCGCTTTCTGGCTGCATGGCACCTTGTTCAACGGGTCGCCCCGCTGACGACTACTGTACTGCTGCAAGGCGAGACTGGCGTCGGCAAAGAGGTGTTTGCCCGGGCGCTGCACCGCTCGAGTCCACGATCGTCTCAACGGCTTTACTGTCTGAATTGTGCTGCGATTCCCGACAGTCTTATCGATTCCGAACTTTTCGGTGTCGAGCGAGGCGCGTATACAGGCGCTGTAGCCGCGCGGCCGGGGTGGTTTGAAGCAGCAGACGGAAGCACCCTTTTTCTCGATGAAATCGGGACCCTAAGTCTGACGGCGCAGGCTAAGCTGCTGCGAGTCCTTCAAGAGGGCGAAATCACGAGGGTGGGGTCAACCAGAACCACCAAGGTTGACGTTCGCGTAGTGTGCGCAACGAACGTAGATCTGGCGGAGGCAGTCTCAGCAGGAACTTTTCGTGCAGATCTGCGGCACCGGCTCGAGGCGTTCCCGATTTCCATTCCTCCGCTCCGGGAGCGGCGAGGCGATATCCCGCCACTGGTCGACCTTTTCCTCAGACGCTTCAATGAAACAACAGGCCGACAGGTGCAAGGTCTCACTTCGGCCGCGATCGACGCTCTGCTTCTTTATGATTTCCCCGGCAATATTCGGGAACTCGAGAACATGGTTGAGCGAGCGTCAATCCTGACGACAGACGGTGAGGCGATCGACGCGTTCCATCTGTTCAGCAGGCAGGACGCGTTACAAAAAGCTTTCCTTTCGCCTGAAAATAATGGCAGTCTCGCGGACGCCCGCTTCAAGCGAGCGGTCGAGGACGAGGACCCGGATTACGCGGCAATTCGGACGCTTGTTGGCCGACGGTCATTAGCCGAAATAGAGAAGGCCGCTATCGACGAAGCCCTGAGAATCACGGGCGGGAACGTATCCAAGGCAGCTCGGGAATTGGGTTTGACACGGGCACAGCTTCGTCATCGCGTAGCCGCTCTGAAAGACGGGACGACGTGATCGTCCGGGAATTTGAGGCGGGCACAAGCGGTATCCATCTCCTGCCAGTACTTCATTGATCTTCTCGCACTCAATTGATTGGCGATTTGAAAAAAAATGCCTGGCTTTCGAACTCACGATGCTGATCTGAGAAGGGCCTTACTGTTGAGCCGGATTCTGCGTGGCTGCCGGTGCTGACTTCATGCCGAGACCGTGGACCACTTGCGGGCCAGATCGAGCCGTTCAACCCGCTCAATCAACGCCTGGGTGAAAACGCGGATCTTGGCAGGCTGGTAGCGCCTGCTCTGATACGCGAGATTGATGGTGAGGCGCGGCAGTTGCCAGTCCTCCAGAACAGGCACGAGACGCCCCGCCACGATATCGTCGTAGATGATATAGAGCGGTTGAGTCACGATGCCCATGCCCGCATAGCCGGCGGCACAGATTACCTGACCTTCGTTCGAATCGAGTGCGCTTTTGAGCGGGATATGGCGGGTTTCGCCGCCGCGAGTCAGATGCAGCACGTACGGATCGGCGGCGAGGTTATAGACGAGCATCTTGTGATGCGCGAGGTCGTCCGGCGTTTTGGGGCTGCCATGCTGTGCCAGATAACCGGGCGAGGCGGCCAGCACCCGCCTCGTTTCGGCGAGCCGCCTGACCGTGATGCCGGAATCGCTTTCATATTCGCGAGTGCGGATCGCGACGTCGATGCCGGATTCGATGAAATCCGGATAACGGTTGGCCGCCACGATCTGTACGGCCAGATCCGGATATTGCCGGTTGAATTCGGGCAGCCACGGCGCGATATGCATGAGCGCGAACGAAACGGAACTCGTCACGCGCAAGGTGCCGCGTGGTTGCGATGCCGTATCGCTGGCCGCGGCGTCCGCCTCGGCGACCTCGGCGAGGATCATACTGCAACGCAGGTAGTACTCGCGCCCGGCGTCCGTCAGCCAGAGCCGCCGCGTGGTCCGTTCTATCAGGCGCGTACCCAGCCGCTCTTCCAGCGCGTTCAAGGTGCGGCTCGCCGCAGCGTTGGACATGTTAAGCCGTTCCGCTGCCTTGGAAAGACTGCCGGTTTCTGCCGTTAGAACGAAAAATTCAAGCTGTGTCCAACGATCCATAGGCGCAATTTTTCCGCATAGTGGAAATATGTTTTTACTATAGCGCGTTTTTCTCCCACTGGCGAAGGCCTAATATCCCATTTACCCGATGGACGGCCACCCTAAGAACGGAGACATCCACAATGCGCAATATCAGCGAAGACACGATCACCCAGGCGGTGCTCGCCTCGATGGACAAATGCGGCGACGCACGTCTGCGCACGGTCATGACCAGTCTGGTCCAGCACCTCCATGCGTTTGCGCGCGAGGTCAAACTGACCGAGGACGAATGGTTCAAGGCGATCCAGTTCCTTACCGACGTCGGCCACATTACCGACGACAAACGCCAGGAGTTCGTGCTGCTGTCCGATACGCTCGGGCTCTCGATGCTGGTGACGACCCAGAACAATCGCAAGCCCGCTGTCTGCACTGAGGCGACGGTGCTGGGTCCCTTCTTCGTCGAGGGCGCGCCCGAATACGAGAACGGAGCCGATCTGTCGAATGGCGCGCCCGGTGCGCCGTGCTTTGTGCGGGGCCGGGTCAGCGGCCTGAATGGCGAATCGATTGCTGACGCATCGGTCGATGTCTGGCAGTCGGATGAAGACGGTTATTACGACGTGCAGAAGACGACTGAGGCGGTCGGCGAGATGGCCCACAGCGCGCGCGGCACACTGCGTACCCAGGCGGACGGCCGGTTTCACTTCCGCTCGATTCTTGCCGAGGCCTATCCGATTCCGTACGACGGTCCGGTTGGACGCATGCTCGACGGACTCGGGCGGCACCCCTGGCGGCCGGCCCATCTACATTTCTGGATCAAGGCGCCCGGCTACGAGACGCTGATTACGCACGTATTCCGCGACGGCGACCAATATCTCGATTCCGACGCCGTGTTCGGCGTGCGCTCAAGCCTGATTGTCGAATGGGTGAAGCACGAAGCAGGCATCGCGCCGGATGGTTCGTCGATGTCGACGCCGTTTTACACGCTCGACTACAACTTCGTTCTGAACCCGGTAGGAGAGGCAGCGTGATCAGACACATCGTCATGTGGCGCGTGGGCGGCGACACGCCCGACGAGAAGCTGGCGGCACGCCAACTCGTCAAGCAAAGTTTTGAACAGTTGCGCGGACGCATTCCCGGCATGCGGCATCTCGAAGTCGGCATCGATTCCAGCGCGGTGGACTATGCGTGCGACGTCGTGCTCGTTACTGAATTCGCGTCGCAGGAGGCGCTGGACGCTTACGCCAGCCATCCGGAACATCTGCGCGTGCGGCAGGCGTTGGGCAACATCCGCACAGCGCGTTATCAGGTGGACTATGCCGTCACCGAGCCGGCAGCGAGGACTTCGGAGGACTGTCATGCAAACGCCTGAATTCGTTTATTCGGCGCGCGCGGCGCGGGTGGTGTTCGGCGCCGGCAGTTTGCAGCATCTCGAACGTGAAGTGCTCAACCTGCGGGCCGAGCGCGCGTTGATCCTGTGCACGCCGCAGCAACGCGAGGTCGCTGAAGCATTGGCGCACCGGTTGGGCTCGCGTGCGGCGGCCATCTTCGATCAGGCGGTCATGCACGTGCCGCTCGAACTGGCGATCGAAGCCCGTGAGCTGGCGGCTTCGCTCAAAGCCGATTGCGCGATCGCCGTGGGCGGCGGGTCGACCATAGGCCTCGGCAAGGCTATTGCGCTGGAGTCGGAACTGGCGATACTCGCGATTCCGACCACCTATGCCGGCAGCGAGATGACGCCGATCTTCGGCTTGACCGAAGGCGGCCTGAAGCGGACGGGAACCGATCTTCGCGTGCTGCCGAAGACCGTGATCTACGATCCTGAGTTGACCCTTTCACTGCCTGCGGAATTGTCGCTGACGAGCGGTATCAACGCGCTTGCGCATGCCGCTGAAGGACTGTATTCACGTGACGCCAATCCGATCATCAGCCTGATGGCGGAAGAGGGCATCGCTGCGCTCGCGCAGGCGTTGCCGGCCATCGTCGCCGATCCGCAGGACCTGCAGGCGAGGTCGCGTGCCCTGTATGGGGCGTGGTTGTGCGGCACGGTGCTGGGCAACGTCGGCATGGCCTTGCACCACAAGCTATGTCACACGTTAGGCGGCAGTCTCAATCTGCCGCATGCGCTGACTCATACGATCGTGTTGCCGCATGTGCTGGCCTACAACGCCGGCGCCGTGCCCGAGGCCATGCAGCGGATCGCGAGAGCGCTCGGACATGCGGATGCCGCGACGGGTGTGTACGAACTGGCCCGCGCGAACGGCTCGCCGGTCGCACTCAAGGACATCGGCATGCAGGCGGATCAGCTCGATCGGGTAGCGGAGCTTGCCACGGCGAATCCCTACTGGAATCCGCGCGCTATCGATTTCGCGGGGATTCGTGCGCTGCTGCAGGATGCCTTCGACGGTGTGCCGCCGCGGGCCTGAGTTTGAGAAGCGCGCGCGCGTTATTCGCGGCGCGTTTGCGCGCTTGCCCCACCGCACCATCGTTGGTTCGCGTAAGTTTGTTCTCACGCGTGCTCAATCGGGGGCTAGTGGATACACCATTGACCGCAGACTGGACGCAGGCGCAGGGGAATACCGAACACAGGCACTGCAACCGGAGCAATAGGGGGAATTACAAAATTCATTTACACGGGCCTATATGAATCAACTGTTACCAGAATTTGAAAGAGGCCAGCTGCGCTGTTCGCGAAGCAGATTGAGAGCTTGAAGAACCGGTCAATCGGAGGAGCTAAGGATGACCGATTCAGAGGTTGCGGAGAGTCGAAAGGGATACCAGGAAGCACGACAAATATGTTGTGTTTGTTGTTGAAATCAAACCGCTGTTCTCCCACGTACACGTGTCCGCCTCCTTCGAAGCTCCGCCCCTCAGGCTGGATCACGGGTTGCATCGCTTCTGGATAACTCTCGGCGAACCCGGCATCGAAGTTGGCAACGAGAGGGGGCGCTCAGCCCAGCCCTGCCATCAGCGTATACTTGACCTGCACGTATTCCTCGATGCCGTAATAGCTGCCTTCCCGCCCATAACCCGATTGCTTGACCCCACCGAATGGGACGGACGCAGTACCCACGGAACCCGAATTCAGGATGACCATCCCCGACTCGATATTTCGTGAGAGCCGGAATGCGCGGCCCAGATCGCGCGTGTAGGCATAGGCGACAAGTCCATATTCCGTATCGTTGGCTCGCGCGATGACTTCTTCTTCGGTCTCGAAGCGGTAGACAGGAAACACCGGTCCAAAAATTTCGGTTGACTGGATTTGCATGTCATCCTTCAGATCGGTGAGGATGGTCGGAGCGTAAAAGAGCCCGCCTTTTGCGTGCAGATGACCGCCGAGTACCACCTTCGCTCCGTTCGCCCTGGCATCTTCGACTAGTTCCGTTACCTTGGAAACCGCCTTCTGGTTGATCAGTGGGCCCACTACGAAGCGGTCCTGCAGTCCCTGATCGACGGGAATCTCTTCCACCAGTTCCTTGACGCGTTGAACGAAACGGTCATGGATGCTGGACTGTACATACACGCGATTCGGCGAAATGCACACCTGACCCGAGTTGCGCAGTTTTGCTGTGACAAGGCCATTGGCAGCCTCTTCAACGTCACTATCGTCGAACACAATGAACGGCGCATTGCCACCCAATTCCATCGTCATTTTCTTGAGCGTATCCGCGCTTTGACGGGCAAGCAGTTTGCCGATCGCCGTGGAGCCGGTGAATGAAATCTTCTTGATGCGGGCATCGCTCGTAATGAGCTGTCCGATCTGCACCGGGTCCCCCGTCACCATTTCGAGCACGCCCTCCGGAATGCCGGCGCGACGTGCGTATTCGAAAAGTTTGTAGGCGGTCAGCGGGGTTTCTTCCGCCGGCTTGATGATGACCGTGCAGCCGGCGGCCAATGCGGTAGCCACCTTCCGGGTAATCATCATGAACGGAAAATTCCACGGCGTGATCGCAGCAACGGGGCCGACGGGCTCCTTGGTGACGATGACTGCGGCACCCTGTGCATGTGTCGGGATAGTGTCGCCATAGACACGTTTCGCTTCTTCGGCGTACCACTCGACGAAACCGAGTCCGTATTCGATTTCTCCAAGTGCTTCGACAAGACACTTGCCGTTTTCCCGGCACATCAGTTCGGCAAATGTGCGCTTGTCCGCACTGACGAGATCGAACCATCTGCGCAGCATGTCGCTGCGTTGTTTGGCGAGCAGGCGCGACCACGCAGGAAATGCGGCGCAGGTGCGATCGATCGCCGCGCGTACCTGGGCTTCGGAATGGTGCTCGGCCTGTCCGACGACATTGCCGTCTGCGGGATTGAGAACGTCGATCATGCAGCTTTCTCCTTAGGATGATTCAGGGTCTCGCACCGGCAGACGCTGCGGCGTGACGCCGGTGCATGACTGAATCCTATGCGCGCTACGAAGATCCGCGAACGCGAGATCGTCTGCATTGCTTGCCTGATCCTATGAGGCTATCGTCATAACGCAATGCAATGTGGCACACTGATCGTCATCGATAGAGATGACGCTAAACGGGTGATCTGCAATGGAAAGCGAAACGCAGGCACTGGCGCGTGTGCGTGCCGAGATGGTGGGACTGCTTCTAGAACTGGCGCCGCAGGAGGGATATAACCTGACTCCGATGGTCGATATCCGCTTCCTGCGCTCGAACCGGCCGCTTACGCGGACGCCGGTGCTTTATGAGCCGGGTATCGTGATTGTTTGTCAGGGCAGAAAGCGTGGTTACCTCGGCGGCACGGTGTACGTCTACGATGCGCAGCACTATCTGGTCGTCGCGTTGCCTTTACCTTTTTCCATGGAGACCGATGCGACTGACAAAGAACCATTACTCGCCATATATTTACGACTCGATATGAGCCTTGCCGCCGACGTTCTGACGCAGATCGACGAGCGTAACGGCCTGGTCGCAATCGAGCCTCGTGGTATGGCCACCACGCGGCTCGATCTCGCGCTCGGCGAATCCGTGCTGCGATTTTTGCGTGCCATGCGTAATCCGCTCGAGGCCGCGGTACTCGGTCCGGCGTTGGTTCGGGAGATATATTTCCGCGTCTTTGTGGGCGAGCAGGGCGGCTCGATGCGCGCTGCCCTTAACCGGCGTGGCAACTTTGGCCGTATCTCGAAGGCGCTCAGAAAGATTCATTTGAGCTATGCGGAGGCCTTGTCGGTTGAGGATCTTGCCGCTGAAGCAAAAATGAGTGTGCCTTCCTTCCATGCGCACTTCAAGGCTACGACCAATACTTCGCCGTTGCAGTACATCAAGTCGACACGACTGCATCAGGCGCGTCTCCTCATGGCGAGGCAGGGCATGACCGCAGCCGCCGCGAGCGCGCAGGTCGGCTACGAAAGTCCTTCGCAATTCAGCCGTGAATTCAAGCGGCTATTCGGCGGTACACCGTCGGAGGAGATCGTGCGTATGCAGCGGCATTTTGCCGTGCCTGACGCTAGTTTGTCGTCGCCCTTCGTGTCGTCTCACTGAAGGCACCCGCGAGAAACATCCGTTTGCCATCTTTTCCGGCTGTTCATTTGGACATGTCCGCGACACGGTTCGGCAATTACGAAAGGCCTCAAGTTGTCGGGGATTCAGTTGCATGAGCGGCAGCTTGACGCAGAGAGCGGACCTTCACAGCCTGACGGCAAGAGCCCGGTCATCGGTCTTATGGAAAACGGCGCATAAGGCCGCCGGCGCGACGAAGAAGATCGGAGACCGATCGTCCCTTAACTGAGCGCATGCACATCCTCATCTCCCCGCCGCAACGAAGGCGAATGCCGCAGCATGCCGATGCACACATCCGCCAGATACTCAGCATCGCGCGGCAATACGATCGAATCCTGTTCCAGCAGCCAGTCTCGCAACACCCCGTCGAGAAACACGTGCACGACGCCCGACGCGCGCACCGTATCCAGGTCGGACGGCAATTGCGCTTTTGCGATCGCGTTTCGCAAAGCAAGCTCAAGTTGCTTTCTTCCGTTGCGGGCCGCGTTGCGCTGTCGATCGAACACAAGATCCGTGTCGCGTGTGTGCTCACACTTCGTGAACAGCACTTCGAAAACACGGCGGCTATGTGGCTCTACCACCGCCTGGCCAAGGCAAAACACCAGCAGTTGCCGTATCCTGCCAAGCGGATCTGGCTCCTCGGCATCGACTGATGCCGAGACCAGCATCTCCATCGGCAACATGACACGGTTCGTCTGGCGACGAACAGCTCGCCCTTGTTGCGAAAGTGTCCGTAAATCGCGCCGCGCGTGAATCCCGCCCGCACCGCGACGTCCTCCAGCGACGTATGGGCGACGCCATGCTCGGCGAAGACCCATTCCGCCGCGTCGAGAATCTGGTTGCGCGTCTCCTGCGCCTGGTGTCGTGTTCTTTTCATGTGTGGCTGTGCCGCTGGATGGCTGACTGAAGCGCGCCGTATCTGGCGCACGCCGGTTTGCTAGGCAGGCGTGCCCTCTCCCGTAGAACTTGCGCCCCCGCCACCTGTCCCACCACCGTCATGACCGCCGCTATCTCCCGGTGTGCCACCGTCGTGCTTGCCATGGCCGTCCCCGTCTTCACCGTCGCGATGGTGCATTTTGTGCGACACCTCGTCGAGCTTGTCGCCCAGCATCTGCCGTACGACCACATAGAACACCGGAATCAGCAGCAAACCGAAGACCGTCGCGAACAGCATGCCGCCGATCACGCCGGTGCCAATTTCGTGACGCGAAGCGGCGCCTGCACCCGATGAGACAACGAGCGGGAACACGCCGAGAATAAAGGCCATTGAGGTCATCAGGATCGGACGCAGCCTCAGCCGGGCTGCGGTCAGGACGGCGTCGCGCAGCGTCATGCCACGTTGCTGACCCTCCACCGCGAACTCGACAATCAGGATCGCGTTTTTCGCCGCAAGACCGATCACGGTCACGAGGCCGATCTTGAAGTATATGTCGTTCGGCACACCGAACGAAAGGCAGAATGCCAGCATGCCGAGCATGCCGAGCGGCACGACCAGCAGCACCGCAGCCGGAATCGACCAGCTTTCATACAGCGCGGCGAGACAGAGGAACACCACCAGGATCGACAGCATCAGCAGCGTCACCGCCGACGAGCCCGACAGCAATTCCTGAAACGACTGCCCGGTCCAGTCTGCCGCGAAACCCACCGGCAACTGGTGGTCCACGATGTTCTGCAGCACATCGATCGCCTGACCGGTCGAATAGCCAGAGGCCGAGTTGCCGACAACCTCGATCGCCGAGTAGCCGTTGTAGCGCGGTAGCACGGTCGGCCCGAAGCTCCATCTGGTATTCACCACACTCGAGAGCGGCACCATGTTGTAAGGGCTGATCGACGGGTTCGCGGGCGACGGGTCGACGGGCGTCGCGAAGCCGTTCGACGCGGTCGCGCTATTCGATGACAATTGGCTCGCGGCCGTGCTCGTGCTGCTACCGGTTGTGAACAGGCTCGGCGTATACAGGTGCTGGAGCGCATCGAGCCCCATCCGGTATGGCGCGTCCGCCTGGATATAGACACGCTTCACGCGCCCGCCGTAAGTGAACTGGTTGACGAAGAACGGCGCGAGCTCCATCTGGAGCGTGTCGTAGACATCGGTCAGCGACAGGCCCATCGCTTCGGCCTGAGTCCGGTCCACCGCGACGTCCAGTTGCGGCGCGCTTGGCAGCGAATTCGGACGGATCCCGAATAGCACAGGGCTCTTCGACGCGTTCCCAAGCAGAGTGGCCGTGGCTTGGGCAAGCTCCGCACGCGATTGGCCGGCACGCGCCTGCAGATACATATCGATGCCGCCGAACTGGCTGAGCCCGCGGATGGTCGGCAGATTCACCGCGAAGATCTGCGCATCGGGAATGGTATGAAGGATCTGGTTGATCTGCGGAATCAGCTCCATCGCGGTGTCATGGCGCTTGTTCCAGTCCGCCAGCTTGATGAACGACATGCCGACGTTTTCGCTCGTGCCGACAAAGCTGAAGCCTTCTGGCTGGAAAATGCCCACGATTTCCTTGCCGACCGCACTGTGTTCGAGCTTGTCGCGTACTTCGGCCATCACGTGATCGGTGCGCTGCAGCGTCGAGCCGGGCGGTAGATTGATGAGTGCGAGCACGAAGCCCTGGTCCTCGTCGGGCACAAAGCTGGTCGGCAGTTTCGTATACAGGAAACCGGTCAGCACCACGACGAGCACAAACACGATCATCCAGCGTGGCGCATGGTGCACGGCGCGGCCGGCATGGCCGAGGTACTTATTCGACGTCCAGTCGAAACTGCGGTTAAACCAGCGGTAGACCGCGCTCTTGTTCTGCGCGTGTTCGGGCTTCAGGATCGCCGCGCATAGCGAAGGCGTGAACGACAGCGCGAGGAACGCGGAAAATCCCATCGACACCGCGATCGTCAGCGCGAACTGCGCGTAGATGATGCCGGTTGCGCCCGGCTGCAGCGCGGATGGGATGAACACGGCGGAGAGCACCACCGTGATCGCAACAATGGCGCCGGTGATCTGGCCCATTGCCTTGCGCGTCGCCGCCCGTGGCTCCAGATGCTCCTCGCTCATGATGCGTTCGACGTTTTCGATCACGACGATCGCGTCGTCGACCACAATGCCGATCGCCAGCACCATGCCGAACAGCGTCAACTGGTTGAGCGTGTAGTGCAGCGCCGACAGGCCGATGAAAGTCCCGAGGAGCGCCACCGGAATCACGAGCGTCGGGATGATCGTGGCCCGCAGATTCTGAAGGAAGATCAGCATCACGAAAAACACCAGCACGATCGCCTCGATGAGCGTGCGGATCACGTCGACTATCGACGCGGTGATAAACGGCGTGGTGTCGTACGGCACGCTCCATGTGACGCCTTCCGGCAAATCTCGCGCCAGCGTCGCCATCTCGGCTTTTACGGCCTTCTCGACCGCGAGCGCATTCGCGCCCGGCAGCAGAAAAACCGCCATACCGCCAGCCGCCTTGCCGTTATAGACCGGCGCGAAGCCATACGTCTGCGAGCCGAACGAAATACGCGCCACGTCAGAGAGCTTGATCGTGGTGCCGTCGCTGTTCGCCACGATAATGATGTCCTGGAACTGCTTGAGCGACGAAAACAGGCTGTCGCCCGTCACGTTCGCCGTAAACACCTGGCCCTTCACGGCCGGATCCGCGCCCAGCGAGCCGGCTGCGAACTGCGCATTTTGCGAGGTCACGGCATTGAGCACCTGAGTCGTCGATAGTCCGTAGCTCTGCAGCTTGTCGGGGTCGAGCCAGATGCGCATCGCGTACTCCGAGCCAAGCAGCGTGGTATTGCCGACCCCGTTCACACGGCCGATGTTAGGCTGGATCTGCGAGGCGAGAATATCGGAGAGCCGCCCAGCATCGATCGCGGGATTATCTGACTGCAGCGCGACGAACAGCAGGATGTCCGGGCTCGCCTTCGCCACAACCACCCCTTGCTGAGTGACCTGCGAAGGCAGCAGAGGCTCGGCGAGCGTGACCTTGTTCTGCACCTGCACCTGGGCAATGTCCGGGTTGGTGCCGGTCGCGAACGTGAGGGTGATCTGCGTCTGGCCGTTCGAGCTGGAGTTCGAACTGAAATACAGCAGATTGTCGATGCCGGTAAGCTGCTGCTCGATCACCTGGGTCACCGTCGATTCCATCGTCTGGGCGCTCGCGCCCGGATACTGCGCGGTGACGGTCACTTCCGGTGGCGCGATGTCCGGGTACGAATCGATCCCCATGCCGTGCACCGATATGATGCCGAACAGCGAGATCAGGATCGCGATGACCCACGCGAAGACGGGGCGGTTAATGAAAAAACTCGGCATGAGCGGTCTCCTACTGCGCCATGCCGGCCGAAGCCGGTGATGCTGATGCTGCGGAAGCCTGCGCAACTGCGGGACCAGACGCCGCTGCCGGGCTTGACACAGCAGGTGTCGTGGTCGCAGCCGAATCCGCGGCCGCCCCCGACGCTGCCGCAGGCGCCTGCCACGCGACGGTCTTCACCGGCGCGCCTTCCCGCACCAGCTGTACACCCGTCACGATGGTCTGGTCACCGTCGGCCAGCCCGCGCGTGACGACCCAGTTGTTACCAAGGCTATTGGTCGCCTCGACGTCCTTGCGCGCCACCTTGCTGTCCGCGCCGACCACAAACACGTATGCACCGACCGTGTCGCGCTGCACTGCCTGCTGCGGAATCAGGAACACGTTGTTCTGCCGGCCGAAATCAACGGTCAGCGTCACATACATGCCCGGCAGCAGACGCCGCTGCGGGTTCGCGACGAGCGCACGCATATTGATTGAGCCGGTCGCGGCATTCACCGTCACGTCGGAGAAATCGAGGGTGCCTGCCGTGCCGTACGACGTACGATTGGGCAGCCCGATCCGCACGGTGGTCTGGTTCTGCTGCCGCAGATTGATCGAACCGTTGCTCTGGGACTGCTGCAGCGTCGCCAGATCGGCTGAACTGATCGTAAAGTTCACGTACATCGGATCGATCTGCTGGACGGTCGTCAGCAGCGTGCCGCTGCCACCCGTGTCGGACGTGCTGGTGCCGACCACCGCGCCCGCCGTCACCTGTTGCTGGCCGGCGATACCGCTGATCGGCGCCGTCACGCGCGTGTAGTTGAGCGAAACCCGTGCGCTTTCGACGATTGCCTGGTCGGCCTTGACCTTGGCCGCGGCGCTGCGTTCGGCGGCATCGGAATTGTCGACCGTCTGCTGCGAGACCGAGCCGACCGGCAGCAGCTTGCGGTTGCGCATGGCGGTGATGTGGTCGTTGATGTAGGTGGCCTGATCCTCGGCCAGTACCGCGAGGTCGTTATTCAGCTGCGCGCGGTAAAAGACCGGATCGATTTCGAACAGCAGTTGCCCCGCGCGAATCTGCGAGCCTTCCGTGTAGGTGCGCCGCAGCAGCACGCCGGAAACGCGCGCCGTCACATTGGCGCTGTAGTAAGGGGACAGCCGGCCGACAAACTGACGCTCGAGCGGTACGGTCTGCGCTTGCGCCTTCACCACGGCGACTTGTGGCGGCGGAGGCGGCGGCGCGTGTTTCGAGCAGCCGGCGAGTACGATCAGACACAGATACGACAGCGACGCGCGCTGAGAACGAGACTTCATGAGAACTCCGTTCTTGCTTAAGGCCGGAACACGCGTGCTGCGAGCGATGCCAGACCGTATGGAACAGCATGTGAGTCAGTCGGCAGACTGCGCCGAGGCAGGTCGTACAGCGGTTTCGGAAGCGGGCGAAGCAGCGGCGGCCGGCGCCGAAACGACCTTGGCGTCATCGCGCTGCCAGCCGCCGCCAAGGTTCTTGACGAGTAACACGTTGCTCTCGGCGAGCAGAGCCTGCGTGTCGCGTAGGTTCTGCTGTGCCTGGACCAGGGTGAGGCGCTGCGTCAGCACGTTCTGCTGGCTGGACGCGCCGGCATTGAACTGCGCCTGCTGGCTCGCGAACAGTCGGCTGCTGCTGTCAAGCACCTGCGCGAACGCGCTTTCCTGCGCCCGCAGGTGATTCATCGATGACAGGCTGTCCTCCACGCTCTGGAACGCCGTCAGTACGGTATTGCGGTAGTTCGCGACGTCTTCGTCGTAGGTCGCGCGCGCCTTGTGTACCGCCGCTGTGCGTTCGCCGCCGTCGAAGATCGTGGCTGCCAGATCGGGGCCGAGCGTCCAGAAACGGCTGGGCACCGTGAAGAGATGCGCGAACGTGTTGTGCGCAAAACCGCCCTCGGCCGAGAGCGTGAGGGTCGGAAAGTACGCGGCTTCGGCGACGCCGATGGTCGCGTTGGCCGCCGCCGCGGTGCGCTCGGCGCTCACCACGTCGTAGCGCCGCTCGAGCAGTTGCGAAGGCAGCGCGGGCGGCACGTCAGGCTGAACGAAGGGGTAGTCAGGATCGGGGGCGATACCGAATGACTCGGGCGGCGTGCCGGTCAGCACGGCAATCGCGTGCTCGTCCTGCTCTCGGGTCGTTTCGGTTATCTGCAGATCGGCGATCACCGTTTCGAGGTTCTCCTGCGCGTTGAGCACGTCGTCGCCCGACGCTGCGCCTTCTTTGAACCCTGTCTGCGTCATCACGAGAATGCGGCTGTAGATGTTCTGCTGCTCCTTCAGCGCGCGAATGTCGTAGTCGGCCTGGCGTAGCTGGAAGTAGTCGGTCGCGACACTGGCCGCGATCGAAATGCGCTCACCAGCAAGCTGCGCATCCGACGCCTCGGCGTTCGCCTTCGCTTCCTCGATCTCGCGCCGAATCTGCCCCCACAAATCCAGCTCCCAGCTGACGGTCCCGGTAGCAGCCACGGCGTTGCCCGCCGAGGCCGACGAGCCGGAACTCGCGGAAAGCCCCTGGATGTTGCCGCCGGAACGCACACCGGCGAGGCCCGCCGTGACGACTGGGAACAGGCCCGCGCGGCTGGACTCGACGGTCGCGAGCGCGACACGGTAGGCGGCTTCGGCCGCCGCGATCGACTGATTGGCCTGCAACGCCTGCTCGACGAGACCATTGAGCTTGTCGTCGCCGTACATGCGCCACCAGGTGCTTGAGATCGCGGCCTGCGGATTCGCCTTGGCGCGCTGCCAGTCGACGCCTTCCTTGAACCCTTCCGGCACCTGGACTTCAGGCTTGCGATAGTCCGGGCCGACCATGCACGCCGCAAGGGCCGTGACGAGGACGAGCGCCACGCCGCCCTTCATCGCGCGTCGCGACCGAGAGCGTGTAGCCTT
This sequence comes from Paraburkholderia fungorum, assembly GCF_046027605.1. Lineage (GTDB taxonomy): Bacteria > Pseudomonadota > Gammaproteobacteria > Burkholderiales > Burkholderiaceae > Paraburkholderia > Paraburkholderia fungorum_F. The sequence goes on from NZ_JAQQEF010000020.1 coordinate 117,315, forward strand.
TTTGCAAGCAAGTCCCAAGGTGCGTGAATGACTTCTCAAGTGCATTCCCCTGTGTCGACCGGAGTTAGCGCGTTGGCGCTTACTCCGGTCCCATGGAGACCCGTTCTGCACACCGGATCAGCAATCCGGCAACGAGATGACAAGTACTTTAGCGGGATTAAACGAACTCTGCAGATGTGAGCCACAAGGAGAGAATTTCAATGGCGACCGCCGCCTCGCGCTACCCCGGGGAAAACTCCACCAGCCGCGGGAGCGCCTTGGCCGGGTTCTGCCGTATTCAGGCGTTGCGGTAAAGTCCGGCGAATGAAAATAAGGCACCTCGATGGCCATGACGGTTCTGGTGCGAACAGCGGGTGAAGCCGAGACATCTCCAATAAATAAGGATATCTTATTTATTGAGCAGAACAGCATTCCAGACAGCGGGCGCCGAGGTATCCTTGAGTCGGAGAGCGGAGAGGTCGAACTGACCCTTGCGAATGCGGTGCATCAACTCAATGCCTGAAGTCGTGGTCGCGACACTCCTGAACCGTTTGAAGCCGAGCATCACGTTCGTTCTGGACTTAATGTTTCGATGTTTCTGCTCGATCACGTTGTTCAGATACTTCGACGAGCGCACATGTGCTCTCTCAGGCAACAGAGCGTCGGCGATCATCTCCCGCAAGGCCCGGTGTGAGGCTCTCCCAATCAAAATGCCGACCATCGAACAACCCCTCCAGACCCTTCCTCTTGCTCATCACAGCCCACCAGATTGATTGGATCGCTACTTTAACCGGACCAATGAGCCTATTTGCACCAGAACCGTACCGTCTCCGACGTCGGCCGAGGTTCGAACTGAGTCGCTCGCCATCCGGCTGAGTTCGGCCAAAAGCCGCCGTTCACATCCGTCGTCGGCCAGACGTTCAGGCGTCGGCTCCGCCCCGTAACGGGCCATCCGACTACAAATGTCGAAGGCTCCTTCTCGGTCGTTCGCTGGTGGTCTCGCGAACGGCCCTTTTCTGCCCGCTGAAGATCGGTCCACAAGACAAGAAAGGCTTTGATCCAAACAGCGTCGCGTCAGAAAGAGGTCACTAAACCGATGGCGAGCACATCAGCAATGGTTTCCGTCACCGGGATGTGGTTCGTCCGTGTCCGTCAGTCGCGATCACTGACCAGGGTAGTGCCCGGCCGCGATGTCTTCTAGCAATGTCGGGTGTGTGGGCTCCCAACCCAGCAGCGAGCGCGTGTACGCGCTGGAAGCCGGGATGTCGGCGCCGAAGAACATGCTTAGCCACTCGAATTGCGCCTGCGCGAGGTCGGCGGGGATCGACTCCACCGGCACGCCCAGAAACTGGCCGAGCGCCGTGGCGATTTCGCATGTAGCGACGCCTTCCTCGGCGACCGCGTGCAGCACGGCACCCGGGCTCGCCTTGTCGATCGCCAGACGCACCAGCTTGCCAGCGTCGAGCCGGTTGACAGCCGGCCAACGGTTCTGCCCCTCGCCTATGAACCCCGAGATGCCCTTTTCGCGTGCGATCCGGGCGAGCACCGCGACGAAACCGTGGTCGCCTCCGGCGCCATGGACCGTGGGGGCAAAACGCACGACGATGGAGCGAATCCCTCGCTCGGACAGGCTCAGCGTGTAGGCGGCGTTTTCGGTGCGCGGATGAACGTCTGCGGCAGGCATGTCCTTCTCGGTGCCTACGCTGCCCGATGCCAACCCCAGCGTCCCCGAGGCGATCAGCAGCGGGCCACCCGTGTCCTGCAGCACGTCGGCAAAGACGTCGATGGCCGCGCGATCGGTTTGCGCGGCAGCGGCCATCTGCGAGAAATCATGGTTGTAGCCGAGGTGCACGATGCCGTCGGCCAATGCGGCTGCAGCGCGCAAGCTGCCGAGGTCATCGAGGCTCCCGCGAACCACCTCGGCGCCGAGTTCGGTGATCCTGGTGGCAGCATCGCCGCTGCGGGCCAGCCCGAGGACATGATGTCCCGCGCCGATGAGTTCCTTGACGCTGGCCGAGCCAATCCAACCCGACGCGCCGGTTACGAGAATTCGCATGGGAAATTCCATTGATGTCATTGAGTGACATCAGTATAGCGCTATGATGTCACATTGTGTCAACACCTTGGGAGCAACATGGGTCGCTGGGAACCCGACTCTGAAGACCGCTTCCGCGCGGCGGCCATCGAACTGTTCCGCGAGATCGGCTACGAGCGTACGACCGTGGCCGCCATCGCGCAGCGCGCGGGGCTGACCCCGCGCACGTTCTTTCGCTACTTCGCCGACAAACGCGAAGTGCTCTTCAACGGCTCGGAACGGTTGCAGCAGAAGATGGTAGCTGCCCTTGCCCAGGCACCGGCTGAGGCGTCACCGGTCGACGCGATCGCCGCAGCGCTGGCGAAGGCGGGCGATTTTCTCGATGACGAGCGCCGCCCTCTGGCACGAGTGCGCAAGTCGGTGATCGCCGCCAACCCCGATCTGTACGAGCGCGAGTTGATCAAGATGGCGACGCTGTCCGCCGCGCTCGCGCACGCGCTTCGCGCGCGCGGCGTAGGCGATTCGGACGCGAGTCTCGTCGCCGAGGCAGGCATCGCCGTCTTTCGGGTCGCTTTCGCGCAATGGGTCAGCGACTCCGAACGACGCGGTTATGTCGAGATCGTGAACGAATCTCTTGAGCGATTGAGGCTGCTAACAGCCCGCTGACCGGGTTGCGGTCCGTTAACCCCTATCCCCTCGAGTTAGAGGACGATCGAGCCCGAGGCGCCCTTGCCGAGCGACGGGTGGACGTCTGCGGTGTGGTAGTTAGCGGTAGTCTGAAAGAAGCTTGGCGAACGACCGAACAGGCCGAGGACTTGCCGGCCGAGACGGCAGCTCGAATGGCCGTACCGGTTTGGAAGCTGACGTAGCGCTCGCGCCGGGTCGAAGGACGCCTGTGGGTCGATTTGGGCCGATCACGTCTGGCAGCACCCGGCCATCTACGGACATTGGGCGGCGCTTGCCAGCGGACATTCGAATGGCTGCCGAGATCAGGTAACGGACTCCCGAAGGCTGAACGATCCGGGAGTATCCGACGCGGCCGCCGCTGCCAAACCTCGATTGCCGCAGGTGCGGACCGTCACCGCGTTCGACTTACGGGATCACGCAACCGGTGCGACTGACGCGCCGACAATGCCATGGGTTGTCAGAGAAGCAGCCACAAACCCGGTTGCTTTCATGTCTTCAACAAACTGCCGGAGAATATCCGCGGCAGCGTCGCCGCGGCTCTTCGGGACGCCCATTGCCTGCTGAATCACCATGAACCGTTTGCCCAGCAATCGAAGGCCGTGGTTCCTGGAGGCATCAGCCTCCAGTTGCTGCTTGACCCCAGCAGCCACCTCCGAGCCCTGTTCGATAAAGGTCTGAACCACGGCGGGCGATGTAGGCGCGCGAACGATTTGCGCGTTCTTAAGTTCGCGCGACAGAAAAAGATCGTATGCGCTGCCCTTACCAACGACAACATGATTGGCTGTGTTGTCGACGTCCTCGTTCGTCTGGATCGTCGATTCCTCCCTGACCAAATAGAAGCCCTCGATCAAGACGTATGGCGCGGTGAAGGCAATGCTCGCCCCTCTCAGTGGATCAATGGCAAAGAAACCAATATCAGCCCGTTCGTCGCTCACGGCCTCGACGGACTTCCCGGCAGAGTCAAATACGACCAGCTCGAGATCGACTGCCAATCGCTTCGCGAATTCCCGTGCAAGATCTACTGATACGCCGAAAGGCGCACCAGTCTTGGGATCCTTATTCGCCAGAATCGGATTTCCGAGATTGATAGAAGCGCGCAGCTTTCCGGTGGGTGTGAAGGCGGCTACAACGGAGTGGTCGATAGTCATCTGGCTTTCGCGGGGAATGGGCGCGGTGATCTACGCTAGGGTTTAAGAATGCCCGAGATCTTCGATAGGGCATCGAGTGTATGGCTAAGATGCTCGCGAAGAGCAATGGACGCCTCCTCGTTTCGCTCCCGCTCAAGCAAATCCAGAACGTGCAGGTGCTGCTTGCAATGCAATGTGTAGCGCTCCCGGTGTTGCATCGAGCGGTACGAGAGCAATCTGCGCACGCGATTCACCCGCTTGATCGTGTCGACAAAAAATGGATTACCGGACGCCTCAACCAGTGACTCGTGAAATCGGACACCACGATCGTGTAGCTGGTCGGCGGTATCGGTCTCGATGCCACCGTTGAGCAGGTGCATTTCCGCCGCACGGCATCGCTCAAGCACTTTCGGATCGAGCCGATAGCCGGGCTCCAGCAGGGCTGCAGGCTCCAGCGCAAGCCGCAGGCGGTACGATTGCAACAGGCTGTCGGGCGTTGTCAGCATGTTTGAAAACTGCCAGCCGTAACCTGGCTTACGTTCCGCCCAACCCTCCTGGCTGATACGGGCTAAAACCGCGGTGAGCTGCGCATTGGTCAATCCGTAACGGCTTCGTATCAACTGTTCCGAGAAGTCGTCCTCCAACAGCCCCTTCAGCCGGTCCTCCGCGATGCGGAAGTACACGTCCGTAATCAGATCGGTCTCCGGCAAACCAAGTTGTTCGACGACGTCTGACACGCGCTTGGCCACCGGTTGAGCCAGAAAAAATCCACGGTTTCGTTCGCGACGAAGCACGCCCTTCTCATGCAGCAGCGACAACGCTTCGTTGACCGGGGAGCGGGACACCCTAAGTCGGTCTGCGAGCATCTGGGCAGGCAGATGACTGCCTACTTCGAGCTGATCGGCCTGGATGAGCTCGACAATCTGGGTTGCAATCGATCTTTCAGCGTTCATGGATGTTTTGTCACCTTGTCACGGCGCAACGCCCCGCGCTTATCGCTTCAGGACTCTTGTGCCGCGATTGTTTTCTGCAGAATGAGCGGAATGACGCCCCCCGACCGCAGCAACCTGGTCTCAAGCTGAGTTTCCACCGCTGCGGTTGCGTTAAATGTCGTGACGCTTCCATCGGCCCTTGCGATCCGCACCGGTATGGCGCAGCGCGGCGCAAGCAGGTTGACATCGGCGTCGACTTCGATTTTATCGCCAGGCTGGATATTTAGCGTCGCCGGGTTGAAGCCCTCAGGCAAACGAAGCGGCAGAATCCCCATCCCGATCAAATTTGAGCGATGAATGCGCTCGAAGCTGACCGCGAGGACCGCGCGGATGCCCAGCAGCCGCTGCCCCTTTGCAGCCCAATCTCGCGATGAACCCGTACCGTATCGCTCACCCGCAACCAGCACGACGGAGGTGCCCGCATCGTGATAGCGCTTTGCCGCTTCGTAGACAGGCAGGACATCGCCGCTCGGAACATGCAATGTCTGGGCGACCGGAGCATCGCGGTACAGCAGATTGACGAGCGTCCGGTTGTAGAAGGCAGCGCGAACCATGACTTCCCAGTTACCGCGGCGGGATGCAAAAACGTTCAGGTCGTTCCGGTCGTCGCCTCGCTCTACCAAAAAATCCGCCACGAAACTGTCTTTCGGGATCGCGCTCGCCGGTGAGATATGGTCGGTCGTGATGTCGTCGCCAAGCACCAGCAAGGGGTACGCGCTGTAGCGGCCCAACTGGCTGCCTTCAGTCAGTGAAGCAAACGGGGGCCGGCGAAGCGCAGTGGAATTCGGGTCCCAGGGGAAGCGAGCCGATTCCGGCGATTTCAGGCCATGCCAGAGGGGGTTGTCGCTGGCGATCGCGAATGCCCGCGGATAGTCGGTCGGCTCTGCCGACTCTTTAACCAGCTCTGCGACCTCTTCGCGGGTCGGCCACAGATCCTTCAGGAAGACCGGCGTGCCGTCGGACGCAACCTGTACCGGATCGTTGCTCAGATCCACTTCTGCATTGCCGGCGAGGGCGAAAGCAATCACCAGTGGTGGTGACATGATGAAGCCCAGATCGAGGTCAGGATGGATCCGTCCGGGGAAGTTTCTGTTTCCGGAGAGCATCGCAACGGGATAGATGGACTTGCTCTGAAGCGCATTTCGAATCGGCTCGGTTAGCGGCCCGGAATTGCCAATACACGTGGTGCAGCCGTAGCCTACGATGTCGAAGCCGACCGCAGACAGGTCTTCAATCAGGTTGGCCCGCTCAAGGTAGGACGCGGCGGCAGGTGAACCAGGGCCGAGCGACGTCTTGATCCAGGCCGGAACCTTGAGCCCCAACTTGCGTGCCTTTCGGGCAACGAGACCCGCCGCGATCAGCAGAGCAGGATCTGATGTGTTCGTGCAACTGGTGATGGCTGCAATGGCGACTGGATGCCTGGGCATCTGTTCGTGCGCCGTCGCTGGCTCAAACGCGAACTTTTTCAGTGCGCTCGACGTTTCGGAGTAGTCGAGCAAATCCTGCGGACGACGCGGGCCAGCGATCTGCATGCCAATCGCGCTCAGGTTGATTTCGATCGTTCGCGTATAGACGGGCTCCGCGGATGGGTCGAACCACAGGCCCGCGTGTTTCGTAAAGGCGTCTACGAGCGCCACCGATGCTGGCTTACGATTCGTTTGGCGCAGGTAGTCCAGCGTGTGATTGTCTATTGGGAAGAAACCCGTCGTTGCGCCGTATTCGGGCGCCATGTTCGCAACAACTGCCCGATCCCCGGCCGTCAACGTTGCAACGCCCGGACCAAAAAATTCGACGAACTCTCCCGAGACACCGATTTCCCGTAGTCGCTGGGTAACCGTCAGTGCCAGATCGGTCGCGAGTGTGCCTGGTCTGAATGCGCCGGTCAGCCGGACCCCGATTACGTCGGGAATTCGCTGCATGACGGGCATGCCAAACATGACTGTCTGCGCCTCGAGGCCGCCGACGCCCCAGCCGAGCACGCCTATACCATTAATCATTGGCGTGTGGCTATCCGTACCGATCATGGTATCGGGTACCGCCCAGTTTTCACCTTCCCGCTCCTCGATGGTCACCACCGTAGCCAACTGCTCCAGATTGATGGTGTGCATGATCCCGGTGCCGGGTGGATGGATTCGTACGCCCTTGAGCGCTTTCGACGCCCAGCGCAAGAAGCGATAGCGCTCGTTGTTGCGGCGAAGTTCCATGCTCAGATTCAGCGCCGCCGCATCGGGCATCGCAAAGTACTCCACTGCCAGCGAATGGTCGACGGACGAGTCCACCGGAAGCACTGGATTCAGGGTCGTTGGATCCGCGCCCGCCTCAGCCAGTGCATCACGCATGGCCGCTATATCAACCAGCGCGGGCGTGCTGGTCGTGTCGTGCATCAGAACACGGCTGGGCTGAAAAGCAATTTCTACCTCGCTCGTACCGCGTTCCAACCACTGAAGAATGCCTTCGACCGCCTGACGCCGTTCATCGCCGTCAGTGTTGCGGATGACGTTTTCCAGTAGAAGCCGCAGGACGACCGGCAATCGCGCAAGCGTATCGCCGAACATGAGTGGCAGGTCGACGAAGCGATACGTGGACTGGCCGACGTCCAGCGTTGCTTCGGAGGGGACATAAGTATTTTCCATGACTGCATTTTTGCACTTTAGCAACGAAAAATGCAATGTAGTATAAACCCCACCATGGAAAGAACGCGGTCCGGCTTGCAAGCCTTCAAGCGACGTTGGGCAAGGGCCAGCAGCCGATGTCAACTACTTTTTGCGCTCTTCTAAGTGTTTTCCACGACTTTATTTTTGCACTTTAACGTGTGAAAGTGCAATCACTCGAAGCGAAAGCAGATCGAAAAGGCCGGAGACGAACCCGTGACGATGCAAAACTCAAACGAAGTTGTGTCCACAGCACAAGCCGATATAGGCCGCCGTCGCCTGCTTAAAGGCGCGTTGTCGGCTGTGGCAATGGCAGTGTGCAACTTGCAGGTTTCGCGGGCGTCCGCCGCCACAAGCAAGCCTTCTCACCTTACGGACCGGAAAGGATCAGATATGTTCGCCTATGTTGGCTGTCGCACCACCCGTGAACGAAACGCCCGAGGCGACGGTATCAGCGTCTTCAGGGTGGACCAGGACTCGGGCGGGCTCGAACTCGTGCAACTCTTCAAAGATCTCGTTAATCCCTCGTTCCTCGCGCTCAGCAGCAATGGCGAGCGTCTTTACACGGTCCACGGCGATATAAGCGACATCAGCGCGTTTGCAGTAGACAGGGTGACGGGCAAGCTCACGTTCATCAACAAGCAAAGCACCCAAGGGAAAAACCCTGTGCATCTTGCTATCGATCCGTCTGGCAAATACATCGTCGTCTCGAATCACATCGGCTCAAGCCTTGCAGTGCTGCCGATCGCAAGCGATGGGTCGTTGCAGGAATTGACCCAGCTTCTGCAGCTGGAGGGACCGATCGGCCCGCACCGCGTCGAACAAAAACAGTCGAAGCCCCATTTCAACCCGTTTGATCCAAGCGGCGAGTTTGTCATCGTGCCGGATAAGGGCCTGGATCGGATTTTCACGTTCCGCTTTAAAGACGGGCAGCTTTCCGCCGCCAATCCGGCGTACGTGGCATCGCGTGAAACGTCGGGCCCGCGTCACATTGCCTTCCATCCCAATGCGAGCTTCGCGTATTGCGTCAACGAGCTCGACTCGACCGTCACGACGTACCGCTACTCATCGAGCAACGGCGCCCTGACACCTCTGCAGATCATCTCAACACTGCCCGATACCTTTACGGGAAACAGCCGCGCCTCGGAAATCGAGGTCGACCAGAGCGGCCACTTTGTCTACGCCTCAAACCGAGGCTACGACAGCATTGCGATATTCCGCATTGACCAGAAGACCGGTCATCTCACGTTCGTGTCCGCAGACCCAACGCTCGGGCGCACGCCTCGATTCATGACCACCACCCCGAATGGCCGCTTCATGTACGCACTGAACGAGGAAAGCGACAGCATCGTTGCTTTCTCCACCGACCGCGCGTCGGGTCGACTGAAGCCCACGGGCTTCTCGGTTCAATCTGGCAGCCCTGTATGCATGGTGTTTTCCAAACAACAGGCGTAGACCGGCTTCTTTGACTTTTTATGGGCATCAAGCGGGTCACCGCTGATGAGACTGAAATGCAAACTACCAATGCAATAGACGAAAAGGCCCTGGTGAGGAAGATCGCCTGGCGAATCATTCCTTTCGTCTTCATTCTCTACATCATCTCGTACCTTGACCGCGCCAACATCGGATACGCGGCGCTGCAAATGAACAAGGAACTTGCGTTGAGCAGCGAAGCCTTTGGCTTCGTCTCGGGCATCTTCTTCATTGGATACTTCCTGTTTGAAGTGCCTAGCAACGTGATGCTGAACAAGTACGGAGCACGCGTCTGGATCGCCCGGATCCTGCTCACCTGGGGCGTGGTTGCTGTCATCTCGGCATTTGTACAGAATGCCACGCAACTCTACATTCTGCGCTTCCTGCTGGGCGTGGCTGAAGCCGGGTTCTTCCCGGGCATCATTGTCTACCTCACGTACTGGTTTCGTGCGAAAGAACTTGCCACGACAGTCGCGCTCTTTACTGCCGCAATTCCGGTCTCGTACATTATCGGCGCTCCGATGAGCACCTGGATTATGGACAACGTTCACTGGCTGAACTGGAGCGGATGGCGCTGGATGCTCGTGCTGGAAGGCGCACCGGCACTGATCGGCGGGATCCTTTGCTTCCTCTATCTGGCTGACCGGCCAAAGGACGCGAAATGGCTGAAACCGGAGGAGCGCGACTGGCTGTTAAACGAGTTGGAGAACGACAAGAAGGCCCGCCCGAACGTCAAACACATCGGCTCTCTCAAGGCAATCACGAATCCCAAGGTCCTGTACCTGTCGTTCATTTACTTTGTCTACCAGTGCGGCAGCCTCGGCGTCGGCTACTGGATGCCGCAGATCATAAAAGGCTTCTCGACGTCGCTCAGCCATACGCAGGTAGGCCTGATCGCAATGATTCCGTATATCTTCGCGACGATCATGATGGTTCTCTGGTCACGAAGCTCCGATCGACGCAGCGAGCGCCGCCTGCATTCCGCGATTCCGCTCGCCGTTGCGGCATTGGCCTTACTCGGCGCGGGATTGACCAGCAACCCATACGTGTCAATCTCAATGATCAGCCTGAGTCTCGGCGGTCTGTACGCCTTCAAATCCCCGTTTTGGGCACTACCCACCTTGTTCCTGAGCCGTTCCAGCGCAGCGGTGTCCATCGCGGTTATTAACTCGATCGGCAATCTCGGTGGTTTCGTTGGTCCGTTCGCGATCGGCTATATCAAGGGTGAAGGGCAAAGTGCGACGGCGGGGCTTCTGTTCCTGTCCGGATTGCTCGTCGTCTCCTTCTTTATGACGATCTTTATCCGCATCGCTGAACATAGGGCGCCAGTAGATACGACCCCTAGCGGCGCCCAGCATACCTGACCCGTTCTCTCGTAAGTCCGCAACTGAACTGGACGTCCACGCCTGTTCACGGGCGACCAGGATCTAACGCTATATAAAAAATACTTTTCAAAAGAGGTTTGGAGATGAATAAGCAAATCACTTTATCTGTAGTCCTTATTGCGTGCGGGCAATGCGCCTATGCGCAGAGCAACGTGACGCTGTACGGGATCATCGACAGTGGGATCAACTACACGAACAACGTTCAGAGCACCCGCACGGCCCACGGCTTTACCGGGGGTCACCAGATCGCAATGATCGAAGGGGGGACCGCCGGGCTGCAGGGTAGCCGCTGGGGCTTGAAGGGTTCCGAGGATCTGGGCGGCGGATTGAAAGCGATTTTCCTGCTCGAGAACGGTTTCTTCAGTAACAACGGCGCCTTGAATCAGGGTGGCGCCGAGTTCGGAAGGCAGGCATACGTCGGGTTGGCGAGCAACACATTTGGGACGGTGACGTTGGGTCGACAGTACGATCCGGTAGTGGATTTCTTCGGTCCCTTTCTGGCCGCGCCACAATGGGGCGGCTATATGGCCTCCCATCCGAGCGATCTGGATAACGCGCTCAATAGTCGTCGGATAAACAACGCGATCAAGTATAAAAGCCCTACCTATGGCGGCTTTACCTTTGAAGCCATGATGAATCTCGGGGGAACTGCCGGGTCATTTTCTAACAACTGGATTTGGGGCGCAGGGGCTGGCTATGCCAACGGTCCGTTCTCGATGGGTGCCGGTTACCTCAATATTCGCAATCCCAATACCTCGTTCTTTGGCGCAAATCCCAACGCGGGGCCTGCGACAACGAACAACCTTGGCAGTTTCGGATCTGCAACAGGCCCCGAAAGCAACCCGGTGTTTGCGGGCTATGCCTCGGCCAACAGCATGGCAATCGCGGCCGTCGCGGCTGGGGTTACGCTCGGATCATTGAACGTCAATCTCGCTTACTCGAACACCCGGTTCGAAAATATGGGCTCGTCCTCGGGACCGAACACACTGCGGTATCAAGGCACGGCCAGCTTCAATAACGCCGAAATCAACGCGAAATACCAGATCACTCCGTCGCTGCTGGTCGGGACGGCTTACGACTATACGCGCGGTGGCGGCGCCGGCGGTCGTGACGGATCAACCTATCACCTGGTCAGCGCCGGCGTCGACTACTTCCTTTCAAAGCGCACGGATGTCTACACCGTCGCTGTGTTCGAGAAAGCAAGCGGCACGGATTCTCTCGGCCAACCGGCCGTCGCACAAATCACAGGGCTAACGCCGTCGACCACCAACAAACAGGTAGGCCTTCGGATCGGCATTCGTCACAAATTCTGAGCAGGCGATTCACTGGCTGCAGTCGCCAGGGTGAAACGCGCATCGGTGACACATGCTCACCGCATTGATTCTGAACTGAAGAGAAGGAATACAGTCATGAAAGCATCCGACCTGTTCGTCAGGGCTTTAGAAAACGAAGGCGTTGATCGAATCTTCGCGGTTCCCGGCGAAGAAAACCTGGACGTCGTCGAATCGTTGCGCCGCTCGAGCATCGAGCTCGTATTGACGCGACATGAACAGACGGCCGCTTTTATGGCGGCCACGCATGGCCGTCTTACCGGAAAGCCAGGCGTTTGTATGGCGACACTCGGGCCCGGCGCGCTGAATCTCGTCACCGGCGCGGCCTACGCTCACCTTGGCGCGATGCCCATGGTGTTGATCACCGGTCAGAAGCCGATCATGACAGCGCGCCAGGCGCGTTTTCAGATCGTCGACATCGTCGCCACAATGAAGCCGCTGACCAAGGCTTCCCGGCAGATCGTCAGTGGGGCAAGCATTCCCACCGTGGTCCGCGAAGCTTTCCGGCTAGCACAGGACGAACGACCCGGTCCGGTTCACCTTGAATTGCCGGAAGACGTGGCGGGCGAGTCGGTCAGCGATGACGTGGCCGTCGTTCCGTTGCATCCGGTCGAGTTGCCAGTCGCCCAGGAGGCCGCTATCGAGCGCGCCGGGGCAATGCTGGCGAGCGCCGAGCGTCCGCTAGTCATGTTCGGTGCGGCGAGCAACCGGCCCCGTCTCGTCGGTCAATTGACTGACTTCATTCGACGCACCGGGATTCCGTTCTTCAATACCCAGATGGGCAAGGGAACCGTCGCTGCGATCGGCAACGAAGAAGCCAACGAATTGTGGTTGGGGACTGCTGCGCTCAGCGAACGTGACTACCTGCACGAGGCGATCGACCGCGCCGACCTCATCCTCACCATCGGCCACGACACGGTTGAGAAGCCCCCGTTCATCATGGGGCCGAAGGGGCCCAAGGTCATTCACGTCGGGTACACGGCGGCCAACGTGGAACAGGTTTTCTTCCCACACGCTGAAGTCGTGGGGGATCTCGGCCTGAGCCTGTCACGTCTTGCCGACGTGGTCGAAGGAAAGCTTCCGAACGCGGCAACGTTAGCGCCGCTGCGCGAAGGCATCCTGAAGCGCACGATGGATCGGGCAACGGAGTCACGCTTTCCGCTGACGCCGCAACGCATCGTCCATGACGTGCGCACGGTTATGCCGGCCGACGGGATCGTGGCGCTGGATAACGGTATGTACAAGATCTGGTTCGCACGCTGCTATCGAACGCGCAGCGCCAACACCTTGCTGCTGGACAACGCACTGGCCACGATGGGCGCTGGCCTGCCATCGGCCATGATGGCTGCGCTTCTCTACCCGAATCGTCGCGTATTGGCGGTTTGCGGTGACGGCGGCTTCATGATGAATTCGCAGGAACTTGAGACCGCAGTTCGTCTGAAGCTGAATCTTGTCGTGCTGATTATCCAGGATGACGCCTACGGAATGATCCGCTGGAAGCAGGCGGTCGACGATTTCGCGGATTGGGGACTGAGTTTCGGCAATCCGGACTTCGTCAAGTACGCAGAGGCTTACGGCGCAAAAGGGCGACGTGTCGAGTCAGCGGAGGGGCTGGTTCCGACTCTGGAGGCAGCGTTTGTCGAGGGTGGCGTGCAACTCGTCGTTGTCCCGGTCGATTACTCCGAGAACAGTCGCGTGCTCGTCGACGAACTGCGCAATCGGGTAACGGAGGTGGCGCAATGAAGATCAAAGCAGCCGTTCTGCGCGCAATGGGCGCGACATCGCCGTATGCCGACTCTCGCCCCTTGCGAATTGAGGAAATCGATCTGGCGCCGCCTGGCCCCGATGAAGTGCTGATCAGGGTCGCCGCAGCGGGTCTCTGCCATTCCGACCTTTCAGTGATCAACGGCGACCGGCCTCGTCCAATGCCAATGGCGCTCGGGCATGAAGCCGCCGGCATAGTTGAACAACTGGGCGCCGGCGTGACTGATCTGCAGGTTGGCGATCACGTCGTCGTGGTCTTTGTCCCTAGCTGTGGCCATTGCGCACCGTGTGCCGAAGGCCGGCCGGCGTTGTGCGAGCCGGGTGCCGCGGCAAACGGCGCTGGCACGTTGCTCTCGGGTGAGCGTCGTCTCACGCAAGGCAACGAAGTCGTCAATCATCACCTGGGCTGTTCAGTGTTCGCGGAGTACGCGACCGTATCGCGCCACTCTGTCGTCAAGATCGATCCCACAGTGCCACTCGACGAAGCGGCGCTGTTTGGATGTGCTGTACTTACGGGTGTCGGCGCCGTCGTCAACACGGCGCAGGTGCGAGTCGGTGCATCCGTTGCAGTAATCGGATTGGGTGGTGTCGGATTGGCCGCCCTCATCGGAGCGCATGCGGCGGGCGCCCGTCAGATCATCGCGGTGGATCTCTCCGACGCCAAGCTGGAGCAGGCGCGCAGCCTTGGCGCTACGCACACAGTCAACGCTGGTCGGGAAGATGCGCTTCAGCATATCCGCGAGCTGAGTGCTGGGGGCGTCGAGTTCGCATTTGAGTTTGCTGGCTCGATCCGGGCGCTGGATCTGGCCTACAACGTTACGCGTCGCGGAGGATCTACCGTAACCGCAGGTCTGCCGCCGTCAACCGCGCGCTGGCCTTTGCCCGCAGTCAGTCTGGTCGCAGAAGAGCGCACGGTGAAGGGTAGCTACATCGGCACATGCGTACCCTCACGTGACATCCCGCACTTTATCGACCTGTACAAACAGGGCCGCTTACCCGTGGACAAGCTGCTGACGGGTCGCCTCAAGCTCGACGAGATCAATCACGGCTTTGACCTGCTGCACGAAGGCAAGGCGATCCGCCAGGTGGTGGTGTTCGAATGAGCCACTCTAACCAGAACTGGGCTGACGGATGGATCGCGATGCAGCAGGCGTTCGTGAAGTCGATGTTCCCCTCTCAATCTGCCTCCCCCTCAGCCTCCGATAGCAGTGCAGAAGAGGAAAAGCCCCCAATGCAGGAGCAGTTCGCCGACCTGCAGGAAACGTGGAAGGAATCGATCGAGAAATGGGCCGCATTCGCCAAAGACGGTGAGGCGACGAAAGCCTGGACACCGGACGCCTTGCGCGAGATGTTCTCGCCCGCCCACTGGAGCGGACGCGGCGCTGGCGCGTTTGACTCAAGCTTGCAGCATGTGATCGAGGGCCCGAGGTACGCGACCCTGTGGAATCTCGACCGTAAGGTCGCGGAGCTGCAGCAGTTGTCGAACAAACGCAATAAGGCCGTGCTGGCCTATCAGGCGATCGTGCAACGCGCATGGAACACCGCGCTGGAGCGTTTCGTGAAAACCGTCTCATCCACGAAGGGAGAAGCCCCAGGCACATGGCGCGGCCTGATAGACGGCTGGTTGAAGGTTGCCAACGAAAGTTTGATCGAGGCGCATCGATCCGACGAGTTCGTCGAGGCACAGACGCGGATGTTGCGGGCAGCTTCGGACTACCGGTTGCAGGAACGCGTGCTGGCTGAAGCGTGGTGCGAGGCCTGCCACATTCCGACGCGCACCGAGATGGACGAAATGCAGCGGACAGTAACCGAGTTACGGCGACAGATCCGACTGCTGCAGCGACAGAACGCCCCTCAGATCGACATTCGCGCCGCGCCTGCTCGTCCGCGTCAATCGCGCGCCGCAGCTTCGAAGTCCGACCGATCAATCCATTCCTGAGAGAACGTTATGACTGCCGCCAGGAAATCGACCGCCGCACGGGCGCTCGCCGAATTCAACGACTTCAACCTGAAGATCGCCCGCGGACAGCAGATGCTCGACCGTGTCAAGGATGAGCATGTGCAGATTGCCACCGCCGACAAGGAGGTCGTTTTCCGCGAGGACAAGACGACGTTGTACCGTTACAAGCCGACGACCGAGCGCACGCTCGGCACTCCCGTCCTAGTTGCGTATGGTCAGATCGGCCGCTACACGATGACCGATCTGCAGGAAGACCGCTCGATGTTGCGCAACCTGCTTGCGCTCGGTGTCGACGTGTATGCGGTGGACTGGGGCAGCCCCACTCGTAGCGACCGCTGGCTCACGTTCGAGGACTATGTCGACGTCTATCTGAACGACTGCATTGAGTTCATCTGCCGGGAACACGGACTGCCAGCGATCAATCTGCTCGGCATCTGCGAAGGCGGCGTCTTCTCGTTGTGCTATGCGTCGCTTTATCCGGAGCGCGTCAAGAACCTGATTCTGACCATCACGCCGGTGGACTTTCATCAGGATCAGGCGGAAGGTCCGGCTAACCATGGACTTCTGAACCTCTGGACGCGCGGCCTCAGCGAGGAGGACATCGACAAGCTGATCGAAGCCAACGGCAACCTGCCGGGCGAGTTGATGAGCTATGTCTTTGCGCAGATGACGCCAGGTGCGACGTTGTCCAAGTACAACGTCGGCCTGCTCGATACGTTCGATGACGAGAAGAAGCTTCTGAATTTCCTGCGCATGGAAAAGTGGCTTGCCGACCGGCCCCACCATCCAGGGGAAGCTGCCAAACAGCTGCTGGTCAACCTTTACAAGAACAATGAGCTGATTCGCGGTGAGTTCCAGCTCGGCGGCCGGACCGTCAACCTGGGAGACGTTCACGTGCCTGTTCTCAACGTCTATGCGAAGGACGACCATATCATCCCGCCAAAGACGACGCAGGCGCTGGGCGGAGCGGTCGGTAGCACGGACTATCAGGAGATTGGCCTGGACGGCGGGCATGTAGGGGTATTCGTGAGCGGCAAATCCCAAGGGGTGCTCGGTAAGGGCATCGTTGAGTGGCTGCGCGCGCGCGACGATGCGCCTGCCTGATCCGGACAAACCGCGATGCAACCACAACTGAAGCAGGTCTCCGTGATTGGCCGGGGAGGCTTTCACAGGCTGGCCTATGCCGAGTGGGGTCGGCCGGAGGCAGCGCGCACTGTCGTCTGTGTTCATGGGGTGTCGCGCACCGGTCGCGACTTCGACGCACTGGCGGCGGCACTCGCGGAAAAAGGGATGCGAGTCATCGTGCCGGATCTGCCCGGGCGCGGACGCAGCGAATGGCTCGCATCGCCATCCCACTATACCGACCGTGCCTATATCCGCGCGATGGCAACATTGATCGCCCGTCTCGATGTCGAACAGGTGGACTGGGTCGGTACTTCCCTTGGCGGCCATATCGGCATGTTGGTGGCAGCGGAACCGGGCACACCGGTGCGACGGCTTGTGCTCAATGATTTCGGCGCGCGCGTTTCAGCCGCGGCGTTGCGCCGGATCGGCAGTTATCTGACGCGCTCCTGGCGCTTCGCCTCGATTGACGAGGTCGAGACGCACCTGCGCGAAGTGCATGCGCCATTTGGCAAGCTGAGCGACGCCCAATGGCGTCATCTGGCCCGGCACAGCGCGGTCCCGGACGGCGCAGGCGGTTTTCGTTTTCACTTCGATCCTGGCATCGGCTTCCGGTTTGCGATACCGGTCTTACTCGACGTGGTTCTGTGGCAAGTGTGGGACAAGATCGATTGTCCGGTGCTGGTCTTGCGCGGGGAAGACTCCGATTTGCTGACGCGCAGCACGGTGGACGCCATGCTTGAACGTGGCCCGGCATCGTCCAACGGCCGCGTCACAACATTCGAATTCCCCGACTGCGGTCACGCGCCGGCATTGATGGACGAGGCACAGATCGCAGTCGTCAGGAACTACCTATCAACCGACTAACCGGTTCTGTCCGGTCGAAAGCGCCCCGAGTCGGCGCCGACGCCCGGATAGCCCAACACGAGATTGCCATGATTCGAGACAAGGTGGTTACCGCCGACGAGGCCATCGCATTGATACGCGACGGCGATGCGATGAGTTGTTCAGGTTTCGTCGGAATCGGCACACCCGAGGAACTGATTACGGCTCTCGAGCGGCGCTTCGTCGAAACCGGGGCGCCGCGCGATCTCACGCTCGTCTTTGCTGCCGCGCCGGGCGACGGGAAGGATCGGGGGCTGAACCGGCTTGCCCATGAGGGGCTGGTGCACCGTGCCATCGGTGGGCACTGGTCACTCGTTCCCAAGCTCGGGAAACTGGCAACCGACAACCGGATCCAGGCCTACAACCTCCCGCTCGGTACCATCTCGCATCTTTATCGCGATGCCGCGGCCCATCGTGCCGGCACACTTACCAAGGTAGGTCTCGGTACCTTCGTCGACCCAAGGCAAAACGGTGGCAAGATCAACGCCCGGACGACGGACGACCTCGTGCGGGTGATGGAGATCGATGGGGAAGAGTGGCTCTTCTACAAGGCCTTTCCGATCAATGTCGCGTTGATTCGCGGCACGACTGCGGACGCAGAGGGCAACATCACGATGGAGCGTGAAGCGTTGATGCTCGATGCTCAGGCCGCAGCAATGGCCGCGCGAAATGCCAACGGCCTCGTCATCGCGCAGGTCGAACGCATTGCATCGAGTGGCACTCTCGATGCCCGCAACGTGGTCGTTCCCGGTGTCCTGGTCGATTGCGTGGTCGTGGCCCCGCAAGCAGCGCACAAGCAAACCTACGCCACGGATTACAGCGCTGCCTACTCGGGCGAAATCCGCGTTCCGGTGAACAAGATTCCGGTTTTGGCGCTCGACGAGAGGAAGTTGATCGCGAGGCGCTGCGCTTTCGAGTTGCCGTTGGGCGGGGTGATTAACCTGGGGATCGGTATGCCCGAGGCGGTGGCCGCCGTCGCTGCTGAAGAGCGCGTACTCGACCATCTGACCTTGACCGCTGAGCCCGGCGTGATCGGCGGTATGCCGCAAGGGGGTATGGATTTCGGTGCGGGCATCAATACACAGGCGCTGTTGCACCAGAACCAGCAATTCGATTTCTACGACGGTGGAGGACTCGATCTCGCGTGCCTGGGTATGGCGGAAATTGATCGTGCCGGCAATGTCAATGTGAGTCGCTTCGGTTCGCGTCTCGCCGGCTCTGGCGGGTTTATCAACATCAGTCAGAACGCTCGCCGGCTCGTGTTCGCAGGTACCTTTACAGCAGGAGGAATCGTCACTGCCGTCGAAGGCGGCGAGATGCGGATCGTCGCCGAAGGGCGAACGCGCAAGTTCGTCGAAGCAGTAGAGCAGATCACCTTCAGCGGCCCGCTCGCCGCTGCGAAGGGACAGTCGGTGCACTACGTCACGGAGCGGTGCGTATTCAGGCTTCAACCGGAAGGCTTGCAACTGATCGAAGTCGCACCGGGCATCGACATCGAGCGCGACGTGCTTGCCCACATGGCGTTTCGGCCAATCATCGGCGAGGTAAGCCCGATGGATCCGCGGATCTATCGAATCAAGCCAATGGGCCTGGCGGCCGTGCTGGAGGATCTGCAACTGACGGATCGCGTCAGCTACGACGTGGAACGAAATATCCTCTTTGCGAACTTCGAAGGGATGGCAATCCGGAGTGCGGATGACATCGAGTGCGTGCGTCGCGTGTTCAATGCGTTATGTAGCAAGGTCGGCCACCGGGTAGCGCTGATTGTCAACTACGACGGTTTCCGGCTCGATGAGTTACTGGCCGACTCGTATTTCGAGATGGTCGCCGATCTTCAGGCGGAGCATTACACGACAACCACGCGCTACACCACAAGCGCTTTCATGCGCATGAAGCTGGGCGAGGCGCTGTTTTCGCGTCATGCCGCGGCACACGTCTGCGAGACGCACGCCGAAGCCACCGAATTTCTCCGCACGCGATAGCACGTCGTCGGGTCTCTTTGCGGAGAGCTTTTTAACGTAATACGCGTTGGAGATGTATACATGACACACGCTATTGGACAGCACGAGGCAGCGATTTCGTTGAATCCGGCAACTGGCGAGGAGATTCATCGCTACCCTTACGAATCAGACGCAGAGCTGGATCGATCGCTTCGATTGATGGAAGCCGGCTTCGAGCAATGGGCCGCATGTTCACCGGGAGTTCGCGCACAAACACTATCGAGAATGGCAGTAGCTATTCGCCGCAATCTTGAGCCTCTTGCACTCATGGCGACACGGGAGATGGGCAAGCCCATCACACAGGCGCGAGCGGAAGTCGAAAAATGCGCGGCCGTTTGCGATTGGTATGCGGAGCATGGTCCTGCGATGCTCGTTGATGAGCGGACATCGATTGAGAACGACAAGGCGTATGTCTCATACCTTCCCATTGGCGGCATCCTTGCCGTGATGCCCTGGAATTTTCCATACTGGCAGGTCATGAGAGGGGCGATACCTATCATTCTCGCTGGCAACGCATACGTTCTGAAACACGCCCCGAACGTGATGGGCTGCGCGTACCTGTTAAGGTCAATCTGGGCGGAAGCCGGCCTGCCGGACGGTGTGTTTTCCGTTGCGAACATTTCCAACGAACTTGTATCGAAATTGATTCTCGATCGACGCATCGCTGCCGTGACTGTTACGGGGAGCGTTCGCGCGGGTTCCGCGATCGCGGGCCAGGCCGGTGCCGCGCTCAAGAAGTCAGTTCTGGAATTAGGCGGCTCGGATCCGTTTATCGTTCTGGCCGACGCTGATCTGGACGGCGCAGTTCGCGCCGCAGTGGTTGGGCGCTTTCAAAACACGGGTCAGGTTTGCATTGCCGCGAAGCGGATCATTCTGGAGAGGCCGATTCAGCAGGAGTTCACTGAACGATTTGTGAAGGCCGTTCAGGAACTCAGGCTTAGCGACCCTGAAGATTCCGACTGTTACCTTGGACCCATGGCGCGGTATGACTTGCGGGACGAACTCGACAGGCAGGTTCAGGCCACGATTGATGGCGGTGCCACGCTTCTTACGGGCGGAGCCAAACTCAACGGCCGCGGCAATTTCTATGCGCCCACAATCCTGTCAGACGTGGTCCCGGGCATGGCTGCGTTCGACCAGGAGATCTTCGGACCCGCCGCGTCGCTTATAGCGGCCGACAGCGCTGCACATGCAATCGAACTCGCGAACGCAAGCGACTTCGGCTTGAGCGGCGCGATCTGGACCGCTGATGAACGCAACGCGAAGGACTTCGCGCGGAAGATCCATACAGGCGGAATCTTTGTGAACGGCTTTTCGGCGTCCGATCCGCGAGTGCCAATCGGCGGCGTGAAGAAGAGCGGTTACGGCCGGGAACTCTCTCACTTTGGCTTACGGGAATTCATGAACGCGCAAACGGTGTGGTTCGACCGGGTTTAAGACGACGCGCGACGACCCACTTCGAAGTTCAATAGCTGTCGATTCACAACCTTAGGTGCCGAAATGAAATCTCACAGTGCTCTGACCACTGGTGGCCACACCGAGCCATCTTCTCTGGAAGCGCAAGCCGCGAAAAGCAGGTTTATAGGAGTTCGCCCTGTTACCGCCTATACATTGCTGCTGGGGAGCCCCATCACCGTGCTGGTCGGCCATGTACCCGACCGCCCCGACGTGCAATCAGTCGCCATCCTCGGCTACAACTGAACCGGCAACTGTGCGGGGCACTGGAAATGCCTTTTGAGAGGTGTTTGTGTTCGCCGCAGTCGCACGCACTTCGTTACCGTTTGACGGGAGAAACACATGGCATTGATCTATTCGCTGCAGAGTGAAAACCGCGTTTTTCCGCCGTCCGCCAAAGCAGTGGCGGGTGCGACCGTCTCCAGCATGGACGCGTACCGCGCGCTGGCCGCCGAGGCGGAACGCGATTACGAAGGTTTCTGGGGGCGCCTCGCCCGCGAGACGCTAAGCTGGAATACGCCCTTCACCAAGGTGCTCGACGAATCGAACGCGCCGTTCTACACGTGGTTCGAAGACGGCCAGATCAACGCCTCGTATAACAGCATCGACCGTCACGTCGAAGCCGGCAACGGCGAGCGCGTCGCGATCATTTTCGAAGCCGACGACGGCACCGTCACCCACGTCACCTATCAGGATCTGCTGCAGCGTGTGTCGCGCTTTGCGAACGCGCTGAAGAAGCGCGGCGTGAAGAAGGGCGACCGCGTGGTGATCTATATGCCGATGTCGATCGAAGGCATTGTCGCGATGCAGGCTTGCGCGCGAATCGGCGCCACGCACTCGGTGGTGTTCGGCGGCTTCTCGTCGAAGTCGCTCAACGAACGGCTGGTGGACGTGGACGCGGTCGCGCTCGTCACGTCCGACGAACAGATGCGCGGCGGCAAAGCACTGCCGCTGAAGAACATTGCCGACGAAGCGATCGCCATGGGCGGCTGCGACGCGGTCAAGAGCGTGATCGTGTACCAGCGCACCGGCGGCAAGGTCGCATGGAACGAGGGCCGCGACTTGTGGATGCACGAACTCACGCAGGCCGAATCGGATCAATGCGCGCCCGAGTGGGTCGGCGCCGAGCATCCGTTGTTCATTCTGTACACGTCCGGTTCGACCGGTAAGCCGAAGGGCGTGCAGCACAGTACCGGCGGCTATCTACTGTGGGCCGCGCAGACCCTGAAGTGGACCTTCGACTGGAAGCCCTCCGACGTATTCTGGTGTACCGCAGACATCGGCTGGATCACCGGCCATAGTTACATCACGTATGGTCCGTTGACGCTCGGCGGCACGCAGGTCGTGTTCGAGGGCGTGCCGACCTATCCGAACGCCGGCCGCTTCTGGGACATGATCGCCAAGCACAAGGTCTCGCTGTTCTATACGGCGCCGACCGCAATCCGCTCGCTGATCAAGGCCGCGGAAGCTGACGAGAAAGTGCATCCGAAGAGCTACGACCTGTCCACTTTGCGCATCATCGGCACGGTCGGCGAGCCGATCAATCCGGAGGCGTGGATCTGGTATTACGAGAACGTCGGCGGCAGCCGTTGCCCGATCGTCGATACATGGTGGCAAACCGAAACCGGCGGCCACATGATCACGCCGCTGCCGGGTGCCACACCTTTGGTACCGGGTTCGTGCACATTGCCGCTGCCGGGCATCATGGCCGCGGTCGTCGACGAAACCGGCCAGGACGTGCCGAACGGGCAGGGCGGCATTCTGGTGGTGAAGCGTCCGTGGCCGTCGATGCTGCGCAACGTGTGGGGCGATCCGGACCGCTACAAGAAGAGCTACTTCCCCGAAGAACTCGGCGGCAGGTTGTACCTCGCCGGCGACGGCGCCGTGCGCGACAAGGACACCGGCTACTTCACGATCATGGGCCGGATCGACGACGTGCTGAACGTGTCGGGTCACCGGCTCGGCACGATGGAGATCGAGTCGGCGCTGGTGTCGAACCCGCTCGTCGCGGAAGCCGCTGTGGTGGGACGCCCCGATGCGACCACCGGCGAAGCCGTGTGCGCGTTCGTCGTGCTGAAACGGGCGCGTCCGGAAGGCGAGGAAGCGGTGAAGCTCGCCAACGAACTGCGCAACTGGGTCGGCAAGGAGATCGGTCCGATCGCCAAGCCGAAGGACATCCGCTTCGGCGAGAACCTGCCGAAGACGCGCTCGGGCAAGATCATGCGCCGCCTGTTGCGCTCGCTCGCGAAGGGCGAGGAGATCACGCAGGACGTGTCGACGCTGGAGAACCCGGCGATTCTCGATCAGCTGAGTCGCTGAGCTTAGCTCAGTGCGTGTGCCGGCAATAATTCTTGCCGCGCGAATCGCGTTCGTTGTTGTCGCTGGCGAATGGTCGGTTCGCCGGCGTCGAGCAGACTTGCCTCAGTCGACCGACGAAGGTCGGCTTTGGCCTGCGACAGGCCAGCTTGAGTGACCGGACCTCTCAGTTTTCTGCCGTTGAATCCCTGACTCCGTGATTGGCGGCAGTGGGTCGATCTGTGACGTTGCTCATGGTTGCCCCGATCTTTTTCACACAAGTTCGGCCAGTTTCGGACTTGAAACAGCGACGAGTACTGCCGCGACGCATTCGGGCGTAGATGGAGGATACTTCGTAGCAGCAAGCCAACGCGTCCAGCCAGGACTCTGCACATGAAGACACTTTCTCTACTGACTCTTTGCGCAGCGTTGTTCTCGTTCGGCGGTGCGGCGTACGCGCAAGTCGACCAATCGGAGCCTCTGCTTCTGATCAAGACCGCGACGCAACAGATACTCGACGAGGTGCGGACCCGAGCGATCGCGCCAGACGATATTCCTCGCATCATTGATATCGTAAACCGGGACATTATTCCCTACACCGATTTTCACCGCACCACGTCACTGGCGATGGGCCGTTACTGGCGGACGGCTACGCCCGCGCAGCAGCAGCAACTGGTCGAACAGTTCAAGATGCTCCTGATCCACACCTATTCGGGTGCTATCGGTCAGCTCCGTCCAGACCAACGGATCGACTACCCGCCGATACACATCGCTCCAACCGATACGGACGTGGTGGTGCGCACGGTTGCAACCAGGAACGGCGAACCAGCAGAGATCGACTACCGGCTGTACAGCACGCCGCAGGGCTGGCGGCTGTATGACCTGAATGTGCTCGGCGTCTGGCTAATCCAGACATATCGGCAGCAGTTCAGTGACAAGATCAAGGAAAGCGGTGTTGACGGTCTGATCCAGTTTCTTGCTGAGCGCAACCAGCAGCTCGCTTCCGGCAAGCAGTAAGTGACCGCTGGCTATGATGGCGGCGGACGCTTACCGGCCATGACCCGTCATTCGCCCGCAAATCGCTTGGACATTCAGATGTCGGCCGACTGCTGTCGGTCAGCTTCGGACTTGCGCGGACGATCGATCGAATGCCCTGCTCCCGCCTTTAGCGGACGCTCAACAAGCGACCACTTCTCGATGTTTCGACGAGCTCGACGAACTCATGTTGATAATGTTGTCCGCGCCGTTGACCTGCCGCTCGATTGGCGCGGCCACGTGATGTCAAGGTGTTGCGCGATCGGTAGGTTCGGCGTCCACACCACCAGGCCGACTGGAACTCTCACGGCTAGTTCACGCATGCACAGTTACATGTTCCAGTTCTTGCCTGGCACGGTCTGTAAAGAATGGGTCAGTCGGCACGCGCGAGCGGAGGCACCTCACACTTGCCTTTGAGTGCCTTGTCGTCCGGGCCATACAAACGCATCGCCAGATAGATCGGGCCGTCCGGAGCCGGCAGCCAGTTGCTTTCCATGTCCTTGCCTGGTGAGTCTTTCTGGATGTAGATGGTCCGCGAGCCGTCGGCGTTTTTCCGCAAACTGGGCAGCATCGTCGAATTGATCAGATAGCGCTTGATCGGATTGTGAACGAGCAGTTGGGTCGCGCCGTCGTACATCGTCACGGACCAGAAAGCGTTCGCCGGCGGTAACTCGCCAGCGGCAAACGTCAGGGTGTACTTGTGCTTGCTGCCGTCCAACAGCTCGCCGTCGGGCCGGGTGCGGGTCAGAGATGCCGGCACCGCCAGGTCGCTGACAACGACCACGCTCCAGTCCGACGTGTATGCGTTCATCTTCAGCCAGCAGGGCCTGATGGCCGGCCTTGGGCTGCAAGGCCAGAAGATCACGCGACTCAGAGGCTAGGTGTGACGACGCCGTTGGTCGCCAAGGTGGAACGGCAAGTATGGTCGAACAAGGCCGTTCGTGATCGTTAGGTTGAAGGGCGGTTGGGGGTCGCGTGCTGCCGATCGAAAGCTGGCGAGCCTGAGGCTATATATGCCGACCGCATGAGGCGGCACGCCGCCAGTTCCGGTCGCCTATCGTCTGCGGCCGAGCGGCCGCTGTCGAACTGGTCTGAGCCGGTCGCCAGTGGGCAGATAACGCCACAACGGGCCGGTGTGCTCCCGGCCCATTGTGGCGTTAGATACGCTCAGCATTGCTGAAAAACCGCGGAAGCGCCGTACCTTCGATTACGCTGCCTTGAGAAGTCCAAGTTGTTGCAGCGCCGTCACGCCGTCGTCCAGCCCGATCTCTTCGACGATCTTGCCACCATTGAGCCGTAGCACGGTCGTGCCAGTGAAGCGCATTGTCCGTCCGGTCGCGGCCGGCAACGATCCAATGAGGAAATCGCTGAATGCCGGACCGGTATGTGTACCTCCCCCCTCCCAACGGCCGACCACATAGTCCCCCTCGGCGATGAGATCAGCGGCACCCCAGAAGTTAAGGTCCGGGAATGCTTCGCGGAAATCGGTCATGAATGCCTTGATGTCATCGCGGCCACGACGCGGCTCGTGCAGCGAGTAGTGCAAAAACATGTCAGGCGCAGCAAGTTCGTCGACAATGTCGAGGTTGCAGGTCTTGCCCCAGAAATCGGTGAACCAGCGACCTACGATGGCCTTGTTGTCATCTTCTTTGGACATGGTGAATTCCTCATTGACTGTGGTTGAAGCAGAGAAGCAGGACCGCCTCTCTCTGTCTGAACAATATCGAGGCAAACAGTCAACGGCCCCCCGTTTCTTGCCGTGTTACTCGAAAACCCGCCGCGTAACTGCGGAGCATCAAGCGGGAGTGGTCAAGGACGACAAAACCACATGCGTTAAGCGTGATTTCCGTTCACAGAAATTAAATAGCAAGAAACGGAGTGTTTGTATCGAGTGGCTGCCATAGATTGATCATTCAATCCCGCAGTAGCCGAGATCGGCGCACGACGCAGGGCGCGATTGAACCTCGCCTATCGCGCACGCGCCCAGCACGTCAATCGTCTCATCTGCATCGCGTTCGCCAATCTTTCATTGATTGGAGTTTAACCATGCTGCCATTTCTTTCGCTTCACGCTCTCGCTGCCCAACGCGGTGACGGACTGCGCCCTGAACTTCTAGCTCTATTTGAACGCCATGCCGGATCAGAGACCGGTCTCGCTGCCACCATCGAACCAGACGAAACAGAGCCCCTTAACCAGGTGGTGGACGTCGTGTCCAAAGAGCCAGTGAAGTAGTGCGGGGCTGCCGCCAACTACCCGAAAGGTTTCCAGGAGCCCTTTGCTTTTCTGACGATGTAAATTCCTATGACTGACAAGGCTCACTTGATGATCGACCACCCCGACTATCTCGCTCTCGAGCATGGCGCTTTTATATTGCGTGAGTTTGCGCTGCGCTACGGGGAAGAACTGCAGCGCAGCCTAGCCGAGCTACGAAAATCGCCACTTAATCGGCCCTCTGTGACGCCGAGCGGACTGAGCATGTCCGGCGATTCCACAACATGCTTTCATCTGGGCTGCACGACAATCGAGCGAAGTAAAGATCATTCTCTGACCGACGTGCCGCGTGCGGCATTGCCAGAAGTATTGAGGAGTTAAGGGCGGGACGCCGCCGCTGCCGTGGGTTTCAATAACTTCTCCCCGGACGTCAGTCTGGACGATCACTCTTCGCCAGGTGCGCGCGTCTCTTTGCATCAGGAGATGAGCTGGTCAGAAGGTGGCGCGCCTAACGTTGGATTTGTATTGGGAATGGCTAGCGCATTTCTCTTCAAGGAGCACGAGGCTTCGGTGGATGCTCGCAGGATCAATCTTTGGCATGGCGATGTCATCATGTGGAGACCGGCGGGCACCGCTTGAGTCATTTGCACTTTCGACGTCAGCCTCCGACCGCGTTTGGTAGCGGCGCGGACGCGCGCAAACGGGGGCTGCGATGATATCGCAAGTGCGGTTGTGAATGACCGCTTGTAACCTGGAACCGACCACCCGAGCCACGTAGGACGGTCGTCCGTTGTGGGTCCGGCTACGGTCCTCGGCGCGACGTGCGGTTTGAGAGTTCAGGTGCGCGTCGGCATCGGGCAGAGTTCGGCCGTGTTCAGCCGATCGCCCGCTCACTCGGCCAGACATTCAAAAATCGCTTTCATGCTGCAAAGCTGCCAGTCGCTTCGCTCCGTGACCCGGAAGAGGCGTGCCGTTGAACCTCCGACTATGGGTTGTGTGCGCTTCCGTCGACAACAGTTGGTCTAGGCGGCTGGGCGAGTATTCGCATCGCTGCTGCAGCGAGCGTCTTCGATGACCTGCATGAGTGCCTCGCAGGAGAACGGCTTCTGCAAATAGACATCGAAGAGCCGGGCAATGTCTCCCTGACTGACAGCGTCTCCCGTCATTGAGACGAGGAAAACCGCGGAGCGAATCGGCGTTTCCCTCAGCGACCGTGCGACAGGACTGCCCTTTATGTCGGGCAGGTTCTCGTCAAGGAAAGTGATTTCAAAAGCGCCGGTACGAAGGAGCCTGAGCGCGGTTTCGCCATCGTAGGCCACAGCAGCATGGTGGCGATAGCAGTCCAGCAGGAAAGCGAGACTGTCCGCGACAGACTCATTGTCATCAGGCTTCGATCGGATTCCAAGCCTCGAGGACATCGTACAAACACGGGATACGTAGGCGGACTGCATGTGTCGCGATCTAACCCACAGCGCCAGACGGAGAGTTGGATCCGAGCCAACGGCCGCAGCGCGCACGTCTGTCTACCAATTCGCGCTGGTCGCCATTAAAAATCCAATATTTTCAACTAGTTGTGTGATCGCTTACCGTGGCGCCAGCGTTTTGGCACGCACTTTGCGTTGATCCTTATCGAGGAGTGGCGACACCCTCAAAACAAGCTCTGACACTCCTCACTGACTAGTTTACCCTTGGAGAATCGAAATGAACGCCCTGGTAATCAAAGACCTCCCCGTAGCCGTCGAGATGGATCGTACTGCAATGACCGCTGTCAGCGGCGGCAGGTTGCCGCAACAGATCGTGAACATCATCCAGGCCGTTTCCGACTATGCAAATGACGCTCCTGTCCAGCACAGTTTCACTGGCAGTGGGGTTTCTACGAAGTACTAACAGAAACCCGGTGATTTCGTAGGTCAAGGCCCCGCCAACAGGGGCCTCTTTGAATTCGCTTCCGATGACTTTATCTGCGCTGCCCCGATACCGACCGTTCCGCCTCAACGCGACGGGTTGTTGTGAGCGTGGGCATTCTTTCTGAGGGCATTACGACCGTTTTCTTGTTCACGATCGATGAGGACTAGGCTTCCAGTTCGTCACCAAGCGTGCTCAACTCTTCTCCTCGCAAAACAACGGACTCCCACGTGGACCGCGGACGCGAAACACCATGACGACGGAGGTGCCAGCACCTTGTTGGCTTAAGCCGCCGTCGGTGTGGCGACCGGCCAGCGGCGGCTAAGTCGAATAGTTGTTCCCGAAAATGCCACTTGAACGTACGGACCGGTCGGTTTTCTGCCAGTGAGAGCGCGCAGCGTGACTGGCCGTTGAGGGTCGGTTATCGTCCCCGGGTGGTCGGCGCAGACTGGGACTCCCTTCACTTGAAAGGAAATCGTCATGGAAGCGACTGCCGTTGTCAGCAGGGCACGTGTGCCCCTGAATAAAAGCAAGTTGACCGGGCAGAAGCCGCCGCTCAAACTGAAAGAGATCTGGGCGATCCGGATTCGTCTGCAACTGGCAGCAAGAACGCGCGATCTTGCGATGTTCAAGCTGGCCATCGACAGCAAGTTGGCCGGACAGTAACCGGGCGCTGTCCGGCCATCTACAGACGTTCGACCGCGCTCTCAGGCGGACATTTGAACGTCGGGTCCGCCCACGTACGGACCTTCCCGGACGATCGCACTCGTCGCGTCCTGGGCCGCTCCAGCTGGCTGTGATCTGGTTCGTGCCTGGTTCGAATCACTTGCCTTCGAAATCTGGACCAATTGGCGCTCTCGGCCGCAATGCTGCGCATGCGTCGCTTGTAAGAAAAATTATTTGTCGCGCAATGGAATAGTTGCGCGCGGGTTATGTTTACCTATGGGAGCCCAGCCTGGTCGCAGCCGGCCAGCAGTCCGAGCATGTGCTACCTCATCAATCACGAGATCGCTTTGATTCACACAACGATTCAACCCGCCTGGGTCCGCATCACACACTGGATTAATGCGCTCGCCGTCGTACTGATGGTCATGAGCGGCTGGCAGGTCTATGACGCCTCGCCGATCTTTCCAGCTTTACAGTTTCCTTCCGCCATCACATTGGGCGGCTGGCTCGGCGGGGCCTTGCAATGGCATTTCGCGATCATGTGGCTGCTGGTCGCGAATTTCCTCATCTACGTCGGGCTGAATCTGGCGTCCGGACGTCTGCGCCAGAAACTGATGCCGATCAGCTTCAAGTCGCTTGCAACCGATCTCGTCGCCGCGCTGCGTGGCAAGCTCGGGCACGAGGACCTCACACGCTACAACGCGGTACAGAAATTCGCCTATCTGGTCGTCATCGTCGATATTGCGCTCGTCATTCTGTCGGGACTGGCGATATGGAAGTCGGTGCAGTTCCCACTGCTGCGCACGCTAATGGGCGGGTACGACAATGCGCGTGTCGTGCATTTCGTTGCAATGAGCGTGCTGGTTGCGTTCTTCGTCGTGCATGTCGTCATGGTCGCACTGGTGCCGCGCTCGCTGCTTTTGATGCTTCGTGGACGGTAACCATGACTTTTCGAAACAGGGCACAGAAACCCGATACGTTTCTCTCGTCTCACGCCGAATCCATCATCAAGGATGCGCGCAACGAACTGAAAAATCCGGCACGCCGCCTGCTCGGAAAGCGGGTTCTCACGCTCGGCGGCATAGCGATGCTGTCCGGCTGCGATTTGTCCAATGACAAGTCCGTGAACACCATGCTGCGCAGAATGTCGTTCTTCAACGACGAGGTGCAGGCCCTGCTGTTCAACCCGAACGAGATGGCCCCGACCTATCCGGAGTCGATGATCACACGGCCGTTTCCGTTCAACGCGTTCTACGATATCGACGATGTGCCCGAAGTCGACGCCGCTACTTACCGGCTACAGGTGGGAGGCCTCGCGACTGGCAAACGCGTCTGGACGCTCGACGAGCTGCGCGCGTTGCCGCAGGAAAGCCAGATCACGCGCCATATCTGCATCGAAGGATGGAGTGCGATCGGCCGATGGGGCGGCGTGCGTTTCTCCAGTTTCCTGAAGCATTCGGGCGCGGACATCACGGCGAAGTACGTGTCACTGCACTGTGCGGACAACTACTGGACCAGTATCGACATGCCAACTGCGTTGCATGTTCAGACGCTGCTCACACTTACGTACGACGGCGAAGTGCTGCCGCCGAAATACGGTTTCCCAATGAAGCTGCGTATGCCGACCAAGCTCGGATACAAGAATCCGAAGCATATCGTCGCAATCAGTGTGACGAACGAATATCCCGGTGGTTACTGGGAGAACCAGGGCTATAACTGGTTCGGCGGTTCCTGATGTGCACTAGTCCACTCTCGAAACTCAACAGTCCTTTACGGAGCATCCATGTCTATCCGCTTGAAACTTGGCGTCACCCTCGCCACGCTGACTTTTGCCAGTGTCGTGCTCGCTCAGACGCCCGCCGCCAAACCGTCGCGCATCCGCGGCGAAATTGTCTCGCTCGACGGCGACGTCCTGAAGGTGCATCGTCGTAGCGGCGACACTGTGTCAATCGAGCTCAAATCGACCGTTGCCGTGTCTGCGGTCAAGGCCATGCAGCTTTCGGACATCAAGCCGGGCTCCTTCGTCGGCACCGCCGCAACGACGGGCACTGACGGAAAGTTGACGGCCACCGAAGTGGTCGTCTTCCCCGAATCCGCGCGCGGCTCGGGTGAAGGTCACTACGCATGGGACCTCGGTCCGAACAGCACGATGACGAATGCGAATGTCGACACGGTCGTTCAGGGTACTAGTGGCCGGAATCTGAAGCTGTCGTACAAAGGCGGCAACAATGAAGTGACCGTTCCGCCCAACGTACCCATCGTCACTTTCACGCCGGCCGCACGCACCGACCTGATCGCGGGCAAGAAAGTGTTTGTGGTCGCGACGGCCGCGTCGCAGGGTGCATTTGTCGCGCAGCGCGTGGTGGTCGAAAAGGATGGAGTCGCTCCGCCGATGTAGTCGACTGGCGATCGGATGGATGACCTGTCCGCTGCGGTAGCACGTGGTTCAACCTCCGCAGCGGGTCGATTTATGCATCCGCATCATCGCGCGTTCGTTGTTCCCTAAAGGAGAAAACTAAATGTCACGATCCATCTCGCAGTGCGCTTTCATGGTGTTCGGTGGCCTGGCCTTAGCAGGTACGCTGACCGTAGTGCAAGCGGCACCGGTCTCATTTGAAGTGCCGTTGACGGGCGCTCAACAGGTTCCGCCGGTGCAGACTCCAGGCAGCGGCAGCGCCGACCTCACGTATGACTCAGGCACGCGGGTCGTAACCTGGAACATCAGCTTCGGCGGATTGTCGAGTCAGGCCACGATGGCACATTTCCACGGGCCCGCCCCAGCCGGCAAAAACGCCGGCGTGAAGGTCTGGCTCTCTCAGAAAGGCAACATGGAGGTGACGAGCCCGATCAGCGGTCAGGCCACGTTATCCCCGGACGATGCCAAGATGTTCGAAGCCGGTGACATGTACATCAACGTTCACACCAAAAGCAATCCGAACGGCGAGATCCGCGGCCAGGTGGTGCCCCCGAAGAGCAACTGACGCGACCCCACTGAAGCGGCATCCTGAGATCAGGTTCCCGGCGAGCTCAGAGATAAGCCGCGAGCAGCATCACCACGGCGGCGCCGACGCCGAGCGGCAGCAGCGCCAGCAGCGCTGGCGTCTGCCGCGGCGCGTCGATGGAGGAGGGCAACAGCTTGTAGCCCGTTAGCATCGGACGCAGCAGGTTGTGCCCCTTCGCTACCGCGTAGATGGCGATCACGAGCACGTGCAGCGCCACTGCGGCGAGCAGCACGTCCCAAACAAGCCCGTGCAGGGTCGAGATCGCGTTGGCGAGCCACGCGGGCACGACTTCGCTCAACGGCCCTTCGTCGGCAATGTCGTTGTTGACGTAGAGCCCGCTCAGCGTCTCGACCAGCAGCAACGCGAGCAGCAGCAGGACCATCCAGCCGCCGGCCGCATTGTGGCCCACCTGCACATCCGGCTCGCGGCGAAACAGGTGGTGCAAATGTCGAAGTGCAGCCGCGGGCGACGCCACGAAACCGCGAAAGCGCGCGGTCTCACTGCCAAAGCAGCCCCACAGTAGCCTGAAAATAACCAGCGCGAGCAGCGTCTCGCCGACCCGGACGTGCCAGTCGATCCAGTTTAGTTTCAAGGTGACATACGCCGCCGTGACCAGCACGACCACCAACCAGTGAAACAGTCGCACCGGCGCGTCCCAGACCAGCACTGGGCGGCGGACAGGCTGTGTCGGCCGCGTGACAAGTTCGTGAGCATCCATGTGTCGCGTCTCCGTCCGCAAGCGGCTGGAAGATATAAAGGCCCGGGGTGAACACCACTCCGGAGAATAGCAACGCGGTGAAGCAATAGCCGATGATGTCCCGTACGCCAAGCTTCTCAATCGCGAGCGCCGCCAGCGCCCAGAGCGGTTGCATCATAATGGTCCAAGCCTCGCCCGAAAGCGATCGCCATCGCCGCCTTGCCCAGGTCCGCATGTAGCGCATGCGCGGATGGCATCGCGATCAGGAATCTACCAGCTCGTCCAACCGCGCGCCCGTCGTGGGTGGCGAAACGACCGATTTACTTTACTTCAGAGGCCGTTGAATTGCCGCCCGGTCGAAGGGCCCAATTGGGTCGAGAGTACGCATTCACTGGCGATGAGACCAGTCATTCGCGACCGCAAGGGTCCGATTGGTAGGAAAGCAACCTTCTGTAGTTGACTCATCAGGAGCGGCACCGGGAGGTCCGCAAAGGCCGATGCCCGGTTTGGTAGTGTCGGCCGGATGATGGGTATGCGCTGTCTGGCGGCCCGGACTAACTGCCAGGTGGCGGAGCGGGTCCCGTTGAGCTACCACGCATGGGAGCGCGATTCTGTCACAATAGCGCTCTGCCGTTTCGCTGCTGTACCGTCGGCAACGTCCCACAACTGACCTTCTCGTAAATGCGCATCTTCGGAATCAGCCTTTACGTCATCATCGCCCTGTTCTTTGCGGTGCATGCCGTGCGCTCCCAGCAGAACATGTACTGGCTGCTGATCCTGTTTCTTTTTCCTGGCCTTGGCAGTGCGGTCTACTTCTTTGTCATTTACTTGCCCTCCCTGCGCCAGTCGCGCGGGGCGAGGGCGGCAACGAGGGCCATCTCGCAGCTTGTCGATCCCAACCGAGCGGTGCGCGAGGCGCGCACGGATTTCGATCGCGCGCCGACCGTCGCGCATCGCATGCGGTTGGCTGCAGCGCTGCTCGATGCAGGAAATGCCGCCGAGGCACTGGAGCATTACCAGGCGGCGGCCAGCGGGCCGTTCTCATCCGATCCGGCTTTACTCCAAGGGCTGGCGCGTGCGCAGTTTGCCAACGGCAATGCTTCGGCCACGCAGGACGCGCTGGAAAGACTGTTCGCCGCCCATCCTCTCACCCGCCGGCAGCCGGAGCCCGCGTTGCTCTATGCACGGGCCTTGGAAGCGATTGGCGCGCCAGGCACACGCGCCGCGTTCGAGATTGCGCTCGCGAGCGCAAGCGACGCCGCACCGCGTTGCCTGTACGCCGATTGGCTAGCGATGCAGCCCGACGAGACCGACCGCCAGCGTGCGCGCGAACTTTACGCTGAGATTGTGCAGGATGGCAGGCATTGGCCACGCCACGCCCGCGAACATAACAGCGAGTGGCTGCAACGGGCCCAGGCCGCCCTGAGCCGATAATCCACGGGCGCCCGCTGCACAACGACAGACCTTTGGCTGCTGGGCCAGTCCGGGCCGAAGCCTGCCGAAGGCACCATTGAACCTGACGGATTCGAAACGACCGGTTCATACGGTCTGCGCGTACGCCGCTATTCGCGAGCGATGTGGATGACGCGCCGGCTTCGCGTATGGGAGCCCGATGAGGTTTCCCCGATTCCAGGGTTCCCATGCGCGAGACTGGCTGTTGATCGGCGGTGGCCGTACGCAAAGTTTTCTTCTTCCTGAGGCACTCGACGACTACGTAACGGACACCAACCCCCTTGCGGGCCGTCGATGTGTTTGTAAATGAACTGGATCTTCAGCAGCTAGGGCTCACGGAGCGCGCGTATGCGACTGAAGACAGGATCAGGTCATTCGCCGGAAGTTATAGGATGCGCCGAAGTATTATTGCTGGTGGCCGCCACTCGCCAGATAGCATTGCCCACGTCGTCCGCTACCAGCAACGCGCCGCGCGCATCCAGCGCAACGCCAACGGGCCGCCCCACCGCGTGGCCGTCCGGCGTCAGAAACCCGGTCAGAAAATCTTCGGGGACTCCAGTCGGTTTCCCATCGACAAACGGCACGAATACCACCTTGTATCCCGTGCGTGGTTTGCGGTTCCATGAGCCGTGCTGTCCGATGAAAGCCCCATTGCGGTAATGTGGTGGGAAGACAGTCCGGTCGTAAAAGACCAGCCCCAGCGACGCCGTGTGGTTGCCCAGAGCATAGTCCGGCGGGATGGCTGTCGCGACGAGCGCTGGACGTTGTGGCTTGACTCGCGTGTCAACGTGCTGGCCGTAATAGCTGTAGGGGAAACCATAGAAGGCGCCGTCTCTTACCGCTGTCATGTAATCCGGAACGAGGTTGTTACCGAGGTCGTCCCGCTCATTGACCGTCGTCCATAACGCACCGCTTTGCGGTTGCCAGGAAAGTCCGTTCGGATTGCGTAGTCCTGTCGCATAGGGGCGCAATTTACCGCTTTGCACGTCGAACTCAAGGATCCTTGCCCGGCCTTCTTCCGCTGCTATGCCATTTTCACCCGCGTTGCTGTTCGAACCCACCGAGATGTATAGATGCTTGCCCGAACGGTCCGCCAGAATGTTTTTGGTCCAGTGATGGTTGATCGGACCGGCCGGCAACCCGGCGACCTTGACTCCGGGGCTTTCGATCGACGTGGCGCCCGGCACATAGTCGAAACGCAGCAACGCATCAGTGTCGGCCACGTAGAGTTCATTGCCAATGAGAGCCATGCCGAACGGCGAATGCAGACCACGCAAAAACACTGTACACATCTGTGCGATGCCACTGCCATTCGCATCGCGTAGGAGCACGATGCGATCGGGGCTCGGCACACCCGCGCCCGCGCGCTTCATGACCTGTCGTCGGATCCAGCCGGATAGGCCACTTCCTGAGTCGTGTTCACGAGGCGCATCGCTTTCCGCCACCAGCACGTCACCGTTGGGTAGTGTGTAAAGCCAGCGCGGATGCGCCAGACCGCTGGCGAATTCGGTAACCGCGAAACCGGCAGGAGCGTTTGGCATAAAGCCGTCGGGGCGCCCCTGAACGGGCGCGATGTTGACCATTGGGATCAAGGCCGATTCGTGCGCCGGGAGGGCCGGCGACGCACCGAACGCAGTATCGGCTGGACCGGACGGCCCCAGTGCGCATGCTGCTAACGACAAAACCGATACCACAACCAGATGTTTGAAGCGGCGCATATTCCTTCCCGTCACTGAACGTGAGTAATGCATATCTGATTGATCAGCAAGAAGCCTGCCTGTGAAACGGCATGCCTTTCAGCCGACTATCTGAAGAGTTCGCACGGTGTTTCGTGCCTATGGCTGCATGCGGCCGATCATGTCTTCATGGCCACAGCCCTGTTTGACGGCGAACCTCTAAGTAGGAGCATTCGGTGCGGAGCATCAGTTTTCCTTAAGGTGCGGTTGTTAGCATTCTTTAAGATTCACACCGATCATATGCCGGCAGTTTATCTAGCTGTCACGGGTCGCTCGCATGATCGAATACAGCGATAGACTAGATAAACGGGGGATCGGACGTGGTCAAAGTCAACGTAAGTCCGCGACCGGCATATGACGCCACTGCGCGCGAACGACCTGATCTGGCCGTATGTCGTGAACAACTACCTTAGGGGCGGCGCGCCGCAGGCGTTCGACCTGCTCTAGTGGAACGCCGACGGCACCCATCTGCCCGGCCCGATGTACGCCTGGTACCTGCGCAACATGTATCTGGAAAACAATCTGTGCAAGCCGGGCCGCCTCTCGATGTGCGGCACGCAGGTGGAGCTCGGCAGCATCGACATGCCGAGCTATATCTTCGGCACGCAAGAAGATCACATCGTGCCGTGGAAGGGCGCGTACCGTTCGACGCAACTCGTTGGAGGTGACACGCAGTTCGTGCTCGGCGCGAGCGGGCACATCGCGGGCGTGATCAATCCGGCGTCGAAGAACAGGCGCAGCTACTGGAGCGATGGCACGCTCGGCGACGATCCGCAGGCGTGGCTGGCGTCGGCGAAATCGCAGCCCGGGAGCTGGTGGACGCACTGGAACAACTGGCTGCAGGCGCATGCGGGCAAGCAGGTCGCAGCGCCGAAGAAGCCGGGCAACGCGAAGTACCAGCCGATCGAGCCTGCGCCTGGGCGTTATGTGAAAAAACATCCCCCGGAAGTCATGGGCGCCTGAGCGGCGCTGAGCGCTTCAAACCTCGACGACGGACGTCCAAAAGTGCAACTCATCGCGCGCTGCGGCCGACGGTTAGCTCGCTCGCCAGGGGGGCATCGATACACATCGTTTTTTGATTCGTAGACAAAGTCGGCCTTGGTGAAGAGACCTTTCTTCCGCGAGGCGGAGGTGAGTGGCGTGGGAACGTACGCACTGATGTCGTTCAGATCGCATACCCGTATCTCCGGGCCGCTGAAGTAACCCCGATCCGCAACAACCTTCAGCTTCGATCTGCCCATTGCTTCCTTCGCAGAGACTGCCATTCTGT